>CAWAET010000024.1:0-121573 GCA_963781065.1 Thermoanaerobaculia bacterium | reverse complement strand
TTGGCTGGGGCGGGAGGATTCGAACCTCCGAATGCCGGATCCAAAGTCCGGTGCCTTAGGCCACTTGGCGACGCCCCAAATCGGGAGGGAGAGCTATGTCGTCCAGTAGGAGTCGCTCAGGTGCTCCTCGGCGACCTCCTCCAGGCTCTTGCCGTCGGGCTCGGAGCTCTCCACCCGTTGCTCCTCCGGGGCCCGGTTGGCTCGCGGCGCCGGTTCGGGGGCCGCCTGCGCCGGTGGGATGGGCGCCGCCGCCGCTGTCGCCGCTGCCGGCCCGGGCGCTGCCGCCGGCCGCTCGTCGTCGCCGCCCTCGGCGACCCGCCGGAACTCGGCGATGATCGTCTCTTCCAGCAGCTGGCGGGTCTGCTGGTTGAGGGGATGGGCGATGTCCTTGAACCGCCCGTTCTTCTTGCGCCGGCTCGGCATGCTGATGAACAGGCCGTCCTTGCCCTCGATCACCTTGATGTCGTTGACCATGAAGGCGTCGTCGAGCACGATCGAGGCGAACGCGCGCAGCTTCTTGTCGCGCACCGGAAAGACCCTGACCTCGGTGATCTGCATCAGCCTGCTCCGCTCCCCGGCTGCGAGGGCTCGAACCGGCAACGAGCGCCATACCAACTCTCGAACATGACGCCCGAGGCCGTTCGCCCTCTGGTTGGGATTCGGCCGCGGCCCGCGGGACGGCGCCACTGCCGGTCGGCATTATACAAGTCCGTTTGCCGGCGGCGCGGGCCGACGAGCTAAGGCCCCGCCTCTTCCGGCCCGCATTCGCCCAGCTCGTATCCCGCGGGCACCTCGATCCGCCGGTAGCTGTCCGGCGCGAGGTCCTCGCGCGCCGTCTGGCGCCAGCGGAACTGGGAGCCGTCGCGATGCGAGAGGATGCCGCCTCGCGGCTGCCGGCTCCACCACAACTGGGGCTCGGCCGCCTGCCACAGCACCCAGCTGACCAGCTGACCGTCCTCCCAGCGCGCGGTCCAGCGTTGGCCGGTCTCGTCGGTCCAGTCGGTGCGGTCGGCTCCGGCGGGCGCCCGGCGGGGGGTGCGCGAGGCCAGCACCCGGGCCACGGCCGGCAGCGGCAGCGGGCGCAGCGCCAGCTCGGGCACTCGCAGCTCGCCGCCGGCGAGGCAGGCCGCTTTCCGCCGGTGCTCGACCAGCAGCACCTGGTCTCCGTCCAGATCCAGGCTCCACACCGCGCGGCCGAAGGTGTCCGCGGCCTGGAGCTGGAAGCGCTCGGCCGCCACCTGGCGCAGCACCAGGCGCAGGCTGCCGGAGCCCTCGCGGCCTTCGTAGCGCACCCGGTAGAGAGTCTGGGCCGCCGCGGGCTCGCCATCCTGGGCGCGCTCCCCCGCCGGCTCGGCGGGGGCCGGCTCGACGGGTGTCGCCTCGACGGGAGCCGACTCGATGGGGGCCGGCGCCGGCAGCTGCGAGCAGCCCGCCAGGGTCGCCGCGATCGCTGCCAGCCAGAGTCGCCGCACTCGGCTCCCGGAACCTCTAGAGGTGGGGCCGCAGCCGGTCGAGCTTGTCGCTCACGTCGCCGGCGTTGTCGCCGTCCAGCGACAGGGCGCGCTCGTAGTGCAGCCGCGCCTCGGCCGGCCGGCCCACCGCCAGGTAGAGATCGCCCAGATGCTCGGAGATCACCGCGTCACCGGGCACCAGCCGCGCTGCCCGCTCCAGGAGCCGCCGCGCCTGGTCGTGGCGGCCGAGGCGAAACAGCACCCAGCCCAACGAGTCGACATAGGCGCCGTTGTCCGGCTCGATCGCCACGGCTTGCTCCACGAGGGCCAGCGCCTCCTCGAGATTGCGCCCCATGTCGGCCCACATGTAGCCGAGATAGTTGAGCGCCGGGGCGAAATCGGGGTCGATCTCGAGCACGCCCTGAAATGCCTGCTCGGCCTCCTCGTGGCGGGCCGTCCGCTCGTAGGCGGCGCCCAGCCAGAAGAGAAGCTGCACGCGGTCGGGCGTCGTCTGGCGCAGTCCCTCGAGCAGCGGGATGGCCTCGGCGAAGCGCTCGCGGCTCTGCATCAGGCGGGAGGCCTCGAGGCGGCCCTCGATACCGGGCAGCTGGACCAGGGCCGCCATCCGCTCGGCCGCCGCGGCGTCGCGCTCGAGCGCGAACAGAAGCTCCGCCTCCTTTCCCAGCCGGCGCGCCGGCGTCAGCTGCGGCATGTCGATCTTCTCGAGCCGAGCCAGAGCCGCCGCGGCGCGGCCGCTCTCGGCCAGGGCATCGAGGTGGAGGAAGACCAGATCCAGCGACAGCTCGTCCGGCGCCCGCTTCAGCTTGGGCTCGAGCGCCGCCAGCAGACGATCCCACTCGCCGGCGCGGAACAACACGCTGAGGCTCTGGTACTCGGCCAGTTCGGCCTCCTCCGGGGCATCGGCTTCGCGCAGCCGGGCGGCCAGCTCGGCCAGCAGCCCCACCGCCTCCTCCGTCGCCTGCTGACGCTCGAGGACCCGGGCGGCGAGAAGGGCCAGCTCGAGGCTTTGCGGCCGCTGTGCCAGCAGCTGCCGCAGCAACCTGCTGGCCCGCTCGTGGTGACCCTCGGCGGCGTAGATCAATCCCTCGAGGTAGAGGCCCCCGAAGTCGCCCGGCTCCTCGGCCAGCACCGTCTCGACCACCTCGAGGCTGGCGGCCAGCTCGCCCACCCGATAGAGCGCGAAGCCGAGGCGCCGGCGGTAGTCGAGATCCTCCATCACGCTGGCCGGCGCGGCCCGCAGGGTCTCGGCGGCGGCGCGCAGGGCGCCGCGCTTCTGCTGCAGGTCGGCCAGAGTCAGGCGCGCCCTGGCCTCGGCCGGATCCGCGCGCAGCAGGTCTTCGAGGGTCTTCTCGGCGGCCCCTACCCGGTCGGCGCGCAGTTGTGCCTCGACCAGCAACGACAGCAGCCAGGAGTTCTGCGGCCGCAAGGCCAGCGCCTCCTCGAAGACCGTCGCCGCCTCCTCCACCCTGCCCCCGCCGAGGTACAACCTGCCCAGGGCGATCAGCCCCTGCAGGTTCTCCGGCTGCAACCGCCGGAGGGCCTCGTAGGCCTCGCGGGCGCGGTTCATCGCCAACGGGTCGCCGTCGGCGACGGCCATCTGGGCGCGGGCGAACACGGCCAGCACCTCGGGGTTCTCCGGCTCCAGACGGAACGCCTCCGCCGCCTGTTCGAGAGCCGGTCCCCGGCGACCGATCTGGAGCAGGAAGCTGGCGTAGTCGAGCCGCAGGTAGGCGTCTTCCGGCGCCTGGCCGACGGCGGCCTCGAAGCGGTCGACGGCCTCCTGCCACGAGCCTTCCGCGGCCAGCAGCTTGGCCAGCACGAACTCGTAGGGAGCGTTCTCCGGCGGCGCCGCCACGACGGCGGCCGGAAGCAGGGCGAGCGCCATCGCCAGGGCGCGTTTCACGGCGCGACTGTAGCAGCCGGTGCGTCAGCTTTACAAGCTGCGAGACCCTCCCTATAATTGCCGCCGCCAAGATAAGTGACACAGCCACAACAACTTAGGAAACGGCATTGGCGCAGCGCGAGACGGACCCGATCGGACGGCTGCTGTTGGACCACGGCTGGATCACGGCCGAGCAGCTGGCGACCGCGCTCAACCGCCAGCAGGTGCTCGGCGGGCGGCTTGGCACCTCGCTGCTCGAAATGGGAGCCGTCTCGGAGGACCTGCTGGTCAAGACGCTGGCCGAGCAGAGCGCGCTGCCGCTGGCCGACATCGACGAGCTGCGGGCGATTCCGCAGGAGGTGATCGACCTGCTGCCCGCCAAGGTGGCGATCCGCCACCGCGTCGTCCCCTTTCGCGCCGGGCGCGGCCGCGTCGCCCTCGCCGTCCAGCAGGAGCCGGAGATCCCGATTCTCGACGAGCTGGCCTTCGTGCTCGGCCGGCGGGCGGTGATTCACATCGCCAACGAGGCTCGGATCCACGAGGCGCTCGAGCGGCACTACGGCCACGAATGCCCGTTGCGCTTCAGCCAGCTGCTGGACGGCCTCAACCGCTCGCGCGATCAACGAGGTCTCGAGCCGACCGAGGAAGCGCCCGCACCCGCGGCCGCGGCCGCCGCTCCCCCGGCAGCCGCAGCCCAGCGCCGAGCCCGAACGGTAGCCCTCGGCGGCCCCCAGGCGCACGCCGCCGCGCCGCCGCCGCCAGCGGCCCGACCGACCTCGGTGCCGCTGTCGCCAGACGAGATGAAGTCGCTGCGCCGCCCCCGGGGCGACGACCGGATCAAGCCCCTGTCGCAGGACGGCGCCCAGCGGGCTTTGCAGGCGGCGCGCAGCGCGGAGGACATCGGCCACGCCATGCTGGGTTTCCTGGGCCAGGAGTTTCTGCGGCTGCTCGTCTTCCGGGTCGGCAAGGGCCGGGTGCGCGGCTGGATGGGCCGCTCGCCGGCACTCGATGAGTACGGCTTCCGCAACTGGGCGGTCGGCTTCGACGAGCCCTCGGTGTTTCTCAACCTGCGCCAGGGGGCGGAGTTCTTTCTTGGCCGGCTGCCCGCGATGCCGGCCCACCAGCGGCTGCTCAAGTGCTGGCGCGGCGCGCTCGACACCGAATGCGCGGTGTTCCCGGTCAAGGTGCGCAGCCGTCTGGTCTGCGCCGTCTATGGCGACCGCGACTCGCTCGGCCTCGCCGGTCTCGACGTCCAGTCCATCCAGCGGCTGACCGGGAAGGCGGCCATCGCCTTCGAGATGCTGCTGATGCAGCGGAAGCTGAGGAGCTGATGAGGCTCTCGTTGACACCCCCAGAGGCGGTTGCTACAGTCGCGTCCCTCTGTTGCGAGCGATGATAAAGGCCGACCTAGTCAACCGGGTGGCGGAAGGCTCGGACGTGTCCAGGCTCAAGGCGGCCACCGCGGTGGAAGCCATCCTCGCCGCCATGAAGAAGGCCCTGGGCGAGGGCAAGCGGATCGAGTTGCGGGGCTTCGGCGTCTTCCAGGTTCGCGACCGCAAGCGGGGCGTCGGCCGCAACCCGAAGACGGGTGTCGAGGTCGCCATCGCGCCGGGCAAGACGGTGCGCTTCAAGCCTGGCAAGGGCCTGAAACAGATCTGAGCCAGTTCGGGCCTCCGTCACCCCAGCCCGGGCAGCGCCCGGCGCCGCGGCGGCTCCGCTGGCGGCCGCTGCTCGCCGCCGCCCTCTTCCTGGCGACGGTGTTCACGGTGACCACGGTCGGCGCGGTGCTCTACCTGTCCACCCGCACCGACCTGGTGACCGATCTGCCCCTGTTTCTCAGCTGGCAGACGGTGCGCGGCATCTGGTCGGATCCGGCTCTGCTGGCCACCGGTCTGCGGCTCTCGTTGCCGACCCTGGCGATCCTCCTCTGCCACGAGCTGGGCCACTATCTGGCCTGCCGCTACTACGGCTACCCGGTCAGCCCGCCCTACTTCCTGCCGGCGCCCTTCGGGCTCGGCACCCTGGGCGCCTTCATCCGCATCGGCGCGCCGGTGCGCAGCAAGCGCGAGCTGTTCGACATCGGTGCCGCCGGCCCGCTGGCCGGCTTCGCCGCCCTGGTGCCCTTTCTCGCCTGGGGGGTCGCCGCCTCGCGACCGGTGCCGCTGCCGCCACCGCCCGAGGGCATCACCGAGATGCTCCTGCTGGTGCCGGGCCGCAGCCTCGGCATGCAGCTGGCCACCTGGCTTGCCCACGGCCCGCTGCCGGAGGGCTACATCCTGGACCTGCACCCCTTCGCCCTGGCGGCCTGGGTCGGGCTGCTGGCCACCGCGCTCAACCTGCTGCCGCTGGGCCAGCTCGACGGCGGGCACATCCTCTACGCCGTCGCCGGCGGCCGCCACCGACGTCTGGTGCTGGTGCTGTGGTCGGCCCTGCTGCTGCTCGGGCTGGCCTGGCCGGGCTGGGCGCTGTGGTGCCTGGTGATCCTGGTGCTCGGCCTGCGTCACCCGCCGGTCGCCGACGAGCACCAACCCATCGGCCGGTCCCGGCGGAGGATCGCCTGGCTGCTGCTGCTGATCTTCCTGCTCAGCTTCGCGCCGGTGCCCCTGGCCACGATCAGCGTCGCCAGCTGAGCGCCGGCGCGCTGGGTCCCGCTCTCAGGATGTTCCGCCGCCGGGCGGCAGATCGAGCACGAAGGTCACCGGCCCGTCGTTGACCGACTCCACCGCCATGTGGGCGCCGAAGCGGCCGTGGGCGACCGGCACCGAGCGCTGCTCGAGCTCGGCGCCGAGGCGTTCCAGCAGCGGCCGCGCCACCTCGGGCGCCGCCGCCCGCTCGAAGGAGGGCCGGCGGCCGCGGTCGAGCGAGCCGGCCAGGGTGAACTGCGAGACCAGCAGGACCGCGCCTTCGACCTGCCTAAGGCTGAGGTTCATCTTGCCGCCGGGGTCCTCGAAGACCCGCAGACCGGCGAGCTTGGCGGCGGCTTTTACCGCCTGGGCCGGGCCGTCGCCCCGCTCGACGCCGGCCAGAACCAGCATCCCCCGGCCGATCTCGCCGACCACCTCCCCGTCCACCCGCACGGCGGCTCGGGAGACTCTCTGCAAGATCAGACGCACCGATTTCGTCTCTATCTGACGGCGGCGATCGCTGAAACGGCGCTCGGAAGCCCATGATAGCCTTTCCCCTCAACCGGTCCCGGAGGTCAGATTCCCATGGTCAACAAGGTCATTCTCGTCGGCAACCTGGGTCGCGACCCGGAGTTGCGAACCACCACATCCGGCCAGCCCGTGGCCAACTTCACGATGGCGACAAGCCGCAAGTGGAAGGACCGCGACGGCCAGCGGCGCGAAGACACGGAGTGGCACACCATCGTCTGCTGGGGCCGCCAGGCCGAGGTCGCGGGCCAGTACCTCACCAAGGGCAAGCAGATCTATGTCGAGGGCCGTATCCAGACCCGGTCCTGGGACGATCGTCAGAGCGGCGAGAAGAAGTACCGCACCGAGATCATCTGCGACAACTTCCAGATGCTCGGTTCGCGGGGCTCCTCCTCCGACGGCGGCGAGCCGCGGCGCTCGGAGCCCGCGCCGGCGGCGCCGGCAGCGCCCGACGACGACGACATCCCCTTCTAGCCGCCGAGGCGGCTTTTCAGCGCCTGCAGCAGGTTGAGCGCCGCCAGCGGCGAGAGCCGATCCACGTCGAGCTCGGCGAGGATCTCGGCCACCACCTGCTCGGGGGGCGCGAACAGGGCCATCTGGTCCGGGTTGACGCCCTCCGGGGCGTGCCCCCGGGCCAGCCGCGGCCGCCCCGAGAGGTCGTACTCCGCCGACTCCAGGTTGCGCAGCACCTCGGCGGCACGCTCGACCACGCTGACCGGGATGCCCGCCAGCCGCGCCACGTGCAGGCCGTACGACTTGTCGGCGCTGCCGGCGATCACCCGACGCAGGAAGACGATCCTGCCCTCCCACTCCTTGACCGCCATCGTCCGGTTGACCACCCGCGGCAGCAGCGACGCCAGCTCGGTCAGCTCGTGGTAGTGGGTCGCGAACAGCGTCCGCGGCCGCCGATGCTCGTGCAGATGCTCGACAATCGCCCAGGCCAGCGACAAGCCGTCGAAGGTGGCCGTGCCGCGGCCCACCTCGTCGAGGATCACCAGGCTCTCGGCGGTCGACTGGTGGAGGATGTTGGCGGTCTCGATCATCTCGCTCATGAAGGTCGACTCGCCGCGGGTCAGGTCGTCGCCGGCGCCCACCCGGGTGAAGATGCGGTCGACCACCGAGATCCGGGCGCTGTCGGCGGGCACGAAGCTGCCGGCCTGGGCCATCAGCACGATCAGCGCCACCTGCCGCAGATAGGTCGACTTGCCGCCCATGTTGGGGCCGGTGAGCAGGACGATCTGCGACGCGTCGCAGTCGAGGTCGGCGTCGTTGGGGACGAACGGCTCGACGGCGGCGCGCTCCACCACCGGGTGGCGGCCGCCGCGAATCTCGATCGGCCGCCCGGCCGGCAGCATCTCGGGCCGGACATAGCGGTGCCGCGCCGCCTGCTCGGCGAACGCCAGCAGGACGTCCAGCCCGAGAGCTCCGCCGCCAGGGCCCGGATCCGCTCGCCGGCGGCCGCGATGCGCCGCAGCAGCGCCTCGTACAGCTCGGCCTCGATCCGCGCCCGGTCCTGCTCGGCGGCCAGGATGCCCTCTTCGAGCTCCTCGAGCTCGGGCGTGACGTAGCGCTCGGCGTTGGCCAGGGTCTGCTTGCGGATGTACTCCTCGGGCACCAAGGCCTGGTTCGCCTTGGTGACCTCCAGGTAGTAGCCGAAGACCTTGTTGAACCGCACCTTGAGCGAACCGATGCCGGTGCGCTCGCGCTCGCGCCGCTCCAGCTCGAGCAGGTGGCGCTTGCCGTCGCCGGCCAGCGAGCGCACCCGGTCGAGCTCGGCGTCGACGCCGGCGCGGATGACGCCGCCCTCCTTGACCGCCGCCGGCGGGCTCGCCTCGAGCGTTGCCTCGAGCTCGCCCAGCAGGTCGGCCAACGGATCGGCGGCGGCGACCCGTCGCAGCAGCTCGGCCGAGCCCTCGGCCAGCTCGGCCTGGATGCGCGGCGTCGCCGCCAGGGTGTCGCGCAGCGCCGCCGCCTCACGCGGCCGCAGCCGGCCCAGGACGGCGCGGCTCAGCAGGCGCTCGGGATCGCCGACCGCCGCCAGCTGCTCGGCCAGGGCAAGGCGCCGCCCGGCGCCGTCCACCAGCTCCGCGACCGCCTCGAGCCGCCGCTCGATTGCCTCGGGCTGGCGCAGCGGCGTCTGCAGCCAGCGCCGCAGGAGCCGGCCGCCGCCCGGAGTCGCCGTGGCGTCCAGCACCCCGAGCAGGCTCCACCGGCGGCCGCCGCCACGGGCCGGGGCGAAGACCTCGAGGTTGGCCAGGGTGGTCGAGTCGAGAATCAGGCCGGCCGCCTGCTCGGAGACCGCGAACTCGCGCAGGTGGTCGAGATCGCTCTGCTGGGTGGTGCGGGCATACTCGAGCGCCGCCGCCGCCGCCACGACCGCGGGCTCGCCCGGCTCGAGGCCGTAGCCGCGCAGGGTGGCGGTGCCCAGCTGTCGCTCCAGCAGGTCGCGCGACTGGCGCCCGTCGAGCCGCTGCCCCTCGTCGAGCTCGGTGACGCAGAGGCCGCGCCGCTCGGCCCAGGCGGCGATCTCGCCCGGCAGTGCCGCCGCCGGCTCGATCAGCAGCAGCTCGCGCGGCGCCCGCAGCCGCAGGTCGTCGACTGCCTCGCCGGGGCCCGCCCAGCGGCGGGCGAAGAAGGCGCCGGTCGACAGGTCCAGATAGGCGCCCGCGCCACGGTCGCCGTCCCAGCTCACGGCGACCAGGAAGTTGTCCTCGTTGGCGGCCAGCAGCTCGGGGTCGCTCACCGTGCCGGGCGTCACCACCCGGGTCACCGCGCGCTTGACCAGCCCCTTGGACTGGCTGGGGTCCTCCACCTGGTCGCAGACGGCCACTTTGAGGCCCGCCCGCACCGCCTTGCCCAGGTAGACTTCGAGGGCGTGGTACGGCACTCCGCACATCGGCGCCTCGCTCGCGGTCCCCTTCTGCCGCGCCGTCAGCGTCACCTCGAGCAGCGGCGCGGCGCGCACCGCATCCTCGAAAAAGAGCTCGTAGAAGTCGCCCATGCGGTAGAACAGCAGGGCGTCCGGATACCGCGCCTTGAGCTCCAGATACTGGCGCAGCATCGGCGTGAGCTGCGCGGGCTTGGGCATCGGCGGCAGTATAGCCCTCCCCAGACGGCGATCCGGCCGGCCGAAAGGGCGCCTTGAGCGGCCCCGGCGAGCGGCCGCTGCTGGCCATCGACACCGGCTCGCCGCGGGTCAGCGTCGCGGTGGGAGGCGCCGACAAGGTCCTGGCCGAGGCCACCGAGAGCCGCGAGCGCTCCTCCGCCACCCTGCTGGGGCTGATCGACGGCGTTCTCGGCACCGCCGGCCTGGCGGCCGCGGACCTCGGCGGCCTGCTGGCGCTGCGGGGACCGGGCAGCTTCACCGGCCTGCGGGTCGGCCTGGCGACGATCCTGGGGCTGCACCAGGCGCTGGGCATCCGGGCGACCGCGCTGCCCAGCCTCGAGGTGCTGGCGGCCCTCGGCCCCGGCGACGGCTCGACGGTGGTGGCGGTGGTCGACGCGCTGCGCGGCGACTGGTTCGCCCAGTGGTTCCGCTCGGCGGAGCCGCCGCGGCCGCTGGCGGAGCCGCGGCTGGTCGCGGCGGACAGCCTGCGCGAGTCCGGCCCGGCGCTGATCGTCGGCTTCAACGCCCAGGGGCTGGCCGGCGATGCGGCGGCCGGCATCCGCATCCTCGAGCCGCCGCCGCTGGCCGCGGTAGCCGTCCGCCACGCCCACCGCGCCGACATCGATTGGGACCCGGCGGTCCTGGTCGCACCGCTCTACCTGCGACCGCCGTCGGCGCGGCCGGCGAAGTGACCCTGGCGAGGTGACCCTGGACCGGCGGCGACACGCCTCCAAGCGCCGCCCGTGATACCTTTCCGAAGGGAAGGCAAGCGACTACCGGCAACCACAAGAGGAGACCGACGCGATGGCGCAGATCGAGGACGAGCTGAGGCAGGAACTGCTGGCCAAGGACCCTGAGTACAAGGCGCTCCACGACGACCACCGGGCGGCGAAAAAGCGGCTTCGGGAGTTGGCGCAGAAGTCCTTCCTCGCCGAGGAGGACGAGCTGGAGATCAAGCAGCTCAAGCGGCACAAGCTCTTTCTCAAGGATCGCATGACTGCGATCGTCCGCCACCGCCAGTCCTCGCCGGTCTCCGCCGGCGGCTAGGACCGCCCTGCGAGATCCCCTGACCGCCCCGGCCGGGAGCCGCAGCAGCAGCCGATGAGCTTTGCCCGCGAAGCCTGGCCGTTCGTGCTGCCCTTTGTGCTGGTGGCCTTGGCCCTGGCGGCCATGCGTCTCTGGCTGCCGGCGCTGGTGGTGGCCTTTCTAGCGCTGCTGCTGCTGGCCTTCTTCCGGGTGCCCGCGCGTGGCACCGGAGGCGACCCGGAGGTGCTGCTGGCGGCCGCCGACGGCAAGGTCACGGCGGTCGATCGGGTCACTCTGCCGGAGTTGGGCGAGGGCGGTTTTCAGCGCGTGGTCACCTTTCTCTCGGTCTTCAACGTGCACGTGCAGCGTGCCCCCACCGCCGGCAGCGTGGTGCTCAGCCGCTACCGCCCGGGTCCCAAGCTGGCGGCCTTTCGCGCCGCCGCGGCCGACAACGAGAGCCACCTGACCGTCATCCGGCGAGACGACGGCGAGCTCGTCGGCATCCGCCAGCTCGCCGGCCTGCTGGCCCGGCGCGTGGTCTGCTACCTCGAGCCGGAGCAGCGGGTCGAGGCCGGGCAGCTCATGGGGCTGATCAAGTTCGGCTCGCGGGTCGACCTGCTGGTCCCGGACTCGTTCGAGATCCTGGTGCAGCCGGGAGACCGGGTGCGCGAAGGTCTGACGCCGATGGCGCGGCGCAAGGGGGGGGCATGAAGCCAGGAGGTCAGCACGTTCGCAAGCGGCTGCGGCGGGGCGCCTACATGCTGCCCAGCCTGCTCACCATCGGCAACATCCTGATGGGCTTCTACGCCTTGATCTGCGGGCTGCGCGGCGACTTCCAGCGCGCCGCCCTGCTGATCTTCGCCGCCGCCCTGCTCGACGCCCTGGACGGCCGGCTGGCCCGGCTGACCGGCACCGAGAGCGCCTTCGGCCGCGAGTTCGACTCGCTGGCCGACGTCCTGACCTTTGGCGTCACCCCGGCGTTGCTGACCTATATCTGGGGGCTGCGCGACCTGGGCCGGATCGGCTGGCTGGTGCCGCTGTGCTACCTGGTCTGCACCGCCGCCCGGCTGGCCAGGTTCAACGTCCAGACCAGACCGGTCGACAGCCGCTACTTCGTCGGCCTGCCGTCGCCGGCCGCCGCTTGCGCCCTGGCCTCGATCCTCTTCTTCGCGCCCACCGGGCCGTACTGGCGCTGGGGCGCCCTGATCCTGATCGTGGCGCTGCTCCTGCTGGGCGGTCTGATGCTGTCGACCTTCCGCTTCTGGAGCGGCAAGCGGATCGATCTGCGCCAGCGCTGGAGCTATCGCATGATCCTGCCCGCCGCCGCGTTGCTGTTGGTGGTCGCTTACCACCCGCCGGCCTTCTTCCTGGCCATCGCGGTGCTCTACATCTTCTCGCCGCCGGTGCGGTGGCTGCGCGGCCGCTGGTTCCCGCAGTCCCTCCGCCAACCGCAGACCGACCCGGTGAGCGATCCCGACAGTTGAGCGTCCTCGCGGTCGTCGAACCGAACGGCCTCGCCGGCACCGAGCTGCGCCGGGTGCTGCGCGAGCGGCGCGAGCTGTGGACCGAAGTCCGGCTGCTGAGCGCCGAGGCCGACGACGAGGTCGCCACGCTGAGCGAGTTCGACGGCGCCGCCCTGGTGCGGCCGCTGTCGGCGGAGCAGCTCGCCGGCGTCGACCTGGTCTTCCTCTGCGAAGGCTACGACGAGGCCGCACCGGCCTGGCAGCTGGCCGGCGCCGGCACGACGACCGTCTTGATCTCCCCCGAGCGGTCGCCCGCCGGCGGCGTGGCGGTGGTCGCCGGGGTGAACTCGGAGGCGGCGGCCGCCGGTGGCCTGCTGGTGAGCCCGCACCCGGCGGTCGTCCTGCTCGCCCTGCTGCTCGACCCGCTGCGCCCGCTCGGCCTCGCCGACGCCGCCGCCTGGCTGGTCCAGCCGGCCACCATGCGCGGGCGCCGCGGCCTGGACGAGCTCATGGAGCAGACCCGGGCGCTGCTGGCCTTCTCCGACGACCGGCCGACCGAGGTCTTTGGCGATCAGCTGACCTTCAACCTGCTGCCGACCGACGGCGACACCGCGCCGCTGGCGGCGCAGGTCGCCGGCCTGCTCGGCGGCTCGCCCACCCCGGCAATCGAGCTCATCCAGGGCGGCGTCTTCCATGGCTTCACCGCCAGCCTGCTGGTGGAGTTCACCGAAGACCCCGGCGCCGAAGCGATCGCGGCGGCGCTCGCCGCCCAGCCGCTGCTCGAGCCGCACGACCCCAAGGCGGGAGCGGGACCGGGCCCGGTCCTCGCCGCCGGCCGCGACAACGTGCTGCTCGGCCCGGTGTCGCCAGCAACCGGGGCGCCGGCGACCGGAACGCCCGGCCGCTACTGGCTGCGCGCGGTGATGGACAACCTGACCCGCGGCGGCGCGGTCAACGCGATCGAGATCGCCGCCGCGGTCCTGCCGCGGCCGAGCTGACCCGAGCCGCTCTCCAGGCTAGCCGGACGACTCGCCCTCGCCCGCGGCGGCGGGCCCGCCCCGCTCGAGGTACTCCTCGACCCGCAACAGCTGGTCCTCGCCGGCGCGCTCGACAACCTGCAGAAGATCGCCCATGACGGACATCTCCTCGAACTGCTCGTCGACAAACCAGTCGAGAAACCGCTGAGCGATGTAGTCGCTGTCTTCCTTGGCCTGGTCGACCAGGGCGTAGATCTGCCGCGTGACCCCTTCCTCGGAGGCCACCGCCAGCGCCACCGCCTCCGCGGCGCTGGCAAAGCTCGCGGTCGGCGCCGGCACCTCCGGGATCTCCAGCGCGCCGCCCGCCTCGACGATGAAGTGGACGAACTTCATGGCGTGCTCGCGCTCCTCGTCAGACTGGCGGTAGAAGAAGGCCGCCAGCCGCGACAGGGCCTGGGCGTCGAAATGGGCGGCGATGGCAATGTACTGGGACGAGGCCGCCAGCTCGTTCCCGACCTGTCGGTTCATCGCGGCGGTCAACGCTTCGCTGAGTTGCATCGGAGCTCCCTTCACTGCGCGGCGGCGGGCGCCGCGTCATCTGGACGTGAGGACCGGCGCGGGCGGAGCCGCCGGCTTCGGTGGACACCTATTCTACCCTCCACCCTTCTCCCCACCGAGAGCTCGCGCAGACTGCCTCCCGGCCGGCCGGCAGCGCCCGTTTCGGTTGCTATACTCTGCCGCCCCACGCCGACCGGCGCCGGGGGCTTCCCATCCGGAGGATCATCTTGAGCGGCAGCGAAGACAACCACTATCGAATCGTCATCGTCGGCTCCGGCCCGGCGGGCATGACCGCCGCCCTCTACGCGGCGCGGGCCAACCTCGAGCCGCTGCTGCTCGAGGGCAACCAGCCCGGCGGCCAGCTGACGATCACCACCGACGTCGAGAACTACCCCGGCTTCCCAGAGGGCATCCTGGGCCCCGAGCTGATGGACCGGATGCGCGAGCAGGTGAAGCGCTTCGGCACCGAGGTCCGGTTCGAGCAAGCCACCGAGATCGACCTCGACAGCCGCCCCTTCAGCATTACCACCGACGAGGCGTCGTATCGCGGTGACGCCGTGATCGTCGCCACCGGCGCCAGCGCCAAGTACCTCGGCCTCGACTCGGAGAAGGAGCTCATGGGCTACGGCGTCTCGGCCTGCGCCACCTGCGACGGCTTCTTCTTCAAGGGCAAGGAGCTGGTCGTCGTCGGCGGCGGCGACACCGCCATGGAAGAGGCCACCTACCTGACCAAGTTCGCCACCAAGGTCACCGTGGTCCACCGCCGCGACGAGCTGCGCGCCTCGAAGATCATGCAGGACCGAGCCTTCGCCAACGACAAGATCGAGTTCGTCTGGAACTCGGTGGTCGAAGAGATCCTCGGCGAGCGCGGCAGCGGCGTCAGCGGCGTCCGGCTGCGCAACGTCGAGAGCGGCGAGCAGACCCGAGTTCCCCTGCCAGGGCGTCTTCATCGCCATCGGCCACAAGCCCAACACCGATCTGTTCCAGGGCAAGCTCGAGATGGACGAGGTCGGCTACCTCGAGGTCGACGAGCCCACCACCCGCACCAACGTCGAGGGCGTCTTCGCCTGCGGCGACGTCATCGACCCGAGCTACCGCCAGGCGGTCACCGCCGCCGGCACCGGCTGCAAGGCGGCGATCGACGCCGAGCGCTGGCTGGAGCTTCAGGACTGATGACCACCGCCGGCGCCGGAATCCACTTCGCCGACACGACCGAAACCGACACCATGACCGATCCCAAGAACACGACCAGCACCGGCGGCGCGACCCGGCCACGCACGGTCGGCGAGCTGCGCGCCAGCGGCTACCGCCCGCGCACCGTCAAGCGCGAGATCCGCGACAACCTGCGGCGCAAGCTGGCGGCGCACGACAAGCTCTTCCCCGGCGTCCTGGGCTACGAGCGGACCGTCATCCCGGCGATCGTCAACGCCCTGCTGGCCGAGCACGACTTCATCCTGCTGGGGCTGCGCGGCCAGGCCAAGACCCGGGTGCTGCGCTCCCTCACCGAGCTGCTGGACGACGCGGTGCCGGCGCTCGAGGGCAGCGAGCTCAACGACGACCCGCTCCACCCCACCTCCACCTGGGGCATCGGCCGGCTGGCCGACGCCGGCGACGAGGCGCCGCTGGTCTGGCTGGGCCGCGACGAGCGCTACAGCGAGAAGCTGGCGACGCCCGACGTCTCGATCGCCGACCTGCTGGGCGACGTCGACCCGATCAAGGCGGCGACCCACAAGCTGACCTACGCCGACCCCGAGGTCATCCACTTCGGCATCGTGCCGCGCACCAACCGCGGCATCTTCGCCATCAACGAGCTGCCGGATCTGGCGCCGCGCATCCAGGTCGGCCTGCTCAACATCCTCGAGGAGCGCGATCTGCAGATCCGCGGCTTCCCGGTGCGCATCCCGCTCGACATCCTGATGGTCTTCTCGGCCAACCCCGAGGACTACACCAACCGCGGCAGCATCATCACGCCGCTCAAGGACCGGATCTCCTCGCAGATCCTCACCCACTACCCCGACGACGTCGCCACCGCCGCCGAGGTCACCCGCCAGGAGGCCTGGATCGACCGCGGCGAGAAGCCGATCGAGATCCCCGAGCTCTTCCGCCGGCTGGTCGAGGAGATCAGCTTCGCCGCCCGCGACTCCGACCTGGTCGACCAGAGCTCCGGCGTCAGCGCCCGGGTGTCGATCTCCGCCCTGGAGCTGCTGGCCTCGAACCTCGAGCGCCGCGCCCTGCTCACCGGCGACGACCCGGTGACGGCGCGGGTCTGCGACCTGCAGATGCTGCTGCCGGCGCTCACCGGCAAGCTCGAGATGGTCTACGAGGGCGAGCAGAAGGGCGTCGAGGTGGTGGCGCGGCAGATCATCGGCGAGGCGGTCAAGAAGATCTTCGACGAGACCTTCCCCGAGGTCGACCGGGCGCTGGGCTCGGGCGGCGAGGACGACACCGGCCCCTACGCCGGCATCGTCGCCTGGTTCGCCGGCGGCCACGAGCTGTTGCTGGCCGACGACCAGCCGTTCGCCGAGTACCAGGCGGCCCTCGACGGCGTGCCGGGCCTGGCCGAGCTGGCCAAGCCGCACGGCACCACCGACCAGGAGCGGGCGCTGGCCGCCGAGCTGATCCTCGAAGGGCTCTACCTCCACCTCAAGCTCTCGCGCCACGACCTCGACAGCCAGATCACCTACAAGGAGCTGGTCAAGTTCCAGCTGCTGCGCCGCCAACGCGCCGGCTCGCAGCGCGGCGACATCAACTAGCCGCGGCCGCCCGTGCCAGGCCGCCGCCCCTCCCCGTCGCGCCGCCCAGCCGCCTGGCCCAACACCCGTGCGCCACCGCTACGGCTACCTCGATCCGGCTCTGCTCCAGCAGCTGCTGGCGGACCTGGATCTGCTCAAGCTGTTCAACCAGCTGCTGCTGGCCGGCGGCGGCGACCCCGAGCAGGCGATGGCCTGGATGCGCCAGCTCCAGGAAGAGGGCTACATCGACCCCGGCGTCGACCTCGAGGCGTTCTTCGCCGAGCTCGAGCGGCGCAACATGGTCGCCCGCGACGGCGAGGGCGGCCTCCAGCTCACCACCACCGGCGAGCGCCGGCTGCGCCAGAGCGCCTTCGACCAGATCTTCCAGGGCCTGCGGAAGGGCGGCGCCGGCTACCACCCGGTCCGCGCCGCCGGCGAAGGCGCCGAGCGCCTGCCCGAGACCCGCGCCTGGCGCTTCGGCGACGACCTGAGCCGCATCGACCCGATCAAGTCCCTGCAGAACACCCTCAAGCGCACCCACGGCGACCTCGAGCTCGCCGAGGAGGACCTCGAGGTCTACGAGACCGAGCACCTCACCAGCTGCGCCACCGTCGTCGCCATCGACATCAGCCACTCGATGATCCTCTACGGCGAAGACCGCATCACCCCGGCCAAGACCGTGGCGCTGGCGCTGACCGAGCTGATCACCACCCGCTACCCCAAAGACGCCCTGTCGGTCATCCTCTTCGGCGACCGCGCCCAGCGCGTGCCGATCTCCGAGCTGCCCTACATCCAGGCCGGGCCGTACCACACGAATACTTGCGAAGCCCTGGAGATGTCGCGGGGCCTGCTGGCAAGAAGGAAGCACCCGAACAAGCAGATCTTCCTGATCACCGACGGCAAGCCCTCGGCCCTGACCGAGGGCGGCCGCATCTACAAGAACCCCTTCGGGCTCGACATGAAGATCGTCAACCGCACGCTCGAAGAGGCCGACATGTGCCGGCGTCAGCGGATCGTCGTGACCACCTTCATGCTGGCGACCGATCCGTCGCTGACCGACTTCGTCGAGAAGCTGACCCAGATCAACCGGGGGCGGGCGTACTTTGCCTCACCGCATGATCTGGGGGAGTTCATCCTGGCGGATTACATTCGGAATCGGCGCCGGCGGGTGCGGTGAGGGTCGGGGCGTGGGTGAAACCGCGATGTATCCAAAAATGTACCCAGGATCTGGCCGATCCTCTGGCCGCTGAAAGCCTCGAAGTTCCTCCGCCTCAGTCACTTGCAGGCTGGCCGGTTGAGCCGTTCTGGACCTTGGTTCAAAAGACCGATGTACCCAGAATTGTATCCAACCGGGCTGATTCGGGCGGTCGGGGTCGTGGGCAGCCTGTCAGTACTTGATTCTTGGCTCCAGTGCTGGGCGGGACGCAAGGGATTCACAATCCCCGGCGACAATGCCTACATCGAGGCCATCAACAGCCTGGTTAGACGGGAGTGCCTTTCGCAACACTGGCTTCGTAATCTCGAGGAGGCTCACGGCGTCCTCGAAGCATGGAAGGAGCAGTACAACAACGACAGGCCCCATGGCAGCTTGCGACAGATGAACTCGGCCCGGTACCGGGCCGAGTTCATCTGAAGCTCTGCCCGAAACGAGCCCGAAACTCGCGAATTAGGTGGACCAGAGATGGGGTGAGGAGCCCCACGTCGCAGAGTCTCTCGCCCGCCACGGCTATGGGGAACCCGCTCTCGGTGGAACACGCTCGGCCGCGCGCTCGCGCTCGCGCGCGCGACGATCATGCTGAAGCCTAGGCAACCCCTAAGCGCGGTCAGAACGCCGAATTGCCGCGCTTCTCAACGGCCGTTGACAAGGGCACCAACGGTGCGCAGATTCCGCGTGACGACCCATTCGCAGCACCGGTGGCCGGTGGCCCATTGCGAGTCCTAGAGATGCCTGCTATTCTCAGAACCTGACGAAGCTGCTACACTTTCGGCAAGACAACCATAGCGCCTCGCAGGGGCTCCTGCCAACATAGTAAGCTGTTCGGGAATTCAAAGATGGCAGTGGACCTGTTCTCGATTGCCGTCGGGTCTGTGGCTTCATGGGGTATCCACAGGCTCTTGGACGCCGCGGTGAACTGCGTCTGCGGCTCTAGCACTCAGCGCAATCTAGGCAATCAGGACTTCAATTCCTGCTATTGTGCGAGTTGCTCACATTCGCTTTCGCAGTTCACCAATGCGACCAGCCACACCGTTAACAGGAACGGCTCATTGGCCGCCGCCCACGTCTCCGGAATACACTGGCCGCGATGGCGAGATGAGATAAGAATCTACTACGACGTCAACGCGGTCAACAGTCGCTACGAGGACGTGGTAGTGGAAGTGGCTTTATCGCAATTCAATGGTAGCACTTTTGCGGAAAACCAATCCGTACTCAAGCCACGTTATGAACGAAGTCTTTGGAGGGACACTTGGTTCAGCTTCGGGCGCGGCAATTTCCCCGAAGGTAGGTACGTCTTCGCCGTGGATTTCCGCACTTACAACCTCTGGGGTGACCTCCTCCATCGCACTCGGACACTCAGTGAAGTGGGTGAGTAATAGCCAGCGCGATCGCACGGTCGGCTTCTGCCCCAGGCCCACAGTGAACGCTAGCTTCCACTCGGTCCATCCCAACTCGAAAGCGACGAAGAGCGTCCCGCTATACTGCTTGCCGGCCGCTGCTGCTCCCATGGCTCCTCCTTTCTCAGAACTTGGCTTTGGAGAAGCCTCGCAACGGCGGCTTTCTACATCTCCCCCCATAGGATCTGATTCCTAATCAGGATGCCTGTACTCCGCTGCAGGGAATAGGAGGCCGGCCGACGACCAAGTGGTCGGGTCAGCACAGGCACACGCCGCGCGCTTGCGGGCCGTCGACCTCAGAACCCAGTCAACTCCGCTCTGCGGACTCCGAATCAGGGCCGTCTCCCAGTCCAGCCGGGGCAACCCGCCGGAGACTCACAGTCATCTGGCCGCGGTTGGTTCTTTGCCAAGTCCTACGCCTTGCAGCCCGCCGCGGCGACCGGTTCGTGCAGCTGGCCGGCCGTCATCAGACCACCCCATCGGGTGTTGTCTTTGCTCGCTAGTCGGTGCAGAGTTTCGCGGATCGCACAAAAGGAGGCTCTCTGATGTCACCGGATCAGATTCGCCAGCGCGAAACCACGCCGTTCCGCTCGCCGCTCGAGGAGAGAGTGGCCGAGCTCTGGCAACAAGCCCTGGACCTGGAACGGGTGTCTCGCGAGGATGACTTCTACGAGTTGGGCGGTCACTCCCTGCTGGCTGCGGAGTTGACACGGCGAATGGTAGAAGAGACCGGCGTGGATCCGCCGACGTCGCGCTTCCTCGGCGTCAGGACCGTGGCCGAGTTCGCGCGGTTGTTCGAGCGCTAGACCAACCGCGAGGACCTTGAACGGCGCCGGCGATGTTGCTCGGCAACGTCAAGAGCCTCCCGGCCGCCAGCCAGACCGCGCCGTAGCTACTCGAGACGCCCCGGGGAACGGCAGGGTTCCCGGCCGCCTGACCGCGGCTCCGGCGAGCTTCACCGATCGAGAGACGCGCGCCTCAATGCCGCCTTGGCCGAGTCTTGGACTCCCGCTCCTTCGGCGGAAGATCAAGCCACTTCTCGAATCTCCCCGCGTCGATCAGAATCCGCCGGCCCACGCGGACAGTGACCTCGTCAAGCCGATTCAACTCCGCTCTGAACAGTAGCTTGCGCACGCCGCTCTCCGTGAAGGCCGGATACGCCTCAACGAACTGCCTTACTGTCATCAGCTTCCGACTCGCCCCACGCCGCTCTTCTGAATCCTGACCCGGAGCTCCATGCTGCCGGCCGCTGCTGCGTGGCAGCGAGGTTCCCACCTGGCGCAGACATACTGCAAGCTCGCGACCGCACGGAGGCTCTCTCCCATGTTTTCGATCGCACCAGCCAAATCATCAGTTGGTTCCTTCTTCATACAGCCGATTCCTAGACCTACTAGCGAGCGCGCCACGAGGATCGCCGGCCTGAGCGCCAGCGACTAGCCGCCGGGACAACAGCGCGACTGACTCCTAATCAGGCGGCTTGGCACCTAAGAGCTGAATCGCGGCCAACCTGCTGCATCGCCCTCCTGATCCTACGTACTACGTAAGGATCCACTAGTTCGTCTGCCGGTCCAACTTCCACTACCGCGGGCCTCAATCTGCAACCCAGCAATCCTGGGAACACCCGATAGGAGCGACGTCTGGGACTACGGATCACCGATCGGCAGCCGATCACGCGGGTTGACGCCCGCTATCTGACGCAGCTCTCGACGAAGAAGAACGCCGGTGAGGCGTCGAATCGACGCTCTCACATGCCTCGCGCGGCGGCGACCTCGGGTACCGCGTCCGCTCCGTCCTCCAAGAACCCCTGGAGATTGTCCGTATCCGCCCTCGACATGAAGAACCTCAGCTCGAAAGGCCCAAGAGTAATCGACTCCTGCTCGTTGTAGAGAAGGCTCAACCGGAACTCGTGTATCGAGGATTTCCGCGAGGCGATTGTGATGGTGAACCGGTCGGCTTCTCCGGGTTTGATCACCTGCGACAGCGGTAGGTTCACTCGATACCCTCGGCGATCTACGTCCAGCAGAACCGAGTAGTCGAAGGAAGGCTCAAGGGGTCCCGTCGGCGGCGGGATGCGAAAGTAGATACTGGTTTCAAACCTTACCGATTGTCTTCGCTTCTTCTCGTCCAGCGTCTCCGCAACGTACGATATCTCACCTGTGATCCCGCCTCCGTCCTTGAACGGCCCCGCTAGCTCGTCGACCAACGCATCCCTTGCGTGATCGTAGTCCCCAACGTCTGGGCGCTCCCACAGTAATCTCATGCGCCGCCGCAGCAGAGGAAGATCTACGCCCAGACCGCGGAACAGCTCAGTGAGGTCTATCACCGTAGATGTATCGAACGTACCTAGATCGATGGTCCTGGCCGTATTGCCGTCGAGGGTCTTCCCTTCGGCGGCCACCTGCAACTGCACTGTCGCGTCATAGACTCTCCCCCAGCCTATATTCCAGAAGTACAGCTTGCCATGCTCATTCACTCTACCGACCAACAAGACGGGCCGCGGGTCGAGACGTGAGCGACTGACTTCGAGGGTGGCTGCCGTGAACAATAGCGCTTTGTCTGTGTTGTTTACTATCTTGAGGTCCAGTTGCGGCAAGCCGAAATAGAACTGCGAGTACCATGGTGTAGGAGTAATGGGTCCACCGGCCTCGAGCAGTTCGAGGTAACCGCCGTCCTCAGAGGCAGACGTGCGCACGTTGGGTGTCAGGACTCGTCGCGAGCCTTCATTGACGAGGCCGTAGCGAAGCCACGTGCCGTCGCCCTTGGTGCGCACATCGATCGTCACCGACGGACCCGATGGGCGCGAATCTGTATCAACCACGAAGCTAACGAGAGCGACGATTCCCCCGCCCGCCGCAAGGAGGGCTATGAAGGTACGAATCCACCAGCGATAGGGCCGATCGTTCGGAGGGGGCACTGTTGCCGACAGTCTAGCAGCTGGCTGCCGCTGGTGCTGCAGGTGGTCAAAAGTCGCACAGCCCGCCAAGGATCACCAAGAGGAGGCGCGGGAAGAGAACGGGGCATCAACGACTCCTATCGCGCGGCTCCGCAGTGGTAGTTAGCCCTCTTCTACATGCGACTGCGCGCCTTGGACAACCGTTGCACCTCCGACAAACCAGAAGGCAAGGAGCCCTCGATGCCAATTGCCAAGTCTTCAGACGGTTCTTTCTTCATGCGGCCCATCCTAGACCCCCTTCAAGCACTCACCGTGAACCTCTGCCCAGAGCTCTAGCAGTTCCTCTCGCTGTCGGGTCGGCTGATGCGAGACTTCAGCCTAGTTGTTAGCCGACTTGACGTGCTGCCCTTTCTGGCGCCACGGGGATTCACAATCTTCTGCCCCCCATCTTCAGCCAGCCTCCACGCGGAGTCTAGCTGGTACCATCCCGCATCGCGGCTGGCACAAGGGAAGGATCATGGCCTACGAATACGACTACGACCAGCGGGATCTCGGTTCTTACAATCTGAGAGGTGAGTCGCTGCGCCTCATCCAGGCTGGCCTCCAAGAACTGCTGCAGGAGGTCTTCGAATGGAGTGAGTGCGCTCGGAAACACGGAGCCACACCACCTTATGAGCGGGAGGTGGCTGACCTGCAAGGCCTCATCTCTTACGGTGACCGCCTGCTTGAATCGGACCAAGATTGGGTACGCCTTGGGGACATCAGTGTTGGCACAGGCAGATACTTGAAAGCAGGCTTGGAGCTCTCCATCAGGAGAAGGCGCGCAGATCTTGAAGCCAACCGGCTTCAGGGATGGCCAACCGCGGTGCTGAGGGAAATCGAGACGTCGATCCAGAAACTCCAAGAAGTGGCATCGCTCTTGGAGGTCCAGCCATCAGATCTCCTGTGGGAGGTCTTGCCGCAGGAGGAAACATCCGTGTTGGCCGAGGAGATTCGAGAGCAAGATGCCGCTACGCTCTGGGATGTTTTCGTTTGCCACGCATCGGAAGACAAGGAGCGTTTCGCTCGACCGCTGGCTCAAGCTCTTTCGGCAGCAGGCCTGCGGGTCTGGTATGACGAGCTCTCCCTTCGCATCGGCGACAGCCTCCGTCGATCTATCGACAGCGGTCTGAGCCGTTCTCGTTACGGCGTCGTCGTCTTGAGTCCCAGCTTCTTTGCCAAAGAGTGGCCCCAGACGGAACTAGACGGACTCGTGGCACGCGAGCTAGATGGCAACAAGCTGATCCTCCCTGTCTGGCACAACATCGAGCTTGAGGAGGTGCGCCGACACTCACCCACGCTCGCAGACAGGGTCGCGGCGAAGTCCAAAGACGGCCTTGATGCCGTCGTGTCCAGTCTCCTTGGAGTAGTCCAGAACGCGCGTTCATGACGATTCCCCGGCGCAGGCGCACCGGCTTGGCTCGTCCCCCCTCACGGCCTGCGACGCATATTCGGTGAACGCGGGGATTCACAATCCCCCGCCTGGCAGGCGCTGGGTCTCTCGCGCGAAAGCAGCCCAGCCCGCAGGAGCGTCGTTCCGAGGCCTTCCCCACCGCTGTACCGAGGTCGCGCCCGCGATCCGCGCGCGAGCAGCGCTCGAGGCCCTGCCGAGGTCTCGGGTGGTGCCGGACTTCGCCCGCACGGCGGTTAGTATGCGGACAAAGGTGAAGCGTCCGGCATGAGCGTCGGCAGAGGCACAAGCCACAGGAGAAACCTGATGCGAGCCATCGTGCAGGACCGTTACGGCCCACCCGAAGAGGTCCTCCGACTCCGAGAGATCGAGACACCGGCCGCCGGCGAGGGCGAGGTGCTGGTGCGGATGCGAGCTTCCTGCGTTCACGTGGACGTCTGGCACGAGGTGACGGGCCGGCCGTGGGCGCTACGCCTGATGGGCGGCGGGTTCCCGAAACCTAAGGACCCCGTGCCCGGCACGGACGTGGCCGGGGTGGTCGAGGCGGTCGGCGAGGGCGTGACGGCGCTCGAGCCGGGCGACGAGGTCTTCGGCGAGACCCACGTCGAGATGGTGTGGCGCAACGGCGGCGCCTTCGCCGAATACGTCTCGGTTTCCGAGAAGGCGCTGGCGCTCAAGCCGCCACAGGTATCCTTCGAGGAAGCCGCGGCCGTCGTAGCGTCGGGCTTGATCGCCCTCATCAACCTGCGCGGCAGCGCTCGGCTCGAGGCCGGCAAGAGCGTGCTCGTCAACGGCGCCGGTGGCGGGGTGGGCTCGATGGCCGTGCAGCTCGGCAAGGCGCATGGCGCTCGCGTCACCGGCGTCGATCAGGGCGACAAGCTCGAGATGATCCGCTCGCTCGGGGCGGACCACGTTATCGACTACACCCGGGAGGACTTCACCCGCCAGGGCCAGCGCTACGACCTGATCCTGGATGTCGCCTCGAACCTCTCGCTCGGGAGGTGCAAGGGCTCGCTCACACCCGAAGGCGTGTATCTCGTCATCGGTCACGATCATTTTGGCAAAGCGAAGGGACGGCTCCTGGGGAGCATTCCGCGCATGCTGGGTCTGATGGCGCTGTCGCTGTTCGTGCGCCATCTGCCGAGGTCGCAGGGCGAGCCGGTCCCGACCAAGAAGGAGGTCATGGACATCCTGGGGAAACTGCTCGAGGCGGGCAAGCTGACGCCCGTGATCGACCGGATCTATCCGCTCGATCAGGTGCCAGACGCGATGGCGTTTCTCGAGAGCGGGCGCGCCCACGGCCGGATCATCGTCGTGCCTTGAAGCGCCGATCGCTCGCGCGGCCGGCGGTCAACGGGCGATGCTCTGGGGCACCGGGCTCCCCAGCATGTGGACTCTGAAGTCGTGCCCGCGCAGCGGGAGCCCGGATGATGGCGCCTCGATTGGCGTCGGTCCAGGTCGCGCTCAGCCGGAGACCGGCGGCGGCCCGGGCGGCTGGAAGCGGAGCTTCGGGTTGCCGCGCGCCCGTTCCAGGTAGGCCGAAAGCTCAATGACCCAACGCAGGGTAGCCTCCTGCAGGTCGACCGCGCGCTTGAACAATGCCAGCGCTACCAGCGCCTCGCGATGGATCTCAAGCGTCTGGAAGACGGGCAGGACCTGCGCCATCAGGCCCTCCAGATCAGCAGCGCGCCCTTGCTCGAGATAGACGCCGGCCAGGTCCAGGGTCACCAGGGCTGCGTCGTAGCCGAGCTCGCCGCGCAAGAACTCGTCCTGCACCTCGAGAAACGCCTCTTCGGCCCGCGACAGCTGCCGCTGTGCCTGGGCCAGCTTGCCCTCCAGCCAGCGCAGACGCAGCATGCTCAGCCGCTCACTGCGAGCGGCGTACAGCGGCAGCAGCTCCCGGACCAGCGCCGTCGCCCGGTCAAGATCGCCGCACTCGCAGCGGAAGACGGCCAGGTTGTGCTTTGCGGCCAGAGCCATGCGTGGGTCGCGGGCCGGATCGAGCAGCTCCAAACCGCGCTCGATCAGCTGGATCGCCCGCTCAAGACTGCCCGCGTGGCCGGAAACCCGGCCTTTGTCGATCATCGTGCGGCCGACCGAATGGTCATCACCCGCGAGCCGGAAAAGGGTGATGGCTCGATCGAACGAGCGCAAGGACTCCTCGAACCGCCGCTGCCCGCCGCGCAGATACGCGACGCGAAGCTGCACAAACGCCTCTTCCAGCGGATCGGCGGTGCCCCCGGCCAGGAGCCTGGAGGCCCGTTGCAGATCGTCCTCGGCGCCCGCCAGATCTCCCTGGATTCGCCGGGCGTTGCCATGCGTCGCGCAGGCCCGCGCGCGCAGGTCCGCCACGACACGAGGGGGACAGGCCGTGTCCTGTAGGGAATCGGCCAGCACCACGCCGAGCTTCGCCAGCTCCAGGGCCTCGTGCGCGGCGTCAAAGCCCGCCTCGAAGGCGCGTTCGAGAACGATCTCGGTCAGTGACCAGGTCCAGAAACGGCGACTGTTCTGTGCCAGCATCAGCCGCCGCGCGGCCGGATGAGCCTGCAGCTCGCTGAACAGCGCCGGGGCCGCGGCGCGTTCCGCCGCAATCGACCTCGCCCTGGGTTCTAAGCTATCCAGTGCTCGCGAGAAGCTCTGTTCCAGGTCCGCCGCCGGTGGCCGCGGCGGCGGCCAGTGCTCGGCGGCCGCCGCGCGGCACATCCGGCAGCCACCAAGCAGGTGGCGCACCACGCGACTTCCCTCCTCGGAGGAGAGCGAGCCGCGGAGGAACCCCTTGATCTGGTGCGAATTGAGGTGTACTTCAGGCATCATCGGGTTTGGCCACGATTCCATAGGACGTGAGGCAGGTTGTCAAGGAGGCGACGCATCGCTGCAGGACTTTATAGGCACTCGAGGCTCGATAGCCAACACGCCGCGCCGCCTCCACCGGGCGGTAGCCCTGCTCGTATCGCAGCCGGAGCAGCTGCCGGCAACGGGCCGGCACGCCGACGAGTGCGGCGTTGAGATCTCGGCGCAGATCGGATCGGTTCTGATCGGGATCGACCGGCGCGGCGAGGCGCTCGAGCACGGCACCGTCCACGGCGGTGTAGAGCGCGTTGCGTCGGCCTTGCCAATAGCGCCGGCAGTGGTTGCGCAGGACACCCAGAAACCAGCGCTCGGGGTCGCGTACCTGATGCCGCCTGTACAGCAGCACCAGGAGGGACTGCTGCAGCAGATCATCGGCGTCTTGCTCGGGGATGCGGAAATGGCCGAGCACCCGCAGCGCCCGCTGGCGCACATTGTCCAGCAGACTCTCCAGGTCGGATTCGATCCGGGCGGCAGGCGACATAGGGACCCATCCTAGGAGCGGCAGGCTACCACCACCCCCAAGGCGGATCCATCAATCGCACGCAGCAAAGCCGGCCGCGTAGGCTGGTACTACCGAGCCCCATCAGCCCGGACCGGCGATCCCGCCGGTCCAGGCGAGCCTTCTTGTCACGGACTAACCGCCGCCGCAGATGGTCGCACCTTCGCCTGCCTTGAGTGAGGACTTGATCTTCATACGCTTCACCTCCTTTCGCCAGGACCGCGCTGGATCTCGGCCCCTTCTGCCCCCTTGTCGTGTTTGGACCCGAAAACCTGACAACGGGACGAAAATGGCGGTGGGATTCGCGGCTCGGTGATGATCGCCCGAAGATGCGCGTGAGGCATTCGCCGAAGCACGGGGGATCGACCCCGACTTCGCAATGGCCTACTGGGGCGAGGCGTTGACCCACAACCATCCGCTCTGGCGTTGGCAAGAGCGGGATGGCAGCCCACCGGGCGGTGCTATCGCAAGGAGAGAGCCTCTCCGACGGCAGTTGCGGCCAGACGGCCTTGAAGAAGGCCGCGGTCCTCGAGCCCAGCCTGGCTGCCCTGAAGGCTGAAAGAGGATTTAGACGGCCCGTTCAGCTGTCCGGTTCCGGCGGTGGGGCCGGCGGGGCCGTGCAGGGACTCTTCCACTTCTCGGGATCCGGGATAAGCGGCTTGGTGCCGAAATAGACGGGCAGCACCTGCTCGGCGGAGCGTATGGAGCCGTTGACCCAGCCCTGCATGTCGGACCAGCACTCGTTGCAGGTGTAGATCTCGGTGTCGGCGAAGGGCTTGGCCATCAGCGCGATCACCTGGCGATCGTCCACATCCTGCATCCACTGGTGGTAGGCAAAGCCGAAGTCGTCCTCGCCGCCCCAGCGGCGGAAACTGGTGAACGCGGGGGTAGGCACGGCGTTGGTGTTGAAGACCTGCTTGACTTGATCGAGCATGTGCTCGACCACGAGGTTCGAGGCCGGGAAGATGGTCTGGGGCTCCTGCCGGTTGTAGTGCTCTTGCTCGGCCGAGCTGAAGTAGCCCACGGCCGGGTTCTCGCCCATGGCCTGGGCCTGTGTCCAGAAGTCGGTGCGCTGGAAATCGCAGTACAGGGTCATGGCCGCGGGACCGTTGCGCGACGGAGCGTTCGGACCGGGGGCCTTGCCGCCGGGCTTGCGCTCGATGGGGTCGAACACGTAGAGCGCGCCCGCGGGCAAGCCACGGGCGATTCCATCCCGTTGTCGGGTTCTCGACCCCGGAAACGACAACAGGCCAGGAGAAAAGGCCAGCCTGAACCGGCATCCTCATGGCAATCCAACTCAAGGGCAGCCCGAGAACTTGATGGTCGAGATCAGCTTCCTCAGGACCCGTTCCCCATCAGCCATGTCCTCCTGGATCATGGCGTCCGAGATCTCTTCCCCCTTGGGAATCCTGTTCGCCCCGCCAAGCCCCGCCACCAATTCGTGGATGACGATGTAGGTGTAGCCGCACTTGTTGAACATCAGCGTGGGTCGTCTGCCGTCGTACCTCTCTCCGGTCGCCACGTCCCAGAGGCCGGACGCCCCCGGGACATTCACCAGGAAGTAGTAGGCCGGCTCCCCCTCGAAGGACTGGACGTCGCTTGCCAACACGGCGCTTTGCGGAGAGATCGGGTAGAAGACCCACGGCAAGATCACATCGCGAAAGTAGTTGGTGAAGGACTTCGTCGCCCTTTCTTCGGAGGCGAGGATCTCCTCCACTCTCTCGTTGCGCTCGAAAGGAGTCCACCAGATGGCGCTAAAACGGCCCGATCGATCGACGAGCTCCACGAACCCTTCTCGGACCTCCTTCGAATAGCCGTCTTTCGCTCGGGTGCCCGGCGGGACCTGGACCGAGAAGTTCTTTCCCGGCGGGACATAGACACCCTTCTTGAGCTTTCCCTTGAGTCGGGCAAACGAGGGATCGACCGCGGCGGCTGCTAGAAGCGCGAAGAGAATCAAGGGGAGCCGTCCCGGCCCCTTTCGGGCGGTCATGACCACCTCCAGCATCGTTGGGCCACCCTCCGCCCCACTCTGCCGAGCTACTCGATCGCCTGTGCCCCTGCCCCGCCGACCGCGCCGAATAGCCCGAGAGCGCTCTGCCAGGGATACCGGTTGCCGTACATGCTGACCGAGGTGGTCGAGCTTGCCCTGCTGGTTCAGGCCGAGCATCGAGCGCAGCTGGTTGGCCGGGGAGTCGGGGTCGAAGTCGGCCTGCTCGGAGTAGCGAGCGGCCAGGAAGCCCTCGAGATAGGCGGGGTCGATGGTCAGCCCCGCCGGGATCTCGTTGCGGTTGCCGGCGTTGCTGGCGAGCTCCAGATCGTCGAACTGATCGGCGGTCAGGTTGAGCGAGGTGTTGCTCTCCGGGCTGAACTCGAGGTCCGCCTGCTTGTTGACGAAGAACACGTTGTTGTCGAGCTTGACCCACTCGTCGTTGTTGAACCGGCTGTGGTCGACGCCCGACATGACGTTGGCGCCGATCAGGTTGTGGTGGATGTCGTAGCTCAGCTTGGTCATCACCCGGACGCCGTAGCCCATGTCGAGAAAGTCCTTGAGCCGGCTCCAGGTGAACAGGATGGTGTTGTTGGCGATCTCGGTCTCGCCGCACATCGGGAGAGACTTCGGCCCGCCGCGATTCGGGCAGGTGCCGTAGATCTCGATCGCCGCCATCCGGTTGGCGACGAAGACGTTGTTGACCACCGTCAGTTTGCCCTCGCGCAGCCCGGCCTGGATGGCGAAGCTGGCGCAGTTGACGAAGACGTTGTTGCGGATGACCGCCTTGCCGCCCTGGGCCGCGCTGGGGATCGACAGGCAGGGCTCGGTCACCGTGGCGTTCTCGCCGGGAGCCTTGGCGGGGGGCAGGGTGAGCATCCCCGATTCCACGCCCTCCGGCTTGCCGTCGGTCGGGTGGTAGGAGTTGCGCCCGCCCATGTCGAAGATGAAGCCGTCGACGACCAGGCCGTCGATCTCCTTGGTGAAGCGCAGCAGCGGCTTGCGGGCCTTGCCGCCGCTCGCGTTGTCGGGCCGGAACAGCGTCGGATGCCCCACCGGGTCGCGCTCGCCGAAACCGGCCGCGAAGCCCCCGTAGAGCTTCACCGGCTTGTCGCTCTCCAGGTAGCCGATGCCGAAGGTGCCGCTGTAGGTGCCCTCGGCCACCAGCACGGTGTCGCCGGCCGCGGCGCTCTTGAGCGCCTTGTCGATGTTCTTGAGCGGGCTCTCCCGGGTGCCGGGGTTGGAGTTCTTGCCCGTCGCCTGATCGACGAAGATCGCCTTGCCCTCGGGCGGCTCGAAGAGCGCCTCGAGATCGCCGGCCCGGGCCGGCGAGGTGAGAATGAGACCGCAGACGGCTGCCACAAAGACCGCCCCCAAGGTAACGGGTCGAGCGACGGAGACCATGAACCCTCCTTTCGTGCCAAGCGCAGCGCCACGACCGGTCGCATCCGGCGGAGGCCAGGCCAGCCTGCGTTGGTCGACAGGTCGCGGCTGCGCGCGCCCAGGCAGGCTAGCGCGCCGCTCGTCCGGCCGCCCCACGCCCTGGGGTGGGGCGTTGCCGCCCCGAGCTGATCGGTTGCGGGATCGAGGTCACCGAAGACGACCCGCGCGCAAACGCGGAGAGCCTGCAACAGCACATGGCCGGGAGGCGGGCACAGCTGCTGAGGCACAGCTGTTGAAGAGTAAACCGGTTGGTGGTCAAGACTGCGGAACGGGAGTTGCCGGCGCGGAGTAGACTAGCCTGCTCCCATGAACGCCCGCATCCTGATCATCGACGACTCCCGCATCGCGCGATTGAAGATTGAAGAGGTGCTCCGCCGCTGCGGCGTCTGTGTGGACTTTGCTCACGCCAAGGACGGGGCCGACGGAGCGGCCCGACTGGTCGAGGGCCACTTCGACCTGGTGCTCTGTGACGTCAACATGCCCGGGACCGACGGCTTCGAGCTCCTCCGTCTAAAGAGCGCCGACCCCAGCCTCGAGGACGTGCCGGTGATCATGCTCACCTCCGAGGAGGAGATCGAGATCAAGCTGCGGTGTCTCGACGCCGGAGCCTCCGACTATCTGCTCAAGGCGTGCCACGAGCAAGAGCTCGTAGCCCGGGCGAAGATCCATCTGCAACTCAAGGATCTCCGAGATCGACTGCAGGCCCAGAACACGGCCCTGAAGAGACTGGTTCGGGTGGATGCCCTGACGGCAGTGGCCAACCGCCTCCACCTCGGGCGAGTGCCTGCGGCACGAGTTCAGCCGCGGGCGACGTCATGACCAGCCGTTCTCCCTGGCAATCCTCGATGTGGACCACTTCAAGGCGGTCAACGATCGATTCGGACATCTGGTCGGTGACCAGGTACTGCGAGAGATCGCGCTCCGGCTGCGCAACGCCGTGCGCACGCATGACGTCGTGGCGAGGTACGGCGGCGAGGAGTTCGCCCTACTGGCGCCGCAGACTGGGACCGAGGAAGCGACCCTCGTCGTCGAACGGTGTCGGCGCCTGATCGCCGACAAGCCGTTCGCCGGCAGCGACGAGCTCCTGCATATTACCGTCAGCGCCGGTTTGAGCAGCTACCCGACCAATGGGGCCAAGACCGAGGACGAGCTCCTACGGCAAGCCGACAACGCGCTCTACGCGGCCAAGCGAACTGGCAGAGACCGTCTGGTCTGCTGGAGCGCGCAAGCCCGGGACTGAGTGCTCGGGAATACGCCGCTTCAGCTGGTCAGCGTGTCGCTGTCGCCATCGAGCATACTCCGCACCTTGCGCAGCAGAGACGCCGGCGGTGAACGGCTTTGCCAGCAACTCCGAGTTCTCGACCAGACCCTGGCTCTCCATCGTCTCCCCCAGGTGGCCCGAGATGAAGAGAACCTTGAGGGTGGGATCGGCATGTACCAGTCGCCGTGCCAGCTCAGGGCCACTCATACGCGGCATGACGACGTCGCTGATCATCATGTCGAACGAGGTCTCGGAGTCGCCGAAGATCTCCAGCGCTTCCGCAGCGCCGGGACATCCGATCACTCGATAGCCCCGCCGCTCGAGGATCCTGGTGATCAGCGACCTCACCCCGGGCTCGTCCTCGACGACCAGCACCTTCTCCGAGCCGCGGGCTGCGGTGCTCTGGCTGCTGGCCTGGCGACCGGCCTGGCCTCGGCTGCTCTGCGGGAAGAGCACCCGGAAGCACGTGCCTCTGCCGGACCTCGCTGTCCACCCAGACGTAGCCGTCGCTCTGTTTGACGATGCCATAGACGATGGCCAGCCCCAGGCCCGTGCCCTTGCCGATCTCCTTGGTGGTGAAGAACGGCTCGAAGATCTGCTTCCGGGTCTCTTCGCTCATGCCGATTCCTGTGTCACAGATCTCGAAACCAACGTACGGACCGTCGACGATCGCGTGCAGGGCAGAGGTCTCGTCCAACTCCTCGCGGATCATCCCGATCGACAGCCGTGCCACCGGTCGGCATCGCATCGACGGCGTTGATCACCAGATTCAGCACGACCTGCTCCACCTGGCCAGGGTCCAACTCGGCGTTCAAGGCTCGGGCGCTGGCTTTGTGACCAGCTCGACCTGCTCACCCGCCAGCCGCTCGAGCACCGGCCGAAACCTCTCGACCAGCGAGTTGAGCTCGACAGGACGGCGCTCGACGACCTGCTTCCGGCTGAGCGCGAGGAGCTTCTGCTGTCAGCGTGGCGGCTCGCTCGCCGGCATCTCGGATCTCCGTGATGCAACCGTGCAGCGGGCTCTCCGTCGGCAGGTCCTCGAGAGCGAACTCGGCAAAGCCGTTGATGGCGGTCAGCAGGTTGTTGAAGTCGTGCGCGATGCCGCCGGCCAGGCGACCGACAGCCTCCATCTTCTGGGCGTGCTGCAGCTGCTCTTCCTTTTCTTGCAACTCCTCCGTGGCCCTGCACGCGATCGGTAACGTCGCGAACAACGCCCAGCACCCCGCGAATCTCGCCGTTCGAGCGCATCAGAGGCTGGTAGATCTCATTGGAAAAGCCCGCGGCGCCGTCCGGCAAACCTGTACCGGATCTCCTCTCCTCGCTGCACCTCGCCTTGCATGGCGCGCTTCATCATCTCCGCCGCGCCCACCTCCAGCAGATGCGGAAAGTGCTCCCACACCGGCTTGCCGCTGTCGAGGACCTCCTCCCTGGTAGTTCTGGCGATCTTCTCCATCGCGCGGCTGAAGTAGATCATCTGAAAGTCCCGATCGAGAACGACGACGCCGTCGCTCATCGACTCGACGACGTTGGTCAGCAGCTGCCGGCTCTCGTGCAGGCCTCGTCCGCCCGCTTCTTCTCGATGGCCAGGGCGATGTGGCCGGCGACGGAGGCGCAGAGCTCCAGGTCCCGTTCGGAGAACGCCTCCTCGTCCTCGTAGTGCTGCACCGCCAGCACGCCGATCGTCTTGTCGGGCGTCTTGAGCGGCACACCCATCCACGACGGCGAGGGCGAGCCCACCAGCTCGATCTCACCCTCGGCCACGAGCTCGTCGAACAGGTCGTTTGTCAGCACCAGCGGCTGCCGGTGCGCAGAACGTAGTCGGTACATGCTCTTTCCCTTCTTGCCGTGGCGACGGTGGCTCGTCGTGCTGGTCGACGAAATAGGGGAAGGAGATGGTCTCCTCGGCCGCATCGTAGAGGGCGACGTAGAAGTTCTCGGCGAAGACCACCCGCTTGAAGCAGTCGTGGAGGAGCTTCAGCAGCTCGTCCAGGTTGTCCGTAACGGCCACGCCTCGGGCGATCTCGGCCATCACCTGGCGCTCGAGCTCGGTGCGCCGCACGTCACCGAGGGGCGACGGTGGCGAAGCTCCCCCGGAAGCTCCCTTCCTCGTCGAAGAGAGGCCGGGGTGAGACTCGAACCAGTCTCTCGCCGTGCCTTCCCGACGACGACCGTCTCGTAAGGTGCCGAGCCCCCTTCTCTCCCGAGCCCGAGTTGCTCGTCGAACTCGCTCGCCGATCGGCGGCAAAGAGCGACCGCGCACCTTTCCGACCAGCTCCTCGGCTTCGATAGCCGAAGGTCTCGGCAAGGCTCGGTTGACGTAGTTCAGCCGGCCGCTCTCGTCCTGACGGCAATGCCGTCAACCATGGAGTCCACAAGATGGCGGAACAAGCCAGTCCGCATAGCGCCCTCCCTGAGTCGTCAGGCCAGCGATCACCCAGGCAGATTGGGCGTCAGGAGACAGCCGGCGCAGTTGGCTGGATCGGCCGAAGCTGTCCACAATCAACCCCGCGAGCTCGAACCCGACAGCGCGTGGCGCCGGGTTTCTTCGGCTGGTTTCCACTCGTCCAGCACCCCGCGGGATGCTGCGATCAGGGTCCTGGGAGTGAACGGTTTGTGCAGAAAGTGCATCGGAGACGGCAGCACCGCCCGCCGCTCGCGCACGTTGATCGCGAGGTTCATCATCACCTGTTCGGTCTGCCGAGGTCGGCCAGAGCCTGGCTGGTAGCCGGGTCGAGATCCAGTTCGAATCGAACGTCGGGGCAGGCGCCGGATGAAATCACGAGAACCTAGCACGCCGCCGACCGGCTGGTGCCGAAGTCTCTCGGCCAGGAGACGGCTAGCTCCTGATGGGTCTGAGGTCGCCCGAAGTGATACCCCTGGACGTAGTCGACGCCCAAGGCGCGCACCGTGTCGAGCTCCCGGTCGGTTTCGACTCTCTCCATGACCGTCTTTATCCCGAGATCCCGGCTCACTCCCACCGCAGCTCTCACCATCGCTTGCTTGATCGGTGCTTCGTCGATGCCGTCACAGAAGAGCCCGCTGATCTTCAAGAACTCGGGCCGCAGATCGTGAATCAGGTGGAGATTCGACGAGCCTTCGCCGAAATCGTCGAGGGCGACCTGGACGCCCTGATCCCGGACCTGTTCGAGGATGGCGGCCAGCCCTCTCGGGTCGAGAATCGCCGACTGCTCGGTTACCTCCAGCACGACACGGTCGCGGGGTACTTCATAGACCTCCAGGAGGCTTTGGAGGCTCGCGGGGTAGTCCGGATGCGACAGGGCCCTCGGATGAGTGTTGACGAATAGACGAGCATCCGTCGACATCTCTCGTCCCGCGCGCAAGGCGCCTCTGATGCACAGTGTGTCGGTCTGGAACACTAGCTCCTTGCGGACCGCATAGTCGAAGAGGATCATCGGGTTTCGGAGGAATGACCCCTGCGGGCCGCGCGACAACGCCTCGATCCCGAACAGCCTGTCTGGCGCGCCGTTGTTGCTCAGCTCGATGATGGGCTGGAATACCGTCGAGATCCTTTGCGATTCAACAACCCTCTCGAGAGGTTCGATGGCCGTGAGCTGATGCTGGTGCTCTTGGTACTCCATCGGGCGCCAGCACAGTCGTGAGCTCGCCCACGAGCTGCACGAGTTTGCCCAGATCACCCGGCTTCTTGCAGACTCTCAGCTACCCCCATTGCGGTCGCCATCTGGTAGGCAAGTGGCGTGACGTTGCCACTGAAGATGATCACTTCGGTCTGGCGCGAAGTTGGTGACTGCGTGGCGGATCAGTCGGATTCCCTCCAGCCCGCCGAGCTGAGATACCTCGAGATCACAAACGAGCACGCCGAATCCCATGTGATCCATGAGGGTCTCGGCGGCTTCGATCTCGGTGCATTGAACGAGATGGATCGGCAGCTTGCCGAGGCGCGCGGCAAGCAGGCTCAGGATCCCGGGGTCATCGTCGAGAACGAGGACACGGCGTGCCGTATCGCTCATTGGCTGACCCTCCGCTGGTCCTGGTGGGCCAACTGGCCGCCGTCGATCACCTTGCGCACGGTTCTGAGGAAGACCCGAATGCTGAAGGGCTTCGTCAGCAAAGGAAACCTTGGATCGAGAGCGTGCTTGCGCCGCAGGGTCTTCTCGGCGTAACCGGTCATCAGCAGGACCTTGAGCGAAGCCCGCTCGCGACAAAGGCGCTCAGCAAGCCAAAGGCCGTTGTCTGTGGGCAGTACCAGATCCGCGACAAGCAGATCAATCGGGGTTTCGGGGTCGGTGGCTATGCTGACTGCATCCTCTGAGCACGAGGCACCGAGGACTGTGTACCCGTGGTTGGCGAGAACACCCGAGAGCAGCTCTCGGATGCGGTCATCGTCCTCGACAAGGAGAATCTGTCTCGTCGCCGTCGACCCCTGACAACGCCGTCTCCGGCGACAGTGCCTCAACGGCGGCGTCGCATCGAGGCATGTAGATCTTGAAGGTCGTACCCTTCTCGGGCTCGCTATAAGCCCAGATGTAGCCGCCGCTTTGTTTGATGATGCCGTAGGTCGTGGCCAGCCCGAGACCGGTTCCCGTGGCCCCCTTCTTGGTGGTGAAGAACGGTTCAAAGATCTGCTTGAGAGTCTCGCTAGTCATGCCGCAGCCGGAATCAGTGACGGCCAGCATGACGAACGACCCGGATTGCGCACCCAGGTGGGTCGACAAATAGTCGTCGTCGATCACTGTATTGCTGGTCTCGAAGCTGAGGACTCCGCCTGTCGGCATCGCGTCACGGGCGTTGACGGCCAGGTTGAGCAGAACCTGCTGCAACTGACCGGGGTCGGCCCGGATCCGCCCGACCTCCGGATCGAGGCTCATCACCACCTCGACGTCTTCGCCAAGAGTTCGGCCGAGCAGCCCTTCAGTCTTTGAAATCTCTGCGTTCAAGTCGAGCGTCTGCGGCCGTAGAACTTGTTGGCGGCCCACGGCGAGGAGCTGACGAGTGAGTGCCGCTGCGGTCTCCCCGGCTGTAGTCACCTGTTCGAGATAGGGACGGCAGGCGGCGCTGTCCTCCCCCAGCTCGGAGGCCGCTATCTCGCTGAAGCCGAGAATCGAGGTCAGCAGGTTGTTGAAGTCGTGGGCAATGCCGCTCACCAACCGACCGATCGCTTCCAGTCTCTGCGCTTTGACTAGTACCTCCTCGGACCTCTTGCGGCCGGTGATGTCTTCCTGAACTCCCACATAATTCACGACCTGACCTTCCTCGTCGAGGGTCGGTGAGATCGAGGCCAGCGCCCAGTAGGGCTCGCCAGACTTGGTGGTATTCTTGAACTCGCCGTGCCAGGCGTCGCCACGCTTCAGAGTGTCCCAAAGCGCAGTGTAGACGTCCGGTGATGTATCGCCGGATTTCAGTATCCGCGGGTTTCGGCCAAGCACCTCATCAGGCTCGTAACCAGTGACCTCGGTAAACTTGGGGTTAACGTAGGTGATGTCGCCCTCGGGGTTGGTGATCAGTACCACACTAGAGCTCTGCTCTACGGCGCGCGATAGCACTCCGAGGGTGCGCTCGCGCTCCAGGCCAGCCAGCAGGTTGCGGCGACGAGAGATAAAGACCGCCGCAGCCAGACAGACGGATGTCAGTAGGACGGCAAGGAACTGAAGACCGTAGACTTCCGGCGTCACCGTCAGGAGAAGCGATCCCCAACTAACCGAGATCGTAGCCACGGCGACAACAAACCAACGGAGCGAGAGTAGGAAAGCGCCGCTGCCGACGAGAATGACCAGAACGAAGCCGGTGAGCGTCGGGTCCGGCTCGAGATCCTGGTCCAACTTGAGCAAGAAGAGCAGCAGGACACTCAGGTACGGCAGGCCGATGTCCGTTGCCGCGATAGCCCGCACTTGGCGACTCGAGATTCCTCCCTTGAGAAGGGCCCGCCGCTGGGCGAGGAAGAAGGCCGCCAAGAGCCCGTCGACAAGGGCCATGATCATGCCGGCCGGGCTTTCCAGCTCGAGCAGGTGGAACGGAATCAAGAGGCCATAGATGAAGACCAAACCGCTACAAAGCGGTATCAGCGCTTCGACAGAAACCGGCAGCAGCCCGCCCTGCGATTGGGACGACATTACAGCATCTCCGATCCGGCCCTCGGCGTCTCCATCGCCGCCAGTTCACGCTCCGGCCTCGGCGTCTCGAGCGGCCCTTCGCAGTCTGTCAGGGCTCTGCGACTCATCTCTGTGGAGAACTACACTCCTTTCTGCCGGCGGGTCGCCCGGCGACTAGTCGGCGCCGCGCTCTTGAATGAGATCGTCGCCGACATGCCTGCGGCCCCGAGCCGCTACATTATTAAATGCATTATGAAGATAAAGAATAAACCCTCCGAACGATACCATGAAACGCGACCCCCTCCTGGCAGGGCCACGACCCACGCCCCGGCACCAAGACCTGGAGCCTCGACGTCGAGGGCCGCGCAGCGGCGGCGCGCACCCCGGCCGCAGAGGGGACCGCTCCGGCAGCCAGCCTCATCCCCTTACGGGCTCGCTACATCGGTTGCACAAGGCTCAACGCCGCCGCCGCACCAGCCGCCGCAGCTTCGCCGCGTCCACCCGCACCTTGGCCACCGGCTTGCCGTCGCGCAGCAGCACCGGCACGACGTCGCCGAAGCGTGCCCGCAGCTCCGGGTCCCCGTCGACGTCGACGCTCTCGAACTCCAGCCCGGCGGCCTCGAGCTCCACCGCCATCTCGTCGCACAGGTGGCACCCGGCGCGGGTGAGAATCGCGAAGCGCGGCGGCCCGGTCGGCCGGCCGAACCTCATTCCCACTCGATGGTCGCCGGCGGCTTCGAGGTGATGTCGTAGACCACCCGGTTGACGCCGGCCACCTCGTTGACGATCCGGTTCGCCGTGTCGGCCAGCAGGTCGTGCGGCAGCTGGCTCCAGTCGGCGGTCATGAAGTCCTGGGTCTCGACGGCGCGCAGGGCGACGACGTTCTCGTAGGTGCGGTAGTCGCCCATCACGCCGACGCTGCGGACCGGCAGCAGCACGGCGAAGGCCTGGCCGACCTTGTCGTAGTAGCCGCGGCGGCGGAGCTCCTCGAGGAAGATGGCGTCGGCCTCGCGCAGCACCGCCAGCCGCTCGGCGGTGACCTCGCCGAGGATGCGCACCGCCAGCCCCGGCCCCGGGAAGGGGTGGCGGCCGATGTACTCCTCGGGCAGGCCCAGCTCGCGGCCGAGCTGGCGGACCTCGTCCTTGAACAGCCCGCGCAGCGGCTCGATGAGCTCGAAGCCGAGCTCCTCGGGCAGGCCGCCGACGTTGTGGTGGGTCTTGATCACCGCCGACGGGCCCTTGACCGAGACCGACTCGATGACGTCCGGGTAGAGCGTGCCCTGAGCCAGATAGCGGACGCCCTCGAGCCGGGCAGCCTCCTGCTGGAAGACCTCGATGAAGACGTGGCCGATCCGGCGGCGCTTCTCCTCCGGGTCCTCGACGCCGGCCAGCGCGGCGAGAAACCGCGGCGCCGCCTCCGCCACGACCACCGGCAGCTTGAGCTCCTCGCGCAGGCCGTGGCGCACCTGCTGCACCTCGCCCTTGCGCAGCAGGCCGTTGTCGACGAAGACGCGGTCAACCGGTCGCCGACGGCGCGTTTGAGCAGCATCGCCACGACCGCCGAGTCGACGCCGCCGGAAATGCCGCACAGCAGGCCGCCCTCGGGGGCGCGGGCGCGGATCGACGCCACCGCCTCCTCGAGAAACGAGGCCATCGCCCAGTCGCCGCGGGCGCCGCAGACCCCGTAGAGGAAATTGCGCAGGATCTCGCCGCCGGACACGGTGTGCGAGACCTCGGGGTGGAACTGGATGCCGTAGAGGCGGCGCTCGGCGTTCTCGATGGCGACGATCGGCACGGTGTCGGTGGTGGCGCAGACGGTGAACCCCGCCGGCGGCCGGCGCACCCGGTCGCCGTGGCTCATCCAGACGTCCTCGCGCTGCTCGAGGCCGGCGAACAAGGCGCCGGGATGGGAGACGGCGATGCGCGCCCGGCCGTACTCGCGCTGGTCGCTGGGCTCGACCTCGCCGCCCAGCCGGTGGGCCAGCAGCTGCATGCCGTAGCAGATCCCCAGCACCGGCACGCCCAGTTCGAGCAGACGCGGATCGGCCTCCGGCGCGCCCTCCTCGTAGACACTGCCCGGGCCGCCCGAGAGGATCACCCCGATCGGCTCGAGGGCGCGGGCGGACTCCAAATCCAGGTCGCAGGGGTGGACCTCGCAGTAGACCCGGTTCTCGCGCACCCGGCGGGCGATCAGCTGGGTGTACTGACTGCCGAAATCGAGGATCAGGACCGTCTGGTGGCCGCCCGGGGCGCCGCTGTCGGTGCGCGCGGTCACAGTTCGGCCTCGGCCTTGAGCGCCCGGGTCATCAGCGCGTGGATCGCCTCCTGGGGGGTGGTGTCGCCGGCGATGATGCCCATCATCTGCTCGGTGATCGGCAGCTCGATGCCCAGCCGGCCGGCCAGCCGGTTGATCGAGGCCGAATTGCGGACGCCCTCGGCAACCATGGTGGTCGCTCCCTGGATCTCCTCCAGGCTCTTGCCGGCGGCCAGCTCGATGCCGGTGCGGCGGTTGCGCGACAGCCCGCCGGTGCAGGTCAGCACCAGATCGCCCAGCCCCGCCAGGCCGGAGAAAGTCGGCGCCCGGCCGCCCGAAGCGACCCCCAGCCGCACCATCTCGTGCAGGCCGCGGGTGATCAGCGCGGCCAGGGTGTTGTGACCCAGGCCCAGCCCGGTGGCGACGCCGGCCGCGATGGCGATGACGTTTTTGGCCGCCCCGCCAAGCTCGACGCCGATGACGTCATCCGAGCGGTAGAGCCTGAAGCGGGCGGTGGACATGAGCTCCTGCAGGCGCCGCGCCACGTCGTCGTCGGCCGAGGCGACGACCGCGGCGCTGGGCACGCCGGCCGCCAGCTCGGCGGCGAAGGTCGGGCCCGAGACGACGGCGAAGTCGACCTCGCGCCCAGCGCGCTCGGCCTCGGCGGCGGTCACCTGGCTCATCCGCTCGAGGGTCTCGGCATCGACCCCCTTGGTCGAGGAGACCAGGGTCGGCCGGTTCCCCGCGGAGGTCTCGGCCAGGAAGCGGCGCACGACCTCGCGAAAACCGTGCGAGGGCACCACCACCAGGACCGTCTCGCAGCCGGCCAGCAGGCCGAGCTCGGCGGTGGGCTCGAGCGTTTCGGGCAGCGTCGCATCGGGCAGGTAGCGGCGGTTGGCGCCCTCGGCGGCCAACTCCTCCGCCAGCTCCCGGCGCCGGCACCAGAGCCGCACCCGGCGACCGTCCCGGGCCAGGTGGACGGCCAGCGCCGTGCCCCACGAGCCGGCGCCCAGAACTCCGATCACCTCGGCCACGAGCTCGCTCCCAGTCCGATCCGCCGCATCGACCGCTCCTCACGCCGTAGATGCGAACCCGCGATTTCTGGCCGCGCGACCCTCGAGACGTCCACCACGGGTTGCAAGCTTGTCACACCGCGCCGCCGCCCGCGCCGGCCAGCGGGTAGGTCTCCAGCGACTCGTGGCGGGCGCCGCCCGGGCCGAGATGGCTGCGCATCAGGCGGCCCTCGCCGACCTCGAAGGCCGGTCCCTGAGGTCCGGCGAACGCCTCGGCCCACAGAGCCACGGCCGGCCGCGGCCACGGCCGGCGGGGCCGCGCCAGGGTCAGGTGGGGATGGAACGGCCGCCCCTCCGGCGCCACTCCAAGCCACTCCCCCACCGCCGACGCCACCTCCCGCTGCAGCTCCAGCAGCGCCGCCGGCGCCTCGAATCCGACCCAGGCCACCCGGGCGGGCCGGCGGGGCGGGAAACAGCCGCCGCCGCCCAGCCGCAGCGTCACCGGCGGGCGGGATTCGAAGCAGCCGGCCAGCGCGCGGCCGAGCCCGCCGACACGGTCCGCTTCGGTCTCGCCGAGAAACGCCAGCGTCAGATGCAGGTTGGCGGCCGGCACCCAGCGGGCCGCGGGCAGCCGCCGCGCGAGCTCCGTGGCCTTCTCGGCCAGCGGCCGGCGGACTTCGCCGGGCAGGGGCAGGGCGACGAACAGCCTCATCCGGGGAGCGGGTCGCCGGTCTCGGCCAGCAGCCGCCGGCGCAACAGGTCCAGGGCCCAATGGCTGGTCAGCTGCCGCACCCGGCCGCGGTCCCCCGGCAGCCGCAGCAGCCGATGCGCCGGCTCGCCGCCGCCCGGGCCCGCCAGCGCCAGGTGAACGGTGCCGACCGGCTTCTCCGCACTGCCGCCGCCGGGGCCGGCGATGCCGGTGACGGCCAAGCCGAAGTCGCTGCCCAGCCGCTCGCGGACGCCCACCGCCATCGCCTCCGCCACCGGGCGGCTGACCGCGCCGTGACGCGCGATCAGCTCGGTATCGACGCCCAGAAGCGCCACTTTGAGCCGGTCGGCGTAGGTCACCGCCGAGCCGACGAACCAGCCGCTGCTGCCGGCCACCCGGGTCAGCCGCTCGGCCACCAGACCGCCGGTACAGGACTCGGCGGTGGCCACGGTCCGGCCGGCAGCGCCCAGCAGCTCGCCGACCACCGACTCGAGAGTCTGGTCGAGCCGGCGGCTGAAGACGGTCTCGCCCATCAGCTCGGCCACCCGTCTCTCGAGCCGGTCGAGCCCGCCCGGGCCGGCGGCGCCGCCGCGCGCGGTCAACCGGATCTGCAGCTCGCCCGCCGACGCCAGCACCGCGATCGACTCGGCGCCGAACTCCTCGTAGGCCGGAGCCAGCGTCTCCTCGGCGGTGGATTCGGGCACGCAGGCGACCTTGAACAGGCGCATCTCGATCGGCTGCCGGCCGCCGTGGCGCTCGAGCCAGGGCACCAGGGCGCCCTCGGTCATCGCCTCGAGCTCGTGCGGCACACCGGGGAACAGGAACAGGGTGCCGCGCTCGTGGTCGACCCGCTGACCGGGCGCGGTGCCGCGGCCGTTGGCGAGCACCGTGGCGCCCTCGATCACCTCGGCCTGCCGGCGATTGACCCGCGCCATCTTCATGCCGAACGAGGCGAACTTGGCCTCGATGTCGGCGACGATCTCGGCGCTCTCGTGCAGCCGGCGACCGAGCGCCGCGGCCGCCGCCCGCCGGGTGAGATCGTCGGCGGTCGGTCCCAGGCCGCCCGTGACCAGCACCAGGTCGGCCGCGGCGAACAGCTCGAGCAGTACCGCCTCGAGCTCCGCGGCGTCGTCGCCGACCACCGCCTTGCGGCTCAGACGCACGCCGTAGCGCTCGAGCTGCCGGGTGAGCAGCAGCGAGTTGGTGTCGAGCCTCTCGGTCCCCAACAGCTCGGAGCCGACGGCCAGGATCGCGGCGAGCATGGACGCGGATCATAGCCTGCCGCGGCCGCCGCCGGAGTAGATTTCGGGGTGTTCCCGGCGGGGCCTCGACTGGTAGGATTCGCCAGACGATGACGCGACTCCCCTGCCTCCCGATCCTGCTGTCGGCCCTGCTGCTCCCGGTCGGCGCCGCCCCGGCCTCCGCCGGCCCGGCCTCCGCCGCCGCTCTGCTGCAACCGACGTCGGGCGAGCGCGGCCTGCAGATGGAGGTTGCCGAGGGTCGAGCCTCGTTGCTGCGAGCCAACGGCCAGCGACTGCGGCTGCCGCTGCGTCGGGGCGAGCTGATCGAGGAGCTGGTGGAGTTCGAGGGCGGCTGGGCCGCGGCCGGCGGCCGCGCTCTGGGTCAGCGGCGGGAGCTGAGCGTGATCATCGACGGCGCCGCCGGCGTCGAGCGGCTGCGGCCGGTTCCCGAGCCGATCGGCGCCTTGCGCGTGCGGCCGGTGCCGATGGCCTCGAGCACCGGGTTCGCCGGCCTCGCCTGGCTGGAGGGCGACTCGCCGGCCGCCTTCGAGGTGCGCGCCGCCGGCTGGGACGGCGCGGCCTGGCGCCAGGTCGAAACGGTCTCCGCCAGGCGCCCCGGCGGTCAGGCGGGCCTGATCGGCACGGTGCTCGACGACGGCCGGTGGCTGCTCGTCTGGAGCGCCTCGGACGGCGGCGACACCGACCTGGTGTGGACCGTGCGCGAGGACGGCCGGTGGGCGCAGCCGCGCCGGCTGGCGGCCGCCAACGACGTACCGGACATCACGCCGTCCCTGGTGCGGGTCCCGGGCGGCGCCCTGATCGTCTGGGCGCAGCGCCAGGGGGCCGGCTACCGCTTGCGGACGTCCCGTTTCCGTGACGGCTGGGAAGCGCCCCGCCAGCTCGGCGCGGGCCACGCCTCCGACCCGCGCTTCGCCGAGCTCGACGGCGCCGGCCGCTTCCTCCTCCACCGCGCCGCCGGCGGCTGGACGGCCCTGGAGGTGGACCCGGACGGCCGCGAGCTGCGGCGCGCCGAGATCGCCGATGAGCGGCGGGAGCGACCGGTGCTCCACCCCGCGGGAGGCGGCATCGGGCTGCGCTGGCGCCGCGGCGATCGCGCCGCCGCGCTGCGCTGGGAGCCGCGGCGATGAGGCGGGCGACGCCTCTCTGCCTGGCCGCCTGCCTGCTACTGGGCGGCGCCAGCGGCAGCCGGGCCGTGGTCAAGTGCCTCGGCGACAGCATCACCGAGGGCCTGCCCAGCTTCGACGAGGAGAACCTGGGCGGCTATCCGGGCCGGCTGCAGCCGCTGCTGCAAGAGGGCGGCATGCCGGGGGTGCGGGTGCAGAACTTCGGCGCCGGCGGCGAGGCGACGGTGGAGGCCGTTGGGCGCATCGGCGGGGTGGTCAGCGACGGCGACATCCTGGTGCTGCTCATCGGCTCCAACGACGTGACGCGCATCCTCCGCGGCGAGCTGACCCTGGACGACACGCTGAGGAACATCGAGTTCATGCTGCGTTTCGCCCGTGCCTCCGGAATGAGGGTGATCGTCGGCACCCTGCCGCCGCGCCCACCCGGCGCCATCGACAGCTCGAACACCCTGACCTACGAGGCGGTCCAGCGGATTCGCCAGCTGGCGTTCGGCCAGCGGTTCGAGCTGGCCGATTTCTGGCACGCCCTGCCGAACCGCGAGCGCTACACCTACGTGACCTACTACGCCTCGGTGCCCGGCGACCGCGTCGGCCATCCGAACGCGGCCGGTTTCGAGGTCCTGGCGGAGACCGCCGCCGGGGTGATTCTCGATGGCGACTCGCAAAGCCCGGTCGAAGGCCGCTTGCTCGAGCCCGGCCCGGTCGACCGGGTGAACGCCGACACCGACTACCGGGTCGAGCTGTTCGACTTCGACTCCGGCATCCTCCTGCCCTCGGCCACCCTGGCGATCAACGACATACCCGTCGACACCGTGGTCACCGGCAACGGCCGCAAGGCGGTGTTGTTCGCCGAGGCCGACGGCCGCAGGCGCTGCAAGGTGGTGCTCTCGATCCGCGCCAGCGACAAGGCCGAGCCGCCGAACGAGCTCGATTACCGGCTCACCAGCTACCCCACGCCGCAGCGGCTGATCGTCGGCGACATCAACGGCGACTGCCGGGTCGACGGCCGCGACCTCGCCATCTTCGGCCCGGTCTTTGGCAAGCTCAGGACCGACCAGGGTTTCGACAACGAGATGGACATCGTCGTCAACGGCGCCGTCGACGGAGACGACTTCGCGCGGCTGGCGGCCAACTTCGGCCGCGGCGACCTCGTCCCCACGAACGAGTAGCGACGGCGGCGGGTCGAGGTCGGGCTAGGAGTCAGCCGGGAGGATGCGGTCGAGGACGAGATCCGGGGGCTGGGCCTCGTCGGCGACCTCGAAGCAGGCGGCCAGCCCCGCGGTCAGCCGCGCGTCGGCACGCCGCAGGTAGACCCGCGCCAGCTCGTCGCCGGCCGCCACCGACTGGCCCAGCCGCGCCGCGCAGTCGAGGGTCACCTCGACGTCGATGGCACCACCGCCGCGGGCCGCGGCGCCGGCCTCGCCCAGCAGCAGCCCCAGGCGCCGCGTCGCCACGGCGGCCAGGACACCCGAACGGGAGGCGGTGATCGGCACCGCCACCGGCGCTCGCCGCCGGCCGAGCTCGGCCAGGCTCGACGGGTCGCCACCCTGCGCCTCGACCCACTGGTCCAGCTTGGCGCGGGCTTCGCCGCTGTCGATCGCCCGCTCGAGCCGAGCCCGGTCGACCCCGGTACCGGCAAGGCGCGAAACCTCCTCGGAGAGGGCGAAGACCACCTCCATCAGCCCCTCCGGGCCACGCCCCTCGAGGCAGTCGACGGTCTCGCCGATCTCGGCCGTATGGCCGACGCAGCGGCCCAGCGGCTGGCTCATGTCGGTGATCAGGGCGCTGGCCCGCCGGCCCATCCGAGTGCAGGTGTCGACCAGCAGCCGAGCCAGGGCGGTCGCTTCCCGGCGCTCGCGCATGAAGGCGCCGTCGCCGGTCTTGACGTCGAAGACGATCGCCGCGGCGCCGGTAGCGAGCTTCTTGGACAGGATGCTGGCGGTGATCAGGGGCAACGAGTCGACGGTCGCGGTGCGGTCGCGCAGGCCGTAGAGCCGGCGGTCCGCCGGCGCGATGGCGTCGGTGGCGATGCCGATCGCCAGACCGGTCTGCTCGATCAGGCGCAGGCAGCGGCGGCGGTCGATCGCCAGATCGAGCCCCGGGATGGTCTCCAGCTTGTCGGCGGTGCCGCCGGTGTGGCCCAGGGCCCGGCCGGTGAGCATCACCACCGGCTGGCCGCAGGCCGCCAGCAGGGGTGAGAGCACCAGCGAGACCTTGTCGCCGACCCCGCCGGTCGAGTGCTTGTCGCCCAGCGCCGGGACCTCGTCGAACAACCGCCACTGCTCGCCCGACTCGAGCATCGCCCGGGTCAGCCACTGGGTCTCCTCGCCGTCGAGGCCGCGGATCGCCGCGGCCATGAGGAAGGCCGCCAGTTGCGCGTCGGACCAGCCGCCGTCGCTGGCGCCGGCCACGACCGCGCGCAGGTCGTCTTCGCCCAGCGTCAGGCCGGCCCGCTTGCGGGCGAGGATGTCGTAAGGGCTCACGAGCCAGAGCTAGCCGGCCGCGCCGCCCAGCCGGTCGGCCCGCTGCTGGGCGATGCCGCGCAGCACCGACTGCGGGTGCTCGTCCACCAGGCGCAGATAGGTGTCCCGGGCCTCGAGGTCCTGGCCGGCGGCCTCGAGGGTCAGCGCCAGCTGGTAGAGCAGCTGATCGGCCGACAGCGGCGCCGCCTCGTCGTCGAGCAGCGACCGGATTTCGGCCAGGGCCTCCTCGTGCCGCCCGAGCGAGCGTTCGAGCTCCCACAGGTTCAGCCGCGCCTGCTGGCCCATGGCGGTGTCGCCGCCTTTCTCGGCGGCGGCGCGCCACAGCTCGCTCGCGGCGGCGTCGTCCCCCTCGGCCGCGGCGAAGCGGCCCAGGTAGAGCCGGGCCACGTCCGCGGCGCCGCTGCCAGGGAAGCGATCGATCACCTCCTGGAAGCGCTCACTGGCGGTCGGATCGCCCGTCTCTACGGCCATCGCCTCGGCCAGCGCGGCCGTCGCCCCGGCGCCGCGTTGCGCCCGCCAGACGAAGAACGCTCCGACCAGCGCCAGCACTGCGATCAGGGCGATCCCCGCCCACAGCAGGGTCCGGGTGTGGGAACGGGTGTAGTCGACCACCGAGCCGACCGTTTCGGCCACCTCGTTCCGCTTCATCTGTTTGCGCGAGATTCTGCTCATGACGTTGAGTAGCTACCGATCTGTTCTGGTTTTGGTGCGGCTGGGAGGACTCGAACCCCCGACCTAGAGCTTAGGAGGCTCCCGCTCTATCCACCTGAGCTACAGCCGCCGGGGAATGGACGATATCACTGGCCGGGCGTTACGGCTCCAAACCGAGGAAAGCCTCGCGGATTCAGGTACATGGGTCGGCGCAGTCGAGAGCTGATGCTAGTAGCGAAGCAACGATTCGACCGGGTAGCCGTCGAGCTTCTTGCGGCCCTCGAGGAAGGTCAGCTCGATGAGGAAGGCGAGGCCGACCACGTTGCCGCCGAGCTCCTCGACCAGCCGGGCGGTCGCCAACGCCGTGCCGCCGGTGGCGATCAGGTCGTCGACGATCAGCACGTTCTCCCCGGCCTCGACGGCGTCGCTGTGGATCTCGAGACTGTCGCTGCCGTACTCGAGATCGTAGGTCTCGCTGACGGTCTCGCTGGGCAGCTTGCCGGGCTTGCGCACCGGCACGAAGCCGGCGTTGAGGTTGTAGGCGACGATCGGCCCGAAGATGAAGCCCCGCGACTCCATGCCCACGACCTTGTCGACCCGCTTGCCCGAGAACATCCAGACGAACCGGTCCACGGTCATGCGCAGGGCGTGCGGATCCTGCAGCAGCGTCGTGATGTCGTAGAACAAGATGCCCGGCTTGGGATAGTCGGGAACCTCGCGGATGAACGCCTTCAAGTCTTCCATCGGATCTCCAGGTGGTTGATCGGCCGGAATTCGATTCTACCCGCGCCGGCAGGGCTAGGGCTGCTAGTAGGTGATCCGAAAGTCCGGCCAGTCCTCCGCCGCCGTCAGCTCGGACTCCGACACCGCGTCGACGCGCGCGCCCGGCGGGCCCTTTCGCAGCCGCTGGCGAAACGCCTCGACCGCCTCGGCCGGGCCGCTCACCCGCACCTCCACCTCGCCGCCCGGCAGATTCTTGACCCAACCCACCAGCCCCAAGCGCCGCGCCTCGCCGCGAGTGAAGTATCGAAACGCCACCCCCTGCACGCGGCCCGAGATCAGCAGCCGGATCGACGCACTGGTCTCGGCCGGGCTCATTCGCCCTCTCTCGACGCGTGCCGGGCGCCGCGGCCGGCGAGCCAGAAGCCGACCACCAGCAGGACCACGAAGCCGATCGTCAGCCAGCCCAGGTACTCGTCGATGAAGTTCCTCGCCGCCTCACCCAGCCAGTAGACGATCGCCGCCACGATGAAGAAGCGCAGGCTGCGCGAGATGATCGACGCCAGGACGAAGATCTTGAAGTCGATCGAGAAGGCGCCGCCCGAGAGCGTGAACACCTTGTAGGGAATCGGGGTCAGCCCGGCGATGCCGGTGGCCCAGGCGTTGTAGCGCTCGTAGTAGCTCTCCACGGCCCGCACCCGCTCCGGCTTGAAGAGCCGCTTGAGCAGCGGCCGGCCGCCCCAGAAGCCGATGCCATACCCCGCCATGCCGCCCAGGACCGACGCCACCGCGCAGACCGTGGCGAACCAGAAAGCCAGGTCGGGCCGACCCAGACAGAGCGCGATCAGCAGGACGTCGGGCGGCACCGGGAAGAAGCTGCTCTCGGCGAACGACAGCGCGGCCAGCACCCAGACGCCGTTGGGCGAGTCGGCGAAGGACTCCACCCAGTGGAGCAGATCGCGCAGCAGTTCGTGAAGTTGATCCATGCTCGGTCGCCTCCCCCGCCTATCCGTCCGCCGGCCAGCCGTGGCGGCCCACCAGCGGGACAAAGCTCACCCGCTCCGCCTCGCGGCCGTGAGTGCGCCCGCGGCGCGACTCGTAGACCTTCAGCCGCTGCTCCTGGCGGTCGCCCTCGGGCACCAGCAGGCGGCCGCCCTCGGCCAGCTGGTCGAGCAAGGGCCGCGGCGCCACCGGCGCGCCGGCGGTGACGATGATCCGATCGTAGGGCGCCCCCTGCGTCCAGCCGGCGCTGCCGTCGAAAGCGACGATCTTGACGTTGTCGACGGCCAGCTCACGCATCCGCTCGATCGCCCGCCGCGCCAGCTGGGGGATCCGCTCCAGGCTGGTCACCCAGCGCGCCAGCCGCGCCAGGACCGCGGTCTGATAGCCCGAACCGGTGCCCACCTCGAGCACCACGTGGTGGGACTCGACGGCCATCAGCTCGGTCATCCTCGCCACCACCCAGGGCTGCGAGATGGTCTGATCCCAGCCGATCGGCAGCGCGAAGTCGGTGTAGGCCTGGTTGTACAGGTGGGGCTCGACGAACAGATGGCGCGGCACCGAACGCATCGCCTCGAGCACCGCCGGGTCGGAGACGCCCCGACGCTCGATCAGGTTGCGGACCATCCGCTCGCGGCGCTCGGCCATATAGCGATCGCCGGTGCCGGCCGGGCGGGCCGCGCCGCCACTCATCCCAGGCCGGGCTCCGCCTGCAGCCTTTCGAGCAGCGGCTCGTAGGCCTCCAGGCCGCGGTAGTCGGTCAGGTCCAGATGCAGCGGCGTCACCGAGACGTAGCCGGTCGAGACCGCCGCGTGGTCGGTGCCCTCCTCCTCCTGCCACTGCGGCGTGCCGGCGATCCAGAAGTAATTGCGGCCCCGCGGGTCGACCTTCTCCACCACCGTCTGCTTGTAGACCCGGGTGCCCAGCCGGGTCAGCCGCACGCCATGGATCTCTCCCGCCGGGATGTTGACGTTGAGCAGCAGGTCCGGCGGCAGGGATTCGGCGCCGACCACCTCGATGAAGCGACGCGCCACCGCGACGCCGCGCTCGAAGCTGAATCCCTCCGCCACCTCCTGGCTGAAGGCCAGCGACGGGATGCCCAGCAGGGTGCCCTCGAAGGTGGCGCTGACCGTGCCCGAATAGGTCACGTCATCGCCCATGTTGAGGCCGAAGTTGATGCCCGAGACGATCAGGTCCGGCGGCCGGTCCTTGAGCAGCCACAGCACCCCGAGGTTGACGCAGTCCGTCGGCGTGCCGTCGACCGAGTAGACGGATTCCTCGATCCGCTGCATGCGCAGCGGCCGGTGCAGGGTCAGCGAGTGGCCGGTGGCGCTCTGCTCGCGGTCTGGCGCCACCACCACGACCTCGGCGATCTCGCGCAGCGACCGCGCCAGCAGGCGCAGCCCCTCGGAGAAGACCCCGTCGTCGTTGGTGAGCAGCATCCGTCGCATGGCGCGCATACCCCCCGAGTCAATCGTCCAGCGGGCCCAGATAGCGGCCGACGATCGGCTCCAGATCGCGGCGGGTCTGGGCCGGGATCCGCTCGGGCTCGGTGATCAGCGACATCCGCAGGGCGTCGGCGCAGTCGCAGTCGCGCTCGACCGGCAGCCGGCGGATGATTCGCCGCACCACGTCCTGGGCGGTGCTGGCGTTTTGCCGCACGACCTCCATGACGGCCTCGCCGCTGACCGCCTCCTCCTCCTCGTGCCAGCAGTCGTAGTCGGTGATCATCGCCATGGTGGCGTAGCAGATCTCGGCCTCGCGGGCCAGCTTGGCTTCCTGCAGATTGGTCATGCCGATGACGTCGACACCCCACTGGCGGTAGATCTCGGACTCGGCCTGGGTCGAGAACTGCGGCCCCTCCATGCAGACGTAGGTGCCGCCGTTGTGGGCACTGGCGCCGGCCTTCTGGGCGCTGTCGAAGAAGAGCTGTTGCAGCCGCGGGCAGATCGGCCGCGCCAGCGAGACGTGGGCCACCAGGCCGTTGCCGAAGAAGGTGTCCGCCCGGTGTCGGGTCCGGTCGAAGAACTGGTCCGGCACGACGATGTCGGTGGGTCGGTATTCGAGCTTCATCGAGCCCACCGCGCTGACCGAGATCAGCCATTCGACGCCGAGCACCTTGAAGCCGAAGATGTTGGCGCGGTAGTTCAACTCGGAGGGCAGGATCCGATGGCCCTGGCCGTGCCGGGGCAGGAAGGCCACCGGCGTGCCCTCGAGCTCGCCCAGGACGTAGGGGTCGGACGGATCGCCGAACGGCGTCTCGATCCGCCGCTCCTCCTGCACTTCCAGACCGGTCATCCCGTACAGACCGCTGCCGCCGATGACGCCAATGCGAATTGCGCTCATTCCGCTCTCCTGTGTCGCTCGTGTTCGGCCATCGCCTCGGCGACGGCCAGGGCGGTCTCCAGCGCCCGGCGCCCGCGGCGCCCGTCGACCTGGATGACCTGCTCGCCGCGAATCGAGCCGATAAACGCGGTCAGCTCCCGCTCCAGCGAGTCCCCCGGCTCGACCTCCAGCCGGCTGGGCACAAACCGCCGCTCCGGGCCGCTGTCATCGAGGGCGACACCGTTGATCTGCTGCTCGTGATAGTCGACCGAGAAGTAGTTGGGCGGGGCGAAGATCCGCAGCTTGCGGATGCGCTCGGCCGAGACCCGCGAGGCGGTCAGATTGGCGACGCAGCCGGAGGCGAGCTCGATCCGCGCGTTGGCGATGTCGGCGCGCTCCGACAGGACGTTGACGCCGGTAGCGCGCAGGTCGACCACCGCGCTCGCGTCCAGCGCATGCAGGATCTGCAGGTCGTGGATCATCAGGTCGAGAACCACGTCGATGTCCAGGCTGCGGTGTGAGAACACCGCCAGGCGGTGGACCTCGACAAAGCCGGGCCGACCGATGTCGCTCGCCAGCAGTGTCTGGATCGCCGGGTTGAAGAACTCCACGTGGCCCACCGCCAGCTGGCGATCGCCGGCCGCGTCCAGCAGAGCGTCGGCGTCGGCCAGGCTCGGGGCAATCGGCTTCTCGACCAGCAGGTGCCGTCCCCGAGCCAGGATCTGGCAGCCGACCTCGGCATGCGAGAGCGGTGGGAGTCGCCAGCACCACGCCGTCGACGGCGTCGAGCAGCCGGGCGAGCTCGTCGAAGGCCCGGGTGCCGTGATCGGCCGCCAGGCGCTCGGCCCTGCCGGCGTCGGCATCGTAGATCCCGACCAGCTCGGCGCCGGCCATGCGCGACAGCACGCGCACGTGGTTGGCGCCCATGGCGCCAGTGCCGACGACGCCGATCCTGGCGGGCTCAGCCGGCAGAATCGCTGCCCTCCCCCCGAGCCCCGCGGCGGCCCGGCAGCGCCTTGATGAAGCCACGCCGGGCGCCGGCCACGAAGTCGATCAGGTAGTCGACGTGCTCGTCGCCGGCGTGTTCGACGCGCAGGCGTTCCAGCGCCTGGGTGGCGTTGAGCCCGGACCGCACCAGCACCCGCAGGGCGGACTCCACCCGGCGCAGCTGCTCTCTCGAGAAGCCCTGGCGCTCCAGGCCGACCCGGTTGAGGCCGAGAAAAGCCGCCTTGATGCCGACCGCGCGCGAGAAGGGCAGCACGTCGATGGTGATCACCGTGTAGCCCCCGACGTAGGCGTAGCGGCCGATGCGGCAGAACTGCTGGACACCGCCGAAGGCGGCCAGGGTCGCGTGGTCGTGCACCTCGACGTGGCCGGCCAGGGTCGCGTTGTTGGCCAGGATGGTCTCGTCGCCCAGGCGGCAGTCGTGGGCCACGTGGACGTAGGCCATCAACAGGTTGCCGTCGCCGATCGACGTCACGCCGCCACCCAGGCCGGTGCCCCGATGCACGGTGCAGAACTCGCGGAATGTGTTGCCCCGGCCGACCTCGAGCACCGTGCGCTCGCCCTGGAACTTCTTGTCCTGGGGGTCGAAGCCGATGCAGGCGTGCGAGAAGATCCGGTTGTCCGGGCCGAGCGTCGTCGGTCCGGCGATCTGGGCGCCGGAGCCGATCCGGCACCGGTCCCCGACCTCGACCTCGGCCTCGACGACCGCGTACGGGCCGATCTCGACGTCCAGGCCGAGCTCGGCTCGGGCATCGACCACGGCGGTGGGGTGGATCGCGGTTGGCATCGGAGATGCTCCTATCCCGGCTGGCGATCGACCAGCGCCGACGACACCAGCGCCTCGGCGGCCAACCGGCCGTCGACCAGGGCTCGGGCCGCCAGCTTGGCGTGGTTCGACCGCTGGCGCAACACCTCGACCTCGTAGCGCAACTGGTCGCCGGGCACCACGGGCCGGCGAAAGCGAGCCCGGTCGACGGACATGAGATAAATCAGCTTGTTGGCCTTGCGGGCGGGATCCTCGAGCAGCAGGATGCCGCCGGCCTGGGCCATGCCCTCGACGATCAGCACGCCGGGCATCACCGGCTGGTCGGGGAAGTGGCCCTGGAAGAAGGGCTCGTTGATGGTCACGTTCTTGATGGCGACGATCCGGCGATCGCGCTCGATCTCGAGGACCCGGTCGACCAGCAGCATCGGGTAGCGGTGCGGCAGCACCGAGCGGATCCACTCGACATCCCTGTTCGGCTGTTCTTGGCTCAACTGAGATCCCCCTGGGTCCTGGCGGCGGGCGGCGCGAAACCAGCAGGCGGCATGTGGCGCAAGCCCGCGCCGACGATCACGCCAACTCTATGCCGCTCGCCGCCAGCGCGCGAGCGGGCCGCCGTCATGAAGGGTCAAAAACTGGGCCCCACACTGAACTGGAACTTGTCGAATCGATCGTCGGGCAATGGATCCAGGTTACGCGAGTAGATGAAGCGCAGCGGCGCCCCGAACAGCGGCACGTTGATCTGCATCTCGACCCCGGCGCTGGTCCGGAAGCCGCCGAAGTCGAACGACTGGTCTTCACCCCAGACCTTGCCGGCGTCGCCGAAGGCGATCAGCCGGAACGGGCCGCCGACCAGGACGATGAACTCGGCGTTGACCTGCAGCGAGCGGTTGCCGCCGAGCGGGAAGCCCGAGTCGTCGACCTGGGTGACGTCGTTTTCGTCGCGCACCCAGATCGAGCGGAAGTTGAAGCCGCGCACGCTGGTCTCGCCGCCGAGATAGAAGCGGTCGAGAAAGAACAGCTCGCGGCCGCCGAACGGCGCGATGTAGGCCGCCTCGACGTTGATCGCGCCCACCGACTTGAAACCGCCCTGGGTCAGCGGCTTGTAAAGGCTGAAGGTGCCCCGCGGGCGCCAGTACCAGGTGGTGCCGCCGAGCACACCGCCGGCGTAGTCGAGGCTGCCGTTGAAGCGCATGCCGGTCGTTGGCTGCAGCCGGCTGTCGCGGCGGTCGTAGCCGTAGCTCAACCGCAGCGAGTTGACGCCGCGGTCGAACTCCTGCTCCGCAAACGTGCCGTCGAACAGCAGGAACCTGCGCCGGTCGGTGGTGTCGAAGCTCGAAAACGACAGCGACACGTTGCGGAACAGGCCGAGGTTGCGGCCATAGGTCAGCGTGCCGCCGGTCGAGTCCTGGAAGACCCGCTGGCCGCCCAGCAGGTCGTAGTCGAGCCGCCGGTTGAAGGCCTGGATGCCGACGTTCTGCGGCCGGTCGAGGAAATACGGGATGAAGTAGGAGATGTCGAAGACGTCCTGGCGGCGGCCGGACTGGAGCGATGCCGCCAGCGTCTCGCCGCGGCCCAGGAAGTTGCGCGTCTTGAACTGGAACTGTCCGAACAGTCCGTCGAGCTCGCTGAAGCCGCCGCCGAAGAGCAGCTCGGTCCGGTCTCCCTCCTCACCCTTGATGTTGAGGTTGACCTCCTTCGCCTCGTTGTCGAAATCGAACTCGACCGGATCTTCCTCGTCGACCTTGAAGAACTCCAGCTGGCGGATGCGCAGCAGGCTGTTGCGCAGCGCGCCGGCATTGAGCAGGCGGCCCTCCTGGACGCCCATGTTGCGGCGGATCACCTTGTCGCGGGTCTTGACGTTGCCCTGGAACTCGATCCGCCCCACCTTGTACTGATCGCCCTCGTCGACGTGCACGACCAGATCGGCGACCCGCTCGTCGCGGCGCTCGCGCAGCTCCGGCGTCACCCGGGCGAACAGATGGCCGGTGTTGTTGTAGATCTCGTTGATCGCCTCGACGCCATCGTCGATCACCTTCGACCGCAGCCAGTCGCCGCGCGGCTTGCCGAACTGCGGCAGCAGCAACTCGTCGGGGTACTTGTCGTTACCGTCGATGGTGATGTCGCCCAGCTTCCAGCGATCGCCCTCCTCCACCGGCACGGTGATGAAGAGCCGCCGCCGCTGGGCGTCCAGGGTGGCGCCACCGGGGCGGGTCGGTTTGACCTCGATCTGCGGCTCGCCCAGCAGGACGTTCTTGTAGCCGATCTTGCGGTAGATGTCGCGAACCTTGTCGAGATCCTCCTCGAAGGTGGCCACGTTGAAGACGTCCTTCTTGAGGATCCGGCTGAGCAGCCCGGCCTCCTTGGTCTTCTTCATCGTCAGCTGCAGGCGCCGGTCGCCGTAGACGGTGTTGCCCTCGAAGTCGATCTCGGCGATCCGCACCTTGTCGCCCTCGTCGATCGTGAAATAGACCCGGCGGTCCGCCAGCGAGACCTCCTCGACGGTGAACTTGGCCTCGGCCAGCCGGTAGCCCTTCTCGCGGTAGATCTCCTCCACCGCCGCCTTGAGGCGGAACAGCTCGCCGCGGCTCAGCGGCTCGCCCTCGCGCACCCGGATGCGCTCCTTGATGATCTTGTCGGCGATGTCGCTGCGGCTGACCCGCTTCAAGCCGTCGTACTCGATCCCCACCAGCACCGGCCGCTCGACCAGGCTGATGGTGAGCGCGGCGCCGCCCTCGACCGCCGTCGCCTCGACCCGGATGTCGTCGATCAGCCGCCGATCCCAGAGCTCGCGGATCGCCTGGTCGAGACGCCGCCAGTCGAGCCGTCCGCCACGCTCGATGCCGAGATAGAACTCGACCGTGTCCGGCGTCAGGGTGGCGAGGCCCTCGAAGTCGATCGAGACGATGGTCGCGCCGTTGAGCTGCTGCGCCGAGGCCGCCCCGGCGGCCGTCCACCAGAGCAGCACGCATGCGAACAGCAGCCGCCCGATCCGGGTGCGCCAGAACATGATCGACTAGCTCTCGCTGATCGCCGGCTGCGCCGCCGCCGGCGCCAGCTTCAGCTCGCCGTCCTCGACGCTCACCCGGATCTTGCCGGTTTCGAGGCCGTGGCGGCTGATGAGGATCTCGGAGACCGCGTCCTGAATATGGCGCTGGATCGTCCGCCGTAGGGGTCGGGCGCCGGTGGCGGGCTCGATCTTGGCCCGCTCCAGCAGCCACTCGCGGGCTGGGTTCGAGACGTCGACCTCGAGACCACGTTCGGCCAGGGTCAGGTTGACTTCGTACAGCAGGATGTCGACGATCGCCCGCAGCTGTTCGCTGCCCAGCGGATTGAAGACGATGACCTCGTCCACGCGATTCATGAACTCGGGGCTGAAGTGGGTACGCAGCTCGCCGAGGATCTCCTGCTCGAGACGCTCGAACGAGCGCTCTTCGTCGGCCTCGGCGAAGCCCATGCGGCCGCCGCGCAGCACCAGCTTGCTGCCGATGTTCGAGGTCATCAGCACCAGGGCGTTCTTGAAATCGACCCGGTTGCCGTAGGCGTCGGTCAGGGTGCCGTCCTCGAGGATCTGCAGCAGCAGGTTGGAGACGTCCGGGTGGGCCTTCTCGATCTCGTCGAACAGCACCACCGAGTAGGGCTGGCGCCGGATCCGCTCGGTCAGCTGGCCGCCCTCGTCGTGGCCGACGTAGCCCGGCGGCGAGCCGATCATCTTGGAGACCGCGTGCTTCTCCATGTACTCGCTCATGTCGAAGCGCACCAGCGACTGCTGGCTGCCGAAGAGGAACTCGGCCAAGCGCCGCGCCACCTCGGTCTTGCCGACCCCGGAGGGGCCGAGGAAGATGAACGAGCCGACCGGCCGCTGCGGGTTCGAGACCCCCAGCCGGGAGCGGCGGATGGCGCGGCTGATCGAGTTGATCGCGTGGTCCTGGCCGACGACCCAGCGTTGCAGCGACTCCTCCATGCCGGCCAGCTTGGCCGCCTCGTCGCTCTGCAACGTGGCCACGGGGATACCGGTCCAGGAGGCGATCACGTCCTCGATGTCGCGCTCGTTGACTTCCAGCTGGTCGTCGCCGTCGGTCGAGGCCCGCATGCCCTCGAAGTGCTCGCGCAGCTCGATCTCCTGCTCGCGCAGCTCGACGGCGCTCTCGAACTCCTTCTCGGAGATCGCCGCCTTCATGTCCTTGACGACCTCTTGCAACTCACGTTCCAGCTGGCGCAGGCTCTGGGTGTCGCGCACCCGGCGCAGCTTCACCTTGGCGCCGGCCTCGTCGATGACGTCGATCGCCTTGTCGGGCTGCTGGCGGTCGGTGATGTAGCGGGTCGACTGGTAGATCGCCGCGCGCAGCGCCCCGGCGGTGTAGGTCACCTTGTGAAAGGCCTCGTAGCGGCTCACGATGCCCTCGAGGATCTTCAGCACCTGGGCGTCGGTGGGCGGCGCGATCTGGATCGACTGGAAACGGCGCAGCAGCGAGCGGTCCTTCTCGATGTACTTGCGGTACTCCTTGAGCGTCGTGGCGCCGATACACGACACCTCGCCGCGCGAAAGCGCCGGCTTGAGGATGTTGGCGGCGTCCAGCGAGCCCTCGGCCGAGCCGGCGCCGATCAGCGAGTGGATCTCGTCGATGAAGACGATGACGTCGGGATTCTCCCGCAGCTCCTTCAGGATGCCCTTGAGCCGCTCTTCGAACTGGCCCCGGTACTTGGTGCCGGCGACGATCAGCGACAGGTCGAGCGCCACCATCTTCTTCTGCGCCAGGAAGATCGGCACCCGCCCCTCGGCGGCGCGTTGGGCCAGGCCCTCGACGATCGCCGTCTTGCCCACCCCCGGCTCGCCGAGCAGGATCGGGTTGTTCTTGGTGCGCCGCGACAGCACCTGGATGATCCGCTCCACCTCGTCGTTGCGGCCGATCAGCGGATCGAACGAGCCCTGCGCCGCCAGCAGGGTGAGGTCGCGGCCGTACTCGGCGAGAAAGGGCAGCTCTTTCTTCTGCTGCGACGCCTCGCGCTCCTGGGCGACCGACAGCACCTCCTCGCGCAGGGTCGACAGCTCGACGCCCTGCTGTTTGAGGATCCGCGCCGCCAGGCAGCTCTCGACCCGCAGGATGCCGATCAGCAGGTGCTCCGAGCCGACGGTGGCGTGGAGCATGCTCTCGGCCTCGTGCGAGGCGTAGGCGAGGATCTTCTTCGACTCCTCGGACAGCGGCAGCTCGGCGGTCGACGAGATGCGCTCGACAAAGACCCGCTCGCCCTCGATCTCTCGCCGGATCACCTCCGGCTTGACCTCGAAGCGCTGGAAGAGCTCGTTGACCGACTCCTCGCCCTCGCGCAGGATGCCGAGCAGGATGTGCTCCGACTCGATCACCCGGCTACCGAGCTTGCTGGCCTCGTAGCGAGCGAAGAAGAGGGCGCGACGAGCCTTCTCGTTGTATTTCTCGAACATGCCTGGGGTTCGGGGTTTGAGGCTCTCGGGCCCGGAATCAACGGCTCTCGGGCCTCAAAACGCCGCCCTCAAGACGTAGCAGTCTACCACACCGCCGGGCCAGCTCCGGGTTGTGGGTGACCACCAGCGCGGTCGTCCCGCGGCGCTGCTGGAGCCGGATCATGAGGTCGAAGACCCGCTCGCCGGCTGCCGGGTCGAGGTTGCCGGTCGGCTCGTCGGCCAGCAGCAGAGGGGGCTCGAGCAGCAGCGCCCGGCACAGCGCCACCCGCTGCCGCTCGCCTCCGGACAGCTGCGAGGGGAAGCGGTCGCGGCGCGGCGTCATGTCGACCTCGGCCAGAAGCTCCGCCGCCCGCCGCTCCAGCGCGGCCGGGTCACGGCCGGCGATCCGCCCAGGCAGCACCACGTTCTCGAGCGCGGTGAAGTCGGGCAGCAGCTCCTGGAACTGGAAGACGAAGCCGATGGTGCGGTTGCGGAAGCCGGCGAGCTCGGTGGCGTCCAGCTGGTCCAGCCGGTGGCCGGCGACCTCGATCTCGCCCGCGTCCGCCACGTCGAGCCCCCCCAGCAGGTGCAGCAGGGTCGACTTGCCGGCGCCCGAGGGGCCGACGATCGCCGTCAGCTCGCCGGGCTCGAGGTCGAGATCGATGCCGCACAGCACCTCGGTGCGCTGGGCCCCGTCGCGGTACGACTTGGAGACGCCGCGGGCGCGAACGGCGACGCTCATCGCCGGAGGGCCTCGATCGGGCTCAGGGCGGTGGCCTGCCGCGCCGCCACCGCGGCGCACAGAAAGGTCAGCCCGGCCACCGCCGCCAGCACCAGCAGCAGATCCGGGGCCTCGACCCGGAACGGCACGTAGTCGATGAAGAACGCCTCGCCCAGCCGCAGCAGGCGGGTCTCGTCCAGCAGCCACGAGCCGGCCACCCCCACCGCCAGACCCAGCCCGCCGCCCAGCGCGGTCAGCAGAGCGCCCAGCCAGAGAAAGACCCGACGCAGCTCGCGCGGCGTCGCGCCCATGGCGCCCAGCATGCCCAGCTCGGGCCGCTTGCTGGCGATGATCAGCGACAGGTCGGCCACCAGCGCCAACCCGGCGACCACCGCGATCAGCAGCACGGCCAGAAACAGCAGGCTCTTCTCGAGCCGCAGGGCGAAGAACAGGGCGCGGTTGAGCTCGCGCCAGGAGCGCACCACGCTCCCCGCCGGCAGGACCGCCGCCAGCGCCGGCGCCAGCCGAGCCGCCAGGCGCAGATCGCCGGTTTCGGCCCGCAGCCGCAGCTCGGCGTCGCCCAGCAGCGCCCGCGCTTCGGCCAGCGGCACGGCCGCCCGCTCCTCCTGCTCGGTGCGGCCGGCGACGAAGGTGCCGGCCAGCCGCAGCCGGCGCACCCGCGGCAGCGGGCCCAGGGGCGACAGGGTCGGGCGCGACGAGCCGACCTCGACCAGGTCACCGGGCTCCAGGTTCCAGGCGGTGGCCAGCCGCTCGCTCAGATAGAGGCCGTTGGCGACGCTCGAGGCCTCAGGGAAGGTCGCCGGCAGCGGCCCCTCGAAGCCGGTCAGCTCCACCGGCCGCACCCGGCCGCGAGCCATCAGCCAGCCGCGGCCGATCACCGCCAGCCGGGCGTCGCGGACCCCCTCCACCGCCGCCACCGCCTGCCGCGCCGCCGCCGCGTCGGCGCCGGCCGGCAGCACCGCCTCGATCTCCGGCGTGCGCGCCAGGATCTCGCCGCGCAGCGCCCCCTGCAGGCCGCTGAGCATCGCCAGGGCGAGGACCAGCGCGGCCACTCCCAGGGCCATGCCGCCGGCGGCGGTGACGGACAGGAAGGTGACGAAGGCGTCGCGGCGCGCGGAGCGCAGGTAGCGCAGGGCCAGATAGAGCGACAGGCTGCGGCCCGGCCGCCGGCTCAAGAGCCGTCGTCCTCCGCCGCCTGGGGTCGCAGCAGGGGAAAGAGGATGACGTCGCGGATCGACGGGCTGCCGGTCAACAGCATCGCCAGCCGGTCGATGCCGAGGCCCAGGCCGCCGGCCGGCGGCATGCCGTACTCGAGCGCCCGCACGTAGTCGTGATCGAAGCGGTGGGCCTCGTCGTCGCCGGCCTCGCGCGCCGCCAGCTGGCGGCTGAAGCGCTCGGCCTGGACGTCGGGGTCGTTGAGCTCGGAGAAGGCGTTGGCGATCTCCATGCCGCCGATGTAGAGCTCGAACCGCTCGACGAATCGGTCGTCGCCGGGGGTCAGCTTGGCCAGCGGCGAGATCGCCACGGGGTACTCGGTGATGAAGGTCGGCTGCACCAGCTGCTCCTCGACCCGCGCCTCGAAGAGCGCCATCAGCAGGTTGCCGTACCAGTCCGGCGGCACCTCGAGGTCCGGGTGGTCGCGCCGGTAGGCGGCCGCCGAGCCGGCCCGCAGGACCGGGTGCCCGGGCTCGTCGATCACCGGCGGCATGGGCAGCTCGAGCTCGGCGAAGATCGCCGCCAGGTCGGCGGCGTGCTCGAGCCGGTCGGCGTCGATGCCGGCGATCCGGGTCAGCGACTCGCGCATCGTGTAGCGCGGCCAGTCGACCCCCAGCTCGAGCCGCTCCCCGTCCCACTCGAGCGCCGGCTCGCCGACGAGCTCGCCGACGATCTCGCGCAGCATCTCCTCGGTGAAGTGCATCAGCTTCGCGTAGTCCGAGTAGGCCCAGTAGAACTCGAGCATCGTGAACTCGGGGTTGTGCTGGGTCGAGATGCCCTCGTTGCGGAAGTTGCGGTTGATCTCGTAGACCCGGTGCATGCCGCCCACCAGCAGCCGCTTCAGGTAGAGCTCGGGGGCGATCCGCAGGTAGAGATCGAGATCGAGCGCGTTGTGGTGGGTGACGAACGGCCGCGCCGTGGCGCCGCCGGCCAGCGGCTGCATCATCGGCGTCTCGACCTCGAGAAAGCCGTGGCGGTCGAGATAGGAGCGCAGCGCCCGCAGCAGGCCGGCGCGGGTCTCGAAGACCCGGCGGGTGTCGGGGTTGGCCAGCAGGTCGAGGTAGCGGTAGCGGTAGCGCTGCTCGACATCGGCCAGCCCGTGCCACTTGTCGGGCAGCGGCCGGAGCGCCTTGGCCAGCAGCTCGAGGGTGGTCGCCTGCAGGGTCAGCTCGCCGGTGCGGGTGCGGATGAGCCGGCCGCGGGCGAGCACGTAGTCGCCCAGGTCGAGCTCTTCCAGCAGCTCGCCGGAGGCGGCCTCGAGCTCGTCGCGGCGCAGCATCAGCTGCAGCTTGGCGCGCCCGTCGCGCAGGTCGCCAAACCAGGTCTTGCCGTGGCGCCGCAGCGCGGTCAGCCGGCCGGGCACCCGCAGCGGCTCGGACAGCCCGGCCAGCTCCTCGGCGTCGCGCTCGCCAAAGCGGGCGTGCACGTCGGCCGGCTCGAGGTCGTAGTCGCAGCGCGGCGGGTAGGTGTCGACGCCGCGCTCGCTGAGCCGCGCCTGCTTCTCGCGCCGGTTGGCGATCTGGGTCTCGAGCTCGGACATCGGTTCCTTTCAGGCGGGCGGGGTCCTGCGGCCGCCCAACGATATCCGATTCCATGACAGCCCGTGGTCGAGGCCTCGATGGCGCCACGGCCAGGGCTTTCGGCGCGCATGCCACCGCAGCGGCCGGCGGCGGTTGGACACCGGCGACCCCGAGCGCGCGGCTCGGCGGCGGCCGGCTCGGCCGCCGGCCCGACTCCCGGGGACTGCTAGCATTGACGTCCAGCATGGACGGCATGGTCGCAGAGCTCGAAGCCGCCGTCGCCCGATGGGACGAGGCCGGCTGGCCGCGGCCACGAGTGATGGTCGTCTCCGGCTCCGGTCTGGCGGTCGACCTGGGCGACCCGGGCGGGCACAGCCGGCCGATGGCCGACTTCCTGCCCTTCCTCCCCGGCCGGGTCGAGGGCCACCCGCACACCTTCGACCTGCTGCGACGCGGGCAGCGACAGGCCGGTGCTCTACCAGCGCGGCCGGCTGCACTCCTATCAGGGCTACGACGGCCACCAGGTGGCCTTTTCGATCCGGCTGGGAGCGCTGCTCGGGGTCGAGACCGCGATCCTGTCGAACGCCTCGGGCGGCCTCTACGAGGGCGCGCGGGCGGGCGACCTGATGCTGATCCGCGACCACCTCAACCTGATCGGCCTCAACCCGCTGCGCGGCGAGCTGCCGCCGGCCTGGGGCCCCCACTTCCCCGACCTGACCACCGCCTACGATGCCGAGCTGCGCCGAGTGGCGCTCGAGGAAGCGGTGGCGCTGGGCCTGGAGCTGGACGAAGGCGTCTACGCCGGCGTCGCCGGGCCGAGCTACGAGACCCCGGCCGAGGTCGAGATGCTGCGCCGGATGGGCGCCGACCTGGTGGGCATGTCCACCGTGCTCGAGGTGATCGCCGCCCGCCACATGGGGGTGCGCTGCCTCGGCATCTCGCTGGTCGCCAACCCGGCCTCGGGGATGGTCCCCGAACCGCTGGTCCACACCGAGGTCCTGGCCGCGGCCGAGGCGGCCTCCGGGCGGCTGCGCGAACTGCTCGTGCGGCTGCTCGAGCGGCCGGAGCTCTGCTCCGCCTAGCGCCGCTTTACGCGACCACCGACACCGACGTGACACCGGGAGCCCACCCCAGATTCAAGGAGCCCAGATGAGCCCCATCAACCTCGACCGGCCGAAGGTGCTGATCTCGTCCGAGGACCTCGACCACCGAATCACCGAGCTGGCGGCCGAGATCGACCGCGACTACCAGGGCGGCGACCCGATCCTCTGCGTCGGCGTGCTCAAGGGCTCGGTCTTCTTCATGGTCGACCTGCTCAAGCAGGTCAGGACGCCGCTCCAGATCGGCTTCTTCCAGACCTCGAGCTACGGCTCGGGCACTACGGCCGGCGAAATCCGCATCCGCAAGGACGTCGACATCTCGGTGCGCGGCCGCGACGTCCTGCTGATCGAGGACATCGTCGACACCGGCTACACCCTGCGCACCATCATGGCCCTGCTCGAGTTCCGCGGCGCCCGCTCGGTCAAGCTGTGCACGATGCTCGACAAGGCGGCGGCGCGCGAGATCGAGATCCCCATCCACTACACCGGCTTCACCATCGACAACGTCTTTGTCGTCGGCTACGGCCTCGACCTGGACGACCACTTCCGCAACCTGCCCTACATCGGGGTCTACGAAGGAGACGTCGAGTGAAAACCCACCACACCGACCACGCACCGGGCGCCATCGGCCCCTACTCCCAGGCGGTCGAGATCGACGGCTGGCTCTACACCTCGGGGCAGGTCGGCCTCGACCCGGCCACCGGCAAGCTGGTCGAGGGCTTCGAGGCCCAGGCGCGCCGGGTGTTCGCGAACCTGCGGGCGGTGCTCGAGACCGCCGGCTGCGACTTCTCCGACGTGGTCAAGGCCACCGTCTACGTCACCGACCTGGCCAACTTCAAGACCCTCAACGGGATCTACGCCGAGGCCATGGGCGAGCACAAGCCGGCCCGGTCGACGGTGCAGGTGGCGGGGCTGCCAGCGGGGGCGTTGGTGGAGATCGATCTGGTGGCGCGGGTGTCGTAGGGAGGCGTCAATCGATGCACTCTCTTCTCTCGCCAGTGATCACTGACAGAACTCAGTTGGCCAATTGAAGGCGCTGCCCGTCGGCAGAGGCGATCGAAAGGGCTACCGGCGTAGCGAGCCGCCGGCATCCTGCTGTGAATGCCGGCGCTACCCGGACGCCGCCGGCGTGGCATCGGCCGGCGGATCCGCGAGCCCGCAGAACCAGCTGTGGACCTCGGCCGACGTGGCGAACGGGCTATCGCCTCGAGTCGCGAAGAGCGCGTTGCCGATGTGATAGCCGAGCGCCCGGTAGGCCTCGAACTGGTCCTCCTCGAAGACCTGGTCGGCGGTGGACTCCTGGGGGAAGTCGTTGTGGCGGGCTCGGTACTCGCGGATGATCTCGCTCTCGTTGCCGACGACGGAGGTCTTGACGTAGAGCAGGATGCCGGTCTCCCGGTCCTTGCCTCCGGCCGCGGCCGGATAGTGGATCTTGCCGACCGCCCAATGCCCCTTCGAGGTCTTGTCCTTCCGGAGTCGCAACGGCCCGGGGTCGATCTCGATCTCGATCCCCAGGTCGATACTGGCGTAGCGCATCAGCGTCGCCAGCGACCCGAACTGCATCTCGGGGTCGGACTCCGCGTCGCCGATGATGATGAACCGGCAGCGCCGCCGCAGCAGCTCGTAGGCGCCGGTGTTCTCCAGGTGGCCGCCGTCGCTCAGGTTGACGTAGGGTCCGCTCGCGTCGAGTCGGCTGGCCATCTCGTTGACCAGGTAGTAGCCGCTCGGACGGTTCTTCAGTTGCAGCCACCAGCGCTGCAGCCGGTCGCCGATCCGCTCGCCGGAGCCGATCATGCCGAGCTCGCCCATGCGCCGCAGCCGCCTTGGCGAGGGCACCCAAAGCCCCAGCCGGACGTTGAGCAGGGTCATCAGCATGACCAGAAAGCCGGAGGTGTAGGAGCCCATGTTGGGGGCCGCGGCCGCGGCTGACACCGCCATCGCGCTGCCGAGATGCACGTCGGGAGCGAAGTACTCGAGCTGCTCGGTGAGGCAGTACTCGGTGTGCGGCCCGCCGCACCAGCGCTTGGAGAAGACGAAGAAGTCGCTGTTGCGCCAGCGCAGGGCGCCGGCGCTCTCGCCCTGCATGTTGAGGCTGGCGCTGATCAGATGGTAGGGAGCGCCCGAGCCTTCCAAGCAGATCTCCTGCAGGCTCAACTCCCGCTCCGGTCCGATGACGCCGTCCTGGTCCACCCCCACCAGGAACCCCTGGCTCAAGCGGTCGCGGTAGAAGCCGTGCATGCCGGTCAGGTTGGCGTCGATGAGCTTGCCGAGCAGGTAGGCGAAGAAGGAGACGGTGACCATCAGGAAAAAGACTCTGACCATGCCGATTCTCAGCTGGATGGCGCCGAAAAAGAGCCAGCGGAGCTTGAACCAGTCCGCCTCGTAGACCAGGGTCTCGACCACGCTCAGGTAGACGAGGAACGGCAGCATCGGCCCCAGGATGCCGAGAGCCAGCAGCGCCAACTTCTGGCCGACGCCCTTGATCGCCTGCAGGAACATGGCCGCCAGGACGACCGCCAGGAACGAGGCCCCCGCCAGAGAAGTAGAGCCACTCGATCTCGCCGCGCACCTTGAGGCCGTGGTAATAGTGCACGAGATAGGGCTGGACCTCGAAGAAGGCGACGGCCGCCAGCGCCAGCAGGCCGAGGCTGAACGCCTTCTCGTACCGCTCGCGCCAGGAGATGCTGCTGGCGGCCGCGGAGAGCTTCGGCACCGGCTGGGCGGCGCTGATGTCGTGGCCGGCTGTCGGAACTACGCGTCCCCGGGCGAGCCGGGCGAAGGCCTTCCAGAGGACGACCTCCAGCATCGCCAGATAGCCCAGAAAGGCCAGCGGCGTGAGCGTTGTAATCGTGGCGTCGCTCAGGTGAAAGCCGCTCAGGTACGACCCGATCATGTACTTCAGAACGCTCAGCGGGACCGAGTGGTAGGCGACGAGCACGAGAAAGAACCAGAGCAGCAGGTTGGCGGCGATGTAAAGCCGTCCGGTGACGCGCCGATGCCATTCGAGCTCGCTCTCCGGCGTCTGGGTCTCGCTCGGTCGCTTCGGGAAGAGAATCGGCTTCAGGAGAGCGACGCAAGCGATCGACCACAGGGGGATGACGAGCCAGACGAATTCGATGTTGGCTGCGAGGGTCGGAGACTCCCCCGTGCTCCAGAAACCCGACTTGGGCATGAAGAACTGGCCGAGGGTGCTCGCCCACCAGCCGGCGCCGGCGAGGATGTCGTGTATGCGATTCCCAGAGCTTTCCGTGCCAGACGGCGGCAAGCAGCAGCAGACCCCAGGGCACCAGGAGAAGAAGCGTCGAGCGCATCGCCCCCGCTCGCGACGGCGGCCCTTGCTCGCCCCCGGACGGCGACGCCGGTAGGGGTCGCCACCGCTTGAGCACCGGCACCAGAAACAACACGCAGAGAATCCACGCCAAGAAGAGCCAGCCGAAGCCCAGACCGGGCCAGTTGTCTCGGCGCTCGAGCAGGGTCCCCGTCTCGTACCACCAGCCGATCGACCCGCCGAACACCAGCGGCGAGATCAGCCCGGAGCCGGCCACCAGCAAGCTGGCGACCATTCCTCGGGACATTCTCGGTTCGGCAACCGTCGCGACGGGCTTGCGGGCGCGGCGGCGCAGATCGCGGAAGAGCGCGGCGGCGCCCCGAGCGCCGCTTGTCAGTCCTGCGGCGAGCCGTTCCAGCACCTTCCCCAGGAGGACGGAGAGCGGATAGAGCCCGACGAAGAGGGCTACCAGCCAGATGAGAGACCAGGCGGTTCGGGGCAGGCGAAAGTCCTCCGGATCCCAGGCCGGGTGCTCATCCTGCTGCCTCTGCCACTCGACCCCGAGCTTCTCCAGCCCCGGCTGCGCAGCCTCGCCAGCTTCGCGGCCCGCCTCCTGTTTCGCCGTTTCGGTGTCGGAAGGCCACCACTCGAGGCCACTGTCGCCTTCGCGCAGCACGCAATCCGCCAGCTTGTCGCCTTCTGTATGTGAGAGGTCGGCGGGTTGCGGCAGGTCGGCAGGCTCGTCGCGATTGGGTATCTCGCAATCCAGCACCCCGCCTGCCCAGGTCTTGGCGAGCAGCCGGTGAGCATTCGGCTCCTGCGAGAAGGCGATCTCGGTCAGCAGGGGGCCCTTTCGCGGCGTGGGATCGTCTTTGAGGGGCCCGGCGTTCAGGGGCCCGGGTGCCCGCAGACGGCCGCTGGCTCGGCGCAGGCCAGCGCCGGGGTCGTCATTCTCCTCGAGATAGAAGAGCCAGATCGATCCGTCGGCCGCGGCCGCCGCGATCTTGGGGAGCTCTCGGGTGTCGATGTGATCCGAACCTTCCCGCAGAACATCATCACGGCCGAGCCAGTCCTGGTAGTCCGGACTGAACGCGGCCGCCACGATCGGAGAGCTGTCGGTCCACAGGCCGTAGGGCCTGGGCGGCGGGTGGTCGTCGGGAGTGTCGTGCGGAGGAAGGTCCCAGAGCTGTAGACCCCGAGCATGATCGTAAGTCAAGGCCTGTATTGGGGTGGGCGCCGGTACCGAGGAGCTGTCAGCAAGCGAGTAGACCACTGGCGGCCCCGGCAGTGGCCGTCCTTCGAGAGGCGGTTCTCCCTGAACTTCGACAAGTGCCTTCCGGGCAGGGGCCATCAGATCCTCCACAAAGAAGACCATCCCCAGCAGACTGACGATCAGCAGGATGGGCATCAGCAGCACGAGGTTGAGGGCGATGCCTCTGGAGAGCAGGGCAAAGGCGCGCAGGTAGTCGGTCAGGCCCTGTGGCGCCAGGTAATCGGAGTGGCCGCGGAGGTAGCGAACCGTCTCCTCCTCGTCCGAGCCGTCGGTGTGCGGGAACGGGAACGCGGCCGGCCCTGTCTGCGGCGGCGGACCGCCCCCGCTCTCCGGCGGCGGATCGCCCTCGCTCTCGACATCGGGTGTCGGCGGGGCGAGAGCCTTCCGCGCCTCCCCGCTCATCAGGGCGGTCAGGGACGAGCCGATGAAGCCGCCGCCCGAGACCGTCGACAGGTAGTCGATGTGCCGGAAGAGGCCCTTCCGGTGGAAGGCCTGGAGGATGCCGAGATTGAACGTCGCCGAGCGGATTCCGCCGCCGGAGAGGGCGAGGCCCAGCAGGTTGTTGCGGGTGCCGGCCTGCGGGGTGAGCTCGCTGTCGCCCTCGGCGACGAGGCCGTGGCTCGCCCGCCGACGCCGTACGTAGGCGAGCTCGTCGGGAAGGACCTCGTTCTGAAACTGCCGCTCGGCCTCCGCTGCCGGCCTGAGCGGCTTCGACACCGCCCCCGCGGGGTCTGGCCTGTTGGGCTCTCCTATCTCCACGCCGTCTCCAGCTGCCTGAACGAAGAAATATGATTGCACAGAACCACTCGTGCGGGGGGCAGCGATACGGCCCCTGGACTCCGTGATACGTTGAGCGACCCAAACAACCACGGGTCAAAAAAGGAAGACTGCGATCTGGTCGGCAGCAACGCTGAGGCGGTGCTCGATATCCTGAGGGCTCGCCGTGAGCAAGGTCCTCACCGGGGCTCGGAGGGTGGGAGACGGATCGCCCTCGTCGTCGAGGGCGGGGGCATGCGCGCGGTCCTCTCCGCCGGCAGTCTTCTGGCCATGGGCCTCATGGGCTACGGCGACTGCGTCGACGAGGTGTACGCAAGCTCCGCCGGCGCGGTGAACGGCGGCTATCACCTCTCCGGACAAGCCGCGTTGGGGATGACCATCTACTTCGATTCGCTGACCAACCGCCGCTTCTACAACCCGCTTCGCCTGAGCAAGATCGTCGACCTGGAGTACGTCTACGACCAGGTCGTGGCGCGGGAGAAGCCGCTCGACGAAGAGGCGATTCGCAGGGGGCGGGCCGAGTTCTTCATCTCCGTCACGGATGCCGAGACCGGCGACAACGTCCTGCTGGACGCCAAGAAGTGCCCTGCTTCCATGGCGCAGATGTTCAAGGCCTCCAGCGCGCTGCCCGTTCTCTACAACCGCGCCGTGGAGATCGACGGGCGGCCCTGTGTCGACGGCGGCCTGACCTGTCTGCTCCCGATCCGGGCCGCGGTCGAGCGCGGCTGCACGGACATCCTGGTTCTCCTCACCAGGACCGCCGGCTACCAAATGCCCCCGCCGTCGCTGAAGGCCAGGGCCATGGTCCGCCTGATGATGGGCCGCCGCTATCCGGCGGTGGCGCGCGTCTTCGCGCAGCATGCGAGCCAGGAGAACCGGGGCCGCCGGATCGCGGCGGGTGAGATCGAGCTGCCGAGCATCAACATCGCGACGATCTGCCCCACGCGGGCGGAGCTCATCGTCGAGCGAACCACGATCGACCGTCGCCGGGTCGTCGAGGCAGCGGAGTTGATGGCCCGCAGGACGATGCGCCTGTTCGGCGAGGAGGACTTCGCCGAGCTCGACGCGTTGTTCCGAGGCTACCGCGCGGCCGAGTCGGCCTAGCCGCTCGGCCCGCTACTCCGCCGGGGCTCGCAGCCGCACCGGCACGTACTTGTGGAAGGGCGTTTTCGCCCACGGATCGCACCGGTCGGCGCTGGTGAGCCCGTTGATCCGCGGCCCGGTCTGGCGCAGCCGTCCGGGCTGCTCGGGGTCGGAGTACTCCTGGCCATAGCCGTGCGGCAGCGACAGGCTGCCGGGCAGGACGGAGTCGTCGTGCGCCAGATCGGCCTCGACCGCACCCACCGCCGACTCGCACCTCACCCGCTGGCCGTCGGCGAGGCCCAGCCGCCGGGCATCCTCTGGGTGGATCCGTAGCGTCCCGTCTCGGTCGCTGCGCCGCCAGGCCGGATCGCGGAAGATCTGGTTGGCGTTGTACGAGCGCCGCTCGCCGGCCGCCAGGATGAAGGGGTACTCCGCCGCCTCCGGCCGTTCGACCGGCTCGGCGGCCAGCGCCGCGAGCTCGCCCAGCAACTCCGGGATCGCCAGATGGACCCGCCGGTCGGGATGCCTGACGAGATCCCACATCTCCCCGTACTCGTGGGTGCTGAGCGGCACGGCGGTGTCGCTCTCGAGGATGCTCTCGAACAGCGCCTCGCCCAGCATCGCTCCGCTACCCGCATGCCCGGCGCGGCGCACCTGCTTGCCGTACCGCCCGGCATAGAACCGGCTACTCCCCCACACCACCGCGGCGGCCGCCGACCCATCCGGCAACACCTTCCCCAGGGTGGCGTAGAGCACCATCGTCAGGTACTTGCCCAGCTTCGGCCGCCGCGCCACCGCCAGGGCCAGCGCCCTGGGCAGGATCCCCAGCCGCGGGAACCGGCGGTGCCAGCGCGCCGCCCGCTCGAGCCAGGGAAAACTCTCCGGCAGCTCGCCCATGGCCACCATCAGGCGGCGGTAGATCTCGGGCTCGGGCAGGGTGTCGGCGGCCGGCTCGAGGATGGGGCGGCGCAGGTGGAAGTGGTTGGTCGGGAAGCCCAGGGTGAAGAAGGTCGCCTCCCACTTTTCGTACTGCGAAGAGGCCGGCAGGACGTAGTCGGCCAGCTCGGTGGTCTCGGTGTGGGCGACGTCGATCGCGACGAGCAGCTCGAGCTTGGCGAAGGCGCGGCGATAGGCGGCGGTGTCGGCGCCGGTCTGGATCGGGTTGGCGCTGTCGACCACAAGCGCCCGCACCCGGTCCGGGTGGTCGGTGTCGATCTCGGCCGGCAGGATGTTGGGCGGGAAGAGCTTGGAGATCTCGCGCATGCCGGTGACGCGGGTGGTGGCGCCGCCCTCGTCGGGCTCCGGGGAGTGGCCGATCAGGGGGACGAACTGGGTGTGGAGGTTGTTGCCGCCGGCCTTGCCGAAGTTGCCGGTGACGAGCGGCAGGAGCTTCTCGAGATAGGTGTTGAGCGTCGAGTGCAGCGAGTGCTCGAGGCCCAGATCGTGGCGCGTGCAGGCGGTCTCGGCGGCAGCGAAGTCGCGCGCGACGCCGCGCACCAGCGCCGCGTCGATGCCGGCGCGGGCGGCGTACTCCGCGACCGGCACCCGTAGCAGGATCTCGCGCAGCTCGTCGAAGCCGACCGTGCGACGGGCCAGGAAATCGCGATCCTCCAGCCCCTCCTGGACGATGGTGCCGAGCATCGCCGCCATCAGGAAGGCGTCGGTGCCCGGCCGCACCTGGAGATGGACGTCGGCCAGCTCGGCGGTGCGGGTGCGGCGCGGGTCGACCACGACCAGGGTCCGGTCGGGGTCCTTCGACAGCTCCTGCAGCACCTTGCGGGCGCGCGGGAAGCCGTGCGACTGCCAGGGGTTGGCGCCGAGGATGACGACGTAGTCCGACTCCTCGATCCCCTCGGTCACGTGACAGGTCTGCTTGCCGAACAGCCGGCCGTTGACCCAGAAGTCGCCGGTCTTCTCCTGCGCCAGCGAGTTGTAGAGGTAGGGCGTGCCAAGGGCGGCGCGAAACGGCCCGGCGTAGGCGCCGCCCAGGTGGTTTCCCTGGCCGCCGCCGCCGTAGTAGGCGATGGCGTGGCCGCCGTGGCGGTCGCGGACGGCCAGGAGCCGGTCGGCCACCTCGCGGATCGCGGTCTGCCAGTCGATGGCCTCGAAGCTTCCGTCGGCGCGCTTGCGCAGCGGTCGGGTCAGGCGACGAGCGTGGTTCTGGTAGTGATCGAGCCGGGTCGCCTTCTGGCAGAGATAGCCCCGCGAAGTCGGGTGATCGCGGTCGCCGCGAATGCCAGCCAGCCGGCCCTCCTCCACCGCCACGTCGATGCCGCAGTTGATGCTGCAGAGGATGCAGGCGGTCGAGTGCCAGTCTGTGCTCATCGGTCGTCTCTCCTCCCCGAGCGCTCTGCGGGCCTTGCCGAGTGCAGACATGTCCATCTCCTCAGGAGCCCGGCGCCCCGCCGCTGGCGCCCCCGCCCAGGTACTCCGCCTCGAGCTCGAGGAGAAGCGGCGGGATCCCGGTGGTGAGCGCCGCCTCGACCTGCCGCCGCGCCTTGTCACTCAACCAGCCCAGCACCCCCAGGTTGCCCTCGCGCTCGAGCGCGGCGAGGTCATGGTCCGCCGCCTCGATCCAACGCGCCGCTCGGAACAGCTCCTGACCGTCCGCCTCGGGCCGGCCGAGCCGCAGCCAGAAGTCGCCCATCTGCGCCAGCCGGGCGGCGACCATCCGGTTGCCGGGCCGCGGCGTGCCGCTGGGCGGCGGCGGGCGGTCGAAGCGTGTCGCCAGGCCCGCCGCCGCGGCCAGCCGGGCGAGCTCCCGCTCGGCCGGGGGCTCGCCGTGGAACAGGCGCGCGAACGCCCGCTCGTCGGAACCGGCGAGCTGCCGCTTCTGGCGCGGCTCGAGCCCCGGGGCGAGCGCAAGAAGGCGGGTCACCCCCGCCCCGGCAAGCCGTTCCAGGCCGCGTTTGCAGAGGTCAGCGGCGTCGGTGATGCCCGCGACCAGCCCCCAGACCACAGTCGCTCCGGGCGGCAGCGCCGCCAGGGCGTCCAGATCGCCGGCCAGCAGCGACGGCAGCGGATCGAACAGGCTCACCGCGCCCGGCAGCGGCGGCTCGTCGACGGCCAGCTGGACGAGCACCGGCAGCCCCCTCCCGAGCAGCGTCGCCGCCAGCTCGTCGCGATCCGCCCGCCGGCCGGGGGCGACCGGCGGCAGGTAGACCAGGTCGTCGAGCGCATCGACCCGGGCCGGCGGGATCGCCAGCGGCGCGAGCGGCCGTGAGGTCCCCAGGCCGGCCCGCGCCAGGTCGAGCCACGGCGCCTCGGGACCGGGCCAGCGGGCGGGCCGGTAGCGGACCCAGAAGCCCGCCGGTTCGGCCCGCTGGCGTCGGAAGTTCAGTCCGGCGGCAGCAATGGAGTCGACCATCACCTGTAGAGGCTACCCGAGCAGCGCGGCGGCGAACTCGCGCGGCCGGAACTCGACCAGGTCCTCGGCGCCCTCGCCGACCCCGAGGAAGCGCACCGGCAGGCCCAGCTGGCGGGCCACCGCGACGACGATGCCTCCCCTGGCGGTGCCGTCCACCTTGGCCAGCAGGACGGCGTCGGCGGCCGCCACTCTGTGGAACTCCTGCGCCTGGGCGAGGCCGTTCTGGCCGGTGGTCGCATCGAGCACCAGCAGGGTCTCGCGCCGCCAGCCCTCGGCACGGCGATCGATCACCCGGCGGATCTTGGCCAGCTCCTCCATCAGGTGCTGTTTGTTGTGCAGCCGGCCGGCGGTGTCGACGATCACCCGGTCGGCACCACGCGCCCGCGCCGCCTGCAGCGCGTCGTAGACCACCGCCCCCGGGTCGGCGCCGCGGGCCTGCTTCACCACGTCGACCCCCAGCCTCTCCCCCCACAGCGAGAGCTGTTCCACCGCCGCGGCGCGGAAGGTGTCGGCCGCCGCCAGCAAGACCCGCCGGCCGCGCGCCTGGTGCCAGCGGGCCAGCTTGGCGGCCGAGGTGGTCTTGCCAACGCCGTTGACTCCGACCAGCAGGGTGATCGTGGGCTCGTCGTCGTCGGCCGGCCACGCCGCCGCGTCGCCGAGCAGGATGGCGATCTCGTCGACCAGCCGCTGGCGCAGCCGCAGGGGGTCGATCGCCTCGTGCCGGCGCACGTCGGCACGGATGCTCTCGATCAGCTCGAGCGCGGTCTCCACACCCAGGTCGGCGCCGATCAGCACCTCCTCGAGATCCTCGAGGCTCTCCTCGTCCAGCACCACCCGCCCGTCGAGCGCGGCGTCGAACCGCTCGAGAAGCTCGGTGTGGGTCATGAACAGACCCTTCTTGAGCTTCTTCCACAGCCCTCCGCGCTTCGCCGGTGCGGCCTCGACGGCGCCCGTCGGCGGCCCGTCAGTCACCCAGCACCTCGCGCGCCAGCCGCTCCGCCCCCGCCTCGAGCCGCCAGCGGGTCACCGCGGCGCGGCCGCGGGGCCCGGTGACCAGGCTCAGCACGTAGTCGCCGGGCAGCGCCACGGCGTGCAGGTCGAGGTCCTGGCGGCGGATGTGGAGCAGCCGCGGCGTACCGCCCTCGACTCCCGCGAGCGCGGTCCGCAGCCGCGCCAGGTAGAGCGGCAGATAGGCGGCCATCAACTCCATCCGGCTGCGGTCCTCGTCGGCGCAGGCGAGACCGATCAACTCGCCCGAGTCGTCGACGAACAGGGCGCCGAGGGTGTCCTCCTCGGCCCGCACCAGATCGGTCAGGATGCTGTGAAACGGCATCTCGGGGGACCGCTAGCCCTGCGCCGCCGCCGAGCGCAGCCGCTCGGGGCTTCTGGGCGTCCGCTGAAGCACCTGGATCTGGCCCGCCTCGAAAGCGCGCAGGAAGGCGGTGACGATCTTGGCGTCGAACCGGGCGCCGGCCAGCCGCGTGATGGTCTTGACCGCGAAGTCCGGCTCGAACGCCCGCTGGTAGGGCCGGTTGGTGGTGATGGCGTCGAAGGTGTCGGCGATGCCGACGATGCGCGCCATCAGCGGGATCTCCTCGCCGCGCAGGCCGTCGGGGTAACCCTTGCCGTTCCAGGCCTCGTGGTGCCAGCGGATCGCCGGCAGCATCTCCTTGAGCTGCTCGATCCGGCTCATGATCTGGGCGCCGATCGCCGGGTGCAGCTTCATCACCTCGTACTCGTCGTCGGTCAGCACGCCGCCCTTCTTCAAGATCCGGTCCTCGATGCCGATCTTGCCGACGTCGTGCATCAGCGCCCCGACCCAGACCCGATGCTCCATCTCCGCCGGCAGGTCGAGGAACTTGGAGATCACCCGGCTGTAGGCCGCGACCCGTTCCGAGTGCCCCTTGGTGTAGGGGTCCTTGGCGTCGATGGCGGCGGTGAAGGCGCGCATCGAGCCGATGAACAGCTCGCGGTTGGCCTGCGCCGCCCTCTCCAGCTGGCCGACGTAGCTTTGCACGTGGCCGCTCATGCGGTTGAAGTCCTGCCCCAGCTCGACCAGCTCGCGGCCGATGCCCACCGCCTCGACCCGCTCGCCGAAGTTGCCGGCGGCGATCTCGTGGGTCGACTCGGCGAGCTGCTGGATCGGGCGGCCGACGCGGCGCGCCGCGAGCGCCGCGATCAGCAGCGCCACGACCACCAGGACGGCGGTCGAGATGCCGGTGCGCCACGCCATCTCGCGCACCGCGGTGAAGGCGGCCGCTACCGGCCGCTGGACCACCACCCCCCAACCGGACTCCTCCACCGGGCTGACGTGGCCGAGCATCCGCTCGCTGCCGCCGGCGGTCACCAACTCGTACTCCTGGGTCATGGTCACCGGGCTGCTGACCAGCTCGGCCACCGCGCTCGAGCCGACCACCGCCGCCTCGAGCGCCGGATCGTCGCCCTGGAACCAGAGCATGCCGCCGTCGCTGTCGACCAGGAAGACCGAAACCGCGCCCTGCGCCTGCTGCTGGAAGAACTGCTCCAGCGGCCGCACCCGGGTCACGGTCTCGACGACCAGCTGCTGGGGCTCCTCGCCCACTCGCACCGCCACCACCACCAGCGCCTGGTCGGTGTCGGCCAGCCGGACGAAGCGATAGGCCGGCTCGCCGGTCTCCAGGGCCGCCACGAACGCCTCCCGCGAGGCCTCCCCGACCTCCGGCGCCATCTCCGCCGGCGCCAGGTTGGGGCCAAAACCGTCCCGCTGCAGGACCCGCAGCGCCATCATCTCCGGCCGCCGGGCGAGAAAGTCACCCAGATGGCCCCGCACCCAGTCGGCCTGCAGCTTGGCGTCGGAGCCGCCCGCCGGCGGTGCCGCCAGCAGCGAGCCGCCAAGCTGCTCGAGCTCGCCGCGGATCGAGCCCAGGAAGCTGTCGAGCTCCACCGACAGGAAGCGGGCCCAGCCGGTGAGATAGCCCTTCTCCTGGGTCTCGAGGATCTCCTGGTTCTGCTTGAGCAGCAGCAGGCTGCTGACCGCCAGCGGCACGATGCCCGAGACCAGCAGCAGCAGGAAAAGGAGCTGTCGCAGCCGGAGGCGGCGTAGGAGCTGGCGGTGGGCGGCCATACGCGAATCTGCGACGTCGCCGGCCAACTCCGGGACGCGTGGGTGGATTATAGATAGAGAAGCCGTCGGATGGCCGAACGATCAGGTCCAGGGATCGGCGAGGAACGCGGCCAGCTCCCGCCGCAGCTCGGCCGACGTGACGTCCGTCACGACCCGGCCGCGACCGAGGCTCGCGGGCAGCACCCAGGCGAGCCCCGACTCGGTGGCCTTCTTGTCCCGCGCCATGGCGGCGATCAGGGCGGACGACTCGAGCGCCGGCAGCGGCGGCGGGGCGAGCCGCCGGATCGCGGCCCGCAACCGGTCCGCGTCGCGGGCCGCGAGGCCCCGCGCCCGCGCCAGCCGCAGGGCGAAGAGCATGCCGTAGGCAACCGCCTCGCCGTGGCGCAGCCGGCGATAGCCCATGACGGCCTCGATCGCATGGCCCAGCGTGTGGCCAAAGTTGAGCAGCCGCCGCTCGCCCGTCTCGCCCGGGTCGGCCGACACCACGGCCGCCTTCGCCCGCACCGCCGCCGCCACCACCGGCGCCAGCGCCTCCGGGTCGGCCGCCACCAACTCGTCCCAGCGCCGCTCGACCAGCCCCAGCAGCCTCGTGTCGAGCAGAGCCGCCATCTTGATCACCTCGGCCAGGCCCGAGCGCAGCTCGCGGCGCGGCAGGGTTCCCAGGGTCGTGGTGTCCGCCACCACCAGAGCCGGATGGTGGAAGAGCCCGACGCTGTTCTTCGCCGCCGGCAGGTTCACCCCGGTCTTGCCGCCCACCGCCGCGTCGACCTGCGCCAGCAGCGTGGTCGGCAGCTGGGCGTACTCGACGCCACGCAGGAAGCACCCGGCGACAAAGCCGGCCAGATCACCGACGCTGCCGCCGCCCAGCGCCAGGATGCGGCTGTCGCGCTTGCCGCCGGCGGCCAGCAGCCGCTGCCACAGGTCCTCGGCGGTGGCCAGCCGCTTGGCCCTCTCGCCGGCGGCCACGGTCAGCCAGCGCCAGCGGGCGGCGCGGCCCGCCAGAGGGTCCAGCAGGGCGCCGTGCAGCAGCCGCACCTTGCGGTCGGAGACCGCGAAGACCGTCCGCCCGTCGAGCCACCGGCCGAGCGGCGCGGCGGCCTCGGTCAGGGCGCCGGCGCCCACCAGGATGGGCGTCGTGCCGCCGGGGTGCGGCAGCCGGATCCGCCGCAGGCTCAGCCCTCGTCCCCGCCGCGGGGCTCGATCACCAGACCGAGCTCGGCCAGCTGCTCCGGGTCGACCGGTGTCGGCGCCGAGGTCATCAGGTCGGTCGCCCGGGTGGTCTTGGGAAAGGCGATCACGTCGCGCAGCGAGCTGGCGCCGGCCATCAGCATGACGATCCGATCGAGGCCGAACGCCACGCCGCCGTGCGGGGGCGCCCCGTAGGAGAGCGCCTCGAGCAGGAAGCCGAAGCGCTCGCGGGCCTCCTCGGCGTCGATGCCCAGCAGCGCGAATACCCGCTCCTGGAGCTCCGGCCGGTGGATCCGGATCGAGCCGCCGCCGAGCTCGACACCGTTGAGCACCAGGTCGTAGGCGCGCGAGCGCACCGAGCCCGGATCGCTCTCCAGCCGGTCGAGGTCGCGCGGGTCGGGGGCGGTGAAGGGATGGTGGGTCGAGTCCCAGCGCTGCCGGCCGTCGTCCCACTCGACCAGCGGGAACTCGGTGATCCAGACGAACCGGTGCGCCGCCTCGTCGACGAGGCCGTACTCGCGCCCCGTCGCCAGCCGCAAAGCGCCCAGGGCGGCGGCGATCGTGCGCTCCGGCCCCGCCGCCAGGAGCACCGCCCCGCCCTCCTCCAGCCCGGCGCGCTCGGCCACCGCCGCCAGCTCATCGGCGCTCAGGGCGTCCTTGACCTGAAAGGCGAGCTCGCCCTCCTTGCGGGTCATGACCAGCACGCCGGCGGCGCCCTGGGCGCGAGCCAGCTCGGCCCAGGCGTCACGCTGGCGGCGGCTCGCCGCCGCCGCTCCCGGCACCGCCAGCCCGCGCACCACGCCGCCCGCCTCGACCGCCTGGCGGAAACCGCGGAAGCCGCTGGCGCCCAGCAGATCGCCGAGGTCGACGATCTCCAGCGGGCAGCGCAGGTCGGGCCGATCGCTGCCATAGCGGGCCATCGCCTCGGCCCACTTCAAGCGGCCGAACGGCGGCGTCAGCTCGACCCCGATCAGCGGGAAGAGGCGGGCGAACATGCCCTCGATGACCGCGATCACCTCCTCCTCGTCGGCAAAGGAGATCTCGACGTCGATCTGGGTGAACTCGGGCTGGCGGTCGGCGCGCAGGTCCTCGTCGCGAAAGCAGCGGGCGATCTGCACATAGCGCTCGAGCCCGGCGACCATCAGGATCTGCTTGAACAGCTGCGGCGACTGCGGCATGGCGTAGAAGTCGCCCCGATGCACCCGGCTGGGCACCAGGTAGTCGCGGGCGCCCTCGGGAGTAGACCGCGTCAGGATCGGCGTCTCGACGTTGACGAAGCCCTGCTCGTCGAAGTAGTTGAGGACCTCGAGGGTGGCCTTGTGGCGCAGCATCATGTTGCGCTGCAGATCCGCCCGGCGCAGGTCGAGATAGCGGTAGCGCAGCCGGGTGTCCTCGCTCGCCTCGACCTTGGCATCGGGGGTGAACGGCGGCACCGCCGACTCCGCCAGCACTTGCGCGGCGCCGGCCACGACCTCGACCTCGCCGGTGGCCATCTCCGGGTTGACCGCGTCGGGCGCCCGGCGCGCCACCTCGCCGACGACCTCGACGACCCACTCCTGGCGCACGTCGGCCAGCGCCGCCGCCACCTCGGGCGCCTCGTCGGGCCGCACCACGACCTGCACGTTACCGCTGCGGTCGCGCAGGTTGAGGAAGATCAGCCCACCGAGATCCCGGCGTCGGTGCACCCAGGCCTGGAGCAGTACCCGCTCGCCGGCGTCGGCGGCGGTCAGCGTGCCGCTGCCGCGTCGTTTCAAGTTGTCGCCGCTCACGATGCCTCCTGGATCCGGGCCGCGAGCTGGTCGCGTCCCACGGTGCTCTGGTCGCCGGCCGCCAGGTCCTTCAGGGTCGCCTGCCCCGCCGCCATCTCCTCGTCGCCCAGTAACACGACGAAGCGGGCGCCGGACCGGTCGGCCCGCTTGAGGCCGGCCTTGACCGAGCGCCCGCTGAGGTCCGCCGTCGCCGCCAGCCCGGCGGCGCGCAACTGCTCGGCCAGCTCGATCGCCGCCATCGGCTCGACCGTGCCCGCCGTCAGCACCGTCACCGGCGCCGCCGGCTCGGCCCGGCAGGGGCTCGTCGCGGGCAGCGCCTCGATCAGCCGGTCCTCGCCGATGGCGAAGCCCACGGCCGGCAAGTCGGGACCACCCAGCTGGCGCATCAAGCCGTCGTAGCGGCCGCCGCCGACGATGGCGTCCTGCGCCCCCAACGCCTCGGAGACGATCTCGAAAACGCCGTGGGAGTAGTAGTCGAGCCCGCGCACCAGGCGCGGCTCGAGCCGGTAGTGGAGCCCCAGCCCATCGAGCGCCCGGCACAGGCCGTCGAAGTGGGCGCGGCTGGCCGGGCTGAGCGAGTCGGCCAACCGTGGCGCATCGGCCAGGATCTCGCGCTCGGCCGGCGACTTGGTGTCGAGGATGCGCAGCGGGTTGGTCTCCAGCCGTCGCCGGCTGTCTTCGCCGAGCCGCTGGCGATGCGGCGCGAGAAACTCGCGCAGCGCCTCGCGGTAGGCGGCCCGCGACTCCTCGTCGCCGACGGTGTTGAGCAGCACCACCAGCCGTTCGTAGCCGAGCTCGCCGAGAAAACGGACCAGCATCGCCAGCAGCTCGGCATCGCCCCAGGGCCCCGGGTCGCCGATCAGCTCGGCGCCGATCTGGTGGAACTGGCGGTAGCGGCCCTTCTGCGGCCGCTCGTAGCGGAAGTGCGGCCCGATGTAGAACAGCCGTTGCGGCAGCGGCCGGTTGTCCATCCCATGCTGGATGAACGAGCGCACCACCGGCGCCGTCGACTCGGGGCGCAGGGTCAGGCTGCGGCCCTTCTTGTCGGGAAAGGTGTACATCTCCTTGCCGACGATGTCGGTGGTCTCGCCGACGCCGCGCACGAACAGCTCGGTGTCCTCGATCAGCGGGGTGCGGATCTCGCCGTAGCCGTAGCCGGCGAAGACTCGCCGGGCGACGGCCTCGACCGCCGCCCACAGGCCGGTCTCCTCCGGCAGCAGGTCGCGGGTGCCCTTGACCGCGCGCAGCCGGCCGCTCATTCGCCGCCCTCCGCGGCGAGCATGGCCGCTAGATACTCGTCCTTGAGCCGCACATAGCGCGCCTCGATCTCGGGGATCAGCGCCCGCTGCGCCTCGTCGAGCGGCCGCGCCACCCGCGCCGGCACCCCCAGCGCCAGGTGACGGGCCGGGATGCGGTGCCCCGGCGCCACGACCGCGCCGGCGCCGATCCAGGCGCCGCGCTCGACCACCGCGCCGTCGAGCACCCGGGCGCCGATGCCGATCAGCGCGCCGTCCTCGATCGTGCAGCCGTGGACCACGGCGGCGTGGCCGACGACCACGCCCGCACCGATGGTCAGCGGATGGGTCTTGTGCGTCACGTGCAGGATCGAGCCGTCCTGGATGTTGGTGCGGGCGCCGATGCGTATCCGGTGCACGTCGCCGCGGGTCGCCGTCTGGAACCAGAACGAGCAGTCGTCACCGGCCTCGACGTCTCCCACCACCACCGCGCCGGGGGCGACAAAGACCCGCTTTCCCAGGCGCGGTCTCACCTCGTTGTAGGGGTAGACGGGCAAAGTCCTGGGCCGTTTCGGCGGCGGCGATCGGTGAGACTGGCGAAGCTCGAAGCCTCGCGCGAGGGCCTGAACTCTAGCACGCGACCGGCCGCCCCCTCCGGTCCGTACAATCGACCGATGGCTACCGCCGAGGCGAAGATCGACGTCGTCATCCCGGCCTTCAACGAGGAGGCGTCGCTGCCCCTGGTGCTGGCCGCGGTGCCCCGGCCGCCGGTGCGCCGGATCGTCGTCTGCGACAACAACTCGACCGACCGGACGGCGCGGGTGGCCGCGGAGGGCGGCGCCGTGGTGGTTGGTGAGAGCCGGGCCGGCTACGGCAGCGCCTGCTTGAGAGCGCTCGACTTCCTGCGCCGCCACGACCCGCCTGACGTCGTCGTCTTCCTCGACGGCGACTACTCCGACCATCCCGAGGAGCTGCCCGCGGTGGTCGCGCCGATCCTCGCCGGCGAGGCCGACCTGGTGATCGGCTCGCGCGCCCTGGGCGAGCACGAGCCGGGCGCCCTGCTGCCCCAGGCGCGCGCCGGCAACCTGGTCGCCTGCCTGCTGATCCGGCTGCTCTACCGCCACCGCTACACCGACCTGGGGCCGTTCCGCGCCATCCGCTGGGACCGGCTCGAGGGGCTCGACATGAGCGACCCCGATTTCGGCTGGACGGCGGAGATGCAGGTCAAGGCGCTACGCCAGCGTCTCGTGGTGCGCGAGGTCCCGGTGAGCTACCGCAAGCGGATCGGCGTCTCGAAGATCACCGGCACCCTCTACGGCACGGTGATGGCGGGCTACAAGATCCTCTGGACCGTGCTGCGCTACAGTGTCCGCCGCCATGGTCCACGACGGTAGCCCGCATTATCCACCAGGCCGCGACGGCAAGAGCCACACGGTCGACATCGAGGTCCGCTACGCCGAGACCGACGCGATGGGCGTGGTCCACCACGCCAATTACCTGGTCTGGTTCGAGCTCGCCCGCACCGGGCTGTGCGCCAAGACCGGCCACGACTACCCCGGCGTCGAGGCGGCCGGCTACCGGATCCTGGTCACCGGCGCCGAGCTGCGTTATGTCGCGGGCGCGCGCTACGGCGACCGCGTCCAGGTGGAGGCCCGGCTGGAGCGCCTCGAGAGCCGCGGCCTGCATTTCTCGTATGAGGTCCGCCGCGACGGCGAGCGGCTGGCCACCGGCGCCACCAGCCACCTCTGGCTGGAGGCCGCGAGCGGCCGCGTGCGGCGCATCCCCTCGCCCTGGCGCGAGGCCTTTGCCGCCTTCGCGCCCGCCGCTCCGCCCTCGCCAGCGGTGGCGCCGTAGCCAAGCGAGCGGCGCCGCGGCGCTGATACGCTGCCCCGATGCGCCGTCTCCAGCTTCTGACCGGCGGCGAGAGCCACGGCCCCGGGCTGACCGCCCTGCTCACCGGCATGCCGGCGGGTTTGGCGGTCGATCTCGAGCTGCTGCGGCGCGACATGCGCCGGCGGATGCACGGCCACGGGCGCGGCGGGCGGATGAAGATCGAGAGCGACGCGGTGGAGATCCGCGGCGGCGTCCGCGGCGGCGAGACCCTCGGCTCGCCCATCGCCCTGTGGATCGAGAACCGCGACTTTGCCAACTGGGTCGGCGTCATGGACCCGCTCGAGGTCGACCCGGCCAAGGCCGAGCTGCGCCGGCTGAAGTCGCCGCGGCCCGGCCACGCCGATCTGGCCGGCGGCGTCAAGTACCTACGGCGCGACCTGCGCGACGTGCTCGAGCGGGCCTCGGCGCGCGAGAGCGCCGCCCGGGTCGCCGGCGGCGCCTTCGCCCGCATGCTGCTGGCCGAGCTCGGCATCGAGATCCGCAGCGGCGTCCGCTCGCTCGGGCCGATCGGCGCCGACGCCCCGGTGCCGGGCTGGGACGAAATGCTCCTGGTCGAGGACGACTCCCCGCTGCGCGCCATCGATCGCTCCCGCGAGGCCGAGATGGTCGCCCTGGTCGACCAGACCGCCGACGACGGCGACACCCTGGGCGGCGCGGTGACCGTCATCGCCCACAACGTGCCGTTCGGCCTCGGCTCCCACACCCAGTGGGACGAGAAGCTCGACGGCCGGCTGGCGCGCGCAGTGATGTCGGTGCCAGCGGTCAAGGCGGTCGAGATCGGCGCCGCGCTGGCCGCCGCGCGCGGCCCCGGCAGCGAGGCCCACGACGCGATCGAGCGCGGCGCGGACGGCGGCTGGCACCGCCCCAGCAACCGCGCCGGCGGGATCGAGGGCGGCATCACCAACGGCCAGGACGTGGTCGTCACCGCCTACAAGAAGCCGATCTCCACCCTGCGCCGCGGCCTGCCGTCGGTCGACCTCGACACTCTCGAGCCGCACCGCTCGCAGTACGAGCGCAGCGACGTCACCGCTCTGCCGGCGGCGGGCGTGATCGCCGAGGCGATGGTCGCCCTGGTGCTGGCGGACGCGGTGCTCGAGAAGCTGGGCGGCGACTCGATGGCCGAGATCCTGGCCCACTTCGAGTCGACGCTGGCCCAGCAGCGCGCCTGGCCGGGCCCGTAGCGGGCGGGGGCCGACCGCAAGGGGCACGACGGCCGCCGAGTCCGGAATCGAGCCGGCTCACCAGACGACCAGCGCCACCCCGGCGGCGATCACCCCGACCGCCACCAGCTTGCGCGCCGTCACCGCCTCGGCGAAGAACAGCCGCCCCCAGACCACCGCCATGAAGGAGCCCAGGCCGCGCTTCATGGTCTCGATGAAGCCGATCCAGGTCTCGGAGATGGCCAGCAGGATCAGCACCAGGGCCGCCGCGCCGACGACGATCAGCACGATCAGGACGCCCCAGCGGCCCCGCAGCCGGCGCAGGTCCGCCAGCCGACCCCTGCCCGCCAGCACGAGCAGCGCCCCCAGCGCGACCCCGCAGTTGAGCGCCAGGCCGTGGAACGGCGCGCCCGAGGCGGCCAGGGCCATCTTGTCGAGCGGCATGGCCAGCGACCACAGCAGGGCGGTCGCCGCCATCAGCTGGCTGCCGCGCTCGCGCCCGAGCGACCGCCAGAGCCTGCCCAGCGCGGCCCCCTCGCCGGCCCCGGAGTTGAGCCACAGCACCCCGGCCACCACCAGCACCACGCCCGCGAGCTGGCGTCCCGAGGGCACCTCGCCGAGCAACGGGATCGCCAGCAAGGTGGTGAAGACCGGGGTCAGCGACAGCACCGGGATGGTCAGGCTGAGCGGCGCGATGCGCACCGCCTCGAGGAAGGCCACGTTGGCCGCCAGGTTGAGCAGCGCCGAGCCCAGGCCCGGCAGCCAGTAGCCGGCCCCCGGCCCCCCGGCGCCGCCCTGCCAGACCCACCAGCCGAGGAAGAACGGCGCCATGCCGGCCGACATCGCCACCAGCAGCGGCAGCGGCCGCATCCGCTCCGCCAGCATCTTGCGCAGCAGGTCGGCCACCGAGAAGGCGAGGGCGCAGCCGATGGCGAGGGCCGCGGCGAGAAGCGAGACGGTCATGGAAGCGCGGCGATTCTACGCCGGCTCCGGGGCCCCGGCTTGCTAGACTGCTCGCCATGCACCTGACCCCCAAGCTGGTGGCCGAGGTCCTCGAGCGCCAGGGGCTGCTGACGGCCGCCCAGGCCCGCATGGTCGCCAAGGAGGAAGCCAAGCTGCCGCGCCACCGCAACCCGCGGGCCTTCGAGCAGCGGGCGCTGGCCTACGAGCTCGTCGAGCGGCTGCAGTTCCCCAGCGACACCGACCCGTCGGGGGTGCTCGGCGAGGCGGAGATCGCCCAGGCGCTGGCCCGCGAGGCCAACCTCGACTACGCCCGGATCGATCCGCTGCGGCTCGACGCCGACCTGATCGAGTCCAAGGTGTCGCGGCCGTTCGCCAAGCGCCACCGGATGATCCCGCTGACGGTGCGCGACGGCCGGCTGCTGGTGGCCTGCGCCGACCCGTTCGACATCGAGTCGATCGACTCCCTGCGCCGCATCGCCGACCAGGAGATCGACCTGGTGGTGGCCTCGGAGCCCGACATCCTGCGCGCCATCAACGAGTTCTACGGCCTGCGCCACGCAGTCAAGCGGGCCGAGCGCGACCTGTCGGCGGGGATCGACCTGGGCAACCTCGAACAGCTGGTCAAGATGAAGGACGAGTCCGAGATCGAGTCCTCGGACCAGCACATCGTCAACGCCGTCGAGTTCATGCTGCAGCACGCCTACGACACCCGCGCCAGCGACATCCACATCGAGCCCAAGCGGGAGTTCAGCCTCATCCGTTTCCGCATCGACGGTGTCCTGCACGACATCCAGACCCTGCCGCGGCTGGTGCACAAGGCCGTGGTGAGCCGCATCAAGACGATGTCGCGCCTCGACATCGCCGAGAAGCGCCGCCCCCAGGACGGCCGGATGAAGACCAGCCGCGGCGGCACCGAGGTCGAGCTGCGGGTCTCCACCCTGCCGGTGGCCTTCGGCGAGAAGGCGGTGCTGCGCATCTTCGACCCCGGCATCCTCATCCAGGAGCTGCCGGCGCTGGGCTTCGAGGTCGAGGAGCTCGAGCAGTTCAACGACTTCATCAGCCGGCCGCACGGCATCGTGCTGGTCACCGGGCCGACCGGTTCGGGAAAGACCACCACGCTGTACTCGGCGCTGCAGGCGATCGCCAACCGCGACATCAACGTGACCACGATCGAGGATCCGATCGAGATGGTCTACGAGGAGTTCAACCAGACCGCGGTGCAAACGCGCGCCGACGTCACCTTCGCCTCGGCGCTGCGCCACATCCTGCGTCAGGACCCGGACGTGATCATGGTGGGCGAGATCCGCGACCCCGAGACCGCCCAGTACGCGATCCAGGCGGCGCTCACCGGCCATCTGGTCTTCTCCACCCTGCACACCAACGACGCCGCCGCGTCGATCACCCGGCTGGCCGACCTGGGGGTCGAGCGCTTCATGATCAACTCCACCCTGATCGCGACGATCGCCCAGCGGCTGGTGCGCAAGGTCTGCGTCCACTGCGCCGAGGACCACTTCCTGAGCGAAGAGGACGCCCGCACCCTGCGGCTGTCGGTGCCCGAGGGCAAGCGGGTCAAGGTCAAGACCGGCCGGGGTTGCGCCGAGTGCCGTTCCACCGGCTATCTGGGCCGCACCGGCCTGTTCGAGATTCTCCAGGTCGACGACTTGATCAAGCAGCTCATCCTGGAGGGCTCCGACACTCCGACGCTCAAGCGCGAAGCGGTGCGGGCCGGCATGCGCACCCTGCGGCAGGCGGCGCTGCGCAAGCTGGCGCACGGGCTGACCACCTTCGAGGAGGTGGTGCGGGTGACGGCGCTCTAGGGTGTCTCACCAGCGGATTCGCCGTTGGGCCGCCATCCGAGATCTGGGGCGGTGTTGGTGGGCGCCGCCCTGAGGAGCGACGCGCGAGGCGGCGCCCGAGCACTGGACAAATCCCCTTTTTTTGAGTACCCTAAAAATCACTTTTGACTAACTGAATAAAGCGTCCGAGCTCGCCATCGAGTCGACGCCGCGAGCAAGAGCCCCGCCCGATGATCGATCCGCTACTCGCCCTCACCCTCGGCGTCGCCCTCATCGCCGCCGCCGTGCTGCTGCTCTGGCCCGTGCGTGGGTTCCTCTGGCGCTGGCTGCGCGGGCTGCGCGCCACCGAGCGGGTGCTGATCGAGGACGCCCTCAAACACCTGTTCGACTTCGAGTACAAGGATCGCTCCGCCAACCTCGAGAGCGTCTCGGGAGCGCTGGCGGTGTCCGGCAACCGGGCCGCCGAGCTGCTCCGCCGGCTCCAGGAGCAGGAGCTGGTGGTGTTCGACGGCGACGCCTACGGCCTGACCCCGGAGGGCAGGAAGTACGCCCTGCGGGTGGTCCGCATCCACCGCCTGTGGGAGCGCTATCTGGCGGAGGAGACCGGCCTGGGGCCGGACACCTGGCACCACGAAGCCGAGATTCGCGAGCACACGACCTCACCCGAGCAGGCCGAGGCGCTGTCGGCGAAGATGGGCCACCCGCGGTTCGACCCGCACGGCGACCCGATCCCGACCCCGGCCGGCGAGATCCCGCCGCTCGTCGGCCGGCCGCTGACCGACCTCCAGGTCGGCGAGCTGGCGGAGATCGTGCACGTCGAGGACGAGCCCGACGCGATCTACGCGCAGCTCATCGCCGAAGGCCTCTACCCGGGGATGCGCGTGCGGGTCAACGAGACCGGTCCGCAGCGCATCGCCTTCGAGGCCGACGCCGAGGAGCACGTGCTGGCGCCGATCCTGGCCGCCAACCTCACCGTGCGGCGACTGCCCAAGGACGAGCGGATGTCGGGGCCGTTCGCCCGCCTCTCGTCGCTCGAGCTCGGTGACCACGCCCAGGTGGTGGAGCTGTCGCCGGTCCTGCGCGGCCCCGAGCGTCGGCGGATGCTCGACCTCGGGCTGATTCCCGGCACCGAGGTCGTCGCCGAGCTGCGCAGCCCGGGCGGCGATCCCACCGGCTATCGCGTGCGCGGCGCCGTCATCGCGCTGCGCCGCGAGCAGGCCGACCAGGTGCGCATCCAGCGGGCGGCCGGGGGAACGGCGTCGTGAGCCATCCCAGCGCCGCCAACTGCGCCGAGTGCCCGGCCCACCACGTCGGCAACCTGATCAAGCTGGGCGTCGACATGAGCGACTACGACTACGTGGTCGCCCTGGCCGGCAACCCCAACACCGGCAAGAGCACCGTCTTCAACGCCCTCACCGGTCTGCGCCAGCACACCGGCAACTGGCCCGGCAAGACGGTGGCGCGGGCCGAGGGCGGCTTCTCGAGCGGCGGCCAGCGCTTCAAGCTGGTCGACCTGCCGGGCACCTACTCGCTGCTGTCCGCCAGCCTCGACGAGCAGATCGCGCGCGATTTCGTGCTCTTCGGCAAGCCCGACGTGACGGTGATCGTGGTCGACTCGACCCGGCTCGAGCGCAACCTCAACCTGGTGCTGCAGGTACTCGAGATCACCGACCGGGCGGTCGTCTGCCTCAACCTGATCGACGAGGCCCGGCGCAAGGGGCTGGTCATCGACGAGCGCCGCCTGGCGCGCGATCTCGGGGTGCCGGTCGTCCTCACCGCGGCGCGCCACGGCGAGGGCCTCGACGAGCTCAACCGGGCGATCAGCGACGTCGCCTCCGGCCGCACGGTGTGCAAGCCGCGCCGCGTCGGCGGCCGGGGCTCGGCGCTCCAGCGCGCGGTCGACGATCTGTCGGGCAGCGTCCGCGAGCTGTTTCCGGGCCTGCCCAACTCGCGCTGGGTGGCGCTGCGACTGCTCGACAGCGACCCCAAGATCGAGGCCGCGCTGCGCAGCGGCGAGCTCGGCGAGCTGCAGGAGAACGAGAGCGGCCTGGCGCCGGTAGCCGCGGCGGCACCCGAGACCGCCGCGGAGGCCGACCCGGCGGGGGTCTTCGCCCTGACCCGGCGGCTCCGCTGGCAGGTCGGCAAGGACTTCCACCAGAAGCTGGTCGAGGGGGTCTACGCCGAGGCGGCCGCGCTGGCCGATCGGGCGGTGACCCGCAGCGGCGAGAAGCCGCGCTTCGACTGGGACCGCACCATCGACCGGCTGGTGACCAGCCGCGTCTTCGGGTTCCCGCTCATGCTGCTGCTGCTGACGATGGTCTTCTGGATCACCATCGCCGGCGCCAACGTGCCCTCGGCGATGCTCGCCAACCTGTTCATCGACCAGCTGCACCCGGTGCTCAAGGGGCTGGCGGCGGCGGCCTCGCTGCCCTGGTGGCTCGACGGGCTGCTGATCGACGGCATCTACCTGGCGACCGCCTGGGTGGTCAGCGTCATGCTGCCGCCGATGGCGATCTTCTTCCCGCTGTTCACCCTGCTCGAGGACTTCGGCTACCTGCCGCGGGTCGCCTTCAACCTCGACCGCATGTTCCAGCGGGTCGGCGCGCACGGCAAACAGGCGCTGACCATGGCCATGGGCTGGGGCTGCAACGCCGCGGCGATCGTCTCGACCCGGATCATCGACAGCCCGCGGGAACGGCTGATCGCCATCATCACCAACAACTTCGCGCTCTGCAACGGCCGCTGGCCGACCCAGATCCTGATCGCCTCGATCTTCGTCGGCTCGCTGGCGCCGGCCTATCTGGCCGGGCTGATCTCGGCGCTGTCGGTGGTCGCCATCGCGGTGCTCGGCATCGTGCTCACCTTCGCCACCTCCTGGCTGCTGTCGCGCACCGTGCTGCGCGGCGAGGTCTCGACCTTCAACCTCGAGCTGCCGCCCTACCGGCCGCCGCGGATCCTGCGGACGATCTACACCTCGATCATCGATCGCACCCTGGTCGTCCTGTGGCGCGCCGTGGTCTTCGCGGCGCCCGCCGGAGCGGTGATCTGGCTGGTGGCCAACGTCAAGGTCGGGGGCACCAGCCTGGCCCTGCACGCCATCCAGATGATGGACGGCTTCGGCTTCCTGCTCGGCCTCTCGGGGCTGATCCTGCTGGCCTACATCATCGCCATCCCGGCCAACGAGATCGTCATCCCGACCATCCTCATGCTCACCGTGCTGGTGACCGGCGCCGCCGGCGTCGGCGGCGGCGACGGGGTGATGTTCGAGCTCGACTCGCAGGAGGCCACCGCCACCCTGCTCCGCGCCGGCGGCTGGACCCTGCTGATGGCGATCAACCTGATGCTCTTCAGCCTGATCCACAACCCCTGCTCGACGACCATCTACACGATCTGGAAAGAGACCCGCAGCGCCAAGTGGACCACCGTCTCGGCCCTGCTGCCGGTGGCCATGGGCTTCGCCGTCTGCTTCGTCGTGGCGCAGATCTGGCGCATCGTCGCCGGCGGCTGAGCCAGCCGACCCCGGGGCTAGGCCGGCACCGGTTCCGCCGGGTCCTCCTCGACCCGGGGAGCGACGCTTTCGAGCTCCACCGCCGAGCGTCGGTACTCCTCGAGGGTGAACGAGTCCACCTGGATCGCGTCGTCGCGCGCCGCCTCCGCGGCCCGCAGCAGCTTCGCCTCGTCGGCATCCAGCACGCCCTCGGCGACCGCCCGCGGGATCAGCTCCACAAACGGGGCCTTTGGCAGGCGCTTGGCGCGGATCGCCTTCTTCAGCTTGCCGACCACCCGGTCGGCCTCGTAGCAGAGCTCGAAGGCGTGCTCCAGGCGAGCCAGGCCGCTCTGCCGGTCGGTCGGCTGATAGACGCCGGCGGTCAGCCGTTCGCGCAGCTCGCCGGGCACCTGCAGGGCGCGGGCGATGCGCCCGCCCAGCGCGTCGGACGGTGGCGGCGCAAACCGGTTGAACCTCGACCAGGCCGCCACGGGCCCAGCCAACAGCCAGCCCAGCGCCGGCAGCCGCAAGTTCTTGTACAGGCCGTCGAACGCCTCCTGGCACTGGCCGAGGGCGTAGTCCATCGACCAGCGGAGAAACGGCAGGTCTTCCTTGCGCCGCCCCTCGGCCTCGAACCGCCGCAGCACCGCCGCGGCGAGGTACATCCACGAGAAGATGTCGGCAAACCGGCCGGTGATCTTCTCCTTGCGTTTGAGATCGCCGCCCAGCGCGCCCATGGCCAGGTCGGCCAGGAAGGCGAAGCTGGCCGAGCACCAGGCGAGCTTGCGGTAGTAGCGAGCGGCCGGGCCGCCGGTGGGCGACGAGCCGAGGGCGCCCCGGGTCAGGCTCAGCAGCAGGGCGCGCGCGCCGTTGCGCACCACGTGGCCCAGATGGCCCCACAGCGCGCGGTCGAACTCGACCAGGTCGCCGGTCTCGACCGCGGTGATCTCGCGCAGGGCGAAGGGGTGACAGCGGATGGCGCCCTGGCCGAAGATCATCAGCGTCCGGGTCAGGATGTTGGCGCCCTCGACGGTGATGGCGATCGGCGCCGCCATGTAGCCGTTGGCCAGCAGGTTGCGCGGCCCGCGGGAGATGGCGTTGCCCGCCAGCACGTCCATGCCGTCGTTGACCGCCTGGCGGCTGATCTCGGTGAAGTAGTGCTTGGCCATCGCCGTCACCACCGCCGGCTTGGCCCCCTGGTCGAGGCCGCCGCAGGTGTAGCGGCGGGCCGCTTCCAGCAGGTAGGCGAAGCCGCCGATGCGGGCCAGCGGCTCCTCGATGCCCTCGAACCGGCCGATCGACAGGCCGAACTGCTTGCGCACCAGGGCGTAGGCGCCGGCGATTCGGGCCACCGCCTTGGTGCCGCCGGCCGCCAGGGCCGGCAGCGAGATGCCGCGGCCGGCGGCCAGCGACTCCATCAGCATGCGCCAGCCCTGGCCGGCCCCCTCGGCCCCGCCGATGATCGCCTCCTCGAGCGGCACCACGACGTCGGTGCCGGTGGTCGGGCAGTTGTAGAACGGCACGCCCATGGGGTCGTGGCGGCTGCCCGATGTCGACGCCGGCCGTATCGGTCGGGACCAGGGCGCAGGTGATGCCCAGCTCCTCGCCCTTGCCCAGCAGGTTGTCGGGATCCCTCAGCTTGAAGGCCAGCCCGAGAACGGTGGCGACCGCGGCGAGGGTGATGTAGCGCTTGTTCCAGGTGAGCCGCAGGTAGAGGACGCCGTCTTCGCCGCGGAACACCACGCCATGCGACGAGATCGAGCCGGCGTCGGAGCCGGCGCCCGGCTCGGTGAGGGCGAAGGCCGGCATCTCCTCGCCCCGGGCCAGCCGCGGCAGGTAGTGGTTCTTCTGCCGCTCGGTGCCGTAGTGGATGAGCAGCTCCGCCGGCCCCAGCGAGTTGGGCACCATGACGGTGATGGCCAGCGGGTTGCTGACCGTGGCCAGCTTGGCCACCACCGCGCTGTTGGCCGAAGGCCCGAAGCCCAGGCCGCCGTACTCCTCGCGGGATGATCATGCCGAAGAACCGCTCCCGCTTGAGGAACTCCCAGACCGACGCGGGCAGGTCGCGGCGCTGGAAGACCTCCCAGTCGTCGGTCATCCCGCACACCGTCTCGACCGGGCCGTCGAGAAAGGCCTGCTCCTCGGCGCTGAGCCCCGGGTAGGGCTGCTCGAGCAGGCGGCGGAAGTCGGGCTTGCCGGAGAACAGCTCCGCCTCGACCCAGACCGTGCCGGCGTCGATGGCCTGCTTCTCGGTGCCGGAGATCGCCGGCAGCAGCTTCATCGCCCGCACCAGGCCCAGGATCGGCCGGCTGAGCAGCCGGCGCAGCGGCGGCAGGTTGAACAGCGCCGCCACGGCGGCGAAGGCGATCCACGACCAGGTAGGCGCGCCCAGCCCGTAGAGGCCCGCGGCGGCGAGCGCGGTCCACAGCCACAGCGGCGCGCCGGTGAAGGCCAGGCCGACGGCCAGTAGCAGAGCGCCGGCCACGATCCCGGCGGTCGGGACCGTGTACAGGAACTCGTAGAAGGGCAGATTCACCATCGCGATCCTCCAGTCGGTGCCCGCTATCGGCGCTGGGCGCCCACCCAAGAACGAGCCGCGAGCCGTCGGCCTGAAGCTACCTCTTTTGCCGCATCGCGGCAACCCCTGTGAAAACGGCTAGAATTCCTTGCTCCCGGCTGGTATCGAACCCATGACCCAGGCGACGCTCGTTCTACTCATCCTCGCCGCCACGGTGGTGCTGTTCGCTACCGACCGCCTGCGAATCGATCTCGTGGCCCTGCTGTCGCTTCTCGCCCTGGTGGCCGTCGGCGCGGTCTCCACCGGCGAGGCCCTGGCCGGTTTTTCGGCACCCATCGTGGTGATGATCGGCGCCCTGTTCATCGTCGGTGAGGGCCTCACCCGCACCGGTGTCGCTGCCCGGGTGGCGACGGCGGTAGCCGGAATCGGCCGCCGCGACAAGCGCCTGCTGCTGCCCGCGGTGATGCTGCTCTCGGCCCTCCTGTCGGCAATCATGAGCAGCACCGGAACCGTGGCCGTGATGCTGCCAGTGGTACTGGGGCTGGCGCGCAAGCTGGACCGTCCGGTGTCCGGCCTGCTCCTGCCCATGGCCTTCGCCGCCCAGTTGGGCGGAGTCCTGACTCTGATCGGCACACCGCCCAACCTGGTCGTCTCGCAGGCGTTGGCCGACGCCACCGGCACCGGCCTTGGCTTCTTCGCCCTGACACCGTATGGCCTGCTCGGGCTGGCGGCCGGGATCACGCTCCTCACCGTCGCCGGCAAGGCTCTCCTGCCGGCGGCGCGCGGCGGCACCGAGCTCGCCGCAGAGCCCTCGCTGGAAGAGCTGGTCGCGCTCTTCGGGTTGACTTCGCGAGTGGCGGTCTGCCGCCTACCCGCCGGCTCGCCGTTCGCCGGGCGCACGGCGTCGGCGGTCGGTGCGAGACGCAATCACTCGGTCTCGCTGCTCGCCCGGGTGGCGCCGCCCACCGAGGCCTGGAGCCGGCCGCGCGCCTTCGCCGTCGAGCCTCACACCCGGTTCGCGGCAGGCGACCGGCTGCTGGTCAAGGGCACGGACGAGGCGATCGCGGCCTTCGTCGCCGCTGGCGCCCTCGAAGCCCATCCGTTCGAGCTCGGGATCGAGGCGGAGAAGGTCATTCTCGAGCTGGGCGTCGTCGAGGTGCTGCTGACGCCGCAGTCCCGGCTGATCGGCCGCACCGTCCGGGAGTCCGGCGTGCGCGAGCGCTTTGGCATCAACGTGGTGGCGGTACGCCGGCGGGGCAAGGCCATCGACCAGCCGGTGAGCACCATCCGCCTCGACTTCGCCGACTCGCTGCTGGTGGTGGGCTCGTGGGAGCGCATCGAAGAGCTGCGGCGGGACCGGCGCAACCTGATCGTCGCCAGCGAGGCCAGAGCCGAGCCCGACCGCCTGCCCGGCGCGGCCCGCGCGCCCTGGGCCCTCGCCGTACTGGCCACGATGCTGGGGCTGATGGTCTTCACCGGCGTGCCGCTGGTCTGGTCGGCAGTGGGCGCGGCGCTGGCGATGCTGCTCGGCGGTGCGGTCGAGCCGGGGACGGTCTACCGGGTCGTCCAGTGGCCCAGCTTGATCCTCATCGCCGCCATGCTGCCGGCGGCGACGGCGTTGGGCAACAGCGGCGCCCTGGAGCTGCTGGTCAATACGGCCAGCTCGGCGCTGGCCGGCACGCCGCCGCTGGTCGGCCTCCTCGGTCTGATGCTGGCAACGTCACTGCTGTCGCAGGTCATCTCCAATACCGCCACCGCGGTGCTGCTGGCACCGGTGGCGTTGGAGCTGGCCGCCCGGCTGGACATCAGCGCCGAGCCGCTTCTGCTGGGGGTGGCGATCGCCGCCTCGACCGCCTTCGCGACGCCGGTCGCGTCGCCGGTCAACGCCCTGGTGATGGGGCCGGGCGGCTATCGTTTCGGCGACTTCCTCAGGGCCGGCGTCGCCCTGCAGTTGGTTGTGCTGCTGCTCTCGGCCGGGCTGATCTCGATCCTGGCCCGCTGAACCCAGCCACCTGCAAGGGTGGGCAACACGGCCCGCCCCGCCATGTCTGGCGTCGCGTCCACATACAGGGGAGGGTATGCACACCGACGACGGCTCTTTGGCCATCAGAAAAGGGGAACCCCAATGCAGATCCGTTGTGCTCCGATTCTCACCGCACTGCTGCTGCTGGTTTCGGCCGGAGCCCTCCCGGCTGCGGATACCGTGCTGATGTCAAGCGATTGGGCGCTTGGTATGTGCGAGGCGTGGAACCAGGACCCGGCGCTGACCGAGGGACTGGCGAAGTGGATGCAGAACGACGACAACCGCGGCTACAAGCTGCTCCGAATCTACCGGATGGACTGCCCAGACAGTCCCCAGATCCAGCTCCGCATCTCGGACCAGGAAGGCGCCGCCACCTGCGTCGAAGCCGGCCTGAAGACCGACGAGGAACTGGTCTCCTCGTGCGACTACGTCATGTTCGCCAAGACCGATCGCTGGCTCGAGATGGGCGCCGGCGAGTACGGCCCCATGGGCGGCATGATGACCGGCCGGCTCAAGTTCCAGGGACCGAAGTGGGAGGCGATGAAGAACATGGGTCCGTTCAAGAGCTTCCTGCAGCTGGTGGGCAAGGTCCCGGGCGCGAGCGATGTCTGCCCGACCCTCCCAGAGGAGCCGCCGGTGGCCGACGAGGAAAGGGCCGGGGAGTCGGCAGCGCCTACCGAATTGGGCCCATAGGAGGCAGCCCCGCCGGCCACTAGGCTGGAACCCGACCCGAGGACCCAGGCGCCCACCCCGTCGAGTGGCGCTCGCCGCGCCGCGGCATGCCATCGTGTCCGCGAAGGAGCGCCGAACGATGCGTCACGTGGTCTTCAATCGAAAGGGCGGGGTCGGCAAGACCTCCGTCGTCTGCAACCTGGCCGCGGTGAGCGCCGCCGAGGGCCGCAAGACCCTGGTGGTGGATCTCGATCCGCAGGCCAACTCGTCCCACTATCTGCTGGGCCACGACGCCTGCGAGGCGCTGCCCAACGCGGCCGACTTCTTCGAGAAGAGCCTGGGATTCAGCCTGTTCGGCGACGACCGCGACGACGAGTGGGTGCACCAGACCCCGTTCGAGAACCTCTGGCTGCTGCCCGCCGACGCCCGGCTGGCCGAGTTGCAGCCCAAGCTCGAGTCGCGCTTCAAGATCTACAAGCTCCGCGAGCTGCTGCAGCGGCTGGACGGCTTCGACGCCGTCTTCCTCGACACCCCGCCGGCGATCAGCTTCTTCACCACCTCGGCGCTGATCGCCGCCGACTCGGTGCTCATTCCGTTCGACTGCGACGAGTTCTCCCGCCGGGCGATCTACCAGCTGCTGGGCACCGTGCGCGAGGTGCACGAAGACCACAACGAGCGGATCGAGATCGGCGGCATCGTCGTGAACATGTTCCAGGAACAGGCACGCCTGCCGCGACGGCTGGTCGCCGAGCTCGAGGCCGAGGGCCTGCCGGTGCTGCGGCCGTTCATCAACGCCTCGGTCAAGGTGCGCGAGTCGCACGAGCGCCACCGGCCGCTGGTCTACCTGGCGCCGAGCCACAAGGTGACCGGGCAGTTTCGCGAGCTCTACCGGACGCTGCTAGAGCGGAGCGCCTGAGGCGACGGTCGCTGACGGCGGCCGGCGCCGGCCCTGATCAAGCCCGGTCGTGCCGAGGCGGCTACGCCTGCTCCGGCCGCGGCAGCAGCAGCCGGCCGGCGGCGGCGCGCCCGGAGAGGAAAGCGCCTTCCACCCGCGGGCCGCCGCACCAGTCGCCGCAAGCCGCCAGCCGCAATCCGGAGTCGAACAGGCAGGGCTCGGCGAGCGGCTGCGGCAGGGCAAAGCGCCACCGGTGGGCGTCCAGGTGGAATGGGGCCCCGAGGGCGGCGCCCAGCGCCTCGCCGAAGGCCGCGAGCAGCCGCTCGGCAGCCTCCGCGCGATCCAACTCGAGATGGCGGCGAGTCCAGTCAGGCGAGCCGTGCAGGACCCAGGCCTCACCGGTGGGCCGTGACGGCTTCGACGAGTCGCGGGCGACCCAGCTCAGCACCGGGCCGTTGACGAAAGCGGCGTCGAAGCCTGCTTCGATGGGCTCGCCGAAGGCGACCATCGCCGCCCAGCAAGGCGTCATCTCCACCCCGGCGGCCGCCGCAGCCAGCCGCGGGGCGACCGGCGCCAACAGCGCCGCCGTCTGCGGCGCCGGCGCGGACACCACGACCGAGTCGTAGCGTCCCAGCTCGGCGCCGTCCGCCCCCACCAGGCTCCAGCCGTCGGCGTCGCGCGCGAGCGCGTCAACCGGGGTCTCGAGGGAGACATCGAGGTCCGCGGCAAGGTGGCGGCAGAGCGCGCTCATGCCGGGGATACCGACGAAACGCTCGGCGTCGCCCGCCTCGGCCCGTCTGCCGCCGCCCTCGAGCACCGCGATACGCCCCCTCCACCTCTCCACCACCCCGTCCCGGCGCCAGGAGTCGACCGCGCGGCGGAAGTCGCGATCGCGGACGGTGAAGTACTGGGCGCCGTGGTCGAACCGCAGCTCGCCGGCGCGCCGCGTCGACATCCTGCCGCCCGGGGCACGGGCCTTGTCGAAGAGCCGCACCCGGTGGCCGTGCTCGACCAGCCTGCGGGCGCAAACAAGGCCCGACAGGCCCGCCCCCACCACTGCCATCGCAGAGCCCGGCGGGGGGCGCGAAGTGCGGTCGAGGGTGACAACCGGAGTTCTCATGCCGAGGTCGCGGGCCGCCGCCGCCCGACGCGGTGACTGTACAGCTCGGCCAGGCCCTCGGCCATCCGATCTACCGAGAAACGCCCGGCCACCGTCGCCCGCGCCCGGCGCATCAGCACCTCGTCGTGGCGGCGAGCGGCGGCGCGCCCGACCGCCCCGCGCAGCGCGGACATCGAGCCGGGCGCCGCCAGAAAGCCGTTGCGGCCCTCTTCCAGGTAGGTGGCGGGGCCGCCGCCGTCCGGGCCGACGACCGGCAACCCGGCCGCCATCGCCTCGAGCAGCGCCAGCCCGAACTCCTCCTTGTCGCTCGGGCAGACGAAGATGCCGCCCGCGCCAACCTCGGGGGCGAAGCCGTGTCGCGTTGCCGCCAGCAGCGTCGCCACCTCCTCGTTCGGCTGGTGCCCGAGCAGAACCAGCCCCTGGCGCGCCCGCGGATGGTGTCGCAGACAGCGCTCGATCTCCTCCAGCACCCGGCGCTCGACCGCGTTCGGCCGCTCGAGGTCTCCGCCGGCCAGCACCAGGTTGAAGCGCTCGGCCAGCCTCGGCTCCCCCGCCCAGGCTTCGACCAGGCGGGCCAGGCCCTTGACCGGGTGGAGCCGGCCGACCGCGGTCAGCAGGGGAAGCCCGAGGCGCGCCGGCGGCAGCTCCCGCAGGCGCTCCTCGAGCGTCTCGAGAATCGCCGACGAGGCGGTGCCGTTTGCCGCCGCGGCCCGCCGGTCAGCTCCCCGGCGCGAGATCTCGAGGTCGATGCCCTCCGGCACGGTACGTACGGCCCGATCGGTCTCCGAGTCCGAGAGATCGCAGCCCACCAGATCGGCCAACACCCGATTCTGATCGGGCCGGGGGAAGAGAGCCAGGCCGTCCGCCTCCTCGGCCAGATCCTCGACCAGCCGGGCGCGGAACAGATAGTGCTCGCGCCGATCTGCCAGCGCCAGGCCCGGCCGATCCAGCGCGCCGGAGCGCTCTGCCGCCTGGAGTACCGCGTGGGGATCGGGGGCCAGCGAGAAGAAGACCCGGATGCCGGCGCGCCGGCAGACCCGCCACGCGGCCAGGGTGCCGGCGTCCGCAAAGCGCAGGTGCATGGCGTCGACCCCGCCGGCGAGGCGGCGCAGGCGGCGCTCGAGCCCGCGCTCGATCGCCACCCGGTGGGGCCACATCTCGGCCGCGCCCAGGTCGCCCACGCCGCCGAACGGGATGCGAAGCAACGACGACGAGCCGTCGAGCGTCTCATCGAGCCGGCCCAGCGCCGCCGGGACCCCGTCGCCACCGAGGGCGCGGCCGATGAGGTAGGAGTGCGCGACATCGGGGCGGCGTCCCAGAGCCCGGCCCAGGCCCGCCATCAAGGTCGCCAGACCGCCGCTGTCGCCCAGGCCGCCGCCGTGGTTGGAGCCGTCGATCCGGCCTTGGAGAACCAGCTGGGCGAGCCGCAGGCCGCCACCCGGCGGGGCCGGGGTACGCGCACCCAGGGCCGAGCGGGCGACCTGGCGCACCCGCCCGTCCTCGCCGGCCGGCCGGTTGGAGGCGACGGCCTCGAGAGCGCGGCGGGCCGGGGCGCCGCCCAGCTCGCCCAGCGCCTCGGCCGCCGCAAGGGCCGCCCCGGAGTCCGAGCCAAGCCCGAGCTCCTCGAGCTGCCGTAGACAGGTCTCCAGACCTCTCCTGCCGAGGCCGCCGACCGCGGCGGCCCGGACGCTCGGCCACTCGTCACGGTCCCGCACTGTGGCGATCAGCAGCCGCTGGGCCGCCTCGCCCAGCAGCAGGCCCGCGGTCTCGACCAGCCGCGCGCGCGCCCCCGGCCGCCGAAACCGCTCCAGGGCACGGCGCAGGCTGTCGAGGAGAGGGGCGCCGGCCCGTCCGGACCACTCCTCGACCGTCATCTGCGCCAGCATGCCGCCAAAACCGCCGCCGGCGATCTCGCGCACCAGAGCGGGGATCGCTCGGCTCACCGGCGGCTGGCCAGCCAGGGCCCAGACGGCATGCTCGCGAACCCCGGGGTGATCGCCGCCAACCAGCTCGGCCAGGGTGTCGGCGGCCAGCGGCGAGGCCAGCGGGCCCAGCGGGGCGATCAGCAGATACCGGGCCAGGTCGTCGACGTCGCCGGCGAGAGCCCTGACGAGCTGCCGAGCGGCGAAATCCGGCGTGGAGGTCTCGGCCGCCGCCTGCCGCAGGCCGCGGCTCGCCCGCAGGGCCGCGGTCAAAGCGGCCGGACCTGCGACCTGCCGGATGAGAGTGTCGAAACGGGGCATGGGCAAGCTCGCGGACGACCGACTACTTCGCTTTCGGCGGCGTCGACGAGGCGGTTGCGGTCGCCCGGTGCGCCCGCGATCCCCTGCTATGCTGCCAGGGCGACGTCCCCGAACCGCAAGGGAGAGCCTGGTCGCAACCAGGCCGGAGGAGCCATGGCAGCCACAAAGAAGCGACCGTCCGCCAAGAAAGCGGCCGGCAGCGGCAAGACACCGCCCGCCGAGCGCCAACTCACCTGTTTCGTGGTCATCGGCTTCGGCCGCAAGACCGACTACGCCACCGGTCGGGTGCTCGATCTCGACAAGACCTACGAGCAGCTGATCCGGCCGGCCTTCGACCGCGTCGGGGTCAACGCCTTTCGCGCCATCGACGCCAACCTGACCGGCAGCATCGACTCGATCATGTACCGCTGGATCTACGAGGCGGACATCGTCGTCGCCGACCTCTCGACCCTCAACGCCAACGTCTTCTACGAGCTCGGCGTCCGGCACGCGCAGAAGCCCAACACCACGATCATCATCGCCGAGTCGGTGCTGATGTCGAAGATCCCGTTCGACCTGAGCTCTTTCGTCATCCACCAGTACCACCACGGCGGCGACGAGATCGCCGCCGAGGAGCAGAAGCGCTTCGTCGCCCATCTCGCCAGTATCCAGCAGGGCATCCTCGACTCCTGGAAGGCTGCCCGCGAAGCGAACCCGGACGCCAAGATCGAGGGCGACAGCCCGGTCTACACCTTCCTGCCCGGCATGACCGGCCCGGTCTATGAAGGCGAGACGGCGCTCGTACCGCCGCTCTACGTGCCGCCGGAAGACCGCGCCACCCAGGTCGTCGAAGAGGGCGAATCCCTCGCCAGCATCATCGACGCGGCCGAGGCAGCCAAGGGGCGCAAGGACTTCCCCGAGGCGATCCGGCTGTTCCAGAAGGCGATCGACACCGAGCTCGAGGCCAAGAAGGGAAAGGGCCAGGAGGGCAAGCCCGACGTCTTCCTCGCCCAGCGCCTGGCCCTCGTCACCTACAAGAACGGCGAGGCCAAGGGCGCCGACGGCAACCTCGACAAGGAGCGGGCGATCGCCGCGCTCGGCGACGCCGAAGAGATTCTGGCCCGCTGGTGCGCCCCCAAGATCTCGACCGACCCGGAGACCCTCGGCCTGTCGGGCGCGATCAACAAGCGCCTCTTCGACCACACCGGGGATCTGGCCTACCTCGACCGATCGATCGCCTTCTACGAGCGCGGCTTCTACGTCAAGCAGGACTACTACAACGGCATCAACGTCGCCTTCATGTACACGATGCGCGCGCTGCTGCTCGACGACCGCTTCGAGGCCATCGTCAGCTACGGCCACGCCAACATGATCCGCAAGAAGGTCGGCGAGATCTGCCAGGAGATCATCGACGACGAGGAGTTCCACTCCCGCGGGGACAAGGAATGGGTGCTGATGACCCTCGGCGAGGTCTACCAGGGGCTCGGCCGGAGCGAGGACGAGCAGCGGCTGGGGCGCAAGATCGAGGCCGAGGCGAGCGAGTTCGGGATGGACAGCTACATGGGGCAGAAGAAGAAGCTGGCCGCGGCTATGGCCGAGTTCCGGCAGAAGGTGCGTCCGGAGGAGCTGGCGGCGCCGGCCGCGGCGCCGGCCCCCCCACCCGCCGGGGGCGGCGCGCCACAGGTCGCCGGCACTCCCGCAGCAGGGCCCGCGGCTCCCAAGGTCGCCGTTTCGAGGCAGGTCGAGACCGGCGACCAGGCGGCGGCCCTCGGCGCCGGGCCGATCACCATCGACGCCAACCTGGCCGACAGGCCGATCAAGTCGATCGAAGTCAACTGCAAAATCGAGTACGAATGACGCCAGCGCGCCGAGGTCTCCCAGCCGCCGGGGTTCTACCGGCGACGGGGCCCCACCCGTGGGGGTGGCGCCGCGGCCGCACCCGGGGGCTACGGTCTTTTCAGTAGGTCGGGTCGGAAGAGCCCTGCGACCTGGGGGCAGGGAGTGCCGTTGAGCCGGGAGGGCCGGTGCAGACCTCGCGAAGCGCCGAGCCGGGGCTCCGCCAAAGACCCCCGACGACATCGAGGCGGTGCCATGGGCGCGGCCCCGCAGGCTCGTCGAGCCCACTCGTTTCTCGGCAACGCCTCACGAAAGAAGGGAGCGAAGATGAACGTCGTTGACAAGCTCAGAAGGCTGATCAAGAAGCACCGCTGGCAGAGGAGATTCGACGAGGCGATCCGGACGGCACAGTCCCACGAGATCTACGACTTCCCCGAGCTGGCCGGCTGGAATGACCACAAGGGTTTCCTCGAATGGCTCGAGGAGCTGCTCGTCTGGGCGCCGCTCCAGACGGGAAACTCGCGCAATGTCTACGAGATGATCGTCCGGTTCTACTTCATCCTCGATCAGCCAACGTTGAAGAAGCTGCAGACCCCCGTCACGCCGGGCAAGAAGCCGGCCCGACTCAAGCCCCTGTCGAGCTGGATGGTCGACTTCGCGAATGCGTGGGGGGCCTTCCTCGATACTCCCGAGTCGGCCGCGCACGTGGAGAGCTTCAAGAACGACGAGTGGTTCACCTGGCACGAGTACATGCCGCCGCCGGCGAGCTATGTCGGCGACCCGAAGCTGGACTGGAAGGCCTACCGGACGTTCAACCAGTTTTTCGCCCGCCATGTCAAGCCGGGGATGCGGCCGATCGCCGGTCTCGACGACGACAGCGTCATCGTCTCCCCGGCCGACAGCACGTTCGTCGGTTGGTGGCAGATCAGCCAGCGGTCGCGCATCTTCGTGAAGCAGGCGCGGCACTTCAACGGGGTTCCCTGGTCGATTCGCCAACTGCTCGCCGGCAGTGAGTACGCCGACCGATTCCGGGGCGGCATCTTCGCGCACCATTTCCTCAACAGCTTCGACTATCACCGCTGGCACACGCCGGTAGCAGGCACCGTCCTCGAGAGGCGGGTCATCCAGGGCCAGGTCTTTCTCGACGTCAAGACCCAGAAGGTAATCGTCGAGAAGGACGGCGTCGAGAAGAAGGTCAGGGTCCTCAACGCGCTCGACGGAACCGGGTATCAGTTCGTCCAGACGCGAGGCCTGATCGTGATCGACTCGCCGATCGGCCTCGTCGCGTGCCTGCCCATGGGGATGGCCCAGGTCTCGTCCGTCGTGATCACCGCCGAGCCGGGCGTGACGCTCCACAAAGGAGAGGAGCTCGGGTACTTCCAGTTCGGAGGCTCCGACTTCGTGATGGTCTTCGAGCGGGCGAGCAACGTCGATCTCACCTGGCAGCCGGGCGTCCACAAGCAGCAGGGCTCCTGCATCGGGCGGGCCTACCCCTATGGGCTGAAGTAGATTCGGCACCGACCAGTATCTCCAACCCGGGTACGCCCGGTGCTAGCGGAACCACCGCGAGCTTGGCACGCCCTGGGGATTGACGGCTGGGCAGACCGCTGAGATGCTCGGCCGAACCTAGCTTCCAGTCACCGACGACGGGCGGACACCGCCCGGCCGAACGAGAGGAGGACGCATGGGCCCGGAGGCACCCGAGGAAGCTCGTGAGATTGCCAGGGAACTGGTCGAGCAGCTCGGCCCGGCGGAGCAGGAGATGCTCCATCGCCGCAAGCTCTTCATCCAGCGCGGCCGCGCCGCGGCGCGTGAGGCCCTGTTCTACCTCGGGATGCTCTACGAGACCGACCGGACGGACTGCAACGAAGCCATCCGGGAGTACTGCGGCTTCGCCCTGCGGCAGGCGGAGAGCCTCTACTTCCCCCCGCCCACCAGCCCGCTCGACGCGGTGGTCCCGCGACTGACGGCCCAGTCGCGGGGTCCCGGGACGCGGGCCGGGCGCGAGATCGAGCACCTCCAGCAAGCGGTCGACGCTTGGGTGGCGATCGGGCTCGAGTTCCAGAAGCTGAGGGTCGACGCGGCGGGCTGCCTCGACGACCAGCAAGGGGACGGAGGAGAGCCTGCCACGGAGGCCGAGGCCGGTTCCACTCTCCAGGCCGCCAGGGAGCTTCGCATCCTCTACCAGCGCTTTCTCGATCTCTCTTTGCCGGCGAGCTTCGCCGCGAGCCTGGTGGGCTTCCGCATCCCCGACGCCCTGCGGCTGGCGCGCAAGCGGCTCGCCCTGCTGCTGGCGATGCTCCTGGTCGGCTTCGTCGCCCTCGAGGTGGAGGCGGTGAGCACGCTGCTCTTCGACCACAGCTGGACGACCCTGCTGATCGTCCTCTATCTGGCGGCGCCGACGCTCTACTGGCTGTTCGCCATCTACTCGCGGCGCAAGGGTGAGGAGATCCCGTTCTGGGATGTCGGCGGCAGGCCGTTCCGAAGCCTCGAGCACGCCGCCCTCGAGCCCGACCAGCTGATGCGGCGCTGGCCCGGGCGCCGGAGCGCGGCCCGAATCGAAGTGCCGGAGGCGGCGGCGATAGAGATGGTCGAAGAGGAGCGCGATTTCTTCGCCGGTCTCGTCAAGGACCTGCGGCCACCGAGATCGGACGGCATGGTCCGCCTGACCCACGGCGGGGTGAACTACAGACTCGGCTGGACGCTCGGTCTGTGGAGCCTCGGCATGGCCTTCTGCCTGTTCGGGCTTCCCGGTCTCGGAACGCTGCTCGGCGACTCGACGACCTCCACGTCGGTGGCGACCGTCTACGCGATCTCGGCGATCCTCATGGGGATTCTGTGGGTGGCCCGGGTGATCGACTTCTGGGAGTTCATCGAGGCGCTGCCGATGCGCCTGATCCTGCTGACCCTCGCCGCGCTGGTCGGTCTCGGCATGTGGAACGGCTGGGACCGTTGGTTCTTCCTCCCGCTGTTCGTCGGCGCGGCGTTCTACTTCTGGTGGTATCGGCGGAATCCGCTGCGCGAGACCCGCCGCCGGATGGTGCTGATTCTCGTCGCCGCCGGCCTGGCGAACCTATCGGGTCTGTTCACGCAGGACCGCGCGGGCTGGGATCCCGAGGTCCTCGAGAGCGCGGCGCCGCTCAAGCGGGTCACCGGCGAGCGCTGGCCGCTGGGCGGCGCCGAGCAGGGGCCTGTCGTCGTGCTCGCCGCCTCGGGCGGTGGCTCGAGGGCAGCGCTCTACACCGGGCTGACGCTCGCCAAGCTCCACGGCGTCGCCGACATCCCGGACGTCGACAACGACGACCCGGCCGACGTCGAGCTGTTCGCCGAGGTGGCACGGAACCTCCAGGCGATCAGCAGCGTCTCCGGCGGCAGTCTGGCCAACGCTGCCTACGTCTCCCGCCGGCTGCGAGGCAGCGAGATCGCCGACCTCCCCGAGACCATGAGCCAGGATTTCATCGGCCCCGCCCTGTGGGGATTCGTCACCATCGGACTCAACCGCGGCGACGGCATCGAGCAGAGCTGGCAGGGCTTCGAACGGCGCTGGCAGGACTGGATCAGCTTCGAACGTCTTCCGTGCGGCACGAATCCCGAGCTCCCGGGAGAGAACGGCGAGCCGCCGCGACGCAGTCTGCGCCCGCGGGGCGTGCGCCTGGGCAACCTCTGCCTGCGGGACCTCGTCGAGGCGTGGACGGGAGAGACGCCGCCCTTTCCGATGCCGATCTTCAACACCAGCTCGCTGGACGGTCACGACATCGTCATCAGCCCGCTGGCCAAGAGCCTCTACACCAACGAGCGGCTGCACAGCCAGGCCGAGCAGCGACGGCCCGAGGACGAGCCCACCTGGGTCTACGATCGGGACGGCATCTACGGGTTGGAGAACCTGGTGCCCGGCTTCGACCCCCATCTGTCGGCGGCCGTGCGCGCCTCGGCGAACTTCCCCTTCGGCTTCCCGCTGGTCGAGGTCAGGAGCCGGCAGAAGCTCATCTTCAGCCCGATCGAGCGACACCGCGAGACAGACACGCGCAAGAGGATCCGCGTCACCGACGGCGGCGCGCTGAGCAACTCGGGGATGTTCCCCCTCTACAACCTCCTGGTCAACGAACGAGAGGATCTGCGCGAACGCGGGGTCCTGCTGCTCATCGTCGACGCGAGCAAGATGCCCACCTACCCGGACCTGACCGAGAAGGCGACCAATCTCATGGGCACGATCGGCGACCAGAGCCCGATCGGACAGCAGCTTCACCGCCGGATGTTCGACCACCTTCAAGCGATCTACGGCGACATGTTCGCCGTCTCCCAGATCGACCTGACGCCCGACGAGAGCAAGAACGTGCTGACCACCTGGGCCCTGAGCAAGGACTCGGCGCGCACGCTGCGGCAGGTCTTCAACGAACGATGGGCGCACGAGAAGGGCGCGCTGCGCGCCAAGTGGCGGCACCTCGAGAAGGCCAACGAGGAGCGCCGGGCTGCCCGCGACCTCCTGGCGGCGGTCGCCGGGCCCGCCGACCGCGCCGCACGCTACCAGGAGGTGCTGACCAAGCTGCTCTCCGCCGGGGACGCGGCGCTCTCGGGCGCCGAGCGGCGGCTGCTCCAGATCCTCAGCGACGAGCACCTGGCGCCCGCCGGGACCGAGCTCGAGGCCGCGGGCGAGGACATCCCCCTGGTAAGCGGCGATCGGCCGCCGCTCGACTAGGGTGTATGCAAGCCGCTCAGCCTGGCCTTTATCACCAGGTCAGGCTAAACGATCTTCTCGCGGATCCGCGCCGACAGGATGTCCATCGCCCACACGGTGATGGCGATCAAGATCACCAGGGTCCCCACCTCGCCCCACTGGCCCAGGTCCACCCGCGGCTTCAGGATGTAGCCGATGCCGCCGCCGCCGACGAAGCCGATGATGGTCGACATGCGGACGTTGATGTCCCAGCGGTAGATGGTGAACGAGAGGAACGGCGGGATGACCTGGGGCACGACGCCGAAGCGCAGCACCTGCAGGGTCGAGGCGCCGGTGGCGGTGATCGCCTCCACCGGCCCCGAGTCGATGTTCTCGATCTGCTCCGAATAGAGCTTGACCAGGGCGGCGATCGAGTGCACCCAGAGGGCCAGGACGCCGGCGAAGGGGCCGATCCCCACCCAGGAGATGAAGATCAGCGCCCAGACCAGCGGCTCGACCGAGCGGGTGATGTTCATCAGCGCCCGCACCAGGGTGTAGAGGCCGCGCGCCAGGGGGCTGTCGCGGGTCAGGTTGCGGGCGGCGAAGAACGACAGGGCAAAGGCCACCGGGATGGCGAAGGCGGTGGCCATGAAGGCGAGGAAGATGGTCTGCACCAGCAGGATGACGCCCTGATGCAGCACCGACATCTCGGGATGGAACAGCCCGCGGACGATGTCGCGCGCCTTGGAGAACTGGGTCAGGAAGGTGACCAGCTGGACCTCGGTGATCAGCCAACCGGTGAACAGCGTCAGCTCGACCAGCAGGGCCGAGAACCAGCCCCGCACGGTCCGCGTCCAGGGCCGCACGACCTCGCGGGTCGCCAGCCCGGCGGCGGCCAGCCCCGGCGAGGCGCCGACCACCCCCGCCAGCGCCTGCCAGCCCAGGGCCAGGGCCAGCGCCGCCAGCAGCAGCCCGCCGTAGTGCAACAGGTCGAGGATCTCCTCCGGCGTCAGCAGCAGCCCGGTGGCGCCCTGGCGGCCGGAGAAGGCGATGAAGAGGAACTCCGCCATCAGCACGAAGAGGTAGATCAGCACCAGATCCACCAGCCAGCGCCCGCGGCCGCGCCTGCCAGCCGCTCGTGCCGCCGCCGGTCTGGCCGCCGCCGCTCTGGCCGCCGCCGCTCATCGGGTCTCCACCACCAGCCCGGCCGCCGGCTCGGCGTCCTCGCCGTAGATCTCACGGAAGGTGCCGGCGTTGAAATCCTTGGGGCCGCCCTCGTAGACCAGCCGGCCGTCGCGCAGCGCCACCAGGCGGGTGGCATAGCGCTGGATCAGGTCGACGTCGTGCAGGGTGCACAGCACCGTCATCCCCTCCTCGCGGTTGAGCGCCTCGATATGGCGCATGACCGAGTGGCGCAGCGCCGGGTCGAGCGAGGCCACCGGCTCGTCGGCGAGGATCAGCCGCGGGCGCTGCATCAGCGCCCGGGCGATGGCCACGCGCTGCTGCTGGCCGCCGGACAGCGCGTCGGCGCGGCTGTTCTCGCGGCCCGGCAGGCCGACCCGCTCGAGGCAGGCGAGCGCCCGCTGCCTCTCCGGCTCGGAGAACCGCATCAGCAGGCTCGCCGGCAGCCCGGTCTGGCCCAGCGCCCCCGACAGCACGTTGGCCAGCACCGAGTGGCGCTTCACCAGGTTGAACTGCTGGAAGATCATCCCCGCCTGCCGCCGCAGCTCGCGCAGCTGCCTGCCCTCGGCGCCGGTCATCTCCTGGTCGAACAGCCAGACGCGCCCCGCGGTCGGGTTGATCAGCCGGTTGATGCAGCGCAGCAGGGTCGACTTGCCCGAGCCGGACAGGCCGATGATCACCATGAACTCGCCCTCGGGCACCGACAGGGTGACGTCGTCGAGCCCGACGACGCCGTTGGGGTAGATCTTGGTCAGGCCCTCGACCCGGACGGCGGGGGTTTCGCTCACGAGCCGGCCTCCGCCTTGCGGCGTTCCTCGAGCTCGCGCTCGGCCTCCTGCCGCCGCTCCTCGAGCCGGCGCTCGGCTGCTTCGAGCAGCCCCTCGGCGTCGACGCCGGCGCTGATCAGCGCCTCGCGGAAGCCGTCGTAGGCGCTGTCGTCGGTGGGCGCGGCGCCCTTGGCCGACAGCACGTCGAAGAAGATCTCGGCGCCCAGTTCGGTGGTCATCAGCCGGTCGAAGGACTCCTTGAACCGCCGGTAGATCTCCTCCGGGAAACCCTCGCGCACCGCCAGCAGGTCGTTGGGGATGGGATCGGTCAGCTTGATCACCCGCACCTCTTCGAGGAAGCGGCGCCGCGCCTCGGCGTCCTGCATCCGGCGCAGGATCAGGTAGCGGCCGTCGCCCACCACCAGCCCCTCCTCGCGCTGGGTGGCGTTGGCCGGCGAGAAGAAGACGGCGCCGCCATCGGCCTTGCCGTCCCAGACCGCCTGCACCGCGTTGGGGTGGCCGCCGGCGTAGTAGACCCGCCCCAGCGACACCTTGTGGCGGTCGAGCAGCATGCGCGGGAAGATGTGGCCCGAGGTCGAGGTCTCGTCGGAGAAGGCGAAGCGGGCGCCGTTGAGCTCCTCGATCCGTCGCGGCCCGTCGCTGCGGGTGAGGATGCAGCCGTGGTAGAAGGTGACGTCCTCGGGCGCCGGCTCCTCGGTGCGGAAGATCAGCCGGGTCGCCGCCATCGTGCCGGGCCGGTCGTACTCGAGCTCCTTGCGGCCGTCGCCCACCAGGTCGTTGGGCCCGGTCTCGATGTAGCTGGTGACCGCCGCCGCCACGTCCAGCCGGTTCTCGAGCAAACGGCGGATCGCCCCCTTGTCGTCGGCCGCCGCCACCTCGGTCCAGCCGGGAGCCGCGGCGTCCAGCTCGGCCACGATCCGCCGGCGCAGGCCGGCGCCGAGGTTGGCGGGCAGGGCGACGCCCCGGCCGGCGAGATCGGCCAGCGTCGCCGGCTCGCCCGCGCCGTTGCGAGCCACGACGACGACATAGAACTCCGAGACCCGCACCACCTGCAACCGTGCCTGGGCGCCGTAGCGGGCGTTGGCGATGACGTAGGCGAAGGCCGGCATCCAGGCGAGATCGGCCTGCCCCGCTCCCAGCGCCTGGATCACCGCGGCGTAGCTCGTCGGCACCTCGATGCGCAGCGACAGCCCGGCGTCCTCGCGCATGAAGCGAGCGAAGTCGTCCCCGCGCTGGACCAGGGTGCCCTGCTCCACCGAGGGCACGAAGAGCATGGTGATCACCTCGTCACCGTGGCGCTCGAGCCGCCCGCGGCGTTCGAGGCCCCAGACGAACACCGCGAACAGCAGCAGCACCAGGGCCCAGCCAATCCTCGGCATCCAGTGCCGGTCGGTCAACTGTGGGGTTCCCCTCTGGACATGCCGGCGTGTCGCGGATCAGCGAATGCGTAGTGTGCTTCCCGTGGAATCTACACCAGGCGGCGGGGTGACCGGGAGGGCCCGCCACCTGCCGCAGGATTGGCACATCGAAGCGCCGGGTCCGCGCCCTTTCGCCGGCGGCCGATCCTTCGCCTCACTGCGGCAGGAAGAAGATCTCGTCGGTCCACCGGACCGACACCGGCCGCCGCGTTTCGTCTACACTCTGCCGCCTGTGAGCGGCCTGCTACGACTGACCCGCGAAGAGCGCGAAGAGCGCGAGGACCGGCTGCTGGCGCCGCTCGGCACCCGCGCCGCCGCCAGCCGCGGCCGCGCCGCCGGCGAGGAGCCCGACCCCCACCGCACCTGCTTCGAGCGCGACCGCGACCGGATTCTCCACTCGAAGGCCTTTCGCCGGCTCAAGCACAAGACCCAGGTCTTCATCAACCCGGAGGGCGATCACTTCGTCACCCGGCTCACGCACACGCTCCAGGTCACCCAGGTGGGCCGCTCGCTGGCCTTGGTGCTGGGCCTCAACGAGCCGCTGACCGAGGCGATCTGCCTGGCGCACGAGGTCGGCCACGCGCCCTTCGGCCACACCGGCGAGGTGGCCCTGAGCCCCTACGTCGAGGGCGACTGGCTGCACGCCGAGCAGAGCGTGCGGGTGCTCGAGGTGCTCGAGCCGCTCAACTCGAGCTGGGAGGTGCTCGACGGCGTCCGTGCCCACACCTGGAAGATCGACCCCGGCCCGGCGACGCCCGAGGGGATGCTGCTGCGGTACGCCGACCGCATCGCCTACCTGTCGCACGACTTCGAAGACGCGGTGCGCGCCGGCATCCTGGCGTCCGGCCGACCTGCCGCCGGAGAGCCGCCGGATCTTCGGCGAACCGGGCTCGTCCTGGATCAAGCGGATGATCCGCGCGGTCATCGAGGAGTCCTACCGCCGCGGCGAGGTGGCGATGGAGCCCGAGGTGCTGGCGGCGATGCACCGGCTGCGCGACTTCATGTTCGAGCGCGTCTACCTGCGCCCCGAGGCGCGGGCGCAGAACGACAAGGTGGTGCGGATGCTGCGCAACCTGATGGACTTCTATCTCGAGAACCCCGACGAGATGCCCGAGAGCTATCGCCACCGCGACGAGCCGCTGGTCACCCAGGTGATCGACGTCGTCGCCGGCATGACCGACCGCTACGCGCTGCGCGCCCACGACCGCTTCTTCCGGCCGCGTTGAGGCTCGGGCGCCCCTGCCTCCGGGTAGACCCGGCAGTCGACCGCTACGGCTCTTCGCCGCCGCCGGCCAAGCCGTCGCCTGACCATCAGGCCGAGTATGCCGCCGGCCAGCGCCGTCACCCCCAGCAGCTGCGCCGCCAGCGACTCCCGCGACGCCTCGATCTGCCCCGACGCCCAGTAGCCGATCAGCAGCGGCGCCCCGAGCAGCGCCGCCGCGGCGCGTCGCCGCCGAGCCTCGGCCTCGCGGTGGGCGTACTGGCGCTCACCGCTGGTCAGGTCCAGGTCGCCCGCCACCCGCCAGCGCTCGCGGTCGATCTCGCCCATCCGCCGGCTCGCCGCCCAACCGGCCAGACCGCCCACGAGCAGCAGCAGCGGATGCAGCAGGCCGAGCCAGCCGCGTGACAGCTCGAGCCCCGGCGCGCAGCCGCTGGCGGTGGCCAGGCCGAGCAGGGCGGCCACGATCGCCACGCGCAGGGCCCACCGTTGCAGCCGCCGCAGCGGGCTCGGTGGACTGGGGCCGTCCACGGTGGGCTCCGGGCAGATCCGCGCGCCGGGCCGGCCGGTCAGGCCGGCGCCGACATCTCGGCGAAGTCGCGGACCAGCTCGTGGGCGCGATCGACGTCGCGGCCGGGCTCGACGATGCGGTTGAACAGGGTCTGGTAGGTCAGCCGCAGGGTCTCGAGATCGCGCCCCTGGAGCAGCTTGATCAGCTCTTCGATGGCCCGCTTCGAGGTCGGTCCGTAGGCCGACATCGAGAACTCCCGCTCGAGCAGCACCAGGGCGAAGAACAGCGGGTCGGGCAGCTCCCGGGGCGGCGAGTCCGGCCGGCGGCCCGGCGGCTCCACCGCGCGGGTGGCCTCGAGCAGCAAGTCCGGGCCTTCGCCGTCGCCCAGCTCTTCGGGCCGCTTCTGCTCGCTGAACAGCGGCAGCGACCGCAGCTGGCGGGCGAAGCGCGAGAAGAGCAGGAAGAGCTCCTTCTCCGAGGTGAAGTTGCCCACCAGCCGCGCCTGGCGGCCGATCTGCAGCTCTTCGGTCTCCTGCAGCACGATCGAGGCGCGCGCGTTCTCCTCCAGCTGGATGGCGCGGGCGGCGACCTTCCAGGCGGTCAGGCTGCCCTCGATGTAACAGGTCTCGGCGCAGCGCACGTCGACCGCCTCGACCTCGGCTCCCGCGTCGATGCGGATCGAGCCATTGCGCGACTCGATGGTGCCGTAGTGGCCCGAGTCCTGGATCACCAGGTTGCCGGGGGTGCGGATCGACAGCTGGCCGTGGCCGTCGACCTCGACATCGGTCCCCGGCGGGATGATCATCGTCGGGACGTTGTCGGTCGGCCCCGCTGCCGTTCTCTGTGCCATCCGCGGAATCGTCCTCAGCGCCGCCGCTCGATGATGCTGGGCATCGGCTCGTAGTCGCTCATGTCGGGAGCCCGGCGGCCCTGGACCAGCAGCTGCTCCTCGTCACGCCAGCTGTGGTCGAGGATGTAGACGCGCGGATCCACGGGTTTGTAGTCGCCCTGCTCTTCTCGCCGCCGCACCTCGTAGTGCAGATGCGGGCTGGTGCTCCAACCGGTGTTGCCAACCGTCGCCACCACCGCGCCCTGTTTCACCGACTCGCCGACACGAACCGCCAGCGTGTCACAGTGACCGAAGATCGTGATGAAGCGCTCGCCGTGACGTAACGCGACGAGATTACCGTATCTCCACCAGGAGACGCTCTGCCGCACCGGATAGCGGCCGGCGTAGACCACCTTGCCGTCGGCCGGCGCGTAGATCGGGGTGCCGGTGGCGGCCGCCAGGTCGATGCCGGGGTGGAAGTCGACCTGCTTGGTGAATGGGCTGCGGCGGGTGCCGAAGGGGCTGGTGAGGACGAACGCCTCGCGGTCGAGCGGCGCCAGCGACGGCGTCGTGCGCACCTGGTCGGCGTGCATCTGCTCGAACCCCTGCACCTCGTCGATGAAGCTGCCGAGCACCGCCATCCGCTCGCGGATCTCGCGCTCCATGCCACGCCCGTGGCGGATCGAGTTGCGGAAGATCGACGGCGGCACTTCGGCCTCGACGAAGGGATAGCCGCTGCCCTGCGCCTCCTCCTGCTCGCTGTCCAGGCCGTAGGCGAGGTAGATGCGGCTCATCCGCAGGTGGAGCGCATCGCTCGACTCGCCCACCTCGGTGAGCTGCGCGCTCAGCGCCTTCAGCCGCTCGCCCTGGCGGCTGCGCTCGACCACCAGCGCCTCGTAGTCGCTACGCTGGAAGATGTTGCTGATGACGATCGGCGAGACGATCAGGCTGAACAGCACCACCGCCCCGAAGCCGGCGAGGGCCGCCGCCCAGATCGCCAGCTGACGGCGGGTGAAGAAGAAGTAGCGGACGCCCAGCCGGATCTGGCTGGGATGAACCTGGATCTCGAGCAGAGGACCCTGGCTGGCCGGCGGCCGGCCGGCTCGGGACTTGAGTTTCGGGGGCTTTCCACGCATCTTCCGGACCCGAAACCCTAGCATGGTGAGGGCTCCGCGACGGGCAGCGGGTCGACCGCCTGCAGCCGCCCCTCATCGGCGTGCCGCGCCACCGCGGCCAGCAGCTCGCGATGGACCGCGGCGCCGCCGGCGATGACGCTGCCGGTCTCCAGAAACCGGCCGCCGCCGTCCAGATCGGTGACCACGCCGCCGGCCTCGCGGATCAGCAAGGCGCCGGCGGCGATGTCCCAGGCCGACAGCCGAAACTCGAAGAAGCCGTCGTAGACCCCGGCCGCGGTGTAGGCCAGGTCCAGCGCCGCGGCGCCGCAGCGGCGCAGCGACCGCACCTGCTGGAAGACCTCGCGGAAGACGCCGAGGTAGAGCTCGAGGGTCGCCTTGGAGCGGAACGGATAGCCGGTGGCGACAAAGCCGCCGGCCAGCTCCGGGTGCTCGGAGACCGTCATCGGCGCGCCGTTCCAGGTGGCGCCGCCGCCCAGCGCGGCGCAGAACCGGTTGCCGCCCTGCGGATCCAGGATCACGCCGGCGACGATCTCGTCGCCGCGCCGGCAGGCCACCGAGACGGCGTAGATCGGCAGGCCCTGAACGAAGTTGGAGGTGCCGTCCAGCGGGTCGACGATCCACTGGTAGTCGGCCTGACCGCCGCTGGCGCCGTCCTCTTCGGCGAGGATCGCGTGGCTCGGGTAGCGGCGCCGGATCTCGCCCAGGATCGCCGCTTCGCTCTCGTCGTCGGCGCGAGTGACCAGATCGCTGCGGCCCTTCCAGCGGGTATCGAGGCCGGCCCCGCGAAAATAGGGCGCCAGGCGGCCGGCTCCCGCCTCCGCCGCAGCGACCGCCCCCTCCAGCAGTTCCTCGTACACGCCTCATTATGTCCGACCGTGCGGCCGGGCCGGGTATTACCTGTTCCACAACGCGCTCCGGTCTCGCCGCTACACCGTAGCGATCTCGTCGCTACACCGTAGCGGTCTCGCCGCTGCACCGTAGCGGTCGACCTCCGTGTCGACCGGGGGGTCCGGACGGTCGAGACGGAGCTCGACCGCTACGGCGGCGCTAGCGCCGGCCCGGGTCCCCGACCGCTGCTAAGCTCAGGACCTCCATGAGCCCCGCCGGAGGCGGCAACGCCAGCCTGCGCGACCCGCGCTGGATCGCCCTGTTCTTCGCCTTCGGTCTGGCGATCTCGATCCTCATGGTCGCCCGCAGCCAGGTGGCCGGCGACCAGCTCAACCACCTCGGCCGCGGCTGGCACCTGGCCATGGAGGGCCGCTGGGTGCCCTTCGGCCCGCCGGCGACCAAGGGCGGGGCGCAGATCGGCGGCGTCAACGGCCTGCTGGTCGGACTGCCGCTGATGCTCTGGGAGGATCACCGGGCGCCGACGGCGGTGGTGCTGCTGTTCCACCTCGCCGCCTACCTGCTGCTCGATCGGCTGGCGCGCCGGGCGCTACGGCCGGAGGAGCGCTTCCTGTTCGCCCTGCTCTACTGGCTCAACCCCTGGCGGCTGTTCTTCTCGGGCTTCCTGTGGAACCCCAACTACCTGCTGCTGGCCGGCGCCGTCCACCTGTGGACCGCCTGGCGGCTCAAGGAGAGGCCGCGATTCTGGCTCTCCTTCCTGCATGTGCTGGCCCTGGGGCTGGCGATGCAGATCCACGTCGCCTGCCTGATGCTGGTGATCGCCTCGCTCCTGCTCTGGTGGCGGCGCTATCTGCGGCTCCATCTCGGCGGCGCCGTGGTCGCGGGGCTGGTAGTCGCCGCAACGCTGGTCCCGTGGGCGCTCGAGGTGATCGCCGAGCCCGGCTTCCTGCCGGCGGGCGAGGGGTTTCCGGGCCGCGGCCTGCTGACCGTCCACCCGGTGCTCAAGGGCCTGGCCCACTGGCTGCGGTTCCCCGGCCTCGCCTTCGGCCACGCCATGACCTGTCTGGACTTCTCGCGCCTCGGCGGCCCCGGGCTCGACCGGCTGAAGCCGTTCCTCGAGGGGTTCAAGGCGGTGTCCTTGCCGGCGACGGTGCTTCTCGCCGGCCTGGTGCAACTGGCGCCTCTGGCGCCACCGCCGGCGGTCGTGGCGCGTCTCCGGCGGCCCCGGGCCTGGGCGACCGCGCCTGGCTCGGCGGCTACGTGCGCTGGATGCTGCTGGCCGCCCTGGCCACCTTCGGGCTCTCGCCCACCAGCATCTCCCACTGGTACGTCTTCCCCGTCCTGCACGCGGCGGTGCTGCCGGTGGTGCTGGCCGGCGGCGCCCTGCTGCGCACCCGCCGGGCCGGCGCGGTGCGGCGCACCGCCTGGGCCTACGCCCTGCTCATGCTGGTCCTCGCCCCGGCCTTCGCCTTCGGCGCGCCGCCCTACCGCTGCGGCGAGCCGCGCTGCAAGGGCAACGTCTACCTGATGCCGGCCGCTACGCTCGAACCACCCGATGTTCGAGCGGCTCGGGCATCCAACGGACCTGCCCGGTAACGGTCGACGACCCCGACGGCTGGTGGCCGGCGGCGCTCGAGGAAGAGGGTGTGCCCTGGGAGCCGGGCACTTTCCAGGAGCCCTACCCCGAGCCGGCGCCGGCCGCCGAAGCGCCGCTCGGCGCCGCCAAGGCCCCGGGAGGGCCGTAACCCCGGGGGCGGGAGGCCGGGACGAGGTGCCGCCGGGACGAGGTGCCGCCAGGCCGCTACAAGCCGCTGGGCTGCTCCCTCCGTGGCGATGGCTCGGCTCTTCTTGGCTGGGGCTCGGCGGTCACGACCGGCTGCCTCGGTAGCTCGGGCGCCGTGGCCGCGGGCAGCAGCGCCTGCGCTTTAGTCGCCACTCCGGGACATCCCAGCGGCTTTCCGCTACCCATGTCGCGCCGCGGGGCGCCCCCGGGAGACCGGCCGAAAGACGACGACCGGAGGCCGGCCGGGAGCCGAGGGGCGAGCCGGCAGACCGCGCCCGATCCTCAGGCGTTGGGGTCGACGGGGCGTCCGCCGAGGATCGTGCCGACCGCGCGGCCGGTGAGGTTCCAGCCGTGGAATGGCGTGTTGCGGCCCTTGCTGTGGAAGCGGTCGGCGTTGATCCGGATGCCGCTTCTTGAGATCGAACAGGGTCACGTCGCCCGGGCTGCCCGGCGCCAGGCTGCCGCCGGGGACCTTGAGGATCCGTGCCGGGGCGGTGGACAGCAGCTCGACCAGCCGCGACAGGCTCGATGATCCCGGGCCGGACCAGCCGGTCGAGGCACAGCGCCAGCGTCGTCTCGAGCCCGACGATGCCGAACGGCGCGAGGCTGAACTCGACGTCCTTCTCGTCGGCGTGGTGGGGCGCGTGGTCGCTGGCGATGGCGTCGACCGTGCCGTCGGCGAGCCCGGCCAGAAGCGCCTGCCGGTCCGCCTCGGAGCGCAGCGGCGGGTTCATCTTGGTGTTGGTCGAGAAGCCGGTCTCGGCCACCGCCTCGTCGGTCAGCAGCAGGTGGTGCGGCGTCACCTCGCAGGTCACCGGCAGGCCCCGCGCCTTGCCCCTGCGCACCAGCTCCAGGCAGCCGGCGGTCGACAGGTGGGCGACGTGGTAGCGGCCGCCGGTCCTCGGCCAGCAGCACCAGGTCGCGCGCCACCACCACGTCCTCGGCCGCCGCCGGCCAGCCGGGCAGGCCCAGCTTGGTCGACCACTCGCCCTCGTGCATCACCCCGCCGCCGGAGAGGTCCCGGTCCTCGGCGTGCTGGATGACGGCGATGTCGAAGTGCCGGCGTGTACTCGAGCGCCCGGCGCATCAGCTCGGCGTCGTGGACCGGGTGGCCGTCGTCGGAGACCGCCACGGCGCCGGCGTCGACCAGATCGCCGATCTCGGCCAGCTCCTCGCCCTTCTGGCCCACGCTGACGGCGCCGATCGGCCAGACCCGGGCGTAGCCGTGACGCGCCGCCTCGCGCAGCATGTGCTCGGTCACCGACCGGTTGTCGTTCGCCGGGTCGGTGTTGGGCATGCGGCGCCACCGCGGTGAAGCCGCCGGCGGCCGCGGCGCGGGTGCCGGTCGCGACCGTCTCCTTGTACTCCTGGCCGGGCTCGCGCAGGTGGACGTGCATGTCGATCAGCCCGGGCGCCACGACCAGGCCCGCGGCGTCGACGATCTCGGCGCCGCGCCCGGGCCGGATACCCGCCGCCGACCCGGGCGACCGCGCCGTCCTCGATCAGCACGTCGGCGACGGCGTCGAGATCCTGCGACGGGTCGACCACCCGGCCGCCGCGGACGAGCAGCTTGCTCGAGCTTGCTCACGCCGCCTCCCGGTGCATGCCCGACAGCAGGTAGAGCACCGCCATCCGCACCGCCACGCCGTTGGCGACCTGCTCGAGGATCACCGAGTCGCGGCCGTCGGCCACGTCGCTGGCGATCTCGACGCCGCGGTTCATCGGCCCCGGGTGCATGACGATGGCGTCCCGCTTGGCCGCCTTGAGCCGCTCGCGGGTGAGCCCGAACAGCTGGAAGTACTCGCGCACCGAGGGGAACAGCTTCTTGCCCTGCCGCTCGAGCTGGATGCGCAGCATCATCACCACGTCGGCGCCGGCGATGGCCTCCTCGAGGGTGTAGGCGACCTCGACGCCCAGCGTCTCGATCGCCGCCGGCATCATCGTGGGCGGCCCGGCCACCCGCACCGTCGCGCCCATCTTGGTCAGCAGGTGGATGTTGGAGCGCACCACCCGGCTGTGCGCGATGTCGCCGACGATCGCCACCGTCAGCCCCTCGAGCCGGCCCTTGTGCTGGCGGATGGTCAGGGCGTCGAGCAGCGCCTGGGTCGGGTGCTCGTGGGCGCCGTCGCCGGCGTTGATCACGCCGGCCTCGATCCGTCGGGCGAGCATGTGCGGCACGCCCGGGTGGCCGTGGCGGATGACGATCAGGTCCGGCGCCATCGCCTGCAGGTTGCGCGCCGTGTCGAGCAGGCTCTCGCCCTTGACCAGCGCCGAGCTCGAGCCCGAGAAGTTGAGCGAGTCGGCCGACAGCCGCTTCTCGGCGATCTCGAAGCTCGACCGGGTGCGCGTCGAGGGCTCGAAGAAGAGGTTGACGACCGTCTTGCCGCGCAGCGTCGGCACCTTCTTGATCGGCCGCTGCGCCACCTCGAGAAAGGTCTGCGCGGTGTCGAGGATCAGCTCGATCTCGGCCGGCTCGAGCTCGGCGATGCCCAGCAGGTCCTTGCGGCTCCAGGTGAGCGTCGCTCACGCTCCTCGACCCGTTCCATCAGCTCGACGCCGTCCTTGCCGTCGGTCGCCGCGAAGCGGACCTCGATCACCTCGCTCGCCGGCGGTGGCGACCGTGCGGCCGACGACGTCGGCCTGGATCGGCAGCTCGCGGTGGCCGCGGTCGATCAGCACCGCCAGCTGCACCACCCGCGGCCGGCCGAAGTCGATCAGCGCGTCGAGCGCCGCGCGGATCGTCCGCCCGGTGTAGAGCACGTCGTCGCACAGGACCAGCACGCGGCCGTCGATCGAGCCGTCCGGAAACGAGGTCTCCCGCACCACCGGCTGCGGCGCGATGGTCGACAGGTCGTCGCGGTAGAGCGTGATGTCGAGGATGCCGATCGGCACCGGGTGCCCCTCCAACCGCTCGAGCTCGGCCGCCAGCAGCTCGGCCAGCGGCACGCCGCGGGTGCGGATGCCGACCAGCACGATCTCCTCGGCGCCGCGGTTGCGCTCGACGAGCTCGTTCGCCATGCGCCGGATCACGCGGCCCATCTGCTTGCCGTCGAGAAGGGTCTTCTTTCGCTTCAGACTGGCGCCCAAATCCGTTCTCCAGATCGAGCGGATGGTACGGCGGGCCGTCGCCCGTGTCAAACTCCCCGGGGCGCCCGGGCCGATTTCGGTGCCACCCCCCGTCCCACCACATCTGGTATCCGACCATCGCCCGGTGCACAACCGGTTGTGGCACCGGCGGCGCGGCTCTGCTATCCTGCCGCGGCCGCCATGTCCGCTCCCCCGCTACGGCTCCGCCGGCTCAACCTGTCCGGCTTCAAGTCCTTCGTCACTCCGGCGTCGCTCGAGCTGGCGTGCGATCTGACCGCCATCGTCGGCCCCAACGGCTGCGGCAAGAGCAACCTGGCCGACGCCGTGATCTGGGTGCTCGGCGAGCGCAGCGCCAAGAGCCTGCGCGGCAGCACGATGGAAGACGTGATCTTCGCCGGCGCCCGCGGCCGCAAGCCGCTGGGGATGGCCGAGGTCACCCTCGAGCTCGACATCGGCAGCGGCTTCCGCGGCGCCGACGAGGACCAGCTGACGATCGGCCGGCGGGTCTTCCGCACCGGCGAGAGCCAGTACTCGATCAACGGCAAGACGGTCCGGTTGAAGGACGTCAAGGACCTGCTGATGGACACCGGCCTCGGCCTGCGCGGCTACTCGATGATCGAGCAGGGCCAGATCGGCATGATCCTCTCGGGCAAGCCCCAGGAGCGGCGCAAACTGATCGAGGAGGCCGCCGGCGTCACCCGCTACAAAGAGCGCCGGCGGATCGCCGAGTTCAAGCTCGAGGAGTCGTTGGCCAACCTGGCGCGGCTCGACGACATCCTGAGCGAGGTGGACCGCAGCCGGCGCTCGCTCAAGCGCCAGGCCAGCGCCGCCCGCCGCTACCGCCAGCGCCAGATCGACTACGAAGAGCTGCGCGGCAAAGTGCTCAACGCCCGCTGGGCGGCCCTGCACGACGGGCTGCGCGAGGGCCGCAAGGCGATCGAGCTGGCCGCCGCCAGCGAAGCCGAGCTGACCGCCGACCTGTCGCGCCGCGAGGCGGCGCTGGCCGCCGCGCGCGAGTCGTTCGAGGAGCTGCGCCGCGAGCTCGCCGCCCGCCACCGGACCGAGGCCGAGCTGGCGGCCGCCATCGAGGGCCGCCAGGAGTTCCTCAAGGGGGCGCGCGAGCGCCTGCGCGACTTCGGCGAGCGCCTCGCCGCCGGCCGCGAGACCGCGCGCCATCGGGCGCACCGGCTCGAAGAGGTCGCGACCGGCGCCGAGCTGCTCGAGACCCAGCGCGCCGAGCTGGTGGCCGAGCGCGAACGGGCCGCCACCGAGGTCGACGACGACCAGGCGCGGATCCGCCAGGCCGAGAGCCTGGTGGCGGAGGCCGGCCAGCGGGTCGAGGGCCTGCGCGCCCGCCTGCTGAGCTCGATCGGCGACCTCACCGGGCTGCGCAACCGGCTACACGCCGAGCAGGTCGAGCGCGAGAAGGCCGAGCTGCGCCGGCACCAGCTCGAGGCCGAGGCCGGCCGCCGCAAGGCCGAGCTCGACGAGGCCCGCGCCGCCGCCGGCGAGGCGGCCAGCCGTGTCGAGATCCTGGAGCGGCGTGTCACCGAGCTGACCGGCGAGGCCGACGAGGTCCGCGAGGCGCGCGAGCGGCTGGCCGAAGAGCGCGGCGCCGCCAGCGCCGCGAGCGACGAGACGGCCGCCGAGCTGGCCGCCAAGCGCCAGCGCTCGACGCTGCTGGGCGAGCTCGCCGAGGCCGACCGCGAGCGGCGCCAGCGGCTCACCACAGCCTTCGCCGAAGCCGGCATCGGCGACCCCCGATTCCTCACCGACGAGGTCGAGGTGCCCGGGGGCTGGGCCGGCGCCATCGACCTCTGGCTCGGCCGGCTGACCCATGCCGTCGTCCTCCCCGGCGACGAGGAGGGCCTCGCCCTGGCACGGCTGCTGGGCAGCGCCGGCGCCAGCCTGCTGCGCGCCGCCGACGACGGTGAGCTGGCCGCGCCGTCGATCGACGACCCGGCGATCCACGGCGCCATCGGCGCCGCGCTCGGGCTGCCGGCCGCGCTCGCCCGCGCCCTGCCGCCCGCCTACCTGGTCGACGCCGCCGCCGACGCCGAGCGGCTCGCCCGCCGCCATCCCGGCGTCGCCTTTCTCAGCCGCGAGGGACTCTGGGCCCAGTCCGGCGTCCTGCACGTCCCCAGCGACACCGCGGCGCCCGGGCTGCTCGCCCGCGACGAGGCGCTCGCCGCCCTGGCGGCCGAGATCCCGCCGCTCGAGGCGGCGCTCGCCGAGCTCGGCGAGCGGCTCGAGCGGCTCGACGGCGCCATCGGCGAGAGCGACAGCGAGCTGGCCGCTCTCGACGAGCGCATCGGCGAGGCCCGGCGCGAGCTGGCGGTGGCCGCGGCGCGGCGCGAGGACCTCGAGGGCCGCGCCGGCCGGCTGGAGACCGACCGTGGCGCCGTCGAGACCGAGCGCGCCGAGATCGCGGCCGAGATCGAGCGGATCGCCGGGCGCGCCGAGCACCTGGGCGCCGAGCTGGCCACCCGCGAGCTCGCCCATCACGAGCTCGAGGAGACCTTCGATCGAACCCAGTCCGAGGCCGCCAGCCTGCGCGACGACCGCGAGTCCACCCGCACCTCCGGGGTCAGCCGCCGCGGCCGGCTCGAGCTGATCAGCGAGCGGCTGGCGGCGCTCGACCAGCAGCGCGAGCGGGCCGCCCGCGAGACCGCCGAAGCCGAGCGCCAGGAGGCCGCCTGGGCCGAGGAGTCGGCCCAGCTGGGCGAGCGCCGGCGCGAGCTCGAGACGGCGGTCCAGGCCGCCGAGAGCGAGCTCCAGGACCGGCTCGAGCGGCGCGACGTCTCACAGGGCGAGGTGCTCGAGGCCCAGGAGCGGGTCGACCGGCGCGCCGGCGAGCTCGAGCGGCTGGAGGCCGAGATCGTCGAGCTGCGCGACCGGCGCGACGCCACGCGGTCCGAGATCGGCGACCGGCGGGTCGAGCAGGCGGCGCTCGACCAGGAGACCGAGCACCTCGAGGAGGCCTACCGCGAGCACCTGGGCACGGCTCTGCCCGAGCTGCCCGAGCCGCCCGAGGAGGCCCTGGCCGAGCTCGAGACCGACATGGACCGCTGCCGCAGGATTCTCGAGCAGCTCGGCCCGGTGAACCTGCTGGCGGCCGACGAGTACGAGGAGCAGGACCAGCGGCACGGCTTCCTGATCGAGCAGCGGACCGACGTCGCCGAATCGGTCACCAGCCTCAAGGGGACGATCCGCGAGATCGACCAGACCTCGGGCAGCCGGTTCCGCGCCACCTTCGACGAGGTCAACGAGCAGTTCAAGCTGCTCTACCAGGAGCTGTTCCGCGGCGGCACCGCCGAGATGCGGCTGCTCGACGAAGACGACCTGCTCGACAGCGGCATCGAGATCGTCGCCCGGCCGCCGGGCAAGCGGCTGCAGAACATCATGCTGCTCTCGGGCGGCGAGAAGGCGCTCACCGCCATCGCCCTGATCTTCGCCCTGTTCCGCACCAAGCCGTCGCCGTTCTGCATCCTCGACGAGGTCGACGCGCCGCTCGACGACGTCAACACGTCGAGATTCCTCGATCTGCTCAAGAAGATGTCGGGCGAGACCCAGTTCGTGGTCATCACCCACAACAAGCTGACGATGGAGGCCGCCGGCATGCTCTACGGCGTGACCATGCAGGAGAAGGGCGTCTCCAGCCTGGTGGCCGTCGAGCTCGACGAGGTGCAGCCGGTCGAGGTGCGCGAGCCGGAAGAAGAAGAGACCGCGGCCG
>CAWAET010000023.1:0-148023 GCA_963781065.1 Thermoanaerobaculia bacterium | reverse complement strand
GCAGCCAGCACTTCGGCTGGCAGGAGACTGTGATGATAGGAACCACCCTCTCCCACTTCAAGATCACCGCCAAACTAGGCGAAGGCGGTATGGGGTGAGGTTTATCTCGCGGCGGACACCAAGCTCGGCCGCGAGGTGGCGATCAAGGTGCTGCCCGAGGCCGTGGCCTCCGATCCCGAGCGCCTGGCCCGCTTCGAACGCGAAGCCAAGGTCCTGGCGTCACTGAATCATCCGAATATCGCGGCTATCTATTCGTTCGAGTCCGCCGAGCGGGAGGGGGAGCCCTTAAGCCCCCAGGCCCCTAAGCCCTCAAGCCCTGCCATCCACTTCCTCGTCATGGAGCTGGTCGACGGCGACACCTTGCAGGAGCTCATAGCCCAAGGCGTAGCCCCCGACGACGCTCTTGAAATGGCAGCGCAAGTGGCTACCGCCCTCGAGGCGGCGCATGAGCAGGGGGTCGTCCACCGCGACCTCAAACCGGCCAACGTCAAGGTCGCGACCTCAACGGGCAGGTCAAGGTCCTCGATTTCGGTCTCGCGAAGGCCCTCGACCCTCAGGAACCCATTTCCGGCGACGCGCTCGTCACAGCTCTGTCGCTGTCGCCCACGCTGACCGCCGGCAGATGACCCGGGACCGGCGTCCTGCTGGGCACCGCCGCCTACATGAGTCCGGAGCAGGCTCGCGGTCAGGAACCGGCCGACCGGCGGGCGGATATCTGGGCCTTTGGTGTAGTGGTCTGGGAGATGCTGACTCAGGAGCAGCTCTTCGCCGGCGACACCGTCTCCGACACTCTCGCCGAGGTGCTCAAGACAGAGCCCGACCTGGCACTTCTGCCCGACAGTACGCCGCGATCGGTCATCAGGCTCCTGCGCCGTTGCCTGACTCGTGACCCTCGCCAGCGACTCCGCGACATCGGGGATGCACGCATCGAGCTCGAGGAAGCCAAGACGGAGGAGACCACTTCCAGCCCCAGCGAAGGCCCTGAAGCAGCAGGCCCACGGTCACGTTGGCGGGAAGTCCTCGCTTGGACAGTTGCGGTTCTCGGGATCGGTGGAGCGCTCTTTCTGGCCTTCCGGCCAGCCGCCCCCACGGTCGAGTCGCCGCGGATCCACTTCGAGGTCACGCTGCCGGAGGGAAAGCGGCTCACCTATTCGGACAAGCAGGACATCGACGGCGACGACCACCTCGACCTGTTCGTCACCAACCTGAGCAGCGAGACCAACGCCCTCTATCTCGGCGGGCCGCACTTCTTCACCTACCAGACCCGTCAGGCCGGCCTGTTCTCCGGCTCCTACCTGCCGGTGGGCTTCGGCGCCGAGCTCGAAGACCTGGACAACGACGGCGATCGGGACCTGCTGGTGACCAACGGCCACGTCATCGACAACATCGAGCTGATCGACGATGCCCAGAGCTTCCGCCAGCCCTCACAGCTGTTCTGGAACGACGGCGAGGGACGGTTCACCGAGGCCGAGCCGGCAGCCATCGGCGACCTCGCCGAGCCGCGGGTCGGCCGCGGGACCATCTCGCTGGACGCCGACAACGACGGCCGGATGGACGTGCTGATCACCTTCAACAACGATCGCGCGCGGCTGTTTCGCAACCAGCTGAGCGGCGCGGGCCGCTGGCTTGGCCTCGACCTCAGGGACGCCACCGGCGGCGTCGGCGCCCTGGCACGGCTCGACTCCGGTGGCTTGTCGACCCTGGCGGTGCGCACCGCCGGCTCGAGCTACCAGACCAGCAGCGACCCCCGCCTTCACTTCGGCCTCGGCGAGGAGGCCGCGGCCGTGCGGCTCACCGTGCGCTGGCCGGGCGGCGCGCGGCAGTCGTTCGCCGGCCTCGCGGCCGACCGCCTCTACCGGCTGCGCCGCCGCTAACCGGGGAGCCCGACTCGAGGGCCCATCCCGAGGGCTCAGCCCGCGTCGGGCGCCGGCTCAGGCGCCGGTTCGGCCGCCGGCAGCGCCTCGATCGCCGGCTCCCACCAGCTCTCGCCGGCGGCGAACTCGTCGCCCTCGTGGCTGCAGGGCGAGGAGACGTGGTCCTTGCCGTACACCGGCTTGCCCTTGTGGCGGCCGGCGAAGCGCGGGTAGATCGAGCCGCACGACTTGCAGAAACGGCCGACGACCGGGCCGCGGCGCTCCTCGGGCAGGCTGGAGGCGGGGGCGGCGCGGGGCAGGCGGTAGGTCATCTCTAACCTCCGATCAGCTCTGCCCGGGAGAAGAAGAAGGCGATCTCGAGCGCCGCGTTCTCCGGCGAGTCCGAGCCGTGGATGGCGTTGCGCTCGATCGAGCTGGCGTAGAGCTTGCGCACCGTGCCCGCGTCGGCCTCGGCCGGGTTGGTGGCGCCCATCACCCGCCGCAGGCCGGCGACGGCGTCGTCGCGCTCGAGGGCGGCGGCCACCACCGGGCCGCTGGTCATGAACTCGACCAGGCTGTCGTAGAAGGGCCGCTCGCGGTGCACCTCGTAGAAGGCGCGCGCCTGGTCCTGGCTCAGGTGCAGCCGTTTGATGCCCAGGATGCGAAAGCCCTCGCCCTCGAGATGGGCGAGGATCTTGCCGGCGTTGCCGGCACCGACGGCGTCGGGCTTGAGGATGGTCAGGGTTCTCTGGCTCATGTTCGTCTCGCTCCTCGGCCCCCGGCGCGACGCGCCGGATCGGGGGACCTGGGGTTGATGGTGGTCGGAAGGTCGAACGGTCTGGCTGGCTGCCAAGACCCGGGCTTCTATCGGGAATCGGCCGCGGGGTCGTCCATCAGGTAATGGGGATCGGCGGGCTCGAGGGCGGCCTCGGCGTCCTCCAGCTGGAAGGCGCTGCCGACCAGCCGGCCGGGGCCCTCGGGGCCGAGGATCAGGGCCGAGCCGGCCGCCAGGCCGAGGCCCCGGGCCACCCCCGGGCTCTGCATCAGCTGCCGCAGCCGGCGGTCGTGGCCGGGGTCGAAGTTGGGCTCGACCACGCCGTCGGGCAGCCAGCCGAGCCCGGGGAGCGCGGCGCCGCCGCCCAGGCTCCACGCCACCCGGCCGGTCGCCTGCGCCGCGGCGGCGATCGCCACCACCAGGCCCCCGGCGCCCAGCTTGGCGGCGATCCGCTCGAGCGCCGGCGACTCGCCGAGGACCTCGAGCAGCTCGTCGGCGACGCCGCCGCCGAGGTAGATCGCGGCGCAGCGGTCGAGGCGCTCGAGGTTCTTGGCCCGGCGGGCATCGCGCGCGCGGTAGATCGGCACGGTCTCGACCTGGCGGTCGAAGGTCTCCGCGAAGTAGGCCGCCAGGTGGCGGCCGTAGTCGTCCGAGCCGCTGGCAGTGGGCAGAAAGCCGATCGGGCCGTCCGGGGCGATCTCGAGCCAGGCCCGGTCGGCGATCAGCGTCTCGCCAAACGAGAACTCGCCGCCGCCGAGCAGCACGAGGGTGCCTTCACCTGCAAGTCGCCGCATGATTCGGGTGGAGCCAGCCGGTGGCGGGCTAGGCGAGCACCTTTGCCACTGTCGAGCCCATCTCGGCCGGCGAGGCCACGACGTGGATGCCGGCGGCGGCAAGCGCCGCCATCTTCTCGGCCGCGGTGCCCTTGCCGCCGGCGATGATCGCCCCGGCGTGGCCCATGCGGCGGCCCGGCGGCGCGGTCTGCGCCGGCGATGAAGCCGACCACCGGGCTTGGTCGTAGTTCGCGTGCGATCCAGGCGGCGGCCTCCTCCTCGGCGGTGCCGCCGATCTCGCCGATCAGGATCACCGCCTCGGTCGCCGGGTCGTCGGCGAAGGCGGCGAGGCAGTCGATGAAGTTGGTGCCGTTGATCGGATCGCCGCCGATGCCGATGCAGGTGGACTGGCCGAGCCCGAGGTTGGTCAGCTGCCAGACCGCCTCGTAGGTCAGCGTGCCGGAGCGGCTGATGACGCCGACCGGGCCGGGCCGGTGGATGTGGCCCGGCATGATGCCGATCTTGGCACTCGCCCGGCGAGATGACGCCCGGGCAGTTGGGCCCGATGAGGCGGGTCGGGTGGTCGCGCAGGAACGCCTTCACCTTGAGCATGTCGGCCACCGGGATGCCCTCGGTGATGCAGACGACCAGCTCGACGCCGGCCGTCGGCGGCCTCCATGATCGCGTCGGCGGCGAACGGCGGCGGCACGAAGATCATCGAGGCGTTGGCAGCCGGTCTCCTGCACGCGCCTCGGCCACCGTGTCGAAGACCGGGACGCCCTCGACCTGCTCGCCGCCCTTGCCCGGCGTCACGCCGGCGACGACGTTGGTGCCGTAGTCGCGACAGCCGAGGGCGTGGAAGCGGCCCTCGCCGCCGGTGATGCCCTGGACCAGCAGGCGCGTCGTTTCGTTCACCCAGATCGCCATCAGGATCCCCCTCCGGCCGCCGCCACGACCTTCTCGGCGGCGTCGCCCATCTCCGCCGGCGACGATGAAGTCGAAGTCGGACTCGGCGAGGATGCGGCGGCCCTCCTCGACGTTGGTGCCCTCGAGCCGCACCACCACCGGCACCTGACACTCGCCCAGCGCGCCGAGCGCCGCCACCACGCCCGCGGCGATGCGGTCGCAGCGGATGATGCCGCCGAAGATGTTGATCAGCACGGCCTTGCACGTTGCGGGTCGCGAGATCAGGATCTCGAAGGCGCTCTGCACCGCCTCCTGGCTGGCCGCAGCCGCCGACGTCGAGGAAGTTGGCCGGCTCGCCGCCGTAGAGCTTGATGATGTCCATGGTCGCCATCGCCAGGCCGGCGCCGTTGACCATGCAGCCGATGTTGCCGTCGAGCTTGATGTAGTTGAGGCCGAACTTGCCGGCCTCGACCTCGAGCGGGTCCTCCTCGGCCAGGTCGCGCAGCTCGACGCACGTCCGGGTGGCGGAACAGGGCGTTGTCGTCGAAGTTCATCTTGGCGTCGAGCGCCATGACGTCGCCGTTCGCCGGTCACCAGCAGCGGGTTGATCTCGGCCAGCGAGGCGTCGCTGTCGAGATACGCCTTGACCAGCGCGGTCACCAGCTTGGCGGCCTGCCGCGCGGTGCCGCCGTCGAGGCCCAGTCCGCCGCGCCACCGCCCGCGCCTGGAACGGCAGGATGCCGAGATGGGGATCGACCGGCTGCCGCACGATGGCGCCCGGGTCCTTCGCCGCCACCTCCTCGATGTCCATGCCGCCGGCGGCCGAGGCCATCACCACCGGCTTGCCCGGCGCCGCGGTCGAGCGGTGACGCCGAGGTAGAGCTCGCTGGCGATGTCGACCGCCTCCTCGATCAGGACCCGGCGCACCTTCTGGCCCTCGGGGCCGGTCTGCGTGGTCACCAGCTGCATGCCGAGGATCGCCGCGGCGGCCGCCTCGGCCTCGGCCGGCGAGCCGGCGAGCTTGACGCCGCCGCCCTTGCCGCGGCCGCCGGCGTGGATCTGCGCCTTGACGACGCAGCGGCCGCCGAGCTCCTCGCAGATCGCCCGCGCCTCGGCGGCGTCCTCGGTCACCTTGCCGCGCGGCGTCGCAACACCGTAGCGGCGCAGGATCTCCTTGGCTTGATACTCGTGGATCTTCACGATCGGTCTCCAGGAAAGAAGGTGGGGAACCGGAAGCGGCCCGGCCGTCGCCGGCCGGGCCGAGCAAAGCGCAGTCTATCAGCGGCGCGGCGATGGCCGGCCTGTCCTCAGCCCAGCAGATCCTCGACCGCCGCCCGCTCTTCGCGCAGCTCGGCGTCGGTGGCGTCCATCCGCTCGCGGCTGAACTCGTCGATGTCGAGGCCCTGGACGACCTTGTAGTCGCCGCCGGCACAGGTGCACCGGCATCGAGTAGATCACCCCCTCGGCGATGCCGTAGCTGCCGTCCGAGGGCACCGCCATGCTCACCCAGTCGCCCTCGGGCGTGCCCAGGGTCCAGGTGCGCATGCAGTCGATGGCCGCCGAGGCGGCCGAGGCCGCGGAGGAGGCGCCGCGCGCCTTGATGATGGCGGCGCCGCGCTTCTGCACGGTGGGAATGAAGGTCTCGCGCACCCAGCTTTGCTCGACCATCTCCGGCGCCGGCCGGCCGTCGACCGTGGCGTGGCTGATGTCCGGGTACTGCGTGGTCGAGTGGTTGCCCCAGATCGTCATCCGCTTGACCGCGGTCGAGTGGGTGCCGGTCTGGGCGGCCAGCTGGCTGATCGCCCGGTTGTGGTCGAGGCGGGTCATGGCGGTGAACTGGCGGCGGTCGAGGCTGGGCGCGTTGGCGGCGGCGATCAGGGCGTTGGTGTTGGCCGGATTGCCCACCACCAGAACCCGCGCGTCGCGCGAAGCGCCGGCGTCGAGCGCCTTGCCCTGGGGGCCGAAGATCTTGCCGTTGGCGCCCAGCAGGTCGCTGCGCTCCATGCCCGCCGAGCGCGGCCGGGCGCCCACCAGCAGCGCGTAGTCGGTGCCGGCGAAGCCCTCGTCCAGATCTGTGGTGGCGACGATGCCGGCGAGCAGGGGAAAGGCGCAGTCGTTGAGCTCCATGACGACGCCGGAAAGAGCGTCCATGGCCGGCGGGATCTCGATCAGCTGCAGGATCACCGGCTGGTCCGGGCCCAACATGTCGCCGGCGGCGATGCGAAAGGTGAGGGAGTAGCCGATGTTTCCGGCCGCCCCGGTTACGGCAACGCGAACGGGTTTCTTCATGGTCAGCCTCCGGGTGTGGTCACCGCGGCCGGATGCGGCGCGGCTGGACGATCTTACCGTCGCGGCGCCAAGCCGGCCCCGCCCATCCAGGCAGGCAGTTGCCTGCCAGCCAAACCAGGCTTCAGGCCTGGCAGCTAGCCTGAACTTCTCACCAGCTCTCTACTACGCCGACGTATGCACCTGAATCTGCGAGACTTGCCTCGGTCGGCCATCCTCGACGTACTTCGAGTACGTCTGTGGTGCCCTCGGTCGGCAAGTCCCACATTTTCAGGCACCTACGCCGGCTCGCGACGAGAGCCGGTGAGAAGCTCAGGCTAGGGGATCTCGAGCACCAGCACGGTGAGATCGTCCTCGCGCGGCGCCCCGCCGGTAAACCGCTCGAGATCGGCCAGCACGCCGTCGCGCAAGCCGTCGACCCCGGCGCCGGCGTGGCGGGCCAGGCTCTGCTCGAGCCGGTCGAAGCCGAAGTCCTCGTCGCTGTTCTCGGCTCGCGCCTCGACCACGCCGTCGCTGAACATGAACAGCAGGTCGCCGGCGTCGAGACTGGCCGCCCGCTCGCGCACCTCGAGGCTGTCGCGCACGCCCAGCGGGTAGGAGATCGACTCGAGCGCCTCGACTCGGCCGGCGGCCCCGATCCGGTAGGGAAACAGGTGGCCGGCGCTGGCGAAGGACATCTCGCGCTCGCGCGGGTCGATCAGGGCGTAGCAGAGGGTGGTCAGCAGGCGCTTGCGGGCGCTCTGGAAGACCATCCGGTTGAGCGTGCTGAAGACCGCCTGGACCTCGGGGTTGAAGGTCACCTGCACCGCCAGCGCCGACTTGGCCATCGACATCACCAGGCCGCTGGAGACGCCGTGCCCGGCGACGTCGCCCACCGCCACCGCCAGCCGCCCGTCCTCGAGCGCCAGCACGTCGTAGAAGTCGCCGCCGACCTCGGTGGCCGGCAGGTAGGTGTGGGCCAGCTTGACGCCCAGCAGCTCGGGCGGCAGCCGCGGCAGGATCGAGGTCTGGATGTTGCGCGCGGTCTCGAGCTCGACCTTCTGCCGCTCGCGCTCGGCGATGCGGCGCACGTGCGGCGGGATGTCCTCGTAGCGGTAGAAGAACTTGCGGTCGCTCGCCAGGTAGCGAGCGCTGACGATCAACGGCAGGGCCGCTGCCAGCAGCGCGATTGCCGCCTGCAGCTGCATCGACGAGTCCGCGGCACGCAGAAACGGCAGCGCACTGGTGGCCACGAAGGCGATCAGGTAGGCGTAGACCGAAGTGAAGATCCCGTAGCGCAGGAAGAGCAGCACGAAGATCGCCGGGCAGAGCAGCCACAGCGGCAGGTTCCAGGCGAAGGGAAAGACGATCGTGAAGGGGAAGAACAGCAGCGCCCCGGCGATCACCGCCAGCAGCGGCCCGAGCCACCTGCCGGCCAGCCGGGTGCCCATGGAGACCAGCAGCAGCTGGCCGAAGACGCCGTAGTAGAGCGCGTAGGCGACGCCGAACCCGACCAGCGGGATGCTGAACCAGGAGACGTTGTCCCACCAGGGCCCGGTGAGGTAGCCCGCGTAGGTGCTGACTCCCTGGCCCCGGAGCAGGTAGAGAAGAAGCTGGAACAGGGCGGCGATCGCGAGGCCCGCGGACGCACCGATCAGCGAGGCGCGAGCGAACGTGGCGTTGAGCCAATCTCCCTTGAAGAGAGCGTCGAAGGCTGCCAGCCGCGCCCCACGCCGCTCGCGACAGACCGACTCGCCCACCGACCAGCTGAGGAAGCTCATCAAGGCCATGGGGAAGAAGAACAGGACCATCAGCTGAAAGCCGACCACGCCGGTGATCTGGGGCCTGGTCAGTACGCCGATCGAGAAATCGGCGCCGACCGCTCGGCCGGCCAGGATCAGCGTCAGCAGACCGCCGATGACGACCGCGGCCGCGACGTGCAGGCCGCGCCGGACGCCGATCTCGCCGGCGTGATACCGCCGCACGAAGGGGATGGCGACCAGCGGCAAGAGCAGCACGACGATGAAGATCCACGCCTGCTGCAGCAGCAGGATCGGTTGGAACTCGCTCTGGATGGCATCGCGGTCCGGCTCTTCGAAATAGCTGTTGAAGCCGGTCAGCTGCTCACCCGCGAAGCTCACGTCCAAACCGTACGGCCGGTCCTCACCCAGCAGCCGCTCGCGGTCGCGATAGCGCAGGGTCGAGTCGGTGCGCTGCTGCAGCTCCTGGGTGCGCAGCTCCGGCTCCTCGAAGCGCTCGAGGTCGATGCCCTGCTCGCGCAGGAAGGCGTCCGCCTGCTCCCGGGCCACCGGCGGCTCGATCACCCCGCCCTGCTCCTCGGGGGGCACCCGCCGCCGCAGCTCGATCAGGTCGCCCTCGGCCGAGACCGTAGCGCGGTGGCTCCAGTCGGTGGCTCGCGCGTCTCGAGCGTAGACCTGGATCTCCCAGGCGATGACCTCTCTGGCCAGCCGGCTGGCCAACACCTCCTCGCGAGGGCGGGAGCGTAGTGCCCCTTGCAGGGCGTGCTCGACGATCGGCTCGGCGTCGCGGGTGACGACGACGTACGGGTCGGACGGCAGCTCGCCGACGTCGCGCAGGCGCTCGAGGGCGATGGTCTCGGCCTCGGGCTTGGAGATCCGCCAGTCGCTTGGATAGAGGGGATGGGCCCGCGGGAAGACCCAGGCCAGGGTGACGGCGGCGACGATGCCGACCGCCAGCCAGCCGATGATCCAGCGCCAGTTGCTCATTCTCGCTCCGCTCCAGGGATCGTCCCCCGACCCTGGCGCACAGTACGCTGCCTTCGGCTCAAGGTTGCGCCGGCCGAGCGCACCGGGCCGACCCCCTCCCGTCGGCGCGGTCGGCCCACGGCAGGTCGCCGCCGGTCAGTCCAGGTTGCCGACGATGGCCTCGGCGAACTCGGAGGTCTTGAGCAGCGTGGCGCCGTGCATCTGGCGCTCGAGATCGTAGGTCACCCGCTTCTCGGCGATGGTCCGCTGCGATCGCCTGCTCGATGGCGGTCGCCGGCCTCGCCCCAGCCGAGCCAGCGCAGCAGCATCACCCCGGAGAGGATCAGCGAGCCGGGGTTGACCTTGTCCTGGCCGGCGTACTTGGGCGCCGTGCCGTGGGTGGCCTCGAACAGCGCCAGGCCGTCGCCCTCGTTGCGAGCCCGGCGCCATGCCCAGACCGCCGACCTGCGCCGCCAGCGCGTCGGAGAGGTAGTCGCCGTTGAGGTTGGTGGTGGCGATGCACCTGGTACTCCGCCGGCCGCAGCAGGACCTGCTGGAACATGGCGTCGGCGATCCGGTCCTTGATCAGGATCTTGCCCTCCGGCAGCTTGCCGTCGTGCTCGTCCCACAGCGCCTGCTCGGTGACCGTCGACCTCGCCGAACTCGTCCCGCGGCCAGCTCGTAGCCCCACTCCTTGAAGGCGCCCTCGGTGAACTTCATGATGTTGCCCTTGTGCACCAGGGTCACGTCGGTGCGCCCCTGAGCCGACGGCGTACTCGAGCGCCTTGCGCACCAGCCGCTTGCTGCCGGTCGCGCGAGATCGGCTTGATGCCGATGCCGGAGTCCTCGCGGACCCGCTTGCCCAGCTTGTCGCGCAGGAACTCGATCAGCTCGCGGGCGCCGCCCGAGCCCTCCTCCCACTCGATGCCGGAGTAGACGTCCTCGGTGTTCTCGCGGAAGATCACCATGTCCACCTTCTCGGGGTGCGCGCACCGGCGACGGCACGCCCTTGAAGTAGCGCACCGGCCGCACGCAGGCGTAGAGATCGAGCACCTGGCGCAGGGTCACGTTGAGGCTGCGGAAGCCGCCGCCGACCGGCGTGGTCAGCGGGCCCTTGATGGCGCCGCGAAAGGTCCGGATGGCCTCGGTGGTCTCCGGCGGCAGCCACTCGTCGCTGAGCCGCTTGGCCTTCTCGCCGGCCAAGATCTCGTACCAGGCGATGGAGCGCTCGCCGCCGTAGGCCTTCTCGACCGCCGCGTCCAGCACGCGCCGCGTCGCCCGCCAGATGTCCGGCCCGATGCCGTCACCCTCGATGAACGGCACGATCGGTCGCGCCGGTACTGTCAGCGTGCCGTCCTGCCAGCTGATCTCCTGCCCGTCGGACGGCGGCTCGGACTCCCAACTCTTCCTGCTCACACAATCCTCCTGACCATTCGTGGAAAAACCGCCCGCGGGCGGCGCCATCGAGACTACCATGGCGGCGCGCCGCGGCAGCCCGAAGATACCGCGCCGCGCCGCCTACCGCGCACCACCCCATCGGAGGGGGCCGGCCGTGGTAGATTTTCCGGCCCATGGACTGGACCCCGCTGATCCGGGCGGCCGCCGCGACGCGCGAGCGCGCCTACGCGCCCTACAGCGGCTTTCGCGTCGGCTCGGCGCTGCTGACCTCGAGCGGCGCGATCTTCAGCGGCTGCAACGTCGAGAACCGCTCCTACGGCGGCGCCATCTGCGCCGAGCGGGTCGCCCTGACCGGCGCCGTCGCCGGCGGCGACCCGACGCCGGTGGCCCTGGTGGTGATCACCGAGGCCAGCCCGCCCTCGCTGCCCTGCGGCCTGTGCCTGCAGGCGCTGGCCGAGCTCGCCCCGCCCGAGCTGCCGATCCGGCTGGTCAACCCGGCCGGCGAAGCCCGGGAGTTCCGGCTCGAGGAGCTGCTGCCCCACCCGTTCGAGCTGCCGCCCACCAAGGGCGGCCAAACCTAGCGACCCTCGGTCCAGCGCCCGACCTAGCCCGACCTTCTCACCAGCCCTCGACGTACTCGGCGGTGATTCGCCGCGGGATCAGCCCCGCGTCGTGGCCGCGGTCGAGCAGCTGCTGCACCGCCCGCCTCCCCACCTCACCGTACTCCTGGGTCCAGTGGTTGACGTACATGCTGACAAAGCGGTCGCTGCGCTCGGCGTCGTCCTCGATGCCGCGGGCGTAGCGGCGGGCGTAGCCCAGCGCCTCGGACCGGTTCTCCAGCGCGTAGTCGATCGACTGGCGCAGCAGGCGGCAGAGCCGCCGCTGCAGCTCCGGCGGCAGGTCCTTGCGGATGCCGTTGCCGCCCAGCGGCAGCGGCCCGCCGGTCTCCTCGTGCCACCAGACTCCCAGATCGACCTCGCTGCCAAGCCCCATGTCGGCGTAGGTCAGCTGGCCCTCGTGGATCACCACCCCGGCCGCGGCGCGACCCTCGGCGACCTCTTCGAGGATGCGGTCGAACGGCACGATGCGGGTGGAGACTCCGGGCTGCCACAGCTTCAGCGCCAGGTGGGCGGTGGTCAGCTCGCCGGGAATCGCCACCTCCCTGCCCGCCAGGCCGTCGCGGCCGAGCGGCTCGCGGCTGACCACCACCGGGCCGTAGTTGTCGCCAAAGCTGGCCCCCGACGACATCAGGGCGTAGCGATCGGCCAGGTGGGCGTAGCCGTGGATCGACAGGGCGGTGATCTCGTAGGTGCCCTGGAAAGCCGCCTGGTTGAGGGTCTCGATGTCCTCGAGCACGTGGGAGATCTCCAGCCCCTCGCTGTCCAGCAGCCCCTGGGTGAGGGCGTAGAACATGAAGGCGTCGTCCGAGTCGGGACTGTGGGCAATGCGGATGCGGGTCGTCATGGGTCTATCTCCTCCAGCTCCAGGTCGGGAGCCAACTCGCCGACCGGGTCGCCGTTCCAATTGTTGATCGGGCGGCGGTAGAAGCCGTCGAGACGGCCGAGCTCCTCGCCGCTGAGTGAGCCGAGCTGGCGCAGGATCTCGAGCACCACGCCGGCGCGGCAGTCCTCTGAGCCGTCGGCGATCTTGAGCGCCAGTCCCAGCGCGACCGGGCCGCGGACGCCGGCGGCGTAGAAGCCGTCGGCGCCCTCCTTGGCCAGGATGCGGCCGCCGGTCACCTCCATCAGCCGGGTCGTGAAGCGTCCCGCCCCGGCCACCATGCGCGGCGCCGAGGTCATCGCCGCGACCACCCGCTCGGCCGCGGCGCGGCGCGCCCCGTCGAGGCCGGCGGCGGCCGGGTCGACCAGGGCAGCGTAGGCTCGCGCCGCGGCGTCGAGCGGCAGCCGCGGCGCCGGCGCGCCGCAGCCGTCGACCGCGGTGCCCACCGGCCTGCCGTCGAGCCGCGCGAAGCGCCGCAGCTCGGCCAGGATCCTCTGCTGCAACGGATGCTCGGGGCCCAGATAGCCGGCCACCGGCAGATCCAGCAGCCGGCAGGCCAGCAGCATGCCGGCGTGCTTGCCGGAGCAGTTGTTGTGCAGCCGGGTCGGCGCCTGCCCGCCGCGGCGCAGCTCGGCGGCGGCGGCCGCGTCGAACGGCAGGTGCGGCGCGCAGCCCAGCTCGGCGGCGTTGAAGCCGCCGCGCTCGAGCAGGCTCGCCACCCCGTCGAGGTGCTCCGCGGTGCCGCTGTGCGAGCCGCAGATCAGCGCCAGGTCGGCCGCTTCGAGCGCGAAGCGCTCGCAGCCGCCGCCAACGACCAGGGGCATCGCCTGAAACGGCTTAACCACGGAACGCGGGTAGGCGGCAAGCAGCGGGTCGCCGAGCCGCGCGACCAGCCGCCCCTCCGCCGTCGTCACCGCGGCGGCGGCGAAATGCCAGGCGTCGGGGCGGCCGTTGCGGGTCGCCACCGCGGCGAGCGAGAACGACTCGGCGGGCTTCAGCTGGGGTCTCCGGGGCGCGCCGCTAGCCCGCCACCGCTCGCGGCTCGAACATGCCCGGGCGGTAGGCGGTGATCCTGCCGGTGAAGGCCGAGGCGGCGACCGTCAGCGGCGAGGCCAGGTAGAGCCGGCCCGGGCCCGAGCGGCCCTTGTAGTTGCGGTTGATGGCCGAGACGGTGACCTGCTCCGGGCTGCTCGGAGACCCCGGGACCGCAGCCGATGCAGGCGCCGCAGCCGGGCTGGATCAGCCGCACGCCGGCGCTCGCGAAGGTCTCGATGAAGCCGTGCTCGCGGCAGTAGCGCTCGACCTCGGCGAGCCGAACTGGATCAGGAAGTCGACGCCCGTCGGCCACCCGCAGACCGGCCGCGACGGCCTCGCGCACCACCTGGTGGTAGAAGTCGAGGTCGTCGATCTTGCCCGCGGTGCAGCTGCCGCCGTAGGCGATGTCGATCGCCACCTCGCCGAGCTCGTCGACGAAGGCGCCGTTGGTCGGGTCGGAGGGGATGCCGCGGTCGGGGTCGCCCGGGTGGGCGACCATCGGCCGCGATCGCCGCCAGGTCGATGCGTGTGCACGCCGCCGGCGTAGCTCGGCGCCCGGCGTCGGGCGCGACCGCCGCGCGCCGCAGCGCCTCGACGTCGAGCTCCGGGCGGCGGCGCGGCGATCCACTCGAAGGTCGCCTCGTCGGCCTCGACGATCGCCGTCCGGGCCGAGCACTCGGTGGCCATGTTGGTCAGGGTGGCGCGCTCGTCCATCGACAGCGAGCGCCAGCCCGGGCCCGCCGAACTCCATCACCCGGTTGAGGGTCTTCTGCGGCCGGGCGAAGCTGCAGCAGGATGTAGAGCATCACGTCCTTGGCGGTGACGCCGCCCGGCAGCGCGCCGACGAGCTCGAAGCGGATCGACTCCGGCACCTCGACGGCGGTGAAGCCCGAGTGGATCAGGTTGGCGTACTCGGTGGCGCCGACGCCCCAGGTCAGCGCGTTGTTGCAGCCGCCCATGCAGGTGTGGCTGTCGGTCGCCTGGATGAAGTCGCCCGGGCTCGATCGAGCTGCTCGCGCGCGACCTCGTGGCAGATGCCGGGCGAGACGCCGTCGCGGGCCGAGAAGTCGCGCACGCCGGTGTGGCGCTGGAACTCGCGCTGCAGCTGCGCGCAGCGTCTCGATCTTGTCGACGAAGGGCGCGCATCTTGGGCACCTCGTCGGCGTAGATCAGGTGGTCCTCGAAGACGGCGAAGCGTTCGGGGTTCGCGATGCGGTAGTCGGCGCCGTACTCCTGCTCGAGGAAGTGGTGCACCTGGGCGGTGGTGAACTCGTGGCTGTAGCCGCCGTCGACCGAGACCACCACCGAGTCGCCCGGCTGCGACGGAGGCCGTGCCGTCGCCGGGCAGGTGCCGGGCGAGGATCTTCTCGGCCATGGTCATCGGCCGCGGCGGCCGGTGGACGGCGGCGGCAGCTCGATCTCGCCCGCCGCCACGGCCCGGGCGAAGGGGAACAGGCCGCCGCGCCGGACGACCTCGCGCGCGTGACCGGGTCGTAGCTCGCCGGCGAACTCCTCGAGCGGCACGCCCTCGCCCCGCCTCGCAGCCGCTCGAGCATCGCGTGGTCGCCCATCAGCACGCCCTGGTTGATGTTGTTGCGCGGCGTGGATCGGCGCGAACGAGGCGGCGATGGCGATGCGGATGCCGCACCACTTCTCCGCCTGCACGGCGGTCTCGCGCGAGCTGCCGACGCCCTTGCGCAGGCCGGAGACGATGACCTCGAAGTTGCCGTCCAGCAGCGCGTCGCGCGGGAACAGCCGCTCGCCGTCGACGATCAGCCCGGCGTAGGCGTCGCGGGCGATGTCCTCCGGGCGGTGGCTGAAGCAGACCCAGGCCGGGGTCATGGCGTCGGTGTTGATGTCGTCGAGCAGCTCGTCGACCGTCAGATCGGCCATCGAGAGCGTCAGCTCGCCGGCCAGCTGACGGCGGATCAGCTCGGGATCCTTGGTCAGGAACAGGACCCGCTTGCCCGGGGTCAAGCGCACCGGATCCGCGGGCCGGTTGGGGGAGGAGAGCGACATCGGCGGCATTCTACCGCCGCCGGGTCCCTGCGGTCGGCGCCACCCGATCGGCCGGCGGCCGGCCGGCGGCGCCTGCGAAGGGGCACGCCGAAGGCCGCCTCCGCCATAGGCAGACCGCTGAGCGCGCCGGGGTTGCCGTATCATCGCGGCCACGGCCAAGGCCGCGGCCCTCCTCGACGCCGCCAGCGCCGATCGCCCTCTGCCAACCAGGATGTGCGGCCGCTACACGCTCTCGACCCCCGGCGACGCGGTCGCCGAGCTGTTCCGGCTCGACTCCACCCCGGACCTCTCGCCTCGGTACAACATCGCTCCCACCCAGGAGGCCGCGGTAGTCCGGTCGACCGGCGGACGGCGAGCCCTGGACCACCTCCGCTGGGGCCTGGTGCCCTACTGGGCCAAAGAGCCGAGCATCGGCAACCGGATGATCAACGCCCGGTCGGAGACCGCCGCCGAGAAGCCGGCCTTCCGCTCCAGCCTGCGGCGCCGGCGCTGCCTGGTGGCGGCCGACGGATTCTTCGAGTGGCGCCGGACGGCCGCCGGCAAGCAGCCCTACCTGCTTCGCCTCGCCGGCGGCGGGCCGTTCGCCTTCGCCGGTCTCTGGGACCGCTGGGTGCCGCACGCGGGGGCGGCGATCGAGTCGTTCACCATCCTCACGACGCGCCCCAACGAGCTGGTGGGAGCGATCCACGACCGGATGCCGGTCATCCTGCCGCCGCGAGATCACGAGCTCTGGCTCGATCCGGGGGAGGCCCGGCCGCAGAGGCTGGCGCCGCTTCTGCGGCCCTTCTCGGCCGCCGAGATGACGGTCTTTCCGGTGCCGTCGCTCGTCAACCGGCCGGCCAACGACACGCCCGAGTGCATCGAGCCACTCGACGGCTGGGAAAAAGAGCCTGGACTTCGCGTATAATCCTAAAGAACAGGCTGGGGCAACAATGATGAAACTGCCGGTAAAAGGGGCGGAGCGCTCCCACAAGAAACGCATCTTGGCGGTCGACGACGACCCCGAGGTCCGCAAAGTCACCAAGGCCACGCTGGAGAAGGCCGGCTTCGAAGTCTGGGGAGCCAAATCGGGGGAAGAGGCGCTCGAGCTGCTCGACGATCGCGGCCTGCCCCACCTGGCGGTGATCGACATCATGCTGCCGGGCCTCGACGGGCTCGGGCTGAGCCGCCGTATCGGCGAGTTCAGCGACGTGCCGATCATCATGCTGACCGTGGTCGACGAGACCGAGACAGTCGTGAAGGCGATCGACCAGTATGCCGAGGACTACGTCACCAAGCCGTTCAGCCCCAGCGAGCTGGCCGCCCGGGTGAAGCGGGTGCTGCGGCGCATCGGCGATTTTTCCTACACGCTGGAGCCGGTGGTGCAGATCGACGACCACCTGGCGATCGACTTCGTGCGCCAGAAGGCGGTGGCCGGCGACCGGCCGGTCGCCCTGACCCCCACCGAGACCAAGCTGCTCTACATCCTGATGAACCAGGCCGGCAAGACGGTGCCCACCGAGCACATCCTGGCCCGCTTGTGGCCGGGCGAAGAGGCCGACGAGAACACCCTGCGGGTGCACGTCCACCGGCTGCGCCAGAAGATCGAGCGCACTCCTAGCCGGCCGCGCTACGTCGTCACCGAGCGCGGCGTCGGCTACTCGTTCCTCGCCCCGTAACTCTCGCCCCGTAGCGGTCGACCTCCGTGTCGACCGTCGCCCGCCCTACGCGCCTCCAGCCCCGGCCCCACCCAACCGCCGGGCCTCGCGTAACGCCTTCTCGGCCTCGGCCTCGAGCTCGGCCAGGCCCGGAGACAGGTCGCCGCCGCCGCCGCGGGCAGCTCGCTCGAGCTCGCCCGCCAGCGCCGCCAGCCGCTGGGCGCCGACGGTGCCGGCCGCCGAGCGCAGCGAGTGGACCGCCGCCGCGGCGCCGGCGAGGTCGCCGGCGGCGACCGCCTGCCGCGCCGAGCGCAGCCGCTCGGGCGTGCGCTCGGCGAAGACGGTCATCAGCTCACGGATCAACTCGTCGCCGCCGACGGTGCGCAGCTCGGCCAGGACCTTCGGGGCGAGAGGCTCGCCGCCACTCTCGCCGGCCGCTTCCGGCGGCCCGCTCACTGCTTCCCGTAGTAGTCCAGCATGGACTGCGCCGAGGCTGCCTCCTGGTGCGTGGGGTCCAGGTCGAGGGACTTCTGCAGGTGCTCCAGCGCGGCCTTGACGTCGGTGCCGGCGTAGGCCAGGCCCAGGAAGTAGTGCGCCAGGGCGTGATCGGGCTGGGTCTCGACCGCCTGTTTCAGCTTTTCGATGGCGCCGGCGGCATTGCCCGCATCCCACAGGGACTTGCCCTGCTCGAAGAACGTCTGCGCCAGATCCTCCGGGTTGGAGGCCTTTAGCACGGCATAGGACTTCTCGGCCATGGCGGCGTCGCCCTTGGCGTTGTAGGCCTGGTAGAGGATCGAGTGGGCTTCGGTGCCGTCCGGGTCCAGCTCGAGCAGCTTCTCGGCGCTGGCGATCGCCTTGTCGTGCTGGCCTTGCGAGTTGTAGAGCTGGCCCAGGATGTTGTGGCCCTGGCTGAGGCGCGGATCGATCGCCACCGCCTGCTCGAAGCGCGCGGTGGCGGTGGCGGCGTCGTTGGCCCTGACCGCCGCGACCCCCGCGTTGAAGATCCGCCGCGCGGTCCCCGGCGAGGAGTCGACCGCCGCCAGCTCCTGCAGGGCCTGACCGGCGCGCTCATCGCCCTTCTCGAGGTAGGCGTCATAACGAATCCGCAGCCCCAGCACGTTGGTCGGGTCGAGGGCGTAGATCTTCTCCGCCGCGGCCAGGGCCGGGTCGGTCTCCTCGCGCGACCAGTGGATCATCGCCTGACCCTGGAACGCTTCGACCAGCTCGGGGTTCTCGACACTCGCCTCCTGGAACTTGGCCAGGGCGACGTCGATCTCGCCGTTGTTGAACGCCTTGGCGCCCTCGTTGTAGACCCGCGCGCCGGCGGCGCCCTTGTCGACGATGGCCGCACCGGCCACCGTCTCGCCCGGGCGCAGGGTCCAGGTCTTCTCCACCTGGCCGCCGACGTCGAGCTTCACCGGCTCCTGGAGGGTCTGGTAGCCCTCTTTCTCGATACGGATGACGTAGCTGCGGGTGGCGTCGGCGACGATCATCACGAACTTGCCGCCCTTCTTGGTCGTCGCCTGGCGCTGGGCGAAGACCTCCTGTGCCGTCAGCTGAACCTCGGCGCCGACGATAGGCTGGCCGTCCGGGTCGACGACGACCCCCTTGAGGCGCCCTTCGGCGCCCGCCAGGACAAGGGTTGCCGGCACCAGCGCCAGCAGCAGGGCGAACGTCAAGATCCGTCTCTTCATGATTCGACCTCTCTCTCGGATTGCACCGGGTCGGCGGCGGCCGCCGCCGTGCCCGGCAGTTGGGAGTGCTGATTCAGTCTCTGTTCGAGCCGCAGGGTGCGCGCCTCGTGCCGTCCGATCCGGCGTGCCCGGCGCAGCCAGCGCCGGGCGTTGCTCTCGTCGCCGTTGGCCAGCGCCCACAGCCCCATCGCGGCCCGCGGCTCGGCGTCGCCACGCCCCAGCCGGATCGCCCGCCGGTAGTAGCGCCGGGCGTCGTCCAGCCGCCCCTGCTCCAGGCTCGAGTCGCCAAGGGCCAGATAGGCGTAGGGATTGCGGTTGCCGCCGCGGTCCAGCAGCCGGACGATCTGGTGCGCGGCGTCGGTCTCGCCGCGCAGCTCGAGGAGCCTGGACAGGTTGAGGTAGGCCGCCAGGTGGTCCGGATCGATCTCGATCGCCCGCCGGTAGGCCGCCGCGGCCGCGTCGAGCTCGCCCAGCCGGCGGCGCGCCACGCCGAGGTTGGTCCAGGACGCCGGCTCGGCCGCGTCCAGGCGCACCGCCACCTCCAGCCAGGGAATCGCCTCGCCGGGGCCGCTGTCGCGCAGCGCCTCGGCGCCACGATTGGAGTAGAACAGCGCCATCGCGGTCAGGTCCGAGATCGCGACGGGCGCCCGGTAGTCCGCCTCCGGATCGAGCGTGAACTCGACCAGGCGCGCCTCGCCATCGGCCTCGTAGCCGGCCGTGATGTGCTCGGAGACGTAGATCAGGTCGCCTTCGCGGTGGTAGCTCTCGCCCCGCTCGATGCGGAAGAAACCGGCCTCGACCCCGAGCTCGCGGGCCATGCCGACAAACAGCAGGGTGAAGCCGAGACAGTTGGCGCGGCCGCTGGCAAAAACCTCGTCGGCGGTGCCGGTGGCGCGGCGGTCGTACTCGAGCCCGACGCCGGCGGCGGCGAGCAGCTGCTCGAAGGCGACGCGCAACCGCTCCGCCGGGCGCCGCCCTACCGCCTGCCGCGAGAGCCAGGCGCGCAGGTTCTCTCCCAGCTCCCAGGGCCGGATCAGCAGCTCCGGATCCAGTCCGCGCTCGCGCACCAGGACCTCGAGCGCGGGGCCCCGGGCCGCCGCCGGCAGGCTGTCCGGGGCGGCCGACAGCGGCAACGCCAGCAGGCAGCACAGCGCCGTCACGAGCCAGTTCAGGAGTCTGCCTCCTACCAACCGCACCGGCGGCCGCTGTTCTGCTCCTCCAGCCAGGCGGCCAGCGGCGCGAAGTAGTCCAGAATGGCGGTGGCGTCCATCTCGCGGGTTCCGGTGATCGCTTCGAGGGCCTCGGGCCAGGGCCGGCTGGCGCCCATCGCCAGCATCTCCTGCAGCCGCTCGCCCGCCGCCCCGTTGCCGTAGATCGAGCAGCGATGCAGCGGACCGTCCTGCCCGGCCGCGGCGCACAGCGCGCGGTGGAACTGGAACTGCAGGATATGGGCCAGGAAGTACCGCGTGTAGGAGGTGTTGGCCGGCACGTGGTACTTGGCGCCGGGGTCGAAGTCCTCCTCGCTGCGCGCCACCGGCGGCGCGACGCCCTGGTAGCGCTCGCCGCAGCTCCCACCAGTCGGCGTTGTACTCGGCCGGCGGGGTCTCGCCCGAGAAGACGTTCCAGCGCCACTTGTCGACCAGCAGGCCGAACGGCAGGAAGGCCACCTTGTCGAGCGCCTGCCGCAGCAGCAGGCCGAGGTCGCCGGCGGCCGGCGGCGCCGCGTCGAGCAGGCCGATCTCGACCAGGTACTCGGGCGTCACCGACAGCGCCACCGTGTCGCCCACCGCCTCGTGGAAGCCGTCGTTGGCGCTGTCGCGGAACAGCACCGGCTGCTGGTTGTAGGCCCGCTGGTAGAAGTTGTGCCCGAGCTCGTGGTGCACGACGTTGAAGTCCTCGCCGGTGATCTCGATGCACATCTTGATCCGGATGTCGTCCTCGTAGTCGATGTCCCAGGCGCTGGCGTGGCAGACCACGTCACGGTCCCGCGGCTTGCTCGAACAGCGAACGCTGCCAGAAGGTCTCGGGCAGCGGCGCGAAGCCGAGCGAGGTGAAGAACCCCTCGCCGTAGCGCACCATGCCGGCGCGATCGACGCCGGCCTCCACCAGCAGCGCGGTCAGGTCGACGCCCTGGGAGTCGCCCGGTGGCGCCACCAGGTCGTAGATGTTGCCCCACGACTGGGCCCACATGTTGCCCAGCAGGTGAGCCGGGATCGGCCCGTCGGGCGGCACGACCTCGCTCGCCGTAGCGCTCGACCAGGCGGGCGCGGACGTAGCAGTGCAGCTGCTCGTAGAGCGGCCGGACCTGCTGCCACAGCCGCTCGGTCTCGGCCGTGAAGCGCGTCCGGCGGCATGTCGTACTTGGAGCGCCACATGGCGCCCAGGTCGGCGAACCCGAGCTCGCGGGCGCCCTGGTTGCCGAGCTCGGCGAAGCGCTGGTACTCGGCGCGCAGCGGGCGCGCGATGGTGCGCCAGCCGACCCAGGCCTCCTCCAGCTGCTCGGGATCGCGGCTCGGCGGCCATGACCCGGCTGAGCTCGCCGAGGTCGCGGCACTCGCCGTCGTCGGTGCAGTACCGGCCGCGACCGTAGGCCGACTCCATGCCGGCGGCGATGCGGGTCAGCTCGCCGCGCAGCGCCGGCTCCTCGGGCGCCGGCAGCGAGAGGGCCAGGCGCAGGAGGTCGAGCTGGCGCCTCTGGTCCTCGGGCAGATCGAGATCGGCGTAGCGAGTCGCCCGCTTGGCCAGGTCGACGACCGCCGCGATGTAGCGCTCGTTGGCCTCGGCATAGAGCAGGTCGGTGTCCTCGGTGATGAAGGTCGCCTGCACCCAGCCGTGGCGGGCCTCGTCGTTCGAGCGCGCGAGCACGGTCCGCTCGGCCTCGGCGAGGAACTGCTCGGCCTCGGCGGCGGTGGGCTGCTCGGCGCCGGCAGGCGGCTGGCCGACATACGTCGCGGCCAACAGGCACAGGACGAGCGGGATCGAGGTACGACGGTCGGCTCTCATTTCTGCCCTCCTGGGCCGCGCCGCGCCGCGGCCGTAGCGGCCGATTCTACGACAGCGCGCGCGCCATCCGCCCCAGCCCCGCCCGCAGCGTGTCGCGCGAGCAGGCGAAGGAGATGCGGATGTGGTTGTCTTCGCCGAAGGCCACCCCGGGCACCACCGCCACCCGCGCCTCGTCGAGCAGGTAGCCGGCCAGCTCCACCGAGCCCTGCCGGCCGACGCGGTAGTGACTGTCCACCCGCGGAAAGACGTAGAACGAGCCCGCCGGCGGCACGCACTCGACCCCCGGGATGGCGGCCAGCAGCTCGAGCACCAGGTCGCGGCGCTGGCGGTACTCGGCCCGCATCTGAGCCGCCGCCTCGCCGCCGCTCTCGAGCGCCTTGAGCGCCCCGACCATGGAGAAGGTGGCGGTGCCGGAGGTCTCGTGGCTCTGGATCGAGATCAGCGCCTTGATCAGCGCCGCCGGCCCCAGCGCGTACCCCACCCGCCAGCCGGTCATGGCGTAGGTCTTCGAGAACGAGCTCACCACCACCACCGTCTCCGGGTAGCGCGACGCCAGGGCCGCCACGCCGGCGTGCTCGCCCTCGAACACCAGGTGCTCGTACGTCTCGTCCGAGATCAGCACGATCCCGCGCTCGGCGCACGCCGCCGCCACCGCCTCGAGGTCGTCGGCCGGGATGATGCCGCCGGTCGGGTTGCACGGCGAGTTGATCAGCACCGCGCGGGTCGCCGGGCCCATGGCGGCGATGATCGGTTCGGCCCGGATGCGAAAGCCCTCCTCGGCGCGGGTGGCGACGGTCACCGGAACGCCGCCGGCAAAGCGGATCTGCTCGGGGAAGCTGACCCAGTAGGGCGACGGCAGGATCATCTCGTCGCCCGGATCGAGCAGCGCCAGGGACAGCCCGAAAAGGGGGGACTTCCCGCCGACGCCGACGATCACCTGCCCCTCCGTCCACGGCGCCTGGTAACGGCGCCGGTACTCCTCCGCCAGCCGGCTGCGCAGCGCCGGCAGGCCGGCCGCCGGGGCGTAGCGGGTCAGACCCGCCCGCAGGGCGCGCACGCCCTCGTCGACCACCATCGAAGGGGTCGGGAAGTCGGGCTCGCCGGCGCTGAAGTTGGCCAACTCGACTCCCTGCGCCCGCAACTCGGCGGCGCGGCGCGAGACGGCCAGGGTGGCCGATTCGCCGATCCCCAGAGCCCGTTGAGATAGTCGCACGTTTCCTCCCTGTTACCGCGGCCGCAGCCCGATCCGAGGAGGAGAGGATACCCGATCGGGCACGACCGCGGGCCGTCGAGCACCGTAGATTCGGGCGCCCGGGGCTGTTAGCCTGACCGGACCCATGCCGCACCCACGTCCCAGCACCGCTCATCGCCCAGCCCCCGACCGGCGGCTTCGAGGCGTCGCCGTCGCGGCTGCCCTCGTGCTGGTGGCCGCCGGCGCCGGTCCGCTGACCGCCGCCGGCAGGCCGACACCAAAAGCCTCGTTCGAGCTGCGCGCCGACCGCACCGCCTACGACCCGGGGGCGCCGGCCCGGCTCGCCGCCGTCATCGAGATCGAGCCCGGCTGGCACGTCAACAGCCACCAGCCGAGCTTCGACTACCTGATCCCGACCGCCCTCGAGCTCGAGCTGCCCGAGGGCTGGGCGGTGGAGGCGATCGACTATCCGCCAGGCGTGCTGCGAGCGCTTCGCTTTCGAGGACCAACCGATCTCGGTCTACACCGGCCGGGTGACCATCCTGGGGCAGCTGCGAATCGGCGACGAGCCGTTCGAGGGCACCCGTCCGGTCCTGGCCCGGTTGACGTTCCAGGCCTGTGACGACCGCTCCTGCCTGCCGCCCGGAGACTCTCACCCGGGAGCTCGAGCTGACCCTGACCGCGGGCGGCGTGGCGGTCGACGATCCCGCCTTCATGACCCCGGATGCCGCGGCCGTCGCAGCCGCCGGCCAACTCGCCGGCGACCGCCCGAGCTTCGGCTGGATGCTGCTGCTGGCGGCGCTCGGCGGCCTGATCCTCAACGCCATGCCGTGCGTCCTGCCGGTGCTGTCGCTCAAGCTCTTCGGGCTGGTCAAGAGCGCCGGCGAGGGCCGCCGGCCGGTGGTCTTCGGCTCGCTGGCGACCGCCGCCGGCATCCTGCTCTCTTTCTGGCTGCTGGCGGCGGCGGCGGTGGCGGCGCGGTCGGCCGGCCAGGCGGTGGGCTGGGGCGTGCAGTTCCAGGAGCCGGTCTTCGTCGCCCTGCTGACCCTGATCGTGCTGCTGTTCTGCCTCAACCTCTGGGGCCTGTTCGAGATCCCGCTGCCGGCGCGGCTCGGCGAACTGGGCCGGTTCCGGCGGCCGTCAGGGTCTGCCCGGCCATCTCGCCTCAGGGCTGTTCGCCACCCTGATGGCGACGCCCTGCTCGGCGCCCTTTCTCGGCACCGCGCTGGGCTTTGCCCTCGGACAGCCGGCCGGGACGGTGTTCGCCGCCTTCACCGCCATCGCCCTCGGCATGGCCCTGCCCTATCTGGCGCTCGCCGCCTTCCCGGCCGCTGTGCGGCTCGTTCCCCGGCCGGGGCCCTGGATGGACCGGCTCAAGACGGTCATGGGGTTCCTGCTGGCGGCGGCCGCGGTCTGGCTGTTCTACGTGCTGGCGGCGCAGCTCAGCCGCGAGCGACTGGCTTTCGTCCAGCTGGCGGTGCTCGCCATGGCGCTGTGCGTCTGGTGGGCGCGGGTCGCCGGCCGGTCGTGGCGCAAGCTCGCGGCCGCCGGCGCGGTGGCCGCCGCGGTGGCGACGCTGGCGCTGGCCGCCGGCGGCGCTCCCCGCGCGGCCGCCGCCACCGGCGGCGGGCTGATCGACTGGCTCGCCTGGGATCGCGTCGAGGCCGAAGGGCTGGCCGCCGAGGGCCGGCTGGTCTTCGTCGACGTCACCGCCGACTGGTGCTTCACCTGCAAGGTCAACGAGCGGCTGGCGCTCGAGACCGCCGAGGTGGCGGCCGCCTTCGAGCGGCTGCAGGTGGTGGCGATGAAGGCCGACTGGACCAACCGGGACGACGCCATCACCGACTTCCTGGCCGATCACGGACGCTACGGCATCCCGTTCTACCTGCTCTATCGTCCCGGGCCGCGAGCCCCACCTGTTCTCCGAGCTGATCACCAAGGAGACCGTCGTCGCGGCGCTCGAGGAAGCGGCGGGCCGCTAGCACCGGCTCTCGCAGCGAGCCGGCGTAGGTGCCTGAAGATGTGGGGCTTACCGACCGAGGGCACCACAGGCAAGGTCGGGCTAGCGTCCTCCATACGGTACACCTCGATCGAGCGGCCACCGGGAGGACGGCTTCGCGGCCCCGGCCCGGCCATCGCAACCGGCTGCGGTCTCAGGGCGGCTCCAACGCCGGAGCGTCGCGGTGACGGCGAGCCCGGCCAGGGCGGTGGCGCGGGCCTGAAACTTGCAACTGCCTCCAGCAGGTCCAAATCGATCGAAGGAGACACCGTCATGAGCCACCCCAGCCCGCTTCGCAAAGCCACCCACGCCATCCCCGTCGCCGCCCTCTCGCTGCTGCTGCTGACCGCCGGCATGTGCGGACAGGTCGATGAAGGGGCGCCGGCAAAGAGCTCCGAGCTAGCAGGCGGAGGAGCGGCAGGCGCTCGAAGCGGCCCTGGCGAGAAGCGCCGCCGAGGCCGCCGCCGAGGCCGAGGAGGAGGAACGGCTCGCCGCCGAGAGCGCCGCGGCGGCTGAACGGGAAGCCCAGCTGGCGGCCCGCGAGCAGGAGCTAAGGCTGCAAGAAGAGCGGCTCGCTGAAGAGCGGCGGCTGCAGCGCGAGCGCGAGCTCGCGGCCGAGCAGCAACGCCTGGCGGCCGAGCGCGCCGCCGCCGCCGAGCGCGAGCGCCAGCTGGCGGCGCGCGAGCAGGAGCTGCGGGAGCAGGAGGAGGCCCTGGCGCGGCGCCAGGACGAGTTGGCCGACGCCGAGACCATCGTCATCGAGCAGGGCGCCCCCGACCCGCTGCCCGAGCCGACCGGCAGCTACGAGGGCAACTACGACGAGCCCTGGCGCGGCAGCCGCGAGCCCGGCGAGATCGCCACGGCGGAACCGCCCGCCGCCCCCCAGACGCCGCCCACGACCCTGGCCACGGTCAAGGCGGGCGAGCAGCTGGAGGTCCAGATCGTCGACACGCTGAGCAGCGAAACCGCGCGCGAGGGCAGCCGCTTCTCGACCCGCCTCGTCGGCGACCTGCGCGACGCCACCGGCAAGGTGGTGATCCCGGCCGGCGCCGAGGTGATCGGCCGGGTAACCGAGGCCGCCCCCTACCGGCGCGGCGGCGGACCGGCCACGCTGGCCGTCGAGTTCACCGAGATCATCGTCTCGCCGGAGCAGCGGGTAGGCATCCGCGCCTCCTTCGTCGAGCTCGGCGCCGACAAGCGCAAGAACCGCAAGAAGGTGGTGGCAGGGGCCGTGGTGGGCGCCATCCTCGGCCACATCCTCGGCGGCGACGGCAGCAAGAACGTCGTTATCGGAGCCGCCGCCGGGGCCGCGGCCGGCGGCGCGGTGGTCGCCAGCGCCAAAGACCGCGACGCCGAGATCCCGGCCGGCCAGATCATCACCCTCCAGCTCGAGGAGGTGGTGACGGTGGAGATCGCCTACGGCGCGCTCGCCGGCCGTTAGCCGGCATCGTTCGCCAGGGCGCTTGCAGCCGCGGCCTGGTGGATGATGCGGGGCAGGCCGCCCCTGGCCCCGAGCCGCCGCGCCCGCCGGCGCTCAGGCGCCGCATAGAATCCTCCCGTGCATCTGCTGCTGCTCTCGGCCGGCATCGGCCTGCTCTATCTCGGCGGCGAAGGCCTGGTGCGCGGCGGTGTCGGCCTGGGCCGGAAGCTCGGCATGAGCCCGCTGGTCATCGGCCTGACGATCGTCTCTTGCGGCACTTCCAGCCCCGAGCTGGCCGCCTCGCTGGCCGCCGTGCTGGCGGGTCTGCCGGCGATCGCGGTGGGCAACGTCATCGGCTCGAACATCGCCAACCTAGCCCTGGTGCTGGGCCTCACCGCCCTGGTCTGGCCTCTGAAGAGCTCGCCCAGGGTCCTCGGGCGCGACACGATGGTGATGCTGGGCGCCAGCCTCTGTCTGTTCGTCGTGGTCCGCGACAACCTGGTGAGCCGCTACGAAGGCGCCTTGCTGCTGGCGGCCATGATCGGCTACGTCGGCCTGCTGCTGACCCGCGGCAGGAAGGAGCGGGCGATCGCGCGCGATCTCGAGCGCGCGGTGCCGACGACACGCGCCAGCGCCCTGCTGAGCCTGGTATTGATCCTGGGGGGCACCGGCCTGCTGATCCTGGGCGCCAGGCTGCTGGTCGCCGGTGCGGTCGGCATCGCCGAGGCCCTGGGCGTCAGCGAGCGGGTGGTCGGCCTGACGGTGGTCGCCTTCGGCACCAGCCTGCCCGAGCTGGCCGCCAGCCTGGTGGCGGCGGTGCGCCACCACAACGAGATCGTCTTCGGCAATCTGATCGGCTCCAACACCTTCAACATCCTGCTGATCCTCGGCACCACCGCGGTGGTCGAGCCGGTCGCGGCGCCCTGGGCCGAGCTGCGGCTCGACCTGATGGTGATGCTGGGAATATCGGTCCTGGGGCCGCTGCTGCTCGTCAGCGGCGACAAGCTCAGCCGCTGGGAGGGCGGCCTGCTGCTCGTCTGCTACGTCGGCTACGTGGCGCTGCTGTTCCGCTGAGCGCGGCGGCGGAGCTCGCGAAAACGCGCCAGCCGCCGGCCGCTCTCGGCCTCCTGGCCGCTGTCGCCCGGACGGTAGAAGCGCTGCCCTCGCAGCGCCTCCGGCAGGCAGTCGAGCCCGCCGACGCCCTCCTCCGTGTCGTGGGCGTAGACGTAGCCGCGGCCGTAGCCCAGCTCGCGCATCAGCCGGGTCGGGGCGTTGCGCAGCGCCGCCGGGACCGGCTCCGCCGGCCGCTGCTCGACCGCGCGGCGGGCCTCGCCCAGCGCCCGGTAGGCGGAGTTGCTCTTCGGCGCCAGCGCCAGGTAGAGGGTGGCCTGGGCCAGCGCCAGCTCGCCCTCGGGCGAGCCCAGCCGGTGGTAGCGCATCCCAGGCGGCGAGCGCCTGCGCGCAGGGCCTGCGGGATCGGCCAGGCCGACGTCCTCGCTGGCGAAGCGGACCAGGCGACGCGCCAGGTAGAGCGGATCCTCGCCGGCGGCGAGCATCCGCGCCAGCCAGTAGATGGCGGCGTCGGGGTCGCTCTCGCGCAGCGACTTGTGGAGCGCCGAGATCAGGTTGAAGTGCTCCTCGCCGCTCTTGTCGTAGAGCAGGGTCTTGCCGCTGGCGGCGCGTTCGACCGCGGCGACGTCGACCGTCCGGGCGCCGCCCGCGACGCTGTCGCTCGACCACCAGCTCGAGCAGGTTGAGCGCCCGGCGGGCGTCGCCCGACGCCAGCTGCGCCAGCTGCTCGAGCGCCTCCGGCTCGGCACTCGACCGCCAGCCCGCCCAGCCCGCGCTCGCTGTCGCCGAGCGCCCGGCGTCATGATGGCCACCAGCTGCGTCCAGCGCCCAGCGGGCGCAGCACCAGCACCCGGCAGCGCGACAGCAGGGCGGCGTTGAGCTCGAACGAGGGGTTCTCGGTGGTGGCGCCGACCAGGACGATGTCGCCGCGCTCGACGTAGGGCAGGAAGGCGTCCTGCTGGGCGCGGTTGAAGCGGTGCATCTCGTCGACGAACAGCAGCGTCCGCTGCCCCTGCGCCCGGCGCAGGCGGCCGGCGTCGGCCATCACCTGCTTGACCTCCTTGATGCCCGAGGTGACGGCGCTGAAGGGCACGAAGCGAAACGAGATGACGTGCGCCAGGATCCGCGCGATGGTGGTCTTGCCGGAGCCCGGCGGGCCCCAGAAGACCAGCGAGGGCAGCCGGTCTTCGGCCACCGCCCGGCGCAGCAAGCCGTCCTCGCCCACCAGCTCCTCCTGGCCCAGGACCTCGTCGAACGACCGCGGCCGCATGCGGTCGGCCAGCGGCGTGCCGGGCCCGGCGGCCGGCGGCCGGCCGGCGGCGGGCGGGTCGAACAGGGGGCCGGACATGGCGCGCGGCGGCCTAGCCGCTCTCCGGGGCGGCAGGCGCGGCGGCCAGCGGGGCCCAGTCCACCAGGCCTTCGCCGGTGAAGATCTCTCCCAGCCGGCGCAGCACCGCGCCACGGTCGAAATCGAACCCCAGATCGGCATCGTCGAGCCGGCCGGGGCGCCCGTCGTCGGCCACCAGGAGGACGAACCGATCGCCCACCCGCAGCAGGTCGCCGGCGGCCACACCCGCGGCGCCCCACTCCGGGCCCGCCTCGAGGTCTACCTCGCGCCAGTCGAGATCCTCCCAGGATCGGCCGGCGCCCTCGAGCAGCCGGCGCAGCAGGACGAGGCGGGCGAAGGCCAGGCCCCGGTCCCAGAGCTCGCGGACCCGCGCCGCGACCGCGACGTCGGCGCCCTCGGCAAGCTCCACCTGGGCGCTGCCGAAGACCGCCGACGCGATCGCCAGCGGCCCCGCCAGCCGCGCCGTCACGGCCGGGAAGCGCTCGCTCTCACTCTCCAGCTCGGCGGCGCCCAACGAGCGCATCCGCAGCCGCGGCGCCACCGCGCTCGCCGGGCCGAAGAACTCGATCCGCACGTGGAACCTCTGAGCTCCGAAGTCGGCGATTCCGGCGGCCGCCTGCGCCTCCCGCGCCTCCAGGCGCCGGCGGCTGGGCTCCACGCTGCCGGGCACCGACCAGGCATGCGGCCAGTCGGCCCGGAACACCTCGCGGAACTGGAGGCGGTCCAGGTCGCCGTCGCCGCCGACCTCCAGATAGGGCGGTGCGCCCTCGACCGTGAACCAGAGGATCCGCACCTCCTCGTCGCCGCTCCAGCGGCGCAGGGCCGAGACGGGAATCGGCTCGCCGCCCAGCCGCAGCGCCTTCGCCTCGGTGTAGTAGACCCGTTCGCCGCGCCAGTCCTCCGCCTCGAGCACGGCGTGCAGGGTGAACGGCTCGCCCGCCTCGAGCTCCAGCGGACCGCTCGCGGCCACCGGGTCGCCGCCCGCCTCGATCGCCACCCAGGCCGCCCGCGGCTCGGGCTCCAACTCGCGCCGTACGCGGCCCCCGAGCCCGAACAGCAGCGCCACCAGGGTCACCCCGGCGACGACCGCCCAAAGAATCCGGGTCTCCCGTTCCACGAGCTCGCCTACGACGGCCCCGTGCCGTCGAGCTCCCGCAGCTTGGCCACGACATCGCGGTAGTTGGAGTTGACGCCGTAGATCTCGACAAAACGTTGCCGGGCTCGCTCCCGCTCATCCAGGGCCAGGTGCAGGGTGCCGAGCTCATAGAGCAGGCCGAGGCTCTCTTCCTCGGTCAGGCTGGGTGACTCCAGCCCGCGCAGATACCACTTCACCGCCAGCTCCGGGAAGCCCTTGTCGACGAAGCTGGCCGCCAGCAGCGAGCAGCAGTCGACCAGGTAGCGGGGGTCCTTGGCCGCCAGCTGGAACTCGCCGATCGCCTCGTCCACCAGCCCCATCTCGCGATAGGCGATGCCGAGGTTGTAGTGGGTGTCGTAGTCCTCTTCGGAGAGCGTCTCGGCCATGCCCTGCTTGAAGCCCTCGACGATCTCCTCTACCGACTGCTCGTCGGCCGGCTCGAGGAGCTCTTCGTCGGCGGCCAGCGCGCCTTCGCGGCGCAGCTCGTCCTCGAGCTCGCTGGCCAGGTCGAAGAACTCCTCTTCAGCCCGGAACAGGGCGTCGGCCTCCTCGTCGACGGCACCCTCGCGCAGCCAGTCCGCGGCCTCCGAACGGGGCGCGGCGTCGGCCGCCGGGACCGCGGCCGGCTCGGCCTCCGGCGGTGTCTTGGCTGCTGCCGGCGGCCCGATCTGGTCGCCGTCGACCGCGTACCCCTCCTCCTCGAGACGTGCGCTCATCGCCTCCCAGGCCGACGCCGCCCGGCCCTCGGCGGCCATCCCGGCCAACCGCGTGGCAAGGGCGACGACCTTGTCGACCTCGCCGCGATCGAGATAGGCGCTGAGCAGCGGATCGTAGGTCGCGCCGTGCCCGGGGTCGATCTCGAGCGCCTCCTCGAGCCGCGCCGCCGCCTTGTCCACCAGACCGAACTTGGCCAGGGTCTCGGCCTCGACCAGCAGCTCGGCGAGACGCTCGTCGATCTCGGCCGGCGCCGGCCCCTCACGAGCCGCGGTCCCCAGGCCGGCAAGGTCGATCTCGATCTCGGCCTCCTCGACCGGCCCGCCATGCGACAGGAGATCTCCCCGCCGCGGCCCCAGATCGGCCGACAGTTCTTCGTCGTCGAGATCCAGGACCAGGATGTCCTCGCCCTCGATCTCGGTCGGCACCGTTTCAGGCGCTGACGGCTCGCCGGCACCGGCGTCGGCGGCGGCCTCCGGCTCCGGCGAGGAGTCGTCCAACCCCAGCACCTCGGCCAGCCCCGCGGCCTCCGGGTTGCGCTCGACGGCGGCCGCCAGCAGGCGTTCGGCGGCGGCCTGGTGGCCGGCCTCGCGCAGCCGCCGCAGCGCGTCGCCGACAAACTCGAGATCGCTGGCGTCGACGTCCAGCGCCGCCAGGTAGAGCTTGACCGCATCGTCGGCCCGGCCGTGGCCGAGGAACAGGGAGGCGATCTCCCGGAACTGGACCACCGCCTCGCGCGGCCGGTGCGACTGCCGCAGCTGGTCGGCCAGCCGCAGGCGGTGGCTGGGGTTGTCGGGCTCGAGCTCGATCAGCTTGCCGTAGACGCCGATCGCCGCGTCGACGTTGCCGTGCTTCTGGTAGTAGTCGGCCACCACCTGGTACTGCGAGCGCGACTCGTTGAGCAGGCCCTGCCGGCTGTAGAGATCGGCCAGACGCTCGTAGACCTCGATCTGGGCCGGGTCCAGCCGGATGATCTTCTTGTAGATCGCGATCGCCTTGACGAAGAAGCCCTCGTCGATGAAGTGATCCGCCGTCTTCTTGAACAGCGCGGTCGCCTTGTCGAGGCGGTTGAGCCGGGCGTAGAGGTCGCCGACCCGGTTGAGCGTCGTGGTGTCGTTGGCGCTCTCGGCGAGCAGCTTGCGGTACTCGTCGATCGCCGCGTCCAGCCGGCCGCGCGCCACCAGCTTCTCGGCGGAGCGCGCCACCTTGTTGCGGTCCAGCGCCATCACACCCTCGCCTCGCGCCGCGGCAGCACCGAGCGGAAGGTCAGCCGGTGCTCCGGCGTCGGGCCGTAGTCGGCCAGGGCCTCGATGTGTTCGGGCGCGCCGTAGCCCTTGTGGCCGGCGAAGCCGTACTGCGGATAGCGGCGGTCGAGGCCCACCATCCACTCGTCCCGCTCGACCTTGGCCAGGATCGAGGCGCAGGCCACCGCGTAGGCCAGCCCGTCGGCCCGCACCAGGGGCAGCGAGGGAACCCCGCCAGCCGGCAGCGACACCGCGTCCACCAGGACACAGTCGGGTGCCGGCGACAGCCGCGCCACCGCTTGGGCCATGGCGCCTCGGGTCGCCTCGAGCACATTGATCCGGTCGATCACCGCGGCGGCGGCCGGCACCACCGCCCAGGCCACGGCGGTCCGCCGAATCTCCTCGGCCAGCCGCCGCCGCCGCGCCGGCGTCAGGCGCTTGCTGTCATCGACGCCGGGAAGCGGCCGCTCGAGGTCGGGAATGACGGCCCCCGCCACCACCGGCCCGGCAAGACAGCCGCGCCCGACCTCGTCGACGCCGGCGATACGCCGGTAGCCTGCCAGACAGAGCGACTCCTCGAGCCCGGTCAGCAGCCGCAACCGCCAGGCTTCGCAAGCCAGTGCCTGCAGCGTCGCAACCCCATGCTCCCGAGCTCCCGGCATCGCCGTAGGGAGCGTTCAGCCGCTGGTGCTGCGGGCCTTCTTCTTCGCCGGCCGATCCTCGCGACGCTCTTCGATCCGAGCAGCCTTGCCCCGCAGCCCGCGCAGATAGTAGAGCTTGGCCCGCCGCACCCGGCCCCGGCGCACCACTTCGATCTTGTCGATCACCGGCGAGTGGAACGGGAAGACCCGCTCGACGCCGACGCCCGCGGAGACCTTGCGCACGGCGAACGAGGCGCGAATGCCGTCGCCCTTTCGCCGGATGACCACCCCTTGAAAGATCTGGATGCGCTCTTTGTCGCCTTCGGCGACCCTGACGTGGACACGGATCGTGTCACCGGCCCGGAAGTCCGGCAGGTCCGTCCGTAGATACTCTTTTTCGACTTCCTGCAAAGTATGCATGATTCAGCCTCCGACCAGCGGAGCTCCTTTCAGGACATTATCTTCCGCTGAGCCCGGCCTGACAAGGCGAGCCAGCTCTTCTTCGTCGATCTGCTCCTCGGCGGCCACCGCGGCCAGCTCGGCGCGGCGGCCCGCGTCCAGCGGCGCCGCGGCCAGCAGGTCCGGCCGCTTGCGCAGCGTAGCGCGCAGCGCTTCGCGCCGCCGCCAGTCCGCGATCGCCCGGTGGTCGCCTGAGAGCAGGACCGGCGGCACCTCGAGCCCGGCCACGCTGCGCGGCCGGGTGTAGTGGGGGTGGTCGAGCAGTCCGTTGCGGAAGCTGTCGTCGACTACCGACTCCGGCCGTCCGACACACCCGGGATCTGCCGCGACAGCGCCTCGATCACCACCATCGCCGGCAGCTCGCCTCCCGACAGCACGAAGTCGCCGATCGAGACCTCCTCGTCGACCCGCGACAGGACGCGCTCGTCGACCCCTTCGTAGCGGCCGCACAGCAGCAGCAGGCGCTCGCGGCCGGCCAGCCGGCGCACGCCCGCGTCGGTCAGCCGACGCCCCTGCGGCGTCAGCAGCACCGTCCAGGCGCCGGGCGGCGCCAGCCGGTCGATCGCGGTCAGCCAGGGCCCGGCCATCATCACCATGCCGCCGCCGCCGCCGTAGGGCTCGTCGTCGACGCAGGCGTGGCGATCGTCGGTGAAAGCCCGCAGGTCCTCGACCGACACCGACAGCAGGCCCTTCTCCACCGCCGCGCCGACCAGGCTGGTGGAGAGAAAGCCGGAGAACAGCTCCGGGAAGATGGTCACGACCCCGATGTGCATGACTCCAACAGCCCCTCGGGCAACCGCAGATCGATCCGCCGCCCGGCCACGTCGACCGCCGCGACGTACTCCTCGACAAACGGCACCAGCAGCCGGCGGCCGGCGGCGCGGACCTCGAGCAGCAGGCCGCCGCCGTCCTCGATCACCTCGCCGACCTCCCCGAGCTCGCCGTGATCGGCGTCGCGGCAGATACAGCCGGCGAGCTCGAAGTAGTAGTAGGAGCCCGCCGGCGCCGGCGCCACGGTGCGGCGATCGGCCTCCAGCGTAGCGCCGCGCAGCGGCCCCACCGCATCGCGATCGTCGAAGCCGTCGAGTCGCACCAGCGCGCCGCGGGGATGCGGCCGATGGCCGGCCACGATGACCGTCCGGCCGGCTCCGTCGGCGGTCTCCAACCACAGCTCACGGCCCGGCTCCAGGCGGCCCGGGTTGTCGCTCCAGAGCTCCACCAGGAGCTCGCCTCGGACGCCGTGCGCCCGTCGGATGCGCCCTACGAGGACCCGATCCGGAAGCGGCGGCGCGACTTCATTCGGCGATCTCGAGCTCATACTGCTCGCCGTCCCGTTCGCCGCGCAACGTCAGCAGCGCGCGCAGCGCGCGCACGGTGCGACCCTGCCGCCCGATTACGATGCCCAGGTCGTCCTCCGCCACGTGCAGGGTCATCATCCGCCCGCCGCGGAACGGAACCTCCTCGACCGACACCGCCCCGGGATCGTCCACCAACAGCGAGGCGATCTCGATCAGCTCTTCGCGGACCGCCTCGGCGCTCAACCGGCGCTGCCCTTCTGCGTGCGCAGGAGCTTGAGAACGGTGCGCGACGGCTTGGCGCCGACGCCCACCCAGTGGTCGACCCGCGCGGCGTCGATCTTCACCTGCGGCGGATCCGCGAGCGGGTCGTAGTGGCCCAACTGTTCGACCGCCGAGGCGGCAGGCGTCTTGCGCGAATCGGAGACCACGACCCGGTAGAAGGGCCGGTTGCGATTCCCCATCCGGCGCAGTCGTATCGTCAACATCTGGTGTAACTCCTTGTGTCTGTACGAGCATCTACCGGCCCGGCAGGCCGGCAGGCGCGACGCCAAACGCGCCGCTGAACGCTCTAGTCTAGCAGCCGGGCGCGCCGCGAGCCAGCCCGCGACGGAATCGCCCCATCAGCCGCCCAGGGCCCGGCGCAGCCACTTGCCCTGCACCCCCTTGAGCATCTTCTTCATCGCCCGCTGCTGCTTGACCAGCTGATTGATCTCCTGCACGGAGGTGCCCGAGCCGCGGGCGATGCGCCGCTTGCGCGAACCGTTGAGCAGCCGCGTCGAGCGGCGCTCGCCGGGGGTCATCGAGTCGATGATCGCCTCGATGCGGCGCAGCTTGCCCTCGTCCACCGCCGACGGGTCGAGCGCCTTCATCGGCCCGGTCCGCGGCAGCATCTCGAGCACCTGTGCCAGCGGCCCCATCTTGCGCATCTGGCGTAACTGGTCGCGCAGGTCCTCGAGCGTGAACTCCTGCCGCGCGATCCGCCGCGCCAGCCGCTCGGTGGTCGCGGCGTCCATCCCCTGCTCGGCCTTCTCGATCAGCGACAGCACGTCGCCCATGCCGAGGATCCGCGACGCCATGCGGTCGGGCTGGAAGCTCTCGAGCTCTGAGAGCTTCTCGCCGATGCCGACGAAGCGGATCGGCACGTCGGTGACGCTGCGGATCGACAGCGCCGCGCCACCCCGGGTGTCGCCGTCCAGCTTGGTCAGGATGACGCCGGTCAGCGGCAGCGCGGCGGCGAACTCGGCGGCGCTTCGCACCGCGTCCTGGCCGGTCATGGCGTCGGCCACGAACAGGGTCTCCGAGGGGGCCAGCCCGGCGGCCATCGCCGCCACCTCGTCCATCAGCTCGCGGTCGACGTGCAGACGGCCGGCGGTGTCGACCAGGACGGGGCCCAGGCCGCGCTCACGGGCCTCGACGAGGGCCCGCTGGCAGAGCGCCAGCGGCGTCTCGCCGGCGCGCGGCTCGAGCACCGGCAGCCCGGCGGCTTCGCCCACCTGCTTGAGCTGCTCGACGGCGGCGGCGCGCTGCAGGTCGGCGGCCACCAGCAGCGGGTGCTGCCCTCGCTCCCTGAGCCTCAGCCCCAGCTTGCCGGCGGTGGTGGTCTTGCCCGAGCCCTGCAGGCCGCACAACAGCACCACCGGCGGCCTGCCTTCGAGCCGCAGCTCGCCGCCCGCCTCGCCCAGCAGCTCGATCAGCTCGTCGCGGACGATCTTGACCACCTGCTGCGCCGCGCTCAGGCTCTCCAGCACCCGCTCGCCCAGCGCCCGCTCGCGAATCCGCCCGACAAAGCCCTTGACCACCTTGAAGTTGACGTCCGCCTCGAGCAGCGCCATCCGGATCTCGCGCAGCGCCGCGTTGAGCGCCTCTTCGTTGACCCGGCCCTCGCCCTTCAAGCGGCGGAAGACGCCCTGGAGCTTGTCTTGGAGACCGTCGAACATGGCCCTGATGGTAGTCCACTCTCGCCGCGGCACCCAAGGCCGATCTCCGGCTTCTGGCTCGGGCATGCGGAGGTAGAGGTCGGGCTCCGGCTCGACCGTCGTCGCCCGAGCACCGGATCGGTCGACACGGAGGTCGACCGCTACGGGACCGCGGTGGTCCAGAGCGCTAGACTCCGCGCCATGCATCGTCGCGCCAAGATCGTCGCCACCCTGGGCCCCGCCACCTCCTCGCCGGCCGCCATCGGCGAGCTGTTCGAGGCCGGGGTCGACGTGGTGCGGCTCAACCTGTCGCATGGCACCAGCGCCGAGCACAAGCGGCTGATCGCCACCGTGCGCGACCGGGCCGCCGCCCTGGAGCGCGAGATCCCCATCCTGCTCGACCTGATGGGCCCGCGCTACCGCCTCGGCCGGCTCGACGGGCGGCGCCTCCTCGAGACCGGCGCGCAGGTCACGGTCGGCCTCGAGGGCGGCGGAGCCGATCTGCCGGTGGACGATCCGCAGCTGCTCGAGTATCTCCAGGAGGGCGAGCGGCTGCTGATCGACAACGGCCTGGTCGAGCTGCGCGTCCGCGGCCGGCGGGACGGCACGATCCTGGCAGAGGTGGTCGCCGGCGGACCGGTGGCGACGCGCAAGGGCATCAACATGCCCGACTCCAACCTGCCCTTCGCCATCTCGGACAAGGACCAGCGCGACCTCGAGCTGGCGGCACGCGAGGAGGTGGACTATCTGGCCGCCTCCTACGTCGGCCGCGGCGATGACGTTCACGCCGTGCGCGAAGCCATGCAGCGGGCCGGGGGCGGCCAGCTGATCGTCGCCAAGCTCGAGCGCGGCCGCGCGGTGGATCACATCGAGGAGATCACCGCCGCCGCCGACGCCGTGATGGTGGCGCGCGGCGATCTGGGGGTCGAGGTGGCGCTGCACCGGGTGCCGGTGCTGCAGAAGCGGATCATCGACGCCGGCCGGCGGTTCGGCAAGCCGGTGATCGTCGCCACCCAGATGCTCGAATCGATGATGGAACGGCCGCGCCCCACCCGGGCCGAGTCCTCGGACGTGGCCAACGCCGTTCTCGACGGCGCCGACGCCCTGATGCTGTCGGGCGAGACGGCCGCCGGGCGCCATCCAGTCGAGACGGTGCGCACCATGCACCGCATCATCCACGAGGCGGAGTCGTTCGCCGCCGAGCGCCGCGCCGCCGACCCGTCGGCCGCCAGCGACCCCTTCCAGCCCCTCCACCCGCAGGCGATCTCGCCCGACGGCGGCGCCGAGCGGCCGGCGCTCGAGGTGGCCAACCTGGTGGCCGCCTCGGCGGTCTTCGCCACCCACCGGATGGCGGTGCGCCAGCTGGTGGCCTTCAGCCAGGGCGGCTTCACGGCGCGGATGATCTCGCGCTACCGGCCGTCGGTGCCGGTGGTGGTCTTCACCGCCGACCCGGCGGTCGCCCGCCGGGTGCAGCTGTTCTGGGGCGTGCGCCCGCTGGTGATGTCGGAGGAGGTCGAGCACCACGACGAGGTCGTCGAGGTGGTCGACCGCCACCTGCTCGAGGGCGGGCTGGCCGACCCCGGCGACCACGTGATCGTCCTGATGGGCGACCCGATCCGCGACCGCCCGCTGACCAACCTGCTACGAGTCCACCGGGTACGGCCGGAGAGAGCCCGAAAGGAAACCGGGACTTCCTTGCCAGACCACAAAGGGAGCGCAGGGCCGCCGAGGTGACCGGAGTGGCGAATAAAGCGGACCGCGCCAACCCCTGCAGCTCGAACGCCATCTCCACCACAACCGGCCGCCACGCCCCGCCCCTCTCCGCCACCACGCGCGGGAGCCATCGCCACGGAGCGTCACCTCGGCGGCTCGGAGCGGCCGCGGCGATCCGCCACGAATCCGCCAGCCAAAACCACACCCGCCCCGGCCCGGCACCATCCGCAGCGCAGAGCCGCCGAGGTGACCGGAGCGGCGAATAAAGCGGACCGCGCCACCCCTACAGCTCGAACGCCACCTCCACCACAACCGGCCGCCACGCCCCGCCTCCTCCGCCACCAAGCGCGGGAGCCATCGCCGCGGAGCGTCACCTCGGCGGCTCGGAGCGGCCCTCCGCCCCCCGCTGCTTCTCCAACCGCAGCGCGAACCACGCCGGCAGCAAGGTGATCGCCACCAGGCTGGTGGTCAGGGCGCCGAGGATGGCCACCAGCCCCATGGACCTGAGCCCCGGGTAGTGGGATAGCGACAGCGAGCCGAAGCCGATCATCGTCGACAGCGCCGCCACGGCGATCGCCTTGCCGGTCTCGACCAGCCCGGCGAGCCGCTCCTCCACCGGGGCGCCACGGGACTCCCTGAGGCGGTGGATCATGTGCACGCCGTAGTCGACGCCGATGCCGATGATCATCGTGCTGACGAAGATGTTCATGAAGTTCAGGGCGATGTCGAAGGCCACCATCGCGCCCAGCATCCAGACGATGCCCACCGCCAGCGGCGCCAGCGACAGCAGCGCGTCGCCCAGCCGCCGGTAGTCGAGCCAGAGCAGCAGCGTCACCAGCACCACGCCCACCAGCGCCGCCAACCGGGCGTCGCTCAGCACCAGCGAGCGGAAGAAGGCGCTGACCGTGTTGAAGCCGGTCAGCGCAACTCCCGGTCCCAGCTCCTCGGCCAGCCGGACCGCGGCGGGCGGCGGCTCCCGCCGCCACTTGCCCGGCGGCGGATAGAGGTAGACCACGGTGATCCAGCCCGCCTCCTGGCGGTGCAGATAGCGGTCCAGCAGCCGGCGCATCTGCTCGGAGCCCTCGAGCTCGGCGACGGTCAGCGGCCCGGCCCGGCCGGTGGCCGAGGCAAAAAGCTCCAGGCCGGGCTCGAACGGGGCGGCGCGCAGGCCCTGGCCGGCCAGGGCGGCGCCGAATCGGGCCCGGACCCGCTCGCCGTCGACCACGTCGTGGTGCTCCGTAAGCCAGTCGAGCGCCCGCTGCTGGCGCGTCAGCGGCGGCAGGATGCCGGTCACCGAGTCGACGCTGGTGAGCTCGCCGGTCGCCACCAGCTCGCGGCCGCGCTCGGTGGCGCGCTCGGCCAGCTGCAGCACCTCCTCCAGGTCCGGCCCCTCGATGAGCAGCATCATCTGGTCGAAGCTGGTGCCGAAGTGCCGGCCGACCTCGTCGCGCACCGCCACGCCGGGGTTGCCCGCCGGGCGCATCGCCTGGATGGTGTCGTCGAACCGCAGCCCGCCGAGCAGCGCCGCCGCGGCCAGCGTCAGCGCCAGCCCCACCGCCAGCACCGGCCGCGGGTGGGCGATCGAGCGCCGGATCAGCGAGCCGCTGAAGAACCCGTGCAGACATAGCCGGGGAAAGCTGCGCCGGCGGCTGTGCCGGTCCTCGCTCGCCGCCAGCATCGCCGGCAGCAGGATCACCACCGCCGCCATGCAGAGCAGGATGCCGGTGCCGGTCAACAGCCCCATCTGCCGCAGTCCGGTGAAGTCGGTGACCGTGAAGGCGTAGAAGGTGGCGGCGCTGGTCACCCCGCCGACGATCACCGCCCGGCCCGACGAGCCGCTCATCCGGGCCAGGCCCTCGGCCAGGGTGGCGCCCCGCTGGCGCTCCTCGACAAAGCGGGCGTAGGAGACGATGACGAAATCGATACCCAGGCCGATGAGCAGCGCCGCCACGCCGCTGGTGGCGGCGTTGAGCTCGCCAAAGGCCAGAAAGGTAAAGCCAAAGGTGAGGATCAGGCCGCAGGAGAGCGGCACGAAGGCGTAGAGCAGCGGACCGAAGCGGCGAAAGGCCAACAGGAACAGCGCCAGCACCCCGAGCATCGAAGTCACTACGTTGGTCAGCACGTCCTGGCGTATCAGCCGGTCGTCGCCGAGGGCGATGACATAGCGCCCGCCGAGCGCCACTTCGGGCGGTGTCAGCTCCTGGCCCGGCGCCAGCTCGGGCCAACCGGCCAGCGCCGCCGCCACCTCGCCCTTGACCGCGTCCAGCAGGACCCGGTTGCGGTCGATGTCCTCGGGCGAGTGCCCCGGCCGGGCCAGGATCAGCAGCATCCGCTGGTCGTTCGACAGCAGGTAGCCGCTGGCCCAGTCGAGCGACAGTCCCGACCTGGAGGCGGTCAGCCGTTCGAGGAAGATCTCCGCCAGCCCCAGCGGATCGAGCTTGAGAAGCTCTTCGAGCGCCATCGCCTGGGGGGTCTCGACCAGCCGGCGCAGCTCCTTGGCGCGGGCCTCGAGCGCCGCGTCGGTGAGCCGTTCCAACAGCTGGCGCCGCTCGTCGTCGCCGAGAAAGAGGATCGCCCGCGGCAGAAAGGTGCCGACCAGCTCGTCCAGCCCGCCGAGGCGGTACTCGACCCGGCCGATCGACTCCAGCCCCTCCAGCCGCTGGCCGAGATCATCGACAAACGCCTCGTAGGGATCGAGCACCGGGTCCTCGGGCAGCCGTACCGCGATCAGCAGATAGTCGAGGCTGCCGAACTCGTTCAGCGCCCGGCGGAAGGTGCTGATCTGAGGGCTGTCCCGCGGCAGCAGGTCCAGGAACTCGGTGTCGAAGCGCAACCTGGCCGCGCCGGCAAGGCTGGCGACCAGCAGGATCGCGGTCACGCCGAAGATCAGCCGGTAACGGCGTCGCCCGAACAGGGCGAGCCGGTGCAGGAAGGAAGTCGCCATCGGGGCGGATCGGGCCTTTCAGCCGGCCTTCCGCGAACCCCGCAGCAGAAGCTCGCGGCCGTGGCGGACGAAGTACTCGGCGCCCGAGTACAGACCCACCAGCATCGCCAGCCAGAGGCAGATCGGCGCCAGCCGGCCGAACTCGCCCAGCTGGTTGTAGAAGATGAGCAGCGAGATGGCGACGATCTGCAGCGTGGTCTTGAGCTTCGCCGAGGCCGACGCCGCCAGCACGATGTTCTCCGAGGCGGCGAAGGCCCGCAGCGCCGACACCGCGAACTCGCGGGCGACGATCACCGCCACGATCCAGGCCGGCGTCACCTCGGGGTTCATCTCGACCAGCGAGATGAAGGCCGCCGAGGTGAGGATCTTGTCGGCCGCCGGATCCAGCAGCTTGCCCAGGCGGGTGACCAGTTGGCGGCGGCGGGCGATGAAGCCGTCGAGGAAGTCGGTCAGGGCGGCGAGCAGGAACACGCCCAGCCCGACGAACTCCTTGCCATCGAACTTGGTCAGCAACACCACCACCAGCAGCGGCGCCATCAGGATGCGGAACAGCGACAGCAGATTGGGCAGGTTGGAGATGCGTCAGCTCCCTTGTCGCCGGGCCGTCGTCATGATGAGCCGGCCGGCGGTGTCGCGATGCAGGAAGGTGCGCCGGCCCGGCCGAGCGCCGCCCGCCGCCGGTCGCTCCTGCTCACCGCGAAGCAGGCGCAGCACCCGATCGACATAGCCGTGGGTCTCGAGGTACGGCGGCAGCCCCTGGTAGCGGTCCACCGCTTCGGGCCCCGCGTTGTAGGCGGCCAGGGCCAGCTCCAGGTCGCCGCCGAATCGGTCCAACAGCCGCCGCAGATAGGTGGTGCCGCCGCGCAGGTTCTGCTCGGCGTCGTAGGGATCGTCCACGTCCAGGCTGCGGGCGGTGGCCGGCATCAGCTGCATCAGCCCCATGGCGCCCTTGCGCGATCGAGCCGCCGGATCGTAGCTCGACTCGACGGTGACCACCGCGTGCACCAGCGCCGGGTCGAGGCTCTGCGCCCGCGCCTGGGCCTCGATCAGATCGTCGATCTCGGAACGGCCTCGGCTGTCGACCGGCGCCCGCCGCGGCACCGCCGGCTCGTCGTTGACCATCAACAGGCTGCCGTCGGTCTGGCGCTCGAGCCGGACCCCGGCGCCGGCGGCCGCGCCCACGGCGCAGCACAGTGCCGCCGCGATCGCCGTTCGCCTCGCGCCGCCCGGATTCACCCGTCCCCCAGGGCTTCGCGCACCAGCTCCGGCACCGCCGCCAGGGCGGCCCCCAGTTTGTCGGGCTCGCGGCCGCCGGCCTGGGCGAAGTCGGCCCGCCCGCCGCCCTTGCCGCCCACCCGCGCCGCGACGGCGCCGACCAGCCGGCCGGCGTGCAACCGATCGGTCAGGTCGCCGCTCACCGCCGCCACCAGCGAAACCCGGTCGTCGCCGCGAGTGCCCAGCACGACGACCCCGCTGCCCAGCTTGCCCCGCAGCACATCGACCAGATTGCGCAGCTCGCCGGGGGGCGCCGGCGGCACCTCGCGAGCGACGACCCGCACGCCCTCGACCTCGACCTCCTCGCCGCCGCCGCCGGCGACCGCCTTTAGCCGCAGCCGCGACAGCTCGCGCTCGTGGCCGCGCAGCCGCTCGCGCAACGCCGCGGCCTCGGCCGCGGCACCCTCGGGCGTGGTGCCCAGCGCGGCGCCCACCGCCGCCAGCTGATCGCTCTGCCGACGCAACTGGCCCAGCGACACGTCGCCGGTCAGCGCCTCGATACGGCGCACTCCCGAAGCCACGCCGCGCTCGGCGGTGATCAGAAAGGGGCCGATCTCGCCGATGTTGGCGACATGGCAGCCGCCGCACAGCTCGAGGCTGTCGAGGTCGGCGGCGGCATCCTCGTCGGGCAGCGCCCGCACCTCCACCGTCCGCACCCGGTCGCCGTACTTCTCTCCGAACAGGGCCATGGCCCCGGCCCGCACCGCCTCCTGATAGTCGCGGTCCTCGGTGATCCGCGTCTGACGCGCCAGCAGGATCCAGCGGTTGACCAGCTGCTCGATCCGCCGCAGCTCGACCGGATCGACCGGCTGGGAATAGGTGAAGTCGAAGCGCAGCCGGTCGGGGGCGACCAGCGAGCCGGCCTGGCGGACACCCGAGCCCAGCCGGTGGCGCAGCGCCAGGTGAAGCAGATGGGTGGCGGTGTGGTTGCGCTGGGTGGCGCGGCGCGGCTCCTCGTCGACCGCGGCGGTGACCCGCTGGCCGGCCGCGAGCTCGCCGCGCTCCAGGCGCAGGAAGTGGAAGGTCGTGCCGGTGGCGTCCTTCTGGGTGTCCTCGACGACCGCCGCGCCGCCCTCCCATTCGAGCCGCCCGCGGTCGCCGACCTGGCCGCCGGACTCGCCGTAGAAGGGCGTGCGCTCGAGCACCGCCACCCCGGCACCGCCGCCGCCGATCCGGTCCACGCGGGCGGCGCCGTCGGCGGCGAGCTCGGCCAGCGCCACCACCCCGACGTCCTCCTCGCGCAGGCTCGAATAGCCGGTGAACCGGGTGGCCTCGCCGCGCAGCAGCTCGCGGACCTGCGCCAGCCGGTGGCGGCTGTCGCCGATGGCCGCCCGCGAGCGCTCTCGCTGCTCGGCCAGCGCCTGCTCGAAGCCCTCGAGGTCGAGCCCGAACCGCTCTTCCTCGGCGATCTCCTGGATCATCTCGAGCGGCAGACCGTAGGTGTCGTAGAGGCGAAAGACGGCCGGCCCGGGCAGCCGGTCTTCACCCGCGGCGCGCAGCCGGTCGACCGTCTCCTGGACCTGCCGCGAGGCCGCCGCCACGGTCGCCAGGAACTTCTCCTCTTCGCTGCGGACGGTGCCGCGGGAGGCCTCCTCGGCCTGGCGCAGCTCGCCGTAGACGCCGCCCATGACCTCGGCCCAGCACCGGCAGCAGGCGGTGCAGAAACGGCTCCTCGAAGCCCAGCCGCATGCCGTGCCGCAACGCCCGGCGCAGGATCCGGCGCAGCACGTAGCCGCGGCCCTCGTTGCCGGGGATGACGCCGTCGGCGAGCAGGAAGGTCACCGCCCGCAGGTGGTCGGCGATCACCCGCAGCGAGACGTCGGCCGCGGCGTCGGCGCCGTAGGTGGTGCCGGCCGCGGCCGCGGCGGCGGTCAGCAGCGGCTGGAAGAGGTCGGTGTCGTAGTTCGAGGCGACGCCCTGGAGCACCGCCGACGACCCGCTCGAGCCCGGCGCCGGTGTCGATCGACGGCTTGGGCAGCGGCTGGGTGGTGCCGTCGGCGACGCGGTCGAACTGCATGAAGACGAGGTTCCAGATCTCGACGTAGCGGCCGCTGGCGGCGCCCTCGAGCGAAGTCGACCGGCGGCAGCTCCGGCGTCAGGTCGACGAAGATCTCGCTGCACGGGCCGCAGGGGCCGGTCTCGCCCATCGCCCAGAAGTTGTCCTTGCGGCCGCAGCGGACGATGCGCTCGGCGGGCAGCGCGGACAGCCGCCGCCACAGCTCGGCCGCCTCGTCGTCCTCCTCGAAGACGGTCGCGGACAGCCGTTCCGCCGGCAGGCCCCAGACCTCGGTCACCAGCTCCCAGCCGAAGCGGATCGCCTCCTCCTTGAAGTAGTCGCCGAACGAGAAGTTGCCCAGCATCTCGAAGAAGGTGTGGTGGCGCGGGCTGGGACCGACGTTCTCGAGATCGTTGTGCTTGCCCGACACCCGCATGCACTTCTGCGAGGTCACCGCCCGCGGCAGCCGGCGGCGTCGCGGCGCCGGTGAAGACGTCCTTGAACTGGACCATGCCGGCGTTGGTGAACAGCAGCGTCGGGTCGTCGTGCGGCACCAGCGGCGCGCTGGGCATCTCGCGGTGGCCGCGCGCGGCGAAGAAGTCGATGAAGCTCCGCCGGATGTCGTTGCTGGTCATGGTCGGGTGCCCCGGGCGCGGCGATCCGCCGCCCGTCGGTGGAGGGAAACCAGGATAGCACCGGCGCCGCCGGGCGGCCTATGCGTCATCCTCGTCCACCAGCTCGCGGACCAGGCCCAGCACGACGCCGGCGGCAAAGCCCTTGCGGTCGAGATGCCGCGCCAGGGCCGCCCGCGCCGGCCCGCCCGGCCGCCGCCGCGACAGCCAGCGCTCGGCGGCCCGCCGCGCCGCCGGCGCCTCGCCCTCGGCAAAGACCGCCGCCACCGCCTCTGCCGCCACCGCCGCCGGCGCGCCGCGCCGCTCGAGCTCGGCGCGCATCCGCAGCGGGCCGTAGCCGCGCCGGCTGAGCGGCCCGGCGGCCAGCGATCGGGCGCAGCCGGCATCGTCGAGATAGCCGAGCTCTTCCAGCCGGGCCAGCGCGGCGGCGATCGCCTCCCCGTCGTGACCCCGTTCGCCCAGCTTGCGCTCGAGCTCGGCGCGAAAGTGGGGCCGCAGCGCCAGCAGGTCGCACGCCTTGTCGAAACAGGTAGATCCCATTGCCGCAGCCGGCGGGCCGCCATCCCGTGCCCCGGGCTAACTGCCGGTGCGCTCCACCTCGAAGGTCTCGTCCATGCCGCTCGGCGCCTCGAGCGAGGAGTCCATCTGCTCGCGCGCGACGTCGGCGGTGAACTGCACGCCCTGCACCTTGAGCTTGAACTCGTCCGGGTTCGACGCCCGCCGCAGCGCCTCCTCGAGGGTGATCAGACCGCCCTTGTAGCAGCTGGTAGAGCGACTGATCGAAGGTCTGCATGCCGTACTGGCTGGTGCCGAGCGCGATCTGCTCGCGGATGTACTTGGTCTTCTCCTTGTTCTCGATGCAGTCGCGGATGTAGGGCGTGGCGATCAGGACCTCGACCGCCGGCACCCGGCCGTTGCCGTCGGCGCGCGGCACCAGCCGCAGCGAGATGACGGCGTGCAGGACCTGCGCCAGCTGGATGCGGATCTGCTTCTGCTGGTGCGGCGGGAAGACCGAGATGATGCGGTTGATCGTCTCGGTGGCGTCCACCGTGTGCAGCGTCGAGAGCACCAGGTGGCCGGTCTCGGCCGCGAGCAGCGCGGTCTCGATCGTCTCGTAGTCGCGCATCTCGCCGACCAGGATCACGTCGGGATCCTGGCGCAGCGCGGAGCGCAGCGCGGTGGCGAAGCCCTGCGTGTCGACGTCGACCTCGCGCTGGTTGACGATCGACTTCTTGTCGCGGTGCAGGAACTCGATCGGATCCTCGATCGTCATGATGTGCTCGGTGCGCTGGGTGTTGATGTGGTCGATCATCGCCGCCAGCGTGGTCGACTTGCCCGAGCCGGTGGTGCCGGTGCACAGCACCAGCCCGCGGCGCTCCTCGCAGATCTTCTCCAGCACCGGCGGCAGCATCAGCTCGCGGATGGTCTGGATGCGTGGCCGGGATGACGCGCAGCACCAGACCCGACCGTGCCGCGCTGCTGGAAGACGTTGCAGCGGAAGCGGCCCAGACCCGGCACCGAGTAGGCGATGTCGATCTCGAGATCTTCCTTGAACCGCTGCTTCTGCCGCGCGTTCATGATCGAGAACGCCATGCGCGATGGTGTCGTCCTGCATCAGCCGCTTGAACGGGTCAGCGGCTCCAGCTTGCCGTCGATACGCATCACCGGGTGGCTGCCCACCTTGAGGTGGAGGTCGGAGGCCTTGTTCTCGATGCCGTCCTTGAGGACCTCGTTGATGTTCATGATCCGCCTCCTCTAGCCCGGGAGCGCGCCCCGGAAACGCTGCGTGGAGGGTAGCGATGCCCCTCTGGACTGTCAACGGAACTGGTCACACCGCCTCCAGCGGGCCGGCCAGGGCCAGCGCCGCGGCGGCCACCGCGGCCGTCTCGATCCGCAGCACGCTCGGCCCGAGAGTCGTGGCCCCGCAGCCGAGCTCGTCCAGCGCCGCCACCTCGGCGGCGGTCCAGCCCCCCTCGGGGCCGATCACCAGCGCCAGCCGGCCGCCGGCGGCGGCCGCGCCCCAGGCGACCCCGGCGCGGTCCAGCCGGCGGCGCTCGCTCGCGCCGACGAGAAGCGACGCGAGCTCGCCCCAGTCGTGGACGCCGCTCAGCCGCGGCAGCCGCGCCTGATGCGACTGCTCGAGGGCCGCCGCCGCCACCCGGCGCAGACGCTCGAGGGTCGCCGGGCCGAAGCGGCGCGGCGCCCGCTCGCCGCCGACAAAGCGGATAGCCGCCACGCCGAGCTCGGTCGCCTTCTCGACCAGCCAGGTCGCGCGCGGCGGCCGCGGCGGCGCCACCAGCAGCTCGACCTCGCGCCGCGGGCCGGGAACCGCCTCGGCGGCGGCGAGCCGCAGCAGCGCGCGGCCGCGCTCGATGCGGGCCACCTCGGCGCGGCGCGCCCGGCCGGCGCCGTCGACCAGCCGCAGCCCCGCGCCGGCGGCCAGCCGGCGGGCACGGAACAGATGGCGATGCCGCTCGCCCTCGACCCACAGCTCGCCACCGTCCAGCTCGGCCGGCTCGACCAGCAGGGTGATCAACCGTCCCGCCTCGCGTGCAGCGCCGCCCACTCGCCGCTCTGCCGGCGCCCGCGCGGCGCCAACCCGAGCTCGGCCAGGCGCGCCTCGTAGCGCGGCCGGTCGGTCACCAGCAGGCCGGAGAACACCGCGTCGGCACCCGGCCGCAGCCGCGCGGCCAGGGCCGGCAGGTCGTCGAGGACGTGCTCCGGCAGGATGTTGACCAGCGCCAGGTCGAAGCGGCGCTCGGCCCGCAGACAGCCGATGCCGCCGGCCGCGAGCGCCGGCCACATCCGGTTGGCCGCCCGGTTCTGCCCGGCGATCAGGGCCGCCAGCGGATCGATGTCCAGAGCGACCACCCGGCGCGCCCCGGCAGCCAGCGCCGCAAAGGCCAGCACGCCGGTCCCGGTGCCGAGGTCGAGCACCGTCCTGCCCGCCACCGGCAGCTCTTCGAGCAGCTCCGCCGCCAGCCGGGTGGAGGCGTGGCTGCCGGTGCCGAAGGCGCGCCGCGCCGGCAGATGCAGCCACAACCGGCCGTCCGCCCCGCCGTCCGGCGGCCGCACCGCCTCGTCGCGGGGATCGACCACGATCCGGCTGCCCAGCCGGATCGGCCGCGCCTGGAGCCGGTAGGCCGCCATCCAGTCCTCCTCCGCCACCACCGTCGACTCGACCAGCAGGACGTCGGCCGAGTGCAGGCCGGCCGCCGCGCCGGCCGCCGCCGCCGGCGCCGGCTCGGCGAACCAGGCGTCGACGCGCAGCCGGCCGCCACCGGTCTCGGTCAGCTCCAGGCCGAGCGTCCCCAGCGCCCAGAGCCGGGCGGCCAGCGGCTCCTCCGCCGCCCGTGGCAGGTCGAAGCAGAGGCGGCGGTAGCGCATCTAGGAGTCTGCGCGGCCCCGGCCAAGGTCCCGGCCGCCCGCCTCAGGCGAACAGGTCGCGTACCCGGTCGAGCACTCTGCGCCCGTCGCGGGCCTCCACACCCTCGATCTCGGCCAGCTTGCGCAGCAGCTCGGTCTGCTCGTCGCCGAGATCGCGCGGGTGGGGCACGACCAGGCGGATGATGGCCACATGGTCGCCGCGCCCGGCGCCATCGAGCCGCTGGATCCCCTTGCCGCGCAGCCTGAAGTCGGAGCTCTCCTGGGTACCCGGCGGAATCTCCACGCTCTCCGTGCCGTGCAGCGTCTCCACCTCGAGCTGCCCGCCGAGCACCGCCTGGCTGTAGCTGGTGGGGACCGCGCTCAGCACGTCGGCGCCGCGGCGCTCGAAGCGCTTGTGCGGGCGCACGCGGACGTCCACGAAGAGGTCGCCCTGGGGCCCGCCGCGGCGGCCGTGCTCGCCCTCGCCCTGGAGCCGTAGCCGGGTGCCGGTGTCGACCCCGGCCGGGATGCGCACCTCGATCGACCGCTGGCGCCTGGTGCGGCCGCGGCCGCCACACTCGTCGCAGGGATCGCTGATCACGCTGCCCTCGCCCCGGCACTGCGGACAGGTGCGGGCGACGGTGAAGAACCCCTGGCTGAAGCGGACCTGACCGCGGCCGCCGCAGGCCGAGCAGGAGGCCGGCTTGGCGCCGTCGCGGCCGCCGCTGCCGCCGCACGAATCACACGTTTCGAGGCGCGGGATCTCGAGGGTCTTCTCGAGCCCGAACGCGGCCTCCTCCAGGGTCAGGTGAAGCTCGTAGCGCAAATCGGCGCCGGGCTGGCCGCCGCCCCGGCGCCGGCCGCCGCCAAACATGTCGCCAAAGCCGAAGCCGAAGAAGTCTCCCAGGATGTCGGCGAAGTCGCCGAAGGTCTCGGGGTCGAAGCCGCCGGCGCCGGAGACGCCCTGGTGGCCGAAGCGATCGTAGCGCTGCCGCTTCTGCGGGTCGGACAGGACCGCATAGGCCTCGGCCGCCTCCTTGAACCGCGCCTCCGCCTCGCCGTCGCCCGGGTTGCGGTCGGGGTGGTGGCGCACCGCCAGCCGGCGGTAGGCCGACTTGATCTTCTTGTCCGACGCCTCGCGCTCGACGCCAAGGACCTCGTAATAGTCGCGTTTCGGGGCCATCACTCAGCGGGCGCCGCCAGCGTCCTCTACCTGGTCCAGCATCAGCTCGGAGAGCTGGCGGGCGATGGCGTTGAGATCGAACATCGCGGTCTCGAGGTCGGCCCGGTCGTCGGCCGCCAGGGCCATGCGGGCCTGCAGGATGCGGTTGCGGATCTTCTTGCGCTCCTCCGGATCGAGCATCTCCTGGAACTGCTCGAGCACCCGGTCGTTGGTGTAGATCACGCCCTCGAGGCGGTTCTTGAGGCGGCGGATCTCGCGCCGCTGGACGTCCGCCTGGGAGTACTTGTCGGCGTCCTCGACCAGCCGGTCGATCTCTTCCTTGGTCAGTCCGCCGGCCGGGCTGATCTGCACCCCCTGGGACTTGTTGGTGGTCATATCGCGCGCCGAGACGTTGACGATGCCGTTGGAGTCGATGGCGAAGGTCACCTCGATCTGCGGCACGCCGCGCGGCGACGGCGGCACCCCGACCAGCTCGAAGCGGCCCAGCGATTTGTTCTCGGCGGCGATCTCGCGCTCGCCCTGCAGCACGTGGATCTCCACCGTGTCCTGGTTGTCCACCACCGTGGTGAAGATCTGCGTCGCCTTGGTGGGGATCGTCGAGTTGCGGTCGATCAGCTTGGTGAACAGGCCGCCGTGGGTCTCGACGCCGAGCGACAGCGGCGTCACGTCCAGCAGGACGATGTCCTTGATGTCGCCGCGCAGGATGCCGCCCTGGATGGCGGCGCCCATGGCCACCACCTCGTCGGGGTTGATCTCCTGGTTGGGCGGCTTGCCGAAGATCTTCTGCACCGCCTCCATGACGATCGGGCTGCGGGTCTGGCCGCCGACCAGCAGCACCTCGTCGATCTCGTCCGGCCGCAGGCCGGCGCCTTCGAGCGCTTCGCGGCAGGGCTCCTGGGTGCGCGTCACGAGATCGGCCACCAGCCGCTCGAAGTCGGCCCGCGTCAGGGTGCGCGACAGGTGGCGCGGGCCGTTCTCGTCGGCGGAGATGAACGGCAGGTTGATCGGCGCCTCCTCGACCGCCGAGACCTCGCACTTGGCCCGCTCGGCGGCCTCCTTGAGCCGCTGCAGCGCCATGCGGTCGCTGCGCAGGTCGATACCGGTCTCGGTCTGAAACTCGCCGATCAGCCAGTCCATGATCCGCTGATCGAAGTCCTCGCCGCCGAGAAACGTGTCGCCGGCCGTCGCCTTGACCTCGAAGACGCCCTGCGAGAGCTCCAGCACCGAGACGTCGAAGGTGCCGCCGCCCAGATCGTAGACGGCGATCAGCTTGTCGTCGCTGTCGCGGTCGATGCCGTAGGCCAGCGCCGCGGCGGTCGGCTCGTTGATGATGCGCAGCACCTCGAGGCCGGCGATCTTGCCCGCGTCGCGGGTGGCCTGGCGCTGGGAGTCGTTGAAGTGGGCCGGCACGGTGATGATCGCCTCGCCACCCTCCTCGCCCAGCACCTCCTCGGCGAAGCCCTTCATCTCGCGGACGATGAAGGCCGAGATCTCCTCCGGGCTGTACTGGCGGTCGCGGATCTGGATCTTGACGTCGCCGTTCTCGGCCTCGACCAGCGGGAACGGCAGCACCTCGCGCGCCCGCTGCACCTCCGGATCGCCGTACTTGCGCCCGATCAGGCGCTTGACGGCGAAGACCGTGTTCTGCGGGTTGGTGATCGCCTGGCGTTTGGCGATCTGCCCCACCAGACGGTCGCCGTCCTCGGTGAAGGCGACGATCGAGGCCGTCGTCCGGCTGCCCTCGCGATTCGACAGCACGCGTGGCGCCGCCACGTCGACCACAGCCACACAGCTGTTCGTCGTGCCGAGATCGATGCCCAGGATCTTGGTCAAGCGCTCAGTCCGCTTCAGGCCCCTCGGCCTCGGCCGGGCTGGTCGCCGGCACCGCGACCTTGACCATCGCCGGGCGCAGCAGCCGCTCGTGCAGCGTGTAGCCGCTCTGCAGCTCGTCGCTCACCTGCGGCTCGTCGACCTCGTCGTCCTCGATGCGCATCACCGCCTCGTGCACCGCGGGATCGAACGGCTCGCCGAGCGCCGGCACGCGCTGGATGCCGTGTCGACCGAGGATCCCGTCGAGCTGCCGATGGATCATGCCGACCCCCTGCCTGAGGTCCTCGGCGCTGCCCTCCGAGCCGAGCGCCCGCTCGAGGTTGTCGACCACCGCCAGGATGTCCTGCGCCAGCTCCGAGACCGCGTAGCGGCGCTCCTCGGTGCGCTCTCGCGCCACCCGCTTGCGGTAGTTGTCGAAGTCGGCCAGCGTCCGCACCGAGCGGTCGCGCAGCTCGGCGAGCTCGGCCTGAAGGTCCTGCAGCTCGTCGCCCGTCCCGGCAGCGGCCTCGTCCTCGCCGCCGGCCCCGGTAGAGGCCTCCGCCAGATGCTCCTGGCTCCGCTCGACGGCGTCGAGCGCCTCGCGCATGGCGCCGTCGAGATCCTCCGTCTCGACATCCTGGAGCTCGAACTCCAACTCGTCGTCTTCCGCCAAGTGCGTCGGGGCCTCTTCGGCCAGCTTCTCGTTGTCCATGCTCGCGTGCTCGCTCCGTTATGCCGTTATGCCAGGGTCCGTTCCAGCGCCTGGCTGAGACGGTCGCCGAGGTAGTTGACCAGCGGTATCACCGCCGCGTAGTCCATCCGGGACGGCCCGAAAATGCCCATCGTGCCCAGGGGCTGGTCGCCGATGCCGTAGCTGGTGGCGACGAGGGAAAAGTCCAGGTCCGACGTCAGATCGCTCTCCTGGCCGATGACCACCCGCACGCCCTCGCCCTCGATCAGCCGGTTGAGCAGCTGGACCAGCCGGGCCTTGTCGGCGAAGGTGTCGAGCAAGCGGCGGACCCGCTCGACATCGGCCAGCTCCGGCCGGTGTAGCAGAGACGAGGTGCCCTCGACCCGGAGATCGGGGTCGCCGGCGATCAGCGCGTCGCGGGCCAGCTCGATGGCGCTGGCCAGCAGCTGGTCCATCTGGGCGCGGTCCTCCGCCATCAGCCCGAGTAGCCGGTCGCGGATCTGCCGCAGGGTCATGCCGCCAAAGTTGTCGGTCAGGTAGTTGGAGATGCTGATCAGCTCGTCGCGCGGCACCTGCCGCTGGGTCTCGACCACCTTGTTGTCGACAAAGCCGTTGGCCGAGACCAGCACACAAAGGGCCCGGCGACCCGACAGCGGCACGAAGCTGATCGAGCGCAGCACGGTCTCGCCGAGGGCGGGAACGACGACGATGCCGATCTGATGCGACAGCTCGGAGAGCAGTTGCGAGGCGACGGTGGTCAACTCGTCGCCGCCGCCCTCCAGCGTCAGGCTGTCGTCGATCTGGCGGCGCAACTCGGCGGGCACGCCGCGACTGGGCATCAGCGAGTCGATGTAGACGTGGTAGCCGGTCTCGGTCGGCACGCGCCCGGCCGAGGTGTGGGGCTGCACCAGCAGGCCGTGATCCTCGAGGTCGGCCATCACGTTGCGGATCGTGGCGGCCGAAAGGCCGTGCCGGCGAAGCTTGGCCACCCGCCGCGAGCTGACCGGCTCGCCGGTGCCGAGGAAGGTCGCCACCACGTCCCTGAGGATCTCCCGGTCCCGGGGCGTGAGCCGCGAGAGGGGCTCGGTATCGATCGGCGTGGCGCACATGTCGAGAGTCGCTTTTTGGCGGATACGCCACTCCCCGGACGCCGGGAAGCGACCTCCAAGCCCGCGGCTGTCCGCGGAGTTGCATTGTAACGCAGAGCCGGTGCGGGGTGCGGCACCGGAGCTCGCCGGCCCGCCGATCCGAGCCTGCACGATGGTAGGATCTCCGCTACGCGCGCTCATCGCGGGCATCCTCCACTCCATGGCCTCCTTCAATTACAGCACCATGCAGATGACGACCAAGATCGTCTATTACGGTCCGGGTCTCGGCGGCAAGACGACCAATCTGCAATGCATCTACGACCACACGACGCCCGAGTCGCGCGGCGAGATGGTCTCGCTGGAGACCCAGGCCGACCGGACCCTGTTCTTCGACCTGCTGCCGCTCGAAGTCGGCACGATCGCCGGCTTCCGCACCCGCATCCAGCTCTACACGGTGCCCGGCCAGGTTTTCTACAACACCACCCGCAAGCTGGTCCTCAAGGGGGCCGACGGCATCGTCTTCGTCGCCGACTCGCAGCGCTCGATGCTGGAAGCCAACCTCGAATCGCTGCGCAACCTCGAGGCCAACCTGGCCGAGCTCGGCATCCTGGTCGACACGATCCCGGTCTTCATCCAATACAACAAGCGCGACCTGACCGACATCTTCTCGGTCGACGAGCTCGACAGCATCCTCAACTCGCGCGAATGGCCCCGTCAGGAGGCCTCGGCGGTGAACGGAGTGGGCGTCTTCGAGACCCTGCGCGCGAGCTCCAAGATGGCACTGGTCTCGCTCAAGAAGCAGCTCGAGGCGCCGCGGCTGGGCCACGCCTTTCCCTCCCGCAAGGCGGCCGCCGCCCCGGCGCCGGCGCAGCCGCCTCTTGCCGCCGCCCAGACGGAAGCCGCGGCGGCGAGCGGCAACGACCGCTACGAGCTCAAACGCAACCTGCTGTTGAGCCTCAAGCGCCAGGATCTCGATCGTGCCCGGGCAGTGGCGGTGAACCTGCAGGTCGAGGATTCCGACCGGCGAGTCATGCACCAGGTGCGCGACTTCCGGCTGGCGCTGGCGCCGCGATCCGCCGGCAACGAGGTGCTCTTGCGCCTCCAGATCGCGCTCAACGCCGAGGAGTAGCGGTTCCGCCACCGACAGGATGCGGACATGAAGTGCCCCTATTGCGGCGATACCAAGGACCGCGTGGTCGACTCGCGCGAGGTCAGGGAGGGAGCGTCGATCCGGCGGCGGCGGCAGTGTGCCGCCTGCGACCGTCGCTTCACCTCCTATGAGCAGATCGAGGACATCCCCTACATGGTGGTCAAGAACGACGGCAACCGCGAGGAGTTCGACCGCGGCAAGCTGCTCGGCGGCCTGCACAAGGCCTGTCAGAAGCGGCCGGTTCCGGGGCGCCAGCTGATCGAGCTGGTCGACTCCGTCGAGCAGCAGCTGCACGAGCGCAACGACCGCGAGATCAGCACCCGCGAGATCGGCGAGATGGTCATGGTGCGACTGCGCGACCTCGACCAGGTCGCCTACGTTCGCTTTGCCTCGGTCTATCGCAAGTTCGAGGACATCGGCGAGTTCTTCGACGAGCTCAACCAGCTGCGCCGGCGGGAGCCGGCCGAGCGATGATCGAGCCGGCGTCACCGCCGTCCGCCGAGACCGCGAAGCTGCCGGACATCATGCCGGTGCTGCCGCTCAAGGACGTCGTCACCTATCCGTTCATCATCCTGCCGCTGTCGGTGGGCCGCGACAAGAGCGTGCGCGCGGTCGATCAGGCCCTGGCCGAGCACCGGATGCTGATGTTGCTGACCCAGCGCAGCCCGCTGCTCGACGACCCGGGGGAGGACGATCTGCCGCGGTTCGGCACCGCTGCCAGCATCATGCGCATGCTGAAGCTGCCGGACGGCCGGCTGCGCATCCTGGTGCAGGGCGTCAGCCGGGCCCGGGTCGAGCACTTCAGCCAGAGCGAGCCCTTTCTGCTGGCCAAGGTGCGGCCGGTCGACGAGCAGACCACCGAGCGGTCCAAGCTCGAGGTCCAGGCCCTGGTGCGCAGCGTCAAGGAGAACCTCGACCACGCGGTGAACCTGGGCAAGAGCATCTCGCCCGAGGTGATGATCATCGCCGCCAACCTCGACGATCCCGGCCGGCTGGCCGACCTGGCGGCCAGCAACCTGGACCTCGAGGTAACCGAGGCGCAGCGGGTCCTCGAGACCACGGCGCCGTTCGCGCGGTTGGAAAGAGTCAGCGAGCTGCTGCTGCGCGAGATCCAGCTGCTGACCATGCAGCAGGAGATCTCGATGCAGGCGCGCGGCGAGATGGACAAGAGCCAGCGCGAGTTCTTCCTCCGCCAGCAGCTCAAGACGATCCAGGACGAGCTCGGCGAGGGCGAAGAGCTGGCGGCCGAGATCGCCGGCTACCGCCAGCGGGCGCGCGAGCGGGACCTCACCGAGGAGGCTCTCGAGGAGGTCGAGCGGCAGATCCGCCGGCTCGAGCGGGGTCACCCCGACAGCGCCGAGAGCTCGGTCACGCGAACCTATCTCGACTGGCTGACCGGTCTGCCCTGGAGCCTGCACAGCGAGGACCACCTCGACCTGGAACACGCCCGCGCGGTCCTCGACGAGGACCACTACGACCTCGAGAAGGTCAAGGAGCGCATCCTCGAGTACCTGGCGGTGCGCAAGCTCAACCCCGAGAGCAAGGGCCCGATCCTCTGCTTCGTCGGCCCGCCGGGCGTCGGCAAGACCTCGCTCGGCCGCTCCATCGCCCGCGCGCTGGGGCGCAAGTTCGTCCGCCTGTCGCTCGGCGGCGTCCGCGACGAGGCCGAGATCCGCGGCCATCGCCGCACCTACGTCGGCGCGCTGCCGGGCCGCATCCTGCAGGGGATCAACCAGGCCGGTACCCGCAACCCGGTGTTCATGCTCGACGAGATCGACAAGATCGGCGCCGACTTCCGCGGCGACCCTTCCTCGGCCCTGCTCGAGGTCCTCGACCCGGAGCAGAACTCGACCTTTCGCGATCACTACATCAGCGCCGCCTACGACCTGTCGCAGGTGCTGTTCATCACTACCGCCAACCAGCTCGACCCGATCCAGCCGGCCTTTCTCGACCGCATGGAGGTGATCCGGCTGACGCGGCTACACCGCCGGCGAGAAGCAGAAGATCGCCCGCCGGCACCTGATCCCCAAACAGCTCGCCGAGCACGGGCTGAGCCGCCGGCAGCTTCGGTTCACCGACGCCGCGGTGCGCCGCATCATCGTCGACTACACCAAGGAGGCGGGCCTCAGGAACCTCGAGCGCGAGTTGGCCGCCGTCTGCCGCAAGGTCGCGGTCAAGGTGGCGGGCGGCGACGACCGGCCGACCTCGGTGAGCCTGCCGCGGGTCGAGGAGCTCCTGGGACCGGCGCGGCATTTCAGCGAGGAGTTGCTGAGCCGCGACCGGGTCGGCGTGGCCACCGGCCTCGCCTGGACCGCGGTCGGCGGCGACCTGCTGTTCATCGAAGTGCTGGCGGTGGCCGGCAAGGGCGAGCTGGTGCTCACCGGCCAGCTGGGCGAAGTGATGAAGGAATCGGCGCAGGCCGCCCTCAGCTTCGCCCGTTCACGCACCGCCGAGGAGGTCGGGGTCGACTTCTTCAACCGTCACGATCTGCACATCCACGTGCCGGCCGGCTCGGTGCCCAAGGACGGCCCCTCGGCGGGCATCACCATCGCCGTGGCCATCGTCTCGGTGCTCAGGGGCCTGCCGGTGGACCGGCGGCTGGCGATGTCGGGCGAGATCACCCTGCGCGGCGAGATCCTGCCGATCGGCGGCATCAAGGAGAAGGTGCTGGCGGCGCGCGCCGCCGGCGTGCGCGCCGTGATCCTGCCGCGCCTCAACCGGCGGGACTTCGACGAGCTTGCCGCCGACCTGACCGAGGGGCTCACCGTCCACTACGTGGACCACATGGACGAAGTGCTGGAGACCGCCCTGCCCGGCACCATCCCGCGGCCGCGCCGCCGCGCCCGCCGGCGGCGACGTGAACGGTGAAGACCGCCTGATCGCCTGGCTGCGCCGGCAGACGCGGCGCCGCGGCGGCGACCTGCTGGGTGACGATGCCGCCGTGCTGCCGGCGGCGGCGCCGGTGGTCACCGTCGATCAGCAGATCGCCGGCACCCACTTCCCGCCGGACCTCGCGCCGGCGATCGTCGCCCGCCGGCTGCTCGGGGTCGGGCTGTCGGATCTCGCCGCCATGGGCGCCGAGCCACGCTACGCCCTGCTCGCCCTGACCCTGCCCGAGGGGTTCGACCCGCGGCCGTTCTTCACCGCCCTGCTGACCGCCTGCGCGGCCCACGGCGTGATCCTCGCGGGCGGCGATCTGGCGCGCGGCCCGGTCCTCGCCGCGGCGCTGACGCTCGGCGGCCAGCGGCTGAAGCGCGGCCGAATCGTGCGCCGGACCGGCGCCCGCGATGGCGACGCCATCTGGGTCGGCGGCAGCCTCGGCGAGTCGGCCGCCGGCCGCCTGCTGCTCGCCCGGGGCGCTCGCCCCATCAGGCGCGGCGCGCGGCTGCCGGCGGAGTTCCCGCCCGCGGCCGGCCAGCGGCGAGCGGCCCGCCGCGCGGTACGCCGCCATCTCGAGCCCCAGCCCCAACTCGAGCTGGGTCGTTGGCTGGCCCGCCGGCGGCGCGCCGCCGCCATCGACCTCTCCGACGGCCTGGCGATCGACCTGCACCGTCTCTGCGCGGCCAGCGGCGTCGGCGCCACGATCGCCGCCGACCTGCTGCCCCTGCCGCCAGGGCTCGACCGCCTGGCGGCATGGCTCGAACGGCCGGCCCTACAGCTGGCGCTGGCCGGCGGCGAGGACTACGTGCTGCTTTTCACCCTGCCGCCGACCGTCCGGCCGCCGGCGCACTTCGCCGCCTACCGCATCGGCGCCGTCGTCTCGGGGCGTCGGATGAGCCTGATCGAAGACGCGGTCCGGCGGCCGTTGCCGCCAAACGGATGGGACCACTTGCGATAGGTTTGGACACACGTCGACGGAGACGCCCATCGTGGGCGCCTCCGTCGGAACACTCGAAGTACCGGCCGCCGCCTAGCGCAGCATCGGCTGGCGCAGGGCCTTGACCAGCCTCTTGATCTGCCGCTCGAGCTCGGCATGGCTCTTCTCGAGTCGACGCAGGCGGGCTTCCTGGCCGCCCGCAACAGCGCGCGACTTCTTCGCCGGCGTGCCCTTGCGCCGGCCACGGCGGGACTCCTTGCGCAGCTGGCTGAAGATCGGCACCGCCTTGGGTGGAAAGCGCCGTTTGCGACCGCTGCCGTGGGACGGGATGCGATCCCCATACAGCCCCACATAACGCAGCAGGGTCGGGTAGGAGATGCCGGTGCGGCGACCGATCTCGGACAGCGAGATGAGCCCCTCGGGCGTGCCGCTCGCCGCTGCGGCGGACCGTGCCTTCTTTGCGGCCGGAGCGGCCTTGGCCTTGGCCCGAGCGGTGGGCTTGGCCTTCTCGGCCGCCACCTTGCGCGGCCGGCCGCGCTTCTTCAGGTTCTCCTCCTTGATCTTCCTGAAGGTATCGAGTGAGTCCGCCTTGTAGCGCTGCGTCCGGCCCTTGCCAACCGTTTGCAAACGCTTTTGGTACTCCCTCTTGTAACGCTGCAGAGTCGGCATCGAGATGCCGGTTCGCTGAGAAACCTCGGTGAGGGTCAGCAGCTCTCCGCCGCCGGCCGGAGCCGGCTTCGCCGCCGGCCGCCGGCCGCCACGCCTCTTGGCGGCGGCGCTCTTCTTGACGGCCCTTTTCTTGACGATCCTCTTCTTGGCGGCCCTCTTCTTGGCGGCGCGTTTGCGGGGGGCGGGCTTGGCCGGCGCCGCCGCCGTCGCGGAGCGCTCGGCCGCGTCCTGGGTTACAGCTTTCTTGGGACGCCCGCGTCGTTTGCGAGCAGTTGTCTTCTTAGCCATGTATGGCCTCCTCTGTTTCTAAAACTGTTGCTGGTTTCCGACGGCCCCATGGGATTATCAAATAACAACCCACACCTGTCAACTTGGACCAGGCGGCAAAGTCCGGCAACTGTCGACGTTCCGCGGCTCGGCTGACTTGACGCTGAGACCAAAAGCAGTCTATCATTAAATCCGGATGAGCGGATTGAAGAAAGCGCGCCCCATCCTCGACCGGCTCTCGGAGCTCGGCGACGCGATGCGCTGCCGGCTGCTGCTGGCGCTCGAGGCGGAAGAGCTGACGGTCTCGGAGATCTGCCGGGTGATGCAGCTCCCCCAGTCGACCGCCAGCCGGCATCTGCGGATCCTCAGCGAAGGCGACTGGGTCAGCGGCCGCCGAGACGGCACCAGCCGCCGCTACCGGGCCGCCATCGACCGTCAGCCCGAGACGGCGCGCAACCTCTGGCTGCTGCTCCGCGAGGAGCTGGCAAGCTCGCGTGACGCGGCCCAGGACCGCCGGCGGCTGCAGGACGTCGTGGCGCGGCGGCAGAGCCGGTCCCAGGAGTTCTTCTCCACCGCCGCCGGCCAGTGGTCCGAGCTGCGGCGGCGACTGTTCGGCCAGCGGTTCGAGGTCCAGGCCCTGGCCAGCCTGCTCGATCCGGGCTGGACGATCGGCGACCTGGGCTGCGGCACCGGCGAGCTGACCGAGGCGCTGGCCGCCGGGGCCGGCCGGGTGATCGCGGTCGACGATTCGCCGGCCATGCTGGCAGCGGCCCGCGCCCGGCTCAACGGGCGCCGCAACGTCGAGCTGCGACAGGGCCGCATCGAGTCGCTGCCGATCGCCGACGGCGAGCTCGAGGCGGCGACGCTGGTGCTGGTGCTGCACTATCTGCCGCAGCCCGCCGGCGCGGTCCGCGAAGCGGCCCGCACCTTGCGCCCGGGGGGCCGTCTCCTGGTGGTCGACATGCTGCCGCACGACCGCGCCGAGTACCGGCAGGAGATGGGTCACATCTGGCTGGGCTTCGAGCCCAAAGAGACGGCCCGCTGGCTGCGCGAGGCCGGGCTGGCGCGGATCCGATTGCAACCGTTGCCCACCGACGGCGAAGCCAAGGGTCCGGCCCTGTTCGCCGCCGTCGCCTTCAAGCCGGAGCCGAGCACCACCAAGCCGAAGACGAAGACCAAGACCAAGCGCGCCGCCCGCACGGCGGCCGGCGCCGCCTAGCAGAACCGATGGCCCGAACGCGGCCGACGCCGAGGGCTCGAACCAACCCAAGGAGAGCACAATGACCGTGATGACCCCCGAACAAGAGACCGCCGCCAAGCTCGACCACAAGGTCGCCGACCTGTCGCTGCACGAGCTCGGCCGCAAGCAGATCCGCCTCGCCGAGCACGAGATGCCCGGCCTCATGGCCCTGCGCGAGAAGTACGGCGCCGAGCGCCCGCTGGCCGGAGCGCGCGTCATGGGCTCGCTCCACATGACCGTGCAGACCGCGGTCCTGATCGAGACCCTGACCCATCTCGGTGCCGACGTGCGCTGGGTCTCGTGCAACATCTTCTCGACCCAGGACGAGGCGGCCGCGGCGGTCGTCGTCGGCCGGCCCGAGAACGGCGGCACGGTCGCCGAGCCCAAGGGCGTGCCGGTGTTCGCCTGGAAGGGCGAGACCCTCGAGGAGTACTGGTGGTGCACCAAGGAAGCGCTGGTCTGGGCCGACGGCTGGGGGCCGGATCTGATCGTCGACGACGGCGGCGACGCGACGATGTTCATCCATCTCGCCAGCGAGTACGAAGCCGCCGGCAAGGTTCCCGAGTTCGACCCCGAGAAGGGCTCCGAGGAGTGGGGCGTGCTGCTCGACACCCTGCGCGGTGAGCTGGCCGCCAATCCTGGCCGCTGGACCCAGATCGCCGGCAACGTCGCCGGCGTCTCCGAAGAGACCACCACCGGCGTGCACCGGCTCTACCAGCGCCAGAGCGAAGGCACCCTGCTCTTCCCGGCGATCAACGTCAACGACTCGGTCACCAAGACCAAGTTCGACAACATCTACGGCTGCCGGCACTCGTTGATCGACGGCCTCAACCGCGCCACCGACGTCATGCTGAGCGCCAAGGTCGCCGTGGTCTGCGGCTACGGCGAGGTGGGCAAGGGCTGCGCCCAGGCGCTGCGCGGCCAGGGCAGCCGGGTGATCGTCACCGAGATCGACCCGATCTGCGCCCTGCAGGCGGCGATGGAGGGCTTTCAGGTCACCACCCTCGACGAGGTGGTGGAGACCGCCGACATCTTCATCACCACCACCGGCAACAAGGACATCATCACCGCCGCGCACATGGCGCGGATGAAGGACAAGGCGATCGTGGGCAACATCGGCCACTTCGACAACGAGATCGACATCGCCGGTCTGAAGAAGCTGCCGGGCGTCGAGCAGGCGAACGTCAAGCCGCAGTACGACGAGTTTGTCTTCCCCGACGGCCGCAGCATCCTGATGTTGGCCGAGGGGCGGCTGCTCAACCTGGGCTGCGCCACCGGCCACCCCAGCTTCGTCATGTCGGCCTCGTTCACCAACCAGGTGCTGGCGCAGCTCGACCTGTGGGCCAACCGCAGCTCCTACGAGCGCAAGGTCATGATGCTGCCCAAGCGGCTCGACGAAGAAGTGGCGCGGCTGCATCTCGACAAGCTCGGCGTCAAGCTGACCCGGCTGAGCGACGAGCAGGCCGAGTACATCGGCGTCGACCCCGACGGGCCGTACAAGCCCGACCACTACCGCTACTAGGCTGGAGGCGCAGCCTCCCACTTTCGAACGGCCGGCGCCGGGCGCGCCGGCCGTTTTTTTGTCGGCGGCCGGCCCGGTGGTCTCTCGAGGGGCCGGGCGGACCGGTGCCCCCCGGTGCGGCTTTCCCTTAGACTCGCCATCTTGAGTCCGGACCGAAGCTTTCGGCTGCTCTACGTCCTGCCCACCGCGCTGCTGCTGCTGGCGGCGGCGCTGCCGCTGATCGCCGGCGGCGAGACCCTCTTCCTGCGCGACCTGTTCAACACCCACCTGGAGATGAAGTGGGTGCAGGCCGAGGCCATGGCCGAGGGCCGCATGCCGCTGATCGACCCCTACCGGGCCGGCGGCCAGCCGCACCTCGGCAACCCCAACACGGTGCCGCTCTACCCGGACAACCTGCTGTACCTGGTGGCGCCGCTGTTCTGGGCCTTCAACGCCCACCTCTGGCTACATCTGCTGCTGGCACCGCTGTCCTTCTACGCCCTGGCCCGCGCCTGGGGTCTCGAGCGCGAGCCCGCCTGGGCCGCCGGCGTGCTCTACGCCGGCAGCGGCTTCTATCTGTCGAACCTCAACTTCTACAACCTGATCGCCGGCGTCACCCTGGCGCCGGCCCTGATCGCCGCCGCCCTGCGACTGACCGGACGGGCGACGGCGGGCCGCTTCGCCGCCCTGGGGCTGCTGTGGACGCTGATGCTCCTCGCCGGCGACCCGATGACCGCGGCGCTCGCCGCGCTGCTGGCGGCGACGGCCGTGCTGGCGCGGCACGGACGCGGCGCCCGCCTGGTCCCCGCCGCCGTCGCCGTCGCCGCCGGCACCCTGCTGGCGGCGCCCCAGCTGGTCGAGTTCCTGCGCGTCGCACCGCTGTCGTTCCGCGGCCACTGGGGCTACTCGGCAACCGCGGCGATGGCGGCCAGCTGGCCGCCGGTGGCGCTGCTCGGCTGGCTGCTGCCGTTCCCCTTCGGCGAGCCGGATCTTCGCTACTGGGGCCAGCAGCTGTTCCAGGGGAACCTGCCCTTCTACTTCTCGCTCTATCCCGGCGCCCTGGCAATCGCCCTGGTCACCGCCAGCGGCCGGCCGCGCGGCGCCGCCGCCCGCTGGTCTTGGGGCCTGGTGGCCGGCGGCCTGTTCTTCGCCCTCGGCGCCTTCAACCCGCCGGTGCGCTGGCTCGCCGCGGCGCTGCCGGCCAACCTGCTGCGCCTGCCGGCCAAGCTGTGGCCGGCGGTGGCAATCGGCGCGGCGCTGCTCTGCGGGCTCGGCTTCGCCCGCCTGCTCGCCGGCGAGGGCCGCTGGCGCCGCCGTCTGGTGCCCGCGCTGGCCGCCGGCTATCTCGCCGCCGGGCTCGGCCTCTGGCTCGCCGCCGGGCCGGCCGTCGGCGGGCTGCGGCGGCTGGTGCCGCCGCGCTTCGACGACCACTTCGTCGCCGCGGTCCTGGCGCGCTGGATCGCCCTGTTGCTCGGCACGGCGCTGCTGCTGGCGCTCTTCGCCCTGCTGCTGCGGGCGGCACGCCGCCGGCCGCGGCTGGCGGGAGCGCTGTTGCTGGCGGTTCACCTGGGAACCCAGCTCCTTTTGCTGCGGCCGCTGATGGCCACCGACGAGACCGCGGCCTACCGCGAGGATCCGCCGCTGGCGGCCCGCCTCCCCGCCGGGGCGCGCGTCGCCCACGGCGCCCACGACGGGCTGTTCGGGCCGGCAAGCATCCCGGTGGGCTCCTTTCCCGACGCCGGGCTGCGCTGGCGGCAGCGCCAGATGCACGCCGGCCTCTACCCCGCCACGGGCATGCTGCGGCGGCTGCGCTACGAGTTCAACCTGTCACCGGAGGGGCTCGACTCGTTTCTCACCCGCGCCGCCACCCAGGCGGTCGGCATCCTGGAAGACACCGACCGGGTGCGCCTGCTGGCCGCCGCCGGCGTGCACTATCTGATCCTCGAGCGGGAGCCGGGCCCGGCGGCGCTGGAGCTGCTCGAGCCGGTCGGCGCCGAACCGGTGGCCGGCGGACTGGAACGCCTCTACCGGGTGCGCGACAGCGCGCCGGAGGTCCGCTTCGTCGGTCGGGTGCGCGGCTCCGAGAGCCTCAACGAGGCGCTGCAGAAGCTCCTCGACCCGGCCTTCGACCCGCGAACCGAGACCGTGCTGGCCGGCGCCCGTGCCGCCACCGACGGCGCCGGCGGCACGGTCGAAGTGCTGGCGGAGGGCGCCGAGGCGCTGCGCCTTGCGGTGCGGGCCGAGAGCCCCGGCGCCCTGGTGGTGCAGCGGGCCTTCCTGCCCCTCTACCGGGCCACCGTCGACGGCCGGCCGACGCCCGTCCTCGCCGCCGATCTGCACCGGCTGGCGGTCGAGCTCGAGGCCGGCACCCACGAGGTCCGCATCTGGGCCGACCGGCGACCGCTCTATATGTCGGCGCTGCTGGCGCTGACCGGAGCCCTGCTCATGGCGGTTGGCGCCCTCCGCCTGCGGCCCACGAAGGAGCCCTCCGCGGAAGGCTAGCTACCAGCCAGGCCCTGGCACCGGTCGGCTCAATCCCCGTCCGCTGCGCCGGGGCTGGCCGTTGTCACCGGGTGTTGCTGCCAGAAGGCGTCGATGGACATCTTGGCGCCGAGGAGGCGACTCTCCATCTCGCGGATCTCGGCACCGTCCAGCCCGGCGGCCAGATTGTCGTGCTCTTCCGGATCGGTCCTCAGATCGAAGACCTCCAGCGGTCTGAGACCGAAGCGATATATGACCTTGAGGTCGCCCGAGCGCTCGGCCAGGCAGACGTTGCGGTACCAGCAGGACGAAATCAATCTCTCGTGGCCTGGGGTCGTGAACAGATCGAGGCCCGGCAGCGTCCCTTCCCAGGCCGGGGCCAGGATCCCCATGATCGTGGGCATCAGATCCAAGTGGTGGCGCAGGCCGCCGATCGTCCGCGGCTCGGGCCAGCGCTCAGGCCAGTGCAGCACCCAGGGCACCCGGGTCACCTCCTCATAGGGCACCACATCGTGCTGGCGCGGTCCGTGCTGGCCGAAGGACTCGCCATGGTCGCCCAGGACGATCAGCAGCGTCGATTCCAGTTTGCCGAGGCGCTCGAGACCGGCCACCAGTTCGCCCAGCAGCAGATCCTGCGCGACGAGGGCCCGCTCATAGCTCCGGAACGGCTCACGAAGGGCCTGCCGCCGACTGACCCCCGGCGTCTCGTAGGGATGGTGGGTGTTCGATGTCAGCAGCGTGAGGAAGAAAGGCCGCTCGCCGCCGGCTGCAACCAGACTCAGGGCTGGCTCCAGCAGCGCCCGTTCGTCGAGCCCGAAATAGCCGACCGGCCGGAAGCCGGGGCGGATCAGCGTCTCGCGGTAGGCCGCCTCCTCGAAGCCCATATTGCGCACCAGGCCGATGCGATCCTCGAATCGGCCCAGGGCGCTCTGTAAGAAAGCGGTGCGGTACCCGAGCTCGCGCAGGAGTCGCGGCAGACAAGGCAGCGGCAGAGACTCCTCGAGCGACTCCCAGCTTTCCATCTCGAGCCGCGGCCACATGCCGCAGAGGACACCCACCAGCGCCTTTGAAGTGTGGGTCACCGAAACGTATGCCTGCTCCACGGTAAGCCCGTTCCTGGACAGGCGATCCAGGTGCGGGGTGTGGTCGGCGTTGCCGTAGGGGGCCACCACACTGGCGCCGGTGGACTCGAGAAGCAGCAGGATGATGTTCGGGCGGTCGCGTGTCTCCTCGGAGGTGAGTCGAGGAGGGCGGTAGAGCTCCTCGGGCGGGCGCAGATGCCGCTCCTCCGGGCGAGGCCTCACCAACGGCACAGCGCTCGTTGCCAGCGCCCAGAAGTCGTTGCCCGCCAGCTGGCCCAGCCAGCCGCCGGAGCTCATCGGCCAGAGCAAGAGCGACAGACCCGCCGCCGCTACTCCGGCGACCGCGGTACGAGGCAGCACGAGGAGCCGACCATGCCCCATGCGCATCGCCAGGAGGACGGACAGCAGAACCCCCAGTAGACGCACCGCCAGCGCTCCGTCGATGCCGACGGCGACGATGTCGCCGATCATCGGGCGATTCTCGACGGCGTATCGAGCCACGTCCCAGAGCAGGCGGTAGCCCGTGATCAGCAGGAAGGTGTGGGCCAGTACCGAGAGGGCGGCCACTGTCGCGTGCGTAAGCCCGACGACGAAGGCACGGCCCGGCAATCGAGCGAGCGCCCACCAGAACGCGAGAAGCACCAGCACCAGGCCGACGTCCGACGCCACAAAACGGAGCCAACCCAGCGAGCCGACCGGCCAGGCATCCAGCGCCACGCTCTTCTCTATTCGCAGCGCCAGAAGCAGTAGCCACAGACACGACGCATGGGCCACGACACGAGCGTTCCAACGACGGCGATCCGCCTCCCTCTGAGCGTTCTTCGGCCGCGATCGGAGTCCAATCGGCACGGCGGGATTCTAGCCCGACCTTCTCATCGGCTCTCGCAGCGAGCCGGCGTAGGTGCCTGGAGATGTGGGGCTTACCGACCGAGGGCACCGCAGGCGTACTTGCAGTACGTCGAGGATGACCGACCGAGGGAAGTCTCGCAGATTCTTGCTACTACGTCGGCGCAGTCGAGAGCTGGTGAGAAGGTCGGGCTAGCCCGCGTCTCGGCAGGCTTCGCCCGGTCTGCCGGCGGAGTCGTCGGCCGCCGTCGAGCCGCTCGGGTTCCCACTTGGCGGCCGGCGGCCCAACATCCTCGGGGTGCTCGACCCGGCAGCTATAATCCCGCGCAACCTGGCTCCACGAAACAGCATCTGCCGCTGCGCCGCTCGGACCTCGATCATTTCGACTTCGCTCTCGTGCACACACCTCCGGAGGTGGTCTCGGGCCTGCAAGAAAAGAACGGCCGTGCCGTGCTCGCAGACCCCATGAGCACCGAGACCGCCGCGCCGGTCCGCCAGGGCCCCCTCTGGACGACTACCGTGTCGCTCCTGCTGCTGCTCCTGGCGCTGCGCCTCCACCTGATGTTGCGGCTCAACATCAACTGGGACGAGTTCCACTACCTCTCCTTCATCTACGACTTCCTGCGCGACGCGCCGCTGACCTGGCGCCAGACCTTCCACGTCCACCTGTTCTCCTGGCTGGCGTCGATCGGCGGGGGGGAGGTGTCCCAGATCGTCTCCGCCCGGCTGGTGCTGTTCGGCCTCGGCCTGGCCACCTGCGGCCTGGTCTACTACATCGGCCGGCGCTTCCTGTCGCCGACCGGCGCCCTGTTCGCGGTGCTGTGTTACAGCGCGCTGTCCGAGGTGATCGTCCACGGCGCGAGCTTTCGCCCCGACCCGCTGGCGACCTTCCTGGTCCTCGCCGCCACCGCCGTGCTTCTGGCTCGCCCCGCCTCGACGGCGTGGGCGGCCGTCGCCGGCCTGGTGCTGGCGCTGTCGTTCATGCTCACCTTCAAGACGGTCTTCTTCCTGCCCGGGCTGGGGATCCTGGCTCTGACCAACGCCACCGCAACGATTTCCTGGCGCCGCCGCCTGCTCGCCCTGGCGGTCCTCGCCACGTCGGTCCTGGCCTGCGTGCTGCTCCTGGTGGCCTTCCACCGCCACGAGCTCGTGCCCTCCCTGACCGACGCCAACCAGGTCGCCGGGGCGCGGCGGCTCGCCGGCGGGCTGCTGTGGACCGGCTACTGGTTTCCGGGCCGCTTCTACCTCATGCGGAGCTTCGGGCAGAGCACCCTGGTCTGGCTGCTGCTCGCCGGCGGGCTGGCGCAGGCGCTCGCCGGGCTGCGCTCGGCCGCGACCCGCAGCAGGCTCGGGTTGCCCCTGCTGGCCCTCGCGCTGCCGCTCGCGACCCTGGCCGTCTACCGCAATTCTTTTCCCTACTTCCTGCCCGACATCCTGGCTCCCGCCATCCTGCTCTGCGGCCTCGGCCTGGATCGGCTGCGCCGCTGGGCGGACCGGGCCGGGCGGCTCGGCCCGGTGCTGACCCTGACGCTCGTCCTGGGGGTCGCCGGCACCGGCGTCACGAACTACGTGCGGCAGCTGCCCAACGGCCTGGCGGGCCAGGACCTGCTCATCTCGACGATCCACCGGATGTTCCCCGAGCCGGTGCCCTACATCGACCGCTGCTCGATGATCGCCAGCTTCCCCAAGGTCGGCTTCTTCATGAGCACCTGGGGCATGGACAGCTACGCCCGACAGGGGCGGCCGGTGCTGACGGAGGCGGTCGAGACCCATGCACCCCTCTTCCTGGTGGCCAACACGCTGCCCCTCAACCTGCTGCTGTCGGACTACCAGGCCTCCCGGCTCCGCTACCGGCTGCTGGCCGAAGACTGGCGGACGCTGCAACAGAACTACATCCACCACTGGGGGGTCGTGTTCGTCGCCGGCAAACGCCTCGAGGTCTCGAGCGGCGAGAGCGAGTTGACGATCCTGATCCCGGGCAGCTACACCCTGGAGGGAACGCTCGCGGTCCGTATCGACGGCCGTGCCGTTCGTCCCGGCGACGTGATCGACCTGGCGGCCGGGACGCACACCGTCGCGGCGGACACCGCCGGCCTGCTCACCCTGCGCTGGGGAGACCACCTCTACCTGCCCGACGAGCCGGCGCCGAGAAGCCCGGTCTTCGTGGGCCTATAGCCTCGCTGCCGGGCGGGATCGGGTCATATCGAGCGGGTTAGAATCCGGACAGTGACCCTTCCGGCCACCATCGGCAAGTACGAGGTCCTCGAGCAGATCGGCGCCGGGGGCTTCGGCGCCGTCTACAAGGCGCGCGACCCGATCATCAAGCGGCTGGTGGCGGTGAAGCTGTGCACCGCCGACGACGAGCAGCTGCGCAAGCGGTTCTTCCGGGAAGCCGAGATCTCCGGCAACCTGCACGATCCGTGCATCGTCACCGTCTTCGACTCCGGGGTCGAGAACGGCGCTCCCTACCTGATCCAGGAGTATCTCGGCGGCGAGGACCTGGACCGGGTGATCCGCCGCGGCGACGACATCCCCAGGCACGAGCGGCTCGAGTGCCTGATGCAGGTGGCCAGGGGTCTGCGCTACGCCCACCAGAAGGGCGTCCTCCACCGCGACGTCAAGCCGGGCAACGTGCGCCTGCTCGAAGGCGGCAAGGCCAAGCTGATGGACTTCGGCATCGCCACCCTGAAGAGCTCGCACACCCGGCTGACCCGGATCGGCACCCTGGTCGGCACCGTCGGCTATCTGGCGCCCGAGCAGCTGCGCGGCGCCAAGGCCGACGAGCGGGTCGACATCTTCTCCTTCGGCGTGCTGGCCTACGAGCTGCTGAGCTTCCAGCGCCCGTTCAAGGGGGAGGACTGGGAGGTCGTCTGCCGTAGGATCATCGAGGCCGATCCCGAGCCGCTGGTCAACCTGATCGACGGCTACCCGCCGCAGATGGTCGAGATCGTCGAGCGCTGCCTGAAGAAGGACCCGAAAGACCGCTACGCCTCGTTCGACGAGATCCTGCCGGCGCTCAACCCGGTGCTCGTCGCCCTGCGGCCGGAGCGCCGCAGGAGCGAGCTCGAGCAGGCCCGCGATGACGCGCGCCGCGGCTCGCGTCTCGGCTGGTGGCTCGGCGCCGGGCTGGCCGCCGCGGCGCTGGCGCTGGTGCTCCTACGCTTCGCCTGCGCCGGCGGCTCAGGCTGAGACTGGGGCTATACTTCTCGTCGGTCAGCCACCGGACAGAGGCGCGCGCCCGGCGCGCTCTCGCGTCGCCGGGCGCCGGCCCACGCACATGAGCCTGCCGCTGCAAGACGTCCTCAAGGGCAAGTACGAGATCCTCGAGAAGATCGGCGAGGGCGGCATCGGCGCCGTCTACAAGGTGCGCCACCGGCTGCTCGAGGAGATTCGGGTGATCAAGGTGCTGCGCCCGGAGGCGGCTTCCAAGGAAGACCTGCGCGAGCGCTTTCTGCACGAGGCGCGCATGGCGATCCGCCTCAAGCACCCCAACATCGCCCAGCTGCACGACTTTTCCATCGCCGAGGACGGCCGCGCCTACATCGTCATGGAGTTCATCGACGGCGTGGCCCTCGACGCGCTGCTCGAGGCCTCGGGGCCGCCGAGCGTCGACCTGGCGCTGGAGATCTCGCGCCAGGGCCTGCTGGCGCTCGACTACCTGCACGAGAACGACTTCGTCCACCGCGACGTCTCGCCCGACAACCTGATGCTCACCTCGAGCTTCGACGGCCGGCCGCTGGTCAAGCTGATCGACCTGGGCATCGCCCGCCACCTCGGCGCCGAGGTCCGGCTGACCGCCACCGGCGTCTTCCTGGGCAAGGCCCGCTACTGCTCGCCGGAGCAGTTCTCGGCCGGCGGCGAGAACCCCATCGAGGTCGACCGCCGCGGCGACGTCTACTCCTTCGGCATCATGCTCTACGAGCTGCTGACCGGCGTCTACCCGCTGCACGGCAACAACTTCGCCGAGCTGGCCGGCAGCCACTTGTTCCACCCAGCCAAGGACTTTGCCGAGACCGATCCCGACGGCCGGCTGCCCGAGGGTCTGCGCCAGGCGGTTCTCCGCGCCATGGCCAAGGCCCCCGATGACCGGTTCGCCACCGCCGCCGACTTCGCCAAGGAGATCGAGGCCTACAGCAACCCCGAGGCGCCGCTGCGCGACGAGTACGACCGCACGGTCGAGATCGCCACCACGGCGATGCCCCGGATCGCCGGCCCCAACCGTCCGGGCTCGACCCAGGACCGCCTGAACCTCGAGTTCGGCATGAAGACCACGCCGCCGCCGGCGACCGGCAAGGGAGGCAAAACGGTCAGGCTCGAGCCGCGCAAGACGCTGTCCGAGAGCGTGGGCGAGATCCAGGACCTGATTGCCCGCGGCCGGCGCAAACCGGCCATCCGTGCCCTCGACCGGGCGATGGCCGATCACGGCTCCGCGCAGCCGCTGGTCGAGCTGCGGGCGGCCGTCGACCGGCTGAGCGCGGCCGGCGGCGAGCGCCGCAAGCTGCCGCTGGCCGCCCTGCTGGCCGGCCTGGCGGTGGTGCTGGCCGGCGCCGGCGGCGCCTGGTGGTGGCTCGGGCGCGCGCCCGTCGCCGAGGTTTCCGGAACGGCGGGCGAGGAGATCGCCACGGCCGATGCCGGCGCCAACCCGCTGCTGGTCCCGATGACGCCCCGCTTCGACTCCGGCGCCATCGGCATCGAGCCGGCGCTGTTTCTCGACGCGATCGAAGCGCCGCCGCCCACTGGTCTCGAGCCCTCCCCGGCCGGTCCCGCGTCGTCCGGCGCCGGCGGCGGCGCGCCCGCGGGCGAGGCCGCGCCGCAACCGCCCGCGCCCGCCGCCGGGACCGAGGCACCCGCGGGTGGCGAGCCCGCGCCGGGAACGACGACCGGTGAGCAACCGGCATCGTCCGCCCCGGCGGCCCCCGAGGTGACCCAGGAGATCTTCACGCTGGGAATCGGTGTCGTGCCGCCGGTCCTCCTCGAGCTGCCGCCGCCGCAGGTTCCCGACGACGCCCGCAAGCTCAAGGAAGAGCTGACCGTCATCGTCAAGGTGCTGGTGGAGACCACTGGCGAGGTGAGCCAGGCGGAGATCTCCGACGGCCCCTCCTTCCGCCGCAACTACCGCGAAGCGGCCGTCGCCGCCGCCGAGAAGGCTCGCTTCCGGCCGGCGAAGCGGGGCACCGTGACCGGGCGGATGTGGACCAAGGTGCGGGTGGTGTTCAAGCCCGAGTAGCCGGCGGCAGGCTCAGACGAGCTCGATCTCGACCGGTCCCGTGACCCGCGCCAAACACGCCAACCGGCACTTCCCCGGCTCCAGATCGCAGAGCTCCTCGAGCGTCTCCCGCTCCTGATCGCCCGGCTCGTCGGTCAGGTTCTCGGCGCCCTTCAGGATCCGGATGGGGTCGCTGCCGCAGATGCCCGAGTGGCACTCGGCGTTGATCTGGACTCCGGCCCGCTCGGCGGCCTCGCAGAGGGTCTCGCCGGGGGCGATCCCGACGGTCCTCCCGGCCGGTTGGAAGGTGACGGCCACCCCTCCCTCGGCGCTTGCCGCCACGGCCCCGGCCGTTGCCTCGGCCTCGACGGGGGATCCGGCGGGCGTTGCGGCGGCCGGCTCGCTGCCCCGGTCGAGCGCCTCCTCCGGCCGCAGGCTGAAGACGAACTGCTGCTGGCCGACGCGGATCCGGTCGCCGTGGGCGAGCGGCTCGGCGTTGCGCACCCTGAGGTAGGTGCCGTTGACGCTCTTGAGGTCCTTGACCCACAGGCTGCCGTTGTCGCTGGCGAAGGCCAGGTGGCGGCGGGAGAGGGTGGCGTCGTCGGGGTCGAGGGTCAGATCGGGGGCCTGGCGGCCGCACACCAACGCCTTGCCGCTCAGCGCGTGGCGGCCGACCTCGGCGCCGGCGGCGTCGTAGTGGGTGATGGCCCAGCCGTCCTCGGTGCGCGAGGCGACCAGGAACTGGCGGCCGGCGCGCAGCAGATCGCCGTCGGCCAGGCGGCGCTTGCGCGCCGGCGGGACGCGCAGGAAGACGCCGCTCGCGCCGCCGTCGTCGCGCAGGGCGTAGCCGTCGTCGCTGTGCGAGATGGAGGCGTGGCGCTCGGCCAGCGAGTCGTCGTTGGCAAAGGAGAGGTCGCAGCCGGCGCGGCCGATGGTGGTGACGCCGCCGGCACGCAACTCGTGCTCGGCCTCCTCGACCCCGGTCGGCAGGAGGCGGATCAGCACCGCGCCGCCGCCGCCCCCCTCCCCGCCCTCGACCCGGCCGGGCTCGAGGCTGCCGGCCGGCGGCCCCGGCCGATCGTCCGCCCGGACCATCGAACGCACCACCGGCGACGGCGCCGGGGCGGCCTCGTACTCCTCGATCTCGACCACGATCTCGGAGCGGCCGGCGAGACGCTGGTGGATCACCTGCGCCACCAGCACGCCGTCGCGCAGAGCGGACTTGATGTTGCCGCGGTGCTTGACCTCGCGGAAGCCGGCCGGATCGGCGTCGAAGTCGTCGGTCTCGAAATAGGCCTGGCTCAGCAGGTCGCCGACCAGATAGAGGTTGGGCCGGCGGCTCTCGAGAAAGCGGTTGACCGCCATCCGGGTGCGCCCCTTGGGGCCGCCGGCGACCATCTCGATGCCGAACGAGCCCAGCAGCGCCTTGGGCAGATCCTCGCCGATGCAGGCGATCACCTGGTCCTTGGCGAACTCGAGCTGGGTGGTCTCGTTGGGGCGGCCGTCCATGGCGCGGCGGTCGACGCGGACGGCCAGGTACTCGCGCCGGTCGTCGCCGGTGACCACCGCCGCCGGCTCGCTCCGGCCGCAGTAGCGGATGTTGCCGTTGCCGACGAAGGCGGCGAAGAAGACGTCGGCCAGCGCCTTCGAGACGCGCGGCATGCCGGTGCCGCGATACGACCAGTAGATCGCGGTCGGGTCGCTTGCCGCGGCCTTGGCCTCGGAGATGGCGATGACCGCCTCCGCCGCCGAGGTGCCGCCGCCGACGACGCAGGCCGGCCGGCCGACGAAGGCCTCGGCGTCGGCCAGCTTGTAGGCGATGCCGTCGCAATTGCCCGGGATGTCGAATCGGCGCGGCACGCCGCGGCCCAGGGCGAGGACCACGTGCCGGGCGGCGACCCGGCTCTCCCGGCCCCGGCCGTGGTCCCACGTCGAGGCGACCCACGAGCCGTCGGCCTGCGGCTCCAGGCCGGTGACCTCGAGGCCCGTTTCGCAGCGCACCCCGTGCTCGGCGTAGAGGCCCTTCCAGCCGGCGCACATCTCGTCCTTGTCGATCGGCGGGAAGCGCAGGCCGGCGACCAGCTCGCCGCCCCGGGGGAAGCGCTGCCGGTCGCCGCCGCCGAAGTCGGGCAGGATCAGCTTGTCCTTGGAGTAGTCGCGGATCCGCTTCATCAGGTCGTCGTAGTCGATCACCAGCGGCTCGAGCCCCAGCTCCTTGGCGCGGAAGGCGGCGGCGGTGCCCGCCGGGCCGCCGCCGACGACCAGCAGGTCGAGGACGCCGCTCATCCGCCCTCCGCGTCCGGCGCGGCCGCCACGACCCGGGCTCGCAGCCGGCCGAACCGCAGCTCGCTGCCGGGCTCGATCTCGACCTCGCCCGCGATCGCCTCGCCCGCGACGTAGGTGTGGTTGCGGCTGCCCTCGTCGCGCAGCCAGACCCGCCCCGCGGCGACGCGCAGGGTGGCGTGCCGGCGCGACAGCTCGCGGTCGGCGATCACGATCCGAGCGCCGCCAGAGCGGCCGACCGGGTTGTCGCCCTCGTGCAGCTCGAACCGCTCGCCCGGGCGGTCGATCAGCTCGAGCGTGAAGCGCGGGGCGGCCGCTCCCGGCGCCGACTTGTCCCCCGCCCTTACCGGTCTCGCGGTGCCGGCCAGCGCGGACGGCAGATCGACGGGCTCGTCATCGATCTGCGTGGAGCCGCCCACGGCTTCGGCCGCGGCCGCCGCGGCGTCGGTGGCCCGCAGCCCGGCGGGAAGGGTCGGCGCCTCGTCGTCGATTCGGGTCTGCTCGCGCGGCGGCCGGCTCAGCCCCGGCGGCAGCGTCGGCGCCTCGGCATCGACCCGCGTCCCCTCCTCGGGCGGCTCCGGCTGCCCGCCCTCCGGCGCCCCGGTCTCGGGTGCTCCGGCCTCGGGCGCTCCGGTCTCGGGCGCCTCGCTCTCCACGGCCCCGCTGCGCGGCGTCGCGCCACCGGCAAGCTCGACGAAGAACAGCTCGGCGCTCGAGCCGAAGCTGAGCACGTGCAGCCCGCCCAGCCGTTCGCGGCCCGACACCGGCTCGCCGTCGAGGCGGGTGCCGTTGAGGCTGCCGAGGTCCTCGACCCACCAGGCGCCGGACTCGACGTCGTGGAAGATCCGGGCGTGGTGCTGCGACACCTCGGGCGAGGTCAGCCGCGCGGTGTTGTCTTCCCCACGGCCGATCGTCGCCTCGCCGGCGAACTCCATCTCGAAACCCTCCTCGGGACCGAAGCGGGCGAACAGCCGGGCGCTCACGACGCCTCCTCGAAGTAGGGCAGAAGCTCGGCCCGGCGCCCCTTGTCGGGATGGAAGAGGTGACAGGTGACGCAGCGATCCGCGGCCTGGCGCGGGTTGTGGCACTCGCGGCAGCTTTCGATCGTCGGTAGGTTGTGGATCGAGCTGTTGTCGAGCTCGGCCGGCGGCTTCTCCTCGCTACCGAGATAGTCGCGGATGGGGATGACGTCGTGGCAGTCGAGACAGCGCCGCTGGACGATGTGGGCGCGATGGTCGAACTCGGCCCGGCGCAGCTCGCTCTGGTCGCGGTCGACGCGCACGATGGTCGCGTTGCGCACCTCGTGGCACTGCCGGCACGGCTCGGTGAGGTCCGCAGCCAGCGCCTCGATCGCCGCCACCTCGTCGGCGGCGAGGCTCGGGTCGCGCCGCTCGAAGGCGAGCTGGAACCCGGTCTCGTCGAGCGAAGCGAGCGGCTCGTCGATACGCCGCCCGACGCTCTCGATCAGCGCCTCGATACGCTCGAGCTCCTGCTGGATCTCGGGCTCGGGCCGCCCGCGCAGCCCCAGCGCCTGATCCTCCAGCGTCGCCACCGCCTCGCGGTAGAGCGCCCGCACCTCGCCCGCCGGCGCGTCGGGCGAAGCGCGCAGGAGGTCGGCCAGCCCGGCGTCGGGGTAGAGCCGCCGGCGCAGCCGCCGCAGGTTCTCCAGCAGCCAGGGGTCGCGGTGGTGGATCGGCGTCTTGACCACCAGCGAGCCGCGGCGGCGGAACTCCGCCGGGTTCGAGAAGTAGACCCAGCGCAGGCCCGGCCCTCCCGCCTCGGCCAGGGCCTCGAGGGTCGCCACCCCGACGCCGCCGGCCTCGCCGTCGCCGACCGGCAGCCCCGGCGAGGCGACGGTGGCGGTCAGGTGGCAGGCGTCGCAGTGGCGGTCGAAGTCGAGCGGCTCGAAGCCGCGGCCGTCCGGGCGGGCGTTGTGGCACAGCAGGCAGGCGCGCTCCGGATCATCCAGCCGCTGGCGCTTCATCACCTCGCGCACGTGGTGGGTGTGGGGGAAGCGCAGCGCCCGGCTGTCGCCCTGCCCGTCGGCGGCGAAGTCGAACTCGGGGTGGCCGCGGCCGAACGAGTCGAAGTGGCAGGCGCGGCAGGCGCCGTCGGCGACGTCGGCGATGTCGGTGTCGCGGCCGCGGTGCTCGGGGTGGCAGGCGGCACACTCGACCTCGTGCTCCTGCGGCACGACGCGGCGGAAGTCGTCCGAGCGGTAGAGGTAGTGCCGGGCAAAGGTGTAGATGCCCACTTCGTCGCCGAACTTCTCGTGGCAGGTGGCGCAGCGGTCGCCGGTCACCTGGCGCGGGCCGGGGTCGTGGCAGCGGCTGCAGTCGTCGGTGAAGACGGCGTGGCTCGACGACAGCGGGCCGCCCGAGATCAGGCCCTGACGGCCGGCGAACCGGTCCCAGGCCAGGATCGCCGCCAGGACCAGCACCGCCACCAGGCCGAGCACCACCATCGCCCGCCGCGCCGCCGGCGCCGGGTAGGCGCTCGCCACCGGCAGCCCGAGGTCGCCGAAAGTGCCCTTGCGTCCGCCGCGCTTCGTCGCCAAGACAGCTCCCTAGTAGGCCCAGACCGAGTAGAGGTGGGCCGCCAGCAGCCCGAGCAGCAGCAGCGAGCCGGGCAGATGCAGGTAGAGCCACAGCCGCAGCGCCGTCTGCAGCGTGTAGTGGGCGTCGATCTCGAGCTTGCTCCGGTAGAGCTCCTCGAGGCGGTCGAGCCGCTGGCGCTCCTCACCGCCGAGCAGCCGCCGGAGATGGCGGAACTGACGCCCGCGCCGTTCGCGGCCGGCGGTGACGTCGACAAAGAACAGCCAGCGCCGGCGGGGCGCCGCCAGCTCGGGCTCGAGGTCGCGGTACAGGGTTGCGATCGCCTCGTGCGAGCCCGTGGCGAGCTCGGCGGCGCGGTCGCGCACTTCGCCGACCAGCTCGGGGATGCGCTCGTAGAGGACCTCGGTGGTCAGGCCCGAGGCCAGCACCCGGGGAATCCACCGCTGCAGCAGCCGGCCGCCGATGCCGCTCAGCACGGTCCACCAACTGAGCGCCCACAGCCAGCCGGTGATGGTGCCCGAAGGCAGGCGGAAGCCGCTGTGCATCAGCAGCAGCAGCAGAAACAGCGCGCCGCCCCAGACGTGCAGCCCCAGCCAGCCCGCGGCGCCGCCGGCCCGGAAGCGGCTCGCCAGCCGCATCATCCGGCGGCGGGCGCCGTAGGCCGCCGCCAGCGCCATCAGCGTCGCGGCGGCGATGCCGTAGGCCAGGCTCCAGCGGTTGCCGGCGCGGATCTCGGCGAAGTAGGCGTTGGCGGCCAGCGCCGCGCCGGCCGCCGCCGTGGCGAACAGGAACAGGGCGGGCACGCCCCAGCGGCGCGGCAGCCGGCGGCCGGCGCCGGCGGCCATCAGCGCCGCCCTCCGAGCAGCCGCTGCATCTGCTCGACCGAGCCGACGCGGTAGGCGCAGGCCTGCGGGCAGTTGCTGACGCAGGCCGGACCGTGGCCGGTGTCGTGGCACAGGTCGCACTTGCTCGCCACCTGGCGGTCCTTGCCGCGCAGCCCGGTCGGCACCATGTCGTCCGGCCAGACCTCGCCGCTGTCGTGCATGACGATGGCGTCGTACGGGCAGTTGTTGGCGCAGGCCGAGCAGCCGATGCAGATCTGCTCGTCGACCGCCACCACGTCGTCCTCGCCGCTGCGGTGGATCGCGCCGGTCGGACAGCCCACCAGACAGACCGGGTCGCGGCAGTGGTAGCAGCTCCTGGCCACCAGCAGGTTGCCGACCCGCCCACCCTCGCGCACGAAGCGGGAACGGCCGCCATGGGTCGCCGCGCAGGCGCGCACGCAGTCGTCGCAGCGGGTGCAGCGCTCGAGGTCGATGGCCAGGATGCTGTTGCCCTGCACCAGCCCCGACTCGAGCGCCACCTGCAGGAAGTCCGCCCGCGCCACGTCGCGCCGGGTGGCGCCGGCTTCCTTGATGCGCTCGGCGGCCGAGCGCCAGAGCTGCTCGGCCAGCTTCGGCTGGCCGGCCAGCAGCTGGTCGAAGACCCCGCGCGGCAGCTTGACCAGCTCGGCGTACTCGACCGACACGGCGCTGGCACGCCAGCCCTCCACACCGTCGATCAGCAGCTCGGCCTCGCCCAGGGTCATGCCCTTGGACAGGTAGGAGACGGCGATCTCGCCCTCGCCGAACTCCTGCATCAGCTTGAGGAAGCCGGACCGCACCAGATAGAGGGCGTCGGCCGGCTCGCCCTCCCGCACCACGACCTCGTCGGGGTCGCACGAGACCAGCTCGACCGACTCCTTGAGCGCCTCGATCAGCGGCTCGGCCAGGCCGCCGAAAAGCGGTGTGCCCCGCAGCTGCGCGCTCAGCGAGCGCTCGCGGTAGAGCTCGTCGAGCCGCGCCTTGAGCGGCTTCGACTTGCGCTTCATCAGCCGCAAGGCCGGCAGGCGGATCTGCAGCAGGCGGCAGGCGCCGACCGCGCGGGCGGTGACCGACTGCGGCCAGCCGCTCATCGCGCCGATCTCGCCGAACAGCTCGCCGGGGCCCAGCCGCACCGCCGCGCCGCGCGGCAGGTCGAAGTCCATGGTGGACAGGAAGGTGATCTCGGAGGGCCGCGGCCGGCTGGCGCGCCGCATCAGCACGGTGGCGCCGGTGGCGGCACCGGTGGCGGCACCGGTCGCGGCACCGTGCGGCACCTCGCCGATCATCGTCCGCGACAGGTCGAAGATCGGCCGCGGCCCGGCGCCGGCGTCGCCGACACCCTCGAGGAAGACCTCGACCTCGCCCTCGACGACCGCGAAGGCCAGGTCGATATAGGCGCCCTGCTCGAACAGCACCGAGCCCGGCTTCCAGGAGGCCAGCGAGACGTCCGAGGCGATCCGGCCGAGAAACTTGTCGTCGAAGTCGGCGAAGAGCTCGAACTCGCGCAGCTGGTCGACCGTCAGCCGCTGCGACAGGTCGGCCAGGCCGCTCAGCTCGTCGAACGAGCTCCAGCGGTCGCGGTACTGCTCCAGCTGGCGCAGCTCGGTCTTGCTGCCGACGGGGGGAGTGGCGCTCATCGGCCTCCCCCGTCCCGCCCCACCAGCCGGTAGAGCAGCTCGAGCCGCGCCTGGAGCAGGCCGAGCACCTCGTCCACCGGGGCGGCGGCCGAGATCTCGGGGAACGGCGGCAGCGCGCGGGCCTCCTCGGCACCGCCGGCGGCCGTGGTGGTCCGGCCGAGCGGACGCGGCGGCGGCGGCCGCAGGGTCAGCACCGCGGCGGCCTCATCAGCGGGGCTCGCGGCAAGCGATCTCGGCGGCGGGCGCGTGCCGCCCGCGGCGGCGACGGGCGAACCGGCGCCGACGGCCGCAGTGGAGCCCGCCGCGCCGCCGCCGGGTCTCGCCAGGGCCGCCCGACGCACGCTCGGCACCGGTCCGCGAGCGCCGACCGCCGCGGCGTAGGCGGCGCGCAGCTCGCCGGCCGGCGCCGGGCCCGACTCCCAGTGCCGGATCTTGCCCATCGCCTCGACCCAGTCCTTCTCGGCGCCGGACGGGTGCCCGGCCGACAGCAGCCGCGGATCGGTGACGTAGTGACAGCCGACGCAGGCGGCCGCCCGCACCGACAGGTCGCCGAGGTCGGCCTTGCCGCGCTCCAGCGCCGCCAGGTGCCCCGGGCGGCGGCGGCCGAGCTGCTTGTCGGTCTCGTCCTTGTGCGGCTCCAGCCAGTCGCCGGCGGCGCCGTGGCAGCTCTCGCAGCCGACGCCGTCGAGCACCTCGCGCGACTCCTTGCCCGAGATCACCGTGCCGTGGCAGTCCATGCAGAGGTTGCGGCCGACGGTCATCTCGGCGGGCCTGAGACCGTACAGGGTGGCGATCCGCAGGTTGTCGACCTCGCCGTCGAAGAAGGGGTCGGCGCTGCGATAGTGAGCGTCGCGGAACCACCACTCGTTCTGGCGGGTGTGGCAGCCGCTGCAGGCGGCCGGCCCGACGGTGCGGTGGCTGGCCGCCGGGCGCAGCCGGCGGCGGATCGGGCCGGCCGCGGCCGCCGGCGCGGCGGTCGGCGCGGCGGCCTGCGAAGCGGCGCCGGCAGCTCGGGAGGCGGCCGCCGTCGCCGGCTTGGCGCTCGCCCTGCCCGCGGTGGGCGCCGCGGCAGGGCCGGCCGCGCCGCCCGGAAGGGGCGCGGCGCCGTTGTCGGCCACACCGGCCGCCGCCACCTGCTCCTCGGCCAGCGGCTCCGGCTCGCGGCCCAGGACCAGGTCGTCGAGGGCCGCCAGCCGCTCCGGCTCGGCGCCGTCGAGAAAGCGCCGGGTGGCGGCGCCGATGCGCTCGGCGGCGGCCAGCAGCGCCTGGCGGTTGCCCGGCGCCAGCTCGGCCTTGCGCACCACCTCGAGCATCTCGCCCGCCTCGGGGATGCCGGCGGCGCGGTCGATCGCCCGCATCTCGGCGACGGCGCTGCGCACGCGGCGGATCATCGCCTTGGCATAGATCCCGTCCCGGGTCGCTTCGGCGACGCCGCGCAGGCCGTACTCCAGATCGAGCGCCCGGCCGACGACGAACATGACCCGCTTGCGGCCCATCGGCCGCTGGGCGTTGACCGGCGCCGAGCCGGCGAGGGTCGAGCCCAGGAAGTTGTGGCGGATCTCGCCCTGCGACCACTCGACGAACTCGAAGTCGCTCGAGCCGGTGGTGTGGCCGGCGACGTTGACCAGCCGCTCGTTGGGCACCGTGTGGCAGCTGAAGCAGTTGGCCACCACCGGATAGAGGTCCGACGGCCGGCGCATGCCCGCGGCGCGGCTGGCCTCGATCCGCTGGCGGCGGTGCGCCGCCGGCTCGCTGCGGTGGTCGGAGCCCTCGCCGTAGTCGTTGTGCAGGTTGATCCACTGCCGCCCGGCGCCGTGGCAGGACTCGCACGAGACGCCCGAGTCGACCCGGATTTCGTCCCGCTCGACGATCGGCGTGTAGTGGCAGCTGAAGCAGATGCTGTCGCGCTTGATCAGCCGGTAGCCCAGCTTGCCGGCGATGGCCAGCGCCTGCTCCTTCTTGTGCAGGGTGCGGAAGCCGGTGGCGTGGGGCGTCTGTTTCCAGACCGCGTGCTCGGCCAGGTGGCACTCGCCGCACGCCTCGGCGGTCATCACCTGCCGCGGGTCGATTCGCAAGTGCTCCCGAAACGGCAGCTCCTGCGCCGTCGCCGACAAGGCCGCCAGGGCCAAAAGCGCGGCTCCAAACAGCGAGGCCCGGAGCCGTCGGGGCCCATCAGCCGTCTCGATCCGTCGACCTCGACTCACGGAGTCGGATCTCGGCGGGACCGAAACTTGTCGTGTCCAAGCCCACGGGGCGGCCCGCCCATCAGCTCTCTTGACCGGCCGCACCCGACTCGCAGAGCCGGGTCGCGGTCGGGCTGACACCTGATGGGCTGAAGCCCGCAGGGCTGGAAGCCCATCAAAACTTCACCACCAGCTCAAACCGCCCGCCAACCAGTGTCTCGTCGGCAGCCCGTTCGGCAGCCGCACCGCCACCCGGCGTCGCCGGCTGGTCGCCCTGTCGCCAGCCGGCAAATCCGTCCCAGACCAGCACCAGGCGCCGGCCGACCGCCATCTGGTAGCGCAGCGTGCCGGCAAACGAATCGGCTTCGTCGCCGGCCGTGCCGACCCGCAGCCCGACCTCCGCCAGCAGCTGCCGCCGCTTCGCCGCGCCCCAGAACTTCTGATAGCCGAAGGCGCCGCCCGCGACGTCGCGGGCGCGGCTCGACAGCGCCGCGCCATAGCTGCCCAGCCCCACCGCGGCGAAGTTGATCCCGGCCCGGCCCAACGGCCCGCCGGTGGCCGGCCCCCGGGCCGCGGAGCTGAACTCGTCGAGGGCCACGAAGCCGGTGAAGTAGACCAGGTCGTCGGTGTAGTGCGGGGTCCAGGACAGCTCGCCAAACAGCAGCGCGCCGTCGGTGCCCTGACGGGTCTCCCGGTCGACCGCCCGCGAAGCCAGCAGTCGGAAGGTGGTGTTGCGGGTACCGATCCGCTGCACCGCGCTGATGCCGCCGGCAATCAGGTCGCCGGCGGCCTCGTCGCTGCGCACGTAGACCAGGTCGGCGTCGACCGTCGAGCGCCGAAAGTCGGTCGAGGTCAGCAACGCGATCATCTCGCCATCGCGGTTGATGACGTTGCCGCGGTGGATGTCGTCGACGCCGACAAACAGGGTGGCCCGGAAGTTGGAGGTTCCCTCGGGCAGCAGCGTGTTGCGGGTCAGGCCGATGCCGTCGATGGAGTCCTCGATCAGCATGCCGTCCTGGAAGTTGAGCGGCTGGCGGCCGATGGAGAAACCGATGTCGGAACGGCCGAAGTCACCGGCGTCCAGCTTGGGGAAGATCTCGCCGAAGTCGCCCTCGAAGTACAAGGACGTGATCTCGGCGTTGATCTCCTCGCGGAACCGATCGCCGTCGTCGCCGAAGGCGTTGCGGAACGCCAGCTCGTTCGGGCCGGGCTCGAGGATGTAGCTGGTAAACCGTCCCTCCCGGTCCAGGTTGCGGAAGCCCACCACCAGCCGCTCGGTGCCCGACAGCTGCAGGTTGGCGAACAGGTCGAGCCGGCCGGCCAGCTCGGTGAACCGAGTGCCGCCGTCGTCGAAGCTCTGCACCGCCGTGCGCAGGGTGCCGAAGACGATCAGGCTGGGCTGCCACACCGCCCCGGTGGGCAGCTGGATGCCCGGCTTGATGCGGCCCGTGCCGAGGTACGGGTTGCCCAGCTCGAGCAGGTACTTCGGCCGTTCGGGAAAGCCTTCGAGCTGTAGCGGGATGTACTCGTCGCTAAGCGCGCTCGAGTGGTGATCCTCGGCGTGCGTGCCCTCGGCGGCGGGCGGCGCGCCCTCGTCGCCCGGCGGCGGCTCTGCGGCCGGCGCCACCACCGGCGCCAGCAACAGGGCGACGGCCAGCGTAGCCACCCACCCGGCGCACCGCGCCCCGGCGCTCATGGCGCCGTCGCCTCCCCGCCGCCGCCGGCGCCGAGCAGCTCGATCTCCCGCTCCCAGATCACCCGGTGCCCGGCCACCACCCGTTCCGCTACCTGCCGGGCGCTCATGCCGTAGTCGAAACCGACGATCTTGATGAAGTCGATCAGGTTCACCGGCACCATGCCCGCCACCAGCCGGATGCTGGCCCGGTACGGCGGCCGGCCGGTCAGCAGCTCGGGCGCCACCCGGTAGCGGGCCCAGCGCCGGCCCAGCGGCTCGATGTTCTGCTTGTGCTTGCGCGCCCCGGCCGGGCGGCCGGTGAGGATGGTCGACGAGGTGGAGGGGCGCAGGAAAGGCAGCGGGTCGGGCGAGTAGTTGATCGCCACGACCTGCTCGCGCTCGCCGCCGCGCACCATGCGGGTCACGAACCGGCTCTGCAGGCTGAACAGCTGGCGGTCGAGCGGCAGCTCGCCGTTGTGGACGTAGAGCGAGTGGTTGTCGCGCACGTCGCCGTTGGGGTCCAGGTCGCCGGAGCGGAAGACCACGTCGCCGGCGGCGTCGGTCACGTCGACCTGCAGGAAGACCAGCCGCTCGGCGTCGAAGCCGGTGGGCACGCCGTGGCCGTTGGTGCCGTTTCTGACCTCGACGCGAAACGCCAGGCCCTTCCTCTCGTCGACGCGGTCGACGACGATCTCGCCCAGCTTGTAGCCCGCCCGCAGGATCTTCTGGCGCTGGCTGTCGGCGAGGGCCAGCAGCTCCTGGTTGTCGGTCAGGATGTCGCGCGCGTCGTAGCGGTCGTCGGGGGCCTGCCAGTGCTCGGGGAAGCTGTAGCCCGCGGGCAGCTCGGCCTCGAACTCGTCGCTGCCCCAGCCGGCCTCATGGTCGAACGCGAGCCACTGGCGGATGGTGGCCAGCTCGGACGCCTCGGTGTTGTGCGGGAAGATGCCGGGGTGGATCACCGAGTAGTCGGGGCCGATGAACATGTGGTCGGTGATCTTGCGCTTGCGGGTGGGGTTGCCGCCGACCACCGCCGCCGGCCCCTCGGCGTAGCCCGCGGCGACCCCCGGCTCCTTGCCCATGTGGCAGTCCTGACACGAGGTCTCCTCGCGCGCCGCGGGCGAGGTCTTGAACTCGCTGAAGGCCTCCTCCAGCCGAAAGCCGTTGATCAGGTTGACGTCGTGGCAGGTGCCGCAGAAGCCCGACTGGGTGAGGGTGAAGAACTGCTCGGCGCGGCCGTGGATGGCGCGGCCGGCGCGGCCCCGTTCGGGGTTGACCCGGTAGTCGCTCGAGTCGATCACCCGCTCCACCTCGGCGTTGCCGGTGGGGCCGTAGATCGGCTCGAACAGATCGCCCTCGACGATCGCCAGCCGGCCGCTCAGCTTGCCGTAGGCCTTGTTGACCCGGTGGCAGACGATGCAGGTGATCCCCTCGCGCGAGGTCGGGTGGCGGTCCATGTTGCTCATGAACTCGGGCTCTTCGAGGTTCATGCCCACCGGGGTGTGGCAGCGGATGCAGAAGTCGCCGTTGGTGCCGTTGGTCAGCTTGAGCACCGTGCCGTGCATGGCGTTGAACACCGGGCTCATCTGGGCGTAGGCGTGCGGCGAGACCGACCACTCGCGGTAGTGCTGCGGGTGGCAGGTCGCGCAGGTGGTGGCCGATGGGAAGCGGTTCTCCTCGAACAGCTTCTCGTGCTCCAGCTCGGCGCTGAGCGGCGGCTCTTCCCGGCCAGGCTCCTCCTGGCCCGGCGCCGCCGCCGCCAACAGGGCCGCCGCGAACGCCGCCGTCAGGACCACCCTGTGCTTCGACACTCCAGACATCGTTCCGCCTCCCCTTCCACCCGCCGCAACTGGGTTTGACCGAATCGTTTTTCTAGCATGGGCCAGGAAAGGCGGTCAACCGCTCACCGCATCGCCCGACGGCGGATCTCACTAGAATGTCAGCCTCGATGCTCCATCTGCTGCTGACGATCGCGATCCAGCCGGCGCCCCCGGCGCTCGACCCCCAGACCCTCTGGCGGGCCTGGCCCCAGCAGCGTTACGTCGCCGTCTCGGCTCCCTGTCTGCGCCCGGCGCAGCTGACCGACCGGCTGGCCGAGCTGGCGCGGCGGTACCCGGACCGCCTGCGGCTGGCCGAGGCCGGCCGCTCCTATCTCGACCGGCCGATCCACCTGCTGACCCTGGGCCGCGGCGAGCGCAAGGTGCTGCTGTGGTCGCAGATGCACGGCGACGAGCCGTCGGCCACGCCCGCCCTGCTCGACCTGGCCGACTTCCTGCTCGCCGGCGCCGGCGGCGCGGCCGGCGAGGAGATCCTCGACCGCCTGACCCTGCTGATGATCCCGATGCTCAACCCCGACGGCGCCGAGCGCTACGAGCGGCGCAACGCGCAGGGGATCGACATCAACCGCGACGCCCTCAACCTGGCGACCCCCGAGGGCAGGATCCTCAAGCGGATCCGCGACGAGCACCAACCCGTGCTGGGGTTCAACCTGCACGACCAGAACCGCCGCACCGCAGCCGGCGACACCGGGCTGCTGGCGACCAACGCCGTCCTGGCGGTCGCCGGCGACGCCGCGGGCAGCTTGACGCCGGGCCGGCTGCGCGCCAAACGGGCCTGCTCGGCGATCGCCGAGACCCTGGCGCCGCTCATGCCCGGCGGCATGGCGCGCTACGACGAGGAGTGGAGCCCGCGCGCCTTTGGCGACAACCTGACCGCCTGGGGCACGCCGGTGGTGCTGATCGAGAGCGGCGGGCTGCCGCCGGGGCGCGACCTCACCGAGCTGACGCGGCTCAACTTCGTCGCGCTGCTCACCGTCCTCAACGAGCTGGCCCGCGACGACCTGGCCGCCCACGGGACCGAGATCTACGACGCCCTGCCGCGCAACAACTCGAACGGCTGGACCGACGTCACGGTCGCCGGCGGCCATCTGCGCCAACCGGGCGCGTCGACCGCCTACCGGGCCGATCTCGCCTTCGACCTGCTGCGCGACGATCGCGCCCGCGCCGGCTGCGACCCGGGGCACGGCACCCGGTCGGTGGTCTCCGAGATCGGCGACGCCCGCTTTCTCGGCGCCGGGCGGCGGGTCGACGCCGCCGGCGCCACCCTGCTGGCCCCCTTCGTCGCCGGCGCTCACGGCTTCTCGGCCCGCCGTTGGCTCGACGGCGAGACCCTGGCCCGGCTCGGCCAAATGGGTATCGGCACCGTCCGCTGGGTGGTCAAGCGACGACGGCTGGAGGCCGCCCGGGGCCGGGCCGAGGCGCTCGAGCGGCCCGGCCGGCCGCGCGTCGAGGTGGTTGCCGCGCCGGCCGGGGAGCCATGGCTGCGCCTCGACGGCCCGCCGGACGAGCCGCGATCGGCGGCGCTGACCGACCTCATCGGCGCGCTGCTGGGCGAGCGGCGCCGCGCCGAGGCCGCCGGCCTGTCGGCCGGCGAGCTGCTCGACCGGCTGTGGTCGACCGGCGACGGCGACCGGCCCGATCCGCCCCTGGAGCGCGGGCAGCCGGCCTCATTCCTGCTGGTCGCGTCGGCGCCCGAGGGCCGGGTCGACCCGGCTCGGGCCGAGTTGGCGGCGGTCTGGCTCGACGGCGTGGAAGCGCTGGCCGCGCCATGAGCGAGGCTGGGCGACGGCGGCTCGAAGCCCTGGCAGCGGAGGGTAGGCGGCTGGCCGGCCGCGCGGCCGGAGCCTCCCCCGGCGCTCGCAGGCGGGCCGCCGCCTGCCTGCTGCTGATCGCCGCCTGCGCCGCGGCCGCGCCCCCCGCAGCGCTCGCCGTCGAGCCGCCCGCGCCGCTGTCGCGCGGCCAGCGCCGCTGGGTGGAGTCCACCCTCGCCGGGATGAGCTTGCGTCAGAAGGCCGCCCAGCTGGTCATGGTGCGCGTCTACGGCAGCTACGAGAGCCCGGCCTCCGAGGCCTACCGCAGGCTGCTTGGCGAGGTTCGCGAGCGCGAGGTCGGCGGGCTGGTCGTCTTCCGTTCCGAGCTCGAGACCGTGCCGCGGCTGCTCAACGACCTGCAGCGGGCCGCCCCGGTGCCGCTGCTGGTCTCGGCCGACCTCGAGCGCAGCCTGTCGTTCCGGATCGCGGATGGCACCGTGCCGCTGCCCTATGCGATGGCGGTGGGCGCCACCCGCTCCGAGGAGGCGGCCAGGTTCACCGGCGAGGTGACGGCGCGGGAGGGCCGCGCGCTGGGCATCCACTGGGCGCTGGCGCCGGTCGCCGACGTCAACAACAACCCGGCCAACCCGGTCATCAACGTCCGTTCCTACGGCGAGGACCCCGAGCTGGTGGCGCGGCTCGGCGCCGCCTATATCGAGGGCGCTCGCGCCGGCGGCATGCTCACCACCGCCAAGCACTTCCCCGGCCACGGCGACACCGGCACCGACAGCCACCGCGAGCTGCCGGTGCTCGGCGTCGACCGCGCCCGGCTCGCCGCGGTCGAGCTGGTGCCGTTCCGCCGGGCGATCGCGGCCGGCGTCGACTCGATCATGCTGGGCCACATCGCGGTGCCGGCGCTCGATCCCACGGGCACCCCGGCCACCCTGTCACCGGCGCTCAGCGGCGAGCTGCTGCGTGACGAGCTCGGCTTCGACGGCCTGATCGTCACCGACGCCCTCGAGATGGCCGGCCTGCGCCCGGCGTGGACCGGCGAGGCGGCGGTGCGCGCCATCCAGGCGGGCAGCGACGTCCTGTTGCTGCCCAGCGACAGCCGGGTCGCCATCCAGTCCGTGGTCCGGGCGGTCGGCGAGGGGCAGCTCACCGAGGCCAGGATCGAGGCCTCGGTGCGGCGGCTGCTCGAGGTCAAGGCGCGGCTGGGGCTGCACCGCAAGCGGCTGGTGGATCGCGCCGAGCTGGGCCGGCGGGTGGCGCGTCCCGAGGACATGCGGCGCGCCGAGGAGCTGGCCGCCGCCTCGATCACCCTGGTGCGGAACGACGGCGGCGTCCTGCCGCTGGCCGCGGAACGGCCGCTGCGGCTGCTCCACCTGACGCTGACAGGCGGCGCCTACCCGGCCACGGACGCGATCCAGCGGGCCGCGCTGGGGGAGCGCCGGATCGGGTTCCGCAGCGCCACCCTGGGCAGCGAGGTGTCGCCCGAGACGGCGGACGAACTGGTCGCCTCGGCCTCCGGCTTCAGCCACATCCTGGTGTCGAGCTTCGTCCGCGGCGTGGCCGGCGCAGACGGCAGCGGCGGCCTGCCCCCGGCCCACCGGGACCTGATGCGGCGGCTGCACCAGACCGGAGTGCCGCTGGTCGTCGTCTCCCTGGGCAGCCCCTATGTGCTGGCGCAGCTGCCCGAGGTCCCGGTCTACCTGTGCGCCTACGGCGCCGCGCCGTCGAGCCAGCGGGCCGCCGTGCGGGCCCTGTTCGGCGAGACCGACGTCACCGGCCGGCTGCCGGTGACCCTGCCGGGCGCCTACGCCGCCGGCCACGGCATCCAGCTGCCGCGGCGGCCGATGACGCTCGCCGCGGCCGGCGCCGGGGATCCGCCCCTGCGCCCCGGCGGGGCGGGCGAGATCGACGCCGTCGTCGCCGGCTTCCTCGAGCGGCGGGCGTTCCCGGGCGCCGTGCTGGCGGTGGGGCGCCGGGGCGCTCTGGCCCATCTGCGGCCCTACGGCCGCCTCGCCTACGGAGCGGACGCGCCGGCGGTCGCCGCCGACACGATCTACGACCTCGCCAGCCTGACCAAGGTGATCGCCACCACCACCATGGCGATGATCCTGGTCGACGAGGGACGGCTCGACCTCGACAAGCCGGTGCGGGACTTCCTGCCCCGCTTCACCGGCGGCGCCAAAGACCGGGTCACCGTGCGCCACCTGCTGACCCACTCCTCGGGCGTCGACTGGTGGGCGCCGCTCTACGAGGAGCTCGAGGGCCAGGCCGCCTACGTCGAGCGGATCGAGCGGATGGAGCTGGTCTACGAGCCGGGCAGCAAGACGCTCTACAGCGACCTGGGCCTGATCCTCCTGGGCGAGATCCTGGAACGGGTCGCAGGCGAGCCGCTCGACGTGTTCGTGCGCGAGCGGGTCTTCCGGCCGCTGGGCATGGTCGACACCATGTTCCGGCCGCCGCCGCGGCTGGCGCCGCGGATCGCGCCCACCGAGGACGATCCCTGGCGCGGCCGGGTCCTGCGCGGCGAGGTGCACGACGAGAACGCCTTCGCGCTGGGCGGCGTCGCCCCGCACGCCGGCCTGTTCAGCACCGCCGGCGACCTGGCGCGGTTCGCCCAGATGATCTTGAACGGAGGCGTCTTCGAGCACCACCGGATCGTCTCCCGCGCCACCGTCGAGCGGTTCAGCCGCCCGGCCGGCGTGGTGCCCGGCTCGAGCCGCGCCCTGGGCTGGGACACGAAGTCGCCCGAGGGCTACTCCTCCGCCGGCGCCTTCTTCTCGGCCGCCTCCTTCGGCCACACCGGCTTCACCGGCACCTCGATCTGGATCGACCCGGCGCGCGAGCTGTTCGTCATCCTGCTGACCAACCGGGTCCACCCGACGCGGGAGAACAAGCAGATCCGCGAGGCGCGGCCGGCGATCGCCGACGCGGTGGTGCGCGCCCTGGCGGTCCCCGGGCCTACCGCGGTCCCGGCCGGCAGCGCGCCGACCGGGACGGGGCCGACCGGAACCGGGGCCGATCGCTCCGGCACCGCTGGAGCCGGCGCTGGCCGAGACAAACCCAACGCCGGTGCGCGTGGGACTCGAGGAGCTCGAGGGGGGCGGCGCCGACCGGCTACGGGGCCGGCGGCTGGGTCTGGTGGTCCACCGCGCCTCGGTCACCCTCGACGGCCGCCACGCCATCGACGTGCTGCGCGCGGCCGGGCTCGACGTCGTCCGCCTGTTCACCCCCGAGCACGGCCTGCGCGGCGAGGCCGCCGCCGGCGAGGCGGTGGCCGGCGGCCTCGACCCGGCCAGCGGACTGCCGGTGGTGAGCCTCTACGGCGAACGCCGGCAGCCCTCGGCCGAGGACCTCGCCGACCTCGACGCCCTGGTCTTCGACCTCCAGGGGGCCGGGGTGCGCTTCTACACCTACGTCTCGACGATGATCCTCGGCCTCGAGGCGGCGGCCGAGGCCGGGATCGAATTCGTCGTCCTCGACCGCCCCAACCCGCTCGGCGGCGAGCGGATCGAGGGCCCCGTGAGCGCGCCGCGCGACGAGGTGCCGGCCAGCTTCGTCAACCTGGCGCCCGGGCCGCTGGTGCACGGCCTGACCATGGGCGAGATGGCGCGCTATGTGAACTCCCGTCTCGAGCGGCCGGCACGGCTCGAAGTGGTGCCGATGTCCGGCTGGGAGCGCCGGATGAGCTGGGCCGAAACCGGCCGCCCCTGGGTGGCGCCCTCCCCCAACCTGCGCACCGCCGAGGCGGCGCTGGCCTATCCCGGCACGGCGCTGCTCGAGGCCACCAACGTCTCCGAGGGCCGCGGCACCAAGGCGCCGTTCCTGCTGCTGGGGGCGCCGTGGCTCGACCCCGCGCGGCTGGGGCTGGCCGCGCTCGCGGTGCCGGGCTTCGCGCTGGACCGCGCCAGCTTCACGCCCATGGGGTCGCCCGCGGCGCCGGCTCCCAAGCACCGGGACCGCAGCTGCGCCGGCCTGCGGGTGCGGGTCACCGACGCCGGCGCGGCGCGGCCCTACCGGCTCGGCCTCGAGCTGCTGGCCGCCCTTGGCCGGCAGGCGGAGTTCGCCTGGCTGGAGGAAGGGGCCGCGCTGACACGGCTGCTGGGCACCAGGCGGGTCGGCGAGCAGCTGCGCCAGGGGACGCCGGTGCCCGCGATCCTGGCCGCCGACCGAGCCGACCACGAGGCCTGGCGCGCGGCGCGCCAGGCCTCGCTGCTGTACTGACGGGCGGCCGTCGCGACCCGCCCGCAGAAGACGACGGCAGCGGCAGCAGGCCAGCCCAAGCCAGGCCGGCCCATGTCCGGTTCACCGGAGGCGAGGCGCCGCTTGCCCTCGCCTCGGGGCCATTCAGCCGGCTTCGTGGTGCTCGCGGATCAACCGCCCGGCCTCGGCCAGGATCTCGGCCGCCAGGGCCTCGATGCCGTCGCTCGCGCCCTCGACCGCGAAACTCGCGACCCGCTCGGCGTCGAGGAAGATCCGCACGTCGACGCTGACCCGCGAGCCGTCCACCCGATAGCGGCCGGCCAGCGAGTAGGCGCCGGGAAAGTCGGCGGCCTCGACGAAGACCGGGCCAGTGGCGCCGCGCGCCGCCGCCGCGCCGCGCAGCGACTCGTCGACCAGCTTGCCGAGCTCGAGCGCGTCCCGGAACCTCTCCTCGTCCTGGAAGCTGCTCTCGACCACCAGCGGCCGGACGGTGGCGAGCGGGATCCGCTCACGGTCTTCACTCGACAGCTGGCCGATGTCGAAGCTGGCGCCGCCGCGCGGGGTGGCGACCACCGGCCGCTGGATGCCGCCGATCTCGCGCGCCAGCTCGGGCACCCGGTCGGCGGCGAAGTCGAACCAGCGCGACACGTCGAGAAACTCGCCCTCGCGCAAGGCGCCGCCACGCATACCGAACAGCAGGCTCCAGGTCAGCAGCCCCTGGCCGTAGCGGCTGGTCTCGTAGCTCACCGCGTCGGCGGCCGAGCCGGCGAGCACGTAGAGGCCGGTGCGGTCCTTCATCCGCTCGAGCGAGCGGACCTGGCTCGACGGCACGTCGCGCTTCTCGGTCAGCTTCTCGACCAGCCGGCCGGAGGCGCAGGTGTCGAGGATCAGGACCTGCTTGAGAGCCGGCACCTGCTTGATCCACTCGGTCAGCTCGGCGCTCGAGACCGCGGCGGCCTGCCGCAACGCGGGGTCGGTCAGGTCGCCGCTGGTTGCGTCCCGGGTGAGGTAGTAGAAATCCCCCTCCTCGCCGCCGTGATTGACGCCGTGCCCGGCGAGGTAGACCAGCAGGAGGTCGGTCGGCCGCGCCGCGACGGCCGCCTGGAAGGCGGCCCGCAGGTTGTCGCGCGTAGGCAACGAGCCGGCGGCCCCCTCGTCGGTGGTGAGCAGCGTCAGCCGCAGCCGCTCGGCCCCGAACAGCCGCTCGGCGGCCACGGTCACGGCGGCCGCCATGTCCGAGGCGTCCTTGGCGGCGTAGCGCAGGTCCAGCTGATCGCCCGAGAAGTCGGAGACCCCGACGACGATCGCCCACAGGGTGGGCGGCTCGAGGTCCGCCTCGCCGGCCGGCCGCCAGGTCACCCGGCCGCCGCGGCTGGCCAGATAACCCTCGGCGTTGTAGGCGAGAACTTCGACCGTGTTGTCCTGGCCGGGGATGAGGAACGGATGGCCCGAAAGGTCCAGCGACAGGCTCATCTCCTCGGCCTGTGGGTCGGCAGCCGGCGCGCGGGCGTCGGAGGCGATCTCCTTGCCGTTGATCCTGATCACCACCCGGCCGATGCCGCCGCCGCGGTTGGTGAGCCGAATGCCGAGCCGGGCGTCCTCCGGCCCGGGCGGCTCCAGCTCGACCTCGGGGAACAGGTCCACCCGGTCGAAGGCCGCGACGTCGCGCAGCGGCTCGCTGTTCCAGCCCAACAGCTTGGCCAGCAGCCCCGGCTCGTAGTAGCGCTCCTTGAGCTGAGAGAGCTCGATCGGCTCGTTGCCCACCACCCAGTGCAGCCATGGGATCTCGCCGCCCGCGGCGGCGTCGAAGCGGCCGTCGCGGTCGACCACGGCCCAGGAGCCGTCGTCGAAGGAGACCAACGTCGCCAGGTGGCGCGCTTCGCCGTCCTCCGGGGTCTGCCAGAGAAACACCCGGCCGTCGGCCGAAGCGCTGACCAGGAACTCGCCTCGGGGGCCGAAGACCAGCGAATCCACGGAGAAGGTGTGGCCGTTGAGCAGCGCCAGCAACTCGCCGCTGCGCGCGTTCCAGATGCGGATCGGGCCGTAGGCGCCGCCGCTGGCCAGCCGGTCACCCCGCGGCGCGAAGGCCAGGGACCTGATGTTGTTGATGTGGCCCTCCAGCAGCTGGAGCCGGCGCCCGGTCTCCGGGTCCCAGACGCCGACCGCGGCCACCCTGGTCCCGGCGATGAGCGCCCCGTCGGCGCTCCAGGCGACGTGGCCGACCGCGCGGTTGAAGGTTCGCAGAGGCCGCTGCTCCTCCGGGTCGAGCAGCGGCCGCATCGAGTCTCGCCTGGCCAGGTCCCAGACGACGAGGTTGCTGGAGGTCCCGGTGGCGAGCCGCCCGCCGTCGGGCGAGAAGGCGACTCCCCTGAACCCCGGCCGTGTCTCGTCGGGCAGGAGCCGGGGCGGCGCCAGGGATCGAACGAGGCGGCTCCCCCGCTCATCCCATATGGTCAGGGCCTCGCCCGTCCCGGTGGCGAGCAGCCTGCCATCGGCGCTCCAGGCCAGAGCGCCTCCCGAGGGTCCCCCGTCGCGCCCCCCGCCGGCCCGCGAATCGTCCGCCGGCGGAGCCGCCTGGAGGATCTCTGGCGGCTCGGCGGAGTCGACCATGCTCCAGAGGCGGATCCCACCCCCGCCGGCGGTGGCGAGCACCTCGCCGTCGGGCCGGAAGCGGACCATGGCGCCGCGGCCGAAATCGGCCGGCAGGCTTCTGAGCTGTTGCCCAACCGTCAGGTCCCAGAGCCGCACCCGCCCGTCGCTCCCGGCGACGGCCAGCAGCCGGCCGTCACCGGTCAGATCGATCTCCGCTGGCACCACCGCGCGGCCGACGAGCGCATGCAGCTCGAGCCCGGTATCCGCATCCCACAGCCGCACGCTGCCATCCCAGGCGGCCGCGGCCAGCAGCCGGCCGCGGGGGCCGAAGGCGACCGCCTGGACCCACGAACCGACCTCCAGAGCGGCCCGCTCCTCGCCCGACTCGGGATCGAATAACCGCACCTGCCCGTCGCGCCCGCCGGCAGCGAGGAGGCCGTCCGGCGAGTAGCCGACGGCCTGCACGCTGGCCGTCCGCTCACTGGCCCAAAGCAACTTGTGCGTGGCCAGGTCCCATACCTTGAGGAAGTTGTCGCGCCCGCCGCTCGCCAGCCGCTTGCCGTCGGGGCTGAAGCCGACCGATTCGACGACTCCGTCGTGGCCTTCAAGATCGCCGACCGGCTCGAGGCGGGCGGGGTCCCAGAGGTGGATCACCTCGTCGAACCCGGCGCTCACGATCAGCTCGCCGTCCGGACTCCAGGCGACCGTAAGTGCCCCGCGGCGGGTCTGCCGCGAGCTCAGGGTCCGCCCGGTGTCGAGATCGCGCAGGTGGACCTTGCCCTCGACGTCACCGATCGCCAGCCGGCGTCCTTCGGGATCGAAGGCCAGCGCCTGGACCCGGCCCTCCATCGTCCAGCTGTCCAACTGCTCGCCGCTCGCCGGGTCCCACAGCCGCATCGTCTTGTAGAGGCCGGTGGCGAGCCACCGCCCGTCCGGGCTGAAAGCGAGAGCCTGCACCCCCCGGGCGTGGTCGGAGATATCCGGCGCCGTGAAACTGCGCAGCTCCTTGCCGCTCTCGACGTCCCACAGCCGCACCGTGTTGTCGAGCGCCCCGCTCGCCACCCAGCGGCCGTCCGGGCTGACCGCCACGGCCAGGGCGGGCAGCGAGTGGCCGGTCTGGACGGTGAGGACCGGGGGCTGGGCCAGGGCCGAGGAGGCCGCGAGACAGGCGACCAGGAGGAGAGTCGCGGAGGTTCTCATCCGGCGTGCTCGTGTGATGGGCATCAGGTCCACGCGGCAGTCGGGACCAGGGCGATGGCGAAGACCGCCGCCCATCGCGCCCGTCGATGCTCCCTCACCGGGTTCATGCCGAAGTGGCGAGAGTCTACCCTCAACCGCCGTCGTGCTGGCCGATGACTCTCTGCGCCTCCGCGACGACCCGGGCCGCCAGCTCGGCCGGGGCGCTCACGGGACCCGCGACGTCGAAGGTCCCGATGTCCGCTTCGCCGCGCGAGACGAATACCTTCAGGCTGACTTCGCCCGCGGCGACGCCGTAACTGCCAACCAGCCGGTACGCGCTGGCCATCTCGCCCACCGGCACGAACACCAGCGGCGCGTTGCGCCCGAGCGCGGCCACCTCGCGCAGGGTCTCATTGACGGCGTCGCCGAGCCTGTGCTTGTCGCGGCCGACACTCTGGTCCTGGAAGCTCGCGCGCAGCACCAGCGGCCGTTTCTGGGCCAGGGGGATCCGCGCGCGCTCGGCGTCGCTCATCTCGCCGAGGAAGAAGGTGCCACCCTGCGGGATGCTCACCTGCGGTCGCTGGATCCCTCCGGTCGCGACCTCGCCCGCCAGATCCGGAACGCGGCTCTGCGAGTAGGCCAACAGCACCTGGACGTCGACCAGATCGTTGTCGCCCAGCGCCGCGCCCCGCATCCCCTCGAGCAGGCTGTAGGTCAACAGACCCTGGCCGTACTCGGTGGCCTCGTAGCTCACCGCATCCGCCGCCGAGCCGGCGAGGACGAACATGCCGGTGCGGTCCTTGACCTTGTCCATGGCGCGCGCCTGACTCGACGAGACCGCGCGGCCCTTGTTCAGGTCCGCGATCGCCTGCCCCGAGGCGCAGGTATCCAGCACCAGCACCTGCTTCGAGGCCGGGACCAGCTTGATCTTGTCGATCAGCTCGCGGCTCGAGATCGCTCTCTGGCCGCGCACCGCCTCGTCCTTGAGCGCCTCGTCCGCAATGTCCGGCGCCTCCTGGAGCAGGTAGTAGTAGTCGCCCTCGACGCCGCCCCAGGTGATCCCGTGACCCGCCAGGTAGACCACCAGCACGTCCGTCGGCTTGGCCTGCTGTAGCCATTCGAAGGCGGCGTCCAGATTGGCCCGGTTGGCCGGCGTCGGCCCATCGGTCAGCTTTCTGATGTGCACCCCGGTGAAGCTGCCGCCTTCGGCAGCGAGCCCGAGAGCCGTCGCGAAGGCGTCGGCGTCGATGGATGCATAGCGCAGATCGATCTTCTCGCCATGGTAGTCCGACACGCCCGCGACCACCGCCCACAGCGCCGGCGGGTCGCTGGGGCCGGTGGCGGCGACCGGAGTGGACCTTCCGCCCCGCGCGCCTGCCCTGCTCCCGTACACCGACGTCACGGGACTAGCCAGATAACCCGACGCGTTGTAGGCCACGACCTCGATGCGGTTGTCCCCGCCGGCCCGCATCAGATGGCTACCCGCGAGGTCCACCTCGATGTCGAGCGTCGCGGCCCGCGCGTCCGAGCCCGGCGGCCGGGCGTCTTCGACGAGCTCCTTGCCGTTGACCAGGATCCTGACCTGGCCGATGCCGCCGCCGCGGTTCTCCAGGTGCAGCCCCAGAGCGAGATTTTCGGGGCTCGGTTCGTGGGTCACCGTGACGATCGGGAACAACTCGACCCCGCGCTCGTTGAAGCCCCCCACGTCGCGCAACGGCTCGTCATTGAAACCCATCACCTTGGCCAGCAGGCCGGGCTCGTAGTAGCGCTCCTTGAGCTGGGAAAGGGCGATCGGCTCAAGGCCGACAACCCAGTGAAGCCCCTCAATGTCGCCGGCGTTCGAGGCGTCAAAACGACCCTCGGTGTCAATCACCGCCCAGGTGCCGTCGGTGAAGGAGAAAAGCTTGGCAAGCTCCTGGCCCGTGCGCACGTCCCAGAGTCGGGCCGTGGAGTCCCAGCTGCCGGTCAGCACACGCTCTCCATCGGGGGAGAACGCCACCGAGTACACCTCGGCTCCATGCCCTTCGAAGCGCTGAAGCTCCTGGCCCGTGCGCGCGTCCCAGAGTCGGGCCGTGTAGTCGCAGCTGCCGGTCAGCACACGCTCTCCATCGGGGGAAAACGCCACCGAGTACACCCGGTCTCCGTGCCCGTCGAAGCGCTGAAGCTCCTGGCCCGTGCGCGCGTCCCAGAGTCGGGCCGTTCTGTCAAGGCTGCCGGTCAGCACACGCTCTCCATCGGGGGAAAACGCCACCGACTCCACAGAGGGGCTGAACGGCGAGTTCACATCGGCTCCGTGCCCTTCGAAGCGCTGAAGCTCCTGGCCCGTGCGCGCGTCCCAGAGACGGGCCGTGTGGTCCCTGCTGCCGGTCAGCACACGCTCTCCATCGGGGGAAAACGCCACCGAGGACACCCGGTCTCCGTGCCCCTCGAAGCGCTGAAGCTCCTGGCCCGTCCGCGCGTCCCAGAGAAGGGCCAATCCAGCAGCTGCTTCGCCTATGCCTGTACCGCGTCGAACTGCCGGAGCCTCTGGTTCCGCGCTGCCGGTCAGCACACGCTCTCCATCGGGGGAGAACGCCACCGATTTCACCTCGGCTCCGTGCCCTTCGAAGCGCTGAAGCTCCTGGCCCGTGCGCGCATCCCAGAGACGGGCTGTGGAGTCTCCGCTGCCGGTCAGCACACGCTCTCCATCGGGGGAGAACGCCACCGAGTCCACCTCGGCCCCGTCCCCGTCGAAGCGCTGAAGCTCTTGGCCCGTGCGCGCGTCCCAGAGACCTGCCATGGAGTCCCGGCTGCCGGTCAGCACACGCTGTCCGTCGGGGGAGAACGTCACCGAGGACACACGGACTCCGTGCCCTTCGAAGCGCTGAAGCTCCTGGCCCGTGCGCGCGTCCCAGAGACGGGCCGTGTTGTCCCTGCTGCCGGTCAGCACACGCTCTCCATCGGGGGAAAACGCCACCGAGGACACCCGGTCTCCGTGCCCCTCGAAGCGCTGAAGCTCCTGGCCCGTGCGCGCGTCCCAGAGACGGGCCGTGGAGTCCGAGCTGCCGGTCAGCACACGCTCTCCATCGGGGGAGAACGTCACCGAGGACACATGGGCTCCGTGCCCTTCGAAGCGCTGAAGCTCCTGGCCCGTGCGCGCATCCCAGAGACGGGCCGTGGAGTCGCTGCTGCCGGTCAGCACACGCTCTCCATCGGGGGAGAACGCCACCGAGTACACCAGGTCTTCCTGTTCGAAACTCCGAAGCTCCTGGCCCGTGCGCCCATCCCAGAGACGGGCCGTGGAGTCGCTGCTACCGGTCAGCACACGCTCTCCATCGGGGGAGAATGCCACCGACCACACGACTAGTATGGCGAGGGATTCCTGGGCTCCGTGCCCTTCGAAGCGCTGAAGCTCCTGGCCCGTGCGCGCGCCCCAGAGACGGACCGTTAGGTCTGCGCTGCCGGTCAGCACACGCTCACCATCGGGGGAGAACGCCACCGAGTACACAGAGCCTTCGTGCCCTTCGAAGCGCTGAAGCTCCTGGCCCGTGCGCGCGTCCCAGAGACGGGCCGTGGATTCGGTGCCCGTGCTCGAGCCGCTCGAGTTGCTGACGCTGGGCTTCCTGGTGTACCACGTCCCGTTGCCGGTCAGCACACGCTCTCCATCGGGGGAAAACGCCACCGAGCGCACCTCGGCTCCGTCCCCTCCGAAGCTCTGAAGCTCCCGGCCCGTGCGCGCGTCCCAGAGGCGGGCCGTGGAGTCCGAGCTGCCGGTCAGCACACGCTCTCCGTCGGGGGAGAACGCCACCGAGTACACACTCTGTGAGTGCCCTGTCTGAGCTACTAGCCTAGGGCGGATCTCGGCTGATTGGCTGGCGCCTGGTGATGGGCCGAGAACCGACCCTGCGACCCCCAGAAGCGTCGCCAGAGCAAGGTTCCCGCAACGACTGTTCATGGCGTCTCCCTCAGACGGATTTGCAGAACACTATATCGCTCCGCCGGCCAGGCTCTTCGAAGTCACTCGGGTGTGTGTGGAATCGCCCGCAGCGCACTCTCCTGGCCCTGGACCTCGAAGGTCTGGGCATCCTCGTTTTCCCGCGAGACGGAAACGGTCAGCTCGATCGATTCTCCAGCGACGGAGTAGCGACCAGCGACCAGGTAGGCGTTGGAGAACTCCTCGGCGTCGATGAACACCAGCGGTGCCCGGCGGCCGCGCGCCGAGACCTCACGCAGCAGCTCGTTGACCGCATTGCCGAGGCGCAGCTTGTCCCGGGAGGGAGGGGCGTCGTCCTGGAAGCTGGCGCGCAGCACCAGCGGCCGCTTTTCGGCCAGGGGGATCCGGCCGCGGTTGGCGGCCGTCAGCTGGCCGACGTCGAAGCTCTCGCCGCCGCGGGGCACCGCCAGTCTAGGCTGCTGGACGCCGCCGAAGTCGCCCGCCAGGGCCGACACGCGGTCGACCGCATGGGCCAGCAGCTTCTGAACGTCGACGAAGTCGCCGTCGCGCAGCGCCGGGCCCTTCATCCCTTCGAGCAGGCTATAGGTCAGCAGGCCCATGCCAGCAGATAGCTCGAGGCGAGCTGCGGACCGGTCAGCTATCATCCAGCCGTTCGACCCGACAGATGTGCCAGTCCAGGAGCCCAGCGGCATGAGCGCGCGGGATCTCGAGGAGAGCCCGGGCGGCGCGGTGCCCGACGATCGCATCGCGCCGGAGGTGTTCGCCGAGGAGCTGCGCTACGTGCGCGACCGACGCGCCGCGGCCGGCAGCGAAGGACCTGCGGCCGGGGGTGACGGAGCGGCGCCCGAGGACGAGGCCGCCGCCGAGGCCGCCGACCTGGTCGGCCTCGCCCTGTCGGGCGGCGGCATCCGCTCCGCCACCTTCAACCTGGGTCTGCTGCAGGCGCTCGAGCGCTGGGGGGTTTTCCGGCACGTCGACTATCTGTCGACGGTCTCGGGCGGCGGCTTCATCGGCTCGGCGCTGTCGGCGCTGATGAGCGGCCCGACCAGCCGCGGCTTCCCGTTCGGCTCCGCGGCGCCGCCCGGGCAGCCGCCGGATCCCGGCGCGAGCGCTGCCCGGCCGGTGATCGAGCACCTGCGCAACAACTCCAACTACCTGACCCCCAAGGGGCTGCTGGACGTAGCGCAGATCGTCGCCGTCCTGGCCCGCGGCATCCTGCTCAACCTGATGGTGCTGGCCCCCTGGATGCTCCTGGTGTGCGCCATCGTCACCTTCTTCTACGGCCCGCAGCTGTGGGAGCAGGCGACCAACGACAGCTACTTCGAGGAGATCGACCGGCACCTCTCCCGCCACATGGACCGGGATCTGGACGGCGACCAGGCGGTCGCGGCGGTGATCCGGGCGCTCGACATCGAGGGGCTGGTGCGCCCCGAGGCGACCGCGGTCGAGTCCCGGGTGCGGGCCTGGCTGCGCGGCGAGCACCTTCTGGAGACCCGGGAGCTCGACGCGCTGATGAACAGCAGCGGCCTCGAGGAGGTGGACGACGACTTCGCCGACGGGGTGACCCGGACCGGGGTGGCGAAGCGGCTGTGGCAGGCCAACCTGGGCGAGCAGCGGCGCGACCGGCCGCTGCTGGTCAGCCTGATGGCGCTCGACGAGATCGACGTCATCGTCGACGACCTGGCGCTCGACTGGGAGCCCGACGACCCCGAGATGGTCTGCCGGTTCGCCACCGCCCTGCGCGACATGGAATGGGTCGGCGACCTGGGAGGTCGCGAGCGCAGGGTCCACCTGCTCTACGACCCCTGGCTCGACGAGCGCGGCATCATCGACTTCCTGGTGCGGTCGAATCTCGTCCTGCTCCGGCCGGATCAGCCTACCGACGCGACATGGCAGCCGGACTCTGTCGATCGCGAAGCGGTCCACCCCTGGGACTCGGCTGGCGCCCACTACCGGTTCGCGGAGCCCGACATCTCGCAGGGCCGTGTCCTGCTCGAGCTCTACGCGGCCTCATTCTTCTCCCCGCTCTGGTTCGAGGCGGGCTCCTGGTACGCGAGCAACTGGAGCGACGCCAGCTACTATCGCGAGCAGCGCCTGGACGATTCCCTGATCCGGCTGCTCGGTCAACCCGAGGACCCCGCGGCGAACGGCGTCGAGGGACTGCTCCTGGCGCTGACCTCCACCGCCGGCCCGCTGCGGCCCGGCGTCACCGGGGACGAGGTCGTCGGCGCCCTGCTCGACAGCGGCCTGATCCGACCGGCCATCGGGCGGGGGCGGTTCCAGTTCACTCTCGACCCCGACGTCCGGCCGGCGCCCGAAGACCCGGTCTACCCCCGACGGGCGTCGTCGCGGCGGGCCTTGGTCCTCTCGGAGTCCCTGGTCGCGCTGTTCGAAGCGGGCCTCCTCCGCCAGGAGCTGACCGCGGACCCGATCCTGGGCGAGGCGCTCGCCGCCGCCGCCGAGCGCAGCGAGATCGTGTGGGAGCGGCGGCGCGGTGAGGAAGCAGGCCCTTTCGCACGGCATCTCTCCCACCGGCGCTTCACACCGACCAATTGGATCGCCGGGGAGCGAGAGGCGCGCGCGGAGGCGCTGCGCTCGCTGGGGGAAGAGCTCGGCGCGGAGTCGGCGACCGAGGTAGAGCCGCTCCTGGCCCAGCTGCGTGAGCGCGGCCGTCTTGCCCCCGAGGCGCCCGACGACGAGGGCCTTCTCGACCTGGTCTACCTGCTCCGCTGGAGCAGTGAGGTCGACGGCTCGCTGGCCGGCGTGAAGTGTGACGCGCCGCTGCCCGAACTCTTCAGCGACGGGCTGATCTGGGGCCTGCCGGCGGTCGCCGACCCGGTGTTCTACGCGCCGCAGGAGCCGGGGCCCATCCTGGCGGCGCTCTACGACCTGGGCCTGCTCCGCGGCGGCCCGGCACCATCGCCCCAACTCGACGAGCTCGCGTGCGTCGGTCGGCGTGTCCGCCAGATCGCCTTCGAGGCTCTCCTGGTGGAGTCCGCGTTGCGCAATTTCGGCATCGAGGAGCCACTGACGGTTGCCGGCCTCCTCGAGGCGCTCCACGGCGTCGAAGTTCAGTCGCCGCCGAGCGCAGGCGTCACTCCTGCCAACCGCCTGCTGAAGCCGCTGTCGATCGACCTCAACCTGGTCCGCGAGCTCTACGACCGCAAGGTCGTCGGCCTGGGCGACACCCACAAGAGCTACCGCCTGGTGAACCCGGATCGGACGCTGTGGGAGTACCTGCTGGTGCTCTACGAGGGCGGGCACTTCCGGCAGGCCTGGTTCGAGGAGGTCATGGGCGAGGAGTTCGCCTACCGCGAGGGCGAGGGGCTGCGGACCCATCTGCTCGCCATGGACCCGTTCTACATCGACCACCTGCGACGGTTCGAAGGGCTGCGCACCTGGACCGCGGAGAGCTTCCGGCTGCCGGCAACCGGCGGCCTGGTGAAGCTTGCCCTGTGGTGGACCCTGGCTTTCCCCCTGGTCATCCTGCTCGGCAAGCTGCTGGCACGGCGGCGCCCGGGCGCCCGGCGGCCGCCGCCCTCCGCCGCGCGGCGGCTGGGGCGGCGCCTGCGCGACGGCTACGAGCGCAGCTTCGCGGTGCTGGTGATCGCCATCCTGGCCTTTGCCTTCATCGAGATCCAGCCCTACGTGGTGTACCGCTACCACTGGGCCCGGGTGCACGGCGAGACCGACTGGAGCTTGCTGCTCGGCGCGATCTCGCTGATCGCGGCGGTGGCGGGCGGACCGGCACTGGCCTTCCTCGAACGCTTCGGTCAGCGCATCGCCCTGGTGGTGGTGGCCCTGCTGGGCCCGCTGCTGCCGTATCTGGTCTTTCTCTGGGCGATGGACCAGATCACCTTCGGCGTCGACATCGACGAGTTCGCCAAGAACGTTCAGCTCATCGGCCCGCTGGCGGTCTACCTGGCTCTGGTCTTCCTCGCCCTGGCCCTGGGCATCTGGCTGCTGTCGCTGCTGCTCGACGTCAACCGCTCCGCCTTCCACGGCTTCTACCGCGACCGGCTGGCGCGCGCCTACCTGCTGCGCCGCGCCGCCGACGCGGTCGAGCCGGCCGACGAGCTGCGGCTCAGCGAGATCTGCCCGCCGGGCTCGGCGGCGCCCTACCACCTGATCAACGCGGCGCTCAACCTACAGGCGAGCGGCGACGAGAGCCTGCGCGACCGGGCGAGCGACTTCTTCCTCTTCAGCCGCCTGTTCACCGGCGGCCAGCGCACCGGCTACTGCCGCACCGGCGAGCTGGAGGAGATCGCGCCGGGGCTGGGGCTGGCCGGAGCGATGGCCGTCTCGGGCGCGGCGGTGACGCCCAACATGGGGGTCTACAGCTCGGGCGGCCTGGCGCCGCTGATGGCGCTGCTGAACATCCGGCTGGGGCTGTGGGTACCGCACCCGCGCCAGGTGCGGGAGATCGGCGCCAAAAGCCTTTGGCGCCGTATGTGGCTGCGGCTCCGCCTGCAGCCAGGGCCGGGCCGGCTGCTGCGCGAGATCCGCAGCGACATCGACGACGCGGGCGCCCTGGTCTACCTGTCGGACGGCGGCCACCTCGAGAACACCGGCGCCTTCGAGCTGCTGCGCCGCCGCTGCCGGCTGATCCTGATCGGCGACGGCGAGGCCGACCCCGGGCACAGCTTCCCCGCCCTGGCGGCGCTGATGCGCTACGCCAGGATCGATCTCGACACCGAGATCGAGATCGACCTCGGCTCGCTGCGGGTCGGCGCCGACGGCACCTGCGGGCAGCACTTCGCGATCGGCAGGATCCGCTATCCGGCGACCGCCAGCCGGCCCGCGGCGGACGGGGTGCTGGTCTACGTCAAGTCTTCGGTCACCGGCGCCGAGGACGAGGTGGTCACCGAGTACCGGGCCCGTAACCCGCTATTCCCCCACGAGTCGACCGCCGACCAGTTCTTCGACGAGAACCAGTTCGAGGCCTACCGCGACCTCGGCAGTCACGCGGTCGAGGCGGCCTTCGAGCAGTTCGGCGGCCCGATCGAGAGCCGGGCGCAGCTGCTCGACAGCCTCGAGCGCCGCGCCGACTCGCCCGCCGGCTAGCGGAACATCCGGTTCGTGGGACAGCCGGTGCCGGCCGCGTCGATGCCGCAGACAGTGTTCGGATCCAGCCGGCGGCTGCCGGGCCGCCGGTCGCGATCAGCCCAGTCGCTCGCCAGCTCCTGGTGCCGCCAGCAGGCCACCTGGCGCATCTCGTCGAGGTCCCACAGCTTCCAGTCGCGGGGAAACCGCTGGTGGTGGAAGGCCACGCCGGGGATCGGCGCCGGGGCGCCCTCAAAGCCCAGGGCGCCCCAGACCACGTGCTCCCGCGGGTCGAGGACCATCGACAGGTGGCCGGCGCCGGCCGCCGCGTCCCGCTGGACGATCAGGTCGCCCGGCCGCAGGTCGACGAGCTCGCAGGCCGCGAAGGCCGCCGCCATCGGACCCTCGCCGGCGGCGAGATCCGCCATGGCGGGCACCTCCGCCGGCAGGGCGAGCCCGGCCTTGGCGAAGGCGTCGAAGATCGGCGCGGCGACACTCGGCTCGGCCGCCTCGGGGTCGGTCAGCACCACCGCCTGCTCCAGCACCCGGTAGAGCGCCGCCGCCTTGTCGGCCGGCGCATAGGGGCGCAGGTCGGGAGTCGGCAGCACGAACGCCGCAGCCAGCTCCACCGGGCCGCCCGAAAGCTCCCGCGTGTCGGGCCGCGCGAACACGTTGGCCTCGGCCCGGATGACGACGTGGGTGGAGGTCCACGGCTGCAACGCCCCGCCCATCGGCGGCGACTTGCGGCCGCCCCGCTTGCCCTTGAAGTACTTGCCGACGAGGCTGCCGAGGGCGCTCTTCTTCGGCTTGTTCTTGCCGCCCGGGCCCCGGCTCTTGGCCTCCGAGTGGATGGCCCCCCAGTCGATGGGGTTGTCCTCCTGGGTACCGAAGACCAGGAGGTGCTCGGGAACGCCGAGTGGCGGCACGCTCTCGGCGAGGAAGACCCTGCCGGTGCCTCCCGGCTCGAGCAGGATCTTCTCCCCACCACTGGGGAAGCCATCCTTGCTGCCGTCGTTCCACAGCATGACGCCGCCGACCAGCAGGCTCTTGGGTGACGCCTCGTCGAGAGTCACCTCGACGGCCCACCTGTGGCACATCGGGATCAGCTGTTCCTCGCCGAGCTCGGCCTGCAGCCAGACGTTCCCCTCGCCGCAAGGGCTCTGCTTGCCCTGCGGCACGATGCGGACCGCCAGAGTGCGGTCGTTCTCGAACACCGACCCGGGGTCCGCCCGCAGCTCCAGAAACGCCTTCTGGTCGGCGTGGTCCGCGAGGTTCTGGATGACGCTGGCGGCGCGCGCCGCGCGATCCATGGTGTTGCGGACCCGCCCCTCGGGCCCGAGGATCTGGTACCGGCCCGAGGTTTTGGCAACCTCGAATCCGCCGCCGTCGGACCACTCGATCGCCTCGGAGGCCTCCTCGTCCTTCTCCCACGCCGCCTTCAAAGCGGCGATGTCGACCTGCGTCAGGCCGCCTTCCTCGCCCTCGGGGCGCAGCCGGACCGAGATGGTGGTGGCGCCCTCGCCGGCCTGGACCAGCACCGCCAGATCGCCCTCCTCCAGCACCGGCCACTCCGCGCCCTCGTCGACGACATAGGTAGCCCGGGCCTCGAAGCCGCCGATCTCCGCCAGCTCGAGGTAGCCCCTGGCCGTCGACGCGTCCTTGACCTCCTCCATGGTGGCCGAGCCCGAGTGGACGCGCAGCAGCGCCCCCTTGCTCCAGCCGGGCATCGGCACGCCCTGCAGCCGCACCCGGTCGCCCTCGAGCGCCCGCACCACCCACGAGGCCGGCCGCTTGCGCTCGGTGGCGCCGAAGACCACCCGGTCCAGAGCGCCCTGGAAGTAGGCCACCTGCTGGCTCTGGGCGGCGATCCGCCGCGGCGCGCGGTGCGAGACCTGGGCGTAGGTCAGCGGCTCAGCCGCCTCGCCCAGCACCTCCAGCAGGGTCTGGGTGAAGACGCCGGCGCCGTCGATCTCCATCGCCGAGCTGCCGTCGCGCGCCGCCGACATGACCACCAGGCCGGGCATCGACTCCGGCTCCCAGCCCTCGCCGCCGTCGCCGCCCGCGGCGACCTCCCCCGCCGCCGGTTGGTCGTCGAGGCGGTCGAAGAACCTGGCCTTGGCGCGCGAGCCGCCGCGCGAAGCCGAGCCGGAGTTGCACGAGTCGAGGATCATGGTGACGTTGCTGGTCTTCTGGTAGAGCCGCGCGACCAGTCCGTTCAACTGGTCGTCGATCAGATCGCGCTGCCCCTGGAACCGGGCGTCGTGCAGCATCAGGGTCTCGTCGTAGCCGTCCGGCTCGTCGCCGTTCCAGTCCCGCGCCTGCGAGCCGTGGCCGGCGAAGAAGAAGACGGCGATGTCGCCCTGCTGCGCTCGGTCCACCAGGGCCTTCTGCCAGGCCTCCAGGAAGGCCTTGCTGGTGGCCTTCTCGTCGGCCAGCACGCACACGTTCTCCTTGGGGAAGCCGTAGCCGTTGGGGCCGGTCAGCAGCTCGTACATGCTGCGGACGTCGCTCATCGGGCCATCGAGGGTCGTCACCTCCGGGTTGGCGTACTTGCCGACGCCGACCAGCAGGGCCAGCCTGCGCTGGCCCGACTCATCGGCTCGGGCCTGCTGGAAGGAGCAGCTCGGAGCCGCGTTCTCGGCGCCCGGCTGAGCCAGCGCCGGGCGCGCCCGGCGCCGCGAGGGCGCACCAGACGATTGCCAGCGGGAGCCGGAACCTCTCCGCTAGCCGCAGAACAGGGTGAATCGCTGTGGTTGGCCGGTCGCTCATCGCGGGTTCCTTCCCTTCCAGGCTCGGCATCTTTGCCGAGCAGCCAGTCTGTGCTCGAAGCGCCCCGTCCCAAAGACGACCGCTGCTTAAGCTAGAATGAAATGACTCCACGGCATTGTACACACCCCCTGGCCGAGCCCAATGCTCTCGGGCACCGGTCGGGGTCACTCTCGGAGGAGGCTCGGATGCCCGACAGAAAGACCACTGCAATCGCCACGGCGGCGCTGCTGCTCACGGCGGCGGCCATCTCGACGGCCGCCGCCGCGGGGGACGAGTCCCGTCCGCGGTTGATGCCACAGCTGGGTCACGACCAGCGCGTCGTTTCGGTGGCTTTCTCGCCCACCGGCGAGCAGATCCTCACCGGCGGCAGCGACGCCGCCGCGGTCCTATGGGACATCGCAACCGGCCGCGAGGTCCGGCGATTTGAGATCGACCGCAACGCGGTCTGGTCGGTCGCCTTTGCGGCCGGCGGCGACCAGGTGCTGGTGGGCAGCTGGGACGCGACCCTGTTCGACGTCCACAGCGGCGAGAAGATCCGCAGCTTCGAGCCCGACGGGCTGGCCTCGGCGATGGCGGTGTCACCGGACGGGACGCAGCTGTTGATCACCGCCACCAACGACGCCAGCCTGTGGGATCTCGAGACGGGCAAGAGGCTGCAGCGGTACGTGGGCAACCGGAGCGCCATCGGCTCGGTGGCGTTCTCGCCCGACGGCAAGCAGGTGGCAACCGGCGGCGGCTACAACCCGACCATGGAGACCCGTGACATCAAGGACTTCACGGTGCGCTTGTGGGATGCCGCCAGCGGCGAGGAGCTTCGCCAGTTCGTCGGCCACGCCGGCGCGGTCAGCGCCGTCTCTTTCTCGCCCGACGGCAGACACCTGCTCTCCGCCAGCCGCGACGAGCCGACCTCCCTGATATGGGACGTGGCCACGGGGCAAGAGGTGACTCGGATCGAAGGATCGACCGGCGAGCGCGCCGGCGCGGCGTTCTCGCCCGACGGCCGGCACCTGGTGACGTCGAGCTGGCCGATCACCCTGTGGGACCTGGAAGGAAACAAGGTGCGGGAGTTCGAGGGGCACGAGTCGGAGGTGGCCGCGCTCGCCTTCTCCCCCGACGGCAAGCAGCTGGCCTCGGCCAGCTGGGACATGACGGCTCGGCTCTGGGACGTCGAAACGTGCACGCAGCTGCAGCTTTTCGAAGGCAAGACCTACGCTCTGTCGACGGTCGCCTTCTCCGGCTCGGGCCGCTGGATCGCGACCGCGGGCTCGGACAACAAGGGGCACCTCTGGGATGCCCGCACCGGCGCCGAGGTGCAGCGGTTCGAAGGCCACGGCCCGGGCCAGTACGGCTATCTGGACATCTACGCGGTAGCCATCTCGAACGACGAGCAGACGGTGCTGACCGGCGGCTATGACGGCACGGCGCGCCTCTGGAACGCTCACACCGGCGAGCAGAAGCAGGTGCTCTCGGGACACGGCAAAGACGACAACGGCTACTACCAGGTCCAGGCCGTGGCCTTCTCCGCCGACGGCCGGCAGGTCCTCACCGGTGGCGCCGACGGCTCGGCGCGCCTGTGGGACGCCGAAACCGGCGACCAGCTGGTGGTCTTCGAGGGCCACGGCAAGAGCGAGTACGGCTCTTCCGGGGTGAGACCCGTCGCCTTCCTGGGCGACGGCCGGGTGCTGACCGGCGGCGAGGACGGCACCGCGCGGATCTGGGATGCGGAGAGCGGAGCCGAGCTGCGGCGCTTCGAGGGCTGGTCCGAGGACATCCGCGCCTTCTCGCCGGACGGCCTGCGGGCGATGACCCAGGAGGGTCTCTGGAACCTCGAGAAGGGCGCCGCCGTATGGTCGATCAACGACAACCATCCCGCCATCTCCGCCGTCTTCTCCACCGACGGCCGGCGGGTGCTGACCACCAGCGGCTCCAACGTCTCCGACAAGACCGCCCGCCTGTGGGACGCCGCCACCGGCACCGAGCTGCACCGGTTCGTCGGCCATACGGCCTCGCTCTCCGGCGGCGCCATCTCGGCCGACGGCGGCCTCGTGGCCACGGTCAGCCGGGATCGCACGACCCGGATCTGGGACACCGGCTCGGGCCGCGAGCTCGTCCGCCTGATCTCCTTCGACGACGGCACCTGGGCGGCGGTGGATGCCGCAGGTCGCTTCGACGCCTCCTTCGGCGGCGAGATCGACGGCCTGCACTGGGTCGCCGGCCTCGAGCCGATCGCGCTCTCGCAGCTCAAGGAGCGCTACTACGAGCCGGCACTGCTGGCCAAGGTCCTGGGATTCAACGACGAGAAGCCGCGTCCGGTCGAGCAGTTCAACGAACGCGGGATCGACCTTTTCCCGAGCCTCGTCGTGACCCGCGAGCCAACCGCCGCGGATCCGCTGCTGCGGCTGCAGCTGACCAACCGTGGCGGCGGCATCGGCCGGATCCAGGTGCTGCTCAACGGCAAGGAGGTGCGCGAGGACGCCCGCTCGCCCGGCGCCGACGCCGAAGCGGAGAGCCTCGAGGTCGAGGTCGACCTGGCCGGCAGCCCGCTGCTGATCCCGGGCACCCGGAACATCGTCGAGTTGGTGGCCTACAACGCTTCCGGCTATCTCGCCAGTCCGGCCCGGCGGCTCGAGATCGCGGCCCCGGCTTCGCGCGGCGGCCGGTCCACGCCGGCGTACGGTGGGAGCACGGGACCGGCGCCGGCGCTCTGGGCGCTGGTCGCCGGAGTGTCCGACTATCGCGGCAAGAAGATCGACCTCAAGTACGCCGCCAAGGACGCCAGCGACTTCGCCACCGCGCTGGAGATCGCCGCCGCCGGCCACCAGGGGCTGGCCGGCGTCCACATCCGGCGGCTGACCGACGACTCACCGGCCGAGACCCCGGCGACGCGCAAGAACATAGAAGAGGCGTTCCAATGGCTGCGGCAGGCCAAGCCGACCGACATCCTGGTGGTCTATCTGGCCGGCCATGGCATCACCTGGGGCGACGACTACTACTATCTGCTCCAGGACGCCACCAGCCTCGAGCTCAAAGACGACGCGGTGCGCCGGCAGGCGGCGATCTCGAGCCGCGAGCTGACCGAAATGATCAAGGCGGTGCCGGCCCTCAAGCAGGTGCTGGTCCTCGACACCTGCGCTTCGGGACAGTTGATCGAGGGCTTGACCGCGAGCCGCGCCGTCTCCTCGAGTCAGACCCGCTCGCTCGAGCGGATGAAGGACCGCACCGGAATGTTCGTCCTCGCCGGCTCGGCGGCCGACGCGGTGAGCTACGAGGCCACCGAGTACGGCCAGGGCCTGTTGACCTACAGCCTGCTCGAAGGGATGAAGGGCGCGGCGCTGCGCGAGGGTGACTTCGTCGACATCCAGACGCTGTTCAGCCACGCGGTGGACCGGGTGCCGGCCCTGGCCGGCGACGTCGGCGGCATCCAACAGCCGCGGCTGGCGGTGCCCCGCGGCGGCGAGAGCTTCGACGTCGGCCAGCTGACGGTCGCCGACCGCGGCCGGATCCCCCTGGCCGAGAAGCGGCCGCTGGTGCTGCGCGCCAGCTTTCAGGATGCCGCTCCTCCCTTCCGGGACAAGCTTCGCCTCGGCAACGCGGTCAACGAACTGCTGCGAGAGGTCTCGGCGCAGGGCCGGCGGGCACCGCTGGTGTTCATCGACACGGACGAGTTCGCCAACGCCTACCTGGTAGCGGGGCGCTACGAGATCGCCGCCGGCGGCGAGATCAAGCTGACCGCCTCGCTCTCACGCGACAATGAAGATCCCGCGATCTTCGAGCTTCAGGGATCCAAGGACGCGCCGGGACAGCTGGCGCTGCGGGTGGTCGAGCAGATCCAGCAGGCGCTCGGCGCTTCGGGGGGCTGAGCCTTCGGGCCGGCTTCCCCGCCGGGCCGAGCTCGCCCTTCACAGCCAGCAGGTCCATCCTGCTAGCCTCGAGGTCATGCCCGATCTGGAGGCGGTCCCCGATCCCGAAACGACCCGCTGGGGCCTCGACAACGGCCTCGGCCGGGTCGCCGTCGTCGGCGGCGGCATCGGCGGGCTGGCGGCGGCGCACTTCCTGACCGCGGCCGGCGCCGAGGTGACTTTGTACGAGTCGTCCGACCGGTTCGGCGGCCTGGCCACCTTTTTCGAGTACGAGGGCTCCTACCTGGAGCGCTTCTACCACGTGATGCTGCCGAACGACGAGCACCTGCTGCCCCTGCTCGGCGAGCTGGGGCTGCGCGACTCGGTCTACTGGAGCGAGACTTCGCTGGGCTTCTTTCACCAGCGCCGGCTCTTCCGGCTCGACCGGCCGATCGACCTGCTGCGCTTTACCCCGACCCGGCTGATCGACCGGATCCGGCTCGGGCTGAGCGCGGTCTGGGCCAGCCACCTCGCCCGGCCCGGGCCGCTCGACGACATCACGATCGAGGCCTGGCTCACCCGGCTGGCCGGGCGGCGGGCGTTCGCCCAGCTCTACCGGCCGCTGCTCGAGGCCAAGTTCGGCGACGCCTACAAGCAGATGCCGGCGCTGTGGTACTGGTCGCGCTTCGGCCGTGAGAAGGGCACCGGCAAGGAGACCAAGGGCTACGTCACCGGCGGCTACAAAGCGATCACCGATCGGCTGGTCGAGTCGCTGCGGCGCCGCGGCGCGCGGCTCGAGCTTGACGCGCCGGTGGAACGGCTCGATCTGGAGGACGGCGGCGAAGGCGTGCAGATATCGGTCGGCGGCAGGCAGCGGCGCTTCGATCGCCTGGTCTCGACCGTGCCGATCGTCGCGCTGCGCAAGATCGCGGCGGGCGGCGGCGTCGAGCGCTGGCTCGAGCGCCTGCCGGCCGACATCGACTACCAGGGCGTGATCAACGTGATCGTGCTCCTGCGGCGCCAGCTCACCAGCCACTATTGGATCCCCTGCGTCGAGAGCGGCGTGCCGTTCCAGGGCATCGTCGAGACCACCCGGGCCATCCGCCTCGAGGACACCGGCGGGCGGCACCTGGTCTATCTGCTCAACTACGTCCACCGCACCCACCCGCTGCACGCGGCCGATCCCGAGAAGCTGAAACGCGACTACGTCGCGGCGCTGTTCGATCTCTTCCCGGACCTGCGGCCGGACGACGTCATCGACTCCTTCCTCTTCCGGGCGCCGTTTGTCGAGCCCGTCTACACGCCGGGCTACGGCAAGCGCAAGCCGCCCTTCGAGCTGGTGCCCCGCCGGCTCTTTCTGGCGACCACCACCCAGGTCTATCCGGCGGTGACCTCGTGGAACAGCTCGACGAGGGTCTCGAAGGAGGCGGTGGCGGCGATGATCGCCGCTGCCGGCGGCGGCGCCGCATGAGACTCGCCGGGCTGTCGATCGACGTCGACTCGGTGGCCAGCCATCTGCAGGGCTACGGCATCGAGGCCGCCGGCGACAACGGGTCGGCCTACCGGCTGGCGATCCCGCGGGCACTGGAGATTCTCGACCGGCAGGGGGCGCGCGCCACCTTCTTCCTCATCGGCGAGGAGGCGCGGCGCCATCCCGAGGTGGTGCGCGAGATTGCCGAGCGCGGCCACGAGGTGGCGAGCCACTCGATGACCCACCGGCTGCCCTTCACCGATCTTGGCGACGAGCGCCTGCGGCTGGAGGTGGCCAGCTCGAAGACGCTGCTCGAAGGGCTGGCCGGCATCCCCGTCGTCGGCTTCCGGGCGCCGAGCTGGGATCTGTCGCCACGGCTGCTGGGCGCCATCGCCGCCGCCGGCTACCGCTACGACGCCTCCGCCTATCCCTCGGTGCTGCTGCCGCTGCTGCGGCTGGCGGTCGGCCGCCGCAGCCCGACCGGCAAGGCGCGGACCGGCTCGGGCCTGTGGTCGGGGGTCTTCGGCCCGACCCGGCCGCATCCGCTTCGGGCCGGTGACCGGACGCTGGTCGAAGTGCCGTTGTGCACAGCACCGTGGACCCGGCTGCCGTACTATCACTCCATGCGCTTCCTGCTGCCGGGAGCGGTCTTTCGGGCGATCCGCGCCGCCACCCACCTGCGGCGTGGACCGGTCACCTATCAGCTGCACGCGGTCGACTTCCTGGGCCTCGAGGAAGACGGCCTCGATCCGCGGCTGGCGCGCCATCCCGGCATGGGGCTGGCGCTGGCGGCAAAGCTCGACGCCGCGGGGCGCGAGATCTCGTACCTGGCCGCTCGGCGCCGCGTGGTGCCGCTGGCAGAGATCGCCGCCTCACGGCTCGGCGGCACCCAGCCGCCGGCCGAAGCGCGGCGGGAGAGCGCCGCATGACCGCCCCGGCCGCGACTCCGGCGCCGCGTCCGCTGGGCCGGACCCACATCCTGTTGCCGGCCTTCAACGAGGAGGCGTCGCTACCCGCGGCACTGGCCCGGCTGGCCGAGTTCGAGCGCCGGTCCGGCCACGAGTTCGCCGTCTGGGTCGTCGACGACGGCTCGACCGACGACACCGCCGCCGCCGCCCGGGCCGGCGCCGAGATGCTCGACCTGCACCTGGTGTCCCACCCCCACAACATGGGGCTCGGACAGGCAGTCAACACCGGCATCCGGGCGGTCCTCGAAGCCGCCGCCGAGACCGACGTCCTGGTGATCATGGACGCCGACGACAGCCATCCCGTCGAGGTGGTCGAGCTGCAGCTCGAGGCGCTCGCCGCAGGCGCCGACGTGGCGATCGCCTCGCGCTTCGTGCCCGGCGGCAGCGACACGACCGCGCCGGCGTTCCGGCGCCTCCTCTCGCGCGGAGCGGCGCTGACCTTTCGCATCCTGCTGCCGCTCGACGGCTACCGCGACTTCACCAGCGGCTATCGCGCCTACCGCGTCAGCCTGCTGCGGCGGGCGCGCGGGCATTGGGGCGAGCGGCTGGTCTCCGAGACCGGCTTCGCCTGCATGGTGGAGCTGCTGTTGAAGCTCCGTTACTGCGATCCGGTCGTGCGCGAGGTGCCGCTGGCGCTGCGCTACGACCGCAAACAGAGCGCCAGCAAGCTCAAGCTGCTGCGAACCCTGGTCCAGTACACCAAGCTGGGGCTGCGCGATCGTCTGTCGCCGCCGCCGTTCCGGCGGCTCTGAGCCGGGCGCCAAGCGGCGGCGAGCGCCGGGCGCTCAGCCGCCGGCGGCCGTGAACGGCGCCGGCGGCCGGTCCCGCAGACCGAGGAAGTGGCCGATCGACTCGGCGATCCGCCGCCCCGCCCGGCCGTCGCCGTAGACGTTGCTCGCCGTCGCCATGCGCCGGTACGCGGCCGGATCGTCGAGCAGCCGCGCGGCCGCCGCGACGATCCGCTCGCGCCCGGTACCGACCAGCTCGGCGTTGCCGGCCTCGACACCCTCGGGCCGCTCGGTCCGCTCGCGCACCACCAGCACCGGCTTGCCCAGCGAGGGCGCCTCTTCCTGGACGCCGCCGGAGTCGGTGACGATCAGATCGGCGCGCTTCATCAGGTGGACGAAGTCGAGATAGCCGAGGGGGTCGAGCAGGTGGGCGCGCTCGACGCCGCCGAGCACCGCGCCGACCGTCTCGCGCACCCGCGGGTTGGGGTGGACCGGGAAGACCAACTGCAGATCCGGCCGCGCGCTCCAGCAGGTCGCGCAGGGCGCCGCAGATCCGCTCGAGCGGCGCGCCAAAGCTCTCGCGGCGGTGGGCCGTCGCCAGCACGGTGGCCCGGCCGGCGCCGAAGCGCATCTCTCGCAGCCCGGCAACGGTGAACCGATGCTCTCTCGCCGCCGCCTCGAGCAGGGCGTCGATCACCGTGTTGCCCGTCACCAACACTCGCGCCTCGGGGATCCCCTCGGCCAGCAGCGCCCGCTCGGCCCCCGCCGTCGGCGCGAAGCAGAGATCGGCGAAGGTGTCGAGCATCCGGCGGCTGACCTCCTCGGGGAACGGATCGTGGCGGTCGCCGGTGCGCAGCCCCGCCTCGACGTGGGCGACGGGGATGCGCTGGTAGAAGGCCGCCAGCCCGCCGGCGAAGGTCGAAGTGGTGTCTCCCTGGACCACGACCAGGTCCGGCCGCTCGGCGGCGAGGAGCTCGTCGAGGCCGGCGAGGGCGCGGATGGTGATGCCGGCCAGCGACTGCGACGGGCGCATGATGTCGAGATCGTGATCCGGCCGGATGGCGAACACCGCCAGCACCTCGTCGAGCATCGCCCGATGCTGCGCGGTCACCACCACCCGGGTCTCGATCTCCGAGCGCCGCGCCGCCAGCTCGGAGATGACCGGCGCCATCTTGATCGCCTCGGGGCGGGTCCCGAAGACCAGCATGACCCGCTTGCGGCCGCGCCGGCTCAACGGTCCACCCACGGCATCAGCACGAACGGCGGCGGCGGCTGCCAGCCGTACCGGGTGAAGGCGCGCAGCGGCGCGAACGGCCGATCCGGTGGATGCCGGCGGACGCGCACCGGCACCGACACGGCGGCGGCGCCGGCGGCGGCCCGCTCGAACCGGAGTTCGACGGCATAGTCGCCGGGCGGCAGCGGCGAACCGTCGGCGCGTCGCGGCTCGAGGGCGACGGGAAAGACCAGGCGCCGCCCCGGCAGTACCGTGCGCGGCAGGGGCAGCTCGATCGTCTCGGCGCCGGCGGCGCCGCCCCATGCGGCCTCCAGTCGCAGCGTCCCCGGCGCGGCGGGGTCGGTGTGGCCGAACCACGGCCGGCCGCCGATGTTGCGCGCCTCGACCGTCAAGACCAGCGGGGAGCCGGGTGCGGCCCATCTCGGCGCCCCCTCGTCGAGGATCCGGAGCTCGCCGCCGGCCGGGCCCGGGTCCGGCTGCCGCTCCGACCGGCCGTCGATCGCCGCCTCCGCCGCATCCAGCAGCGAGATGCCGCGCACCAGGACGCCGCGCCGCCAGCGCCGTCTGGAGCCGTAGCGCCATCCCCGCTCGGAGACGCGGTCGCTGCGGAGCTCGAGCCGCAGCTCCGCCCCCGAGCTCACCCCGGCGAGCGACAGGTCGCCGGACCAGCCGCCGCCGGCGAGCCCCAGGACCGCCAGCTCGCGGCCGTCGACGCGGACCTCGAGCGGTGTGGAGTCGGGGCCGATCTCGGCGACGTCCAGCCGCAGCACGGCCGGGGGCGACGGGCCCAGCGGGATGCGCAGCTCGCTCGAGCCGTCGGTCCAGCGGGCGGGCACCGGCCCGCGCCACAGCTCCTGTTCCTCGAAGTCCTCCTCCCACACCGACCAGACCGGCTGCGCGCCGTAGACCACCTCATGATGGTCCGGCGGCCGGTAGAGACGGTCGGCCGCGGGGCCGGGCAGCGCCCAGAGCGCGTAGTTGCGGTCCCGCTCCCCGACCAGGAAGCGCGCGTCATGTCGCTCCGCGTACTTCCAGTCGCGGCGGGTCAGCACCACATCCGCCGGCGGCCGGCGGCGGCCCCGGGAGGAGAAGCTCCGGACGTCCACCCGGCGCACGAGCTCGGCATAGCGCCCGGTCCGGACGGCGCGCGTGTCGATGGCGATCTCGTCCGCGCCGCCGGCCCTGGCCAGCTGTGCCGGGATGGCCTGGGTATAGAGCCTCTCGAGGCGGCGGCCCATGTAGTGCAGCGAGAGGTCGGCCGAGAGCCACAGGAAAGACAGGCCCACCAGGGCGGCGAAAGCGGCGCGACGGCGGCGCAGCAGCCAGGCGGCGGCGCCGGCGACGGCGGCGACGGCGAGGGTTCCGCTCACCGGCCCGAGCAGCCAGTGGCCGTCCCTGAGAAACCAGCGCACGCCGAAGATCCCGTAGGTGCCGGGGTCGTCGCCGAGCGCCTCCATCCCCCGGCCGGCCATCATGACGGCGCCGAGCACGAGCGCCACCGCCATCCAGCCCAGGACCGTCAACGGGAATCGCCGCTCGGAACGGCCGCCGGGCCAGGCCAGCCCCAGCGCCAGCAGCACCGGCAGGGTGCCCTCGCAGATCCGGCCGAAGAACATGTACTCGGCCTTGTCCCCGATGATCGAGTTCGACGGGAAGTAGACGCTGGTCGTGGCGAAGACCGCCCCGGTGGCCAGCAGCAACAGCAGCGCCACGTGGCCGGCGGCGCTGCCCGGACCCGGCGTCCACAGGGCGGCGCGGTGCCGGCGCAGCAGTTCGACGAGGACCGCCAGGCCGATCGCGCCCAGGCCGTAGGTCGCCACCAGCAGGTACCAGCCCTGGCCGGCGGCCTGCAGCACGACGTCGATCCAGCCGTCGAGCCGCAACAGCTTGGCCAGCACCTCGAGCAGCGGCCGCTCGACGGGATCGCCGCGGTAGAGCACCGCCACGGCAAGCACCATCAGCCAGCGAACGGCGGCGAAACCGACCGCCAGAGTACCGAGGGCGATCCCGGCGACCCGCCGCCTCAGGTGTCCCCGCACCGCCATCACGACGAGCTGCACCGCGACCACCGCCACGATCAGCAGCGCCCGCTCGTGGACGAAGTAGAGCGCCGCCGCCAGCGCGCCATAGGCCGCCGCGCGCGGACCGGATGGGGCTTCGAAGAGCCACCACGCGCAGGCCATGAGCAGCACGAACAGCGGCACGAAGGCGTTGTCGGTGGCCCACATGCCGGTGATGACCAGGTAGGCCGGATAGAGGGTGGTCACCGCCGCCGCCGCGGTGCACAAGGCCTCCGAGGCGCCCGAGAGGCGGACTAGCAGGAAGCGCAGAGGAAAGAACGCCGCGCTGCCAACAAGCGCGTTGAACACCAGCAGCGCGCCGCTCACCCCGGCCAGGGTGTCGGACAGCCACCACAGCGGCGCCACCAGCAGCGGGTACCCCAGCGGAAAGAGAAAAGTGTCGGCGAGGTTGGGCAGCGGCCCGACCCCGGCAAACCAGCGCGCCGCCTCCCGGTAGATGACCTCGTCGGGCTGGATGACCGGGAAGTAGCCGTTGGCCGCGATCAGCAGACGCGCGGCGACGAGGCCGAGATAGATCGCAACCAGCGCGGCCGGCCCGACAGGTGGCCGACCAGGCTGCTCGTTATCCGGAGACCGCAGGCTCATGCGCTGCTTGGACCTCCCCCGGGGAGAACCCCACCGGTGCCGGCTCTGGCGAGGCCCGCGACCGCGCACACGCCGGCAGCCGGCACCAGCCGGATCAGCCCTTCAGGTTCTGCAGGATCCGGACGTAGTTCTTGATCCCGTGGTCCTTGAGACCGTCGGTGCCCGGCTTCATGAAGTCCTGGACCCGCCCCTCTACCTGGCCCTTGACCCGGATCAGGAACTGCTTCCAGGGCGACGCGCCGCTCTTGAGCTGGCCCCTGCTGTCGAGGTACTTCACGGTGCCGACGTGCTGGAAGCCGAAGCTTCTGGGCGGCACGCGGGTGACGGCGTCGTTGTTGTTGACGATCCGAAACGCCCGCTTGCCGTAGCTCGCCTGGAACTTCTCGGCGAAGTACTTGTTCCCCACCCGCGGCATGCCGTAGGTGTAGAGGCCGGCGATCGGCAGGCGCTCGGTCGCCGAGGCGCCGACGGCCAGCCCGGCAAGCGCCGCGCCCAGGCTGTGACCGGTGATGAACACCGGCTGCCCCTTGTCCAGCAGCTCGCGCACCGCCGCGGCCATGGCGGGCGCCACCGCCTCGAGCGCCGCCTTGAAGCCGCGATGTACGTGGCCGCCGCCCTTGGCCGGCACCCGCTTCATCTTGGTGTCGGCCAGCAGGTCCTCGAGCTCCTTCGGCTCGGTGCCGCGAAAGGCCACCAGGATCACCTCGTCGTTGCCGGCGACGTATCCCTGGGTGCCCTTGGCGGAGAAAAAGCGGGCCTTGGGAAAACCCCAGCCCTTGAGTGTCTTGATGATCTGGGCATCGGTGCTGTAAGCCAGCTTCGACGCCTGCGCCAGGGCGCGCGCGTTGGCGAGGTCGAAGGTGGTCTTCTTGGGGTGGAACTCGAGTTTTGGCATGGGGGCCTCCTACGGGCGGTTGCGGTCTTGCCTCGGTGGACTCATCGGTCCGAGTGTACAGCCTGGGCGGCGGCGGCCGGCCGCAGATTTCGATTGACACCTCGATCCGATTGGGCGCAGAGTGATGCAGTTCTCCCGGCGGCCATTGTGGTCGTTCGCGGACCTCCAAGAGGTGATCCCGATGCGGATCCAAGAAGTGACAGGGGCGGTAACCGTCTTGCTTGCAGCTTTGCTGTGTCTTCCGGCGCCACTCGCCGCAGCCGCTCCCTCGGCTCTCGCCGAGGTTGCGATCGCGAGCGACCTGGTGACCTTCCAACCGAACATCCCGTACGGTCAGGTGCGGGTGACGCTCAGCGGACCCCGCGGCTTCGAGGTGATCGAGTCCTTCGGCCCGGAGCAGACCCCGGCCGTGGCGCTGCCGGGGGTCGACGGTCTCTACAAATACGAGCTGCGCTTCTCGCCGGTGACCGACGACGGCATCCGCAGACGGCTGGCCGCGGCTCGCGCGGCTGGTGTCGAGATCGCGGCGGTCAGCGACCGGCTGACGGTCCAGCGCGGCACCTTCAGCATCGCTCGCGGCGCCGTCATCCCGAGCAACCTGGTCGAGGGGCTCCAGCCCGCCAAGGGCTCGGACTCTGCCGGCAGTCAGGCGGTCACCGGTACCCCACCCAATCAGGGCTTCGTCCTGTCGAACAGCGACGGCGTCATCCGCAACAGCCTCTGCGTCGGCTTCGACTGCCCGGACGCCCCGGTGTTCGACGACTCGACCATCCTGCTCATGGAGAACAACACCCGCATCAAGTTCGGCGACACCAGCAACTCTCCGTTCCCCAACAACGACTGGGAGATCGAGGCCAACTCCAGTTCGAGCGGTGGCGCCGGCTATCTCGGCTTCAACGACTGCGGCACCGCCGACAACGACGGCGGCTGTGTCACCGACCTGGTCTTCGCGGTCGAGTCGGGGGCGCGGGCGAGCGCCCTCTACGTGGAGTCCGACGGCGACATCGGCATCGGCACCTCCAATCCGGTTCTCGACCTGCACATCGTGACCGGCAATACGCCCTCATTGCGGCTGGATCAAGACAGCTCTGCCGGCTTCGGAGCGCAAGCCTGGGACATCGCCGGCAACGAGGCGAATTTCTTCATCCGCGACGTCACCGCCGGCTCGAGACTGCCCCTCCGGTTGCTGCCGGGAGCGCCCTCCAACTCGATCTTCCTCGCGGCGAACGGCGACCTGGGCCTCGGCACTTCCGCGCCGTCGCGCGACGTGCACCTGCGTCGCACCGACGCTACCGACACCACCCTGTTGATCGAGAACGCCAACGCCAGCCCCCGGATCACCCAGCTGCGCCTGCTCAATGCCGCCGGCGTCCAATGGGACTTCCGCAACAACACCGTGGGAGACTTCGCCATCGTCACCTCCAGCCTCGCCGGCTCCCAGTTCCTGATCAACAGAGCCACCGGCAACGTGACCATCGGCGCCGACCTGATTGTCAACGGCGCCGGCGGCTGCACCGGCTGCGACGAGGTCTTCGCCCCCGGCTACCCGATCCCGGCGATCGACGAGCACGCGGCCGAGATGTGGCAGAAGGGCCATCTGCCTGGCATCGGACCGAGCCCGGTCGAGGAGCCGATCAACGTCTTCCGCAAGACTGCCGGCATTCTCAACGAGCTCGAGAAGGCGCACATCTACATCCAGCAGCTGCACGAACGCCAGATGGCGCTCGAGGCCAGGATCGCGGCATTGGAGGCCGCCACGGGCGGCAACGGCTAGCCCGCGCTTCTCACCGGCTCTCGCCGCTCGCCATCGGCGGCCGGGTCCACCCCGGCGCAGTGCCTCGGCGGGCGCGCGAGGACGGCGGGCTGCCGCGCCCGTTCCCCGGCTCAACCGACCGCCAGCGGCGGGCCGACGATCTCCATCCCGTGGCGGCGGAAGAGCTCCTGCATCTGCGCCGCCGGCGGCGCGCTGCCGAGGCCGCTCAGGGCGGTCAGGAACTCCTCCATCATCCCCGCCGGCTGGAAGGCGATGATCAGCCTGCCGCGGCCCTCGCCGACGTGCGCCCAGACGTGCGGCACCGCGCGCGGCGCCAGGACCGAATCGCCTGGCGCCAGCTGGTACCGATCTTCACCCACCTCCAGGACGTAGTCGCCTTCGAGCACGTAGAAGCACTCCTCCTGCGCATGATGCAGGTGGCGTGGCGGGCCGCCGCGGTGGTGGTCGGTGTGCTCGATCAGGAACAGGCCGCCGTCGGTGTCGCGGCCCGAGATCTTGAAGTCGATCGAAAGCCCGCCGAGCACCTCGTGCCGCTGCCCGAAGCGGTCCTGCCCGGCCGGTACGTAGACGCCGCCCCGCGCCGGGCCCCCGCCGTCCGCCGCCCGCGCAGCGGCGGCAAGCGGCAACAACGCCATCGCTCCGAAGAGAAACTCGCGTCGTTCCATCGAGCTCATGCCCCCGTCCTTCCTGTAGCGGGGCGCCGGCGCCCCGGGCTTGTTCCGGCAGCCGCGATTCCCGCCTGCCGAAGGCGGAGCATGTCAGATCCATCCCCTCATTCGACAAGAACCCGAGGGGTGAAATCCGTCCCTCGGTACAATGAGGAGCGATCCATGGCCGAACCGACGACGCGCACCAAGCTCACCTACGAGGACTTCCTCGAGCTGCCCGACGACGGCCGGCGGCACGAGATCATCGACGGGGAGCACTTCGTGACCCCGTCGCCGGTCGCCCGTCACCAGCGCATCCTGGGGAACCTGCACTACTTCATCAAGGCCTTCCTGCGCCAGCACGATCTGGGCGAGGTGTTCCTCTCCCCGCTCGACGTGCTTTTTTCCGACTTCGACATCGTCGAGCCCGATCTCATCTACCTCAGCCGGGAGCGGTGGTCGGTCCTGACCGAGGCGAACCTCCGCGGCGCGCCCGACCTGGTGGTCGAGATCCTGTCGCCGAGCACCCGCGGGCGCGACGAGGGGATCAAGAGGAAGCTGTACGAGCGGTTCGGGGTGAGCGAGTACTGGATCGTGGACCCCGAGACCGAAGCGGTGGAGGTGCTGCGACAGCGAGGCGACGAGGGCTTCGAACGCGTCGCCGAGCTGAGTCGCGGCTCGGGGGAGGCACTCTCGACCCCACTCCTCCCCGGGCTCGAGATCCCGCTCGAAGAGATCTTCTCCGGCTAGCAAAGCGCGCGGATAGCCGCGCTTGTTTCAGGGGCTCCTACGGCGACATCACCAGGTAGACGAAAACGGTCGCCAGATTGACCGCCGAGTGCCCCAGCCACGGCGCGAAGATGGATCCGTTGTCGCGGACCATCGCCCAGCCCAGCAGCCAGCCCATCGCTCCCGGGAAGAGCGCCGCGAAGGCGACGAGGGCGGGGCCCGGCTCGGGGACGGCGGCGTAGACGATGACCACATGCAGGAGAGCGAACACGACCGCCTGCGTCACATTGCCGACGCGCAAGCCGAACCAATGGATGAGGCGCTTTGCCAGGACTCCGCGGAACAGGAGCTCCTCGGTGAAGCCGGTCATCAGGAACGCCTAGGCGGGAGCGGCCAGGAGCAGGGCCGCGAGGGGTAGCCCGGCGATCTCGAACTGGGGGCTCGCCATGGCCATCGCGTCGTGGCCCGGGATCAGCCCCTGGCCGAGCGCCGGCAGGACCGCCCCGAGCGCCAGGAAGCCGACGAACAGAGTCAGGCCGAGCCGAAGTGACGGCGGCCGGGTGAGACCCAACCACCGGGTCCAACCCTCGGGCCGCCGCCGCCGCAGCCTGGCGACGCTCCAATGCAGGCCCCAGAAGACGACGGCCAAGAGAAGGCCGGCCGTGGCCTGGATGACGCTCTTGACGACGAATTCCATTTCTCTTGGCGAGGCTCGACGCTAGCACCATGGGTCGGCCGCTGATCGTGCCCAACAGAACCCCATTCAGTTTGAGGGTTCTACGAGCTAGTGCTAGGGCATCCCGTTTAGGGCCGTGAACAATCCCTCGACCCCGAAGCCGTCGGTCAGCTGGATGATCGGAGCGATGAAGGTGACGTCGCCGGCCGCGCCGACGAAGTAGCCCGTCGGTTCGCCGCCGGCGATGATCGTGTCGCAGGCGGTCTCGGTCTCGGTCGTATGAACCGCGCCGGTGTTGGAGAGATCGAGTACGACAAACCCGCCGGCGCAGACCTGGAACACAGCGAGGGCGTCGGAGGCATTACCTGGAACGTAGAGATCCTCGCCCAGCGGCGAGAGCGCCAGCTTCCTGGGCAAGTTCATGCCGACCGGACCGGGATCCAACTCGCAGGCACCGTCGAGAAAAGTCAGCGCTCCGCTAGTCGGGTCCCGGGCGAAGGCCGCGACGCCGTTGTCGGCCCAGTTCTTGAGCACATAGAGCCTGAGCCCCTCGGAGCCGATCCGAATGAAGCTCTCGGCGTCGCCGCCAAAGGGCGACGTCGGGCAGATCTTGAAGCCGGCGATCCGCTGCTGCCAGGTCAACGCGCCGGTGCTCGCGTTGCGGGAAAAGATCGCGATCCAGTCGTTGCCGTTGCCGTTGGCCCCACCGATGGTATCGACCTCGGCCGCCGCGTACACATGCTTACCGTCCGGAGACACTTTGACGTCGGTGACCTGGTCGAGGCCATCGATGGTGTTCATTCCCTGCGCCTGGCCTTCCTGGTAGGAGGCGACGAAGGTGAGTCTCCCGAAATTCGCCGACATGCTGCCCGCATCGCGCGCAAACACCGCCACGGCGTCGCTGCCGGCGAAGTTGGCGTTGCTGCCGGACGCTACATAGAGATGCTTTCCGTCTTGGCTGATGTCGACCGCAATCGGTCGGTCCATGTTGGTCACGCCACCCAGGAGGTTCTTCTCGAACTCGACGAAGGTCAGGGCACCGGACGTCGTGTTGCGCGAGAACACCGCCACCGCATCGTCGGCGCGACCGGCGGCGTAAAGGTGCTTGCCGTCCGGCGACAGCACCATATCCTCGCACCCCGCCAGCCCATCGACACCTCCGACATTGTCCTTGACAATAGAACCCGGAACGAAGGTCAGCACTCCGGAGGTCGAATTGCGACTGAACCAGCCGACCTCGTCTTCGCTCGCTGCGCAGGTGTACACGTGCTTGCCGTCGGGGCTGACTTCGACGTCGCGGCAGCTGAAAAGGCCGTCGGCGGTGCCTCCGGCTTCCTGATCGTCGAAATAGGCATCGATGAAGGTGAGTGCCCCTGTCGAGTCGCTGCGCGAGAACGCCGCGATCGCGTTGTCGTCTTCGCCTCCCGAGGCGAGGTTGGCCACACCACCGCACGCGTACACGTGCTTGCCATCGGGGCTCACCGCGGCGCCCCAGACGAAATTCAATCCGTCGATCGTCTTCGCGCCCTGAACCTGCCCGTCGAAGTAGGCATCGGTGTAGTCGAAAATCTGCGCCGATGAGGGCGATTGCCCTGCCAGCGCGAGACCGAGGACGACCGAAGTCCAGCCTGCCCTGCTCGTCACGTTTTGACCTCCGGCGGCGACCCGCCCGAAACGGCTCGGGATCGTATAGCCAAAGACCAGGAGGGTGCAAGCGTCAAATCGAGCCACGCGCGGAGTAGGAGTTTGGTTTTGTGCATTGAACCCCATTCAGTGGCCCGCTTCCTCCCGCGGCCAAACAAAGCTCGCCACGAGCCCCGCCCCGAACGTCCCCGCCGACCCCACCAGCGCGAACCAGGGCCATGCCAGGCCGGTGGCGAAGAACACCCAGGTCATTCCCGCCAGCCCCGCCACCAGTCCTGCCAGGGCCGCCCGCTGCCCCACCCGCTCGGTGAAGATGCCGAGGAAGAAGACCCCCAGGACGATGCCGGTGGTGAAGGCGGCGATGCCGAGGACGCTGTTGACCACCGACGAGCGGACCCACTGGCCGCCGATGCCGACGGCGATCTGGACGAGGCCGAAGACGGCGGTGAGGGCGCGGGTGACGCGCAGCTTGCGCTCCGGCGAGATGCGGCCCTCGCGGCCGGGGAAGACCAGGTCGTTGGCGGCCGCGGTAGCGCAGGAGTTGAGCGAGCTCGACAGGGTCGACATGGCGGCGGCGAAGACCGCGCCCAGGAGCAGGCCCAAAAGGCCCACCGGCATGTTGTCGAGGATGAAGCGGGCGAACACGCGGTCGGGCCGCTCGAAGGCGGTGGCCAGGGGATAGAGCTCGTAGAAGCACCACAGGCCGACGCCGATGAGCAGGAAGAGGGCGAACTGGGCGACGACGACGAAGCCGCTCACCAGCAGCGCCTTGCGCGCGTCCGGCAGGCCGCGGGCGCTGAGGTAGCGCTGCACCATCAGCTGGTCGACGCCGTGCGAGCCCAGGGTGATGAACATGCCCCCGAGTAGCCCCGCCCACAGCCCGTAGGGCTCGCTCCAGTCGAGGCCGAGATCGAAGACGCGCAGCTTGCCGGCCGCGCCGCCCATCTCGACCAGCTGCCCCCAGCCCCCCGGCAGCCGGTCGAGGATCAGGCCGAAGGCCACCAGGGCGCCGGTGATGTAGATGACGAACTGCACCAGGTCGGTCCACAGCACCGCCCGGATGCCGCCGAAGAAGGTGTAGACGATGGTCGCCAGCCCCATGGCGACGACCGCCCAGTGCAGCGGGATGCCGGTCATCTCCTGCAGCACGATCGCCGTCAGGAACAGCCGCAGGCCGTCGGCCAGGCTGCGGGTGACGATGAACAGCGCCGAGGCGGTGCGCTTGGCGCCGCCGCCGAAGCGCCGCTGGAGCACCTCGTAGGCGGTGTAGAGCGAGCCCTTGAAGTACTGCGGCAGCAGCAGCGCCGCCACCGCGAACCGGCCGACGAGGAAGCCCAGCGGTAGCTGCAGCCAGGTCAGGTCGCGGCTGAAGGCGAAGCCGGGGATGCTCAAGAAGGTGACGGTGCTGGTCTCGGTGGCGACGATCGAGGACAGGATCACCCACCACGGCAGGTCCCGGTTGCCGACCATGTAGTCGGCGACGCTGCGGGCGCCGCGGCCGATCCACAGGCCCAGCGCCACGACCCCGGCCAGGTAGGCCAGGAGGATCCCGAGGTCGACCGCGCCGACGCTCAGCCGGCCGCTCCCAGGGCGCCGAAGTGGGCCAGCCGGATGCCCTGGCGGCGGACGGCGGCGAGCACCTGCGGGTGGGTCAGAAGCTCGATCTCCCGCTCGCGGTCGACGGTGTAGGTGCTGCCGGCGGCGAGATCCTCGTCGACCCGGCCCGGATGGCACATCACCTCGGTCGTGCCGGGCGCGAGCCCGGCGACGATCTCGAGCAGCACCTCCAGCCGCACCTCGTCGCCGTAGAAGCGGTCGACGAAGCGGTCGGTGGTGGCGATCCCGGCCGCCTCGAGCCGGGGCCGCATGCCCGCTCCGGCGTCGCGCACCGGCAGGCCGTGCTCGCCGGCCACCGCCAGGACGGCGTCGAGCACCGCCGGCACCCGGTGGCTGTGGTGGTGGCCGTCGAGATGGGTCGGCAGCCGGCCGGTGAGGCGGCGAAAGCGGTCGAACTGCGCCCGCACCTCGGCCATGACCTCGGCCGGATCGGCGCCGCCCAGCCCCTCGGGGCGGCGCGGCAGCCGGCCGTCGGCGTCCACCAGGCTGGGCAGGCGCTCGGCCGGCAGCACCGGCGGGCCGCCGGTCAGGGCGACGTGCAGGCCGACGCCGAGGTCCGGATGCGCCGCCATCTCCGCCGCCGCGCCGGCCGCCGCCGGGTAGGCCACCATCAGCGTCGCGCTGGTGACGATGCCCCGGCGGTGGGCCTCGAAGATGCCGGCGTTGACGCCGGTGGTGCGGCCGAGGTCGTCGGCGTTGACGATCAGCAGGACTCGTCGGTCATCGTCGGTCCCTCGGACGTCTGGCTAGAGCAGCTCCAAAGCCAGGGTGACGGCGCCGACCGCCGGCTCGTCTTCCAGCCGCACGACCCGGGCCAGATCCAGATCCAGCTTGGCCTCGACCCGCTCGTAGAGGCTCGGGCAGGCCTTGTAGACCCCGCCGGCGAGCACCAGCGGGTAGGCCGCCGTCGAAGCCGAGCTGGCGCTCGACCGCCCGGGCGGCCCGCACCAGGTGACGGGCCGCCTGGTCGAGCAGCCGCTCGGCGGTCTCGTCGCCCTCCACGGCGGCCTCCTCGACGATCCCGGCCAGCCGCGCCACCCGGTGGCGCGACAGCTCCTGGTCGTAGAACCAGTCCACCAGCCCGCTGGGCAGGGTGATCTCGAGCCGGCCGCAGATCCGGTCGTAGAGCGTGGTCGCCGGGCCGCGGCCGTCGGCGGCGCGGATGCCCAGGCGGACCGCGGCGTGGCCGAGCCAGAAGGCCGAGCCCTCGTCGCCCAGCAGGTAGCCCCAGCCGCCGGAGCGGGCCGTCTTGCCGGCCGGGTCGACGCCGTAGGCGATCGAGCCGGTGCCGGAGACGACGACGATGCCGATCCCCGCCGGCGCCCCGGCCACCAGCGCCACGATGGCGTCGTTGACGATGCGCGTCTCGCGGCGGATGCCAAGCCGGCGCAGCACGCCGCGGATCACCTCTTCTTCGCCCGGCCGGTCGACGCCGGCGATGCCCAGGCAGAGAGCGTCGACCGGCACCGACGCATCCAGGGCGTCGATCACCTGGAAGAGCGACTTCTCCACCCCCAGCTCGCCGTGCACCAGCAGGTTGGCGCCGCCGGCGATCGCCTTGGCGTGCACTTCGCCGCGCTCGTCCGCCAGCAGGCCGACCGTCTTGGTGCCGCCCGCGTCGATGCCGATGACGTGGCGCATCGGCCGGACTCTACGCCACCGCGGTCGAACCGGCCAGCCGGACGCCCAGCCCGGGGCCGTCCGGCAGCACCAGCCGGCCGCCGACGACCTTCACGCCGACGTAGGGGTCGTTGGTCACCAGCAGGTTGCCGTCGAGGTCGGCCCAGTCGACCAGCGGCGACAGGTGGGCCGCGGCGGTGACCGCCAGCGACGACTCGATCATGCAGCCCAGCATGACCTTCATGCCGTGCGCGCGGGCGGCGGCGATCAGCCGCAGCGCCTCGCCCAGCCCGCCGCACTTCATCAGCTTGATGTTGATGCCGTCGAAGGCGCCGGCCAGCCGCGGCACGTCGGCGGCTCGGTGAACGCTCTCGTCGGCGACGATCGGCAGCGGGCTCAGCCGCCGCAGCTCGCGGCTCTGCTCGATCTGGGCGGCGGGCAGCGGCTGCTCCACCAGCTCGACGCCCATCCGCGCCAGCCACTCGAGGCGGCCGACCGCCTCGTCGAAGCTCCAGCCCTCGTTGGCGTCCACCCGCACCGGCCGGTCGGTCTCGTCGCGCACCGCCTCGAGCACCGCCCGGTCCTCCTCGGAGCCCAGCTTGATCTTGAGCACCTCGAACTCGCCGGCCTCGCGCACCTTGCGGGCCACCGCCGCCGGCGTGTCGAGGCCGATCGTGAACGAGGTCGGCGGCGTCGCCCGCGGAACGATGCCGATGAGCTCCCGGACCGAGACGCCCCGCCGCTTGCCGGCCAGGTCGTGCAGCGCCATGTCCACCGCCGCCTCGGCCGCCGCTTCGTCCGCGACCGCCGCCCGGGCCGCGGCCGACGCGAACGCCCGGCTGTCGCCGAGCCGCGCTGCCATCGCCTCGACCGCCTTGGCGGCCGACCGCCAGTCCTGCCCGTAGTGGGCCAGCGGCGCCGCCTCGCCCAGCCCCACCCGCCCCTCCTCCTCGAGCTCGACGATCAGGTTGCTGCGGCTGTCGCTGGCGCCGCGGGCCAGACGAAAGGTGTGCCGCAGCTCGAGATCGAGCCGCCGGTGCCGCAGGCGAATCAACGGCCCGACCCGACCCAGGTCGTCGGGCCGGCCCCCGTAGCGGCCGACCTCCGTGTCGGCCGTGGCGCCGGAACCTCTACGCTGACCGCGGTCACGACTCTGGCGAGACTCTCCAAGACGCCCGAGAGTATCGCCTCGGGCGATCGGAGCGATAATCCTCGCCTGACTCTCGCCCCGCGCCCCCGGCGCGCCAGAGGCTCGCGGCAAGAGACGGCGAGACGTCGAGCGGAGCAACGGCGAAGGAGAACGGCGATGGCAGAACGGTCCGAGAACGACGAACGGGAGACGGCGGCGACCGTGGCCGGCTCGCGCTGGCAGGCTCTGCCGACGGAGGCTCGCCATCCGGACAGCGGCGACCTCGACCAGCTGCCGGGCGAGCAGATCGTCCGGCTGTTGCTGGACGAGGATCGGCGCGGCCTCGAGGCCGCCCGCCGGCTGGGCGTCGAGGTGGCCCGGGCCGCGGCATGGCTCACCGACACCTACACCGGCGGCGGCACCGTGCTCCTCGCCGGGGCCGGCACCAGCGGCAGGCTGGGCGTCGTCGAGGCGGCCGAGTGCCCGCCGACCTTCGGCACCGACCCGGCGCGGATCCGGGCGGTCATCGCCGGCGGCCCGGAGGCGGTGTTCGCGGCCCACGAGGGCGCCGAGGACCGTGACGACGAGGGGCGCCGCGCCGCCGCGGGGCTGGGCGCCGGCGACCTGCTGGTGGGGATCTCGGCCAGCTCGGTGACACCGTTCGTCAGCGGCGCGCTCGGGGCGGCGCGGTCGCAGGGAGCGCGCACGGTCCTGCTCACCTGCGCCGCGGCCGCGACCGTCGGCCCCGCGGCGGACCTGGTGCTGGCGCTCGATACCGGGCCGGAGATCCTCACCGGCTCGACCCGCCTCAAGGCGGGCTCGGCGACCAAGGCGGTGCTCAACGCCATGACCACGGCGGCGATGGTGGGCGCGGGCAAGGTGTTCGAGAACCTGATGGTCGACCTGCGACCCGGCTCGGAGAAGCTCGGCGACCGCGCCCTGCGCATCGTCCAGGCGGCCGGCCGGGTGACCCGCGAGAGGGCGGTCGAGCTCCACCGCGAGGCCGGCGGCGACATCAAGACGGCGATCGTCATGGCGCGGCGCGGGGTCGGCGCCCGGGAGGCGCGGCAGCGGCTGGCGGAGGCCGGAGGACACGTTCGCCGGGCCCTCGGGTAGCGAGCGGCGGCGGCGATCGGCCACCGAACGTCCGTTTGGCTGATGTATGATCGTGTCCTTGCATGTTCGAGGAGTGGCCGCCTGCAGAGGGCCGAGACCATCAGTCAGGTCGTTGCGCGAGGTTCCCGGATACGGGGACCCGGACGGCACCTGATCGCTCGGACCGGCCGCCGCGGCAGTCCACCTTCGACAGGCACAGACACAGGCACAGGCACCGAACAACCACAGCGAGGAGGGAGACGCCATGAGACGCCATCTGATTCTGTTCATCGCCGCACTGCTGGTCTGTAGCGCCGGGTTCGCCCAGCAGACGGGCTCGATCTCCGGGACGGTGAGTCTCGAAGATGGTGCTCCGATCCCCGGTGTTCTGATCACAGCGACCGCGGATGTCCTGCCGCAGGCACGGACAGCCTTTTCGAACGCATCCGGCGACTTCCGGTTACGGCAATTGCCGCCCGGCAGCTACCAGCTGACGTTCGTCATGGACGGCATGGGCGAGCGGATCGTGACACTGCCGGTGCTCCTCGGTCAGAACTCGACCATCGACGTCACGATGGGGCCGGAGCTCACCGAGACCATCGTAGTGACCTCCTCAGCGGCTCTGATCGACACTTCCTCCGCCGCGCTCAAATCGGCGACCGCCGACGATGTCATCGAAGCGCTGCCGCTCGGTCAGCAGTACCGAGACCTCGTCAAGCTCATTCCCGGCGTGCAGTACACCGAGGACTCCATTCGGGGTCCGAGCGCCGGCGGCAGCGGCCAGGACAACGTCTACCAGTTCGACGGCGTCAACGTGAGTCTCCCCCTCTTCGGGACCCTCGCCGCCGAACCCTCCTCGCACGACATCGAGCAGGTTGCCGTCGTCAAGGGCGGCGCCACGGCCGAGGACTTCAACCGCTCCGGCGGCTTCACCATCAACACCGTGTCCAAGTCGGGCAGCAACCGTTTCAAGGGCTCAGTGGGCTACCAACTCCAGAGCGACAGCATGACCGGGGATCTGGACACCGGTAGCCTGGAGGAGTTCAACGAGGACCGGGACTGGACGGTGGTCAGCATCGGCGGCCCGGCCGTGCGGGAGAAGCTGTTCTTCTACGGCTCCTATTACCGCCCCACCAGGAGCCGCAGCAGCGTCGCCAACGCTTACGGCGCGGTGCCCGACTTCGAGGACGAGCGCGACGAGCTCTTCGGCAAGCTGACCTTCTCCCCCACCGACAGCCTCCTGCTCCACGGCAGTTACCGGACCTCGGACCGCACGCAGAAAGGCAACGATGTGGGCGAGTTCGAAGCAGGCTCGCGCTCGGCGGGCGGCGACTTCACCCAGGACATCACCATCTTCGAGGGCACCCTGGTGGCGAGCGACAAGAGCTTCTTCAACTTCAAATACACCGACTATGCCAACGAGAACTCCGATCGCCCCGACACCCTGTTCGACTTCCCGATCAACGCGAGCGGTCCCGGTGGCACCGCGCTGGACGTCGGCAACCTGGACCAGATGGGCTCTTTCGGTGTGCCCACGGCATCCAGATGCGGCGGTGACCCAACGTGCCTCGCGGCCGTTGCTGACCTCATCAGCCGCTACGGATACGCCGACGGCGGGATGCTCAACGGCGGCGGCTTTGTGGGCGGCGACAGCCTGATCAACATCCAGGATTTCTTCCGCGAGAGCTACCAGATAGGCTACGACCGCATCTTCGAGACGGGAGACGTCAGCCACGAGGTCCATATCGGCTACCAGGCGTACGAGGATTCGGAGGAGCTGAACCGAACCTCCAACGGGTGGGGAGTCATCAGTTTCCTCGGCGGCCTGCCGTCTGACGGACCCGAGGGGAGTTTCTACGAAGCCAACCTGCAGCAGGCAGGGACCGAGGGCTTTCCGTCGGGTGTCATCACTTCCAGCTACGAGTCCCAGAACCTGGAGGTCAACGACACCATTCGCTTTAAGGACTGGTCGTTCAACGTCGGAGTGCTGGTCTCCAACGACGAGCTGTACGGCCAGGGTCTCAGGGCGAACTCCAGCAACCTCTCCGGATTCGAGCTTTCCGAGGGCAGCCGGTACAAGATGTACGAGATCCCCTGGGAAGACATGATCCAGCCACGCCTCGGCGCGATCTGGAACTACGACGACAAGAGCAGCACGGTTTTCGCCAACTTCGCCCGCTACAATCCGGCGGCCAACTCGCTGCCCCGAGCCGCCTCGTGGGCACGAAACACCACGGCGCAGAGGATCGTGGCCTATTTCGACGCCGACGGCAATCAGCTCCTCAGCGAGCAGTTCGGCGGCTCCTCGGGCAAGTTCTTCCAGCCAAACATGGAACCGCGCATGGTCGACGAGTACCTGGTGGGAACCGCCCGCCGGTTCGGCAGCGGCTGGACGGCCCGGGCACATACTCGCTACCGCAAGGCCACCAACTTCTGGGAGGACACCAACAACGACGCCCGGTCGCGCTTGCTGGCACCCGCGGGCTACCCGCAAGAGGACTACATTCCGCAGCTCGCCGACTATCGGGCAGAGATCGGCGGCTCCTCCTACGTCATCGCCCAGCTGGACAACGCCTTCAACAAGTACTACGAGGCGAGCTTCGAGGCCGAGTATCGGGACGGCAAGAAGTTCCTCCGCGGCTCCTACGTCTGGAGCCACTACTACGGGAACATCGACCAGGACAACTCGTCATCCACGGACAACGACTTCGCCGCGTTCGTCGGCTCCTCCAACATTGCCGACTTTGCCGGCCGACAGATATGGAACAACCACTACGGAGACCTGCGTGGCGACCGCCGTCACCAGCTCAAGCTCTACGGCTTCTACAACCTGGACTGGGACGCCAGTGTCGGCGCCTACGCCATCTACCAGTCGGGACAGCCCTGGGAGACCCTGAATCCGGACTACTACCGGTGCCTGGATCCGGTTGCCGCCGACCGCGACGCAAGCTGCCGGGTCGGAGGTACGGGGAGCTCGAGCGCGTCCTACAGGTTTGGATCGTGCCTCGATCCAGCGAGTGGCGGGGACGGAACCGGCGTCTGCCCCTATCCGAGGGCGGTAAACGCTGGCGAAAACACCACCGACGCCCACTATCAGATCGACGTCAACTACACACAGAACTTCGCCATCGGGGATCGCTACAACGTCCAGCTGAAGGCCGACGTATTCAACCTGCTCGACAACCAGACCGGCTACCACATCCAGGCGGATGAGCGAGCAGCCGGATACGGCGAGCCGCGGTCGTTCTTCAAACCCCAGCGGTTTCAACTCTCGGTGAGGTTCGAGTTCTAGCTGCGGCTCGAGGAGACGGCAGCGGTCCGCTGACTATGCCCCCCACCTCCAACCTGGAGGTGGGGGGTTTCTGCGATCGACAGGTCGACCGCTACGGTAGCGCCACGCCCGCGAACAGCTTCTCGCTGGCGAACATCGGCCGGGTCATGGCGTCGGCCTGGCGCCAGGCCAGACGGATCCGCTCCTCGCGATCGGCCTCGCCCAGCAGCACGCTCACCTGGGCGCGCTTGAACAGGGCCAGCGGATAGGCCGGATGCTCCGGCGGCACCCGGTCGAGGCTGGCGCCGGCGTCGACGAAACGGCGGCCCGCCAGGTAGCAGACGCCCAGCTCGATGTAGTGCGAGAAGGCCCCGGGATCGAGGGCGCGAGCCGCCTCGAAGGCGTCGATGGCGCCCTGGGTGTCGGTGAGCTCCATCCGCAGGCCGCCCAGGCGCAGGTAGTCCGCCGCCGCGAGCTCGATCGCCAGGGCCCGGTCGAGCAGCGCCGCGGCCTCGGCCGGCCGGTTCTGCCGCTGGCGGATCGCGGCCAGCCCGCGCAGGGCCGGCAGCCGCCGCGGCGAGCGCGCCAGGACCTTCTCGAACAGCGGCGCGGCGCGGTCCGGGTGGCCGGCGCGCAGCAGGTGCATGGCATGGTAGTGGGCCAGATCGGTGGAGTCCGGGTCGATCGCCGCCGCCAGATCGAAGTACTCCTCGGCTTGCGGGTCGCGGCCGAGGACCGAGTGGGCAACCGCCAGCTGCAGCGCGATCGCAAGATTGCCGGGATCGCGGTCGAGGACGCCGGCGAGCAGCGGCACCGCCTCGCCGTAGCGCTCGGCGACGAAGAGCGCCGACCCGGCATCCATGTCGGCAAACAGGTGGGCCATCCGCGCCGCGCTGGGGGCGTCCTGCCGCAACACCGGCTGGGCGCCGGAGTCGATGTAGCCCAGGCTGGCCAGCTGGCGACGCATCTCCTCGGTGATCTCCTCGGTGATCTCCTCATTGGCCTCGGCCTCGTCCACCGGCCGCGGCAGCGGGTAGTCCCGTAGAGCCCGCGCCAGCTCGGGCTCGAGCCCGCTCTCGGCCGCCAGGTCGCGGCTCTCGCCCGGGTCGTCGAGAACGTCGTAGAGCTCGACCGGTCCCGAGCGGATCGCCTTGAGGCGGCCGCGGACCGCCATCACCTGCGGCTGCCAGCCGTACTGCAGATACGGCTTCATCGCCTCGCCCAGCACCGTCTCCGGCTCGGCCGCCAGCAGCCCCGCCGAGCCGTCCAGCCCAGCCCAGCCGAGGACGGTGTCGAACACCCGCCGCGTGCTGACCGGGTGGCGCCGCTCGCCGGCCGCCACACCGCTGCCGGCGACGATCAGCGGCACCCGCATCACGCCCTGGTAGAGCAGCCGGCCGTGCCGCGGCTCGCCGTGCTCGCCCAGCGCCTCACCGTGATCGCCGGCCACCAGGATGTTGCACGGCGCCTCGCCGCAGCGAACGTCGAAACCGGCCAGCAGCCGGCCCAGCTCCTGGTCCATGTAGGCGACCTCTCCCAGGTAGGGGGTCGCCGGGTAGCGGCTGGCAAAGGGCTCGGGGGGCCGGTAGGGGTCGTGCGGATCGAAGTAGTGGACCCAGAGGAGAAACGGCCCGTCGCCGCTCTCGACCAGCCAGCGCAGGGCCCGATCGGTGGTGCTGCCGGCGACGCGCTCCGCCCCGCCGGGACCCATCTCGTCGTCGTAGTGGTCGAAGCCCCGGTCGAGCCCGAACCGGCCGTCGAGCGGCACCCCCGAGACGAAGGCGGCGGTGCGGTAGCCGGCCTGGCGCAGCCGCTCGGCCAGCAGCGGCTGCTGCGGACCGAGGTAGCGGGCGTTCTCGTGGACGCCGTGGCCGGCCGGGTAGAGGCCGGTCATCATCGAGGCGTGGGAGGGCAGGGTCATGGGGGCCGTGGCGTAGGCCTGGGCGAACCACACGCCGCGCGCCGTCAGCGCCGCCAGATGGGGAGCGGTGGCGCCGCCGGTCGACGGCCCCACCGCGTCGGCGCGGGTGGTGTCGAGGGTGACCAGCAGGATCGACGGGCGCGCTGCCGGCGCCGCGGGCGCGGCCGACGGCGGCTCGGGGGCGCAGCCGGCCGCCGCCAGCGCGACGGCCAGAAGCGACCCGGCGACCAGCGGGCCGCGGCGCGAGCCGGAGCGCGCGGCCGGCAAGCGCGGCGGCCGGCGGGCGCCACGGGCCGCCGGCGGCAGCGTCACTCCAGGCAGTGTCACTCCCAGGTGCACTGGAGGTCCTGGTCGATCGACCCGCAGCCGGCCGGGTAGAGGTAGTTCTCGCCCATCTTGACCCGCGCCACGCGGCCGTCCGCGAGCAGCTCGAAGACCACCGGCGTGCCGCGCCGGCCGGGCGGCGCCTCGGTGCGGAAGGCGTGCTCGCCGGCGTCGGGAACGAGAAGGGTCAGCGAGCCCTCGGGGTCGTCGCTGGGCGGATAGCCGTGGTCGTAGATCACCAGCTGCCCGCGCCGCACCAGAACCTCGCTCACCTCGCCCCAGGGGTTGTGGTACGCGCCGGCGTAGCGGCCGGCATCGGCGACCGGCGGCGGGCTGTCGACGACCGCGGCCGTCGCCGTCTCGAGCGCCGGGAAGATCAGATCCAACGCCTCGTCGACGTAGGCGCCGGGGCCGCCTTCGTCGGAGTTGGTGAGCACGACCACCCCCAGCCGGCTGGCCGGGTCGAAGGCGATGCTGGCGCGGTGACCGGCCACCCAGCCGCCGTGCCCGACCAGCGTGCGGCCCTCGCGGCGCCAGACCGAGAAGCCCAGGCCGCGGCCGCTCGACCAGCTCGGCGACAGCCAATGGACCCGCTGCATCTCGCGCAGGGTGCTGGGCCGCAGCAGGCGCTCGCCGGGCGGTGCGGCGGCGGCGAACTGGGCGGAGACGTAGCGCGCCAGGTCCTCGACCGTCGACGATATGTCGGCCGCCGGCGCCAGGCCCCGGGCGGCCGTCGGCGGTCCCACCGGCCGCGTGCCGTCCGGCCGGGTGATCAGATAGCCCGTCGCCCGCCCGGGCAGCTCCGGCGGCGGCGGTCCGGCAAAGGTGCGGCTCATTCCCAGCGGCTCGAAGATCCGCCGGCGCACGAAGCCGGCCCAGCTCTCGCCGGAGACCGCCGCCACCACCTCGCCGGCCAGGGCGATGGCCAGGTTGGAGTACTGGTAGTCCGCCCCCGGCTCGAACAGCCCCTCCTGTCGCGCCAGCGTCTGCCGCATCTCGTCACGGGTGGGAAACTCGCGGTCGGTCCAGTAGGGGAAGGCCGACTCCCGGGGCAGGCCGGAGGTGTGGGTCAGCAGGTTCCAGACCGTGATCTCCGGCCCCTCGGGAAAGGGGTTGCGGTACTCGAGCCAGGGCAGGTGACGGCGCACCGGGTCGTCGAGCCGCAGCTTGCCCTCGTCGCGCAGCAGCATCAGCGCCGTGGCGGTGAAGGTCTTGGTGATCGAGCCGATCCGGTAGACCGTGTCGGGGCCGGCCGGCCGCTCCGCGGCCAGGTCGGCGAAGCCGAAGCCGCGCGCCCAGACCAGCTCGCGGTCGTGGATGACCCCGACCGAGAGCCCCGGCTGGTGGCGGTAGGCCATCTGCTCGGCGACCCAGATCTCGTAGAGCGCGATGGCCGCGGCGACGTCCGGGTGCTCGGCCAGCGGCGGCGGATCGCTCGCCGGCGCCGCGGCGGCGGCCAGCCCGGGGAACAGCGCGGCGAGCAGCAAGAGCGCGAGCGCGGTGAGCCGCCAGGGGGCGCGTACGGCGGCGGCTGGACGGGCGGCGGAAAGCGGCACCGGGAGTACGTTTCTCATTGGCCCGCAGACTACCCGCAGACCCGCCGACCGTCCAGACGCGGCGAGCCGCGGCCCGCCGGCCGCGTGCTAGGCTCCCGCCGTGGATCTCAGCCCGTCCCCCGGCGCGAGCCCGGAGCCGGACCGCAACGTCGCCGCCTTGCTGGACGAGGCCCGAGCGATGCTCCCCTGGATGGTCGAGATCCGGCGCGATCTGCACCGCCATCCCGAGCTGGGCCTGGAAGAGCACCGCACCGCGGGCCGGGTCTGCGAGCGCCTCCGCGAGCTGGGGATCGAGCACCGCTCCGGGGTGGCGCAAACCGGCGTCGTCGGCCTGATCCCCGGCCGCGCCGACGGCCCGGCGGTCGCCCTGCGGGCCGATCTCGACGCCCTGCCGCTCGAGGATGCCAAACAGGTCCCCTACCGTTCCGAGGTGCCGGGGAAGATGCACGCCTGCGGCCACGACGTCCACACCACCGTCCTGCTGGGCGCCGCGCGGCTGCTGGCGGCGCGGCGCGGCGAGCTCGAGCGGCCGGTCAAGCTGATCTTTCAGCCCGCCGAGGAGACCGTCGGCGGGGCGAAGCTGCTGATCGCGGAGGGTGTGCTCGACGACCCGCCGGTGGCCGCGATCTTCGGCCTGCACGTCGACCCCGAGCTCGCGGCCGGCAAGCTGGGCCTGCGCTACGGCCAGCGCAACGCCTCCTCGGACGACCTCCTGGTGACGGTGCGCGGCCGCTCCGGCCACGCCGCCTACCCGGCGGGCACCGTCGACGCCATCGTCGTGGCGGCGCAGGTGATCTCGGCGCTGCAGTCGGTGGTCAGCCGCAATGTCGACGCGCGCGAGAGCGCGGTGGTCAGCTTCGGCACCATCCGCGGCGGCACCCAGGCCAACATCGTCGCCGACCGGGTCGAGCTGGTGGGCACGGCGCGCTGCCTCGATCCCAAGATTCGGGAGGTCGTCCTGCGGCGGGTGCGGGAGACCGCCGAGGGCGTCGCCGCCGGCCTGGGGGCGCGCGCCGAGGTGGAGATCCGGCCCAGCTTCGACCCGCTCGTCAACGACGACGGCATGGTCGACCTGGTGCGCGGCAGCGCCGCGAGCCTGGTGGGCGCGGAGAACATCGTCGTCTACCAGCGCCCCAACATGGGCGTCGAGGACTTCGGCTTCTATCTGGCCCGGGTCCCCGGCGCCTACTTCTCCCTCGGCGTCCGCAACGAGGCCGCGGGCATCATCCACCCGATCCACAGCGACCGGTTCGACGTCGACGAGAGCGCCATGGCGCTGGGCGCCGCCGTCCAGGCGCTCAACGCGCTGCGCGCCTGAGCGGGGTCGAAACCGCACCGCCGGACACCGCACCCCTTGCTCAACAAGATCTGGGCCTCGTTCTTCTTCGTCGCCTTCGTGGTGGCGGCGGGCCGGTCGCTCGCGGGCGACCCCTCGGTATGGCAGGCGCTGGTGGCGGCCGCCTTCGACATGGCCAAGACCGGATTCGAGATCGCCCTCGGGCTTACCGGGGTGATGTGCCTGTGGCTGGGGATCATGCGGCTGGGCGAGAAGGGCGGCGCCGTGGACCTGCTGGCGAAGGCGTTCGGGCCGCTGCTCCACCGCCTGTTCCCGGGAATCCCCCGCGGCCACCCGGCGATGGGCTCGGTGGTGATGAACATGGCGGCCAACATGCTGGGGCTGGACAACGCGGCGACGCCCCTGGGGTTGAAGGCGATGCGCGAGCTGCAGACGCTCAACCCCGACCCCGACACCGCCAGCGACGATCAGATCCTCTTTCTGGTCATCAACACCTCGGCGGTGACGGTGATCCCGGCGACGATCTTCGTCTACCGGGCGCAGCTGGGCGCCGCCGACCCCACCGACGTCTTCGTGCCGCTGCTGATCGCCACCTTCTGCTCCACCATGGTGGGGCTGATCGTCACCGCGTCGGTGCAGCGGCTGCGGCTCTGGGACCCGGTGGTGCTGGCCTATCTCGGCGGCATGACGGCCCTGGTGGGCGGGATGGTGGTCTACTTCTCGAGCCTCGAGCGGGAGGTGATGGAGCGCCAGTCCTCGGTGATCTCCAACTTCGTCATCTTCGCGCTGATCATCCTCTTCCTGGCGCTGGCGGTGCGCCGCGGGCTGCCGGTCTACGAGACTTTCGTCGAGGGGGCCAAGGACGGCTTCCAGGTGGCGATAAGCATCATCCCGTTCCTGGTGGCGATGCTGGTGGCGATCGGCGTGCTGCGCGCCAGCGGCGCTCTCGACCTGGTCCTCGACCTCGCCCGAACGGGCATCGAGCGGCTCGGCTGGGACGCCCGCTGGGTCGACGGCATGCCCACCGCCCTGATGCGGCCGCTCTCGGGCAGCGGCGCCCGCGGCATGATGCTCGAGGCGATGGAGACCCACGGCGCCGACTCCTTCGTCGGCCGCCTGGTGAGCGTGATCCAGGGCACGACCGAGACGACGTTCTATGTCCTGGCGGTCTACTTCGGCGCGGTCGGCATCCGCCGCACCCGGCACGCGGTGGCCTGCGGTCTGGCGGCGGATGCCGGCGGGATCATCGCGGCGATCCTGGTGACCTACCTGTTCTTCGGCTAACCGAACCTCGCGCCCGACCGACCGAAACGAGCCGTCCGGAGGAGAGCCCACCCCAGACCTCGCGCGCCGGCCGGCCCTCACGCGCAGAAGCCGCTCTCCGAACACCGTCATCCCACATCAGTTGGAATAAGCTCGACTCTCACCGGTGAGGAGAAACTAGCGATGTCGATTCGGGTACTGCAAGTCGGGCTGGGACCGATCGGAGTCGCCGTGGCCCGGCAGCTCCAGGAGCGGACGGGCTTCGAGCTCGTCGGCGGAGTCGATCTCGATCCCGCCAAGGCCGGGCGCGATCTGGGAGAGGTCTGCGGCATGCGAGAGCCGTTGGGACTCGACGTCCACGCCGACCTCGGCGAAGCCCTGGCGGAGCTCGCGCCGCAGGTGGCGGCGCTCTGCACCAGCTCGGCGCTGGCGCGGATGGCGCCGACCGTCGAGGCCTGCCTCGCGGCCGGCGCCGCGGTCGCCTCCTCGACCGAGGAGCTGACCTATCCCTGGCGCGAACAGCCCGACCTCGCCCGCCGGCTCGACGCCGCCGCCAAACGCGCCGGCAGGGCGATCCTGGCCACCGGCGTCAACCCCGGCTTCGCGATGGACGCCCATCCGCTGGCCCTGACCTCGGTCTGCCAGCGGGTCGACGCCATCCGCGTGCGGCGGGTGCAGGACGCCGCCCTGCGGCGCGTGCCGTTCCAGCTCAAGATCGGCGCCGGCCTTTCCCCGGAGGAGTTCGCCGACAAGGCCGCCGCCGGTGACGTCCGCCACGTCGGGCTGGCTGAGTCGATCGGCCTGCTGGCCGACGCCATGGGCTGGCGGCTGGACGAGATCACCGACGAGATCGAGCCGGTCATCGCCACCGAGCCGGTGGCCTCGAAACAGGTCGAGGTGGCCGCCGGCCGCGTTGCCGGCGTCCGGCAGATCGGCGTCGGCCGCGAGGGCGGCAAGATCCGCGTCCACCTCGAGTTCGTCGCCTACCTCGGCGCCCCCGAGAGCTTCGACGAGGTCCACGTCGAGGGCGACCCCTCGCTGCGCTCCCGGATCGAGGGCGGCATCCCCGGCGACGTGGCCACCGCCTCGATGGTGGTCAACGCCATCCCCCGAATCATCGCCGCCCCGCCGGGCCTGGTTACGATGAAGGACCTGCCGCCGGCCTACTGCTGGCCCGGAGTCTGAGCTCCTGGCCCCGCACAGCCCGTAGCCACTGCCAGCGCCCGGCAGACCTGACGCATCTTGTGGCGGCCCAGCGTCCCTACGAAGGTCCGCAGTTTCTCCTTGGGCACCGTCTGCACGTGATCGAGATTGACCGCGGAGTCGAACTTCAGACCCTCCCCGACTCCAACGATCACCTCACTCGGCGCGCCCCGGATCGTCGACGTAACTGGCGCGACCGTCACCGTCCTCAAAAGGCCGATGACCTGCTGGCGAGTCAGCACGACGACCGGGCGCCGCTTGTCGGGCCGCTTGAACTCGTAGAGCCAGATCTGGCCGCGCTTCAACTCTTCGGCCATTCGCCCTCGTCCTCCCAACCGTCCCACTCCTCGCCCAGACCGGGCTCCTCGCCGTAGGCCCGCTGGTATCCCTCCGCGATCTCGTCCCGCCGCCGGCGCTGCAGGTACTCGGCCGCGGCTCTGCGCAGAACAGCGGAACGCCCGTCCCGTCGCGCCTCTTCGGTAGCATCCAGCTGCGCGAGCAGCCGTTCGTCGAAGGTCACTTGTATAGCTTTCATGTGGATATCTTATCCACATCGGAAGCTGAAGGCCAATGGGCCAGCGGGCGCAGAGGGGACTCACTTTGCGCTCCAAGTGGTAGCTTTCACGGGTGGCGACCACTCGCAGGGCATTCGTCGCGGGCGGCGTCGCCGCCGGTCTGCTGGCCGTCACGCCGGCCCGGGCGGCCGAGCGCCGGCCGATCCTCAAACCGCCACGCCTGCGCCCCGGCGACCGGGTGGGCATGATCAACCCGGCCCGCGCCGCCTTCCGCAGCGAGCCGGTGGAGATCCAGAGCGAGGCGCTGGCGGCGGTCGGGCTGGTGCCGGTCAAGGGCGAGAACTTCTACCGGCGCCGCGGCTATCTCGCCGGCACCGACGAGGAGCGCGCCGCCGACATCAACGCCTTCTTTGCCGACCCGTCGATCAAGGCGCTGGTGGGGATCGGCGGCTGGGGCTCGGCGCGGCTGCTGCCCCACCTCGACTACGACCTGATCCGCGCCAACCCCAAGGTCGTCGCCGGCTTCAGCGACGTCACGGCGCTGCTCAACGGCATCCACGCCCGCACCGGGCTGGTCACGTTCCACGGCCCCCACCCGCGGGTCAAGACCTCGGCCGACTACTTCCGGCGCGTGCTCTTCGACGCCGAAGCGGTGACCTTCGAGAACCCGCGCGAGATCAAGGATGACGAGCTCGTCCAGACCCGGGAGCGCTACGCCACCATCCACCCCGGCAAGGCCCGCGGCCGGCTGATCGGCGGCAACCTGACCGTTCTCGCCGCGATCGTCGGCTCGCCCTATGTGCCCGACTTCGACGGCGCCATCCTCTTTCTCGAGGACGTCCGTGAGGCGGTCTACCGGGTCGACCGGATGATCACCCAGCTAGCGCTGGCGGGCCTGCTCGACAAGCTGGCCGGCTTCGTCTTCGGCCGCTGCACCGACTGCGAGCCCGACAGCACCTACGGCTCGCTGACCCTCGAGGAGGTGCTCGCCGACCACGTCCTGCCGCTCGGCATCCCGGCCTACCGCGGGGCGATGATCGGCCACATCCGGCGGCAGTTCATGCTGCCGCTGGGAGTCGAGGCGGAGATCGACGCCGGAACCGGCACGCTGCGGCTGCTCGAGCCGGCGGTAGCCTGAGCGCCACGCGAACCGGGCCTCGCCACCGGCCGCCGGGTCGATACCCGACGATCGGCAGCGGGACCCGGCCACAAGAGCGCGGCGTCCCGAACGCGCGGCCGCGGCCTACGACCCCTTGCCCTGCCGCTCGATGATCTCCTTGGCCCGCTCGCGGCCGCCGAGGCCGAAGGCCAGGCCCAGGGCCAGGGCGCTGCCGCCCAGCACCGCCGAGACGGCGACCTGGATGATCTCGCGTCCGACCCCCAGCTGGCTGAGCCCCATGCTGAAGCCGAGAAAGACGATGGCGTACTTGGCCACGGTCGAGACGACCCCGGAGTACTCGGTCCCGGAGAGCGCCTCTTCCACCAGACGGCCGACGTAGCTGCCCAGGCTGAGGGCCGCCAGGATGATCGCCAGGCCGACCAGCAGGCTGGGCAGATAGCCGATCAGGCTGCCGACCATCTGGGACAGCTCGCCCAGCTCGAGGCTCGCCAGGGCCTGCTCCGCCGTCAGCAGCAGGATGATCGCCATCACCACCGTGCCGGCGATGGACGAAAGGGTCGGGCCGTCGCCCTTCGGCTCGAGAAAGCCGAGGCCGAACCTCTGCGGCAGGCTGTCGAAGCCCACACCGCTCAGGAATGACTCGACCAGTCCCCGCACCGCCTTGGCGACGAAGTAGCCGATGGCGAAGATGACCACGGCCACGAACAGCAGCGGTATCGCCGACAGCAGCTGCTCCAGCGTGCCCTTGATCGGATCGGAGATCGCCTTCATCTGCAGGCTGTCCACCGCCGCGACGATGATCGGGATCAAGACGAAGAAGAACACCACCACGCCGCCGATCTCGGACAGCTTGCGCGCGCCCTCGCCCTTGCCGATGCCGAACCGCTCGGCGAGCCGGTCCGCTCCGGCGGCGGCGAGGAAGTTGGTCACGATCTCGCGCACGATGGTGGCGACGATCTTGCCGATGAAGAGCAGGATGACGGCGCCGATGATGTTCGGCAGGAACTCGAACACCTTGCCCAACATCTCCCGCAGCGGCGCGACCAGCGACTCCTGGCCGAGAGCGTCCAGGAACGGCGGGATGCCGAACAGCAGCACGACATAGAACAGCAGCCGGCCCACCATCCCGCTGGGGCCCACCGGCTCGCCCTTGACCTCGCGGGTGGCGATGTACTTCTCCGCCCGGGCGTCGAACCCGACCGCCTCGAGGCCCTTGGTCGCCGCCAGCTTGAGCAGCGTGGCCACCAGCCAGTAGACCGCCAGGATGACCGCCGCCTGGAGCAGGGACGGGATGACCCCGGTGATCTTGTCCAGGATGTTCTGCAGCGGCCCCGCCACCATGCTCAGCTGCAGGGCGTCGAAGAAGGCGAGAAAGCCGAACGCCAGGATGACCCACTTGACCCCGGTGCCGGCCATCGCGGCGATCGACCGCCGCTTGCCCCCCTCACCCTCCAGCATCTTGTCGAGACCGAGGTTGGTGGCCGCCCGATCGTCGAGGTTGGTGAGCTCGAGCGCCTTGCGCACGCCGGCCCCGACCAGCAGGGCGACCAGCCAGAACACCGCCAGCAGCCCGAACGCCTTGAGGATGGCCGGCAGGCCGGCCGCCAAACGCTGGAGCATCGGTTGCAGCACGTCGGTCCAGATCCGGCGCCCCCGCTCCGTGACCTCGGCAACACCGTTGCCGCCCTCGACCGCGGGCGCGGCCTCGGTCTGCATCGCCGGTGCCGGCTCGGCGGCGGCCGGCTCGGCGCGCGCTCGGCTCCGGCAACGGCCGGTTCGGCGGCGGCTGGTTCGGCGGCGGCTGGTTCGGCAACGGCCGGCTCCGCGGCCGCAGGTTCCTGCTGTGCCACGGCAGTGCCGGCGCCCAGTGCGAACAGCAGTAGCAGGGCAACGAGCAGTAAGTTCTTTTGACTCTTCATCTCTTGGATACCTCCTCTGGTGTCTTGACTCCGTCGCTCGGCCTCCACGGGCCGACTTGAGAAACAGCTTACCGGCTAACTCACCTGCCGCGCCGCCGAGGTCTCACGGCCGCGCCGCGGCCCTTGCCGCCCAGCAGCCCTCTCCGCCTAGAATAGGCCCGCCTGAAGTTCCGTCCTACCCCCGCTGTCCAGTTCCATCCACATCGACTTCATCCTCTCGCCCACGGGAGGACTCTCGGAGGACCATCCAATGACCCGCACACCACCATCCTCTCCTGCTGCCCCTCGCGCTGGCGACCCTCTTGCTGGCTTCCCCGGCCTGGGGTCAGGAAGAAGAGCCGCCGACCTACGGTTGGAGCGATACCGCCGACCTGTCCTACGTCCTCGCCGGCGGCAACTCCGAGGCCTCGACCCTCGGCCTGCGCAACTCACTCGTCCGCACCTGGAAAGAGGCGACCTTCACCCTCGAGGCCGGCGCGCTGCGGGCGGAGACCACCGCCACCAGCCGCGTCGCCCGCGGCACGGCCGACTCGTTCCGTGTCGACGAGACGACGCAGACCGCGGTCAGCGCCGAGCACTACTTCCTTCGCGGCCGCTATGACCGGACCATCTCCGAGCACCTCTTCTGGTTCGCGGGCGGCGGCTGGGACCGCAACGAGCCCGCCGGCGTCAAGGACCGCCTGTACGGCGTCGGCGGCATCGGCAACACCTGGTTCGACGACGAGCAGGCCCACTTCCGCACCAACTACGGCATCACCTACACCCGCCAGAAGGACGTCTTCGAGGCCCCCGGCGGCAGCGACGGCTACATCGGCCTGCAGCTGGGCTGGGACTACCGGCGCCAGCTGGGCGCGGCGACCACCTACGCCAACGCCCTGACCATCGACGCCAACGCCGACGAAACGTCCGACTACCGGGCCGACATGACCAACTCGGTTGCCGTCTCGATGAGCGACAAACTGGCCATCAAGGTGAGCCTGCAGCTGCTGTACGACAACATGCCCAGCCTGACTTCAGTGCCGCTCGAGACCGCGGACGGGGTGGACACCGGCATCACGGTGCTGACGCCCCTCGACGAGCTGGACACGCTGCTTCACCACCGCCCTGGTCGTGAGCTTCTAGCCGGCTTCCAGCTTCTGCGAGCCGAAGTCGGCCGGCCAAGACAGCTAGCCAGCCTCCAGCCCTGGAGGCTGAGACCGGTTCAACTGGCGGGGTCGTAGCCCGCGGGCAGCGGCGTCTCTTCGTGCACCGCGGCGGGGCCGCGCTCGACGAACTCGCTCACCTTGCGGGCGTGGGCCTGGATCAGCTTGACGACCGCCGGGTCGTCCGAGGTCTCGGTGACCCGCATGCCGTCCTCGAGCTGCTCGATCTCGAGCGAGATCTCGTCGGCGCGGTCGAACAGCTCGCGGAAGAGCGGGTCCCACATGCGCACCCGGCCGCCGCTGGCGAGCAGCTGCTTCATCTCGCTCACGTGCCGCGCGATGGCCTCGGCCGCCTCGGGGCTCGACGGGGCGCGGGTCACCGTGACGACACCGTTCTCGATCTCCTCCACCTGGCGCTCGATGGCCTCGCGGTAGTCGTGCACCAGGGCGCGAGCGGTCTGCATGACCGCCGGACCGCCGCCGTGGCCCATGCCGCGATCCGCCGCACCCTGCCCTGGGCCGCCGCCCGCGCGGCCGTGCCCCGGTCCAAATCCCGACCGGCCGTGCCCGGGGCCACGCCCCATCCGGCCGCCGCCCGCTCCGGGCCCTGAATGCCGGCCCATCGAGCCGCAGCAACCGCCCTCGCCGGACCGCCGGCATCCGGAACCCTCAGCGGCCGCGCCTGATCGCCGGCATCCGCTGCCGTCGGCGGCCTCGCCAGCCCGCCAGCATCCCCGCCCTTCGGCCGCCGCGGCGCCGCGGGCACAGCAACCTGGGCCGCCACGCCGCCCGATCTCGCTCGTCTCTGATTCCTGGGCCGCGGATTCCTGGTCCGCTGCTTCCTGTTCCGCTACTTCCTGGTCCGCGGACTCCTGGCCCACGGCTTCCTGGCCCGCCGCGGCCGGCTCGACGCCGTTGCCGAGCCCGGAGGACACGCCGACCGATCCGAAGGTCAGCAGCACAGCGACCCCGGCAATCAACAGACTGCGCATCTCGACCCTCTCGTGGTTCATATCGACCTCCTCAAGTCTCCGGTTGCCAGATTCAGGCGCGACGCCAGCGCAGCGGGGGGGTTGGGGCCCAGGACAGGCCTAGCTGGAGCTGCCGAGGTTCTGCTCGATCCACATCTCGAGCATCGGCTTGGGCAATGCGCCGACGACGCGATCCACCTCGACGCCGTCCTTGAACAGCAGCATCGTCGGGATCCCCTGCACGCCGTACTCCCCCGCCTTGATCTGGTTCTCCTCGGTGTTGACCTTGGCGACCCGCAGCCGCCCCTCGTACTCCCGGCCCAACTCCTCGAGCACCGGCGCGACCATCCGGCAGGGCGGGCACCACGGCGCCCAGAAGTCCACCAACACCGGCAGGTCCGACTGGAGCACCGCCTGCGGGAACTGCTCGTCGGTTACCGCCTGGGTTTGTTCGCTCATCTCATTCCTCCTAAAGCGTTCGTTCAGCCTTGCAAACGTTGAGAGGCACGAGGGTGGAGGTAGGTTCCCGATTCGGGTGGTGCACGCGATCCGGCGGGGTGCCCGCACGTTGCAGGAGAGCCCCCATGTCGGTCGCCGAATGAGCCCCGGGGCCTAACGGCGCGAGCTCTTTCTACCGTTCGGAGTCGGCGCCTATGTCTTTCGCTACCGCGTTCGTGGCGACATCGTCATCGTGATCCGGGTCTGGCACAGCCGTGAGCACCGCGGTTGACGCCGCCTCCTGCGGCAGATCGTTCCTGCGCTACGCCCACCTCGGCGCCTGCGGAGCGGTCCCTGGTGGTCGCTGCTAGCTGGCTAGAGGTTCGCTCCGCCCCTCACCATCCGGAACGGGCACAGCTGATTCGGGCCGAGGCCAGGCTCTCCGTTCTCCGGATGGTTGACGTTGTCGAACGACCGAGTGGGGTTGCCCTGGACGTAGCGTCTGTTTTGGGAGTCCCTGCGCACGTGATAGCGAGGATGGAGCCCGTCCTCGACCTCGTCGGACATCCTCCGCCGGGGAACGCCGATCCGGCAGACCGTGTAGGTGGGCTCGCTCTTGGGCCTGTCAGGATCCTTGTGAACGATCTCTAGTGGCTCCACCGTGCGCGAATCCTGATACGACGCGATCCAGCTCTTCCAGTCCTCCAGGTCTGCGACGCTTGGCGCCGCATACTTCCCCTGCTCCTCCGGGGGGAGCTTCTTCCGGGCAATCTGCTCCGCCTTGAGAAAAACGTGAGCCGGACAGTGCCAGCAATTAGAGGCCGTTACAAAGTGCGAGTGAAGACCCAGCGCCATCTCGTCGTTGAGACGCTCTTTGGCTACTCGCAGCCGGCACACGGTATAGGTTTCGTTTCTTCGGCTGGAGCCGGGGCCGTCTCGGTGCCCACGGATGAACTCCCGCTCTTCGACAACCTCTGGAACAGTCGGCATAGCCACCTCCCTGCTGATCTTCAGCCGCTCTGGCGTTTCTCCGCGATTGCCAGAAGCCGCCCGGTAGGCCTCAGGACGTCCTGGCAGGCTCTACTCGCACGGAGATTGTGAATCATGTTAGCAGTCCAGTTACGATTCCACCCGACACGACAGGGTGGTGCCGGCGCCACCCTCGCAGGTGAGAGCACAATGCGGGCCCGGCGGGATTCAGGCGCTTGATCGGCCCACGAACTCTTCGACCCCGGGTGGATCCACTGGGTCGTCGATGTTCTGGATGCCGCGGAAAAGAGGTTGTAGAGCTCGAGCTGTCGGTCGAACCTTGGCGGGAACTTCCAGCTGGGCTCCCCGTCGAGGTACAACCCGGCGTAGGCCAGGAGTTCGCCGCCGGCGGAGGAGGGTATGGGGACGGCCAGGCGCCCCGCCACGGCACCAGCTGTTAACTCCGTGGCAACTCCAGCCCTTGCAGAATCAGCCGGGAGGAGCCACTGACATCTTTAAACTCCTGAGTAGTCGCGACTTCCATGGCACATCCGGGAAGATCCGAACCCCCAACCCACGGATCCGTAGTCTGTGCTTCCCGCGCCATCACCTGCCCCACACCCAGCGCCCCGCCGCCTCCCCCAGGTCCGCCATGAACGGCAGCGCCACGGTCTCGTACTCGTAGTTGTCGTCGTTGAGCACCCCGTCGGCGTTGGTGTAGAGAGTCGCGGCCAGGAAGAAACCACGGCCGGTATCGCGGTCGACCACCCAGGCGTTCTCGGTGGTGAAGCCGTAGGCCTGGCCGATCTTGTTGGAGATCCGCAGGCGGTCCTTCTCCACTACCCGCTCGAGGCCCGGCAGCAGGAACTTGCCGTAGTCATCCGGGTACTCCGCTGGATCGTAGGCCGGGTTGGCGGACTCGCGCGGCAGCTGGCTCATCGCTTCGAGCAGCAGGGCCCGATCCTCGTCGGTCAGGGCGAAGCCGGGGCCGCCGCAGTCGACGTCGGGGCGAACCACCATGCACAGCCCGCGCTGGAGCGCGGCCATCGAATTACTTGGCGTACTGGAGAACCTGGCCAACCGCGGTTACACCGATGGTTTCTACAAGCGCCATCACACACATGAATACCAGAATTATATGCAGGGAAATTCAATCAGCCGTCAGCAGCAGTTCGTCGGTGAGGTAATTGCGTATAACAGGGCCACTGGGCTTGCTGAAATCGATGTAAAAAACAAGATTACAGTTGGCGACAAACTGGAACTGATTAAACCTACTGGTAATGAAGACATTATACTGTCTGAAATGCAGGACCTGAATGGCAACCCCATGGAACAGGCAAAAGGCGGCGGATATAAAATCCGTATACCATTAGATGAAAACATGGCAGAGCGTGGACTGATCGCTCGCTATATCGACTCACCTATTCACACTTAAAAAAATACATCATATGAAACTAGCCGTACTCGACTTCGACTCCACCGTTATGGACGGTGAGACAATAGATTTTCTTGCCCGTGAAACCGGCCAGGAAGAAGCTGTAGCAAAACTCACTGAAGCCGCTATGCGCGGTGAAATGGATTTTTTCGGCGCACTCCAGCAACGTGTGCAATTACTCAAGGGCATGAAGGAAAGCCGCCTTAATGAAATCTGCCACAACCTGCCACTGATGCCCGGCGCGAAAGAGCTGATTAGCGCACTGAAACAGAAAGATTATATGGTGGCCATTTTTAGTGGCGGATTTAGAAACGCCACCCGCCATTTCAAGGACATAGTGGGCTACGATGCAGAATTCAGCAATACACTGCACGCAAAGGACGGTATTCTTACAGGTCTGGTCGGTGGTGAAATGATGTTCGATACATCCAAAGGCGAACTGCTTCAGCGACTACAGGA
>CAWAET010000022.1:0-180905 GCA_963781065.1 Thermoanaerobaculia bacterium | reverse complement strand
CTCAAGGGCAAGCAGGGCCGCTTCCGGCAGAACCTGTTGGGCAAGCGGGTCGATTACTCTGGCCGCTCGGTCATCGTGGTCGGGCCGGACCTCAAGCTGCATCAGTGCGGTCTACCCAAGAAGATGGCGCTCGAGCTGTTCAAGCCGTTCATCTACAACTGGCTCGAGCAGAAAGAGCTGGTCGGCACCATCAAGGCGGCCAAGGAGATGGTGGAGCGGGAAGAGGACGTGGTCTGGGACGCCTTGGAGGAGGTCATCCAGGACCACCCGGTGTTGCTCAACCGCGCGCCGACCCTGCACCGTCTCGGCATCCAGGGCTTCGAGCCGGTGCTCATCGAGGGCAAGGCGATCAAGATCCACCCGCTGGTCTGCGCCGCCTTCAACGCCGACTTCGACGGCGATCAGATGGCAGTGCACGTGCCGCTGAGCCCCAAGGCCCAGATCGAGAGCCACGTGCTGATGAAGGCGTCGCGCAACATCCTCAGCCCGGCCAACGGCCGGCCGCTGGCCGTGCCCAGCCAGGACATGGTCCTGGGTGGCTACTACCTGACGATGCGCCGCTCCGGAGCCAAGGGCGAGGGCCGGATCTTCCACGATCCCGACTCGGTGCTGCTGGCCTTGCACGAGGGGCTGGTCGAGACCCAGACCCAGGTGCGGGTGCGCCACACCGGCCAGTACATCAACCTGGAGTCGCAGTACCACGACCAGGATCTGATGCACGCCGATATGGAGGAGCTCGACGGCAAGCTGATCGACACCACGGTCGGCCGGGTGATCTTCAACCAGCACCTGCCGGCCGAGCTGCCCTACGTCGACGGGCTGTTGAAGAAGCGCGGCCTGCAGGAGCTGGTGGGCTACGCCTACATCAAGCACGGCCACGACCTGACGGTCAAGATGCTCGACGACATCAAGACGGTCTGCTTCGAGTACGCCACCCATGCCGGCGTCTCGTTCGGCATCGACGACATGGTGATCCCGAGCACGAAGGAGCCGCTGCTCGACAAGGCCAAGAACGAGGTCGTGCAGATCGAGAAGCAGCGGGTGGCCGGTGTCATCACCGCCGGTGAGCGGCACAACAAGATCATCGACATCTGGCACCGGGTCACCGAGCACGTCTCCGAGGAGATGTTCCGCGAGATGGGGGAGAGGGAGGAGAAGACCGGCCAGTTCAACCCGATCCGCATCATGGCCGACTCCGGCGCCCGTGGCTCACGCGAGCAGGTGCGCCAGCTGGCCGGCATGCGCGGCCTGATGTCCAAACCCTCGGGCGAGATCATCGAGACCCCGATCACCGCCAATTTCCGCGAGGGGCTGTCGGTGCTGCAGTACTTCATCTCCACCCACGGCGCGCGCAAGGGCCTCGCCGACACGGCGCTCAAGACGGCCGACTCGGGTTATCTCACCCGGCGCCTGGTCGACGTGGCTCAGGACGTGATCGTCACCGAGCCCGACTGCGGCACCATCGACGGCATCACCGTGACCGCGATCATGGAGGGTGGCGACATCCTCGAGCCGCTGCGCGACCGTATCGTCGGCCGGGTGAGCCAGGAAGAGGTGCACGACCCGGCGAACGCCGAGAAGCTGGTGGCCATCGGCGACATGATCAGCGAGAAGATCGCCAGCGCCATCCAGGCGGCCGGCATCGAACGGGTGCGGATCCGCTCGGTGCTGACCTGCGAGACCCGCCGCGGCGTCTGCGCCGCGTGCTACGGCCGCAACCTGGCGACCGGGCTGATCGTCGAGATCGGCGAGGCGTGCGGCGTCATCGCCGCCCAGTCGATCGGCGAGCCGGGCACCCAGCTGACCATGCGCACCTTCCACTACGGCGGCACCGCCAGCCGAGTCTCCGAGCAGTCGCAGCACCACGCCAAGAACCCCGGCACGGTCAAGTACCTCAACGTCAACACGGTCAAGAGCAAGAGCGGCGAGCTGGTGGTGGTCAACCGCAGCGGCAAGCTGTTGATCTCCGACAGCAAGGACCGCGAGCTCGAGCGCTACGCGCTGACCTACGGCTCGCACCTGGCGGTCAAGGAGGGCGACGAGGTCGCCCCCGGCCAGGAGCTGGTCAACTGGGACCCGTTCACCTCGGCGGTGCTCACCGAGATCGCCGGCGAGGTGGAGTTCCAGGACGTGGTCGAGGGCGAGAACGTGCGCGAGGACACCGACAAGGTGACCGGTCTCTCGCAGCGGATCATCGTCGACGCGCAGCTGTCCGAGAAGCGTTCGCCGGCGGTGGTCATCCGCGGCAAGGGAGCCGAGCGCCGGTACATGCTGCCGACCGGCTCCCACCTCGTGGTGCAGGAGGGGGCGAAGGTCTATCCCGGCGACGTCCTGGTGAAGATCCCGCGTGCGTCGACCAAGACCAAGGACATCACCGGCGGCCTGCCGCGGGTGGTGGAGCTGTTCGAGGCGCGCAGCCCCAAGGAGCCGGCGATCATCAGCGAGATCGACGGCACCGTGCACCTGGGCGAGATCCAGAAGGGCATGCGCAACGTCACGGTGCAGAACGACGCCGGCGAGGTGCGCAACTACAAGGTGCCGCGCTCGGTCCACGTCAACGTCCAGGAGGGCGAGCGGGTAGCGGCTGGCGAGCCGCTGATCGACGGCTCGATCGACCCGCACGACATCCTGCACGTGCTCGGCGAGAAGGAGCTGCAGCGCTACCTGGTGGACAAGATCCAGGAGGTGTACCGCTCGCAGAGCGTGGCGATCAACGACAAGCACATCGAGGTCATCGTCCGCCAGATGATGCGCTCGGTGAAGATCGTCGAGGTCAACGACACCGACTTCCTGATCGACGAGCAGGTGGACCGTTGGCGCTTTGCCGACGAGAACGCCCGCGTGCTCGACGCCAGCGGCAAGGCGGCGATCGGCCGACCGATGCTGCAGGGCATCACCAAGGCGTCGCTGTCGACCGAGAGCTTCATCTCGGCCGCCAGCTTCCAGGAGACCACCCGGGTGCTCACCGAGGCCGCGATCAACGGCAAGATAGACCTGCTGCGCGGCCTCAAGGAGAACGTCATCGTCGGCCGACTGATCCCCGCCGGCACCGGCCTGGACTACTATCACGACTTCCACCTCGCCGAGGAGAAGCTCGAGCCGCTCGACGGCGAGGCCGAGGACCTGCTGTTCGACTTCGGCGAGGGCGAGATTCGCGGCATTCCGCGGGAGGTGGTCGAGACCGAGTAGAGCGCGCCTCGGGGCCGGGCATCTTGACGCGGCGCCCCGAGCTTGCTAGTGTCGGCAGGTTGCGCTGAGTGGCCCGCGGAAGTGCGAGCGCTGGGTGGCGACGGATCCCCTTCAGCTTCGTGGAAGGCCTGGTAGTGGAGCGCCGACGTAGCTGACTTGTCCGCTGTTTTCGAACGGTGGGGAAGGCCTTGGAGACGAAAGCAGAACGAACCTAGAGAGAGCAGAATGCCTACGATCCAACAACTGGTCCGCAAGGGCCGAGTGCGCCAGGTCTCGAAGACCAAGAGCCCGGCCTTGCAGGCGGCGCCGCAGCGGCGAGGCGTCTGCGTGCGGGTCTACACCCAGACGCCCAAGAAGCCGAACTCGGCGCTGCGCAAGGTGGCGCGCGTCCGGCTGACCAACGGCATCGAGGTGACGACCTACATTCCTGGCGTCGGCCACAACCTGCAGGAGCACTCGATCGTGTTGATTCGCGGCGGCCGGGTCAAGGACCTGCCGGGAGTCCGCTACCACGTGATTCGCGGCACCCTCGACGCCATGGGCGTCGATGACCGGCGGCAGGGCCGGTCCAAGTACGGCGCCAAGCGGCCCAAGGCGTAGGCGAGAGGGATTCGAGAGATGTCCAGGCGAGATTCGGCGGTCAAGCGCGAGGTCCTGCAGGACCCGGTCTACAACTCCCAGTTGGTGACCCGTTTCATCAACGTGATCATGAAGGACGGCAAGAAGTCGACTGCCGAGCGGATCGTCTACGATGCTCTCGAGACGATCGGCGAGAAGTCCGAGGATGACCCGATGAAGGTCTTCAAGCGGGCGATCGAGAATGTCAAGCCGGCGGTGGAGGTGAAGTCGCGCCGGGTCGGTGGGTCGACCTATCAGGTGCCCATCGAAGTGCGCCCCAGCCGCAGAACGGCGCTCGCCTTCCGCTGGCTTATCCAGAGCGCCTTGAAGCGTGGCGAGCGCACCATGAAGCAGCGGCTGGCGGCCGAGCTCTCAGAGGCGGCCGACAATCGGGGCGGGGCCATCAAGAAGAAGGAAGATACCCACCGTATGGCGGAAGCGAACAAGGCCTTCGCTCACTATCGCTGGTAGTCCGATTAGTCCCGCGTCCGCGGGAATCGTCGTACCCCCACAAACGTGAGTTGCCGTCTGGCAGCAAGAAGTCCATTGGTGAAGAGCCGTCGAGCGGCGCGAGAAAAACTGTCATGTCACGCACTATCGCTTTGGAGCGAACCCGAAATATCGGGATCATGGCGCACATCGACGCCGGCAAGACGACGACCACCGAGCGCGTCCTGTACTACACGGGCGTCAACTACAAGATCGGCGAGGTGCACGACGGCACCGCGACGATGGACTGGATGGTGCAGGAGCAGGAGCGCGGCATCACCATCACCGCCGCCGCCACGACCTGTTTCTGGGACGACCATCGGATCAACATCATCGACACGCCCGGCCATGTCGACTTCACCGCCGAGGTCGAGCGGTCGCTGCGGGTGCTCGACGGCGCCGTCGCGGTCTTCGACGCGGTAGCCGGCGTCGAGCCGCAGTCCGAGACGGTCTGGCGCCAGGCCGACCGCTACCACGTGCCGCGCATCGCCTTCGTCAACAAGATGGACCGGGTGGGCGCCGACTTCGACCGCTGTGTGGCGATGATGCGCTCGCGTCTCGGCGCCTCGCCGGTGGTGCTGCAGCTGCCCTGGGGCGCCGAGGGCGACTTCCAGGGGGTCATCGACCTGGTCGAGCTCAAGGGCATCCTCTACGCCGACGAGTCGCTGGGCGCCGAGTACGAGGTCGTCGACATCCCCGAGGGGATGCTCGATCGGGCCCACAAGGTGCGCGAAGAGATGTTCGAAGCGGTGGCCGAGACCGACGACGCGCTGCTCGAGAAGTACCTGTCGGGCGAAGAGGTGACGACCCAGGAGATCCGCGCGGCGCTGCGGCGGGCGACGATCGCCAACAAGCTGCAGCCGGTCCTGTGCGGCAGCGCCTTCCGCAACAAGGGCGTGCAGCCGCTGCTCGACGCGGTGATCGCCTACCTGCCGTCGCCGGACGACGTCCCGCCGGTCGTGGGCATCGATCCCGACACCGAGCTGCCCGCCGAGCGCGCGGCCGAGGACGACGCGCCGTTCTCCGCCCTGGTGTTCAAGATCATGACCGATCCGTTCGTCGGCCAGCTGGCCTACTTCCGCGTCTACTCCGGCAAGATCGCCACCGGCGACACGGTGCTCAACGTCTCCAAGCGGCAGAACGAGAGGGTCGGGCGGCTGCTCAAGATGCACGCCGACAAGCGCGAGGAGCGCAAGGAGGTCTGGGCCGGCGACATCGCCGCGGCGGTGGGCCTGAAGGGCGTGACCACCGGCGACACCATCTGCGACCCCAAGCACCCGGTCGTGCTCGAGGCGATGAACTTCCCCGAGCCGGTGATCGCGGTGGCGATCGAGCCCAAGACCAAGGTTGACCAGGAGAAGCTGGCCACGGCGCTGCAGAAGCTGCAGCAGGAAGACCCCACCTTCCGGGTGCACACCGACCAGGAGACCGGCCAGACGCTGATCTCGGGCATGGGCGAGCTGCACCTGGAGATCATCACCGACCGTCTGATCCGCGAGTTCAAGGTCGGCGCCAACGTCGGCCGGCCGCAGGTGGCCTATCGGGAGTCGATCACCATCGAGGCCAACGGCGACGGCCGGTTCGTGCGTCAGACCGGCGGCCGCGGCCAGTTCGGCCACTGCAAGATCCGCATCCGGCCGATCACCGACGCGGACTGGCGGTTCAACGACCAGATCAAGGGCGGGGCCATCCCGCGCGACTACATCCGCTCGGTCGAGCAGGGAGTGCGCGAGGCGATGGAGACCGGGCCGCTCGCCGGCTACACGATGAACGGCATCGAGATGGACCTTTACGACGGCAGCTTCCACGAGGTCGACTCCTCGGAGGTGGCGTTCAAGATCGCCGGCTCGATGGCGTTCAAGGACGCCTGCAAGAAGGCGCGTCCGGTGCTGCTCGAGCCGGTCATGGCGGTAGAAGTGGTGACCCCCGAAGACCACATGGGCGACGTGATCGGCGACCTGACGTCGCGCCGCGGACGGGTGCAGAGCATGGAGGCGCGGGGCAACGCGCAGGTGATCAGCTGCAAGGTGCCGCTGTCCGAGATGTTCGGCTACGCCACCGACCTCAGGTCGCGCACGCAGGGCCGGGCCACCTATTCGATGCAGTTCGACAGCTACGAGCAGGCGCCAAAGAGCGTCAGCGAAGAGATCGTGGCCAAAGCGGCCGGCTAGAAGGAGAGTCGAGATGGCGAAGGAAAAGTTCGAGCGTACGAAGCCGCACGTGAACATCGGGACGATCGGTCACGTGGATCATGGCAAGACGACGTTGACGGCGGCGATCACGAAGACGCTGGCGCGATCAGGCGGTGCGAAGTTCATCGCGTTCGACGAGATCGACAAGGCTCCTGAGGAGAAGGAGCGTGGGATCACGATCGCGACGGCGCACGTGGAGTACGAGACGGCGAACCGTCACTACGCGCACGTGGACTGCCCGGGTCACGCGGACTACGTGAAGAACATGATCACGGGTGCGGCGCAGATGGACGGCGCGATCCTGGTGGTGTCGGCGGCGGACGGTCCGATGCCGCAGACGCGCGAGCACGTGCTGCTGGCGCGTCAGGTGAACGTGCCGAACCTGGTGGTCTACCTGAACAAGGTCGACATGGTGGACGACGAGGAGCTGCTCGAGCTGGTGGAGCTCGAGATCCGGGAGCTTTTGTCGAAGTACGACTTTCCGGGCGACGACATGCCGATGATCCGGGGTTCGGCGCTGAAGGCGCTGGCGGCGGAGGAGGAGAACGAGGACACGAAGTCGATCCACGAGCTGATGGAGGCGGTGGACACGTTCATTCCCGGAGCCGGAGCGGGACGTGGACAAGGAGTTCCTGATGCCGATCGAGGACATCTTCTCGATCTCGGGTCGCGGCACGGTGGTGACGGGTCGGATCGAGCGCGGAGTGGTGAAGATGGGCGAAGAGGTCGAGATCGTCGGCATCCGCCCGACGACGAAGACGGTGGTGACGGGTGTGGAGATGTTCCGCAAGCTGCTGGACCAGGGGCAGGCGGGCGACAACGTGGGCGTGCTGCTGCGGGGCACGAAGAAGGACGAAGTGGAGCGCGGGCAGGTGCTGGCGAAGCCGGAGTCGATCACGCCGCACACGAAGTTCGAGGCGAGGTGTACGTGCTGACGAAGGAGGAGGGCGGCCGGCACACGCCGTTCTTCAAGGGGTACCGGCCGCAGTTCTACTTCCGGACGACGGACGTGACGGGGGCCTCAGAGCTGCCGGAGGGCACCGAGATGGTGATGCCGGGCGACAACGTCAACCTCGAGGTGGAGCTGATCGCGCCGATCGCGATGGAGAAGGGCGTCCGCTTCGCCATCCGCGAGGGCGGCCGCACCGTCGGCGCCGGCACCGTCACCGAGATCCTGGAGTAGTCGGGCGGTAGTCCGCGAGAGGAATCAAAAGCCATGGTCAACGAGAAGATACGTATCCGCCTCAAGGGATACGACTACCGCAGCCTCGACGCGTCCACGTACGAGATCGTGGACACGGCGCGCCGCACCGGTGCGCGGGTGGTCGGCCCGATTCCTCTGCCGACGCACATCACCCGCTACACCGTCAATCGCGGCCCCAACATCGACAAGAAGTCGCGTGAGCAGTTCGAGATCCGCACCCACAAGCGGCTGCTGGACATCTTCGAGCCGACCAGTCAGACGGTCGACGCGCTGATGAAGCTCGAGCTGCCGGCCGGCGTCGACGTCGAGATCAAGGCCTTTGGCAAGCAGGGGAGCGCGTAGGCCATGAAGGGCATTCTGGGTCGCAAGATCGGCATGACGCAGATCTTCACGGAGACCGGCGACGCCGTGCCGGTGACCGTCGTCGAGGCCGGGCCGTGTCTGGTGGTGCAGCGCAAGACCGCCGCTCGCGACGGCTACGACGCGGTGCAGATCGGGCTGGTCGAGGCGCGCCCGCCGAAGCACGTGACGCAGCCGATGCGCGGCCATTTCGAGCGCGGCGGCGTGGCGCCGATGCGCCGGCTGACCGAGTTCAAGGTGGCCGCCGACGACGAGGCCAAGGCCGGGGACCAGATCAAGGCATCGATCTTCGAGGTCGACGAGTACGTCGACGTGGTCGGCCGCGGCAAGGGCAAGGGCTTCCAGGGCGTGATCAAGCGCCACGGCTTCGGCGGCGGCCGCGCGACCCACGGCTCGATGTTCCATCGCGCGCCGGGCTCGATCGGCCAGGCCTCGGATCCGTCGCGGGTGTTTCCCGGCGTGCGGCTGCCGGGTCAGATGGGCAACAAGCGGATCACCACCAAGAACCTGCGGGTGGTCAAGATCGACGAAGAGCGCAACCTGCTCTTTCTCAAGGGCTCGGTGCCCGGGCCCAACAGCGCTTACATCGCGATCCAGGCGGCGAAGAAGGGCTAGGGCGATGAAAGTCACGGTCAAGAACCTCGACAACCGCAAAGTGCGGGAGATCGACCTGCCGGAAGAGGTGTTCGGCTATCCCTACAAGGAGCACCTCATCTACCTGGCGGTCGAGGCCTATCGGGCGGCGCAGCGACGCGGCACCCACAAGACCAAGACCCGGTCCGAGGTCACCGCTTCGGGGCGCAAGCCCTGGCGCCAGAAGGGCACCGGCCGGGCGCGCGCCGGTACGGCTTCCAGCCCGCTGTGGCGCAGTGGCGGCACGGCCCACGGCCCGCAGCCGCGCAGCTACGAGAAGAAGATGAGCGTCCGCGAGCGCAAGAACGCCCTCAAGTCGGCGCTGTCGCGCAAGCTGGCCGACGAGGGCGTGCTGGTGATCGACAGCCTCGACCTCGAGAGCCACAAGACGGCCGAGCTGGCGCGCGCGCTGGGCAAGCTGGGAGCCGCCGGCAAGGTGCTGCTGGTCGATCGCTTCGACAACGACAACCTGTCGCTGGCGGCGCGCAACAACCCCCGGCTCAAGACCGTGGACGCGCTGGCGGTCAACGTCTACGACGTCGTCGACCGCCCCCATCTGGTATTCAGCGAGCAGGCCCTGGGCCGGCTGGTGGAGGTGCTGGGCTGATGAGAATCCAGGAGATCATCCGGCGGCCGCTGATCACCGAGAAGTCGACCGAGTTGCGCGACGAGCGCAACATCGTCGCCTTCCAGGTCGACCGGCGGGCCAACAAGATCGAGATCCGCCGCGCCGTCGAGGCCCAGTTCGGAGTCAAGGTGAGCGAGGTGCGGGTCGCTTCGATGCACGGCAAGACCCGGCGGCAGGGCCGCTACTCGGGTCGCCAGCCGGACTGGAAGAAGGCCTACGTCCGCCTGGCCGACGGCGAGAAGCCGATCGAGTTCTTCGAGGGAGTCTGAGGCGATGGCGATCAAACAGCACAAGCCGACCAATCCGGCTCGCCGCCAGCAGACGGTGGCGGCGTTCGACGAGCTCACCATCGGTCAGCCGCACAAGGCGCTGACCGAGGGGCGGAAGCGGATCAGCGGGCGCAACAACAAGGGCCGGATCACCATCTGGTACCGCGGCGGCGGCCACAAGCGGCGCTACCGCGTGGTCGATTTCCGCCGCGAGAAGACCGGCGTGCCGGCGAAGGTGGCGACGGTCGAGTACGACCCCAACCGCTCGGCGCGGATCGCGCTGCTGCACTATGCCGACGGCGAGAAGCGCTACATTCTCTGGGCTCGACGGCCTGGCGGTGGGCGACGAGGTGATCTCCGGGCCGGAGGCGCCGATCAACCCGGGCAACGCCCTGCCGCTGCAGGCACATCCCGGTCGGCACCATCGTGCACAACATCGAGCTCAAGATCGGCAAGGGCGGCCAGATGGTGCGTAGCGCCGGCGGCGGCGCCCAGCTGATGGCGAAGGAGGGCCGTTACGCCCTGCTGCGTCTGCCCTCGGGCGAGATGCGCAAGGTGCACATCGACTGCATGGCCACGATCGGCCAGGTCGGCAACCTCGACCACGAGAAGATCTCGCTGGGCAAGGCCGGGCGCAAGCGCTGGGCCGGGCGGCGGCCGCACAACCGCGGCGTCACCATGAACCCGGTGGATCACCCGATGGGCGGCGGCGAGGGCCGTAGCTCCGGTGGCCGCCACCCCTGCACCCCGTGGGGCGTGCCGACCAAGGGTTACAAGACACGCAACAACAAGCGCACCGATTCGATGATCGTGCGCCGACGCAAGAAGAAGTAGAGGACGGAGAGACTATGGCGCGCTCCCTAAAGAAGGGCTTCTTCATCGACGACCACCTGTATCGGCGGGTGGAGGCGATGAACACCAGCGGCGAGAAGCGGGTCATCAAGACCTGGTCGCGCCGATCGACGATCATCCCCGACATGGTCGGGTTCACCATTGCGGTCCACAACGGCATGAAATTCATCCCGGTCTACATCACCGAGAACATGGTGGGTCACAAGCTTGGCGAGTTCGCCATGACCCGCACCTTCCGCGGCCACAGCGGCCGCAAGGCCGAAAAAGCCGGCCGGCCCAGATAGGCAGGGAGCGACGAAGATGGAGTTCACCGCAAGGCTCAGGTACCTGCAGGCGTCGCCGCAGAAGGTGCGTCTGGTCGCCGACCAGATCCGCGGCAGCGACGTGCAGAACGCCGTCAACCTGCTGGCGCTGAGCCGCAAGGCGGCGGCGCGGCCGCTGGCCAAGCTGCTGCGTTCGGCGATCGCCAATGCCGAGAGCCTCGACGAGCAGGTCGACGTCGACCGGCTGTTCGTCAAGGAGATCTTCGTCGACGGCGGCCCGACCCTGAAGCGGATCCGGCCCCAGCCCATGGGACGAGCCTTTCGGATCATCAAGCGGCAGAGCCACGTGACCATCAAACTGGATACCCGCAAGGGTGAGTCCTCCTAGGAGACGAACGAAGTGGGACAAAAGACACACCCCTACGGATTCCGCCTGGTCTACAACAAGCCCTGGCATTCGCGCTGGTACGCCGAGCGCGACTATGCCGACCTGCTGCAGGAGGACCTGTCGCTGCGCGAGGAGCTCAAGGTCCGGCTGGCGCACGCCGGCGTCAGCGAGATCGACATCGAGCGAGCGGCGGACCGCCTGCGCGTCACCATCTACACCTCGCGCCCCGGCATCGTCATCGGCCGCAAGGGGGCCGAGGTCGACAAGCTGCGTGACGATCTCAAGAAGAGGGTCAAGCGCGAGGTGCACATCAACATCCAGGAGATCCAGCGGCCCGAGCTGGACGCCCAGCTGGTGGCGCAGAACCTGGCCGGGCAGCTGCAGCGCCGGATCGCCTTCCGGCGGGCCATGAAGAAGGCGATGGAGGCGGCGTTCCGATTTGGCGCCAAGGGCTTCAAGATCATGGTCTCGGGGCGCCTGGGCGGGCACGAGATCGCCCGCACCGAGTGGTACCAGGAGGGGCGGCTGCCGCTGCACACCCTCAAGGCGGACATCGACTACGGCTACGCCGTGTCGAACACCACCTACGGCACCATCGGCTGCAAGGTCTGGATCTACAAGGGCGACCTGCTGCGCGAGAAGCAGCGCCGGGTCACCATCTAGCACCGCCAGCGACACGGGACGAGGATTCAGATCATGTTGATGCCGAAGAAGGTCAAGTACCGCAAGAGACAGCGCGGTCGGCGCGCCGGACGCGCCAAGGGCGGCGATTACATCGCTTTTGGCGACTACGGGCTGCAGGCGCTCGAGGCCGGGTGGGTGACCGCCCGCCAGATCGAGGCCGGCCGTATCGCCATCGCCCGCGGCGTCAAGCGCGGCGGCAAGATCTGGATCCGGATCTTCCCCGACAAGCCGATCACCAAGAAGCCGCTCGAGACCCGGATGGGCAAGGGCAAGGGCAGCCCCGAGGAGTGGGTCGCGGTGGTCAAGCCGGGCCGGGTCATGTTCGAGATCGAAGGTGTGCCCGAAGTGCTGGCGCGCCGCGCGGTCGAGCTGGCCTCGCACAAGTTCGGTATCAAGACGCGGTTCCTGTCGCGGCACGAGGAAATAGCGATATGAAGGCTGCGAAGCTCACGGAGCAGACGGTGGAGGAGCTCAGGGAGAAGGAGCGCGAGCTGGCCGAACAGCTGTTCGCGCTGCGCCTGCAGCAGGTCACCGGCCAGATCGAGAACCCGGCCAAGCTCAGGCTGGTGCGCCGCGACTTGGCGCGGGTACTGACCGTCCTGCGCCAGAAGCAGGCTTAGCGGAGAGATCAGATGCCAGAACAGCCACAGGAAGAGCAACAGCGAGCCAGCCGCCAGACCAAGGTCGGCAAGGTCGTCAGCGCGAAGATGGACAAGACGGTCGTGGTGGCCGTCAGCAACTCGTTCATGAACCCGCTGTACAAGCGGCACGTCAAGCGGACGTCGAAGTTCTACGCCCATGACGAGGAGAACCAGTGCCGCGAGGGAGATCGGGTGCAGATCGCCGCGACGAGGCCGCTGTCGGCCCTCAAGCGGTGGCGAGTGCGCAAGATCCTCCAGCGAGGCGAGGGAGCCTAGAAGATGATCCAGATGGGCACCGTCCTTGACGTCGCCGACAACTCCGGCGCGCGCAAGATCGCCTGCATCCAGATGCGTGGCGGCTCGTCCGGCAAGTACGGCGGGCTGGGCGACGTCATCACCGCCTCGGTCAAGGAGGCGACACCGGACGGCACGGTCAAGAAGGGCGAGGTCGTGCGCGCGGTGATCGTGCGCACGGCGGCGGCCCGGCGGCGCCGCGACGGCACCTATATCCGTTTCGACACCAACTCGGCGGTGCTGGTCAACGAGACCGGTGAGCCGATCGGCACCCGCGTCTTCGGTCCGGTGGCGCGCGAGCTGCGCGAGCGGCGGTTCATGAAGATCATCTCGCTGGCGCCGGAGGTCCTCTAGGTGCGGAGTCCAGCCATGAGTGGGAAGAAGATGAACAAGGTCCGGGTCAAGAAGAACGACGAGGTCATGGTGCTCACCGGTCGTGATCGAGGCGTCAAGGGGAAGGTCCTGCGGGTCTTTCCTTCCGACGGCACGGCGATCGTCGAGCGAGTGAACCTGATCAAGCGGCATACCCGGCCCAATCCGTCGAAGCAGATCCAGGGCGGCATCCTGGAGCGCGAGGCGCCGATTCCGCTGACCAAGCTCAAGGTGGTCTGCGGCGAGTGCGGCAAGCCGACCCGTCTCGGCCGTAAGCGGCTCGAGGACGGCAGCGGCGTGCGCGTCTGCAAGCAGTGTGGCGCAACTTTCAACTGAGGTAGTCAGGTCGATGGCACAGAAGCAGAGCAGTTCAACCCCCAGCGCGACAGCCGACGGCTACCAGCCGCGTCTCAAGCAGCGTTATCGCGACGACGTGTCGGCGAAGCTCCGCCAGGAGTTCGCCATCGACAACGTCATGGCGGTGCCGCGCCTGCAGAAGATCGTGCTCAATATCGGTCTCGGCGAGGCGACGCAGAACATCAAGCTGCTCGACACCGCGGTCGAGGAGCTGGCGACCATCGCCGGCCAGCAGCCGACGATCACCCGCGCGCGCAAGTCGATTGCCGCCTTCAAGCTGCGCACCGGCATGCCGATCGGCTGCCGGGTCACCCTGCGCAGCAACCGGATGTGGGACTTCCTCGACCGGTTGATCGCCGTCGCCCTGCCGCGTGTGCGCGATTTCCGGGGTGTGCCGACGTCGAGTTTCGACGGCCGCGGCAACTACACCCTGGGCATCCGCGATCACCTGATATTTCCCGATCTCGACTACAACAAGGTGGACCGGTCGAAGGGTCTCAACGTGACCTTCGTCACCACCGCCAAGAACGACGAGCAGGCCTTCTACCTGCTGCGAGAGCTCGGCATGCCGTTCCGGCGGCCGAGCGCCTGAGAGGAAGCGAGCGATGGCAACACAAGCGAAGATGGCGCAACTGAGGAAGAAGCCGAAGCACCAGGTGCGTGTGCGTCACCGCTGCCGCCGCTGCGGCAGGCCGCGCGGCTACATGCGCAAGTTCGGCCTGTGCCGCATCTGTTTCCGCAACCTGGCCCTGCAGGGATACCTGCCGGGCGTCATCAAGGCGAGCTGGTAGCCCCGGGCGCGGAGACGACGGAGAGAACGATATGTCGATGACCGATCCAATCGCCGATCTGCTGACGCGGATTCGCAACGCTTACCGCGTGCGCCACGACCGGCTGGACGTGCCGGCCTCGGACCTCAAGCTCGAGGTCTGCAAGATCCTCAACGACGAGGGTTTCATCCAGAGGTACAGCCTGCGCGATGAGGGGCCGACCAGCAGGTTCATCCGCATCCATCTGCGCTACGGCACCGACGGCGAGCCGCTGGTGCGCAGCATCCAGCGGGTCAGCCGGCCGGGCCGGCGGGTCTATTCGAAGGCGGCCGACATCAAGCCGGTCCTCAGTGGCCTCGGCGTCGGCATCGTGTCGACTTCGCAGGGGCTGCTCACTGACGAGGCGGCGCGTCAGCGCGGCGTCGGCGGTGAGCTTCTGTGCGAGATCTGGTAGGAGCTGAACGATGTCGCGTGTAGGAAGAATGCCGATACCGGTGCCCGCCGGCGTCAAGGTCACCATCGCCGACGGCCTGTTCGTCGCGGACGGGCCTCGGGGCCAGGTCAGCGAGCGCCTTCTGGACGGCATCCCGGTCCAGATCGAGGATGGCGTCGTCACGGTCACGCGCCGCGACGACAGCGGCGAGATGCGCTCGCGCCACGGTCTGGTCCGGGCGCTTCTGGCCAACGCCGTGCAGGGCGTCAACGAGGGTTTCACCAAGAAGCTCGAGATCCACGGGGTCGGCTACCGGGCGGAAGTGCAGGGGCGTGTGATCAACTTCGCCCTCGGCTTCTCGCATCCGGTCGTCTACTCGATCCCCGAGGACATCGAGGTCGAGATCGACAAGCAGAATCGCATCACGGTCAGCGGCCCAAGCCGCCAGCAGGTGGGCCAGGTCGCGGCCGAGATTCGCGCCTTGCGCAAGCCTGAGCCCTACAAGGGCAAGGGCATCCGCTATGCCGACGAAGAGATCCGGCGCAAGGTCGGCAAGGCCGGCGCGGGCTAGAGGACGGAGACCAGGAGATGGCGAATATTCAACAGCGGGCAGCGCGCCGCCAGCGGGCTCACCGCCGGGTGCGGGCGCGGGTCGCCGGCACCGGCGAGCGGCCGCGGCTGGCGGTCTACAAGAGCTCGAAGTACATCTACGCCCAGCTGATCGACGACCAGCGGGGCGAGACGCTGGCCCAGGCCAGCTCGGCCGAGCCGGCGCTGCGCGGCCGCTTCGAAGGCGGCGGCGACTCCCGCGCCGCGGCCAAGCTGATCGGCGAGACGATCGCCGAGCGGGCTCGCGAGAAGGGCGTCGACCGCGTCGTATTCGATCGCGGCGGCTACATCTACCACGGACGAATCAAGGCAGTCGCCGAAGGCGCCCGCGAGAAGGGGCTGGACTTCTAGGCCCGCTTCCCGAAGGAGAGCATTTTGAACAGGAACTTTTCCAGAGAACCAGAGTTCTACGAGCAGGTGATCGACATCAACCGGGTCACCAAGGTCGTCAAGGGCGGCAAGAACTTCTCGTTCTCGGCGTTGGTGGTGATCGGCGATGGCAACGGCCGGGTCGGCTTCGGCTCGGGCAAGGCGAAGGAGGTGCCCAGCGCGATTCGCAAGGGCATCGACGTGGCCCGCAAGAACCTGGTGAGCGTGCCGATGGCCGGCACGACGATTCCGCACCAGGCGCTGGGGGTCTTTGGTGCCAGCCGGGTGCTGGTCAAGCCCGCCTCGCAGGGCACCGGCGTGATCGCCGGCGGCGCCGTGCGGGCGGTGGTCGAGGGGGCGGGCATCCAGGACATCCTGACCAAGTCGCTGGGCTCCAAGAACCCCCAGAACGTGGTCAAGGCGACGATGGACGCGCTGCTCCAGCTGCGCCGTGAAGAGACGGTGCGCGCCTTGCGCCGCCGCGACGACGACGTCAGTGCAGCGGCGCCGGCAGCGGCGCCGGCCGCGCAGCCCGCGGCCCAAGAGGCCGCGCCGGCGGTGGCTGAGGCAGACGCCGAGGCCCCTGCCGATGCGGTGACCGAAGCGCCGGTTGATACCGCCGGGGCCGAGACGCCGGCAGCCGAGAGCGACGAGCCGGCGGCGGCCGCTGTCGAGGTGGCCGCGGAGCCGGCCGCGGCCAAGGAGCAGGGCGATGGCGAAGGCTAAGGCACGGGGCAAGAAGCTCCTGCGCATCCGGCAGGTGCGCAGCGCCATCGGCCGACCGCAGAATCAACACGACGTGCTGCGCGGGCTGGGCCTGCGGCGCATTCACCAGGTGGTGGAACGGCAGGACACACCGGCGGTGCGGGGCATGGTCGCCAAGGTGCCGCATCTGGTTCAACTGGTCGAGGACGAATAGATGAAGCTACACGATCTGACTCCAGCCGACGGCAGCCGCAAGAACCGCAAACGGATCGGCCGCGGGCCGGGCTCCGGCTTGGGCAAGACCGCCGGCCGCGGCCACAAGGGCCAGCGCTCGCGCTCTGGCTTCAGCCAGCGGCGTGACTTCGAGGGCGGCCAGATGCCCCTGCTGCGGCGGGTGCCGAAGCGAGGCTTCACCAACATCTTCCGGACCGAGTACGAGATCGTCAATCTGGCCGGCCTGGCCGGTCTCGAAGGTGAAGTGACGCCCGAGTTGCTGGCCAAGATGGGTCGGGTCAGGCCCGGCCGGCTGGTCAAGATCCTCGCCCAGGGCGAGGTCGACCGGGCGTTGGAGGTTTCGGCGCACAAGTTCTCGGCCGCCGCGCGGCGCAAGATCGAGGCCGCGGGCGGGACTTGCGAGGTGCTGGCGTCGTGATCGACAGCTTTCGCAATATCTTCGCCATCCCCGACCTGCGCAAGCGGGTGCTCTTCATGTTCGCCCTGCTGGGGGTCTACCGGATCGGGTGCAACATCCCGACGCCGGGGATCGATCCGCAGGCGCTGCTGGAGTTCATGGCGTCGATGAAGGACACCTTCCTGGGCTTTGTCAACACCTTTACCGGTGGCAGCCTGGAGAGGGTGGCGGTGTTCGCGCTCGGCATCATGCCGTACATCACCGCTTCGATCGTCCTGCAGCTGTTGACCGTGGTCTGGCCGTTTCTCGAGAAGCTCTCCAAGGAGGGCGAGCTCGGGCGGCGCAAGATCACCCAGTACACCCGCTACCTGACCATGGGTATCTCGACCATCCAGTCGATCACCATCGCCCTGTGGCTCGAGCGCATGACCACTCCGGGCGGCGCCTCGCTGGTGGTGACCCCGGGGTGGGGCTTCCGGCTGATGACCGTGCTGACCCTGACCACAGGCTGCGCCTTCGTCATGTGGTTGGGCGAGCAGATCTCCGAGCGCGGCGTCGGCAACGGCATCTCGCTGATCATCTTCTCGGGCATCGTGGTCGCCCTGCCGGGGGCGGTCTCGAACACCGTCTCCAGCATCCAGAGCGGCGCCCTGTCGGTGCTCAAGGTGCTGGTGCTGATCATCTTCATGGTGGCGGTGGTGGCCTTCATCGTCTACATGGAACGGGCTCAACGGCGCATCCCGGTGCAGTATGCCAAGCGGGTCGTCGGCCGCAAGATCTACGGCGGGCAGAACACCTATCTGCCGCTGCGGGTCAACACCGGCGGCGTTATCCCGGTGATCTTCGCCAGCTCGGTGGTGATCATCCCGACCACCGTCGCCGGCATGTTCCAGAACCCCTGGGTGCAGAAGATCGCCGACGCGCTGGCCTGGGGCGAGCCGCTGCACTACGTGCTCTACATCACCGCCATCGTCTTCTTCTGCTACTTCTACGTGTCGATCATCTTCAACCCGGCCGACACGGCGGAGAACCTGCGCAAGTACGGCGGCTTCATCCCCGGCATCCGCTCGGGCAAGCGCACGTCGGAGTACATCGATCGCATCCTCACCCGCCTGACCCTGGTCGGCGCGGTCTACCTGGCGGCGGTCTCGGTGCTGCCCGAGTTCCTGCTCAGCGGCTTCAAGGTGCAGAGCCTGCCGTGGATCGGTCCCGGGCTGGACAGCTTCCTGCCCGACTGGATCACCAGCGGCATGGGCATCAACTTCTATTTCGGCGGCACCTCGCTGCTGATCGTGGTCGGCGTGGCGATGGACCTGGTGCAACAGGTCGAAAGCCAGCTGGTGATGCGCAACTACGAGGGCTTCATGAAGCGTGGGAGGATCCGTGGGCGACGCTAGCGCCAGCCCCGCGCGTCCCGGTCGGCGTGTGGTGCTGCTCGGCCCGCCGGGCTCGGGCAAGGGCACCCAGGCCGAGATCCTCGCCGAGCGGTTGGGCGTGCCGGCCATCTCTACCGGCCGGATGCTGCGCCGCGCGGTGAGCGGCGGCTCCGAGCTGGGTCGCCGGGTGGAGTCGATCCTGAGCGCCGGCTCGCTGGTCGACGACGCCACCATGGCCGAGGTGGTGCGGGAGCGGCTGTCGCGCGACGACGCCGCCGGCGGCTATCTGCTCGACGGCTATCCACGCACCCTGGCCCAGGCCGGCACGTTGGGCCGTATCCTGGATGAGACCGGCGAGCGGCTGGACGTGGTGGTGCTGGTGGACGTTCCTGAGGACGAATTGGTGCGCCGCACCCTGGAGCGGCAGCGCGACGACGACACCGAGGACATCGTGCGCCGCCGGCTCGAGGTCTACCGCGAGAAAACCGAGCCGCTTATCGAGTACTATAGAGGTTTGGGCCTGCTGCGCAGGGTCGATGGGAATCGGTCCATCGCCGCGGTCGCTGAAGGCATCCGCCAGGCCCTGGAAGTGACAGCGTGATGGTACTCAAGACAAACGGCGAAATCGACCTCATGGACGCGGCCAACGGCCTCGTGCATCGGGTCCTCGACGGCATCGAGCAGCGCATCGCTCCCGGCGTGACGACGGCCGATCTGGACCGCTACGCCGAGGAGACGATCCGCGCCGCCGGCGCCGTGCCCGCCTTCCTCAACTACCGCGGCTATCCCGCCACCCTCTGCACCTCGGTCAACGACGTGATCGTGCACGGCATCCCGGCGGCCCAGGAGCTCGTCGAGGGCGACATCGTGGGTGTGGACTGCGGCGTCTTGTTCCAGGGCTACTACGGCGACGCGGCGCGCACTTTCGCTGTCGGCGAGGTCGAGGGCGAGGCCCGCAACCTGCTCGAGGTGACCCGCGAGGCGCTCGATCTGGCGGTTCGCCAGGTGCGTCCGGAGGGGCACGTTTCCGACATCGGCCACGCGGTGCAGGCCCACGTCGAGGCGGGCGGCTTCTCGGTGGTGCGCGAGTTCGTCGGTCACGGTATCGGCACCGCGCTGCACGAGGATCCGCAGGTGCCCAACTTCGGCAACTCGGGCCGCGGGCCGCGGCTCAAGCCGGGACTGGTCCTGGCGATCGAGCCGATGGTCAACGCCGGCGGCGCCGGCGTCAAGATCGATCCCGACGGCTGGACGGCGCGCACCGCCGACGGCTCGCTTTCGGCCCACTTCGAGTTCTCGGTCGCGGTGACCGAAAGCGGTGCCAGGGTTCTCGGCATCTCGGAGGCCGGCGCCTAGCCGGCGGAGGGAGGAACCATGGCGAAAGAAGAAGCGATCGAGGTCGAGGCAACAGTGGTCGAGCCGCTGCCCAACGCGCAGTTCCGGGTGAAGGTCGACATGGGCGCCAACGAGGGCGGGGAAGACCATATCGTCCTGGCCCACGTTTCGGGCAAGATGCGGAAGTTCTTCATCCGTATCCTCCCCGGCGACCGGGTCAAGGTGCAGCTGTCGCCCTACGACCTGAAACGCGGTCGAATCGTCTACCGGATGAGGTCGTAAGCGATGAAAGTTCGAGCGTCAGTGAAAAGAATGTGTCCCAAGTGCAAGATCGTCCGCCGTCATGGTGTCGTGCGGGTGCTCTGTGACAATCCGAAACACAAGCAGCGTCAAGGGTAGGAGCGAGAATGGCACGCATCGCAGGCGTCGACCTGCCGCAGCAGAAGCAGGTCTGGGTCGGTCTGACCTATATCTACGGCATCGGCCGCACCCGATCGCACAAGATCCTGGAGGCTGCCGGAGTCGAAGCCGTCACCAAGGTCAGGGATCTCACCGAGGACGAGGCGCGGCGGATCCGCGACGTGATCCAGGACGAGCGGGTCGAGGGTGACCTGCGCAAAGAGGTAACCCAGAACATCCGCCGGCTGATCGAAACCGGCTCGTACCGCGGTATCCGCCACCGGCGCAACCTGCCGGTGCGCGGACAGCGCTCTCACACCAACGCCCGCACCCGCAAAGGCCCACGACGCGGTGCCGTGGCCGGCAAGAAGAAGGTCAAGAAGTAATGGCGAAACAGCTCGGCAAAAAGAAGGTCAAGAAGAAGGAGAAGCGCGTCGTGCCGCATGGCGTCGCCCACATCCTGGCCACATTCAACAACACCCTGATCACCGTCGCCGATCCCGAGGGCAAGGTGCTGGCATGGTCTTCCGCCGGTCGAATCGGTTTCAAGGGATCGCGCAAGGGCACGCCCTTCGCGGCCCAGGTGGCGGGGCGCAACGTCGGCCATTCGGTCAAGGACGTCGGCATGCGGTCGATCGACGTCCAGGTCAAGGGGCCCGGCGGCGGCCGCGAGTCGGCGGTGCGCGCCCTGGCTTCCACGGGGTTGAGCGTCAAGTCGATCAAGGACGTGACGCCAATTCCCCACAACGGGTGCCGGCCGCGCAAGCGGCGGCGCGTTTGACACCCGTCAGGCAATACTGAGGAGAATAGGACACCGTGGCACGTTACAAGGGATCCGTCTGCCGGCTCTGTCGCCGGGAACGAATGAAGCTGTTCCTCAAGGGGGACCGCTGTTTCAAGGAGAAGTGCGCCATCGAGCGACGCGGCTATCCGCCGGGTCAGCACGGTCAGCGGCGCAGCCGCCGCAAGCTGGGCTATCCGGTGCAGCTGCGCGAGAAGCAGAAGGTCAAGCGCATCTACGGTGTGCTCGAGCGTCAGTTCCGCAGCTACTTTCAGGAGGCCGAGCGGCGCAAGGGGATCACCGGCGAGAACCTGCTGGTGATGCTCGAGCGGCGGCTCGACAACGTGGTATTCGCCCTCGGGTTCGCTTCGTCGCGAGCCCAGGCGCGTCAGCTGGTGCGCCACGGCCACGTCCGGGTGGACGATCGCAAGACCACCATCGCCTCTTACCAGGTGCGGCTGGGCCAGGCAATCTCCGTCCGCGACAAGAGTCGCAAAAACGAATTCATCCGCGCCAGTGTCGAGTCCGCCCGCGGCAGGGGAATCCCCAGCTGGCTGGAGCTTGATGCCGAGAACTTCAGCGGCAAGGTGCTGGCGCTGCCGACGCGGGAAGACATCAAGCTGCCGGTGGAAGAGCAGCTGATCGTCGAGCTCTATAGCCGTTAACCGCGGCTGCCTCTGTTCGGCCAGTAGAAAACGGCCAGTAGAAACAAGGAGAAGTCATGCTTTGGAAGGGATTCCAGCGCCCCAAGCGCATTGAAGTGGAAATCGAGACCCATACGGGCAGCTACGCCCGTCTGACCGCGCAGCCGTTCGAGCGCGGGTTTGCCACCACCGTGGGCAACGCCCTGCGGCGCAGCCTGCTCTCGTCGATCGAGGGCGCGGCGGTGACGGCGGTGCAGATCGAGGGCGTGCAGCACGAGTTCTCGTCGCTGCCCGGGGTGGTCGAGGACGTCACCGACATCGTCCTCAACCTCAAGCAGATCCCGATCCGGCTGCACGCCGAGGAGGCGCGCTTCGTCGGCATCGAGGCCACCGGCCCGGGGCCGGTTACCGCCGGTCAGCTGTCCGGCGACCCGCAGGTCGAGATCTGCGATCCCGATGTCCACATCGCCACGTTGTCCAGCGAAGGCAGCCTCAAGCTGCAGGCCAAGGTCTCGACCGGCCGCGGCTATCGCAGCGCCGAGCAGAACTTCGACGAGAGCGTCGGCCTCGGCTGGGTGCCGATCGACTCGGTCCACAGCCCGGTCAAGAAGGTCAACTTCAAGGTCGAGTCGGCCCGGGTCGGCCGCGCCACCGACTACGAGCGGCTGATCCTCGAGGTCTGGACCAACGGCACCGTCTCCCCCGAGGAGTCGGTCTCGCTGGCATCGATGCTGCTCAAGGACCACCTGACCATCTTCATCGAGTCCGAGGAGAGCATCGTCGGCGAGGCGGCCGACGAGACCATCGACCCGTCGGGCATCGACCTGCTGCTGTCGCGCAACATCGACGAGCTCGAGCTGACGGTGCGTTCGGCCAACTGTCTCAAGAACGCTCGGATCCACACCCTGAGGGACCTGGTGCGGCGGAGCGAGCGCGAGATGCTGGAAACCAAGAACTTCGGCAAGAAGTCGCTCGACGAGGTCAACGAGCTGCTGACGTCGCTCGGTCTGCGCCTGGGCATGGACGTGCCCTTGCAGGAGTCGCCCGAGCGGGTTCCCGCCGGCGTCTGAGGAAAGAGGCACCCCATGCGACACCGAGTCAGCGGCCGCAAACTGGGCCGCACCACCTCCCACCGGCGGGCGATGTTCCGCAACCAGCTGGCCTCGCTCATCGAGCACGAGCGCATCCGCACCACCGTGCCCAAGGCCAAGGAGCTCAGGCCCCTGGCCGAGAAGATGATCACCCAGGGCAAGCGGGGCACGCTCCACGCCCGCCGGCTGGTCCGTCGCTGGGTCGACGATCGCTCGCTGATCAAGAAGCTGTTCGATGACATCGCCCCGCGCTTCGCCGAGCGGCCGGGCGGCTACACCCGCATCGTCAAGCTCGGCCCCCGGCTCGGCGACGCCGCCGAGATGGCGATCCTCGAGTTGGTGGACAAGGGCGAAGAGGCCGCGCCCGAGCCGAAGAAGGCCAAGGGCAAGAAGTAGCGCCGCGACCGCTCGCTGGTTGCGAGCAGCGCCGAATTCGACGGGGGGCCGCGCGGTCTCCCGTTTTCTTGTTTGCGCCACGCATGAAGCGCAGCGCCATGGACCGGCGCTGAGTATCCGGCAAGCGCAGTCCGGACTGACTTGGGATCCGAGGCAGTGTTGGCGCCGACCGTTCCGCCGCGCTGCGTTCTGAAAAGCGCAACTACCTCCGAGCGGTTGGTCAGCCGGCCGGGGGGCCAGGACCCGCGTGGATGTGTTGCCGACGCCAGGTTGGCCGGAGCATTGAGGCGCCGTCCGGCAGCGGCTCGGCCTGAGGATCAAGGTGGCGGCTGAGGCGGTCCAGGGCCGGCGTAGGGATCCGCGCCTCTGCCGCCAGGGCTCGAAGCTGTTCAGCGATCGCCTGCCACTCGGGGCGGCCAGCCTCGGCGTGGCCGATCTTCACCGCTGTCTCTTCGCTGGCCACCATGCGCCGCATCAGGGCGAGGAGGATCGGCTCTGGCAGCCACCCGAAGACGCGGTGGTTGGCGGGCGTGATCAGGACCCCGAGCTTCCTCAGCACCCGGTGGCCTTCGCGGATGGCCCGCAGCATCAGTACCAGGCTGTCGCGGGTGCGAGCCATGCGCAGGCGATCGCCGCCACACATGAACAGCGCCATGACGGTGGGCGCGATCTCCACCGCGTGAGTCTTGAGCCAGGCGTCCATCGCGGGGCAGATGGCGACGGGGAAGCCGGCCGTCTCCAGGGTCGCGGCGATGGCGCGGATGCGTTCCGATTTGCGGTCGTCGAGCTCGCCGATGGTGGTGGGCTGCTCCCTGGGCGAGCAGATCAGGTAGCGGATTCGATCCTTGTCGGGATGGGCTGCCGCCCCCGGAAAGCCCAGCAGCACCCGTTCACCACCCAGCGCCTCGACCAGCTCGCTGGGGCCGGCGGCGTTGTTGCCGAAGAACAGGACGCTCGGCGTGCGCCGGTTGGCAGCCAAAGCGGGCAGCGCCTCGGCCACTCGGTGCCGGGGCAGGACGACCAGAATCAGGTCGTAGGCGTCGTCGGGGCCCAAGGCCTGGATGGCCGGGACCCGGACCGAGATCCGCTTCGCGGATCGCCACTCCCCCAGCAGGATGCCTTGGGCGCAAAGATCGGCCAACCTCTGGCCGCGGGCCAAGACCGAAACCGATTGCCCGGACTCGGCCAGCAGCGCGGCGTAGAGACAACCGATGTTGCCCGCTCCATAGACGAGGATCTTCACCCGCCAGCGGCCTCCGTACCCAGTCTAGGAAGCCGACCGTGGCCTCGCGCCGCCCCAGCGGGTAGTGCTGTTGTGCGGCGGTGGTCGTGAGCTGCCGCTGGGCTCGCAATCGAGAGTGCTCTCGAAGTCCGGGTGCCGCACCCGGCAAGTTGGGCCGTGGAAGGTCATCACGCAGTTACGACCGTAGACCGGCCCGAGGCGGACGGGCGGGGACTCTCCGGCCGGGCTAGCCGCTAGTCCGGGTGAAGACCCGATCGCCGTAGGTCAGCGAGGTCGCCCGCCCGTCGGTGAATGTGAACCGGACCACCTGGCCGCCACCGGTCAGCTCGACCCGCAGCTGGTCGACTTCGGCGTCGTAGATCTCGGCCTCGGAGCGGGCGAGGCCGATGCGCGTCTCGAGGCGGCCGTCGATCAGCCGCCACTTCATCCGACCGAGCTCGGGGTTGGCGAAATCGCCCGTGTAAGCCGCCAGCGGACGCGTCAAACCGGTCTGCCGGGCGGCGCGGCGCTCGAGCTCGCGGGCGAGGTGCTGGCGGCCCATGGCGACCCGTTCCGCCGTCTGGCGCCCGACCGCAGCCCTCCTCTCCGCCGCGTCGCCCTTGTCGAGCAGCTCGTCGTAGATGGCGCTCGCCACCAGGTCGACCAGCATGCCGCCGAGCGCTTCGTCGTTGGCCAGGACCGCTACCCCGAGGCCGCGCTCGGGCAGGAACGAGACGTGCGGCCGGAAGCCGGCGTAGCTGCCGAAGCGGTGCAGCATGAGCTCGCCGTCATAGGTCGCCAGGTCCCAGCCGAGGCCCCAGCCATGACGGTGGAACGGGCCGATCTGCTTGTCCTGCTCGGCCTGCTGGCGGTGGGTCTCGGCGATCACGGCGGCCGGGAAGACCCGCTCGCCGTCGACCACTCCCTGGTTGAGCTGGGCTTCGAGCCACCGGGCCAGGTCGAGCACCGTCGTCACGTGGCCGCCGGCAGCGTGCATGTTGGCGTCGTCCTTGGTGTAGGGCAGGCGGCGGAAGCCGTCCGGCGACGGCGCATGCGGCATCGCCAGCCGCGCCGCGTCGACGCGGGAGCGCCAGGCGCTGGTGGATGTCATGCCCAGCGGCGCCAGGACCTTGCCGTCGACGACCTCCTTCCAGGACCGGCCGGTGGCGGCCTCGACCGCCAGCCCGGCGATGTTGTAGCCCAGGTTGCCGTAGCTGAAGGCGCGGCCGGTCTCGGCCGGTCCGTAGCCGGCTAGAAGCTCGAGCAGCATCGCCCGGGTGAACTCGCCCGAGAAGGCGGTGCGGAAGACCACCGGGCCGCCGTTCTCGATGCCATGGGTCATGGTCAGCAGGTCCCGCAGGGTGATCTCGTCCGCCGCCAGCGGCGGGCCGAGCTCGAGCTCGGGCAGGTAGCGGGTGATCGGCGCCTCCAGCTCCATCACCCCCTCGTGGTCGAGCAGGGCCACCGCCAGGGCGGTGAACGGCTTGGTGGCGGAGGCGATGTAGAACAGCGTCTCCGGGGTCACCGGCCGGCCGCTGTCGAGATCGGCGACGCCGAGACCGCGCGAGTAGACGAGCTCGCCGCCGTTCACCACCGAGACGGCCAGACCCGGCGCCATCCCCAGCGCGAAGAGCTCGTCGGTGATCGAGTCGAGCCGGGCGGCGATCGTCTCCTCGGCACGGCTGGCGGTGGGGGAGCCGAGACGGAGGGCGGCGGCGAGGCAGACGGCGGTACTGACCAGGCGAGATTTCTTCACGGTGCGATCCTCCGAGTGGTGAGTGGAGCGGTTTCACCCTCATGGACGCAACTCGGGCGCCGAGAGTTCGCTCTCGCCGCCGGTCTCCGCGAACGCTGCCGCGGCCTTCTCCAATCTCTCGACCGGGGCCTCGGCGCCTGCTCGAGCGCCGCGAGGCGCCACGAGCCCCTCCCGGTCCCGGTCCCGTTTCAGGCTCGGTGCCGGCTCAGGATGTTCCGAGCTCTGCCAGCAGGGCCTCCGCCGCGCGCCGCCCCGAGACCATGGCCCCTTGGATCGAGGCGTTGTCGAGGTGGTCCCCGCAAGCATAGAGACGATCCTCTATGCGCACCGGTCGCTCGGGCGGCTCCAGGCTCGGTGGCGGCTGGCTCGGCAGCGCGTGGCGGATGCGGTAGATGCGCAGCAGCTCCCACGCCTTTACCGCCGATCCGAACCAGCCACCCAGCTGCTCCCGGGCCGTCGACTCCAGCTCGTCATCGGATCTCTCGCCGGCGGCCCCGCCGCCGATCACGCTGGCCGAGACCAGCGCTCGGCCGGGCGGCGCGTAGGACGGCGCCACCTGGCTCGGCACGCAGAGATTGCCGACCGGGCCCGCGCCGTCGCCGTCGAGGACCAGGATCGGCCGCGCCAGCGGCGGCTCCGGGGCCGCAAAGTAGAGGCAGGTGGTGGAGCACCAGGAGGTCGGCGGCTGCCCCGGCAGCAGCTGGGGCCCCTCGGCCAGGGCGCCGGCGACGACCACCGCGTCGCTCTCGAGGCGCTCTCCCGATTCCAGCCGCACCCCGTCCGGCCGGACTTCCTCCACCCTGGATCGCGTGCGGACCGCGCCGGCGGGCAGGCCGGCGGCCAGCTGGCGCGGGATCGCCCGCATCCCCGCCGCCGGCAGGGCGGTGGTGCCGGAGCTGAACATCTTGTAGACGAACTCGAACATCCGGCTCGAGGTGGCGAGCTCGCGCTCGAGGAAGATGCCGCCGAGGAAGGGGCGGAAGAACCGATCGATCATCGCCTCCGAGAAGCCCTCCCGGCGCAGCGCTTCCAGCGTCGTCCGCTCCGGTCGCGCGAAGAGCGCCTCGAGGTCGGTCGCCAGCAGCCGCCGGCGCAGCCGGGCGACCCGCAGCTTGTCCGCCAGGCCGCCGATCGGGGCGAAGGCGCCCAGCAGCCCGGCCAGCGGCGCCCGCCAGGGATCGGCGACGGTGTGGAAGCGGCCTCCCAGGCGCACCCGGGCGCCGGGGAAGAAGGCGCGCAGGTCGAGAGCCTCGTAGTCGAGCTGGCGGCGGCACTCGGGATAGGCGGTCAGCAGCACCTGAAAGCCGCGATCCAGCAGGAAGCCGTCGACTTCGTCGGTGCGGACGCGACCGCCGACTTCGCCAGCGGCCTCGAGGACCACCACTCCCACGCCGGCCTCGTGCAGCCGCCGGGCGCACGCCAACCCGGCGAGCCCGGCTCCGACCACGATCACCCGTCGCTCGCTCATCGCCTCGATCCGGGTCGGGAGGGTGTTGCCGGCCGCTCCTAGGCTTTCTCGTCCTTCTCCCGCTGCGCCTCGGCGATGATCTTGTCCTGCACCGGCTTGGGCGCCTCCTCGTAGTGGGAGAACTCCATGTGGAAGCTGGCGCGGCCCTGGGTCATGGCGGTCAGGGCCGGGGCGTAGGTGAGCATCTCGGCCAGCGGCACGGCCGCGGTGACCACCTGGTTGTGCCCCCGGGTCTCCATCCCCTGCGGCCGGCCGCGGCGCTGCGCCAGGTCGCTCATGATGTCGCCGGTGCACTCCTCGCTGGTGGTGATGTCGACTTTCATATAGGGCTCGTGGATGGTCACGGCGGCTTTGCTCATGGCGTCCTTGAAGGCCAGCGAGCCGGCCACCTTGAACGCCATCTCGGAGGAGTCGACGTCGTGATGCTGGCCGTCCTTCAGCCGGACGCGGAAGCCGCTCACCGGGTAGCCGGCGAGATAGCCCCGGCGACGGGCCTCCTGGATGCCTTTCTCCACCGCCGGCCGGTAGCCCTGCGGGATCGAGCCGCCGAAGATCTCGTCGACGAACTCGAACTCCTGGCCGTCGGTCAGCGGCTCGACGATGATCCGGCAGTCGGCGAACTGGCCGCGGCCGCCGGTCTGCTTCTTGTGCCGGCCGTGGCCGTCGGCCGGCTTGCGGATCGCCTCGCGATAGGGGACCTTGGGCGGGTGCAGGATCACCTCGACGTTGAACCTCTTCTTCAGCTTGGCGACGGCGATCTCGACGTGCAGCTGGCCGGTGCCGGAGAGCAGGAACTCGCCGGTCTCGGGGTCGCGATGGGCGTGCAGGGTGATGTCCTCTTCCATCAGCCGGCCGAGCGCCTCGCCGATCTTCTCCTCGTCGCCCTTCGACTTGGGCTCGATGGCGAAGGAGATGGCGTCCTCGCGCTTGGGCATCCAGGCCAGCACGACCGGCCGGCTCTTGTCGGCCAGCGTGTCGCCGGTCGCGGCCAGCTTGAGCTTGGCGACGCCGCCGATGTCGCCGGCGACCAGCTGTGGCGTGGCGCGGCTCTGTTTGCCCTCGACGAGCATCAGGTTGGTGGTGCGCTCCTCGACGTCGGCGCGCGAGTTCCACAGGTGGCTGTCGGTGGTGACGGTGCCGCTGACCACCCGGATCAGCGAGACCTTGCCGGTGAACGGGTCGCTCAGGGTCTTGAAGACCAGGGCGCTGGCCGGCTCGTCGATCGAGGTTCTGACCTCCACCGGCTCGCCGGCGATGTTGGTGGCCGGGAAGAACTCCCGGTCGGACGGCGCCGGCGCCACGTCGACGATGTGGTCGAGCAGCGCCGAAGGGCCGATGCCGTGGGAGGCGGAGCTCATGGTGACCGGTACGATCTTCCGCGCCAGGACGGCTTTGCGTAGCGCCGTGCGCAACTCGTCGACCTCCAGCGCTCCCTCTTCGAAGTACTTCTCGAGCAGCTCGTCGTCGGTCTCGGCCACCGCCTCGACGAACCGCTCGCGCCAGGTCTCCATCTCTCCCTTGAGCTCTTCGGGCACCGGCCGGCCCTTGGCCTTGCCGTCGCCGTCGGGCTCGTAGCGGTAGAGCTTCTCGGCCAGCAGGTCGATGACGCCGGCGAAGTCGTGCTCCTGGCCGACCGGCACCTGCAGCGCGACGACCTCGCGGCCCAGGGCGGCCTGCAGCTTGCCCAGGTCGTTCTCGAAATCGGCCCGCTCGCGGTCCATCTTGGTCAGGTGGATGAGCACCGGCAGCTTCCATTCACGGGCGACCGCCCAGGCCTTCTCGCTGGTCACCTCGAGACCCGAGACGGCGTTGATGCACAGCAGGATGGCGTCGGCGGCGCGGGCGGCGCTACGGGACTCGGCGAAGAAGATGCTGTAGCCGGGGCAGTCGATCAGGTTGAGCTTGTGCTGCTTCCACGGCAGGTGGACCGCGGCCAGCCCGATCGAGATACCGCGCTCGATCTCCTCGGCATCGTAGTCGGTGACGGTGTTGCCGTCCTCGATCCTGTTCATGCGGTTGACGACGCCGCTGGCGTGGAGCAGCGAGCTCACCAGGGTGGTCTTGCCGGTGTCGCTGTGGCCGGCGATCGCCAGGTTGCGTATCTTGTCGGAGCTTTCCACCTGCATGCCTTGCACGTCCTCCTTCCGGATTCCGGAAACATATCACAGCCGGGCGTCCGGCCGAGTTCGTCTAGGGCGTATCTAAATTCATGATTCCATGGGCTTTACGGGTCATCCTGCCGGGTCCTGTCGGGCCGTGCCGAGGCCCTCGGCGACGGCCTTCGCCGCCACCACCCGGACCTCGCCGAGGGCCTCGAGCTGGGGCCGCAGCTCGGCCGCCGGCCCGACCGCCACCGCCGCCGCCTCCTCCGGCCGCAGGTGCGCCCGCGCGGTGTCGCGCAGCTCGGCGGCGGTGACCGCCTCGATCCGGCCCAGGTAGCCGGCGAAGTAGTCGTCGGGCAGGCCGTGGATTGCCAGCGTCTCGAGCTGGCGGCTGATCCCGCCGACGGTCTGCAGGGCGTAGGGGAACACACCCAACAGGTAGTCGCGGGCGTCGGCGAGCTCGTCGGCCGCCACCGGCTCCTCGCGCAGGCGGTCGAGCTCGGCCAGCATCTCGCCCAGGGCCAGACCCGTCGCCTCGTTGGCGACCGCGGCGCCCAGCACGATCGGACCCGGGCCGGTGCGGCCGGTGATCCGGCTGTAGGCGCCGTAGGTCACGCCATGGCGCTCGCGCAGGCTGAGGTTGAGCCGGCTGGTGAACTTGCCGCCGAGGATCGAGCTGAGCACCTGCAGCGGCGCGAAATCGCGATGGCGGCGGGGGATTCCGGCGTGACCGCAGCGCAGCTCGGTCTGCAGCGCTCCCGGCCGGTCGACGAGCCAGATCGCCCGCGTCGCCGTCGGCCGCGCCGCGGGCGCCACCGGCGGCCGTCCGGCCGCCGTCCAGGATGAGAGCAGGCGATCGCAGAGGGCGGCGAACGGCGCCGGCTCGAATTCCCCCGCCGCCACCAGGGTCGCGCCGGTGGGCACCACGTGGCGGCGGGCGAAGGCGACGATTTGCTCTCGCTCGAGCGCCGCCACGGAGCGGTCGCTGCCCAGCAGCGAATGCCCGTAGGCGCCGTCGCCGTAGATCGCCGACGCCAGCTGGAGCGAAGCCAGGTAGGCCGGCTGCGCGGAACGGCGCTGGAGCTCGGCGCGCCTCTGCCGCCGCAGCCGCTCGACCTCGGCGGCGGGGAACGACGCCTCCCGGGCGAGCTCGCCGAACAGCTCGAGGGCGCGCTCGCCGTGCGCCGCCGGCACGCCGGCCGACAAGTAGAGGGCGTCCCAGTCGGCGCTCGTGCTCAGCGAGCCGCCGATGCGCTCGAGCCGGGCGGCGATGTCGAGCGCGCTTGCCGTCGGCGTGCCCTCGTCCAGCAGCGAGGCGGTAAGCGTCGCCAGCCCGCCCTCGGCGGCAGTCTCGTGCTGGGCGCCGCCGGGACAGATCAGGTCGAGCTGGAGCAGGCCGCGGTTCGCGAGCGGCGCCATCAACAGCTCGATGCCGCCGCCCAAGGTGCGGCGCTCGATCGCCGGGAAGCGAAACGGCCGCCGCGGCGCGGCGGCGGGCGCCCGACGACGGTCGAGCGCGGTCGGTGAGCCGGGACTCATGGCGCGCCGCCTCCCGGCACGACCCGCAGCGCGACGCGGCGCTCGGGGCTGAGCAGGTCGCGCGCCACCGCCTGCAGCTCGTCGGCGCCGATGTCGAGGTAGCGCTCCAGCTCGCTCTCGAGGCGTTCCGGCGCGTCGAAGTAGGTGGTCATCTGGGAGAGCCGATCGGCGCGGCGGTCGAGGCTCTGGAACTGCTCGAGAAAGTCAACCCGGACCTGGTTGCGTGCCCGCTCGAGGTCGTCGGCTCCCGGCGGGCGTTCGGCCGCTTCGGCAAGCCGACTCTCGAGCGCCCGCTCCAGCCGATCGGCCTCGACGTCCGGCCGGGCGGTGGCGACGACCAGGAACAGCGACGTCAGTTCGGTCGGCTGGACGTAGACACCGACGTCCTGCGCCAACTGCCGCTCGTAAACCAGGTCGCGATACAGCGGAGAGGTCTTGCCCTCGGCGAGCACCGTGGCCAGCAGGTCGGCTGCATACCAGGCGCGGTTGCCGAAGGCGGGCAGGGCCCAGGCGTGGTAGATGCGTGTCAGCTCGACGTCGTCGGTCATCGTCTCGCGCCGCTCGCCCGGCGCTGGCGGTGCCGGCGCCACCGGTGCTTCGACGCCGGGCCCGCGCGGCAGGTCGCCGAAGTAGCGCTCGATCGACTCCAGCGCCCGGCCCGGCTCGAAGTCGCCGGCCAGCGTCAGCACCGCGTTGTCGGGGGCGTAGAAGCGGCGAAAGAACGACTCCACGTCCTCGAGCGTCGTCGCCTCGAGGTCCGGCGGATAGCCGAGCACCGGCCAGTGGTAGGGGTGGGGCAGCGGGAAGCAGAGCTCGTGGAGCCGCTCCCCGGCGCGGCCGTAGGGCTGGTTGTCCACGGTCTGGCGACGTTCGTTGAGCACCACGTCCCGCTGCCGGTCGAGCTTGGCCTGGTCGAGGGCCGGCAGCAGAAAGCCCATCCGATCCGATTCGAGCCACAGGGCCAGATCGAGCTGGTGCGACGGCATGGTCTCGTAGTAGTTGGTCCGGTCCAGCCAGGTCGAGCCGTTGGCCACGCCGCCCACCTGCTGGACATAGCGGAAGTGCTCGTTCGTGCCGACGTTCGCGCTGCCCTGGAAGAGCATGTGCTCGAACAGGTGGGCCAGACCGGTGCGTCCCGGCTGCTCGTTGCGGGAGCCGACGTGGTACCAGAGATTGACCGCCACCAGCGGCAGCGCGGGGTCCCGGTGGAGCACCACTTCGAGCCCGTTGCCGAGACTGTGCCGCTCGAGCGGCAGACGCGGCAGCGCGGGCATCGATTCAGTTGACGAGGAGGGACGCTAGCTGCCGGCGGCCGGTCGTGTCGGCGTCGGGTTGCCGACGCGGCGGGTGAACACGTACTCCTGCATGCCGTTGCGCAGCAGGAATGATGTCTGGACCGCGAAGGCATCCAGCAGGCGTTCCAGGGCGGTCTCGTGGTAGCCCGGGCTGGGCCGCTCGCACGGCGCGGTGGGGCTGGCGCGCAGCAGATCCACGGCGACGATCTCGAAGTTCATCGGTCGGTCGCAGATCGGTCCCCGAGTGGCTACCAGGGCGAACAGCTTGCCGCCCGGCCGGCAGAGCGCGCCGAGATGCTGCCCCAGGGCCTCCAGCTGGTCGGCGGGAAAGTAGTTGAGCAGGTCCCAGGCCAGCACCAGGTCGAAGGGACCCTCCGCCGGTACCGGCAGCTGTTCCTCCAGCGCCCGCTCGAGCCGGGTCGCATCCGGCGGCAGCTGGCCGGTCGACGAGCGCAACGAGCGGTAGAGATCGGCGATGAACAGCTGTACCGAGTAGCCCGCCAGGAACTCGACGCTGACGCCGAGGGCCGGGCCCAGGTCGAGCACCCGCGGCCGCCGGCGCCGTTCCAGCTCGCGCAGGATCGGTCCGAGGCCGAGCGTCTGCTGCTCGCCGCCGCCGGTCTGCCGGAGGTCGGCCATCGACTGCGGTGGGGTGGCGGGCAAGCCTGGGGTCAGCCCTTGCTGGGACCGGTTGCCGGTTTGGCGCCGACGGCGGGGCTCGGCGCCGGTCTGGCTGCGGGGCCGGCCGCCGCCGGCTGTCTCTGGCCCGCGGCGTCCATGTCGATACTGCCCTTGAAGTTGGAGCCGTTCTCCAGCGTCACGCGCGGCGCTTGCAGGTTGCCCTGGACCCGCCCGGAGGCGCGGATCACGATCTCCTCTTCGCCGTAGAGGTTGCCGTCGACCTCTCCCTCGACGCGGATGGTGCGGCCGCGGATGTCGGCCTTGACGCGGCCGCTGGGGCCGACGGTCACGTTGTGGCTTTGCAGCTTGATCGTCCCCTGGATCTGGCCCTGGACGAGCAGATCCTCGTCGCCGCTCAGGTCTCCCTTGATGCGGATCGAGGCGCCAATCGTGGCGCTGTCACCCGGTCGTCGGGCCGGCTGTGGGGCGGGCTGTGGCGGCGATGCGGCGGGCGGTTGGGGCTCGTTTCGTTTCCAGGCCATCGTGTCTCCTCGGTGGAAGCTCAAGGTAGCCAAGGGCCGGGGCGATGTCAAGGCGGGCGAGGACGCGGGCGGTGCCACCCGACGGCGGGCGGCACGTTGGGCGGCTTGGATTTACGCCCCGTTTGCGCTACCATCCGTCCATGGCCCGCTTCCTGACCGCCCGCCAGCGGCAGATCCTCGACTTCATCCGCGACTTCCAGCGTCGCGAAGGGATCTCGCCGACCCACCGCGAGATCTGTGACCGCTTCGGCTACTCCTCCTACGGTACCGTCCACAAGCACCTGAAGCTGCTTGAGGAGAAGGGCTACCTGACCCGTCACTGGAACCAGAAGCGGGGGGTCGAGCTCACCGAGCCTGCCGCCGAGAGCGCCGCCTCGGCCCGCCACGTGCCGTACTTCGGGCGCATCGCCGCGGGCCGGCCGATCGAGGCGATCGCCGGCGACGAGCAGGTGACCGTGCCCGAGCAGCTGCTGGCTTCCGGCCCCGGCCGCCACTACGTGCTCAAGGTCGTCGGCGACTCGATGATCGACGAGGGGGTGCACGATGGCGACTTCGTGGTCGTCCAGCAGCAGAAGCTGGCCCAGCCGGGACAGATGGTGGTGGCCCTTCTGGGCGAGGACGTGACCCTCAAGAGGTATTTCCCCGAGGGGGAGACGGTCCGGCTGCAGCCGGCGAATCCGCGCATGGAGCCGCTCTACGTGCCGGCGCGGGATCTGCGGCTGCAGGGGATCGTGGTTGGCCTGATGCGCCGCTTCTGAAGGTCGCCGGCCCGCGGGGGCTGAATGCGCAACGGCCGGCGGTTGCAACGGTCGCCGTGAAGGAGTTCACGGTCATGGGAAAAGAAGTCGTGTAACAATCCCGTCGGATCATGCAGCTGAACGCACTCTTGCGCCTGATGACCGACAAGGGCGCCTCGGATCTGCATCTCAAGCCGATGCGCCCGCCGCTGTTGCGCATCCACGGCCGGCTGATGCCGATCGAAGCGGATCCGTTGCAGCCGACCGAGATCGAGGAGATGGTGCTCGCCATCCTGACTCCGGCGCAGAAGAGCCAGCTCGAAGAGCGGATGGCCCTCGACCTCGGTCACGGCGTCCCGGGCCTGGCCCGTTTTCGCGGCAACATCTACCGCCAGCGGGGCACCATGGCCGCCGCCTTCCGGCGGATCCCCTACGAGATCCGCGATCTGGTGGATCTCGACCTGCCGGAGTCGTTGGGCGAGCTCTGCGAGCTGCCGATGGGGCTGGTCCTGGTGACCGGGCCCACCGGCAGCGGCAAGTCGACGACGCTGGCCGCGCTGGTGCGGAAGATCGCCAAGGAGCGCTCGGTCCACCTGATCACCATCGAGGACCCCATCGAGTATCTCTTCGCCGACGACGTCGCCTCGATCTCCCAGCGCGAGATCGGCACCGATACCCGCGACTTCTCGCTCGCGCTGCGCAACGCCATGCGCCAGGACCCGGACGTCATCATGGTCGGTGAGATGCGCGACCCCGAGACCGTGGCGACGGTGATCACCGCCGCCGAGACCGGCCACCTGGTCTTCTCGACCCTGCACACCAACAGCGCTTCGCAGACGATCGACCGCATCCTGGACAACTTCCCGCCGCAGCAGCAGAAGCAGGTCCGCCAACAGCTCGCCCAGACCCTCAAGGGGGTGATCTCGATGCAGCTGGTTGAACGCAGCGACGCCGAGGGGCGGATCGCGGCGCTCGAGATCCTGCGCGGAACGCCGCGAGTCGCGCAGCTGATCGAGGCGGGCGAGACCGCGATGCTGCACGAGGAGATCCAGAGCTCGGTCGCGTTCCACAAGATGCAGACGATGAACCAGTCGCTGCTGTCGCTGCTCGTGCACGGCACGATCACCTACCAGGAGGCGATGCGGCAGTCGCCGGAGCCCGAGGATCTCTCGCTGCAGCTGCGGCGGATGTTCCCCGGCATTGAGGAAGAAGGAGGCGACATGAGTCCGTCCCCGGCCGATTTTTCGCAGATCATGCAGCTGCAGCAGTACCGCAAGCTGTATGAGGAGCAGGAGGAGAAGGCCAAGCTGCACACGGCCGAGGTGGAGAGCCAGATGGCGGGGATGGAGGAGGACCTGCGCGAGCGGGATCGGCGAATTCAGCAGCTCAACGCGCAGATCAAGGACATCACCGAGCAGGGCGAGAAGATGCGCTCCGAGTACAGCCGGCTGCGGCGCGAGGCGCAGGAGAAGATCGACAAGCTGGCGGAGCGGATCAAGGAGCTCAATCAGCGGCTGATGCAGGGGTCCTGAGCAGCGCCGCGGCGCCCGCCCGGTCGCTGACCCGACCCTCGACCTGGGCCCGGCGCAGCCGCGCCACCTCGCGGCCCAACCGCGGACCGGGCGGCAGGCCCAGCAGTTGGCGGATTTCGTCGCCGCCGAGCAGCGGCGGCGGAGCGAAGATCGCCGCCGCCTGGCGCTCGGCCAGCCCGACCAGGTCGGCGACGAGCCGGCGCCAGGCGGCCGCGGCGGGTGCCGGCTCGGCCAGCGCCGCCAGGGTGGCGGCCGCGGCCGGCCACTGCTCGCCCCACCGATGCAGGAACCAGCGAGCCGCGGCCTCCCCGCCGGGAGTCTCACGGCAGCCCAGCAGCCGGCGGCAGCGGGCCGCCTCGCGGCCGGTCAGGTAGCCGGTCCGGCGGCAGCTCTCGAGCGCCGCCGCCGCCTCGCCCGCTTGCCGGCCCAGGCCCGAGAACAGAATGGCGAGCCGCGGACCCGCGGGCTCGAGCCGGCCGTGCGGGAGCTCGCCGAGATCCCGCAGATGGTCGAGTGCCGGCTCGAGCCTGGCCGCGAGCCGGCCCGCCGGCCGGCCGTCGCCCGGCTGTCCGGGGCGGCCCCGGAGCAGCCCGGGATAGAGGTCGAGCTCGCCAAGCAGAGCCAGCCCGGCGGCGAATTGCCGGGAGCGCAGCACCTTGGCGAGCTCGTCGCGTACCCGTTCCGCGGCAACCCCGGCGAGCCCGCTCGCCGAGGCGCGGGCCAGATCGACGGTGGCGGCCTCGGCGCTGAAGCCGGGCAGCTGGAGGGCGAGGCGCACCAGCCGCAGCGCGCGCAGGGGGTCGTCGGCAAAGACCCCGGGCGTCGTCGCCCGCAGCCGCCGGCGGGCGAGATCGTCCCGGCCCGCGAACGGATCGACCAGCCGCCCGCTGACGACGTTGAGCGCGATGGCGTTGACGGTGAAGTCCCGCCGTGCCAGGTCCTTCTGCAGGCTCTGTCCCTCGCGGTCCCACAGATCGAGCACGAAGCCGGCGCCGACCAGCCGGTAGGCCGCGAACCTGATGCCGCCGAGCTCCACCAGCCGGGCCGGCAGGGCGCGCGCCAGGCGCCGGGCGATGATCGGGCCTTGCGCCGCCACGACCGCGTCGAAGTCGCTGCCGGCAATCTCCAGCAGGCGGTCGCGCACGACGCCGCCGACCAGGTGGGCGGCGGTGCCACCGGCGGCGGCGCGCAGGGCGCGGGGGACCTGTTGGTCGAGCAGGGCCAGCAGCCTGGGGTCGGTCGAGCTCACGTCGATTCAGCGTAGCAGCCCGCCCGCGGGAGGGGAGAAGTGTCCGCCCGCCGACGCCTAGCAGCCCGTGGTAGAAGTCTGGACGGCCGCGTTGCGGGCGCCATGGGGCCAGATGCAAGGCGCCACGGCGCAGTCGATGCGGGGCCATCGTCGAGTCGTGGCCTCCAAGGGCGACGCAGTCGCCCGCGACCGCAGCCCGGCTCTCAAGAGCCGGGCAAGAACGCCGCAGATGGCCCCATGCCGCCCGCAACCCGAAGGGCGACAAGGGGTTTCGGCCCGCCTGCGGCGTTGCTCGTCGTCGACGATGACACCGCATCGACTCCTCCGAGCGCCTTGCAGGCGAACCGAAAGCCCTTGTCGCGCGACCATCCAGACTTCTACCACGGGCTGCTAGCGGCGTGGCCGCCCACCGTGCCCGGCGAGAGCGAGTTGCCATGAGGGCGGCAAGACCCTAAAATTATGCTTTAAGGAATGCCACTAACTATCGACCGTTGCAGAAGAATTGGAGTCGGGCTGTCGCTCGGCCTGGTTCTTCCGTTGCTGGCACAGGCGGGATCGGCGGCGACGCGGGTCACCCTGCCGGGGGGCGACCGCGCCGTCCTCACCGACCAGCAGCAGCTGATGCTCGAGGCGCCGCCGCGGCGGGGCGAGGGTTGGCTGGGCTTTGCCGAGCGCCTGACCGGCTCGGTGAATCTGGCTTCGGAGGTGGGCGCCGCCAACGGTGGCGGCAAGCGGTTGCTGCTGGGCAAGCGCTACCGCCTGCCGTTCGAGCTGCTCTCGCCGGCCAACCAGCTGCGGGTGGTGCAGGGGGTCTTCGACGACGACCAGCCGGTCAGCGAGGGCTGGCGCCACCGGGTCGGGCACGAGAGCCTGTGGCTCGTCGCCGAGTGGTTCACCGGCCGCGGCGACAACTACCGAGTCATCCGCGACGCCAACGGGCTGGCCGACGATCACCTGGAGCCCGGCCAGGTCCTGCTGGTGCCGGCGCGCCTGCTGCGCCCCGCCTTCCGCGCCGCCCTGCCGGCGAGCTCGCCCTACTACCTGGAGTACGGCCGCGACCGCTCCGGCGAGCACGCCATCTACCGCTTGAAGGCTGGTGAGGCGCTCTATTCGAGCGTCGTCGTGCGCTTCACCGGGCGGATCTACTCCGACGACGTCAACTCCCTGTCGGCCGACCTGGCGAAGTTCAACCAGATCCGCGACGTCAAGCGGATCCCGGTGGGCTACAGGGTGAAGATCCCTCTCGACGTGCTGCTGCCGGAGTTCCTGCCGGCCGGCGATCCGCGGCGCCGGGAGTGGGAGGCGGGCCTGATCGAAAGCGCCCGGTTCGCCAATCCGGTGGTGGCCGCGCGGCTGCGCGGGGTCACCGTGGTGCTCGATGCCGGTCACGGCGGCCAGGACGTCGGCGCCTCGGTCGATGGCACCTGGGAGAGTCTCTACGTCTACGACATCATGGTCCGCGCCAAGCGGCTGCTGGAGAGCTCCACCGCGGCGCGGGTCATCGCCACCACCAGCGACGGCAACGGATTCGCCATCCAGGACCGTGACCGGCTGCCCTACTCGCGTGACCACCGGGTGCTGACCGAGCCGGCCTACCCGATCGATGACTCCACGGTGGGCGTTCATCTGCGCTGGTATCTGTCCAACAGCGTCTTCCGCAAAGCGCGTAGCGAGGGCGTCGGCGCCGACAAGGTCGTCTTCCTGTCGATCCACGCCGACTCGCTGCACCCGTCGCTGCGAGGCGCCATGATCTACATCCCGTCGGCGCGGCTGCGCGGCGGCGAGTACGGCAAGAGCGGAGCGGTCTACGCCGCCCGCAGCGAGTATCGCGAGCGGCCGCGGGTCAGCTTCTCGCGGAACGAGCTGCTCAAGGCCGAGGGCCAGTCGCACGAGCTGGCGCGCCAACTGGTGGGCGCCTTCGAGGCGGCCGATCTGGCGGTGCATCCCGACAAGCCGGTTCGGCGGCAGATCGTCCGCCGCCGGCGGCCCTGGGTGCCGGCGGTGCTGCGCTACAACGCGGTGCCCACCGCGGTGCTCATCGAGGTGTGCAACCTCGCCAACTCGCAGGATCGCGGCCTGATCCAGACCCGCGAGTTCCGCCAGCGGGTGGCCGAGGCGATCGCCGCCGGTGTGCTCGACTACTTCGGCTTCGACAGCGAGCCGGGCGAGCTGATCGCCGCCGCCGGCTGACGCCCCGCCGGGAACTTCCCCGGACGCCACGGAGTCTCAATGGTCGTGGGCCCTCGACCGGGCCGGTCGAGCGCCCGTCGCCGGCGGAGCGCGAGAGAATGTCGATTGCCTTGGCCGAAGCCGCAACCAGGACCCCGGGCCGCGATCTGGCCCTGCGCCACCGCTACGGTGATCCAGCGGCGTTCGAAGAGGTCTACCAGCGCCACGCCGGCATGGTCTTCGGCCTGGCGCTGCGGCTGAGCGGCGACCGCGAGGAGGCTGCCGACCTGACCCAGGAGGTCTTTCTCCGCGTCTACCGGTACCTGGGCCGCTTCGCCGGCCGCTCCAGCCTCAAGACCTGGATCTACCGCATCGCCGTCAACTGTTGCCGGAGCAAGCTGCGCCGGCGCTGGCGGCGCAGCCTCGAACGGCCCCTGGACCTTCTCGCCGAGGTCGCCGACGAGCGCTCCGGGCCGGAGCAGCGGGCCGCGGGGCACGACCTGGGGAGGCGGCTGGCGGCGGCCCTCGCCGAGCTGCCGCTGGTATTCCGGGAGGCGGTCCTGCTGCGCGACGTGCAGGGCCTCTCCTACGGCGAGATCAGCGACGTTCTCGGGGTTCGGATCGGCACCGTGCGGTCGCGCATCGCTCGCGGCCGCGAGCGGCTGCGCGGGATGCTGGAGGAGAGCGAATGAGCGGTCACGCTTCGGCCGAGAGCCTGTCCCTCTATCTGGATGCGGCGCTGCCGGCGACCGAGCGCCGCCGGGTCGAAGACCATCTCGGCGCCTGCCCGGAGTGCCGGCGACGGCTCGACGGGCTGCACCGGGTCGTCGCCGGGCTCGGCCGGCTGCCGACCGCGGCGCCGCCCGCGGACCTCGGGGCTCGCATCGCTCGCCAGGTCGACCTCGGCAGCCGGCGCGGTCGCTGGCGCCGATTGGTGGAGGAAGGGCTTCCCTCACCGCTCGTGGCCGCGCCGCCGATGCATCTGCTGGCTCTGGTGCTGGCCCTCGGGGCGATCGTCTACCTGTTCGCGCAGGGGATCGAGCAGTACGCTGACCGCCCCACGCGGATCGTGCTGCCGAGGAGCGAAAGGGTTGCCGCCGCGCCACCGGCCGCTGCCGAGCCGCGGCGGATGGCGGCGGCGCGCAACGCGGGCGAGGACCTCTATCTGCTCGGCGGCCGCTTCGAGCGCCGCGATGGGGTCTGGGTCGAGTGGGGGCTGGCCGGTCGGGCGCCGGACACGCGCGTCGTAGTGCAGGCCGCCGGCTACGGTGCGGCGGCGGTGCCGGAGATCGCCGAGCTGGCGGCGCTGGGGGCTCCGCTTCGGCTCGAGGTGGGCCGGCAGGTGGTGGAGATCTCGGTCGAGCCGGCGGCGTCGGCCGCTCCGCCGCCGGCCCCGGCCCCGGGCGCCTGAGCGCTCAGTCCGCGTCGGGCCCGATCGCCGGGCGGATCCGCGCGATCCGGTAGACGCCTTCCGGCAGCTCCAACTCGTCGCCGACCTGCCGCCCGAGCAGCAGGCGCCCCAGGTCGGACTCGTACGAGATGACGGCGCGCTCCGGGTCGCTCTCCCAGGGCCCCAGGACGGTCACCGAGCGCTCGCCGCCCTCGCCCTCGAGCTCGGCCCGGCAGCCCAGTCGCACGGTCAGCGGCGCCTCTCCGGGCGGCTCGATCGGCCGCGCCCGGATGAGCTCGCGCTGCAGCGACTCGGCCCGCGAGGTCAGATACTCGTGGCGCTGGCGGGCGGCCTTGTACTCGAAGTTCTCGCGCAGGTCGCCCATCTCACGCGCCGTCTCGATCGCCCGCCGGTTGGTCGGGATCTCCTCCTCGAGCAGGCTCTTGAGCTCGCGGCGCTTGGCGCGGATCGACTCGTCCATGGCGTAGAGGGCTGTCGCGCCGCGGTCGCGCAGGGCGGGGAAGCGCAGCTCCAGCGCTTCGCTCAGCGCGGTCCGCACCGAGCGGTCGAGCGGCGCCCGGTCGACCGCCTTGGCGGCCTTCACGGCCAGGCCGTCGTCGAGCGCCGCGATCAGCGCCGGGAACGGGCCGCCGGCCTCGAACAGCCGGCCCAGACGCGGACGCAGCGCGGCGAAGGTCGGATAGCGATCGGCCGCCAGCAGGTGCTGCATCAGCTTCGCCGCCTGACGCGGTCGCAGCTGGTGGTCGGCGTCGATGCGCTCGCCCAGCCAGACCAGCGCCGCCGCCTGCTTGCGCGGCTCGTTGAGGACCCGGGCGACGAACGCGGCGTGCAGATCGGGGCGCTCTCCGAGGACCCCGGCGGCCAGCAGGTCGAGCACTCGCGGGTCCTGCTCGCGACCCAGCAGGTCGGCGTAGATCTCCACCCAGTCGGCGCGCAGCTCCCGCAGCAGCTCCACCGCGGCGGTGCGCTGGCCCCGGTCGGACACCTGCAGGATCAGCTCCGCCGGCCGCTCGGCGGCGGCGAGCAGCGCCCGCGGGGACCAGTCGGCGCCCTCAGGGGCCGCGCCCTGGCGCTCGAGCTCGCCCCAGATCGCCATCGCCCGCTCGGGACGGGCCGCGGCGTCGCCCGCCGCCTGCTCGATCAGCGCCGCCTCCATCATGGCGCGCAGCTGCGGATCGCGGCCGACGTGCTTGCGGTAGAGGGTCAGCCGGCCGGCCGGTCCCGCCTCGCCGAATCTCCGCTCGGCCTCGGCCAGCACGGCGTCGGCGGATGACGCCCAGCTGTAGCGCAGGCGCGAGCCCTTGCCGCTGGTCTGCAGCTGGGGGTGGCGTCGCGCCGCCGTCCACCAGGAGGTCCACTCCTTCTCGGCGACGACGTCGCCCAGGATGTCCCGCACCTCGCCGGCCGCGAGCGGCCGGTCGTAGCTGGTCAGCACCAGCCGCAGAAGCTCGGCCGGATCGCTCTTCTTGAGCTTGTGCAACCCCTTGGGATCGGTCACCCGGCGATGGATCACGTGCCCCTCCGGCACCGGCTGGAGAACCTTGGCGGCGCCGCCGAAACCGATCGCCAGGCCCTGGGTCTTGTCGAAGTCGACCCGGAACGAGCCCAGCGCCATGTTGATCTCCGCCACCCGGCCGGCGCCATGGCCGTCCATCCAGACGACGCTGCCGACCTCGTAGGCGAGCAGCGCCCGCAGCGTGCCGATCTTGGTCCAGATCTTGTCGAGATCGGTGATCGCCCGGAACAGGCCGACCCGCTCGGCCAGCGCCGCGTAGCTGGGCGAGTGCTCGTACAGCCGCTCGAGGGTGCGCATGATCTCGGGGTGGAGGAGGTCCTCGTCGAGCCACAGCGGGCCCGCCTGGCGCAGCAGATCGAGCCTCTCCTCCCAGCTGCCCTCCTCGACCAGGTGCTCGTCGGCGAGATCGAGCAGCGGCTTCAGACGCTCGCCCTGACCGGCGGCCGCCAGCGACCGGGCGACGGCGCCAAAGAAGCGGATCTCCTCCGCGGCCGTGTCCAGACGGGTCAGCCACTGGTCCTCGACCCGGTTGAACCGGCCGGCGGCGATCGCTCTTCGCATGCTGGAGATACCGGACATCGCGGGGACGAATTGTACCCCCTCGGCCGGGTGTGCGTGCGGTGGCGCGGGCGGTAGGATGCGGACGCCCGGTGCCGCGGCTGGCCGGGCCAAGGGCGGAGCAGGGTCGGTGGAAGAGATCGAGCAACGACTGGCGGCGGCCGACGAGGAGGGGCTGCTCGATCTGGTGCGCGGCCACCTTGCCGCTCTCGACGGTGCCCTGATGCGCCGGCTGCTGCGCCATCCGTTTCTCGGCAGCGAGGCGATCCAGTTGCTGGTGCAGGACCGCGACGTCGTCGGCTCCTACGAGGTCCGGCGCGAGCTGGCCGGCCATCCCAAGACGCCCGAGCCGCGCGCGATGCAGTTCGTCGCCACGCTCTACTGGCGCGACCTGATGCGGTTGAGCACCGAGACCCGGGTCCGGCCCACCGTACGGCGAGCGGCCGAGCGCCGGCTGGCCGACCGGCTGCCGGGCCTGGCGATCGGCGAGAAGATCGCCATCGCTCGCCGCTGCAGCCCGGCGCTGGTGCCCCGGCTGGGCCAGGATCCCAACCCGCGGGTGATCCAGGCGCTGCTCGAGAACCCCCGGCTGACCGAAGGGGTGCTGCTGCAGCTGGTGAGCCGCGACTCGGCTCGCCCCGAGGTGCTCGCCCTGGTGGCCCGCGACCGCCGCTGGGGAGTCCGCTACTCGATCCGGGTGCCGATCTGCCGCAACCCGAACACGCCGGTGGCGACGGCGCTGGCCCAGCTGCCGGCGCTGCGCAAACCCGATCTGCGCGCGGTGGCCGACGATCCGCGGCTCGCCGCGGCCGTTCGCAAACGCGCCAACCTGCTGCTCGGCCGCCTCGTCTGAGCGAAGGGCATGGAGCGGGGCGCGGCCATGGAGTAGAGTAGCTCTCGATCCGCCGCCTTCCGCCGGCACTCTCGGCCGCGACGATGCCCGGCGGAGCCCCGCTTTCCCATGCCCGGAGCCGAGAAGAGCCAGAACCGCCAGCCCCCCTGGGACTCGGGTGTCGACGCCGAGTCGATCCCTTTTGGCGGTTGGCTGCGGCGCCAGCGCGAGCTGCGCCAGGTCAGCCTGCGCGAGATCGCCGACGTCACCAAGATCAGCATCCGCTATCTCGAGGCGCTCGAGGAGGATCGCTTCGATGTGCTGCCGGCGCCGGTGTTCGCCAAGGGATTCCTGCGCGAATACGCCCGCTATGTCGGTCTCGACCCCGACGAGGTGGTCAACACCTACCTGACCGCGCAGAGCGAGTCGCAGCCCGAAGAGCCGGCGGAGTCGTGGCGCCCCCCGAACCGGGGACCCTCGATGGAATGGACCTCGGGCCTGCTGCTGGCGGTGGCCGTGGCGGTGGTCCTGGGCCTGGTCGGGCTGGTCGCGTTCTACGCCGAGCGGTCGCGCGACGTGCCGCCGCCGGTGCCGGCGGTGATCGCACCGCCGTCCACGGTCCCAAGGCCGGGAGACATCGAGCCTGGAGAGCCCCGGCCCGGAGAGCCTCGGCCCGGAGATGCCCAGCCCGGAGGCGCCGAGCCCACGCCGCCCCGGGCGCCTCTCGTGGTCACCATGGACTTCGCCGAAGACTGCTGGGTCGAGGCCGTCGTCGACGGCCGCAGGCGCCTGAGCGAGCTACACGTGCAGGGCGAGTCCCTCATGCTCGAGGCCGACGAAGTGGTGGTCCTGACCCTGGGCAACGCGCGCGCCGTGCGCATCGAGGTCAACGGCCGGCAGTACGAGATGGAGATCGGCACCGGGAGGATCGCCCGCGACGTCAGGATCGATCTCGGGACCGCGCGGCAGCTGGCCGGTATCTCCGATGACGGCTGACTCACGCGAGTCGCTGGCGCATCAGATTCGAGTCGGTGGGAATCGCGAGCTGCGGCTGCTGGCGGCGCGCGGCCTGGTGCCGGTGCCGCTGGAGGAGCTGGTCACCCTGCAGGTCTTCCTGGCGGCGCTCGACGAGCCGGAGATCTCGTCCGTCGCCGTCGAGTCGCTGCGTAAGCTCGATCCGCAGGCCGCCGCCGGAGTGATCGCCGATGCGCCCGGCGAGGTGGTGGCTTTCCTGGCTCGCAACCACCCGCATCCGAGAGTGGTGGAGAGGGTGCTGCAGCGCCGGGACGTGCAGCGCGACCTGCTCTGCGAGCTGGCGCCGACCCTCGACGATGAGCTGCAGGAGATCCTGCTGCTGCGCCAGGACGCCATCGTCGAGCGTCCCGAGATCCTCGATGCCCTGGAGGCCAATGGGCGGCTGAGCTCGTTCGCGGCGCGGCGGATCCAGGAGTACCGCCGCCACCTGGTCCCGTCGGCCCATTCGCCGTGGCCCGCGCGGAGGGGCGAGGCGCCCGGCGCCGAGGTTGCCCCCGAGGGCGGGGCCACGGCGGCGGCGTCGGCCGAGCCGCCGCCCTTGTTCGATCAGCTGGACTCCGAAATGGACGAGACGCACCTGGCGGAGATGACCGAGCAGCTGATGCAGTCCGACGGGTTCAGCGAGGTGGCGATCCGCACCCTGCCGGTGCCGGTGCGGATGCAGCTCAGCCGGGGGGCGCCGCGCAACTTGCGCCAGGTCCTGATCCGCGACTCCAACCCGGCCGTTGCCAGGTCGGTGCTCAACAACAACGCCGTTCCCGAGAGCGAGCTCGAGCAGATCGCTTCCAACCGGTCGGTGCTGGAGGAGGTGCTGGAGGACATCTCCCGCAACGCGCGGTGGATGCGCAAGTACCGCATCGTCCGCGCCCTGGTCGCGAATCCCCGAACTCCGGTCGGTCTGGCCGTGCGGCTGACGAGCCGGCTCTCGGTGCGCGACCTGCGGACGCTGTCCCGCGATCGCAATATCCCCGAGGCGGTGCGGGCCACGGCCCTGCGGTTGTATAGAATCAAACTCAAATAGGCGCGCCAAAGACGACTGTGGGCAAAAACTACTACGACATTCTGGGTTTGCCGCGCAACGCTACCCATCGGCAGGTCCGCGATCGGTTTCGCGCCCTCGCCCGCGAACTGCACCCGGATCGGTTCCGCGGTGCCGAGAAATCGGAGGCGGAGGAGCGGTTCCAGGAGATCACTCAGGCGTTCAACGTCCTCAACGACCCCTCGCGGCGGCGCGATCACGATCTCGAGCTGGCGCGGCCGGACGGCCTGAAGCAGGACGCTTCGGAGGCTGCGCGGGTCTATCTGCAGCGCGGCATCAAGGCGTTTCGCGACAAGCAGTACTCCCAGGCCGCCGAGAACTTCGCTCGGGCGACGCAGGAGAACCCGGGCAGCGCGCAGTCGTGGCACTATCTGGCTATGGCCTGTCGTGGCAAGCGGCAGTGGCTGCCACGCGCCCGCGAGGCGATCCAGAAGGCCTGTGACATCGACCCGATGAACTCCGTCTATCTCAGGCTGGCGGGCGAGATCTTCGCCGACAGCGGCATGAACCGGCGGGCCAAGATCTACTACCAGAAGGCCCTCACCTGGGGCGGCGAGGACGCGGAGATCCAGGCGGCGCTCGACCGGCTGAAGGGCTCCACCGGCGCCAGCCTGTTCAGCCGCGGGTCCTGACGATGCGACTCCGCGCCTGCGGCCTCTCCGACGTAGGTCGGTCCCGCGACCACAACGAGGATCACTTCGAGATCGCCGACGATGGGCGGCTGTGCGTGGTCGCCGATGGCATGGGCGGCCACGGCCACGGTGACCTGGCGTCGCGCATCGCGGTCGAGGCGATCCTGACCCACCTCAGCGGCGCCGCCCGGGTCGCCGATCGGAGCGAGCGCCTGCGGTTGGTGGAGAAGGCGGTCAACAACGCCCACCGCGAACTGCTGGCGCGCGTCGCCGATGACGAGGATCTGCTCGGCATGGGCACGACGACGGCGGTGATACTGGTCGGCGACGGCGCCGCGGCCGTGGCCCACGTCGGCGACAGCCGCGTCTACCGGCTGCGCCAGGGAGTGCTCGATCTGCTCACCGAGGATCACAGCTGGGTCAACGAACAGGTCCGGGCCGGCTTCCTGTCGGCGGATCAGGCGCGCTCGCACCCGCTCAAGAACGTCGTCACCCGGGCGCTCGGCGGCGAGTCCGGCATTCAGGTCGACGTGGCGGAGATCGAGGTGCGGCCCGAGGATCTCTATCTGCTGTGCTCGGACGGTCTCACCACCATGCTGCGCGACGAGGAGATCGGCGAGCGGCTGAAGCAGGTGGGGGAGAGATCCGTCGAGGAGGTCTGCAGCGGGCTGGTGAGCGACGCCAACGCGCGCGGCGGCCTCGACAACGTCACCGTCGTCCTGCTGGCCGTCGAAGAGTAGCCGCCGGCTCGACGGCTCTCGGCGCGGGACCTACGGACGGTGAGAGTCGCGGTTCTGGGAGCCGGCCCCGGGGGCGCCGCCGCCGCCCTTGCCCTGGCCCGCGGCGGCGCGGACGTCACCGTCCACCGGCCGGCGGCCGAGACCGAGAAGCCCTGCGGCGGCGCCCTGCCGGCCTACTTGCTCGACGGGCCGGCCGCGGCGGCGCTGGCCGCGGCGCCCGCCGTGGAGGTGTCCGCGGCGGTGCTCGAGAACGCCGCCGGCGGCCGGCTGCGGGTGCCGCTCGACGGGCTCCGGGTCTACCGCCGGCGCGAGCTCGATGGCGGCCTGCTGGCCGCCGCGGTGGTTGCCGGGGCCCGGTTGCGGCGGGGAAGGGTCCGCCGGCTCGAGCTGGGCCGGCGGATCGAGGTGCATGGCGAGGGCGGCGTGGTGCGGCGCTATGACTGGCTGGTGGCCGCGGATGGAGCTCTCGGCCCGAGCCGGCGATGTCTGGGGCTCGAGCCGGCCGCCGCCAGCATCGGGCTGGGCGCCTCGATCGCGCTGCCGGCCGCCCAGGTCCCGAGCGGGCTGGTGCTCGGCTTTCCCGACGCCGGCGACGCCTACCTGTGGATCTTCCCGCGCCCGGGCGGTGTCTCGGTGGGCATCGCCTACAGTGCCGAACGGCTTTCCGGCGGCGCCGCTCGCGGTTGTCTCGAGGCCTTCCTGTCCCGCCATCTCCCCGCCGCCGCCGGCAGGCCGGGCTACCGCTATCCGATCCCGGTCTTCGGGCGGCGGACGGTGGCCGAGCTGCGGCGCGCGGCGGCGCGGCGGGTACTGCTGGTCGGTGACGCGGCGGGGCTGGCCGATCCCCTGACCCGCGAGGGCATCCGGCCGGCGATGCTCGCCGGCGGGTGGGCCGCCGAGAGCCTGCTCGCGGAGCGGCCCGCCGACTACCCGCGGCGGGTAGCCGACGGGCTGGGCGCCGACATGGCGCGGGCCGAGCGGGCGTGCCGGCTCTTCTACGACGACGGGATCGGCCAGTGGATGGTGCCGGTCAGCCGCGCGCTGCCGGGCGTGCGGCGGGTGCTGGGCGATCTGCTCGCCTGCCGCCAGCCCTACCGTGGGCTGCGGCGCCGGCTGCTCGCTTCCTTCATCGGCCGCCGAACAGATAGCCGTCGCGAGCCCGCACCCGCAGATCCGGGTTCTTGGTCCGGACGGTGACCTTGCGGTAGCCGCTGCGGCCGGCCGGGTATTCGGCGCTGTAGCTCAGCAGGTAGTAGCCGCCGCTGTCCCGGGCGACCTGCGCCAGCGGCGCCGCGAAGGTGGCGAAGGTCTGGAATTGGCGGCCGCCGGTGTCGTCGGCCAGCTGGCTCAGCGACTGGCCTAGGGCCTCGATCACCGGGTCGCTCACGGACGCGCCGCCGGTCAAGGCGATCGCGTAGACCGCCACGTTGGCGTCGTTCAGTGCCTGCTTGGTGCGCGGGTAGTAGCGCCGGTCGGGCTTCCAGCCGAACCGGTCCACGTCGCCGAAGCCGATGGAGAAGAAGACCAGGTTCTTGCGCCCCCGCACGTGCGCGGCGGCCTCGGCGAGCACCTTGAGGCCGTCTTCGATGCGGGCGGTCTGCCGGCGCAGCTCCTTGCCCTGGGCCAGATGGCGGGTCAGCGACGGCTCGTCGCCGAGCTGGGCCGCGGCCGACCAGGTCGCGCCGGGGTCTTCACCCCGGGCGACCGAGTCGAGCCCCGACAGCACCTGCGCCCGGTCGCGGGTGAAGTCCTGGTGGATTCGCAGCTTGGCGTAGTAGCTCACCACCGCTACCCAGTCCCGCTCGCCCAGCGACTCTTCGACCCAGTCGCGCGACTGTGCGGTGGCGTCGCGCTGTTGGCGCAGCAGCGACGGCGCCTCGCGCCGCAGGTCGTGGAAGAAGAGGATGAAGAAGCGGTCGCCGGTCGCGGCGCCGGCGGGCTCCAGGCGGCCGGTGAGGGCCGCCGAGTCGAACTGCTTGCCGCTGCCGTAGAACGTCGCCGCGGCGACTTCCACCGGCTGGCCCTCCTCCTCGACGACAAAGTCGCCCTCGTCCAGACCGACGACGAGGTTGCCGGTGCCGTCGGTGACGAGCACGTCGAGCAGTACCTCGGTCACCTGGATGCGCTCGCCAAAGCGGCCGGCTGGCTGCTCCTGGGCTGCGGCGGTGAGGGCGACCGCCGGCAGGGCGAGCGCCAGGAGGGCGAGGAAGTGGCGCGTCGGGGGCATGGCTGGGCTCCTGTCCGGGTTGGGCTGGATCGTCCGCGAGACGGCCTCAGTCGTAGAAGCCGCCGCCTTCGGCGCGAGCGGTGAACGCCGCCGAGGGCGCGAAGCGGGGCGCCACCTGGGAGGCGAGCCGTTCCATCGCCTCACCGAGCCCCGCGAGGCCCTGCCCGTCCGCCCAGCGCAGCAGGCCGCCGCGGAACGGCGGGAAGCCGGTGCCCAGGATCATCGCCAGGTCGAGCGCTCCGGCATCGGCCACCACGCCCTCGTCGAGACAGCGCGCCGCCTCGTTGACCATCGGCAGGACCAGTCGATCGGCCACCAGATCCGGGTCGGGGGCGGCGCCGGACGGCTGGCGGCCGATGGCGCTCCAGACGTCGGCGTCGACCCCGCCGCGCTCGCCCTTGTCGTAGCGGTAGATGCCCTTGCCCGCCTTCACTCCCAGTCGGCCGTCGGCGGTCAGCCGATCGAGCCAGTCGGGCTGGGCCAGCCGGTCGGAGAAGGCGTCGCCGATGATGTGAGCCACGTGCACGGCGACGTCGATGCCGACCTCGTCCATCAGGGTGAACGGCCCCACCGGCTGGCCCCACTCCTTCATGATGCGGTCGACCTCGGCGATGCCGTAGCCCTCGTCCAGCAGCCACAGCGCCTCGGCCATGGAGAAGGCCAGTAGCCGGTTGACCAGGAAGCCCGGCCCGTCCTTGACCACCACCGGCGTCTTGCCGAGGCGGCGGCACAGGGCCACCACCCGCTGGGCGGTCTCGTCCGAGGTGCGGCTGCCGGAGATCACCTCCACGAGCGGCATCTTGTGCACCGGGTTGAAGAAGTGCATGCCGACGACGCGCTCGGGATGCGGGGTCTCGGCGCCGATCAGGTCGATCGACAGCGACGAGGTGTTCGAGGCCATCACGGCGTCCTCGCTAAGCTGCTCGGCGAGCTGGGCGAAGACCTGCTGCTTGACGTCCAGCCGCTCGACCACCGCCTCGATGACGAAGTCGACCCGATCGAAGCCGGCGTAGTCGAGGGTCGGCCGCAGCAGCGCCATCTTGCGTTGCGCCTCGGGCTTCGACAGCCACCGGCGCCGGACCTGTTTGGCGAACAGCCCGGAGGCGTGCTCCATGCCTTTGGCCAGCGGCTCGACGGCGATCTCCTTCAGGCGCACCGGCAGGTCGGCCTTGTCGGCGAGCAGCTGGGCGATGCCGCCGCCCATGACGCCGGCACCCAGCACCGCCGCCGAGCGCACGGGCCGCGCCGCCGCGCGGGCGCCGCTCTGTTTGGCGCCCTCCATCAACTGGAAGACGTGCAGCAGGCTCTTGCAGGTCGGCGAGATTGCCAGCTCGGCGGCCGCCCGGGCCTCGGCGTCGAGGCCGGCCTCGAGCCCCCGGTCGATGCCCACCTTGACCACCTCGATCGCCCGAAGCGGCGCCGGGTAGAGGCCGCCGGTCCTCTTCAGGACCTGCTTGCGCGCCTGGTCGAAGACCACCTTGCGGCCCACCGGGTTGCCCTCGAGCAGCAGGTTCTTCAGGCCGCCGTCGCGCCGGCGGGGCGTCTTCCCCGCGATCACCCGGTGGGCGAAGGCGCGCACCTGGTGGCCGAAGCCGGCGTCGGGGATGAGCGCGTCGGCCAGGCCGATCTTGAACGCCTTGTAGGGCCGCACCGTCTTGCCGGCGAGGATGATGTCGAGCGCCGCGGTCAGGCCCACCCGCGCCGGCAGCCGGGTGCAGCCGCCCCAGGCCGGCAGGATGCCGAGTCGGATCTCCGGCAGCCCGATGCGCACGTCGTCGCGATCGCTGATCAGGATGTAGTCGCCGGCCAGAGCCAGCTCCAGGCCGCCGCCGACGCAGGTGCCGCGGACGGCGGCGATGGTCGGGAAGGGCAGCGCCGACCACGAGTTGAACAACCGCTGGCCGATGCGCACGCCGGCCTCGGCCTCGTCGGCGTCATCGACGTGGGCGATCTCCTCGATGTCGGCGCCGGCGATGAAGTTGCCCCGCTTGCCCGACAACAGCACCAGGCAGCGGATGTCGTCCCGCCCGCCCAGCTCGGCGATGCGCTCGTCCAGCTCGGCCAACACCGGCCGGCGGAAGACGTTGACCTTCTTGTCGGGGTCGTCGAAGGTCAGCGTGGCCAGTCCGTCGCCCAACTCGTCCAGGCGGAATACGCGCGACACAGGGAGCCTCCTCTCTGGAATGCAGGGTACGCGGCGCCCGGCTCCGGCTCGCGGAGCCGGCGCCGGATCAGTCGCCTTCGGCGCGCCGGTAGAGCTCTTCCACGACCTCGCCGTACTTGTCGTTGATCACCCGGCGCTTGATCTTCTGGGTCGGGGTCAGCTCGCCGGTCTCGATGGTGAACTCGTCGGGCAGCAGCTCCCAGACCTGGACCTGCTCGTAGCGGGCGAGCTCGTGGTTGACCGTCGCCACCTCGTGCTGGAACAGCTCGAGCACCCGCGGCTCGGCGAGCAGCGTCGGGATGTCGTCGGCGGCCAGCCCCTCGCCCTCGGGCCCAGCTGGCCAGGGTGTCGAAGTCGGGCACCAGCAGCGCCGCCAGCATCTTGCGCCGGTCGCCGATGACCACCGCCTGGCCGATGAACCGGCTGGACTTGAGCTCGTTCTCGATCGGCGCCGGGGCGACGTTCTTGCCGTAGGCGTTGACGATGATCTCTTTCTTGCGGTCGGTGATCTTGAGGAAGCCGTCGGCGTCGATCTCGCCGATGTCGCCGGTGTGGAACCAGCCCTCGTCGTCGATCGTCTCGGCGGTCTCCTCGGGCAGGTTGTGGTAGCCGAGCATGATGTTGGGACCACGGGCGAGGATCTCGCCGTCCTCGGCGATCTTGCAGCTCGACGCCGGGCAGGGCCGGCCCGACGGTGCCCAGCTTGGTCCTGCCCGGCCGGTTGACGGTCAGCACCGGCGAGGTCTCGGAGAGGCCGTAGCCCTCGTAGATCTCGATTCCCGCGCCCCAGAAGAAGCGCGCGATCTCCGGCGCCAGCGGCGCGCCGCCGGACATGGCGAAGCGGAAGCGATCGCCCAGCGCCTCCTTGAGCTTGCCGAACACCAGCTTGTCGGCCAGCGCCGTCTTGAGGCCCAGCAGACCCGGCGGCCGCTGGCGCTGCAGCCGGTAGGGCAGCGCCTGGCGCGCCACGCCCTCGGCCCAGCGGAAGATCTTCTGCTTGAGCGGCGGGCTCGAGGCGACGCCCTCGTGCACCTTGGCGATGATCTTCTCGTAGACCCGCGGCACCGAGACGAAGACGTGCGGGTTGACCTCGCGCAGGTTCTTGGCCACCGCCGAGACCGACTCGGCGTAGGCGATCGTGGTGCCGCGATAGAAGTAGATGTAGTCGATGGTGCGCTCGAACGAGTGCGACAGCGGCAGGAACGAAAGCGCCGTGTAGCTGCCCTCGATGTCCAGACACTCGAGTGAGGCCAGCACGTTGGAGGTGATGTTGCCGTGGCTCAGCATCACGCCCTTGGGGTTGCCGGTGGTGCCGCTGGTGTAGATGAAGGTCGCCAGGTCGTCCGGCTTGGCCAGCCGCGCCTGGCGCTCGAGCTCGTCGGCGGGCATTGCGGCGCTCTCGGCCAGCAGGCGCGAGTAGCTCAGCGCCTCGTCGCCCGCGGGCTCGACGTCGATCGCCACGAACCGCTCGACGCTGGGCATGTCGCCGCGCTCGCCGAGCAGCCCGTCGAGGCGCTCGCGGCCCTGGACCAGGACCAGCTTGGCGTCGCAGTCGTTGACCACGTAGGCCGCCTGGTCCGGTGTCAGGGTGGGGTAGACCGGCACCACCACGCCGCCGATGCAGAGGGTGGCGAAGTCGGCGACGGGCCAGTGCGGCCCGTTCTCGGCCATCAGCGCCACCGTGTCGCCGCGCTCGACGCCGAGCTCGATGAGGGCGGTGGCAAGCCGGCGCACGCGGTCGACCAGCTCGGCCGAGGAGATCGGTTCAAAGCGGCCGCCGCTCTTGTACAGCAGGCAGTCCGCCTTCTGGTGGCCGGCGACGACGAGGAACAGTTCGCTCAGGGTTTTGATAGGCATCTTGGTCGCCGAGCTTATCGCAACTGTCTTGACCGTTTCGGAGGCCGGCGGTATCCTTCTGCGCTGTCTGCTGCCGGCCGCCCGAAGCCGCAGCGCAGGCAGCTCCCACGGGGCGTAGCTCAGCTTGGTAGAGCGCACGGTTCGGGACCGTGAGGCCGGAGGTTCAAATCCTCTCGCCCCGACCATCTTCCCGACGACACGGCGCCTGCCGCGCCCCGACGTCGATGCACGCCGGCCGGTCGGCGATCCGTGCGGTGGTGCCGCGCGGGCCGGGCTCCGCCTGCGTGGCCGCTCCCCGGTCGCTGCGCTCGCAGCCAAGGCTCCGCTCCCCGGGGGCGCCCACTCCGGCTACGCCCTCCGGTCGTGCCCACGGGCCGGGCTCCGCCTGCGTGGTCGCTCCCCGGTCGCTGCGCTCGCAGCCAAGGCTTCGCTCCCCGGGGGCGTCCACTCCGGCTACGCCCTCCGATTGTGCTGAGCTGGCTGGGCAGCTTTCAGTCCGCTCGACCGATGAGTGCCCCCCTACCGGAGGCCGGCGTCAGGAGTCGAGGGATGGGTCCACCCGGGGGGCTCTGAGCCGGCGCGCTGGCACCTCCGGTCAAAGGGCACCCGCGGCCCGAGCGCCGCGCGAAGGAGGCGAGCGCCTCCCACCCGCATTCGGAAGAGCGCGAGCCGTCCCCCCGGAGGATCCATCCCTCGACTCCTGTTGCCGGCCGGCCCCCGGGCGTTTCGGGTGAGGGCCGGGCTTCGCCTCCGGGTCGCCCCGCGGTCGCTGCGCTGCGTATGTCGATGCTCCGCTCCTCCCGTGGCGCCCACTCCGGCTACGCCCTGCGGTTGTGCATCAACGGCCCGGCCGTGCTCCCCGGTCGATGCCCGGAGGACACCACCGCAGCGCAAAGCCGCCGAGGTGACCGGAGTGGCGAATAAAGCGGACCGCGCCAAACGCTACAGCTCGAACGCCATCTCCACCACACCGAAGCGCCGCGCCCCGACCCTTCCGCCACCAAGCGCGGGAGCCATCGCCACGGAGCGTCACCTCGGCGGCTTGGAGCGGCCCAGGAACGGCGCAGGCGGCGAGGTGATTCCGGTAGCATGTGCCCCTTCCCACCGAGTGGAGGACTCTGATGAGCGAGACCAGCGAATCGCGGCACGTGCCGTACGTTCCGGCCGACGCCGACCTGCCCGAGCTGACCGTCAAGGCCCTGGTGCTGGGGATCCTGATGGCGATCGTCCTCGGCGCCGCCAACGCCTACCTGGGGCTCAAGGCCGGGCTGACCATCTCGGCCACCTTTCCCGCCGCGGTGGTGGCGATCGCCGCCTTCCGCTTGCCCTTCATGCGCGGCAACGTGCTGGAGCAGAACCTGGCGCGCACGACCGCCTCGGTGGGCGAGGCGCTGGTCGCCGGGGCGATCTTCACCATTCCGGCGTTTCTCATCGCCCGGGTCGACGGCGAGCCGGTCTGGGCCGAGTTCGACTACTGGTCGAGCACCTTCATCATGCTGGTCGGGGGCGTGCTCGGGGTGCTTTTCGTGATCCTCCTGCGGCGCACTCTGGTCGAGGACGCCGAGCTGCCGTTTCCCGAGTCGGCCGCCTGTGCCGAGCTGGTCAAGGCGGGGCAGAAGGGCGAGAGCGGCGCCGGCTACGTCTTCGGGGCGATCGGCCTGTCGGCCTTCCTCGAGCTGTTCAAGAACTCGCGCGGCATCGAGTTGATCGCCGGCACCAAGGAGTGGTTCCTGCGCTTCCCGCGCTCGCTGGTCAACCACGGCAGCCCCGAGGCTCCCCTGGGCCAGGTGGCCCACGGCGGCGGCGCCTTCCTGGCCAGCCCGGCGGCCTCGCCGGCGCTGATCGCCGTCGGCTACATCATCGGCCCGCGGCTGGCGGCGGTCGCCTTCTCGGGCGGCGCTTTCGGCTGGCTGTTCCTGGTGCCGCTGTTGCTCTTCGCCGACCCCGACCTGGCGGCCCGGGCCGGCGGCGCCGAGGGGCTGGAGCTGGCCGACTCGGTGTGGCGCAACTACGTCCGGCCGATCGCCGTCGGCGCCATGCTGGTCGGCGCCGTCCACACCCTGGTCGGCCTGCGCGGCTCGCTCAGCCAGGCGTTCGTCCGGGTGGCGCGCGACTTCCGTAAGAAGTCGTTTGTCGAGTCGGTCGAGGAGGCCGGCTCGCGGCTCGAGATCGACATCTCGCTCAAGTGGATCACCCTTGGCGTGGTGGCGACGGTGGTGCCGATGACGGCGCTCTACTGGTACTTCTCGAAGAGCTTCTTCGGCGCCCTGGTCGCGGCACTGGTGATGACCGTCACCGGCTTCCTGTTCGCCGCCGTCGGCGGCTATCTGGTGGGCCTGATCGGCGGCTCCAACCAGCCGATCAGCGGCCTGGCGCTGTCCACCCTGATCATCGCCGCCCTGCTGATGGTGGCGATCGGCGTCACCGGCAAGGGTGGCGTGGCGGCGGTCCTGGGGGTGGCGGCGGTGGTCTGCTGCGCCTCGGCGATGGCCGGCGACATGATCCAGGACCTCAAGGTCGGCCACCTGCTGGGCGGCACCCCCTGGCGGATGGAGGTGGCCGAGATGATCTCGGTGGTCCTGGTCTCCTTCGTCCTGGTCTGGCCGATGGTCTTCCTTCATGCCGGGGTGCCCGGCGGCATCGGCGGCGAGCAGCTGGCGGCGCCGCAGGCGGGGCTGATGGCCCAGCTCGCCACCGGCATCGTCGGCGGCAACATGCCCTGGGCGCTGATCCTCATCGGCATCGCCTTCGGCATCTCGCTGGTGCTGATCGACTCGCCCTCGCCGATGCTCATCGCGGTCGGCATGTACCTGCACTTCGACACCACGGCGGCGATCTTCGTCGGCGGCATGCTGGCCTGGGTGATCGAGCGGATCCGCCAGCGGCGGCGCTACGACGGGACCGAGCGGCTGGCGTCGGAGAACCGCGGCGTGCTCGTCGCCTCGGGCCTGATTGCCGGCGAGGCGTTGATGGCGGTGGGGCTGGCGGCGCTCTACTTCCTGCTGCCGCCCGACCCGCCCGGCGGGGTCAGCTCGATCGCCCTCAGCTGGCTGGGGTTTGATACCGGCGGCGCGCTGGCGTCGGTCGGCGGCTGGCTGGCCATGGTGCTGTTCGGGATCGTCGCCTGGGCGCTGGTCAAGGTGCCGCTGGCCGCTCGCGGCGGCGACTGATCCATCCGCGGCAGACCGCCGGACGCGGGGCCCTGTCTCAACCCGGCAAATCGGGGTAGACCCGCCATCCCAGCGCCGCCGGCTCGATGCCCGAGATCTCGTCCAGCGGCAGGCGGATGAACCTGCCGGTGGCGGAGACCGCGATGGTGCCGTCGGGCAGGTAGATCTCGCCGCCGCCCTCGAACAGCCGCCGGCGGTTGCGGGTGACGCGCCCGCGCGCGGTGAGCTCGACGCCCAGCGGCACGGGCTGGCGGAAGCGGGTGGAGAGCTCCACCGCCACGCCCCAGGTGGTCGGATCGCTCTCGGCGTTGCCGCTGTTGACCGCCCGGCCCATGGTCTCGTCCAGGACGCCGGTGGCCAGGCCGCCGTGCAGCCGGCCGGGGTAGCCCTGGTGGGTCTCGCCGGCGGTGAAGCGGGCGAGCAGCTCGGGCCGGCCGGCGGCGTCGACGGTGTCGTAGAAGCGGACCTTCAGGCTGGCGTCGTTGCGGACGCCGCAGATGACGCAGTGGTGGCTGTTGGGCTGCTTGCGCATGGCCGGATTCTAGGCTGCGGGCAGGGCGGCCTCAGAGCCCCAACCCGCGCTGCACGGCCCAGTAGAGACCGACGAGCGCGATCGCCGCCGAGGCCGGGCGGACGATCCAGGGGCGATACCAGCGCGCGGTCGCGGAACCAGCCGACCGCCAGGAAGGCCAGGCCGATCACCGTCAGCTGGCCGAGCTCGACCCCGACGTTGAAGGAGACCAGGGACGTGATCCACTCGCCCTCGGGCAGACCCAGCTCGCGCAGCACGCCGGCGAAGCCCAGGCCGTGCAGCAGGCCGAAGCCGAAGACCAGCAGCGGGCGCCAGGCGTGCATCCTCTCGGTGAAGATGTTCTCGATCGCGACGTAGGCGATCGAAGCGGCGATCAGGGTCTCGACCAGCCGCGAGGGCAGGCTCACCACGCCCGCCATCGACAGGGCGAGGCTCAGGGTGTGCGCCAGGGTGAAGGCGCTGACCTGCCACAGCAGGGGCCGCCATCTCGCCGCCAGCAGGAACAGCCCGATCACGAAGAGGATGTGGTCGACGCCGAGAGGCAGGATGTGCTCGAAGCCCAGCGCCAGGTAGCGGGCGATCGTGCCCGGCTGCGCGCCGCCCGCCTCGCCGCCGGGCGGCGGCCCGTCGAGCCGCCAGGGAGGCGAGCGCTCGCCGGGCGCCAGCAGCACGCGGGTGCCGGTCAGATGGCGCTCGTCGAGCAGCGTCAGCTGGACCGGGCCGAAGGCGCGCGAGGCGCTCATGCTGAACGTGGTCGCCCCCGGAGGGCACCGGCCCGCCAGCCGGGCAACGGTGCCGAACCGGCTCGGGGGCGAGCCGTCCTCGGCCGCCTCGATCTCGGCCCGTGGGAACGAGACCGCGGGCCGCACCGGGTCGCCGTCGAAACGCACCCGGACCCGGCGCGCTACCGTGTCGCGGGCGTTGGCGAGCGCCAGCTCGACCTCGGCCGCATCCATCGCTGCCAGCTCGGCCACCAGCAGAGCGTTGTCGGTAGCCGGCGACACGCCGAGCGCCAGCGCGTCGACGTCGACCCGGACGTCCACCTGGTAGGTGGAGTCGGCACGCAGGACGACGAGCGCGTCGGTGATGGCGAACTCGTGGGCGCCGGAGGGCGAGGCTACGGCTGCCAAGGCCACTGCCAGGCCGAACAGCGTCGCCGCGCGTTGGCGCAACCGGACCCCGTGGGCCGCGGTCGGTTCAGCCGCCGAGGCGCAGCTCGATGCCGCCGACGCTCTCGGCCGGGCGCGGGGGGCTGGGTTGGTGGAAGTGACCATGGCTCGGCCCGCGACGGGGCTGGGCCGCATGTTGGCCGAACCGGGTGGCACTTTCAAACGGGGCCCTTCCAAACGGGCACTCGACGGAGGAGCGATGATGCGCTGGACTCGAGTGGCCCGGCCCTGGGCGCGTCCGCAACCCGGATAGACGGCTGCGGGATCCAGGCCGCGGCGTCGCCGCGCCGGCTGCAGATCGGTCGAGCGGAGCTCTCCGGGTGGCGGTGGCGGTGCGTCGGCCGATCGCGCTTGCGGCCGTCGCCGGCTTCTCCTATCCTTGCGTCGCCCAACCGGGTCCCTGGGGACAAGACCGAGCCGTAGTCGTAAGAGAGGCCGCAAATGACCTACATTGTCGTCGTCGTCGCCTATGTCCTGATGCTCTTGGGTATCAGTGTATATAAGAGCCGCAGCGTCAAATCCGCGGAAGATTTCATGGTCGCGGGGCGCAGCGTGCCGGTCTATATGCTGGTCGCCACCCTGGTGTGTACGTGGATTGGCTCGGGCAGCCTGTTCGGCACGGCCGGCCTTACGTTTCGGACGGGAATCTCGGAGCTGTGGTTCTCGGCTGGTGCATGGGTCGGCATCCTCGTTATCTACATGATTGCCGCGCGCGTCCGGCGCATTGCCCAGTACACGCTGACGGACCTGCTCGAGAAGCGCTACAACCAACTGGCGAAAGTCCTTGGTACCGTCACTATCATCATCGCCTATATGGTCATCGCCGGCTACCAGTTCAAGGGCGGCGGAAGGTTCATCTCGATCTTGTCGGACGGCTCGATATCGCCCGAGACCGGGATGATCATCGCGGCCTTTCTGATTGTCGGGTTCACCGTGCTGGCCGGCATGGTCTCGATCGTGTCCATCGATATCTTCAACGGCACCATCATGCTTTTGGCAATGATCGTTACACTGCCGTTTGCGATTTCCGGACACGGCGGACTCGGCGCCGTGGTCTCGACCATTCAGCAGACAGAGGCAAGTCATCTCTCCATCATGGGAGGCCATGACTTCTTTTGGGTTATCGGCATCGCGTTGCCCACGTTCCTGTTGCTGATGAGCGAAAGCAGCATGTATCAGAAATTCTCATCAGCGGATAATGCGCAGAATGCGCGTCGGGCCGTCATGGGCATGTTCATCGGCGTCGTCGTCGTTGAAACCTTGATGATGTTGATTGCGCTCGTCGGCTTTGCGATCTATGCGGATGACCCGCGGTTCTTCATGGCCGATGGCAGCGTCAATCGGGCGATGGCGGAAGAGATTATTCTCCGCATCGGCTTTGAGCAGTTGCCAGTCGTCATTGGCTCCCTCTTGTTGGCGGCTGGTGCCGCGATCGTCATTTCAACCGGAAACACCTTTTTGATGGTGACTTCGACGAACGTGACCCGCGACATCATCCAGGCGTTCTTCTACAAGGGGGCAAAGCAGGAGCACATCGTCTGGATACAGCGCGCGTGCATTGTCGGGATTGGCTTGCTCGCCTACCTGATGATGAGTCAGTTCGACACAATTCTGGAAATGGCGCTGATGTCATACACGATGATAGGCGCGTCGTTGGCGCCGCCGTTGCTGGCCGCCTTCTTTTGGAAGCGCGTGACCAGGGCCGGCGGTGTCGCGTCTATCGCGTCCGGGATGTTGACGGTGGTGTTCATTGCGGTCCTGAACTCTGTCTACAAGGAAAGCGCCGAGGGACTGGACTTTCTCGGAGTCGCCTTCCCGATGGATACGGACTACATCGCGATTCCGGCTGTGATTGTTTCGGTGACGACTCTCGTCGTTGTCAGTCTGCTGACGGCTCCCCCTGTGCGAAGCGAGTGGGAAGAGTTCATCGAGGCGTAGGCAGGCATGGGATGCTGCCGCGCCTCGACCTCGATCGAGGCTGATGGCGCCGTGGTCGGCCGCGAGGGGCCTCGGTACCTGGGCGGCCGGGCTCGAGAGGGGCCACGCGGCCGAGCTGGGCGAGTGCTTCACCGAAGCGGTGCGGGCCCGGTCGGGCGAATATTGGCGCGCTGCCGGTTGTTTAAGACACTTGGACGGTCAGGAGCGGCTCGATGAGGAACGTGCGCCCGCCGGCAGTGGCCGGCTTGTTCTATCCCACCGACCCGGCGACACTTCGGCGCCAGGTCGCGGGGCATCTGGCGGGGGTTACGCCGCGTGGGGCAGGCACGGCGAGGGTGAAGGCCGTGATCGCGCCCCACGCCGGCTATGTCTACTCGGGGCCTACCGCCGGCTTCGCTTTTGCCCAGCTGGCGGCGGAGGCCGCCACGATCCGCCGTATCGTGCTGCTCGGGCCGGCCCACCGGGTGGCGCTGGACGGGATCGGGCTGCCGGGCTGCGACGGTTTCGCTACGCCGCTGGGCGATGTGCCGGTCGCGGCGGAAGCGGCGCGGCGGGTCGCCGGGCTGCCAAGGGTGACGACGAGCCCCGCGGCCCACGAGTCCGAGCACTCGCTCGAGGTCGAGCTGCCGTTTCTCCAGCTGCTGCTGGACGAGTTCGAGCTGCTGCCGCTGGTCGTCGGCGACGCCCGGGGCGAGGAGGTCGCGGCGGTGCTGGAGGCCGTCTGGGGCGGCCCCGAGACCCGGATCGTCATCAGCTCGGACCTGTCGCACTACCTGCCCTACGAGCGGGCGCGCGCGATCGACGACGAGACCGCGCGGGCGATCGTCGCCCTCGAGGCGCCGCTCGAGCGCGGCCGCGCTTGCGGCGCCCTGCCGATCGACGGCCTGCTGGTCGCCGCCCGGCGGCGGGGGCTGACCGCCCGCCTGCTCGATCTGCGCAACTCCGGCGACACCGCCGGCGACCGCCACCGGGTGGTCGGCTACGGCGCCTTCGACTTCCTGGAGGCGGCGTGACGGCGGCAAGCGGCGACCCCGAGCGCGGCGCGGTGCTGCTGGCGCTGGCGCGGGCGGCTTTGTGCGGAGAGCTCGGTGCCGAGCCGCCGCCGCAGGTGAGCTCGGGCCCGCGCGACTGGTTGGCGGCGCCCGGGGCGAGCTTCGTGACGCTCGAGCTCGACGGCGCGCTGCGCGGCTGCGTCGGCTCGCTCGAGGCTCGCCGGCCGTTGATCGAGGATGTCCGCGGCAACGCCGTGGCGGCGGCCCTCCGCGATCCGCGCTTTCCCCGGCTCGAGGCCGGCGAGCTGGACAGGATCCGGATCGAGGTCTCGGTGCTCTCGGATCTCGAGCCGGTGGAGGCGGCCGACGAGGCCGGCCTCGCCCGCCGGCTGCGGCCGGGCGTCGACGGGCTCGTCCTCGAGCACCAGGGCCGGCGGGGCACCTTCCTGCCGGCGGTGTGGCGCCACCTGCCGCTGCCGGCGGAGTTTCTCCGCCAGCTGAAGCGCAAGGCCGGCCTGGCGCCGGATTTCTGGTCGCCCGAGATGCGCGTCAGCCGGTACACGGTCGACAGCTGGGCCGAGCCGGCCCGCTGAGTCCCCGCCACCGGCCCGTCACTGGGATAATCGACTCGTGGCGAACCGGGACCCGAGGCGAGGCAGGAGACAGCTGCGGCGAACGTCAGCGCTGGTGGCCGCGGCCCTGGTGCTGCTTCTCGTCGCCGTCGTGGCGGCCCTCCACGTCCGGCCGGTGCAGCGAGCGCTGTTCGATCGCGCGGCGGCGATGCTGGAGGCCCGGACCGGGGTCCGCGTTGCGGCCGAGTCGGTCCGGCTGCGGCCGTTCGGCATTCGCCTGGAGCTCATCCACCCGTCGTTCGCGGCGGGCGCCGCCGAGCCGTTCCTGAGCGCCGACAGCCTGGCGGTGGAGGTGGCTCCCGGCTCGCTCGCGCGCGGCCCGCTGGTGGTGCGCGAGGCGGTGCTCGTCGGGCCGCGGTTCGACGGCTCCCGGCCGCTGCCTCGGCTGCCGGCGGCGACCGCCGAGGGGCCGACCGCGGAGGCGTCGATCTCGATCGCCAGCCTGCGGCTGCGCGACGGCGCCGCGGCGCGTCTCGAGCCGCCGCCGTCGCTGCGGTCGCTGCTGGGCGCGGTGACGTTGGACGGGGTCGAGCTCGACGGTGAGCTGGTCGCTGGCGAGCTGGGCCTGGCGGTGCGGGTCGGCCGGCTGCGGGCGGTGCCAGACGGCGGGCCGCCGCTCGATCTGGAGCTCGCCGCCGAGCTGTCCGGGCCGCTCGCCGGGCCGATCATGCTCGACCGCCTGCAGATCGACGGCGAGTCGGTCGCCGCCACGGTCTCGGGCCGGCTGGGCCTCGAGGAGGATCAGCCGCTGACGGTGGAGCTCGAGGGGCGGGCCGACGTCGCCGGGCTGCTCGGTATCGACGCCGCGGCCGAGCCGGTGCGCCTGTCCGGCCGGCTCGACCTGCGCGCCCAGGCCGGCGAGCTGCGGCTCGAGGGCGGCCGGCTGCCCGGCGAGCTGGCCTCGCTCTGGCTCCCCGCCGAGCTCTACCAGCGCTCCGGGCTGCCCGGCTCGTGGCTCGGTCTGATCGCCGCCTTCGAGCTGGAGGGCGGCAGGCTCGACGGGACCGCGGAGGCGCGCTGGGCTCGCGGCGACGGCCTGCTGGCCGAGGCGACGTTGACCGCCGCCGGCGAGCTGGCTGGGCCGGAGCTGGCGCTCGAGCTCGACCTCGAACTGCTGCCGCGGGCCGCCGGCCGGCGCCGGGTCGAGGCTCGGCTGCTTTTGGCGCGCTCGGCGCTCGGCGAGAGCCGCATCGAGCGCGGCCGGCTGCGGCTGGCGGTGCCCGACCTGGAAGGGGAGCTGGCGCGGCTGGCCGCCGTCTGGCCCGGGATGCTGCCCGACCTGCCGGCCGGCCTGGCCGCGGGGCCGCTGCGCGTCGACGGCAGCTTTGGCGGCCGCCTGACCGATCCGGCGGTCCGGCTCGAGGGCGAGTGGTCCCCGGACCCCGGGGCCGGCGTTCGGCTGACCGCCGTAGGCGCCATCGCCTCGCGACAACTGGACGTCCAGGTCGAGCTCGACGGGCTGCCGCTGGCGCGATTCGCCGCCGGGACCACGGGCACCCTGGCCGGCTCCGCCGACCTCGCCCTGGCCGGCGACCGGCTGAGCGGCGAGGTCCGGCTCGTGGGCGACCGTCTGGCCCGGGGAGAGCTGGAGATTGGCGCGGCGCGGCTGGCGGCGACCGTCGACGGCAACCGGCTGCTGGTGCGCGAGCTGGCGGTCGAGCAGCCCGGCCGGACCCTGCGCGCGGCCGGTGAGGTGGAGCTCGGCGGGACGCCGGCCGCCGATCTCGCCCTCGAGCTCATCGGCGGCTGGGAGCCGCTGAGGTCGGCCGAGGGCCGGCTGCGGCTCGCCGACGGCGTCTTGCGGCTCGACATCCCGCGGGCCGACCTGTCCGGTTCGACGGCGACGCTGGCGGTTGCCGCGCCGCTGGCCGCGCTGTCCAGGCTGCCGGGCGGCGAGGCGCTGGCCGCGCTGGCGGTCGCCGGTGCCGACGGGCCGCTCGAGATCCTCTGGGACCTGCCGGCGATCGACTGGCGGGCGGCGGTCGGCGGCGAGGCAGCCGTCGGCGATGAGCTCCCGAGCCGGTGGGTCGCGGGCTCCCGGGGCCATCTGTCGCTCGACCCGGCGGCGCCGGCCGGCGGATCCGGAGAAGTCGAGCTGGTCGACCTCGAGCTCGAGCGAGACGGCCACCTCCTGCGGTCGCGGGCGCCGCTGCGCCTGGCGCTGGCGGCAGGCCGGCTGCGGCTGGCGCCGGCCGCGATCGAGGTCGACGGCCACGAGCTCGAGATCGCCGGCGAGGCCGGGCTGCGCTCCGGCTGGTCGCCCGGCGAGCCGCCCGCCCGGCTGGTCGATAAGGCGCGGCTCGGGGTCCACGCGGCGGCGGCCGCGCCGCTCGCGGGCGTCGACCTCGCTCTCCTGCTGCGTGACTCGACGGTTCTGCTCGAGGTCGACGCGCCGCTCGTGGACGGTGGCCGCGGCTGGTTGCGGGCGGCCGCGCCGCTGGCCGCGCTGGCCGGCGGCGGCGAGGGCCGGCTGGAGCTGAGCTGGGACGTGCCGGCCGCCGACTGGACCGGTTGGTTGGGCGAGGAGGAGGACGAGCGGGCCTTGAGCCGGCTCGTGGCCGGCACCGGCGGCCGGCTGGAGCTGGATCTCGGCGCGCCGACGCGGGCCACCGGCGAGCTGCGCATCCCGCGGCTCGAGGCGGAGCTGGGCGACCAGTCGCTGCGTGCCCGGGAGCCGATCGAGCTGCGCCTCGGCGACGGTCGGTTGCGCATCGAGTCGGCCCGTCTCTCGGCCTCGGGCGCGCCGCTCGAGTTTTCCGGCTGGTTCGATCTGGAGCCGGGTTGGCTGCCCGGTGCCGCGCTGGGCGGGCTGCTGCGCGAGCTCAGCCTGAGCGGCGGCGGGGTGGTGCCCGCGGCGCTGCTCAACCCGTTTCTGGCCGGCGGCGCGGGGGAAGGCGCCCTGCTGGCGGAGCTCGAGATCGCCGGGCCGGGCGACGCGCCGCACGGGGAGCTCAGGCTGACCGGCGCCGGCGCCGGCTTCTACTTCCTGTCGCCCTATTCGCTGGAGGTCGCGGCGCCGGAGCTGACCCTGCGGTTCGCCGAGGGGGCGGCGACGTTTGCCGGCGAGGCGCGGGTGAACGAAGGGCGGCTGGGCTTTTCGGGCACTGCCGACGGGGAGCGCGGGGTGGCCGTCGAGGCTCGTCTGGAGGCGATTCGAGCCGTTCTCGACTACGGTCTGCTGACCCTGCTCGACGGCGATCTGCGGCTGACCGTCGACCCCGAAGGCGCCGGGTTGCTGTCGGGCCGCCTGACGGTCGATCGCGGCCAGCTGACGCGCCCGATCCGGCTCGACAGCCTGTTGCTGGGGCAGCTGCTGCCGGCCGACCTGCTGGGCTCGGACTTCGATCCCCTCGAGGGGATCGCGCTCGACGTGTCGGTCGAGACGCGTCAGGGGATCCGGGTGAAGAACAACCTCGCCGATCTCAAGCTGCGCTGGCAGCCGCTGGCGGTGCGCGGCAACCTGGTGGGGCCGATCATCGAAGGCCGGCTCGAGGTCGACCCGGGCGGTCTGGTCTACGCCTACGGCCAGACGGTGCGGCTCGACTCGGCGGCGGCGGTCTACCGCGGGCTGCCGGCGGAGGTGCCGACGCTCGAGCTGCAGACTACGACCTCGTTCGAAGATCCCTCGATCGGGCGGCTTGCCGGCAACGACCCGTTTGCGGTCGCGGAGTCGCGGCCGGACACGTTGCCGGACGGCGACGAGCCGACCGGGGGGGTGGCCGGCGCGGCCCTGACCGCGGGTCTGGCGTCGTTCCTCGGCGAGCAGATCGACAGCTCCATGGGCGACGTGCTGGGCGGGACGCGGATCAGCTTCCGGCCGCTGCTGATCTTCGGCGAGGCCGACCCCGGGGCGCGGCTGACCGCCTCGAGTGAGGTCTCCTCCCGCGTCACGGTCGCCGCGTCGGTCGACCTGCGCAACGCCGAGCGGCAGACCTACCTGCTGGATCTGCACGACGAGCAGGCGGCCGCCCGGCTCTCCGCCCAGTTGTTCACCAACGACCTGGGCAACCAGGGCGGCACCCTGCAGCAACGGCTCGAGCTCGGCGGCGCCCGCCGGCGCGAGGCGGGGCCGCGGCTGCGCCGGCTGACCTTCGACCGCGTGCCCGGCGTCCGGCGGCGCGCCCTCAAACGCGCGGCCGGCTACCGCAAGGGCGATCGGCTGGCTCCCGGGGCCGCCTTCGAGATCGCCGTGGCGGTGGGCGAGCTGCTGCGCACCCGCGGCTATCCCGACGCCCGGGTGCGGGTGGCCGAGGAGCCGGCGCCGCGCCGGCCGGGAGTCGCGCTGGCGGTGGGGATCGACAGCGGCGCGCGGGTCGAGTTCGAGTTCGTCGGCGAGCGGCTGCCGCGGCCGCTGCGGCGCGCGGTGGCCGGGCTGTATCGCGGCGACTTCTACGAGCCGGCGGCCATCGAGGAGATGGGGGCCGAGGCGACGCGGGCCTGGCGCAGCCTCGGCCACCTCGATCCCCGGGTCATCGTGCGGCGCCAGCTGCTGGACGGCGGGCCGCCGGAGCGACGGTTGGTGACCATCGAATCCGCGCCCGGAGAGCGCCGTGAGCTGGCTCCGCCACGTTTCTCCGGCCTGCCCGAGTCCGAGTCGGCGGAGCTGGCGACGCTGTTCTCCAGCACGCTGCGGCGGGCCGAGCTGGCGGCCGGGCTCGAGGCGGCCGAGCGGCGGGCCCTCGACGGGCTGGCGGCGCTGGGCTGGCCCGAGGCGGCGATAGCCGGCCGCGAGATGTCGCCCGACGGCCGCCAGCTCACCGTCCGGGTGGAGCCGGGCGAGCGGCTGCGGGTGGCGCTGCTGGAGTTCGCCGACGCGCGCGACCGGCGCACCGAGGTCGACGAGGCCGGCGGCGTCACGGCCGGTGATCCGGTGCGCGCCGACCTGCTCTCCAGGGCGGCGCTCGAGGTGGAGCGCGAGCTGCGCGAGGCCGGCTACCTCGAGGCCGAGGTGACGCTGCGGCTGGAGCCGATGGGGCCGGAGCGACCGGCCGATCGCCGGGCGGTCTTCGTTCTCGACCGGGGACCGATCCACCGGCTCGGCACGACCGAGTTCTCCGGGCTGGGCGCCACTCGCGCCGGTTGGGCGCGGCGGACGGCGGGGCTCCAGCCGGACCAGCCGCTGGGCCCGGCGTCGCTGCGGGAGGCTCGCCGCCGGCTCTACGGCACGGGATTGTTCGCGGCGGTCGGCTCGGGCGTCAGCGGTGCCGAGGAGGGCCCCGCCCGAGTGCTCTTCGAGGTGGAGGAGAGGCCGCGCTACCGGGTCGCCTACGGCTTGCGCTGGGAGAGCGACGCGGGCGAGAGCCTGGTGGTCGACCTGCTCGACCGCAACCTGCTCGGCCGTGGCGTCGATCTCGGCCTGCGGACGCTGCTCGCCGACGAGCTCGAGCAGCTGCGTCTGAGCGCTTCGGTGCCCGGTGTGCTGGGCCCGAAGAGCCAGCTGGACCTGTTCGCTCTCGCCGGCGAAGAGGATCGCCTGGTCGAGGACGGCGAGATCCGCGACCAGACCCGAACCCTCGAGGCCACGGTGCAGCTCGGCTGGCAGCTCGGTCCGCGCACCACCGGCCGGGTCTATGCCCGCTACCGGGACGTGCGCTTTACCGAGACCTTTCTCGTCGAGGACCCCTTCTTCGGCCCCCTCGACCCGATCGAGGTGCGGGTCCAGCGGCCGTTCCTCGGGCTGCAGTACATCTTCGACAGCCGTGACGACCGGGTGGCGCCCGAGCGAGGTCTGTTCGCCAGCGTCGATCTCTCCTACAGCGACGAGTCGCTGGGCGGCGACATCCGCTACGGCCGGCTGTTCGGCCAGCTGAACAGCTTCCTGCCCGCCGGCCGCCTCGCCGGGCGCCGGCTGACCTGGGCCCAGTCGGTGCGGCTGGGCCGGGCCGAGGCGTTCACGGGCCAGGAGCTGCTGGGCGATCTGCTGCTCCGCGCCGGCGGCGAGTACTCGGTGCGCGGCTATCGCCGCGAGAGCCTGGGGCCGGCCGAGCTCTCCGGCACGGTGCTGCCTTCAGTCGCCGAGAACACCCTTTTCGTGCTCAACCAGGAGCTCAGATTCGGGCTCTGGGAGCCTATCTCCGGCCTGTTTTTCCTCGACGCCGGCAACGTCTGGCTCGACGGCGCCGTGGACTTCGATCTGTTCACCTCGCTCGGTGTCGGCCTGCGCGCCGACACGCCCTTCGGCCTGCTGCGGCTGGATGTGGCCTGGCCGCTCGACCGGCGGCCGGAGATCGACCGCGGCGTCAAGCTCTACTTCGGGCTCGGCAACGTCTTCTGAGCCCCGCCGCTGCGGCTCAGCCCCCGATGGCGTCCAGGAGCCGCTGCGCCCGCGGCGCGTCGGGGGCGTTGGGCGCCAGCGCCAGGAAGCGCTGGAGGTCGTTGATCAGAAGGTCCTTGCGGTCGATCTTCTCGGCGGCCAGGGCGCGGTAGTAGTAGGCGTAGGCGATCTCGGAGTTGCGCTCGATCGCCGCGGTCAGCTGCTCGACGGCCGGGGCGAAGTTGCGCGCCAGGGCGTGGGTGACGCCCAGCTGGTAGGCCGCCTGGACGTTGCCGGGAGCGAGCTGGCGGGCCTGCTCGAGGGCAGCGATGGCCTCCGGCAGCTGGCGCAGGTTCTGCCGCGCGATGCCCAGGGCCACCAGGGCGCCGACGTTCTCCGGTGCGGCGGCGATCCGGTCGGCGGCTCGCCGGGCGGCGGTCTCGAACGCCTGCCTAGCCTCCTCGGGCCGCTCGGCCAGCCGGTGGGCCTCGCCCAGGTAGATCGCCGGCGAGGGGTCGCCGGGGGCCGCGGCGACGGCGGCCGCCAGTTGTGCCGTCGACTCGTCGGGCTTCTGCTCCTGCAACAGCAGCCGGCCGGCGGCGATCTTGGCCTCCGGGGTGCCCTGGTCGGGCAGGGTGGCGAGCAGCTCGCGCGCCGCCGTGGTGTCCCAGGCCAGCAGCCGGGCGTCGATCCGGCCGAGGATCTGGGCCGGCGTCTCCGGGGCCTGGCCGAGGGTGGGGCCGGCCGCGGTCAGTGCCGCCAGGATCGAGAAACCGAGAATCGTGCGGATGGACATGGCTGAGCTCTCCTTTGTGGTTGCGTGGCTCGAGTTCGTCTGCAGTACCCGGAAGCAATTCGCCTGCCAGGAGTAGTTCCCCGGGGCCCGCGAGCCTACTCCGCGCGCAGCGCCTCGACCGGGTCGAGCGAAGCCGCCCGGCGGGCCGGCATCACCCCCGACAGCACGCCGGTGGCGAGGCTGACCGCCAGCGCGGCCAGGACGTACTCGAACGGCGTGTGGACCGGCAGCCCGGCGACGGCCGCCCGCAGCAGGGCGCACAGGCCGAGGCCCAGCGCCAGGCCGAGCAGGCCGCCGAGCAGGCCGAGCACGATCGCCTCGCTCAGGAAGACCATCTGCACCTGGCGGCGGGTGGCGCCGATCGAGCGCAGCAGGCCGATCTCGTTGGTGCGCTCGCCGACCGCGATCCAGACCATGGTCAGGATGCCGATGGCGCCCACCACCAGCGAGATGCCGGCGATCGCCGCCAGGGCGATGGTGATCACGTCCATGATGTTGCCGAACGACTCGAGCATCGCCGCCTGGGTGGTGACGGCGAAGTCCTCCTTGCCGTCGTGGCGCTCGGTCAGCAGCTCCTTGACGCCCCGCTCGACCTGGTCGAGGACCTGGCTGTTGGTGAAGATCAGGTCGATCTCGCCGAGCTCGTCGAGGTTGAAGATCTTCATCGCCCGGGCGACGGGTATGAAGACCGCGTCATCGAGGTCGAAGCCCAGCATCTGACCCTTGGGCTCCATGATGCCGGTGACCCGGAAGCGGGTGCCGGCGATCTTGACGAAACCGCCCAGCGCCTGCTCGTCGCCGAACAGCTCGCGCTTCAGCGTCGGTCCCGAGCACCGCCATCGTCGGCCCGCGGCGGGGATCGTTGCCGGGCCAGTAGCTGCCGGCGCGCAGCTTCCACCGCCAGACTTCGGACAGGGCCGGCGTGCAGCCGTAGACGAAGACGCTGCGGCCGCGGCCGCCGCCCTCGACCCGCGCCATGGCCAAGGCGATCGGCACCACGTCGACCACGCCCGGGACCCGCATCAGGGCCTCGGCATCGTCCAGCGTGAGCTTCTGGGTGGTGCCGCCGAACATCCCCGGCAGGCCGGCGGTCTCCGCCTTGCCGGGGTTGATCGCCAGCACGTTGGTGCCGAACTGCGAGAACTGGTCGACGATGTAGCGCCGGGCACCCTCGCCGAGCGAGGTCAGCAGGATCACCGCCGCGATGCCGATGGCGATGCCGACCATCGACAGGGCCGAGCGCAGCCGATGGGCCCGGACGGCCCTGAGTGCCAGCAGTACGAGCTCGCGCACGGATCACCTCCTGCCCAGGGCCAGCACCGGGTCGAGCTTGGTCGCCTGCCACGCCGGCAGCATGCCGAAGATCACGCCGACGCCGAGTGCCACCGCCATCGCCGCCGCCACCGCCCAGGCCGGCGGGCTGGCCTGGAAGACGGGGTAGAGGCGCACGCCGAGACCGACCAGCCCGTAGCCCAGGGCCAGCCCGATCAGTCCGCCGAGACCCGAGATGATCGCCGCCTCGGTGACGAAGGCGGCCAGGATCTGGCGCCGGGCCGCGCCCACCGCCCGCAGCAGGCCGATCTCGCTGGTGCGCTCGGAGACCGAGACCAGCATCACGTTCATGATGCCGAAGCCGGCCACCGACAGCGAGATCGCGGCGATGCCGGTGACGAACAGGGTCAGGGTGGTGAGGATGCCGGTGAAGGTGTTGGCCACCGCGTCCTGGGTGATGACGGTGACGTCCTCTTCCTCGTGGCGCTCGGTGATCAGCTCGAGGATGTTGCGCCGCGCCAGGTCGATGTCGGCGTGGGCGTGGGCCTGGATCAGGATGCGGAAGAGCGACGAGCGGTTGAACATCCGCATGCCGGTGGCCACCGGCACGAGGGCGATGTCGTCGAAGTTGATCCCCAGCTTGACGCCCTGCTTGGCGAGGACGCCGATGACCCGCATCCGCCAGCCGCCGATGCGCACCACCTGGCCCACCGGGTCCTCGCCGCGAAACAGCTCGCGGGCGGCCTTGTGGCCCAGCACGGTGACCGGCGCGCCGCGCGAGAAGTCGTCCTCGGGGAGAAACTCGCCCCGCGCCATGCGCAGCTGGCGCGCGTCGAGGTAGTCGCGGGTCGCGCCGATGACCGCGATCTGACGGCTCAGGGCGCCGGCGGCGACCTCCTCGGTGCCCATCGAGATCGGCACCACCCGCTGCGCCTGGGGGACAAAGCGCTCGATCGCCTCGGCGTCGTCGAGCGTCAGGTCGTTGGGCACCCCGCCGATGCCAAAGCTGCCCGAGGTCTCGGTCTTGCCGGGCAGGACGATCAGCAGGTTGGTGCCCAGGCTCTGGAACTGCCCGACGACGTACTGCTTGGCGCCGTCGCCGAGGGCGGTGAGGACCAGGACCGAGGCGACGCCGATGCTCACCCCGAGCAGGCTGAGAGCGGTGCGCAGGCCGTGCCCGGTGAGGCCGCGCAGGGCGAAGCCGAAGAGCTCGGGCAGGCTCATGGCGCGCGGCTCCCGGCGGCGGCGCTCACCGGGCGTCCTCGGTCAGCAGCGCCACCAGCTCGCCGATCTGGTCGCCGCGCACCCGGCGCGCGATGCGGCCGTCGACCAGGAAGAGGATGCGGTCGGCGCGCTGGGCCACCTTGGGGTCGTGGGTCACCACCAGCAGCGTCAGGCCGTCGTCGTTCAGCCGGTCGAGCATCTCCAGCACCACCTGGCCGGACTTGGAGTCGAGGTTGCCGGTGGGCTCGTCGGCCAGCAGCAGCGCCGGCCGCATCACCATCGCGCGCGCCATCGCCACGCGCTGGCGCTCGCCGCCGGAGAGCTGCTCGGGCAGGTGCCTGGCGCGGGGCTCGAGCCCGACCGCGGCGATCGCCGCCGCCGCCCGCCGCCGGCGCTCGCGCCGCGGCACGCCGGCGAAGAGCATCGGCAGCTCGACGTTCTCGAGCGCCGAGAGCCGCGGGATCAGGTGGAAGAACTGGAAGACGAAGCCGATCTCGTGCCGCCGCACCCGGGTGAGCTCGCTGTCGTCGAGCCCGCCCACCTCGCGCTCGCCCAGCCGGTAGCTGCCGGCGGTGGGCCGGTCGAGACAGCCGAGGATGTTGAGCAGGGTCGACTTGCCGGAGCCCGACGGCCCCATGATGGCCACGTGCTCGCCGGCGTGGATCTGCTCGTCGACGTCGACCAGCGCCCGCACCGGCTCGTCCCCGACCTGGTAGGTGCGGCAGATGCCCTCGAGGCGGATCATCGGCCGCTCACCGTCAGACGGGGCCACCACGGGCTTCTACGCCTCCTCGTCGGCTTCCACCGCCTCGGCTCCGGCCTTGACCTCGGGCCGGTCGAGCGAGGTCACCACCCGGTCGCCGGCGGCGAGACCGGAGAGGATCTCGGTGAAGTCCCAGTTGCGCAGGCCGGTCTCGACCGGGCGCTCCTCGAGGGCGCCGCCGACGAGCAGCAGCACCTTCTCGCCCTCGATCAGCGTCGAGGTGGGGATCCGCAGCACGTCGTCCCGCACCGTCAGGATGACCTCGACGTCGGCGGAGGTGCCGGGCAGCATCTCGCCGACGATCTGCGGGTCGTCGAGCTCGACGTCGATGTCGACGGTCCGGTTCTGGGCCTCGATGTCCAGGACGTAGGGCGCGACCCGGATGATGCGCCCGGCGAAGCTGCGGCCCTGGTGCGAGTCCACCGTCACCCGGACCGGCTGGCCGACCCGGATCCGCCCCGAGTCGACCTCGTCCATCGGCGCGGTGACGTAGATCGAGGTCGGGTCGAGCACGTCGATCACCGGCGGCACCGGCAGCGCCGGGGGCGAGGGCGTCACCCATTCGCCGAGCTCGGTGGAGACCTCCGCGACGATGCCGGTGAACGGGCTGCGCAGCATCCGCTTGGCGACTTCGGTGCGGGCGACGGCGACCGCCGCGGTGGCGCGCGCCACCTGGGCGGCGGCGGCGCGGCAGGCGGCCTCGGTCTCGAGCTGGGCGGTCTCGGCGCCGTCGAGCAGGTCAGTGGAGACGATCTGGTCCGCCGCCAGGCGGGCGAAGCGGTCGAGCTCGCGCTTCGATCGCTCGGCCGCCAGGCAGGCGCGCTCGCGCTCGGCGCCGGCGGTCAACTCGTCCTGGCGGGCCAGCTCCAGGTAGGCCTCTTGCGAGACGGACTCGAGGCGCAGCACGACGGCGCCGGCCTCGACCCGGTCGCCCTCGCGAAACGGGATCGCCACGACCTGGCCGCCGGTGTCGGGCGACAGCTTGGCCCGCCGGCGAGCCTTGACCGTGCCGGCGCGCGAGTTGGTGATCGTCTCCTCGACCTGGCCGGTGGCGGCGGCGACGGTGCGTACCGGCAGCGGCTCGGGGGCCAGCACGGTGGCGCGCAGCAGGAGCGCGATCGCCACCAGAGCGATCAGGATCGTCGCGCGGATCAGCCACTTCTTCATCGTCTCGGCTCCATGGGCGCAAGGCCCGAGGGGCCCGATAGCGACAGTAACAGAGCGCTCCGGCCGGCGCGCTGCCCGCCGGGGCGGGTCGGCCGGGCTACTGCAGCGAGAAGTTGACCAGCAGGTTGAAGAAGACGGCCACCGGCTTGCCGTTCTCGGTCGCCGGCTTGAACCTCCAGGTGCGGGTGGTCTCCACCGCCGACTGGTCGAGCCCCATGGGCAGCCCCTTGAGCACCCGAATGTCGACCACTTCGCCCTCGCGGTTGATCGTCGCCTCGAGGATCACCACGCCCTGGATGCGGGCGCGGCGCGCGTCCTCGGTGTACTGCGGCTGGGGGTGGAAGATCTTGACCGGCGGCACGATGTTGCCGGTAACCGCCACCGCGTCGACCCCGCCGCGCCCCAGCCCCGGCGGCTGGTCGGGGATGCCGAACTCGCCCACCACGTCGGCGGGCTCGAACTCCGGCACCTCGATCTCCTCGATCCGGATCGGCTCGGGCTCGTCGGGGGTCGGATCCGGGACCGGGATCACCCGGCGCTTCTCCCGCTGCTGGGGAATCTGCCTCTGCGGCGCGGGCGGCGGCGGGGTGAAGCGCACCTCCTGCAGCAGATAGGCCCGCTTGGGCGTGCCGATGCGCTTGGGCGCGCTGGCCAGCTCCGGCAGGTTGATCAAGAACAGGACCAGGTGGACGGCGACCGCGACCGCGATGGAGATGCGCATGCTGCGCCGGTCGTCCTCCGGATGCTCCTCGATATGGGGCGCGTGCCCCATGTGTCCCCGGAGGGTGTGGCCGCCGCCCCGGCTCTTGAGCTGCTGCCAGGAGCTGCTGTTTTCGAAGAGGGCCATGACCGGGTCGTTGCGAGCGCTCCTGCGGGGGAAGCTACGTGGGCGGGCGGCGACGGGTTTCCGTCGTCGTACCCAGACTACAAGCAGGAATCATGCCCCGGAACCATCCCCACGGGTGGCCGGCGGCGGGGGAGCGGGGCGGACTACAATGGCGCCGCCCCAAGGTGCCTTCTTTCGCGAGGAGCGCTCGTGCCTGATGCGGTGACCCTCCCTTTCTGGCTGGCGGCGGTGCTGATGGCGCTGGCCGCCGTCGCCATCGTCGATCGGCTGCTGACCCCGTCGGTCCGCTGGCTGTTGCGCCGGCGGGTCGAGCGTGTCCTCGATGAGGTCCACACCCGGCTGCAGATCCGCATCCAGCCGTTCAAGCTCAACCGGCGTCAGGCGGTGATCGAGCGGCTGATCCACGACCCCGAGATCGCCGCCGAGGCCGAGCGGTTCGCCATCGAGAACGACCTGCCGCGGCGCGAGGTGGCGGCCCGGGTGGAGCGCTACGCGCGCGAGATCGTGCCCGCCTTCAACGCCTACATCTATTTTCGCTTCGGCTACTGGCTGTCGCGCCGCATCGCCCGCGCCCTCTACCGGGTGCGGCTCGGGGCGATCGACGATGCGGCGCTGGCGGCGGTGCCGGCCGACGCGACGGTGGTCTTCGTCATGAACCACCGCAGCAACATGGACTACATCCTGGTCTCGTACCTCGCGGCCGAGCGCACGGCGCTGAGCTATGCGGTGGGGGAGTGGGCGCGGATCTGGCCGCTCGAGAGCCTGGTGCGCTCGATGGGCGCCTACTTCGTGCGCCGCCGGTCGCGTAACGACCTCTACCGGCGGGTGTTGCGGCGCTACGTCCAGACCGCCACCCGGCAGGGCGTCACCCAGGCGGTCTTCCCCGAGGGCGGCCTCAGCCGCGACGGCCTGCTGCAGGCTCCCAAGCTGGGGCTGCTCGACTACATGATGAGCGGCTTCGACCCGGCGGGGCCGCGCGACATCGTCGTCGTGCCGGTGGGCATCAACTACGACCGGGTGCTCGAGGACCGCACCCTGCTGCTCGATCTCGACCCCGCGGCGCCCCGGCGGCACGCGCTGGGCGGCACCCTGGCCTTCGTCTGGGGCAATCTGCGGCTGCTCGTGCGCGGCCGCTGGTACCGCTTCGGCTACGCCTGCGTCGGCTTCGGCCGGCCGGTGTCGATGCGCGACTGGCTGGCCGAGCGCCGGCTCGACTTCCGGCGCCTCGAGCGCGGCGAGCGCTTCGCCCGCCTCGGCGAGCTGGCCGGCGAGTTGATGGCCGAGGTCGGCCGGGCCATCCCGGCGCTGCCGGTGGCGCTGGTCGCAACCGTCCTGCTCGAGCGGCCGGAGCGGGCGCTGAGCGAGCTCGAGGTCAAGGCGGCGGTGCTCGCCCTGATGGAGGAGATCGAGGCGTCCGGCGGGCGGGTCTACGTGCCGCGCGAGAACCGCGAGTACGCGCTCGAGGTCGGCCTCAGGATGCTCAAGCTGCGCCGCCTGGTCGAGCGGACGCCGGCCGGCCTGCTACGAGCGCGGCCGAGCGACATCCCACTGCTGCGCTACTACGCCAACTCGGTCAGCCACCTGGTGGCCGGACTGCCGGCTCAGACGTCGTCGGTAAGGCCCTGAGCGCGCAGCCACTCCCGGTTGAGCTTCGACAGGTAGCGCTCGCCCGAGTCGGGGAACAGCGTCACCACCAGCGAGTCGCCGTCGAGCCGCCGCGCCACCTGCCGCGCCCCGGCGGCCGCCGCGCCGGCCGAGGAGCCGCCAAAGATCGCTTCCGTCCGGGCGAGCTCGAAGACCGTGTCGTAGGCGGTGCGGTCGTCGACCACGATCACCTCGTCGATGACCTCCATCCAGGCCGAAGCGGGCAGGAAGTCCTCGCCGATGCCGTCGGTCAGGTACTGGTGGATCTGCTCTTCGGGCGGCAGCTCGCCGTGCTCCTTGAGATGGCCGTAGACGCTGCCGGGGGGCTCGACCGCGATCACCCTGACGTCGGGGTTCTGCTCCTTGAGGTAGCGGCCGACGCCGCTGACGGTGCCGCCGGTGCCGATGCCGGCGACCCAGTGGGTCACCCGGCCGTCGGTCTGGCGCCAGATCTCGGGGCCGGTGGCGCGGTAGTGGGCCAGCGGGTTGTTCTGGTTGTAGTACTGGTAGGGCAGGCAGGCGCCGTCCTCGTCGCGGATGCGCTCGGCGACCTTGTAGTAGGAGCGTGGGTCGTCGGCGGGCACCTCGGTGGGGCAGAGGATCACCTTGGCGCCGTAGGCCTCGAGCAGCGCCACCTTCTCGCGCGGGATCTTGTCGGCCGCGACGCAGATCAGCTTGTAGCCCTTGAGCGTGGCGGCGATCGCCAACCCGACGCCGGTGTTGCCCGAGGTCGGCTCGACCAGGGTGCCGCCGGGCTGGAGCTCGCCGGCCTGCTCGGCGGCCTCGATCATGGCGATGCCGATCCGGTCCTTGGAGCTCGAGCCGGGATTGAACGACTCGAGCTTGGCGGCCAGGGTGGCCGGGCCGGGGCAGAACCGGGCCAGCCGCACGAGCGGCGTGTCGCCCAGGGTGCCGAGCAGGTTGTCGTGGATCTCCATCGCCGGTTACGTCGTCGGGTCAGTCGAGATAGCCGAGATCGCGCAGGCTCTTCTCGGTCTCCCGGGCCGCTTCGTCGCGCAGATCCGGATGGTCGCGCGAGTAGCGGTCGCGCCAGGCGAGATCGTTGTCGGCCCGCACCTCGGCGATCGCCTGCCGCAGCTCGGCGACGACCCCCGCGCGCCCTGCCGCGAGGTCGGTCCGCTCGTCCGGATCGGCCTCCAGATCGTAGAGCTCGACGCGCGAGCCGTCGGCGGCGGCGATCAGCTTGTAGGGGCCGCGGACGATCGCTTCGGTGTCGTGGGAGATGGTGCTGGAGATGTAGTGCGGGCGCTCTCGCGGCTCGCTCCGGCGGCCGCTCAGCACCGGCCGCAGGCTCTCGCCCTGGAATGGTCCCAGGCCCTCGAGCCCGAGGATGTCGGCCAGCGTCGGCACCAGGTCGACCAGCGAGACCGGCTGCCGCGCGCGGCGCCCGCCGCGCACGCCCGGGCCGGCGACGATCAGCGGCACCCGCACGACCTCGTCCCACATCGCGTGGTCGTGCAGGAAGCCGCCGTGCTCGCCGAACTCCTCGCCGTGGTCGGCGGTGAAGACGATCAGCGTCGACGCGCGCTGGCCGGTTGCCTCGAGCGCCCGCAGCAGGGCGCCGACCCGCCGGTCGACGCTCTCGATCTCGAGCTCGTAGAGTCGCAGCAGCAACGCTACCTCGGCCGGCGACAGCGGCGGCTCGACGCTGCGCAGATGGCGCTGGGTGCCTTTGTTCTGGTGCCCGAGCCCGCGGTAGAAGGCCGCCTCTCGCGGCAGCTCGCCGGCCTGGCGCAGCGCCTCGGCCCAGGCGTCGGCGGGCGGCCGGTAGGGGGCGTGCGGGTCGTCGATCCAGTGCATGTGGAAGAACGGCCGGTCGCCCACATCGAGCAGACGGGCGATCGACTGGGCGATCGGTTTGTAGGCCCGCTCGGTGGTCTCGAGCCCGAAGGCCGCGATCTGCTCGTCGCTGGCGAAGATCGGCGTCGGGCCGTCCTCCAGCCGCAGCCGGTTGAGGATGGTGAAGCCCTGCAACACCTGGGGCTGCCGGGCGACCGCGTTCTCCAGCACGGCGGTGACCTCGAAGCCGCGATCGACCAGCGCCTCCCCCAGCAGCCGCTCGCTCGGGTCGAGGAAGTAGAACGGCAGCGGCTCGCCGTCCCGGCCCTGCATCGTCCGCCGGTGCTGCAGCGGATAGGTGCCGGTGAACATTCCCACGATCGAGGGCAGCGTCCACGGGGCGTTGGCGTAGGCGCGCTCGAACAGCACGCCCTCGGCCGCCAGGCCGCAGAGGTTGGGTGTCGCGGCCCGGCCGCCGTAGCAGCTCATCGACTCGGCGCGGAGCGCGTCCGACACCAGCAAGAGCACATTCTGCGGCGGCTCACCGGCGCAGCCGGCCAGGGCCAGGACGGCGACCAGCAGCAGCGCCAGGGGGCTGAGTCTCTCAACGGGGCTGGGCATGGGCGGCGGCTCGGCTGGGCGTGCCGGAAGAGCCCGGCGGCGCCCAGTCTAGCAATGGCGGTGGCGGCCATTCCGATGGGCCCGCGCGGGCGGTAAACTGGATCAGCACCGCCGCCCTCCCGGGACGCCTCCGATGCTCACACCCCGGCAACGTCATGCCCTCCTGCTGGCGGTGGTCATCGCCGGCGGCGCGCTGCGCTTCGGCGCGGCGAGCTACGGCCTGCCGCGGCACGACCTGGGCCAGGACGAGATGATCACCGCGCTGCGGGCGCGCCATGGCGTGCTGACCGGCAACCCGGGTTGGCCGGTCTTCCACTGGCCCAACCTCAACATCCATCTGTCGCGGACGGCGGTCGACGTGGCCGAGTGGGCGGGCCGGGTCGCCGGGCTGCCGCCTCAGGACGACGTGCTCATTGGCCGGCTCTACACCGCGGTGCTGGGAACCCTGACCCTGGTGGCGCTCTACCTGGCCGCGGCCAAGCTGTTCGATCCCCTGGTGGGGATCGCGGCGGCGGCGTTTCTGGCGGCGATCCCGCTGCACGCGTTTCGCTCGCGGCTGTGGGTGCCGGACGTGCCGATGACCTTCTTCTACACCCTGGCGCTGCTGGCCGCGGTCTGGATCCTCGCCCGGCCGAGCTACCCGCGGTTCGTCGCCGCCGCCGCTGCCATCGGCCTGGCCACCGCCACCAAGTACAACGGCGCCGGCGCCTGTCTGCCGGTGGCGGTTGCGGCGCTGCTGGCCCTGCCCGCGATCGCCGGCCGCTTCAAGGCGGCCGCCGTCGCCAGCCGGCTGGCGCTGACGGGGGCGCTGTCGGTCGCGGTCTTCTTCGTCGTCGACCCCTACGCCGTGCCGCTGTTCGGTCGCATGCTCGAGGGGATCGGCTTCATCGGCGGCACCTACATCGACGCGCCGGCGAGCGGCCTTCTCGGCTGGCACATATGGTCCTACGTCCTGGGCTCCTACTTCGGCGGCGGCTACGAGGGAGTCGGGCCGCTGATCTCGGTCCTGGCGGTCGCCGGGTGGGCGGTCCTGCTGCGGCGCCGGGACCGGCCCGGGACGCTGGTCTGGCTGCCGGCCCTGCTCTACCTGCTGATCTTCAGCTCGTTTCTGCACACCCCATACGAGCGCATGTACCTGCCGCTGGCGCCCCACATCGCGCTGCTGGCGGCGGTGGCGCTGGTTGCCGGCGCCCGGCGGATCGCCGGCTGGCGGCGCTGGCCGCGGCCAGCGCCGGCCATCGCCGCCTGGGTGATCCTGACCGTGCTGCTGATCGCCGCGGTGCCGGCGACCGAGCATGCTGTCGCCGCGCGGGGCGACGAGACCCGCGTCCAGGCGGCCGCCTGGCTCGACGCCAACGTGCCCGTCGGCGCCGTCGTCATGCGCGAGTGGGACATGGTCTGGCCGAGCGCCCGCCACTTCGGCTTCAACCGGCGGCTGTACGACATCTGGGAGGGGGACTGGACGCCGCAGCGGCTGGCCCGAAAGCGGGACTTCGTGGTCGTCACCAGCACCAACTTCGAGCGCGTCCTGCGGCAGCGCCGGCGGCCTTCCTTCGCCCGCCGGGCGGCCTACTACGACGAGCTGTTCGACGGCCCGCTGTTCGAGCTCGCGGCGCGTTTCGAGCCCGATCTGCGGGCCTTCGGCCCGGAAGTCAGGATCTACCGCGCGCTCGACTCGCTCAGCCCGACTCTCGGCCCGGCGAGAAGCGCGCTCGATCTGATGCGGCGCAAGCCGTGGGTGAGCACCATGCGTTTGCAGCAGGAGCGCGATCAGGAAGGCGGCTTCCGCTTCCGCGCCGGCGGCGAGGTGATCGGCGACGACATCATGGTCCGACCGGGCGGCTGGTATCGCCTCGAGGTCACCGTCGACGGCCGGGGCCCGGCGCCGCTCGAGATCGGGCTGGGCAGCGAGTTGGCGACCCACCGCGTCGCGGGCCCGGCGATCTTCGCGGTACGGGCGCTGCTTACGCCGGGCAAGAACTGGTGGCGGGCCGGCGCCGGCGCAAGCTTCGCCGAGGAAGATGAGCTCATCGTGCGCGGCCTGCGACTGGTGCGCCTGCCGGGCGCGGAGGGTGAGCCCGGATCGCCGTCAGCGGGCCGGGCATCCGAGGCGGAAGTGCAGCCGAACAACAAGGCGGAGGGTTCATGATGCGCGACAACAGGACTTCGACTTTCATTGGCCGGTCTGCCGCGGCCCTGCTGGCGGCGGCCGCGGCGGCCCTCACGGTGGCGGCGCCGGCGGGCGCGGACGGCGGCGCCTGGCGGCGGGATGCGGTCTGGGACGACGGCAACGCCGAGTTTTGCGCCTACGAGCTCGACTGGCGGCGCTACGGCGAGCTCTACCCGGGGCGCGCCCTGACGGTGCTGGTCAAGGAGCCCTGGGCGCCCGACCTCGAGCTCAAGGCGGACCGGCCCCGGGCCGACGGCTTCGAGGTCCTGAAGCTCAACTTCATCCGGGACGTGCCGACGGGCATCTACACCTACCACCAGATGGCCAGCGTTTTCCTGCGGCGCGACGACGGCACCTTGCGCAAGCTGGCCACTTCGAGCACCGAGGGCTGCGGCATCTCGACCTCCGAGATGACCGCCGGCACCCTCGAGACCCGCTCCTACTTCGACGGCCAGGGCGAGCGGCGGATGCCGTGGCCGCAGGGGGCGGTGCCGGAAGACGGCCTGCCCGCGCTGCTGCGCGACTGGGTGCGGGGCGAGGCGCCGGCATCTCTGGCGGTCTTCCCGTCGCTGCTCGCCGGCCGCTACCCGCCGCTGGAGGCGGCCGAATGGCGGCTGACCCGCCGCGAGCGGAGCGGCGTCGAGCTGCCCGCCGGCACCTTCGCCGGCGTCGAGCTGCGGCTCGACCGCGGTGACGACTGGATGGCCTATCTCTTCGCCGCCGAGCCGCCTCACCGGCTGCTGCGGCTGACCCGCAGCGACGGCAGCGACTACCGGCTGGCCAAGTGCGAGCGCATTCCCTACTGGCAGATGACCCGGCCGGGCGGCGAGCTCTGGCTGCCGGGCGGCGTGCGATCGCCGTAGCCGCGCGGGCTGGCGGGAGACCACTCGGCGGGCGGGTGCCTCCCGGCGCCAGGAGCCGGCCTGGTTGCTCCGGCCGGCCGGCCGCCGCTATAGACTCCACCGGCGCCGCGTCTCTCGCGGCGTCCTCGATCTTCCTCACCGAACAGGAGTTGCCCAACCGATGCGTTATTCCAAACGATCCCTGTGCGCCTTCGCCGCGCTGCTGCTGCTCTGCCTGCCGGCCGCCGGCGGAACGCTTCACGACGAGCGCGAGCGGCACCTCGCCGAGGTGCGGCAGCTGACCCAAGGCGGCGAGAACGCCGAGGCCTACTGGTCGCCCGACGGCACCGAGCTGATCTTCCAGTCCACCCGGCCGCCCTACGCGTGCGACCAGATCTTCCGTCTCGAGGTGGCCCGGCCGGACAGCCCCTTGATGGTCTCGACCGGCGCCGGCCGCACCACCTGCGCCTACTTTTCGGCCGATGCCGAGCGCATCCTCTACGCCTCGACCCACGCCGCCAGCCCGGACTGCCCGCCGACGCCCGACTTCTCGAAGGGCTATGTCTGGCCGATCTACGACAGCTATCAGATCTACAGCGCCGCGCTCGACGGCTCGGACCTGCGGCCGCTCACCGACACCGCGGCCTATGACGCCGAGGCCACCGTCTGCCCGCTGGACGGCTCGATCGTCTTCACCTCGACCCGCGACGACGATCTCGACCTCTACCGGATGGACGCCGACGGCGGCAACGTGCGGCGGCTGACCGAAACGCCGGGCTATGACGGCGGCGCCTTCTTCTCGCGCGACTGCTCGCAGATCGTCTGGCGGGCGTCGCGGCCCACCGGCGAGGCGCTGGCGGAGTACCAGGCGCTGCTCGCCGAAGGGCTGATCCGGCCCGGCGCGCTGGAGCTCTGGGTGGCCAACGGCGACGGCTCGGAGGCGCGCCAGGTGACCCGGCTGGGCGGCGCCAACTTCGCCCCCTACTTCTACCCCGACGGCCAGCGGATCATCTTCTCGTCGAACCACGCCGACCCGCGAGGCCGGGAGTTCGACATCTGGTCGATCGGCGTCGACGGCACCGGTCTCGAGCAGATCACCCACACCGAGGGCTTCGACGGGTTTCCGATGTTCTCGCCCGACGGCAAGTGGCTGGCCTTCGCCTCGAACCGCAACCAGGGCAAGCCGGGCGAGACCGATGTCTACCTGGCGCGCTGGGTGGACGGCGAGACGGCCGCCGGCGGCGAGCGGTAGGCCCGCACCTTCTCGTCGTACCACCGGCGCGAGCGGGTGAGCTTCCAATTGCGCTCGCCCTCGGCCAGCGAGACCGCGGCGCTGAGCCGGCCCCAGCGGGCGAACAGCAGGCCGGTCGGGTCCACCGGCGCCAGGTCGAGCTGGCCGAGGATCTCGAGCCGGCCCTTGCGGCCGCCGCTGACCTCGAGGTCGGCGAGGGAGATCCGCGGCCCTTCGATCCGCAGCCTGGTGCTCGCCGTGACGTCATGGACGGTCAGCACGCCGTCGAGCCAGGAGAGCCTCGGCAGCTGCTGCTCGAGCAGGGCGAGCAGCGGCCCGGTGTCGCGAAGCTCGGCCGTGACCTCGCCCTCGAGCTGTGCCGGTGTGGCGGGCGGGCCGCCGCGGGCCAGCGCCAGCCGGCCGGCGGCCAGGCGCATCCGGCCCCACCAGCCGCTGTCGCGCTGGCGGCCTTTTTCGCGCGTGCTCACCCGGTCGATCTCGAGGCTGGTGCCCGCCAGATCGATCCGACCCTCCTCGAGCTGGATGTCCGAGAGCCGGCCGTCGAGCACCACGTCGGCGCGCAGGTCGACCGCGCCGAAGGCGGCCTCGACCTGCCGCCCGTGCAGCCGCAGCCAGCCGTCGCCGCTCCGCCTGGCTGTGCTGTAGCCCAGCTCTGCCTCGATCTCCGCAGTGCCGCCGGTGAGGCTGAGACCGGCCGCTTCCGGCAGGTAGGTCGACCAGGCGGCCAGATCGGGCACCCGGGCTGGCGGCAGGACCAGGCCAAGAGCGATCGCCTGCGCCGGCCGGTCGATGGCGTTGGAGTCGTTGGTGACGAGCAGTTCGAGGTTCTCTCCCTCGAGCAGGACTGCCCGATCGGCCTGGCGGGAGACGGCGAAGCGGGGCAGCTGGACGGTGAGCTCGGTGCGCGTCGAGCCCGCGGGCACGACGCCGGCGAGGCGGCCCTCGCCGGTCGCGCGCAGGCCGAACAGCTCGGCCGTGACCGTCGGACCCTCCAGCGCCAGCCGGCTGCCCGGAGCCAGCCGACCGCCGGCGACGGCGACCTCAGCGGTGAGATGGCCGCTGCCGCCGAGGCGCAGCCAGGGCGCCCCCTCGAGATACGCGGCGAGGAATCCGAGCGAGGACGCCTCGGTGTCGAGTCGCAGGACGCCGCTGACGGCGGCCAGCAGATCCCGGGCTCCGCCCTCGCCGACCACGAAGGGTTCGACTCGCAAGCGGCCGTCCAGCCGCAGGGCGTCGGCAGCGGTCTCGCCGCCGTCGAGCAGCACCGCGTTCTCGAAGGACAGCGTGGTCAGCTCCAGCGCCACCGGGCCCCGCACCTGGAAGCGAGCCCAGCCGGCAGCCTGACCCGCGCCCCGGATCTCATGGTCGTTGACCCGCAACCGGCGCAGGGAATCGACCACGAGCCCGTCGAGGCTCACCCGCCAGGGCCGGCCTGGCCCCGGGCGGCGGGGTTTGGCGACGGCCGGGCGCATCCGGATCTCGATCTCGGCGCCGTGAGCCTGTCCCCGGAGGATACGGAAGTGACGCATCAGCAGGGCCGGCAGGACGACGACCATCCGGCCGCGTTCGATCGTCGTTCGCCACTCCGCCCGTCGCGCCCTGCCGTGGACCTCGAGCCCGCGCACGTGGAGCAGCCCGGGGATCCAGCTCCACGCCCGCTGCCAGCTGACGGCCAGCGTCTCGGGCCTGCGGTTGAGTGAGTCGCGTCCCCACTGAGTGGCCAGAAACGCGTTGGCGCCCGCCAGGTAGAGCAGCTCGAGAACGAGCCCGCTTGCGAGCAGAACCCTGGCGAGGCGCCTTGTCGTCCGGAATCTTCCGGGCTGGTGTTGAGTGCCCAAGGCCTTTCCTCGGCGGGTCGGCTAGGTGGCAGGATACTCAACCGCGGGACTCTGCTGTAGCGTCGGCCGGCTATGGCGAGCACGGCACGGCGGGTGATGGGGCACGTCCGCACCGTCGGCCACCTGCTGGCCAACATGGTGCGGCCGCCGCCGGCGCCCGCGTCCGAGCCGTGGCGGGGCGAGCTGGAGGATCCGCTCACCGGCAAGGTGGTGATCACCGGGCGGCTCGCCCGGGCCGGTCACCGGCGCCTGCTGGTCGTGCTGGTGCACGGCCTGGGCGGCTGCGCCGACAGCCCCTATCTGTGCCACGCCGCGCGGGTTGCCAGTGGGCTCGGTGTGGACACCTTGCGGCTCGACCTGCGCGGCGCCGACCCCCTGGCTGGCGACTTCTATCACGCCGGCCTCACCGCCGAGCTGCACGCGGCCGTCGCCGACCCCGCGTTCGCCGGCTACGAGCGGATCGCGGTCCTGGGCTACTCGATGGGGGGCCATGTGGCCCTGCGCTACGCGACCGAGGTCGAGGAGCCCCGGGTGACCGCCGTGGCCGCCGTCTGCGCGCCGCTCGACCTGCGGACGGTCTCCGAGGAGTTCGATCGCCCCAGCCGGTCGCTCTACCGCTACTGGGTCTTGCGACATCTGCGGCGCTGTTTCGCCGCCATCGAGGCCGCCGGTAGCCGCCTGCCTCATCCCTACGCGGTGGTAAGCCAGGCGCGGACCTTTCGCGAGTGGGACGCGCTGACCGTCGTGCCGCGGTTCGGCTTCGCAGATCCCGAGGACTACTACGCCCGGGCCAGCGCCGCGGGAGCCCTCGGCGGGTTGCGGGTGCCCGCCCTGCTGGTCGCCTCCGAGATCGACCCGGTGATCACCCCGCGGGCGATCGAGCCCCACCTGCCCGCGCATGCCGAGGTCGGCAAGATGCCCGCGGACCTGGCGCGGGCGCCGCATCGCGCGGCCTCGGGTGGGCGGCCGGCCAGCTTCACCCTGCTCTGGCACCCCGATGCCGGCCACGTGGGTTTCCCGAGACGGCTGGCGCTCGAGAGCCGCCTGCTCGGCTGGATGGCGGCGGCCCCGCGAGCTCTCCCGGCGCCCCTTCCGGCACGCGGTCTGACGGAGCTTCCCGCCGGGCCGGATTCTCGGTGAGGATAGAGTAGAGGGCGCGAGGGTTGTGGCAGGAGGAGCGGCTCCCAAGTCCCGTTGCCAGAGCGGAGATGGCCTACGACGAGCAGTTTGGCGAGCGTGTCCGGGAGGTCCTGGCGTCGTTTGCCGGAGTGAGCGAACGCAAGATGTTCGGCGGGCTGGCCTTCCTGCTCCAGGGCAACATGTGCTGCGGCGTGGTGGGCAGCCGGCTCATGGTGCGGGTCGGCGAAGAGAGCTACGGCGCGGCCCTGGAAGAGCCGCATGTGCGCGAGATGGACTTCACCGGCCGTCCGATGCGCGGCTTTGTCTACGTGGCGGCCGAGGGCCTGACCTCCGCCGGCGACCTGCGCGCCTGGGTAGAGCGTGGCGCCCGCTACGCCGCGGCGCTGGCCCCCCGGGCTTGACCCGCGCCGCGGCGCTTTGCCGCCCGCCCCGAGAGGCGGGGCGGCGAGGGGTGCGGCCTCGCTAGGGTCGTCTTGCGAACGCCCCGCCGGCCGCGCCTGATGTGGCCGGGTCGGGGCCGGCGGCGACGAAGCGCCGAGAAGGGAGACCCCATGCAGGACAAGACCGCGGATCTGGCCGGGCCGGGCATCGGCACCTATGAGGAGTTGGAGACTCTGCTGCCGGACGACTACCGGCCGGCGCTGTCGCGCCGCGAGACCCAGCAGGCGCTCTACGCCGCCAAGGAGTTCATCGAGAAGGGGCTGTGCCGCGAGCTCAACCTGATGATGGTTCAGGTGCCGCTGATCGTCTCCGAGGCGAGCGGCGTCAACGACATGCTCGACCGCGACGGTTCGCGCACGCCGGTGAGCTTCCCATGCGGCCTGGGCCTCGACGAGCCAATCAAGGCGCAAGTGGTGCAGGCGGCCACCAAGTGGAAGCGCATGGCGCTAAAGCAGTTCGGTTGCGCGGTGGGCGAGGGGATCAACACCGACATGCGAGCGGTGCGCAAGGACTACTTCCTCGACCACGACCACAGCGCCTACGTCGACCAGTGGGACTGGGAACGGGTGATCACCCCGGAGGAGCGCAACCTCGACTTCCTGACCGAGGTCGTGCGGCGGATCTGGCGGGTGCTCAAGGGCGCCGAGCGGCACGTCCAGGAGATGTTCCCGGCGCTGGCCTCGGACCGCTACCCGAGTCTCCCCGACGAGCTGACCTTCCTGCATGCCGAGGAGATCCTCGAGCGTTACCCGGATCTGCCCCGCAAGCAGCGCGAGACCCGCATCCTGCAGGACCACCCGGCGGTCTTCATCTACGGCATCGGCTGGACCCTGGCCGACGGCTACCCGCACGAGATGCGCGCCGCCGACTACGACGACTGGGTCACCGAGACGACCTCCGCCGACGGCCGGCCGATGCACGGCCTCAACGGCGACATCCTGGTGTGGAATCCGGTCACTCGCCGGCGCCACGAGCTGACCTCGATGGGCGTGCGGGTCAACAAGGAGACCCTGGTCCAGCAGCTCGAGATGAGCGGCCAGAGTGACCTGCTCGAGCTGCCCTACCACCAGGCGATCCTCAACGACGAGATCCCGCTGTCGATCGGCGGCGGCATCGGCCAGTCGCGCACCTACATGCTGCTGCTGCGCGCCGCCCATCTGGGCGAGGTCAGTGTCACCGTCTGGCCCGACGAGCTCAAGCGGATCTGCGCGGCGCGCAACATCCACGTTCTGGAGTAGGGCAGAGGGGGCCCGTCGGGCCGGCCAGGCGCGCCAGATCAGAAGTGCCAGGGCCCGGCCGGCTCGGAGTCGAGGGGCGGGCCCTCTGTCGGGGAGTCATCCTGCGCGCGCTGCTTTCGCTGCGTGCTCGGATGCTTCCCTCTGTCGGGGCCGCCCCTCGCCTCCCGGCCGGCCTCCGACATCTCCGGGGCGAGGAGCCAGTGTCCCGTGCGGCGACTGACCTGACAGCCTCGCCGGGCCGCTGCGGCGCTGGCGGCGTTGCTGGCGAGTAGCCGGGGCGTGTATTGGCCTACAATCCCGCTCCCGGAGGGAAGATGAGCGACGGACCCGCCAACCGCCTCGCCGAGGCCTCGAGCCCCTATCTGCAGCTGCACGCCCACAACCCGGTGGACTGGTACCCCTGGGGCGAGGAGGCGTTGGGGCGGGCGCGGGCGGAGGACAAGCCGATCTTCCTTTCGGTCGGCTACTCGACCTGCTACTGGTGCCACGTGATGGAGCGGGAGTCGTTCTCGGACCCGGGCGTCGCCGAGCTCATGAACCGCGAGTTCGTCAACATCAAGGTGGACCGCGAGGAGCGGCCCGATCTGGACGAGATCTACATGGCGGCCACCCAGGTGCTGACCGGGCACGGCGGCTGGCCCAACTCGGTCTTTCTGACGCCGCAGCTGCTGCCCTTCTACACCGGCACCTACTTTCCGCCCGAGGACCGCCCCGGCCTGCCGGGCTTTCCGACCGTGCTGGCGTCGCTGGCCGACGCCTGGCGGGAGCGCCGCGCCGACGTCGACGCCCAGGCGGCTGAGCTCGGCGAGGCCCTGCGGCGGGTGCTCGAGGACCGCACCGGCCCGGCCGGGAAGCTGCCGGGGCCGGCGGCGGTAGACCGCTCGCTGCTCGATCTGGAGCGCGGGTTCGACGGCACCTGGGGCGGCTTCGGCTCGGCCCCCAAGTTCCCCACCCCGGGCAACCTCTTCCTGCTCCACGAGCTGGCCGGCGAGCGGCCCGAGGCCGCCCGGATGCTCGAGGTGACCCTGGATCGGATGGCCCGCGGCGGCATCTACGACCAGCTCGGCGGCGGCTTCCACCGCTACGCCACCGACCGCGAGTGGAAAGTTCCCCACTTCGAGAAGATGCTCTACGACAACGGGCTGCTGCTCGAGGCCTACGCGCTCGAGTGGCGGCGCCGCGGCGACCCCGAGGCGGAACGGGTGATCCGCGAGACCGCCGGCTTCCTGGCGCGCGAGATGACCGCGCCCGAAGGCGGCTTCTGGAGCGCGCTCGACGCCGAGACCGACGGCCGCGAGGGCGCCTACTACGCCTGGAGCCGCGAGCAGCTGCGCGAAGTGCTGAGCGAGGAGGAGGTCGGCTTCCTGGCGCCGCTCTACGGCTTCGACGGGCCGCCTTTCTTCGAGGGCGAGTACGTGCTCCACCTGCCGCGGCCGCTGGCCGAGCAGGCGGAGAGGCGGCGCCGGAGCCGCGCGGAGCTGCTGGCCGAGATCGAGCCGCTGCGGGCGCGGCTGCTCGAGGCGCGCGGCCGGCGGCGGCGGCCGCTGACCGACGACAAGCTGCTGGCCGACTGGAACGGCACGGCGATCGCCGGGCTGGCGCTCGCCGGCGAGGCGCTCGGGGAGCCGGCGCTGCTCGCCCAGGCGGCGGGCGCCGCCGAGTTCGTGCTGGCGACGATGCGCCCGCCCGGCGGCCCGCTGATCCACTCGTGGCGCCAGGGCCGGCCCGGTCCGGCGGCGTTTCTCTCCGACTACGCCTTCCTGGTGCGCGGGCTGCTGGCGCTCGATCGGGCCGCGGACGGCGACCGCTGGCTCGAAGCCGCCGCCGAGCTGACGGCCGAGCAGCTCGACCGGCTGGCCGACCCGGCGGGCGGCTTCTTCGTCGCCGAGGCGCGCGACGACCTGCTCTTCCGCAGCAAGGAGGTCTTCGACGGGGCGATGCCCGGGGCCAACTCGGTGGCGGTGCTCAATCTGCTCGAGCTGGCCGAGCGCACCGGCGAGTCGCGCTGGGCGACGACTGCGGACGGCGGCCTGCGCGCGTTTGCGGCCCTGGTGGAGAACCACCCGGCGGCGGTCCGCACCATGGCGCTGGCGGCGCGCCGGCTCGACCGGCTGCGCGGCGAGCGGGCGGAGCTGTTCCCCGAGCCGGTCCGGCCGGGCGCCGACTCCCCGGAGTCCAGGGTGGCGGCGAGCCTCGAGGTCGAAGCCCCGGGCGAGGAGGGCTGGCGGCCGTTCATCGTCGAGCTCGAGATCGCGCCCGGCTGGCACATCTACCCGCCGGCGACGGCCGGCGGCCTGGGCGGTCCCACCACCGTCGAGGGCGACGGTCTCGAGCTGCGCGCCCTGGCCTTCCCGCGTGGCGTCGAGAGCCGGCCGGTGCCCGGCGCGCCGCCGCTGCGGCTCTACGAGGGCAGGGTCGCGATCCGGGGCGAGCTGCGGCCGGCGGCGGGCGGCGGCGGCCGGCTGATCGTCGGCTTCCAGCCCTGCGGCGAGGGGCGCTGTCTGGCGCCGGCGCGGCTCGAGCTGGACGCGGGCGGCCGGCACGGCGGCGGCTGAGACACCTCGAGGTGGGCCGCGGGGCCGCGCCGACCGCTCCTGTTCGCCGCGAGGCCGGGCTTTCAGGCGCGGGGATTGCAGAGGATTCCGATTGTGGCTCTGTGCGTCGGGGGCTATACTGGAAAACGGTTATGCTGAAGCGCTCTAAGCTCAACGCCAACAGGGGTTTTCGCCGCGTCGCCGGACTCGCCTGCGCGCTCGCCGGCACGGCCATCCTGGCCCTCGGCCAGGCGACGGAAGGGCCGCCGCAGGTGGTCCGGATCGCGGTCGACTCGATCATCCATCCGGTCGCCGAGCAATTCATCGCCGAGTCGCTGGCCGAGGCCGACGCTTTGGGCGCCGACCTGTTCGTCATCGAGCTGTCGACGCCCGGCGGCCTGCTGACCTCGACGCGGGAGATCGTCCAGGAGATGCTGGCCGCCGAGACGCCGGTCGTGGTCTACGTTTCGCCGAGCGGCGCCCACGCCGCCTCAGCCGGCTTCTTCCTGCTCATGGCCGCCGACGTCGCGGCGATGGCGCCGGGCACCAATACCGGCGCCGCCCACCCGGTAGGCGGCCAGGGCGAGGATGTCGAAGGCGATCTGGGGGAGAAGGTCGAGCAGGACGCGGCGGCGCAGATCCGCTCGCTGGCGGCGCGCAACGGCCGTGACGCCGACCTGGCCGAGTCAGCGGTGGTGGAGAGCAAGTCGTTCACCGCCGCGGAGGCGCTCGAGATCGGCCTGATCGACCTCGTCGCCGAGGACGTCGACGACCTGCTGGCGCAGCTCGACGGCCGCGAGCTCGAGGCCGGTCGCGACGAGCCGCTGGCCCTGCGGACCGCCGACGCCGAGATCCGCAGCCTCGAGATGTCGCCGTTCCAACGCCTGCTGTCGGCCATCGCCCATCCGAACATCGCGTTCATCCTGATGTCTTTGGGCATGCTGGGTCTGACCGTCGAGCTCTACAATCCGGGCGCCATCCTGCCGGGTGTGGTCGGAGCCATCTGCCTGATCCTCGGGTTCTTCGCCATGTCGGTGCTGCCGGTCAACTACGCCGGTGTTGCCCTGATCTTTCTGGCAATCATCTTCTTCATCGCCGAGATCAAGGTGGTCAGCTATGGCCTGCTGAGCGTCGCCGGGCTGATCTCGCTGGTCCTCGGGTCGCTGATGCTGTTCAAGAGCGCCGATCCGGCCATCCGGGTGAGCAAAGACGTGATCTTTGGGGTCACGCTGTTCGCCGCCGCGGTGGTTGCCTTTCTGCTCTGGATGGTCGTGCGGGTGCATCGCTCGCGGGTGACCACCGGCGCCGAAGGGCTGGTCCACAAGCTCGCCAAGGCGCGCACCGACCTGGCGCCCGCCGGCAAGGTCTTCGTCTGGGGCGAGATCTGGAACGCCGTCGCCGAGAGCCCGGTAGCCGCCGGCCAGCCAGTCGAGATCACCGCGGTCGACGGCATGACGCTGCACGTCCGGCCAACCGAAACCGAAACCGAACCCCCGATGGGGAGGGAGTCCTGATGTCACCCGGTCTACTGCCTCTTGGCATAATCGTGATCCTCGGCCTGTTCCTGTTCAGCCGCTGGATCAACATCCTCAACGAGTACGAGCGGGCGGTGGTCTTCCGGCTGGGTCGGATCCTCGACCGCCCCAAGGGGCCCGGCCTGGTGCTCATCCTGTGGCCGATCGACCGGATGGTGAAGGTCTCGCTGCGCACGGTCGTACACGACGTGCCGTCGCAGGACGTCATCACCCGTGACAACGTCTCGGTCAAGGTCAACGCGGTGGTCTACTTCCGCGTCGTCGACCCGGTCAAGGCGGTGGTCGAGGTGGAGAACTACCTGTTCGCCACCAGCCAGATGGCCCAGACCACCCTGCGCTCGGTGCTCGGCCAGGCCGAGTTGGATCACCTGCTGTCGGAGCGCGACAAGCTCAACGACCAGCTGCAGGAGATCATCGACGCCCACACCGACCCCTGGGGGGTCAAGGTCTCGTCGGTCGAGGTCAAGCACGTCGACCTGCCGCAGGAGATGCAGCGCTCGATGGCGCGCCAGGCCGAGGCCGAGCGCGAGAAGCGGGCCAAGATCATCCACGCATCGGGCGAGAACGAGGCCTCCAAGCAGCTGGCCGAGGCCGCCGATACGATCAGCAGGAACCCGACGGCGCTGCAGCTGCGCTATCTGCAGACGCTGACCGAGATCGCCGCCGAGCACAACTCGACGATCGTGTTCCCGATCCCGATCGACCTGCTGAAAGCGATGGAGAAGTTCGGCGGCAAGGGAGACTGATTGAGCCCGGATCACGAGCCGAGCTACTACGAGATCGCTCTCACCAACCGGCAGGTCGTGACGATCTTCGTCGTCCTGCTGACCTGCCTGGTGGCGGCGTTTCTGTCGGGCGTCTGGATAGGCCGGCGCGACGGCGGCGAGCGGCCTGTCATGGCGTCGGTCGCCGAGGCCGCGACCGAGCCGGAGGCGGCGCAGCTGACCGAGCTCAACTTCTTCACCGACGGCTCGACGGCCGGGGGCCGGGGTGAGGCGGAGAGCAAGCCGCCGTCGCGGCCCGCGCCGGCAGACGACGAGCCGGTCGCGGAGCCGCCGGCCAAGGCCCAGAGCGCGCCGCCGGTGAAGCCCCCCAGCGCGCCGCCGGCGAAAGGTCCCAGTTCGCCGCCGGCGAAAGCCCCGAGCGCGTCGCCAGCCGGCCAGCCGCCGCCGCAGCCGCCGCCGGGGTCCGCGGCGGGGCGGGTGATCCAGGTGTTCTCGACCATCGACGCCGCGCAGGCGGACCAGCTGGTGCGCCGGCTCGGCGAGGGCGGCTACCCGGCCTACCTGGTCGAGGAGAGCCTCCAGGGGCGCACGACCTACCGGGTGCGCGTGGGGCCGTACCAGCAGGAAGCTCGGGCGCTGAAGATCGCCGAAGAGCTGCGGCGTGAGTACCGGCTCGAGACCTGGATCACCTCGCAGTCCGGCTGACCGGCGCGACCCGGGGCGGCGACGGTTGCGAGCTGGTGGGGTCACGACTCGCCTGGCGCCCTGGCTGCTGGCGGCGGCGGGAGGGTTGTTGTGGGCGATCTGCTGCGGCCGTGAGACCCTGCCGCTCGCCTCCTGGCTGGCGCTGGGCCCCCTGATCGTGCTGCTCGGACGGCCCCGGGGCTGGGCGCTCGGCTGGCTGCACGGCGTCGTCTACTGGCTGGCGGCGATCCCCTGGATCCGCCCGACCCTGGAGACCTATGGCGGGCTGCCGACCTGGCTGGCGGCGCTCTTGCTGCTGCTCTTGTGCCTCTACCTGGGCGCCTACCACGCCGTCTTCGCCGCGCTGGGCGGGCCGCTGTGGCGGCGGGGCGGGCTGCTGGCGCTTCTGGGTCTGCCGGCCTTGTGGGTGGCGCTCGAGTGGCTGCGGGCGCACCTGTTCTCCGGCTTTCCCTGGAACCTGGCCGCCTACGCCTGGACCGAGGTGCCGGGCGCCCTGCCGATCGCCGCCTGGATCGGGGCCTACGGCGTCTCCTTCCTGCTGCTGCTGGCCAACGTGGGAGCCACCGCGGCCCTGGTGCGGCGGCCCCGGATGACGGGGGCGGCGGCGGTGCTCGGCTGTCTGCTGGCGCTGGCGCTGGGCGCGCGCTGGGGCGACGGCGCGCCGGCGCCGGGCGCGGCCAGGAACGGGCGGTCGGCCGCGGCGGCGCCGGTGCGGCTGCTGCAGCCCAACACCCCGAACCTGGCGGTCTGGGACCCGGTGCGGGCCCGCGCCGGCTACCGCCGGATCATCGACCTCTCCCGCCGCGCCTGCGACGAGCCCGGCGCCCTGCTGGTCTGGCCGGAGAGCGCCGCCTGGCCGCGCTCCTGGGGCACCAGCGCCGAGCTGCGGCGCGACCTCGAGTCGATCGTCGCGGCCGGCTGCCCGGTGCTGTTCAACTCCACCGGCGAGCGCGCCGAGAGCACCTACAACTCCCTCTTGCTGCTCGACCGGGAGGGCGTCTCGGGCCGCTACGACAAGCGCCACCTGGTGCCGTTCGGCGAGTACGTGCCGCTGGCCCGGGCCTTCTTCTTTCTCGACAAGATCGCCCGCAACGCCGGCGCCTTCGCCGCCGGCAGCGAGGCGGCGCCGTTGGCCTGGGGGGAGCAGCGGCTGGGGCCGGCGATCTGTTTCGAGGTGGTCTTCCCGGCCGAGGTGGCCGAACAGGTGCGCGCCGGCGCGACCGTGCTGGTGACGGTGACCAACGACGCCTGGTATGGCGACACCAGCGCCCCGCACCAGCACTTCCGCGCCGTGCGCTTCCGCGCCGCCGAGACCCGGCGGCCGTTTCTGCGCGCCGCAATCACCGGCATCTCGGCGGTGGTCGAGGCGGACGGCTCGGTGCGGCAGCTGCTGGGAGTCGGCGAGGAGGGGCTGCTGCGCACCCGCATCGCCGGCCGCACCGGTCTCAGCCCCTACGTCCGGTGGCCGTCGCTGGTGCCCGCCGGCGCCTCGATCGCGGCGCTGTTTGCTATATTCCTCGTCCGTAGGAGAGCCTGATGATCGCGCCGGACACCGAACAGCTGATGGAGACGCTGAGCGAGCGTTTGGAGACGCTCAGGGGGTTTCTTTGAGGAGGCGGGAATCGAGGGGCAGCTGGCGGAGATCGACCGCCAGATGGAGGCGCCCGGCTTCTGGGACGCGGGCGGCGACGCCGTGGTGCTGCAGAAGCGCCGCGCCCTCGAGCGCCGCCAGGCGACCCTAGACCGCCTGCGCGCCGACGGCGACGAGCTGGAGGTCTGGAAGGAGCTGCTCGCCGAGGGCGAGTCGAACGACGACCTGCCGCGGTTTCTGGGCCGTCTCGACCGCGAGCTGGGCCAGCTCGATCTGCAGCTCAAGCTCTCCGGGCCCGACGACGACAAGAACGCGCTGGTGGCGATCCACCCCGGCGCCGGCGGCACCGAGTCGCAGGACTGGGCCGAGATGCTGCTGCGGATGTATCTGCGCTGGGCCGAGCAGGAGGGGCTCGAAAGCGAGCTGCTCGACCGCCTCGAGGGCGAGGAAGCGGGCATCAAGAGCGCCACCTTCGCCGTCCGCGGCGAGTTCGCCTACGGCTACCTCAACAGCGAGACCGGAGTCCACCGGCTGGTGCGGATCTGCCCCTACGATGCCGCCAGCCGGCGCCACACCTCCTTCGCCTCGGTCTACGTCTACCCCGAGGTCGACGACGACGTCGACATCGAGATCGAGGACAAGGACCTGCGGATCGACACCTACCGCGCCTCGGGCGCCGGCGGCCAGCACGTCAACAAGACCGAGTCGGCGGTGCGCATCACCCATCTGCCGACCGACATCGTGGTCGCCTGCCAGAACGAGCGCAGCCAGCACAAGAACCGGGCGACGGCGATGAAGATCCTGCGGGCGCGGCTCTATGACCGGGAGATGAAGAAGCGGGCCGAGGAGGCGGCCGAGCGCGAGGGCAAGAAGAAAGAGATCGCCTGGGGCAGCCAGATCCGCTCCTATGTGCTGCACCCCTACCGCATGGTCAAGGACCACCGCACGGGGCGTGAGGTCGGCGACGCCGACCGGGTGCTCGACGGCGGCATCAACCCGTTCATCGAGGCCTGGCTGGAGAGCCAGATCGGTGAAGAGCGAAGCGCCTTCTAAGGCCTCCGGGACCGCCGCCCGGCCGCGGCTGGACTACGTCTCGCCGCTGCCGCCGGTGCGCTCGGGGATCTCCGACTACAGCGCCGACCTGCTGCCGCATCTGGAGCCGGTCTGCGACCTGCGGGTGGTGGCCCTGGCGGGCCAGGAGGTGGCGCCCGAGATCGCCCGCCGGTGGCGGCCGAGCCCCGCCGCCGTCTGCGGCGAGGAGGGCCGGCTGCCGCTCTACCAGATGGGCAACAACTCGCACCACGAGGGCGTGCTGGCGCTGGCGATGGAGCGGCCGGGGGTGGTCACCCTGCACGACATGGTGCTGCACCACCTGCTGGTCGAAGCGACCATCGCCCACGGCCGCGACGAGCACCTGGACGCGTACCGCGACTGGCTCGCCCGGGACCACGGCTGGGTGGGCGCGGAGGCGGGCGCGGCGCGCTACTGGACCGAGCTCGGCGAGGCGGCGATGTTCAGCCTGCCGGCACACCGGACCCTGCTCAGGCGCCAGCGCGGCGTGCTGGTGCACAACCGCTGGGCCGCGGATCGGGTGGTGGAGCAGTGCGGTGATCTGGCCATCCGCGTGGTCCCCATGGGGGTCCCCTTGCCGCCGCGCCCGGACCCGGGCGCTCGCCACGCCTTTCGCGAGCGGCTTGGGGTCGGCCGGGAGACGCCGCTGCTCGGCTCGTTCGGCTTCCAGACGCCGATCAAGCGGACCCGGGTGGCGGTGCGAGCCCTGGCTCGCCCCGAGCTGGCGGAGGCCCACCTGGTGGTGGCCGGCGAGGTGTCGCCGGTCCTGGATCTCGAGGCCGAGGCGGCGGCGGCGGGGGTGGCCGACCGCATGCACGTCACCGGCTTTCTCGACCCAGCCGAGTTTCAGGCGGCCATCGCCGCCTGTGACCTCTGCCTCAACCTGCGCTACCCGACGGCCGGCGAGACCTCGGCGTCGCTGCTGCGGGTGCTGGCGCAGGGGCGGCCGGCGGTGGTCTCGGACTACGCCCAGTTCCGCGAGCTGCCGGACGAGGTGGCTCTCAAGGTGCCGCTGGGCGAGACCGAGGAGGCGGCCCTGGCGGCCGCCGTGGGCGAGCTGCTGGCGTCGCCGGAGAGGCTGCGGGCGATGGCCGGCGCCGCGCGCGAGCACGTGCGCCGCCGCCACGACCCGGCGGGCGCGGCGGCGGCGATCGCCGCCCACTGTGGAGAGTTCGCCGAGCTCGAGCCGCCCGGCGACGCCGCGGCCGAGCTGCCGGCGCCGAGCAGCCTGGTTTGGCGGCGGTTGGCGGGGGAGCTCGAGGTCGAGGGCGCCGAAGGGCCGTGGCCCGAGGGCGAGCGCCGCCGTCTCCGCCTGCGGCTGCGCAACGACGGCTTCGGCCGCTGGCTCAAGACCCGGCACAAGAACCTCGGCGGCGTCTGGGTCGAGCTCAACTGGCGGCGCCATCTGCGGCAGCCGGACGTCGGCACCCAGTGGCTGCCGCTGCAGCGCGACCTCGCCCCGGGCGAGGGGGTCGAGCTCGAGGTCGAGGTGCGGCGCCCGCTGGACGTGCGCTTCCTCATCGTTGAGCCCCATCTGCTCGGCGTCGCCGGGTTCAACGCCCTCGGGGGGCCGTCGTGGGTGAACGAGATCGAGGCCTGACGGTGCCCGCGCCGCCGCCGCCCTGGCCCCAGCGCGCGGTCCTGGCGGCGGCGCTCGCGGCGGTCCTCGTGGCGGCGGCGGTGCCGGGCCCGCTGGAGTTGGCGGCCGTCGGGCCGGGGCCCGCCGCGGGCGCCCCGGCGCTGCTCACCGCCGCGCTGGCGCTGCCGCTGTCGGCGGTGGCGGGCACGCGCGCGCCGGCGATCTTCGGCGCCTTGATGCTGGCGCTAGCCGCCGGCTGCGCCTGCCGGCCGCTCGAGCGGCGGATCGGCCGGTCGGCGCCGCTGCTGGTGGCGCTGCTGGTCTTCGGCTCGGCGGCGTGGGCTCTGGTCTGGACCGATGGCGCGGCCCTGGCGCCCCTGGCGCTGGCGGTGGCGGCCTTCGCGCTGGCCTACGGCGGCGAGCCGGCGGGGGAGGGGCCAGCCGAGGTCTACCAGCAACCGCGCGAGGGCGGTGGGTTGGCCCGCTGGCTGGCGGTCGGTCTGCTGCTGGCGGAGCTGGTGCCCGGCAGCCCGCTGCTGGCCGGTCTGCTGCTGCCCGCGGCACTGGCCGTGCCGCGGCACCGGCGGCGGGCGCTCCTGCCCGCACTGGGGCTGGGCTTTCTCACCGGCCTCGCCATCGAAGCGGCGGTACACGGCGCCGGCGCCTTGACCGGTCCGCTGGCCCTGGCCGCCGACACCTTCAGCCTCGATCCGGCGCTGGTCGGCCGCAACCTGCTGGCGCTGGTCGTGGGCCGCAACGTCGGGCTCGGGCTCGGTTTCGCGCCGCTGCTCTTGCTGCTCGCGCTCGGCCGTGGCCCCGGCCGGCCGGCGTTGGCCGCGGTCGGTCTGGCCCTGCCCGTCCTCGGCGCCCTGCTGCTGCCGTTCGATTTCGCCGCCGGCTGGCTCGACCTCTCCTTCCTGGCGATCTACGGCGCCTTGTGGCACCTGCCTTCCCGGCCGCCGCGGCCCTGGCAGTGGGCGGCGGCCGTCCTGCTCTGCGGCCTGGCGACCTGGCCGTTGTGGGTGTCGCCTGGTGCGGCGCTGGCCGGCAACGGGACGGGGCTGGCCGCCGCCTGGCCGCGGCGCCACCTGCCCTACGAGGCGACCCTGCGGACCCTGCCGCAGCGGGGCGAGGCCGACCTCCCCGGCCAGGACGTGCGGGCGCGGGCGGTCTCCGGCTGCCGGCTGGGCGGCGAGTCGGGCCGTTTCGAGCTCGACGGCGACGGTCCGGCGGTGATCTGGCTCGCCACGCCTCTCGGGCTCGAGCGAGTCGGGCTGGAGCTCGGCCCCGGGGCGCCCTCGACGTTCGAGGTCGCCGGCGCCACCGGCGGCCGGACGGTGTTTCGCCCCGACGGCAGGGTAGGCTTCGAGGTGCTGCTGAGCCAGCCGCGTAGCACCCAGCGGCTGTGGTTTGGCGACGGCGCTCTGAGCGTGCACCTGATCGAGGTGCGGTTCGGCGACAGCGGGGGTACCGGCAAGCTGCGCTTTCGCCTGTGGGCGAGGCCGCAACCGTAGGCCGATCCCGGCGCGAAGGCACCTTTCGAGATGAGTGAAACCCCGTCAAGCTGGATCCTGCAGGTGCGTCAGCGCCTGGCGTCGCCGCCGCCGAGACGGCTGGCGCCCGGCGAGGGCCGGCAGGCGGCGGTGCTGGTGCCGCTCTATGTCGACGCCGGCCAGCTGTGGACCGTGCTCACCCGGCGCACCGACGATCTGCCGCACCACCGCGGTCAGATCGCCTTCCCCGGCGGCGGCCGCGAGACCGGCGAGGAGTCGTGGGCGACCGCCCTGCGCGAGACCGAGGAGGAGATCGGGCTCGAACCCAAGAAGGTGCTCCGTCTGGGCGAGCTGGACGAGGCGGCGACGCCCAGCGGCTACCGCATCGTTCCCTGTGTCGGCGCCGTCCCCAACCCCCTCGATGCCGAGCCCGACGGGGTCGAGATCGCCGAGATCTTCTCGGTGCCGCTGCTGGCCTTGGCCAACGTTCGGATGGCCGAAGAGCGCGAGGTGACGATCAACGGCCGCACCCGGACTCTGCGGGTCTATCACGTGGCCGGCGGCCGCCAGGTCTGGGGGTTGACCGCGCGGCTGATCCAGAACCTGCTGGATCGGCTGGGGATGGGCGGCCTGCCCGGCGAGTCGGACTGAGCGCCGACGTGTCGGCCGGCCTCGACCGGATAAGATCGGTTCTCGGATGGAGAACCCCGAACGCCATCGTGACGCCCGAGCGCTTCTCTGCGCGGGGACGGCCGGCGTCCTGTCGACCCACTCGGTCGAGGTCGGCGGCTACCCCTTCGGCTCGGTCGTGCCCTACTGCCTCGACCGGCACGGCCGGCCGCTGCTGCTGATCAGCGAGATCGCCCAGCACACCAAGAACATCGACGCCGACCCACGCGTCTGCCTCACCATCCTTGCCGGCGGCGCCGACGTCCAGGCCTCCGGCCGGCTCTCGGTGCTGGCGCGGGCGAAGCGCGTGGGCGAGGGGGCGGCGGAGGCGGCCGAGCGCTACACCCGCCGCTTCCCGGGCTCGAGCGGCTACCACCAGGCGCACGACTTCTTCTTCGCCCGCCTCGACCCGGTGCGGCTGCGCTGGATCGGCGGCTTCGGCGACATCCGCTGGATCGAGCCCGAGGATCTGCTGCTCGAGAGCCCGTTCGACCGCGGCCAGGAGACGGCGATCGTCGTCCACATGAACGACGACCACGCCGACACCATGCGCGGCTACTGCCGCAAGCTCGCCGGCCTCGAGCTGGCCGACGACGCCGAGGTCACCATGGCCGGCATCGACGCCGAGGGCTGCGACCTGCTGGCCGCCGGGCAGCACGTCCGCCTGAGCTTCCCCGAGCCGGTCGCCACGCCGACCGAGGCGCGCGAGCGGCTGGTGGCGCTGGCGCGGTCGGCGGCGCCGGCCGGTCCGTGACCGGGGCGCGGCCGCGGCCGGTGCGGAGTTGAGCCCGCGGTCCGGGTCTGACGGGACCGGCCCCCTCGCGGTGGGGACCGGTTGCGCAACCCTTCTGCTAGCCTCCGCCCGTGTTCGACTCCATCGACGACACCGTCGAGCGGCTCGCCGGCCAGACCTATATCGCCGACACCGGCCTGGCCACCAGCCTGTTCCTGGCGCTCAAGATGGAGCGCGCCCTGTTTCTCGAGGGCGAGCCCGGGGTCGGCAAGACCGAGGTCGCCAAGGTGCTGAGCCGGGTGTTCGAGACGCCGTTGATCCGGCTGCAGTGCTACGAGGGGCTGGACCTGAGCCAGGCGGTCTACGAGTGGAACTACCCGCGTCAGCTGCTCGAGATCCAGGCGCGGCGGGAGGGCGGAGTGGAGGAGCGCGACATCTTCTCGGAGGCCTTCCTGCTCAAGCGGCCGCTGCTCCAGGCGATCGACCAGAGCCACGAGCGGGCGCCGGTGCTGCTGATCGACGAGCTCGACCGGGCCGACGAGGAGTTCGAGAGCTTCCTGCTCGAGCTGCTGTCCGACTTCCAGGTGACGATCCCCGAGATCGGTACCCTGCGGGCCGAGCACAAGCCGCTCACGGTGATCACCTCGAACCGGACGCGCGAGATCCACGACGCGCTCAAGCGCCGCTGTGTCTACCACTGGATCGACTACCCGTCGTTCGACAAGGAGGTCGAGATCGTCCGCCGCAAGGTGCCGGGGCTGGACGAGCGGCTGGCCGAGCGGGTGGTGGATTTCGTCCAGCGGGTGCGCCGGGAGGAGGTCTACAAGCCGCCGGGGATCTCCGAGACGCTCGATTGGGCAGAGGCGCTGACTCATCTCGAGGCGAGGAGCCTGGTGCTCGAGACGGTCCAGTCGACTCTCGGATTCCTGCTCAAGTACGAGGACGACGTCGCGCGGTTGCGTGGGCGGTCGGAAGTGCTGCTCCACGAAATGGAGGCCTGAGGCGGCGCACTCGCGACGCGGCTCGCCGCTGAGCGGACCCCCCTGGCCGAGCCCGTGACCCGCCTCCTCGACAACCTCGTCCTCTTCGTCCGCGCCCTGCGCCGCGCCGGGCTCAAGGTCTCGCAAGAGCAGAGCGCGGCCTTCGTCCAGGCGCTCGGCTGGGTCGATCTCGGCGCGCGCGACCAGGTCTTCCACGCCGCGCGGGCGCTGCTGGTCAGCCGGCGCGAGGACCTGGAGCTGTTCCGCACCGTCTTCGACCACTTCTGGCTGGGCATCGAGGAGCCTGCGGCGGACCGGCCGCCGGCCTTCGCGCCGCGCCTGGACCCGGCCCGCGGGCAGCGGTTCAGCTTCAGCTTCATGGCCGGCCGGCCGCGCCACGCCGACCCCGGGGTGGAGGTGTCCGACCGCGCCGAGACCTTCAGCCCCGAGGAGACCTTGCGTCGCCGGGATTTCGCCCAGCTGACCCCCGAGGAGGCGCATGAAATCCAGCGCCTGATCCGCGAGACCCGCTGGCAGGTCTGCGAGCGTCGCACCCGACGGCACGTCCCGGACCGCCGCGGCCGCCGGATCCACCTGCGCCGGGCGCTGCGCGACGCCGCCCGGCTCGACGGCGCGCCGGCGCGGCTGCGCTGGCTGCGGCGCAAGGTGAAGCAGCGGCCGATGGTGCTGCTGGCCGACATCAGCGGCTCGATGGAGAGCTACGCCCGGCTCGTGCTGCAGTTCTTCTACAGCGCCGCCCACAGCCTCGACCGGGTGGAGGCCTTCGTCTTCGGCACCCGGCTGACCCGGATCACCGGCCAGCTGCGGCTGCGCCAGGTCGACCGGGCGCTCGACCAGGCGGCGAGGCAGGTGGTCGACTGGTCGGGCGGCACCCGCATCGGCGACTCGCTGGCCGAGTTCAACCGCCGCTGGGGGCGCCGGGTGCTGCGGCGCGGCGCGGTGGTGCTGATCGTCAGCGACGGCTGGGAGCGCGGCGACGTTGCGCTGCTGCGCGAGGAAATGGCCCGCCTCCGGCGCCACTGCTACCGGCTGATCTGGCTCAACCCTCACCTCGGGCGGGCGGGCTACGAGCCGCTGGTCGAGGGCATGGCGGCGGCGCTCGAGCACGTCGACGATTTCCTGCCGATCCACAACCTGCACTCCCTGCGGGCGCTCTCCCGCTGGCTGGCGCGGCTGCCGGCGCGGCGGGGTAGTCTGCCGGCGGCGGCCGGCCGGAGTCGGGGACCCGAGCGCCGGGCCGATCCGGAGACCTTCACCTCCGGCGGGTGAGGACGATGCGGATCGCGGCGCTCTACGACATCCGCGGCAACCTGCCGGCGCGCGCCAGCCTCGCCTCGGACCTCAGTCACGGACCACGAAGGAAAAGGTCGCCACCGCCTTGTTGTCCCGCCAGACGTCGAGCGTGACGTCCGTTCCACCGCCCTCGGCTGACTGGACGCTGATCTGGACCGAGTCGCCGCGCTTGAGCGTGTTCGGTCCGGGATCGCCGATGCCGCTGACCTCGGTGTCGGTCTTCGACAGCTTGTCCTGCCACGTCGGATCGTCCGGCGACCAGACGATGAAGGCCTGAGCGTCGTTGTTGTCCGGCTGGGTGATCATGAACATGTTATAAGTCAGGCCGCCGGCGATCTTCACGGCGACGTCGTCCGTCACAGGCGCGTACTTCGCGTAAGTGACCTGGTTGCCGTTCTGCACGGTGAAGGTATCGAACGTCCCGTCGCCGGGCTTGTTGACGCCAGTCACGATCCCTCCCTTGGAGATGACGTTGGCCGGCTGCTGTGCGGTGAGCGGACCCGCGGTCAGGGCGATGGCCACCAGTGCGGCGACGGTGAGCACGATTCTCGGATGCTTGAACATGAGTGGTCCTCCTTCCAAACAGTGTGGAGTTGTCTGTGTGAAGCGTTGACGTTTCGCCTGTCAGCAGAGCACTTGAACTACTTGCTAGGGTAATTAACTACTTGCTAGGGTAATTGAGCTTAATCTTAATCGTGATATCAAGGGCTGTCAACTGCTCCCCGGCGGCGGGGTTGGACGTGTCCCGCTGGGCGCCGGCGACTGAAAGGTCGCCCCTCTCCGAGCTGCAGACAGGGATGGCCGGCGCTCTCCTCGGCCAGCCGCTCGATCTCTCGGCGGCCGGCGCGGCGCCGGATCGATCGCGGCGATAGCATGGGCGGCGAGACGAAATGAGCGAGAGGCGCGCCCGCGGTCCACTCGTCGCCGCCTTGGCGGCTCTGCTTCTCTCCGCCTGCGACATGAGACACATGCTCTACCCGGCGCCGCCCTATCGGGTGCCCTCGCCGCCGCCACCACCCATCGAAGAGCTCGGCTGGAAGCTCGCCGACGGCACGCCGATCGTCGGCTGGGCGGGGGGCGCCGGCGCGTCTCCGGGCGCCCCGGCGGTGATCTTCTTCCACGGCAACGGCGAGAACCTGGAGACGATGCGGCTCGGAGGCCTCTACGAGGATCTCGACCGGCTGGGCATCTCGTGGCTGGCGGTCGACTACCCCGGTTACGGCCGCAGCGGCGGCAGCCCCTCCGAGGCGGCGCTGGTCGAGGCCGCCGAGAGCGGCTTCAAGGAGCTCGGCCGGCGCTTCCCCGGCCGGCCACGGGTGGTCTGCGGCTGGTCGCTGGGCGCCGCGGTGGGCGTCCAGCTGGCCGCCAACCGCGCTCCGGAGGTCGACGGGTTGATGCTCTTGAGCCCCTGGGCCGACCTGTCGAGCCTCGCCGGGGAGCACTTCCCGGGCTGGATGGTCTCGCTGCTGCTGCGCGAGCGGTACGACTCGATCGGCCGGGCGGGGGAGCTGAGCCTGCCGACGCTGGTCGTGCACGGCGCCGAGGATCGGATCATCCCGGCCCAGCACGGCCGGCGGCTGGCCGGGGCGCTGCCCGCGGCGCGATTCCTCGAGGTCGGCGGCGCCGGCCACAACGACCTGTTGGCCCGCCCTGAAGTCTGGCGGGCGATGGCCGAGTACCTCGAAAGCGCTGTGACAGAATGAGCTTTGGAGACGGATCTCAACGACAGACAGACCTTCCCCCGCGTCGGGAGAGGGTCGGAGGAAGCCTCAAATGACCGTAACGGCAAGCCCTTCGGGCACTATCGACCGCATAGCCGAGCTGCTTGGCGACGAGGCCACGAGCCTGCTCGAGCACACCTGCACCGGCATCACTCGTGACCAGCTGCACCTGCCCGGGCCCGACCACCTGGACCGGGTCTGGGGGATCTCGAACCGCAAACCCAGCGTGCTGGTCAACCTGGGGCGGATCCTCAACCACGGCCGCCTGGGCGGCACCGGCTATGTCTCGATCCTGCCGGTGGACCAGGGCATCGAGCACTCGGCCGCCGCATCCTTCGCCCCCAACCCGGCGCTGTTCGACCCCGAGAACATCATCGAGCTGGCCATCGAGGGCGGCTGCAACGGCGTCGCCTCGACGATGGGCGTCCTGGGCACGATGTCGCGCAAGTACGCCCACCGCATCCCGTTCATCGTCAAGATCAACCACAACGAGATCGCTGACCTACCCCACGCGCTATCGGCAGGTGCTGTTCGCCAGCGTCGAGCAGGCCTGGGACCTGGGCGCCGCGGCCGTCGGCGCGACGGTCTACTTCGGCGCCGAGAACTCGGACGAGATGCTGGTCGAGATCGCCGAGTGCTTCGCCCAGGCGCACGAGCTGGGGATGGCGACGATCCTCTGGTGCTATCTGCGCCAGCCGGCCTTCAAGAAGGACGGCGTCGACTATCACGCGGCGGCCGACCTGACGGGCCAGGCCAACCACCTGGGCGTCACCATCGAGGCCGACATCGTCAAGCAGAAGCAGGCGACCAACAACAACGGCTACGGCGCCGATCGGCTTCGGCAAGACGCACCCGCTGGTCTACGACAAGCTGACCACCGACCACCCGGTGGATCTGGTGCGCTGGCAGGTGGCCAACTGCTACATGGGCCGGGTGGGGCTGATCAACTCGGGCGGCTCGTCGAGCGGCCAGGGCGACCTGGCCCAGGCGGTGCGCACCGCGGTGATCAACAAGCGCGCCGGCGGCTGCGGCCTGATCTCGGGCCGCAAGGCGTTCCAGCGCCCGCTGGCCGAGGGTGTCGAGCTGCTCAACGCGATCCAGGACGTCTTCCTGTGCGACGACGTCAGCGTGGCCTAGCGCGGGCCGCTCTCGCACCGCCAACGGCGCGGGGCCCGCGGCCTTGAGCTGTTTCGCCGGCTTGCTCAACCTGGACGGTGCGCCGATCGACCCGACGCGGCTGGATCGGATGGCGGGCCAGCTCGCCTACCGCTCGCCGGACGGCATGGCGAGTTGGGTCGGCGGCGCCGTCGGCATGGTGCACGGCCGGTTCTGGACGACGCCCGAGGAGGTCGCCGAGGAACAGCCGATCGCCGACGCGAGCGGCCGGCTACGGCTCGTCGCGGACGCGCGGATCGACAACCGGGACGAGCTGCTGGCCGGCCTGCGGCAAGGCCGGCCGGAGCTCGGCGAGGACGCCTCCGACGCCCGGCTCCTGCTGGCCGGCTATCAACGGTTCGGGCCACGGGTGTGCGACCAGGCCCTCGGCGACTTCGCCTTCGCCCTGTGGGACGGCGCTCGGCGCCGGCTGCTGCTGGCCCGCGACGCGATGGGCATGCGCCAGCTCTACTGGGCGCGGCGCGGAGCGACGCTGGCCTTCGGCAGCACGATCGGCGCGGTGCTGGCGGCGCTGGCCGAGCGGCCGCCGCTCAACCGGCCGCTGGTCGAGGCCTTTCTCCACGATTCCTACCGCCACTGGATCGAGGGCACTGTCTACGAAGGAGTGCGGCGCGTCGCGCCGGGGCACTTCCTGACCGCCGACGAGACCGGCCTCAGGCAGCGGCTGTGGTGGGAGCTGGGGTCGACCTTCTCGGGCTCCTTCGACCAGCGACGAGGAGTGGGCCGAGGGCTTCCGCCGGGTGTTCGATCTGGCGGTCAGCAGCCGGTTGCGCAGCCCGAAGCCGGTGGGTCTGCTGGCCGGTGGCGGCGTCGACTCGGCCGCCGTCGCCAGCACCGCCCACGAGGCCGTCGCGGCGGAACGGCTGCGCCTCTACTGTCTCACCTTCGAAGGCACGCCGACGGCGGACGAGAGCGACTATTTCGACGAGCTCGACGATCGACTCGAGGGCGTGGCGTCGCGACGGATCCCGGCGGCGGAGCTGCCGCTTACCCTCGGTCGGCTGGCGGCCGACGAGCAGCCGCTGGACGAGCCCGAGGTCTACCTGCTGCGCAGCCACACCGCCGCGCTTTTCGACGCCGCCGCGGGTGACGGCTGCCGGGTTGTGCTGGCCGGCGAAGGCGCCAACCAGGTGCTGGGCCACGCCTTCTACTACGACCCGCGGGCGCTGCGGCTGGTCGGCTGGCGCGAGCTGGCGGCCGAGCTGCCCCGCTTCCGCTCGACGACCGGGACGGCTACCGCCGAGCTCCTGGCGCGAGCCTTTCTCTGGCCGCTGGTTCCGGCCGGGCTGCAGGAGGCCTTGCGGCGGTTGCGGCCCGCCGGCGATCGGGAATGGGTGCGGCGCGCCGGTCGAGGGTCGTGGCGCGGCCGGTTGCCGGCCCTGCCGCGGCGAGCTCTCGCCGCCGGCCTGGGGCCCGCCGGCCGCTGGGCGGCGCGCTCCATCGGGCGGCCGTTCGATCTGGCTCGGCACAGCGCGATCGACGTCACCGCGGCGCACGCCGGGGTGGAGTGGCGCCTGCCGTTCCTCGACCGCCGAGTGGTGGATCTCCTGCTCCACGCGCCCCGCCGGTTGCGCAGCTGGCACGGCGGCGACCGGCGCATCCTGCGCCTGGCGATGGCTGGCCGGATGCCCGAGCGGATTCGGCGGCGAGTGAGCAAGAGCCACATCCAGGACGTGCTTCTCGGCCGTCTGAGGCACGAGGAGAGGACGGCGGTCGAGCGGATGCTGGACAAGCCCCACGCCGAAGCTGTACAGTTCATTACTGGCTCCGTTGCAGCCGCCTTCGATAGATTCTGGGATGGAACGGGTACCGCCTATGGACTGTTATCTTTTCTCTGCCTGGAATCCTGGCTGCGGGGTTTGCCCGAGGAGGTTGACCAAGAGATGAGCGACAAGCGACCTGAGCCAACCAAGGCGAAGAGGCCATCGGCCGAGAGCCGGCGCGGACATCCCTACCAGCCGCCCGAGCTGCAGGAGTACGGGAGCTTGAAGGAGCTCACCCGCACGCTCTCCACCCAGGTGCCCGGGGACGGCTTCGGCGCGTCGTTCGCCACCTGATCCGGTCCGGTGACCCTGGCTCCACGACTACGCCGGCGCCGGGCGACGCCGGCGTTTTCCGTTTCAGGGGAGCCCATGAGTCCCCACCGATACGTCACCTGACGTTTTCCTGACGGTTGGTGAGCACAATTCACGCAAGATCCCGGACGATGAACGGGTCGGGCGAACGGAGGACACGATGAGACTGAACAAGCACACCTGCATTGGACTGTCGCTGGTGGTCCTGGTGCTCACGCTGCCCACTGTGGCCGCGGCGCAGGCGCAGATGGACACCAACTGTCTGCCGTCTTGCGCGGTCAACGACGGGCGGTTTCTCGCGATCACCGACACACGAGCCGACCAGGGCCTGGCGACCTTTGCCGATCAGGGAGTCGATATCCAGATCAGCTCGCCGCTGATCGCCGGCTTCACGCTGCGGATCTTCGACGGCGAGACCAGCCGGGCCGTCGGCCACTGGGACATCAACACCCAGGCGGCGATCAAGCCCGATCCGCGGCTGATCTTTCGGCTGTACCCGGACGTCGCTCCACAAGACGGCAACCCGGACGACGTGGCTCCACTGCTGGTCATCAACGAATTCACCGAGGAGCTGGACGACAACGCGTGGACGTCGTTCGCGGTGACGAATGACCCCGCGGCGTGCGTGGGGAACCCCGGTCAGAACCCGTGCGAGAGCGAGTACGCCTACGTGCTGCGCTCGGCACTGGAGTCGGTGCCGTCGAGTTCGTCGGAGACGATCCGCAGCGTCTTCAAGGTCCAGACCTTCGAGACCGACGTTTCGATCCAGGTGACGCAGCAGCCCTTCGGCTTCAATGCCGCGATGCCCGACCTGAAGGAGCTGGCGATCATCTACCCGGCCTGCTTGTCCGACCTGAGCAACTTCCCGGCCTGCCTCGCTGAGGGCACGACCTACGACGGCACGTTCAGCTTCTTCCTCGACGTGCAGGCGCCCCCGGGCTCCGGTCAGATCAACCAGCTCGAGATCTGGGACGGCGATCTGGATCGCGGCGACGCGCTCGGCACCAACAACGACACGGATGACCCCAACACACCCTCGATAGTGGGGGACCTGGGCGATTTGCCCCCCTGGGGGTTCCGCTGCACCGAGCCCGAGCTCGAGGTTGGCGAAGCGGGTTGCGTGACTGCCTGCGCCCAGGAGCTCGGCGATCCGATTCCGGCGCCCGGCGATTTCTGCATCGTGCGGCGCGCGGAGTGGGAGGGTGTGGCCGGCGGCCTGGGGCCCTCCACCGGCAACCCGCCTGATGACCGACCCGCGACCTCGAACAACCCCTTCCTGCGTCAGCCGTCGATCTACTACGAGGTCATCCTGCGCGAGCGCTACGACGGCCAGACCGGCGGGCTGGACGAGGTCCTGGCCAGCAACGGCGCGCCGGGCGATGACCCCGGTGTGAATCCCTCCGGCAACCGCGAGTGGGAGGTCTTCTGCATCTCGCAAGGCTCGGCGCTGTGTGAGATCACTCTGTTCGATCCCACCGATCCCGGCGTGCCCACGACCCGCATCGTGGCCTCCGACGCCCAGGTGGCGGAGCTGCCACCGGGTCTCTACGAGGTCAGGGTCAGCGGACTCGACTTGGAGAACCTGAACCTCTTCCGCTTCGACGCCGAGGTGGTGCCGGATCCCGAGTACAACGTCGGCAACTTCGTCTGGCTGGACCGCGACGGCGACGGCGAAGAGGATCCCGGCGAGCCGGGCATCCCCGGAGTCGAGGTCAAGCTTTGGAACGCGGATCAGACGGAGCTGCTCGACACCACGACGACCGACGACAGCGGCATGTACCTGTTCGAAGGGCTGGAGCCTGGTGAGTACCTGGTCGAGTGCACGCCGGCGAACTCCGAGCCGGGCGGCCCTCTCGAGGGCCTGGCCATCACCCTGCCGGTAACGGCGCTGATCGTCACCAACGACGGTGGCGACGGCCTTGGGGGGCCCGACCGGATAGTGCCGGGCTTCGAGGTGGACCTCGTGGGCTCGGGTGACGTCCTGACCTTCGACTTCCCGTACATCTGTCCCTGTGACGTCGACTCGGACTCCGACTCGGGCGACGACAGCGACTCGGATTCGGGCGATGACAGCGACTCGGACTCGGGCGATGACAGCGACTCGGACTCGGGCGATGACAGCGACTCGGACTCGGGCGACGACAGCGACTCGGATTCGGGCGACGACAGCGACTCCGATTCGGGCGACGACAGTGACTCGGATTCGGGTGATGACAGCGACTCCGACTCCGACTCCGACTCCGATGACGTCATCACCGGGGTGGCCCCGATCTGCCTGATCGACTTCGATGACGATTCCGACAGTGATTCGGGCTCCGATGACTCCGACAGCGACTCCGGGAACGACCCCGGCGGCGACTGCGGCGGGTGCGAGGGCAAGGTCCAGGAACTTACTCTGCAGTACAACGGGCTGACGATGAACGCCCAGGTCCTGATCAAGCAGAAGAAGGACGGCAAGGTGGTCTTCAACGACTTCGTCCAGCCCGGAGCGCCGTTCTCCTTCTCCGGGATGGACAAGAAGGGCACCCTGGGGACCGAGATCAGCATCTACGTCAACGGCCAGCTCAACACCAAGATCCACACGAGTTGCTCGCAGCCAATCGGGCCGGGCCTCGTGAGCGGCGACTTCGAGGTCGTCGAGGGGACCAGCCGCGAGGGCGGCGAGCTCTGCCCACTGGGCGACGATGACGGCGATTCCGACAGCGACGACTCGGACTCGGACAGCGATTCGGACTCGGACAGCGATAGTGACTCGGATTCCGACTCGGATGGCGACTCCGACGGCGGCGGCCTGGCGTGCCACATCAACGGCGAGATCGTGACCGACGACGGGGACTCGGACTCGGGTGACTCCGACTCCGACAGCGCGTCGGACAGCGATTCCGACTCCGACAGCGCGTCGGACAGCGATTCGGACAGCGATAGTCACTAGCGTCTGCCCGGTGGGGCGCGGCCGGTAGGGGAGAGCGTGGCTCCTCTGCCGGCTTTGCCCTGCCTGTACAATCGGCGTCGAGGTTATGAACGCGACGCTCAACACGGCCCGAAGCTCCCAGGGCTTCGTCTGGCCGCTGGTGGCCAACCTGCTGGCGGTGCTGCCGCTGCTCGTGGCCCTGGCGCTTCACGAGTCGAGCCGGGACGCCTACTACCAGGCGGTCCAGGAGGACGAGTTCCTCGAATGGGCCACGGTCTGGGCCTTTGCCGTCGCCGCGGTGATCTTCGCCGTCGCCGCGGTCCGCCAGCGGCGGGCGAGCGGGGCGCTGCCCTGGTTCCTGGCTGGCGTCTCGCTGTTCTGCGTCTTTGTCGCCGGCGAGGAGATCTCGTGGGGCCAGCGCGTGCTGGGCTACCGGCCGCCGGTCTACTTCCTGCAGGAGAACTTCCAGCAGGAGTTGAACATCCACAACGTGGTCGACACCTCGCTGCGCAAGCTGGCTCTGAAGGGCGTCATCCTGGGCTACGGCGTGTTGCTGCCGCTGCTGGCGCTGGCGGCGCCGGTCCGCCGGCAGTTGGATCGGCTCGCCGTCGTGGCGTCGCCGTGGCAACTGGCGCCAGCCTTCCTGGTCACCTGGGTCGTCTACCAGCAGTATCCGCTCAAGTTCACCGGCGAGGTGATCGAGCTGATGGTCGGGCTGGGATTCCTGTTCGCCTCGCTGGTCGCGGCGGAGACCTTTGCCGGCCGGCCCGAGACCGGGCCCCGGCGTCTCGGCAGGCTGGCGCTGGTGGTGGCGATCGTCGCCGCGCTGGGCCTGGCGGCGGCTGCCTACTCGCGCGGGCAGCGCGGGACCGGCGAGGAGATCCTGGCCGCGGTGGTTACCGAGACCGCCGCCCTCAAGGACGACTTCCTGACCATGGCGCGTGACAACCGCGGCAAGGCGGTGACCCGGTGCGGAGTGCACAAGCGGGTCTACTCGTTCGTTGAGAAGTACGACACCGACTACCTGTACGAGGGCGCCTTCGCCGCGCTCACCGGCCAGGGCATGCCGACGGAGCGGGCGGAGTTCTTCCTCGACCCCTGGAACTCGCCCTACTGGATCCGTGACGAGTGCTCGCGCCGCCGCGGCAGCCGCGTCATCTTCGTCTACTCGTTCGGGCCCAACCGCAAGCGGGAGTCCACCGAGTGGGAGCTCCAGGGCGACGACGTCGGCGCCGTCATCTTCCAGCTCGGCCGATGACGAGGACTGATGAGGCGGACCGGCTGCCGACCGGCCTGCAGGCCCCGCCGGGGCTGACATCGGTCGATGCCGCGCGGCTGGGCACCCTGCCGGGAGTCGTCCGGCGCCTGCGCCACACCCTCCGCTATGTCGACTACCGCCGGGCCGAGCGCCTGTGCGAGGCGCTGGCGGCCAAGCTGCTCGAGGGCCACTCGCGCGGCGATCTGAGAGCGTTCGCCGCCCGCGGCATCCCGCGTGGCGGGCTGATCGTGCTGGGCATGCTGGCGTACATGCTCGATCTGCGCGCGGCACGGCTGTCGGGCGAGCCGGCCGGCGATCGGCCGCTTTTGCTGGTGGACGACTGTGCGCTGAGCGGCTCGCGCTTCCGCGCCGCCCTGGCCGGCTGCGACAGCCCGCGGGTCGTGTTCGCGCACCTCTACTCGCACCCGGACCTGCGCGCGGCGATCGTCGCCACCGAGCCGCGGGTGGAGCGCTGTGTGGCGGCGGCCGATCTGGCCGACCACGCGCGCGAGCTGTACGGCGACGACTATCCACGCTGGCTGGCCAGCGGTCGCGACCACCTCGGCGGCGGCCGCTACTGGTTGGGTCTGCCGGACCTGGTCGGCTTTGCCTGGAGCGAGCCCGACCGCCCGATCTGGAACCCCGCCAGCGGGGCTCTCGAGCGGGGCTGGCGGCTGCTGCCGCCGCACAGCTGTCTCAAGGCGCGGGCCGAGCTCGGGCCGCCGCCGGTGCCGGTGGAGGCCCCGGCCTGGCGGGTCGCCGATGAGGTGGCCACGGCCGCCCTCGACGACCGCATCTGGCTCTACTCGCTGGCGACGGATCGGGTCTTCGCCCTCGAGGGGGTTGGCGCGGACATGTGGCGGGCCCTGGCGGCCTGGGGCAGCGTCGACGCCGGAGCGGCTTTCCTCGCCGAGCGGTACGAGGCGCCGCTCGACACCCTGCGGCGGGACCTTGGTTCCTTCGCCGAGACGCTGGCCGGGCACCGGCTGTTGGAAGCCGCCGCCGTCTGACCGCGATGATGGGGCCGCCATGACGGAGGCGCCATGACGGAGGTGCCATGACGGAGGCGCCGGACGGGGGCACCCCGAGGGGCGCGATCTCCGGCGCGATCTCGGGCCGGCGCAGCCACCGCCTGTTCGGCCTCACCCTGGCCAGCTCGTTCGCCTTTGCCAGCCGGCTGTCGCCGGGCCGGGGGGACGTGGATCTGACCTTCTCGGTCGCGGACCGGCCTCCGTACGTGGCGCAGCTGGGCGACCCGGTCTACGAGAGCCCGCTGCTCGATCCGGCCGGCGACAGCCTGTCGCGGCTTTACCGGCTGGACGAGGGAGAGCTGCTGCGCTTTGGCGACGCGCTGGACTTCTACCTGGGCGGCGATCGCATCGATTGTCACCTGCGTCGGGCGGCCGGCGCGCGGCTGGTCGAGGTCCGCCTGCTGGGGCCGGTCCTGGCCTACTGGCTGGAGCGGTTGGCGATCTGCGCCCTGCACGCCTCGGCGGTGGTTGTCGCCGGCCGGGTGGTGGCCTTCATGGCCGGCCACCGGGGCGGCAAGACCGCCCTGGCGGCGGCGATGATGGCCGGTGGCGCGCCGCTGCTCTGCGACGACCTGCTGGCGATCGAGGCGCCCGCCGCAGGGATCGTCGGCCGCTCCGGCTACCCCCAGATGCGCATGCGGCCGGACGGGCTGGCGCACTTCGTCACCGATCCGGGGCTCCGCGAGGCGTCTCGCGTCCAGCTCGGCAAGCACTGGGTTCCGGTCGGGGAGGGCGGCTTCGGCGACTTCCACGCCGCCGCGGCGCCGCTCGGCCGTCTGTATCTGCCCGAGCGGCTGGATGGCGAGACGGCCGGCGGGGGCGTCCGGATCTCTCCGGTCCCCGCGCGGCAGGCGGTCGTCGAGCTGCTGCGCCGCTCGTTCTCGCCCTACATCGTCGAGGCGGCGGGCCTGCAGGCGGCACGGCTGGAGGCCTTTGCCCGGCTGGTGCGGGAGGTGCCGGTGCGCCGGCTTGTCTATCCGCCCGGGATGGCCGGCCTGCCGGCGGTGCGGGAGGCCGTTCTGGCCGACCTCGAACGCTCCTGAGGCCGCCTTGCCATCCCGGCCGCCGCGGCGACCGGTGGCCGGGCGGCGGCGCGCCGGCCTCAGTCGCTCATGAACTCGCCAATCTCCTGCACCCGGCGCTCGGCGTCCTGTTCGCCGACCTCGATCAGGTTCTTCAGGTAGTCGGCCTGGAACATCAGGAGGCTCAGGAAATCGGGGCTGGCGGTCTCCCGGGTGCCGAGGCCGCGGGTCAGGAAGCGGAAGGCGCCGGGCAGGTTGGCCTCGTAGCGGGCGGCCAGCTTGCCGAGATCGATCGACGGCCGCAGGACCAGCAGCCCCACCGGCCTGAGCCCCTCGCGCTGCCCGGCTGGCAGCTTGCCCAGGAGCCGATTGGTTCTCTCGAGCCTCAGTGCGTCCAGGTCGACGGAGTCGAGGAAGATGGCGTTGAGCAGGGTGCCGGCGATCTGTGCCGGCGGCGGGTAGGCGCGGATCACCGGCCGGTCGGCCTCCTCGCGCGACCGGGCGTAGCGGGTCGAGATCGCCAGGATCCGGTCGGCGCCCAGGTGGATCGCCGGCGCCAAGGGCGTCAGCATGCGCACGCCGCCGTCGCCGCACCACGATCCCGCCAGCTTCACGGCCGGGAACACCAGCGGCAACGATGCCGAGGCCATGACGTGGTCGACCGTCAAGCGGCAGTTCACACCGATCCGGTTGGGCCGCTCCCAGGCGTCGATCTCGCGGCCCTGCACCCAGGTCACCGTCTGGCCGGTGCCGTAGTCGAGAGTGGTCAGGGCAACCGCGGACAGCCGGCCATTCTCGACGTTGGCGGCGATGCCGGGGATCTCGTCGTCGACCGGACCCAGGCAGCTCTCGAGCAGGTCGCGCAGCGGCGCGGTGTCGAGCAGGCCCCTGGTCTGGGGCGTTGCCGGGCCGCCGCCGGTGATCAGGCGCAGACCCCAGCGGAGCATGCTGGCGGCCAGCGACAGACTGCCGATGCGGAAGATCCGCTCCGGGCTGAGTCCCGACCAGATCTCGCTCAACTCGTCTACGGCGGCGGCCAGCGGACCGGGATGCGAGGCCAGGAAGGCGGCGTTGATCGCCCCGGCCGAGACCCCGGTGAGGATGTCGAAACGCTCCTCCGGCAGGTTGCGCGCCAGACAGCGGAGGAAGCCGATCTGATAGGCCGCCCGGGCGCCGCCGCCGGCCAGGACCAGGGCGATGCTCCCTTTCCCGGTCTCGTCTCGCGGCCTGGGGGTCGTCTCACTCATCGCGCGCGTCCGATCGTCGGCTACGGCAGTGCGGGGCCAGGATACCGGTTCCCGATGTCCCCGCCATCTCTCGGCAGCGTGACGGAGCACAGGCGGCGACGCCGCGGTTCCTTACCGGCCGGATCGCGATCCGGTAGACTCCTGCGGCTATGCGACTGGGTCGACTCGATCTTCATCTGGCCGACGACGGCGGTTTTCGCCTCGATGGCGGAGCGATGTTCGGTGTGGTGCCCAAGGTGCTCTGGGAGCGCCGCAAGCCGGCCGACGAGCGCAACCGGATCCAGATGACGGTCAACAGCCTGCTGGTTGCGAGCGGCGACGATCTGTTGTTGATCGACACCGGGATCGGCGACAAGAACGACCAGAAGTTCAACGACATCTTCGGCATCGACGAGGGTGCTCGGCGGCTGCCCGAGGCGATCCGCCAGGCCGGTTTCGAGCCCGAGGACGTCACCCACGTCCTGCTGACCCACCTGCACTTCGACCACTGCGGCTGGAACACCCGGCTGGTCGACGGCCGGCTGGTGCCGACCTTCCCCCGCGCCCGCTACTGGCTCGAGCGGGGCGAGGTTGCGCACGCCCGCTCGCCCAGCGAGCGCGACCGGGCGAGCTATGACCCGCGCAACTGGGAGCCGCTGTTCGAGGCCGGCGTGGTCGAGCTTTTTGACGATCGGGCGGCGCCGGTCGCCGGTGTGGAGGCGGTCAAGGCGCCGGGCCACAACGCCGACATGTGCATCGTGCTGCTCGACGGGGGGCCCGGCGAGCGCGGTGTCTTCTGGGCCGATCTGGTGCCCACCGCGGCCCACCTGCCGTACGCCTGGGTGATGGGCTACGACCTCTATCCGCTCGACACGATGACCAACAAGCAGCGCTGGCTGCCGCGCGCGGCGGCGGAGAGTTGGCTGTGCGTCTTCGAGCACGACCCCGAGACGCCGCTGGCCCGGCTGCGCGAGGAGAAGCCGGGCCGCTTCGCCGCCGAGCCGGTGGCGTTGGTGGCCGCCTCCTGAGGGGCTTCAGGACACCCGGATGAGCGAAAAGCGCGATCTGATCGTCATCGGCAGCGGCCCCGGCGGCTACGTCGCCGCCATCCGCGCCGCCCAGCTGGGCATGCGCGTCGCCGTGGTGGAGAAGGACCCGAGCTTCGGCGGCACCTGCCTGCATCGCGGCTGTATCCCCACCAAGGCGCTGCTGCACACCGCCGAGCTGCTCGAAGAGGTGCGCCGGGCGGGCGAGTTCGGCGTCGAGGCGGGCGATCCGCGGCTCGACATGGAGAAGGCCCACGCCTACAAGGACCGGGTGGTCGACAAGAACGCCAAGGGCATCGAGTACCTGTTCAAGAAGAACAAGATCGAGCCCATCCATGGCCGCGGTTGGCTGATCGGCGCCAACGACGTGGCGGTGGAGGGCGACGGCGGCACCGCCACCTACAGCGCCGCCAACGTGCTCGTCGCCACCGGCTCGGTGCCGCGCGAGCTGCCGGTGGCAGCCACCGACGGCGAGCGGATCCTCAACTCCGACCACATCCTGCGGCTGGGACGCGTGCCCGAGTCGCTGGTGGTGCTCGGCGGCGGCGCTGTCGGCTGCGAGTTCGCCTCCATCTTCGCCGCCTTTGGCGCCCAGGTGACCATCGTCGAGATGCTTCCGCGGCTGCTGCCGATCGAAGACGAAGAGATCTCCAAGGAGCTGGCCCGCGCCTTCCGCAAGCGCGGCATCAAGAGCCTGACCGGAACGAAGCTGGCGGGAGTCGAACGCACCGAGGCCGGTCTTCGGCTGGCCCTCGAAGGCGACGGCGACCCTGCGCCGCTCGAAGCCGAGATGCTGCTGGTGGCGGTCGGCCGGGCGCCGGTGACCTCGGGTCTCGGCCTCGAAGACATCGGCATCGCGACCGAGAAGGGCTACATCCAGGTCGACGGCCGGATGCGCACCAACGTGCCGGGCGTCTACGCCATCGGCGACGTCGTGCCGACACCCTGGCTGGCGCACGTTGCCTCGGCCGAGGGCATCCTGGCGGTCGAGCAGATGGCTGGGCTCGAGCCGCGGCCGCTCGACTACGACCAGGTGCCTTCGGTGACCTACTGCGAGCCCGAGGTCGGCAGCGTCGGCCTGAGCGAGGCGGCGGCGCGCGAGCGCGGCCACCAGGTCGAGGTGGGCAAGTTCCCCTTTTCGGCCCTGGCCAAGGCGGCGATTGTCGGCAAGACCGGCGGCTTTGTCAAAGTCGTGCGCGACACCCGCTACGACCAGCTGCTGGGGGTCCACATCATCGGCCCCCACGCCACCGAGCTGATCGCCGAGGCCTGCGTCGCGCTCAAGGTCGAGTCGACCACCGAAGAGCTCTTTCGCACCATCCACGCCCACCCGACGCTTTCCGAAGCGATGGCCGAGGCCGCCCACGCGGCGGTCGGCCATCCGATCCATATGTGAGGTAGACCGATGGCAACCGATGTGATCATGCCGCAGATGGGCGAGTCGATCGCCGAAGGAACGATCACCAGATGGCTGGTGAAGGTCGGCGACAAAGTCGAGCGCGACCAGCCCCTGTTCGAGATCTCCACCGACAAGGTGGACGCCGAGATCCCCAGCCCCGCCGACGGCGTGCTGCTCGAGATCCACCACGAGGAGGGGGCGACGGTCGAGGTCAACGATGTTGTCGCCCGGATCGGCGAGCCGGGCGAGAAGCCCGCCGCCGACGGGGCAGGGCAGGCCGAGCCGGCGCCGGAGGTTAAGGCCGAAGAGGCCCCGAAGCCGGCCTCCGGGGAGGCCGCGGAGCCCGAGCCAGCGGCCGCCGAGCCGCAGGCCCGGCAGGGTGAGCCGGAAACCGCGGAAACGGCGCCGGAGGCCGAGGCGCCGGCGCCGGAGGCGAGCCGCCAGGCGGATGGAGCCGCGCCTCCCGAGCCCTCCGACACCCTTGCCGATGCCGATGCCGATGCCGATGCCGACCCCGAGGCCGAGCGCGCGCGCACCTTCTCGAGCCCGGTGGTGCGCAAGATGGCGGTCGAGCACGACGTCGACCTGTCACAGGTCGCCGGCACCGGCATCCACGGCCGGGTGACCCGGCGCGATCTCGAAGCCCACCTCGAAGGCGGCGAGGGCAAGGCCGAAGCGCCGGCCGCGAAGGCTGCCGCGGCCCCGGAGCGTCCGGCTGCCGCAGCGGCGGCGGCAGCGCCCGCGGCTCCGGCCCCATCGGCGCCCCCGGCCACCGGTGGCTTCCACGTCCCGGCCTACGCCGAGGGCGAGCCGGTCCGGATCGAGCCGATGTCGCGCATCCGCCAGATCACCGCCGCCCACATGCGCTACTCCAAGGACACCTCGGCGCACGTCACGACGGTCTTCCACATGGACATGTCGCGGGTGGCGCGGGTCCGGCAACGGGCCAAGGCGGGCTTCCTCGAGGCCCACGGCACCAAGCTGACCTACATGCCCTTCATCTTCAAGGCGGTCGCCTCGGCGCTCAAGGCCCACCCCAAGCTCAACGCGTCCATCGACGGCACCAACGTGGTCTTCAAGCAGCAGATCAACATCGGCATGGCGGTGGCTCTCGATTGGGGCTTGCTGGTGCCGGTCCTGCGCAACGCCGACCAGCTCAACCTGGTCGGTCTCGCCAAGGGAGCCAACGACCTCGCCGATCGGGCGCGCAGGAAGAAGCTCGGCCCCGACGAGATCCAGGGCGGCACCTTCACGGTGACCAACCCGGGGGTCTTCGGCAGCCTGATCGGCACGCCGATCATCAGCCAGCCGCAGGTGGCGATCCTCGGCATCGGCGCCATCGAGAAGCGGCCCATCGTGGCCGCCGACGCCGACGGCAACGACACCATCGCCATCAAGACCATGTCCTACTTCTCGATCAGCTACGACCACCGGCTGGTCGACGGCGCCGACGCCGACCACTTCATGATCTCGATCAAGAAGACCCTGGTCGAGGAGAGCTGGTCCGAGCTGGACGCCTTCGGCTAGGCGGCCGCGGATCGAGTCTTTAGCCCGCGCGGCTCGAATCGGCCGGCTGCTGCTGGCTGCGGCGTGCCCCGCCTGAGGTGGGGCTTTTCCCCATTGCGATCCCGCGGCTCTGCGGCTAGGATCTGGCCACAGTATTTCGCGACCAACATCGATTCTCGGTGGAATCAGCGACGCTGATCTCCCTGGTGGGGGAGGCGTCGAACAGCAGGAGCAGAGAAGATGAGATTCACTCGACAGTCTCCGCTTTACCGGCTCGGCCTTCGATCCGTCTTTCTCACGCTCGTCGCCGCGGCCACTGCCGGCTGCACGTCGCTGGTTGAGGACTTCGCGACCCACCTGGCGGAGAAAGACGTCAAGGCCATGGACCATGAGCTCGGGATCTTCGACACCGACCTCGGCCTCTTCCGCAAGTGCCTGAAGGAGCGGGGCGGGAGCTGCCAGGGGAGCGACACCACCGCTCTTCCCCACAGCAGCCAGCATGCCGCGACGCAAGCGGTGAGCGCGGTCTCTTCGGGCTCGAGTCAGGCCCTTCGCGACGCGGTGGCGAAGCTGCCGGCCGGAGACCCGGCCAAGGCTGCGCTGGGTGTTCTCGGTCACCCGGTCGTCGGGCTGGCGTCGGCGCTGCATGACCATCTGCGTGGCCACGACACCGGGAGCGTGCCGGGTTTCTCCGTCGAGAAGGGCCAGCGGGCCGACGGCGGCGCGCAGAGCACGGCGTCGATGAGCCTGCGCATCGGCGATGCGCAAGATCTCCACGACGGCCTGCTGTCGACGCTCGGTACGAAGGGCTGGCGGAGCCTCCACGAGCGCTGCAAGCAGCTGCTCGCGGCGAAGACGAACGATCCGGGGCGTTCCGCGATCGAGAGCGACTGCCGCCGGGTCGCCTTCATCCGGTCGTATTTCGAGGCCTACATGCGAAGCGGCAAGTTCCTCGAGGTCGACGTACAGCTGACGGGCGCGATCCAGGCGGTGAATAACGGCGCGGCGGCGATCGAGGGGGATATCGCCGCTGTGCTGGGGAAGCTGCAGGCGGTCGAGACGGACGTCGGGCAGACGGAGACGGCGGTCCTGGCGGCTCTCGGCGCCGACGCGGCCGGTGTGGGGGGCGAGGTTCAGGCGTTGGTCGCCAAGGTGGAAGGGGCGATCACGGGCCGTTTCGGCAAGGCGGCGGAGGTGATCCTCAGCGATCTCCGCGGCTTGTCGGGCGAAGTTGCCGCCAAGTCGGAGGCGTTGGCGCAGGCCGCCGACTCGGCCGCCGCCAAGGACGTCCAGGCCCTGGTGTCGGAGCTCAACGGGCTGCTGGGCAAGGTCAAGACGGCGCTCGACAAGCTTGAGAGCGGGGTGGGGGTGGCAGATCAGAAGGTTGTTGGCGACATCGACCAGGAGCTGGGCAAGGCCGACGCGGCGCTCAGTAACGTCTTCAAGGTGTCGAACGTCGGCTTCGTCTCCCGCGACCACACTTTCCAGGCCAGGCTGCCGACCATCGAGGTCACCCTCGATCCGACGGCCCACCATTTGGTGAAGGCCACGGACGTCGACACCGGTCAGGTCATGAGCGGCAGGTCCGCCTTTGGCGACATGGGGGTAGCGACCGACACCTCGGGCGTGGGAACCGGGAGCTCGATCGGGGCCGAGGTCATGCGGGTCTTCCTGGAGGCGGTCTTCGACGCCCACGAGGGGCTGCCGGCCGTGGCGCCGGCAAATCTGCCCACCGTCAAGCCGACGGGGCTGACGCTGAGCGAATACGATTTGCCGCTCTTCACCTCGCCGATGGGCAACGTGGACAGCGCGGATCTGTCCCGGATGACCCAGACCAACGACCAGGTGGCGGCGAAGACGCGGGCGATCCTAAGCCGCGTCCTTGCCGGCATCGGCCCGTTCAGCCTCAACAACCCGCCGCTCGAGGCCTTCATCGTCGAGATCATCGCCACCAGCGTCCGTCAGGCCACCTCCAAGGCGACCTGGTGCTGGTACGCCTGCAACCTGGACGCCGACGTCAAGGCACTCGAAGCCGATGCCAAGACCGCCGTCGATGACAAGGAGCGGGCGGTCGAAAAGGGGGTCGAGGGCGAGGTGAAGGCGAAGGAGACGGAGGTCGTGGGTCGGGCGGCGGCGCTCGAGGCCGAGATGAAGAAGCACGCCACGGCAGATGCGGAGCACGTCAAGCTGCGCCTCAAGCTGACGAAATAGGGCAGAACCGAGCGAAAGCTCGCCCCTGCCGCGGCCGTTCTGCCGCCGGCTTGGCGGCCGTGGCCGTTGGCGCCGACGGCAATCGGATCGAGGCGAGTCGGTCCCAGTTTGGGCGCCTACGGCCAGGTGGCCGAGAATCCGGGTTCCACCCGCGCTGCCGGGATCGACCGGCACGACCGCCGATTTGGTGTAGAGTGGGCGACAGTTATAAGATTTGTCATGAAATAGGCGCCGTCCAGGGGCGGGATTCAGGGTCGACAGATCGAGTCGTAAGTCGAAACGCGGCCGGATCGACTCGGAACGGTCTCGACCGGTCTACCTTGCCTCGCTGGCCTCTCGAGGCGGCGAAGGTGGCCTGAGGATGTCAACGCTACCAAGCTCGATGAACCCCGCGCAGCGCCCGGCGCCCGCGGCCGCGAAGGCAGCGCTGGCCCGAGCAGCGGAGGCTGAGGCCGAGCTCGCCCGGTTCTTCACCCAGTCGCCCGACCTGCTCTGCATCGCCGGTCTCGACGGCTACTTCAAGCGCCTCAACCCGGCCTGGGCGATCCGTCTGGGATGGAGCCTCGACGAGCTTCAGGCGAGCCCGTTTCTCGACTTCGTGCACCCGGACGACCGCGAGCGGACGCGGGCCGAGGTCGCCAAGCTCGCCGCCGGCGCCGAGACGATCTTCTTCGAGAACCGCTACCGCCACCGAAACGGCTCGTACCACTGGCTGCAGTGGAACGCCCGACCGGTGCCGGGACGCCGGCGCATCCACGCCACCGCGCGGGACGTCACCCGGCGCCGGCGGCAGGAGCGGGAGATCCTCGAGGTGGCGGACCGCGAAAAGGAGCGACTGGGGCGGGAGCTGCACGACGGCCTGTGCCAGAGCCTGGCCGGCATCGCCGCCCTCAGCTCGATGCTGTGGCGGCGACTGGCTGCGGCGTCTGAAGCGAGCGCCGCCGCCACCGCCGCCGAGATCACCTCGTTGCTCAACGACGCCATCGGCCAGGCGCGCGACCTGGCCCGCGGGCTGGCCCCATCGGGCCTGGATACCGGTGGCCTCGGCACCGCCCTGGAGGTCCAGGCCGCAAGCGTCGAGCGCCTGTTCCGGGTTTCCTGTGGCTTTGTTGGGCCGCAGGAGTTCCCCCGGCTGGCCTGCGACGACGAGGATCACCTCTTCCGCATTGCCCAGGAAGCGGTCAGCAACGCCGTGGCTCACGCCCGGGCAGCTCGCGTCGAGATCGGCCTGGCCGTTGCCGACGGCAGGGCCGTCCTGACCGTTCGGGACGATGGAGTGGGCCTGCCCGAGTGTCCGCCCGACGGGCGTGGGATGGGGCTGCACACCATGGCCTACCGAGCGCGGCTGATCGGTGCCTCTCTCGAGGTGCGCCGGCGTGCCGCGCGAGGCACCATTGTGATCTGCTCCCTCCCGCTGCGCCTGGTTCCGAGCCAGCCCGGGCGAGGGTCCGAGCCAGCCGCCGGTTCGGGGGCGCCGCAACGCGGTGCTTGCGAGAGGACCGGATCATGACGGCAGAGCGGACCGACCGGGTGTCTCAGGCCCCGAAGAGAGTCCTCATCGTCGACGACCATCCGGTCCTGCGGCGCGGTCTGACCGCGCTGATCGACTCCGAGCCCGATCTGACAGCCTGTGGTGAGGCCGCCTCCGCCGCCGAGGCGCTGGCGGCGGTCCGCGAGCTCCGCCCCGACATGGTCGTCGTCGACCTCGAGCTGGGCGGGCGCGACGGTCTGGATTTCGTCAAGGAGCTCAAGACTCGCGATCCGAGAGTCCCGGCGCTGGTGTTCTCCATGCACGACGAGTCGGTCTACGCCGAGCGCGCGCTACGTGCCGGCGCCCGCGGTTACGTCGACAAGCAGCAGCTCGACGAGACCGTCCTCGTCGCCATCCACCGTGTGCTCGACGGCGGCACCTACATGAGCGGCAAGCTCGAGCGCCGCCTGGCGGGCCGGTTTTTGGACGGTCGCAAGCTGGCCGCCGGCTCGCCTCTGGAGGCCTTGAGCGACCGCGAGCTCGAGGTCTTCCGCTGGATCGGCCAGGGCCGCGGCACCCGCGAGATCGCCGAGACCTTGAGCCTCAGCGTCAAGACCATCGAGTCCCACCGCGAGCACATCAAGAACAAGCTGGGCATCCAGACCGCCGCCCAGCTGGCTCAGCGGGCGGCTCAGTGGGTGGAGACTGGGCGGCAGGAGTAGGGGAGCGCCGAAGACCCGTCAGCCGGCGCCGGCATCCGTCCGAAGAACCACGGCCAGGTCCCGATCCGAACCGCCGCCGGCCGAGCCCGGGGTTGGTGGTCAGCTGGCCGACGACGCGCCCGAGATCGCGCTCTCGGCGGCCTCGATGATCCCCCCGGCGAGCTTCACCGCTCGCTCGGCCTGATCGGCCGAGAAGGCATCACCGGGAGTTCCCTCGTCGAGGCCGTTCGGGTATCGGGTCGGCACGTAGAACAGATCCAGCTCGCGAGCCGCATCGAGCTGGCGGTGGAGGGCTTCGGCGGGCGGGTCGAGCGTGCTGATCAGGGCGCGCACGTTGTGCCCGATAACGGCACGCGAGCCGCGGCCGTAATGGACCGCCTTGACCGCCTTCTCCGCCGCCTGCTGAGCGTGAAAGCAGGCGGGTGCGTAGAAGCCGCCGTCGACCGCATGCCGGGCGAAGGCCAGGTCCTCGCTCGCCGCCGCCAGCCAGCGTCGGCGCTCACGCTGCGGATCGTGCATAGATCGTCACGCCTTCCCGGGCGATCGCGTCGAAGACCCCGATCTTCGCTGCGAGCCCGCGCTTGAACTCCTCGGGCGTGTAGACCATCAGGTCCACCGCGATCGGCAGCGCCTCGATGAGCCCGGCGAGCAGCCGGCCGCGCTCGAGGCGTGGGAGGTCGGTCTTCAGGACCACGGCCAGGTCCAGGTCCGAATAGCCGTCGGCCGAGCCCGTAGCCCACGAGCCGAACGCCACCGCGCATTCCGCGCCGGCCGCGGCCAGGGGTTCCGCGGCTCTTTGCGCCAACTCCTGGAGCGAGTGCTCGGACGACTTGTTGAGGACGATCACATCTTCCATTGACCAAAAAAGACTAGCACGCGGGACAGCCCGCCTGTCGCCTCAGCGTGAGGTACAAGAGACTCCGCTATGGAGCATTCCCCTACGCGGCCAAGGGTGCCCCGGCCCCGATGCGCTCTCGGCGCTCACCACGCAAACTGTGTCGATGGGCAATGGTCGGTCCCAGCAGCAAGCCCCAATGCGCAGCAACAATCCGCCGCAGGCGCCAGGAGCCAAGCGGCGCATCCTGCTTATCGACGATCACCCCCTCCTGCGCCGTGGGCTGCGCGAGCTGATCGACAACGAGCCGGATCTCGTCGTCTGTGGCGAAGCCGCCGACTATCGGGCGGGGCTCGACGCGGTGGCCTCCTGCCGGCCCGATCTGGTCATCGCCGACATCTCGCTTGGTGATGGCGATGGGCTGGAGCTGGTGAAGGAGATTCGGGAGAGCCATGGTGACCTGCCGGTTCTGGTGCTTTCGATGCACAGCGCGGCGCTCTATTCAGATCGCGCCTTTCACGCGGGAGCCGGCGGCTATGTGAGCAAGCAGGAGTTGAGCGAGAGTCTGCTGACCGCGATTCGGTGTGTGATTGGAGGCGAGAGGTACCCGAGCGCCGACCGGAGAGACTGAGCGCCAAGATCGCCACGATCGAATCTGTCCATACCTGGCGTGACACCGGAGTCAGGCGACCTGCTTGACAAAGGTAGCTTCTGGAAGCTACCTTTGGCCATGCGCTCGGTCGGCCTCAAGGTTCTGAAGAACAGGCTCAGCGAGTATGTTCGGCTGGCGGCGGCCGGGGAGACAGTTCTGGTGACGGATCGCGACCGGGTGGTGGCGGAGCTGCGTCCGCCGGCCACGGGTCGCAGCCCCATCCTCGAGGACGCGCGCCTGGCCGAGGCTGTGCGGCGGGGCTGGATCGCTGCCCCGTCCGTCGGCTCCCTGGGGCCAGTGCCGCGAGCACCCGTCGCGCCCCTGGATGAGCTCATGGCCGAGCTGGCCACCGATCGCGCCGACCGGTGATCTACCTCGATACCTCCGTGTTGCTGGCGCAGCTGCTGGCCGAGGACCGAGCGCCCCAGCCGGCGCTCTGGGAGGAGACACTCGTCGCGAGCCGGATCCTCGAGTACGAGGTCTGGAATCGTATCCACGCTCGGGGACTCGCCGAGAGCCACGGCGAAGCGACGCGCCTTCTCGTTGGCCGCGTGGCCTTGCTCGAGCTCGCCCCAGAAGTGCTTGCGAGGGCGCTCGAGCCGTTTCCGGTCCCCGTTCGCACCCTCGATGCGCTGCACCTTGCGTCGCTCGAGTTCCTGCGCGAGAGAGGCCACGAGATCTCGCTGGCGACCTACGATCGGCGGCTTGCCGCGGCGGCGCGGGCCTTGGGTATTCCGATCCGCCCGATGTCGTAGGAAGCACGCCGATGAGCGCGCGATGCCCGCAGTGGCAGGACGTCCTCCGTCGATCGGGCCCGCGCCCGGTGGCCGGAGGGAGGGGAGGGACGCGGCCGGCTGTGGCTGAACCGCACGCCGTTAGCAGCCCCTGGATCACGAGCGTCGATTCGCCAGGGCCCGTGGCGGCGACGGCGAGGTTCCTACCAGCTGGGCATGGGGGAATCCCCGATTGCGGTGCGCTACCTGACGCGAGATAGTTTCGGTTAGAACCAGTAGGAAAGGAACTCTGGAATGAAGATCGGATCTCACGGCAGTGGCCGGCCTCGTGCCTTCGTGACGGGTTGGTGTGTGCTGCAAGTAGCCCTGCTGGCCTGTGCGCCCGCGCCGGCAGTGACCGAGACGGCTGCTCCTTTGGACACCGAGGCAACCGCAGCCGCGCCCCCCGGTCAACTGCCCGGCATCGACGTCTCCCAGTTCCAGGGCGAGATCGATTGGCAGGCGGTCAAGGCGAGTGGTGTCGTGTTTGCCTTCGCCCAGGCGCTCGAAGGGGAGACGATCCATGACGCCAACTTCGCGGCCAACTGGTCCGGCATGAAGGAGGTGGGGGTGGTGCGCGGGGCCTACGACTTCTACGTCGCCGACGACTCGCCGGCGGCCCAGGTCGAGACCTTCGCCAGTCTGGTGACGCTCGAGCCGGGCGATATGGTGCCGATGGTCGACATCGAGCAGGCCAGCATCGGCGCCGCGGCGCCGGCGGACCTGATCGCCGACTTCCACACCTACCTCGAGCTGATGGAGAAGCACTTCGGGGTCAAGCCGATCATCTACACCGACCCCTACTTCTGGGACGAGCACCTGGACGACTCGTTCGGCGACTATCCGCTGTGGGTGGCTGCCTACGAGGTCGACAGCCCGCCCCTGCCCAAGGGCTGGGACGAGTGGGTGATCTGGCAGCACAGCGAGAGCGGCAGCGTGCCGGGGATCGTCGGGGACGTCGACCTCGACACCTTCAACGGCGGCCTCGAGAGGCTTGCGGGCTTGCGGATCGCGAGCCCTGGCCCGGGTCAGTAGACATCGCCTGGTAGGTGGGCGGCGCCAAGGTTGCCGCGCCGGCTGGGCCCGACGCTGGGTGCTTCGGCTCGCGAGAGCCGTGCGGGCGATTGGGGATCTTGTCAGCCAAAGCTGGCCTCCCAGAGAAATAGGGGATTCCCCGATCCAAGAATTAAGAGTCCTCGCCTGATACCCGAGTCCCTCCTTATAGCCTAATCTCGTCTTGTGAAGGTTGCGGCGCAAGGCAAGGTCTGCGGCTCGTACGTTCACGAACGCCGAAGGTATCCGCAAGCAATGACGCTCTGGAGGACATAGCATGCCCCAATCGATTCCCTACTCGCCGGCGCTCGCGCTGGGTAATCTGGTGCCCCCGGCCATACTGACGCAACTCGAGGCCATCGCGAGCGTGCAGGCGCCGGTTGACGAGGCGCAGGCGGCACTGAATCGCATGATTGCGCTGGATCGTAGCCTTGATATGACCGCCACCGAGCTCACTCAGGCCGGAGTTGAGTTGTCAGCCGCTTTCAATACACAGGTAGCAAATATCAAGAAGGCGGTGAATGACGCAGCTGTTGCCTACGGTGCCGCAGCGGCGGCGGCCGCACCCCAGTTGGCTCGGATCGGGACGCCTCCTGGGGTCAACGACTCCTACGAGAGCCCACTCGACTACGTCAAGACCCAGATCAAGCGGATGCCATTGTCGGCGGATTCGCTGCAGGCGAACGCTCAGTACTTCTCGTTCGATCAGGAATCGCAGTCGGCCCAAGACCACATCGACAACATCAAGGGTTCCATCGGAGCTTCTTTGTCGTATCTCGGGGACAAGTACAGCACCCAGATCACGACGGCCGTTCAGAATCAGATGTCCCAGAGCCACGAGCTGCACTCGCTGGATGGAACCCTCGTCCTCTCGGCCTCGACGACGCAGCAAGACGCCGTCCTGCTGGCTCCGTGCGTGATCGACGTCGACAAAGCCATCGACGTGTGGAATGCGATGGGGCTCACGCCGCACCTCGACCCGAGCACTCCCGCGGGCGTAGCTGAGATCGTCCAGGCGACGCAGAACGGACAGAAGACGCCAGCCGTGATGAAGATCTTGTCCGGAGCGACCTATGGCTCCAGTTTCGTAGCGCTGATCAACATCGAGTCGACTTCGCAGACCGACACCAAGCAGAGCTTGACCTCCGTTGCTGCCAGCCTCCAGGAGTCCATGGAGGTGGGTTCATGGTTCGCGTCGGTCAGCGGCGGCTTCGGCGTAGATTCGTCGTTCTCGAACAGCGCCAAGCAGTTGCTGAGCACGCAGCAAATCAACGCGCACGCCAGCATAGTGTGCATGGGGGTTATCCCGTCGATCGTGGCCAATGAGGTCCAGGTGGGCGTGAAGCAGTTTGCCGATTTCGATCCCGCCAAGATGATGGGACAGTTGGCGACACTCGCCAACGCTACGCAGGCGGACCAGGCGTCGGTGGCCGAGGCAGCGACTCGGGCGCGAACCGGTGCGCAGATGGAGTCGTTTCGCAACAATGAGATCAAGAGCGTCGTCAGCGGACTCGGCGAGCTCCAGGCCGGCAAGAACAAGGTCATCGACATCAACACGGCCATGACGGCCTTCGAGGACTACATTGAGAAGTGCATTGCCGGCAAGGCTGGCGTCCCGATTACGTATTACATCAAGCCCATCGACGGCCTCGAACTTGCCAAGATGTGGGTCAACAAGTACCTCCCGCGCAAGTATGTGACTGGCGTAGGCGACGGCCCCGGCGCCGAGACACCTGCGGCACCTGCGGCATCCGAGACACCTGCGGCGCCTGCGGCACCCGTCGCTGGCCAGGACAGCGACCCCAACTCCTAGGTCTGCTGAGGTGGGCCTTCGACGGGCTCGTTTGAAGAGAGGGCCTCGTAGACCCTGACCGAGTCGGGATTGCTCCAGAGTGTTTCGTACGCTTGCGCGACCGCCGCACGATGTCGCACCGTCATTCCACTTACGTCGTGCAGTGCAGCGGCGACCTGATCGAGCGCCACGAACGCGGTAAGTCGAAGCACCGAGAGGTCGACCGTCGGGTCCACAGCGCGCGACTTCCCAAGGGCCGTTCCCGTCCACGCAGGCCGAAGGAAGGCGTGTTGGTCCGAGGATGCGACTGGGACAGTTCCCCGCAGCCGGGACCGGAGTCCATTGGTGGCTTGCAGGGCCGCTCGCCACTCCGCCCGAGCCGCGTGGCATCGCGCTCGGGCAACATGGGGATCGGGATCGTCGGGCGCCATGATCGCCCAGGACTCGGCACAGGATATCGCTTGCAAGAGGAGATTCCGTGCCTCGTAGACGTGGGTCAGCGACGCGTAGAGCTGGGCCAGAGCAGGACTCGACTGTCGGTCTGGTAGGTCGGGCCGCTCGAGGCCTTCGACCCATGACGCCCATACCTCCCGTAGGGGCGGGACGGCGGTCCAGAGCGGCAGGGACTGCCACCCGCGAAGCCGGGTCATGCAATCGTGGGATGTCACGAAAGTGGCGAGGTTGCCACCGGTGGGCACGTAGCGCGCGAGGTCTGCGCACCACTCTACGACCTGCAACTTGCCAAGCTGCGCCGCTTCGAAGAAGGTGCTGTCGATCAGGCCAATTCGCTCGGTGAAGGTGACCACGACTGCCGCTCGGCGGAGCAGGCCGATCCGGCTTTGGTGCGTCAATGGCCCGGCAGCCCACCCGGGGCCGAAACAGCCGACCTTGAGCCCCACCTCAGCTGCGAGCGCCCGAGCCAGGGCGGCGCGTTCCTCGGTGGCCGGTGCCACGATCGCGACCTGGAATTGCGGCGCGGCCGGGTCTTCAACCGTTTCGACACTGGCCGGCGCGGCGGCCCATCGCACCAGACGGGCTCCTGCGCGAAGCGCGGCACGGTGTGGCTCGGGCGTCAGCCACGCGTCGAGTCTACTGCGCAGGTCCTCGAATTGCAGGTCGCTCCAAGGGGGATGTATCCCGGCCGGACGAGTCAGACCCACGATTTGGGTCCCCAAGTTGCGAATGGCGTTGCTGGTCTGGGCGTCGAGGAAATCAAGGGGGGGGCGAATCAACAGGACGTGTGGCAGCCACTCTTCGACCACACGGCGCAGCATCGAGCGGTAGCCGCCGGGGCCCAGCAGCTGCACGGCGGCGAGCGTTGGCATTGGCATGGCGTCGCACTCCAACGCCCGCAGCGCTGGGGTCAACCACTTGTAGCCGACACGGGACGGATCGACTGGCTCAGTGACCAGCACTCGCAAGGTGTCAAGGACCTTCATACAGGCCGCCCAGCTGAACCCCCGTCCAACGGTGCGGGGGCGAACTGGAAGAACAGCAACATGTGCTGCTGATCCGCACTCGGGCATCGAGCACGATGTGCAAGGACTGGAGCAATTCGGGTCGCTCGTACTGTGTCCATTATAGTTTCGATCGGAACGGGCTCAGATAGGCCCGGCGCTGACGCCGGTGCTTGCGGAAGCCAGCAACATCACGCGTGCACTCGGCGACTCGGGGCCGGACCGCGGGCCGCGCTGACTCTCGCGCGGGTGCATCGATGGTGAGGTCGACCTCGACACCTTCAACGGCGATCTCGAGGATCTCTCGCGCTATCGGATCTCTGAGCCCGAGGCCGCGGAGTAGCGCCCAAGACGGCGCGGCGGACCGCTACGGCTTGATCGCGGGCCTTCTCTGAGGGCCCGCCGCTACTCGCCCGGCGGCTCGCGCCGCTCCACCAGCCCCGCCTCGGTCATGCCGCGGGCCAGCGCCGCCAGGCAGCGCTCGATCGTCTTGTAGATGCCGGAGGGCCGGTAGCCCAGGCGGCGGGCCGCCTCCGGCGGGTCGTAGCCGAGGCCGAAGCGCAGCTCGAGGAGCTCGCGGCACTTGGCGGTCAGCTGGCCGACGACGCGGCTGAGGTCGCGCTGGAAGTCGTTCTGCTCCTGCGGCGGCACGCCCTGCTCGGCCAGCTCGTCGAGGATCGCCGCGTCGATGGCGGTGTAGAAGCGCCGCCGGTGGCCGCGCAGGTACATCAGGCAGCGGTTGCGCACCGCGCCCAGCAGCCACTTGTCGAAGTCCTGCACCGAGTCGCGCTTGTAGAGGTAGGCCAGCAGGGTCTGCTGCAGGATGTCCTCGGCGTCCTCGGGCGGGATCCGGTGGTGGGCGAAGAGCCGACGCAGGCGGGGCCGGAGCTCGTCCAGCGAGCGCTCGAGAGCGCGTTCCGGTGCGGTGTTCCCCAGACTCAAAGCGACCGACCCTCGGTGTGCCTTGCTGCGGCAGTGTAACAGCAGTCGCAAGCTAGTGAAGTGTCTCCGACTTCGCCTTACCGGCTGGACGGCTATCGACGCCGCTGGCGGCGTTGCGCTTCCTCGACATAGGCTCGGCTATGCCTGCGTCAGCGCGCCTTGCCAGCGACGCCGCTAGCTCGCCCATACGGCAAGGCAAGTCGGAGACACTACACTAGCGGTCGACCGCCGCTCGCCGTCGCCCCGGCCCGCCGCCGGCTGGCCGCCGCGGCATCTCCCGCTCCGCCCTGCGGGCCCTGTGGGTTGCTACCATCAAAGCGCGAGCAGGCCCGCCGGAGCGGATCGCCGCGGGCGCCTGCGGGCCATCGAGATGAGAGAGCTACGCCACGGCTTCCTGGGCCGGCTCGACTATCGAGCCGCCGTCGAGCTGCAGGAACGATTGCGCGACCGCCTGCGCGCCGGCGGCCCCGAGCACCTGCTGCTGCTCGAGCACGAGCACGTCTACACCCTGGGGCGCAGCGCCGACCGGGCCGACGTGCGCGCCGGCGCCGCCTGGCTGGCGGCGCGCGGGGTGACGGTTGAGGAGAGCGACCGCGGCGGCCAGGTGACGTATCACGGGCCGGGGCAGCTGGTGGGCTACCCGATCCTCGACCTCGACCCGGACCGGCGCGACGTGCGCCGTTACGTGCGCGACCTGCAGGCGGTGCTGGTGCGCACCCTGGCCGATCTGGGTGTGGAGGCCGAGGGGCGCGGCAACCAGCCGGAGATCGGGGTCTGGGTGGGGCAGGCGAAGATCGCCTCGATCGGCGTCCACCTGAGCCGCTGGCTCACCACCCACGGCTTCGCCCTCAACCTGACCACCGACCTGTCCTACTTCGACGGCATCGTGCCGTGCGGCCTCGCCGGGGTGCGGATGACCTCGGTCGAGCGGCTGACCGGCCGCCGGGTGGAGCCGGCGGCGGCGGCCGAGCTCTGCGCCGGCCATTTCGCCGCCGTCTTCGAGCGCCGGCTGGCGCCGCTGCCGGGTGGCGCCGCGGGGCTCGTAGGCGAGGTCTCGACCGGGCTGGCGCGAGGCGGCTAGCGGCGGCGACACCGCAGACCGGCCCGCCGCAAGATGGCGCGCCGACTTGCACCACAGGCTGCCGGATCCCCAATGCCCTGGGAACCGCTCGACCACACCGCCGACGCCGGCGTCGTGGTGACGGCCGAGGATCTCGAGGGCCTGTTCCGCGAGGCCGCGCGGGCAATGACCGACTGCATCACCGACGTCGGCCGGGTGCGCCCGAGCGGCGCCCGCCCGGTCACGCTCGTCGCCGCCGACCTCGAGCTGTTGCTCGTCGAATGGCTGGGCGAGGCGCTCTACCTGTTCGAGGTCGAGGGCTTCCTGGCGGCCGGCGGCGAGCTGGCGATCGTCGACCGCGGCGCGGCCGGCCCGCGGCTGACCGGCGATTTCCTCGGCGAGCCGCACGACCCGCAGCGCCATCCGCACAAGGTGGCGATCAAGGCGATCACCTACCACGGCCTGTCGGTGGAGCGCACCGACCACGGCTGGCGGGCGCGGGTCATCTTCGACATCTGACCACAGCCCCAGGCGCCAAGCGTCGACGAGGATGAGCGACCGAGGGAAGTCTCGCAGATTCAGGGACATACGTCGGCATAGTCGAGAGTTGGAGCGCAGGCCGGGCTAGACTCCTGGGGAGAGGAGACCGCCGATGAAGGTCGAGAAGATCGACGAGACCCGGTGGCGGCTGCCCCGCACCGGCGGCATGCGGGTCGACGGGATCGTCTACGCCGACGACCGGCTGATGGAGGACCTGCGTCACGACCCGGCGCTCGAGCAGGTGGCCAACGTGGCCTGGCTGCCGGGCATCCTGGAGGCCTCGCTGGCGATGCCCGACATCCACTGGGGGTACGGCTTTCCCATCGGCGGCGTGGCGGCGATGGACGCCGACGAGGGCGTGGTCTCGCCCGGTGGAGTGGGTTACGACATCAACTGCGGCGTCCGCCTGCTGCGCTCGCGGCTGAGCCGCGAGGACCTGGCGCCACGGCTGAAGGAGGTCGTGGCCGCCCTCTACGGCAACATCCCGACCGGCGTCGGCCGCGGGCGCCGCGACCTGCACCTGGGCCGGCGCGAGCTCGCCGGGGTGCTCGGCCACGGCGCCGCCTGGGCGGTCAAGCGGGGCCTGGGCACCAAGCGTGACCTCGAGTTCCTCGAGGAGGGCGGCCGGCTGCCGGGAGCCGAGCCCGAGCTGGTCTCCGAGCGGGCGCTCGAGCGTGGCGCCGGCCAGCTCGGCACCCTGGGCTCGGGCAACCACTTCGCCGAGATCCAGGCCGTCGACGAGATCTTCGACCCGGTAGCGGCGGCGGCCCTGGGCCTGCGGCTCGACCAGATCACCATCACGCTGCACTCGGGCTCGCGCGGCCTCGGCCACCAGGTCTGCTCGGACCACCTCAAGGTCATGCTGCGAGCGGTCGAGAAGTACGGCATCCGGCTGCCCGACCGCCAGCTCTGCTGCGCGCCGCTCGGCTCGAGCGAGGGCAAGCGCTATCTGGGCGCCATGGCGGCGGCGGCCAACTACGCCTTCGCCAACCGTCAGGTGATGACCCACTGGGTGCGCGAGAGCTTCGCCGCCGGCCTCGGGACAGGGCCCGGGGAGGCGGCGATCGAGGTGGTCTACGACGTCTGCCACAACATCGCCAAGTTCGAGACCTTCGAGATCGACGGCCGCAAGCAGCGGGTCTGCGTCCACCGCAAGGGCGCCACCCGCGCCTACCCGCCGGGCCATCCCCAGACCCCGGCGCCCTACCGCCATGTCGGTCAGCCGGTGCTGATCCCGGGCGACATGGGGCGCTACTCCTACGTGCTGGTGGGCACCAAGAAGGCGTATCGGGAGACCTTCGGCTCAACCTGCCACGGCGCCGGCCGGCGGATGAGCCGCAACCAGGCGAAGAAGGCGGCCCGCGGCCGCGACCTGATGGCCGAGATGCGGGCGCGCGGCGTGGTGGTCATGGCGGCGGGCATGCGCACCGTAGCCGAGGAGATGCCCGAGGCCTACAAGGACGTGGCGGAGGTGGTCGACGTGGTCGAGCGAGCCGGCATCGGCCGCAAGGTCGCCCGGCTGAAGCCGCTGGGGGTGATCAAGGGATGAGCGGGGCTCGGCCGCCCGCTGCGGGCCTCGACGTGTGATCGGCCAGCCTGGCCACGGCGCCGCCAGCCGGGGCCGGGCAGCGGATCGGGGCCGGGCGGCGGATCGGGTCAGTCCCGCAGGCTGGCGCCGACGTGCTCGTGGGCGTGGTACGAGCTGCGCACCATGGGGCCCGACTCGCAGTGGCGGAAGCCCAGCGCCAGGGCCTCGTCGCGGTAGGCGGCGAACTCGTCGGGGTGGACCCAGCGGTCGACCGGCAGGTGGTCGCGGGTCGGCTGCAGGTACTGGCCGATGGTGAGCACCTCGACGCCGGCGGCGCGGATGTCGCCCAGGGTCGCGCTCACCTCCTCGGGCCGCTCGCCCAGCCCGACCATGATGCTGGTCTTGATGGTGCCGGGATAGCGGCCGGCGTCGCGCCGCCCGGCGGCGTCCTCGAGCAGCGCCAGCGAGCGCCGGTAGCTGCTGCCGGGGCGCGCCTGGCGGTAGAGCCGCGGCACCGTCTCCATGTTGTGCGAGAAGACCTCCGGCCGCGCCGCCAGCACGACGTCGAGCGCCTCGCCGACGCCGCGGAAGTCCGGCGTCAGCACCTCGACCCCGGTCTGCGGGCGGCGGCGGTGGATCGCCTCGATCACTTCGGCGAAGTGGCCGGCGCCGCCGTCCGGAAGGTCGTCCCGGTCGACCGACGTGATCACGGCGTGCTTGAGGCCCATCGTCGCCACCGCCTCGGCCACGTGCTCGGGCTCGTCGGCGTCGACCGCCCGGCGCCGGCCGGCCGGTAGTGACGGCGCAAAAGCCGCAGCGGCGGGTGCAGACGTCGCCCAGGATCATGAAGGTGGCGGTGCCGTGCTCGCCCCAGCACTCGTAGATGTTGGGGCAGCGGGCCTCCTGGCAGACGGTGTTGAGGCTCAGCTTTTCCACCAGCCCCTTGACCTGGTGGTAGGGCTCGGGGGTCGCCAGACGGATGCGCAGCCAGGGCGGCCGTCCCCCCGATCGCTCTCGCCGTCCGATCTGTACCAGAGATTCGCTCACCGGCTTGGAGTCTATCGAACTGCGGCTGGGCATCCGGTTGGCAGGCGCTCGCGAAGCACCTGTTTGCCGGGAAACCTGTTGCCGCCATTCCCAGCCGGCGGGTAGACTGGTCTCAGTTGGCGCAATGGAGGGCCGGGATCGAGAACCGGCGACATCAAGATGAGCGAGACGACGCCAGAAGTGCGGATCCGCTGCCTCGAGGACACGGACCTCGGGGAGATCATCGGTATCGACGAGAAGATCGGCGGCGACTACCGGCCCGACGTCTGGGAGCAGCGCATGGCTTACTACTCGCGGCGCGATCCGGAGGCCTCGGTGGTGGCCGAGAGCGGCGGCCGCGTGGTGGGCTTCATGTTCGGCGAGATCCGCTCGGGCGAGTTCGGCATGGAGGAGCCCACCGGCTGGATCGAGGTCCTGGGCGTCGATCCCGAGGCCCGCGGCCAGGCGGTCGGGCGACGGCTGGCCGAGGCCATGATGGCCTATTTCGAGGCCCAGGGCGCCACCGCGGTGCGCACCATGGTGAACGCGGAGATGACCGGCATCGAGCGCTTCTTCGAGAGCCTCGGCTTCCAGCCGTCGTCGCTGCGGCCGTTCGTCAAACGGCTGGGAGAGGGGACCTAGCAGGCATGCGGATGACCAAGACCCGTCTACCGGGCAAGTACCACGACGCCGTGGTCAAGTGGCGGCAGACTTTTCTGCCCGACTACGACTTCCTGGTCGAGAACTGGGACAAGCACTTTCCCCGCGACCGCCCCTTCGAGCTCTGCGCTTTCCGCGAGCTGGGGATCTGCAACGAGATCGAGTGCGGCGATGCCGAGGGCGAGCCCAAGCGCACCCGCGCCGCGGACCTCCACCCGGAGCAGGCGGCGCATCTGCTGGGGGCGATCCGCGCCCAGGCGTCGACCGAGTTCGGCTCGATCCAGCAGCACCAGCTGACGCTGGCGCGGGCGCAGAACGAGGAGGAGCAGTTCTGGATCCTGCGGATGATGGCCGAGGAGCTGCGCCACGGCTACCAGATGCTGCATCTGCTGCTCGAGGACGACTGGACGTCGGTATCCGACGTCGGCGGCGATCAGCTGGTCGAGGAGACCCTGTCGATGCGCACCGGCTCCCACATCCTGGGGGCCTTCAACGTCGACTTCGACTCCTTCGTCGACAACGCCGTCTTCTGCGCCCTTATCGACCGCGTCGGCAAGTACCAGCTCAACATGCAGCGGGTCAGCGCCTACAAGCCGATGGCCGAGAGCATGCCGCAGATGCTGCGCGAGGAGGCCTTCCACCTGGCGGCCGGGGTGGTGCCGCTGCGGCGCTGGATGGAGCAGGCGGCCCGCGAGCTGCCCTATGTCGCCACGTCGGACATCCAGAAGACGATCAACAAGTGGTTCCCGCGCGGCCTCGAGATGTTCGGCGACGAGCGCGGCGGCGGCACCAACGTCCGGTTCGGCCTCAAGCCGATGAAGAACCTGGAGGCGCAGGATCTCTACATCGAAGAGGTCGAGAAGCTGGTGCGCGACCTCAACATGCGCTATATCCGGGCGCGCATCCCGGGGCTCGACCTGAAGCAGGCCGAGAAGGTGCTCGACCGGATCCTGGCCGAGCACGGCAGCGAGCAGGGGATCGCCTGGGAGGACCTGGTGCACCTGCCCCACCGCGCCTTCTTTCGCCGGCGGGGGGTGCCGGCCTTCGAGCTCACCGGCTGGCAGGGCGAGAGCTTCGACGACCTGGCCTCCTATCTCGAGCATCTGCGCAAGCACCTGCCCGACGCCTACCGTGCCAGCCGCGACTTCCGGCACTACGTGGAGCAGGCGCAGAAGCTGGCCGCCGGCGAGTCCACGTTGCGCGACGCGGTCTCGGCGATGCCGGACCTGCGCCGGGTGGGCGGCGTCTGCCCGTGCTCCAAGTCGGTGCGCTGGGTGGCCGACGCGCCGGAGGCCGGGGCCGGCGTCGAGGGCGGCGACTCGGCGTGAACCGCCCCCGCCATTCACGCCGCCCGACGCGAGCGGCATGAGCCTGTTCGGCCGCTTGGTCGTCGTCGGCCTGCCGCTGGTTCCCAGGTTCTTGGTCGGCAAAGTGGCGCGCCGCTACGTCGCCGGCGAGAGCCGCGAGCGGGCGTTCGAGGTCATCGCCGGCCTCAACGAGACCGGCGCCATGGCCACCCTCGACCTGCTGGGCGAGGAGGTCACCGACCGCCGCCGGGCCGAGGCGGCGGTAGAGGAGTACTTGCGGCTGTTCGACGAGATCGAGCGCCGTGGGCTCGACTCCAACGTCTCGATCAAGCTGACCATGGTCGGCCTCGAGATCGACGAGTCGTTCTGCCGCGACAACGTCGACCGCATCGCCGCCGTGGCAGCCCGCCACGGCAACTTCCTGCGCCTCGACATGGAGGACCGCACGGCAACCGACGCCACGCTGCGGATCTACCACGAGCTGCAGCCGCGGCACGGCAACCTGGGGGTGGTCTTCCAGGCCTACATGCGCCGCACCCTGGACGACATCGCCGCGCTGCCGGCCGACGGCGCCAACGCAAGGCTGTGCAAGGGGATCTACATCGAGCCGCGGACCGTCGCCTGGAAGGGCTACGAGACCGTGCGGCGCAACTTCGTGGCGGCGCTCGACAAGCTGATCCGCCAGGGGGTCTACGTCGGCATTGCCACCCACGACGAGTACCTGGTCTGCGCCGCCCGCGAGCTGATCGACCGCCACCGGCTGCCCCGGGACCGCTACGAGTTCCAGATGCTGCTCGGAGTCGACGAGGAGCTGCGCCGCATCCTGCTGGCCGAGGGGCACCGGCTGCGGGTCTACGTGCCCTACGGGCGAGACTGGTACGCCTACTCGATCCGCCGGCTGCGCGAGAACCCGGAAGTGGCCCGGCACGTGGTTCGCGGCTTCCTCGGCCTGGGCTGAGCGTCACGGCGGTGGGCGCTCACGGCATGGGCCGGGCCGAGCCGCGGGTGCTGCTGCTGCAGGTGCGCGACGAGCCGCGCGCCGAGGAACAGGAGCGGCTGTGCTTTCTCGAGGCAGCCGAGCTGCGGCCCGAGCGGCTGACCTGTCACAACCTGGTCGAGGAGCCGCGCCTCGACTGGCGAAAAGTGAGCCGGTTCGACGCCGTGATGGTCGGCGGCGCCGGCGCCCACACCGTCACGGCGGCCTATCCCTTCAGCCAACCGCTGCGCGAGACGCTGCTGCGCCTGGTGGACGAGCGCCGGCCGCTGTTTGCCTCCTGCTACGGCCACCACGCGCTGGTCGACGCGATGGGCGGCCGGGTGGTCACCGATCCGTCGACCGGCGAGGTGGGCACGTTCGAGATCCGGCTGACCGCCGCCGGCCGGCAGGATCCGCTGTGTGCCGGCCTGCCGGCGCGCTTCGCGGTCCAGCTGGGCCACCACGATCGGGTGCAGCGGCTGCCGCCGGGGCTGGTCGAGCTGGCGGCCTCGGAACGTTGCCCGTTCCAGGCGCTGCGCGCTCCGGGCCGGCCGATCTACAGCACCCAGTTTCACAGCGAGATGACCGTCGATCACATGGCGGCGCGGCTGCTGTGGTACCGCGACGGCTATCTTGCCGAGCGGACCACGGCGGATGAGGTCTCGCGCCTGCTGTCGCCGTCGGCCGAGGCGGCGCTGCTGATCCGGCGATTCTTCGATCTCTACGTCGGATAGCCACTTGCCGGTCGCAGGCTAGCCCGGCGGCTGGAGGGCGGCGATCTCGCTCAGCCGCTGCTCGATGTGCTCGCGCTCGCCGGGTGCCGCGCGGGAGCCCTTGTTGCGGCCCAGCGATGTCCGCCAGCGCTCGAGATAGCGGCTCTCGGTGGTAGTGGCACCGGCCAGCCGCGCCCGCTCGGCCGCCATCATCAGGCAGTCCCGCGCGCGGTCGATCTCGCCGCCCTCGATCAGGTGGTGGGCGGTGGCCTCACAGACCGACTCGGAGTCCTCGGCATAGATCTGGGCCAGAGCGGCCGCTGTGTCGCGGTGCATCACCTGCCGCCGTAGCGGGTTGACGTCGGCGACGATGGCGCTGCGGATCGATTCGTGCGCGAACTCGAAGATGCCGCGGCGGGCGCCGCGGGCGAACAGCACGATGTCGCGCTCGCGGCCGGTGTGGGTCCAGGTGCGGGGGAACTGGCGGATCAGCCAGCGCTGCAGCATCAGTTCGATGCAGGCCTCGACGACGGCGAGGTTCTCGTCGCCGGCGACCCGCAGCAGGTCGACGTCGAAGCGCTGCCCGATGACACCGGCCAGTGCCAGCAGCCGCCGGGCCGAGGCCGGCAGGCCACGGAATCGGCTGACGATCAGGTCGTGGAGGCTTGCCGGCGGCTCGCAGGTCTCGGCGCGCTCGCGGTCCACGGTCCAGCCTCCGGGCTGGCGGGCGATCAGCACGTCCTCGTCCCACAGGTAGTTGATCAGCTCGGTCACCGCCAGCGGCAGGCCGCCGGACCAGGCTTCCAACAGCTCGGCCAGCCAGGGACTGTCCTCCGAGGGCACCAGGGCGTCGGCGATCTCGGCCAGGGCCTCGGTCGGCAGGCGGCCGAGGGCCAGACGGTCGACCGGCAGACCGATGTCGGTCGCGCCGCCGGTGAGGAGCGGATGCGCCAGCCCGGGCACCGTGGGGTCGACGGTGGCGAGCACCAGGACGGGGAGTCCGGCGAGCTGCGGCGCCAGCAGCTGGAGCAGGTCCAGGCTTTCCGCGGCGGCCCAGTGCAGGTCGCTCAGCATGAGGATCATCGGCGTCCGGCCGCCGTCCTGCCCCTCGGTGAGGGCCGCCAGCAGCAGCCCCAGCGACTCGGGCAGCCGAGTCGCATCGCCGTCTTCGCGCCGCGCCGGCCCGCCCAGCAGCTCGGGGTCGAGCGCCGCCAGCTGCGGCGCCATCAGGGCCAGGTCGGAGATCGACCGCATGTCGATCTGCTCGGGATCGAGCTCTTCGTCCGGCATCAGGTCGGCGAAGACCGTCGTGACGATCTCGGCCCAGGGGCCGTAGGCCAGCGCCGGGGCGGCCTCGTAGGCGCGGCCGCGCAGCACCCGGGTGCGGCGCTGCGAGCTGGCGCGGTCGACGCAGGTCTTGACCAGCCGGGTCTTGCCGACGCCGGTCTCGCCGCTGATCAGCACCAGCCGGGCGCCGTGCTCGAGGACCTGCTGCCACGAGCCCTGCAGCTCGGCCAGCTCTTCGCTCCGCCCGGCGAGCGGGATCAGGGGGCCCATCGGCTCTTCGCCGGCCGACTCCTCGGGCACCTCCTCGAGCAGGATCGCCTGGTAGAGCTCGGTGGTCTCGGCCAGCGGCTCGACGCCGAGCTCCTGGTTGAGCAGGTTGCGCAGCTCCTCGAACTGGGCCAGGGCCCGGGTGCGGCGGCTCGACAGGGCGTACAGGCGCATCAACTGGCGGTGCGCCCGCTCCGACAGCGGGTCGATCGCCAGCAGGCGGCGGGCGTAGTGGATGCCCATGCGCGACTCGCCGCGTCTGAGACAGGCGCCGACCAGGGTGTGAAAGGCGGCCAGGGCCGCCTCGCGCAGCCGCTCCTGCGTGGTGATCAGCCACTCCTCGAACTGCGGGCAGTCGCGGACGAAGAAACCGCTCAAGAAGTCGCCGATGTACAGCCGGGCGGCTCGGCCGAGCTGTTGCGAATCGGGCTCGGTGCCGTCGAGTCCGCGCCGGATGGCCTCTTCGAAGTCGACCACGTCCACCCGCACGTCGATGTCGGGGTGGAGCTTGATCTCCTTGGCGGCGCCGAGCAGCAGCTCGGCGCTCAGCCCGGCCTCGGTGAAGACGGTGCGCAGGCTGTAGAGCACCTGGCGCAGGTTGCGCCGGGCAGCGGTCTCGTCCTTGTCGCACCACAGCAGGGTGGAGACGTGCTCCCGGCTCAGCGCCTGGTTGCGGTGCAGCGCCAGATAGGCGAGCAGCCCACGCGCTTTCTGCGACTCGAAACGTCGCACTGCCGCCTCGCCGCAGCGAATGTCGAAACCGCCCAGCAGACGGATCTCGATGTCACTCATGTGAGCCCCACTGACCAAGCGCCAGCGCCAGACCAGCCCCAAGCGCCCTTCCGATGGCGGGATTGTAGCAGCGCGGCGGCGCGGTTCGACGCCTCCTGACGATCTCCTGACGCCTCTGGGCTACTTTGGCGACGTTGGCGAGTATCGCCGGGGCGGCGCAGTCCTTGTGGACGCGGAAGTCCCGGCGGAAAAGACCTCGGAGGGCTGCGAATGAATGGAAGGCGTCAAGCGCGACAGACGAGCGACTCCTTCCTCGTCCGTTGCTGGAAGGAGCCGCGAGAGGTCGACGATCGGCCCGACGTCGTACGGGTCTATGTGCGCAACCTCAGGACCGGCGAAGAGCACTATCTCAACGACGCTTCCCGGGTCGGCGAGCTGGTCGAGCGGGGTCTGCAGCAGCCGCCGGACCTGGCGATCGAGAACGGCGCCGGGCGTAGCTACAAGGCCGGCTGAGGCGCCGGGCGTGGTAGGATCTCGGCGGCAAATCTGCCGCGGAGACACTGCCTGATGCCGAGGAAGCTCAGCCGATGGGGCCCGCTTTCGCCGCCCGGTCGCGCGCCCGCGGTCACCGCCCGGCAGCGTCCGGGGCGGGCGGTCGGCAAGCGCAGGGGGAGCGAGCCCGCATGACGGGCGTGGAAGATCCCCACCAGCTCGTCGGCATACCCCTGTTCGACGGGCTCGGGGAAGCGGACCTGCAGCAGCTCAATCAGCGCCTGCTGCGCAAGAGCTTCCGTCCCGGCACCTTCATCATCACGGTCGAGAAGACCGGCGAGCTGGTCTACATGCTGCTCGAGGGCACGGTGAAGATCTTCGTCGATCAGATCGACGGCTCGGAGGTCATCCTCGCCTTTCTCGGCTCGGGCGACACCTTTGGTGAGATGAGCCTGCTGGACAGCGCCGGCCGCTCGGCCAACGTGCTGGCGCTCGAGCAGTGCTCGTGTCTGGCGATGAACCGCATGGCGTTCAGCGAGTGCCTGCGCACCATGCCTCACCTGAGCTACAACCTGGTGCAGCTGCTTACTCGCCGCCTGCGCCTGGCCAACGAGCAGATCAAGGCGCTGTCCACGCTCGACGTGCGCGGCCGGGTGGCGCGCCAGATCCTCGCTTTCGCTCAGCAGTACGGTCGCGACGATACGGAAGACGGCGTCCGCATCCCGCTGCGGCTGACCCAGTCGGACGTCGCGGCGCTGGTCGGCGCCTCGCGTGAGCGGGTGAACCAGGTGATCGTCGACTTCAAGGAGAGCGGGTTCATCTCGGTCGACCCGCGCCACCACATCACGGTTCACGACCAGGACGCCCTGGTGGACCGCTGTCAGTAGCGGTTCGGCCGCGCGTTGCCACCGATGGCGCCCTCCTACGACTGCAGCCTGTGCCCGGCGTACTGCTGCTCCTACCCGCGGGTCATCGTCTCGAAGAAGGACCTGAAGCGGCTGGCGGCCCACTTCGGCGTCGATCTCGAGACGGCGCGCCGCAAGTACACCAAGAAGGGCGAGGAGAAGGGCGAGCGGGTCCTGCGGCACCGCAAGGACCACATCTACAAGTCGGTCTGCCGCTTCCTGGATCCGGATGAGCGTCGCTGTACGATCTACGAAGCCCGGCCGGGGATCTGTCGCGAGTACCCGGGCGAGCCGCGGTGCGGCTACTACGAGTTCCTGAGCTTCGAGCGACGGGCACAGGAGGACCCGGAGTTCATCCCCTCGGCCTAGCACGGTCGGGCGATCTCGACCCGGGCAGGTCCTATGCTGCGCACGCTTCACGTCCGAAACCTCGCCGTGCTGGCCGACGTCGAGGTCGAGTTCGGCCCCGGCCTCAACGTGCTCACCGGCGAGACCGGCGCCGGCAAGTCGATCGTCGTCGACTCGCTGGCGCTGCTGGCCGGGGCGCGCGCCAGCGGCGAAGCGATCCGTGCCGGCGCCGACGTCCTGTCGGTGGCCGGCGTCTTCGCGCCGTTGGGCGAGCCCGAGCGGCGGCTGCTCGCCGCGGCCGGGCTCGATGCCGGCGAGGACCAGCTGGTGGTGCGCCGCGAGGTTCACCGCGAGGCGCCCAACCGGGTCTTCGTCAACGACCAGCCGGTCACCCTGAGGCTTTTGGGGGACCTCGCCGCCGGCCTGCTGCGCATCCACACCCAGCGCGAGGAGCTCGGCCTGCTTTCGGCCGAGGTTCAGCGCGCCTGGCTGGATCGCAGCGGCGGCGAGAAGGCGGCGAAGCTCACCCGGGGCGTGGCGGCTTCCTACCGCGCCTACCGCGATCTGGCCGACCGGCTCGAGCGGGTCAGCGGCGACGAGCGCCAGCGCCGTGAGCGGCTCGATCTGCTGCGCTTCCAGGTCGGCGAGATCGACGCGGTCGAGCTGGCCGCCGGCGAGGAGGACGAGTTGCGCCGCGAGCGCGCCGTGCTGCGGCACGCCGAAGCGATCGGCGGCGCCCTGACCGCGGCCGAGAGCCTGCTGCTGGAGGACGAGGACGCGGCCGTGGTGCGCGTGGCGCGGGCCCAGCGGCAGCTGGAGGAGGTGTCGGAGTGGCTGCCCGAGGTGCCGGCCTGGCTCGACGAGCTCGAGGAGGCGCGGATCCGGCTGCAGGAGCTGGCCGTGGCGGTGCGTGAGCGGCTGCGCGGCGTCGAGGTGGATCCACGCCGGCTGGACCGGGTCGAGCAGCGGCTGTCAGCGATCGAGCCCCTGCTGCGCAAGTACGGCGGCGACAGCGCCGGGGTGCTGGCCGAGCGGGCCCGGCTGGCGGCCGAGGCGGCGACGCTCGACGCCGACGCCGAGGGCCGCGCCGAGCTGGAGGAGGGGGTCGCGGCGGCGCTCGACGAGTACGCCGCCGCGGCAGCCGAGCTGTCCAGGCAGCGCGCCGCCTGGGGCCGCGGGCTGGCCGGCCGGGTGCACCGCGAGCTCGCTGAGCTGGCGATGGCCAGGGCGCGGTTCTCGGTGCGGCTCGAGCGCCAGCGGCGGGAGGGCAGCCCGCTCCGGGTGGCCGGCCAGCCGGTGGAGTTCGCGGCGGAGGGCTACGACCGGGTCGTCTTCCAGCTGGCCGCCAACCCGGGCGAGCCGGCCGGACCGCTGGCGCGGGTCGCCTCCGGCGGTGAGCTTTCGCGCATCTATCTGGCGCTGCAGCTGGCGGTTCGAGGCAGCGGCGAGGCGCTGCCGGCGACGCTGATCTTCGACGAGGTCGACGCCGGCATCGGCGGCGCCGAGGCGGCGGCGCTGGGCAGCAAGCTACAGCGGCTATCGCGTGGCGGCCAGATCCTGGTCGTCACCCATCTGCCGCAGGTCGCCAGCCACGGGGCGCGCCACCTGCGGGTGATCAAGCGGCAGGCCGGGGGGCGCACCGAGACCGGCGTCGAGACCCTGACGGGGGATCCACGGGTGCGCGAGATTGCCCGCATGCTCGCCGGCCGCGACGTCACGAAGCTCTCTCTCTCCCACGCCCGCGAGCTGATCGCCGTGGCGGCGGGCGAAGCGTGACGGCCGCCGGTCGCTCCGATCCGGCGCCGCCGCGCCGCTGGCGCCCGGGCGACCCCCTGGCGCCGCTCGGCCGGCTGCTCGACCGCGGCGGTGTTCTGGCGGTGCCCACCGAGTCGAGCTATGGGCTGGCGGCCGATCCACGCGATCCGCGCGGCGTGGCGGCGATCTACCGCCTCAAAGGGCGTCAGGCGGGCCAGCCGCTGCCGGTGGTCGCGGCCGACCTGGGTCAGCTGGCGGCCCTCGGCATTGCGGTGGGCGAGCCGCTGTTTCGTCGGCTTGCGGCCCTCTGGCCGGCGCCGCTGAGCCTGGTCGTGCCGGCCGCGCCGGGCATGCCGGCGGCCGCCGGCGGGCGAACCCTGGCCGTTCGGCTGCCGGACTGTCCGGCGCTGCTGCGCCTGCTCCGCGGTCTCGGCCGGGCGTTGACCGCCACCAGCGCCAACCGTAGCGGCGATCCGCCGGTCACCGATCCGGCGGAGCTGCCGGGCCTGCTGGCCGGCTGCGACGCCGCGATCGTCGACGGCGGCCGTCTCGCCGGCGGGCCGCCGTCGACCCTGCTGGCCCTGGGCGAGGGCCGGCTGACGGTTCTGCGCCGCGGGAGTTATCCTATTGCCGACCTGCGCCGGCGGGTCCCGGACCTGCCCATCCGGGCGGCGCGGGACGAGCCGGCGCCACCACCATGAGACGTCGTCGCGCCCCGCGCTCCGCCCGCTGCCAGTGCCGCCTGACGATCGTGGCGCTGGCGCTGGTGTCGGGCACCATGCTGGACCCGGTGCCGGGTCTCGGGGCCGCCGCCCACGAGCAGGAGATCCTGCCGCTCACCGAGGTCCGCGCCGGCCAGCGGGGCTACGGTCTGTCGGTCTTTCAGGGCGACCAGCCGGACCGCTTCGAGGTCGAGGTGCTGGGCATCTGGGAGAACCTGCGCCCGGGCACCAGCTTCATCCTCGCCCGGCTCAGCGGCCAGGGGCTCGAGACCAGCGGCGTCATCGCCGGCATGAGCGGCAGCCCGGTCTATCTCGACGGCAAGTTGGCGGGGGCGGTGGCCTTCGCCTGGCCGTTCGCGCGCGAGCCGATCGCCGGCATCACGCCGATCGAGCAGATGCGTAAGCTCTACGCCGTGCCGGCCGGCACCGAGGGCCCGGCGCGCGGCGAGCCGGGGGTGACCCTCGACCAGCTGGCGGCCAACGACCTGCCGCGGGATCTGCTCGTCGACGGTCTTGGGCGGTTGCGCTCGCAGGCGGCGGACCGCTTCGGCTCCGGCCTGATGTGGAGCACCGTCGGCTTTGGCGAGCCCAGCCGGCAGCGGCTGGCCGGCGGCCTCGGCACCGTTTCGCCGGCCGGCAGCTCGCGGCTGACGCCGGCGGACCTGGTGCCCGGGGGCTCGGTGGCCGGCGTGCTGATCGACGGCGACCTGCGGATGGCGGCCACCGGCACCGTCACCGACCGCGTGGGCGACAGCCTGCTCGCCTTCGGCCACGCCTTCCTCGGCATCGGCGAGCTCGCCGTGCCGATGGCCACCTCCGAGGTGATCACCGTGCTGCCGAGCCAGTTCAGCTCCTTCAAGATCGCCAACCTCGGCTCGGTGGTGGGGGCCTTCGAGCTCGACCGGGCGGCCGGCATCCGCGGCCGCCTGGGGGCGTTGGCGCCGACGGTGCCGTTGCGGATCTCGGTCAGCGGCCAGCGTCAGGCGGACTTCGAGCTGCGTCTGGCCCACCTGCCGACGCTCACCCCGACGCTGGCCGCGATCTCGGTGCTGGGGGCGCTGGATGCGGCCACCCAGGCGGGCGGTGCCCAGGGGCTCGACATGCGGGCGAAGCTCGACCTGGCGGAGCATGGCGTGCTGCGGGTGGAGCAGAGCTTCGACGGCGAGTCGGCGGGGATCGAAGCGGCGGTCTATCTGCTGGCCTTCGCCGGTTTTCTGACCGGCAACCCGATGGCCGAGGTCGAGCTGGCGGCGATCGAGATCGAGCTCGAGCAGCATCCCCGGCCGCGGCTGGCCCGCCTGGTCGAGGCGCACGTCAGCCGGACCGAGTTGCGCCCCGGAGACCGGCTCGAGCTCAATCTCGACCTCATGGCCTATCGCGGCGAGCTGTTTCGCGAGTCGATCCCGATCCAGCTGCCCACCGACCTGCCGGACGGCCGCTATACGCTGCTGGTCGGCGACGGCACCAGCGTCGACGCGGCGCGGATGGCGATCGAGCGCGCGGCGCCGGTCCGCTTCCGCCAGGCGCTGGACCTGCTGCGGGGCCTGCACTCGCGGCGCGACCTGGTGGTGCTGGGCGTCTTTGGCGGCCCGGGGCTGGCGGTGGCCGGCGAGGCCCTGCCGCAGCTGCCGGGCTCGCTACGGTCGATCTGGGCCGCGGCGCCTTCCGGCAGCGCCCAGCCGCTGCGGCTGGCGGTGGCGCAACAGAGCGAGCGGCGGCTGGCGGTGCCGGTCAGCGGCCTGCTGCGGGTGGATCTCGAGGTGCGCCGCCGTGAGCCGGTGGCGCCGGGCGACTCGCCGCCACCGGCGGGCGCCGCGGAACCGATGGCGGTGAGCGCGCCGCCGGCAACGAGGGGGGAGACGGGCAGATGAGGCGGCGACTGGCGGCGATCGGAACCACAATCTTGCTGGCGGCCGCCGTGGCGCCGGCGGCGCGGGCGGAGGTGCGCTTCTTCCGGCTGAACACTCGGGAGGCGTTTCTCGGCGGCACCCTGGACGGTCTGAGCGTCGACCCGCTGGGCACCCTGCGGCTGGCCGACCGCGCCTCGCGGTTGGCGACCATCGGCGAGCCGTTCCTGTTCGCCGCCGCGCCCCACCCCGACGGCTGGGTGCTGGGCACCGGCAACGGCGGCAAGGTGATGCTGGTGGACCGTGCCGGTGGGGTCGAGACCCTGTTCTCGGCCCCCGAGCCGGAGGTCTTCGCGGTCTGGGCCGACGACGACGGTACGGTCTTTGCCGGCACCTCGCCCAACGGCAAGGTCTACCGCATCGCCGGCGGCGAGGCGGAGCCCTTCTTCGACCCCGGCGAGACCTACATCTGGGCGATCGCCCGGTCGGCGGCGGGCCGGCTGCTGGTCGCCACCGGCACCGAGGGGCGGCTGTGGCAGGTCGACGCCGGGGGCGAGGGCGAGGTGCTGTTCGATAGCGAGGACACCCACCTGCGCTCTCTCGAGCCGCTGCCTGGAGGCGATCTGCTGGCCGGCACGGCCGGCGAGGGCCTGATCCTGCGGATCGATCCCAGCGGCCGGGCGCGCACCCTGTACGACGGCGTCCAGCCCGAGGTGGTGGCGCTTGCCGCCGGCGCCGACGGCTGGTGCTATGCGGTCCTGCTGGCCTCGGAGGCGAGCTTCACCGATCTGGGCAAGCGCGAGAGCGCCGGCAAGGAGAGCAAGAAGGAGGACGCCGGCGAGGAGGGCGGCACCGCCACCGTGACCGTGGTCGCGGAGGGCGAGCCGGACGCCGCCAGCGGCAGCCGGCCCAGCGGCTTTGCCGGGGCCCGCTCCGAGCTGGTGCGGATCTCGCCGCGAGGCCGGGTGGAGTCGGTCTGGAAGTTCACCGAAGAGACCGCCTACGCCCTGCTTTGGCACCGCGACCGGCTGTGGGTGGCCACCGGCCAGGAGGGCAAGCTGTACAGCTTCCGCGACGGTGACATGGTGCTCGAGAAGGACGTCGACGAGCGCCAGCTGGTCGCCCTGCTGGCGGACGAGCCGGGGCCGGCCTTCGCCACCACCAACGCCGCCGCGCTCTACCGGCTGTCGGCCGAGAGCGAGCGGCACGGCACCTTCACCAGCCCGGCGCTGGACGCCGAGCAGATCGCCGACTTCGGCAGCCTGCGCTGGCGCGGCCGCCTGCCGGACGGCGCCCGGGTGCGGTTCGCGGCCCGCAGCGGCATGAGCGCTTCGCCGGACGCCACCTGGAGCGACTGGACGGCCGCCGCCGCCGGCCGCGAGGTGCCGCTGGCCGATCTCGCGCCCGGCCGCTATCTGCAGTGGCGGGCCGAGCTCGATGCCGCGGCCGCGGCATCGGCCTCGCCCGAGCTCAGCGAGGTGGTGGTCTCCTATCTCCAGGGCAACCTGCCACCGAGCATCGACAGCTTCACCGTCCTCGAGCCCGGCGAGATCCTGGTGCCGACCTCCTTCAACCCCGCCAACCAGGTCTTCGAGCCGGTGCACCCGAACCGCGAGGGGATCTTCACCACCCTGGACACCGGCACGCCGCGCGCCGACCAGCGGTACAAGACGCTGTGGAAGCGCGGCTACCGCAGCCTGCGCTGGAAGGCCGAGGACCCCAATGGCGACGAGCTCGTCTACGAGCTCACGTTCCGCGTCGACGGCGGCGACGAGGCGTGGCTGCCGGTCGCCGACAAGCTCGACACGGACCACTACGGCTTCGACGCCAGCGCGCTGCCGGACGGCCTCTACCGGTTCCGGCTGCGGGCTTCGGACCGGCAAGAGAACAGCCTCGAGGAGGCGATGACGGCGGCCGAGATCAGCGAGCCGGTGCTGATCGACCATACGCCGCCGGCGCTGGTCGAGATCGAGCGCCGCCAGGGCGGTCTGCGGGTCGAGGTGGCGGACGCCTGGAACCCGCTGCGCTCGGCCGAGGTCAGCGCCGACGGCGGCCCCTGGCGATCGCTGAGCTCGGCCGACGGCCTGCTCGACGGCCGCCGCGAGACGCTGATCGTCGACTGGCCGAGCGCGGCGCGGCTGGTCCTGCTGCGGGTGGTCGACGCGGCGTTCAACACCGTGACCATCGACCTGACGAGGGCGACCCGATGAGCCGGCCGCCGATCAATGAGCCCCGCATCGCCGTCTACGCCGGCTCCTTCGACCCGATCCACAACGGCCACATGGACATCGTGCGCCGCTGCCGGCCGATCTTCGACGAGGTCGTGGTGGCGGTGCTCAACAACGAGGAGAAGAGCCCGACCTTCGCCGTCCACGAGCGGGTGGCGATGCTCGAGGGGCTGCTGGCCGACCTGCCGGACTGCCGGGCCGAGAGCTTCTCCGGCCTGCTGGTCGACTTCATGGACCAGATCGGCGCCCGCACCATCGTCCGCGGCCTGCGGGCGGTGTCGGACTTCGAGTACGAGTTCCAGATGGCGCTGATGAACCGCCAGCTGGACCCGCGGATGGAGACCGTCTTCCTGACCCCCAAGGAGGAGTACAGCTATCTGTCGAGCCGGCTGGTCAAGGAGGTCTTCTTTCTCGGCGGCAAGCTCGACCGCCTGGTGCCGGCGCCGGTGCTCGAGCGCATGGCCGAGCTGCGCGCGCGGCGCCAGAAGAGCGATCCTTGAGCCGCCCGGGCCCGGACCGGGTCGGCCGCTTCATCGCCCGGATGCCCAAGGCGGAGCTGCACCTCCACCTCGAGGGCTCGATCCGGCCGGCGACGCTGCTGCGGCTGGCGGCGCGTCACCGCGTCGACCTGCCGGCGACGACCGTCGAGGGGGTGCGGCGCTGGTTCCGCTTCGAGGACTTCGCCGAGTTTGTCGACATCTACCTGGCCTGTCTCGAGTGCCTGCGCGATCCGGAGGACTTCCAGCTCGTCGCCGACCAGTTGCTGGCCGAGCTCGAGCGCCAGAACGTCGTCTACTGTGAGGCCCACCTCACCGTCGGCATCCACGCCGCCAACGGGGTCAACGTCGGCGAGCTGGCCGACGCCATGGCCGAGGCGGTCGAGCAGGGGCGGCGGCGGCGGGGCGTCGTGCTGCGGTTGATCCCCGACATCGTCCGCAACCTGCCCGGCCAGGCCGACCTGACCCTGGAGTGGGCGCTGGCCGAGCGCCATCGGACGGTGGCGGCGCTGGGCCTGTCGGGCTTCGAGTCCGAGCCCGACGAGCCGTTCGGCGACCACTTCGCCGAGGCCGAGCGCCAGGGCCTCCACCGGGTGGCCCATGCCGGCGAGAACACCGATGCCGACAACATCCGCTCGGCGCTGGCCGTCTGCCGGCCGGAGAGGATCGGCCACGGCATTCGCGCCGCCGAGGACCCGGCGCTGATGGAAGAGCTGCGTGCCGCCGGCGTCCCCATCGAGGTCTGTCCCAGCTCCAACGTCGCCCTGCGCTCCGTGCCGAGCCTGGAGGAGCACCCGTTCGACCGCCTGGCCGCGGCCGGAGTCGAGGTGACGGTCAACACCGACGACCCGGCCTTCTTCGACGTCACCCTGAACGAGGAGTACCGCCGGGTCCACCGCACCTGGGGCTACCCGCCGGAGAGGCTGGCGGGCTTCTCGCTGGCGGCGGTGCGGCACGCCTTCGTGCCGGCGGCGGAGAAGAAGCGGTTGGAGGCCGAGTTCCGGCGGAGCTTTGCTCGGATCGGCGAGGAGGAGTTGGGGGAGGCGGTCGTAGTCCCGTAGCGGTCGACCTCCGTGTCGACCGAGGTCGTCCTGATCACCCGACGGTCGATACCCGGGTCGGTCGTCATCGACGCGTCGCCGGACGGTCGACACGGAGGTCGACCGCTACGGGGGGTCTCCGGCCGGGCTTCGCCTCCGGGCGCCTCGTCGCTCCGCCCGGCGCCCTGGGTTAGGATGTCGGCATGACAGAACCGAGGATCGCCGATCGCCTGCCCGCCGTTCTCGAGCTCGAGGCCGGGACGTACTTTTGGTGCCGCTGCGGGCTGTCGCAGAACCAGCCGTTCTGCGACGGTTCCCACTCGAGCACCGATTTCGAGCCGCTGAAGTTCGAGCTCGAGGAGAGCCGCCGGGTGGCGCTTTGCCAGTGCAAGCACACCGGCAACTCGCCGATGTGCGACGGCTCCCACTCGAACCTCGAGTAGCCGGCCGCCGCGGGCCGCCTTCCGGGCCGCCCGCGCCGGCCCGCGCGAGGCCCTCGGGGGCTGCCCCTCGGGCGCTAGCCGCCGAGCGCCGCCAGCGCCTGCTTGCGAGCCGCCTCGAACTCGTCGCCCGGCACCCAGGCCGGCGCCGCGTCGGACTCGGCCACCGCCAGGCCGCATTCGAGGGCCAGGCGGGCGTCGTCGACCATGCCGGCGTAGTCCCACTCGTCGGTCAGCTCGTCGCTGGGCTGGTGATAGTGGACCTCGGTCCAGGCGTCGATCTGCTCCTTGCCCCAGCCCTCGGGCCGATCGACGAACTCGGCTCCGGTGTCGAGGTAGATTGCCGGCACGCCGATCTTGGCGAAGTTGAACTGGTCGGAGCGGTAGAAGTAGCCCTTGTCGGGGAACTGGTCGCCGACCACGGTCCGGCCCTGCCGCGCCGCCGCCGCCTCGACCACCGCGTCGAGGCTCGACTTGCCGTAGCCGATAAAGGCCACGTCGGTGGTGCGGCCCCAGATGTTGCCGCCGTCGAGGTTGATGTTGGCGGCGATCCGTCCCGGCGCGAAGGTCGGGTTGCGGGCGTAGTAGGCGGAGCCGAGCAGCCCCTGCTCCTCGGCGGCGACGAACAGGAACAGCACCGAGCGGCGGGGCGGCTCGGGCAGCTCGGAGAACGCCTTGGCGATGGCCAGCAGCTGGGCGCAGCCGCTGGCGTTGTCGAGGGCGCCGTTGTAGATCGTGTCGCCCTGGTCGTTGGGCTCACCGACCCCCAGATGGTCGTGATGTGCGGTGTAGACCACGACCTCGTCGGCGAGGACGGGGTCCGAGCCGCGCAGGAGGCCGGCGACGTTGGCGGTCTCCACCTCGCGGATCTCGTTGGTCAGGGCCAGCGAAGTGGTGACGTCGAACGGCACCGGCTGGAAGTCGGCCGAGCGGGCGGCCTCGACCAGGGCTTGGAGGTCCTGGCCCGCCAGCTTGGCCAGCTTGACGGCCGCCTCCTCGGTCAACCAGGCCTCGATCTGGCTGCGCGGCGAGCCCGGCAGCTCGAACTGCTCGCCGGTCCAGGAGGTCTGGACGACCTGGAAGGGGTAGCCCGCCGACGGCGTGGTGTGGATGATGACGGCGCCGGCGGCGCCGCGCCTGGCGGCCTCCTGATACTTGTAGGTCCAGCGGCCGTAGTAGAGGCGCCGTTCGCCGGCGAACAGCTCGGGGTCCCACTCGGGGTCGTTGTTGAGCATCAGCAGCACCTTGCCGCTGACGTCGACGTCCTTGTAGTCGTTCCAGCCGTACTCGGGCGCCTCGATGCCGTAGCCGACGAAGATCACCTCGGCCTGGCGGATATCGGCGCGGTCATCCTGGACGCCGCTGGCGGCGATGAAGTCGTCCCACCAGGAGAGCACCAGGCCCCGCCGGCCGCCGAGAAAGGACCACTCGCGAGGCGCCTTGGAGGTGATGCCGACGATCCGCATCGGCTGCTCCCACGAGCCGTCGGCGGCGCCCGGCTCGAGGCCCAGGGCGGTCATCTGCTCGATCAGATAGGCGCGGGCGGCGAGGTCGCCCTCGCTGGCGGGCCCCCGGCCGGCCAGGGCGTCGTCGGCAAGCGCGGCGACGTGGCCGCGCAGCAGCTCGCCGTCGATCGCCTGCTCGACCCCGGCGGCCAGGGCCGCGGGGTCGGGCGGCGCGGGCGCCGGTGCCGGTTCGGGCGCCGGCGCGCAGGCGGCGGCCAGCAGGGCCAGCAGAAGGGGGGCGGCGCTCGTGGCGGGTGCGGATCGGGGCATCGTCGGGATCTCCGTGTCGGTTTCTCGCGGGAGACAGACTCTAGCAGCCCGTGGTAGGAGTCTGGATGGTCGCGGGGCCGGTCCTCGGAACGGCATCGGCGGGCGGCCCGCCCCGGGACCGCTCGGGCGGCGGCTGCCGTGCCATAATCGCGGCGCCGCATGATCCTGCAAACGGTCGTCCGCGACTGCCTCTACCTCAATTGGGCGCTGCCCGTGTCCAGCCTGCCGCCGGCGCCGGCGCCGCTGCGCTACGACGAGCAGCCGTCGAAAGACGGCGCGGTGGTGTTCGCCTCGGCGCTGCTGTTTCGCCAGGACCGGATGCACCTGCCGAAGATCCCGCTGGTGCACCTGTCCTATCCGCAGTTCAACCTGCGGCTCTACGTGCTGGACGAAGACGACGTGCCGGCGGTCCTCTTCCGCACCGTCCTGGTCCCGGGCTGGGTGGTCCCCAGCATGCGAGTGGTGACGGACCAGCCGGCGCAGTCCGGCCACTTCGACTATCCGCGGCCGTCCGAGACCCCGGACGCGGGCCCGTGGCGGTGGCGGGTGCGGCGCGAGGGCGAGCTGCGGGTGCTGGCGCGGCAGGCGGCGCCGTGCGACGGGGCGGGCCCCTCGCTGGGCTCGTGGGAACGGCTGACGCGGTTCTTCAACCGTCGCCGCCGCGGCTACTTCGAGGGGCCGTCGGGTCTCAAGCGCGTCGACGCCAGCCACGACGCCTCGGCGTTCTGGCCCCTGGCGGTGGAGATCGAGGCCGACTCGTTGCTCGACGCCTGCATGCCGCTCGCCGGCGCCGCCTGGCCCAGCCCGCACTCGGCCTTCCTCTGCCCGGAGATCCCCTTTGTCTTCGTGCTCGGCGAGGCCGACGAGCGGCTGGTGAACCACGCCCCGGCGCCGGTGGCCGCCGACCCGGCCACCTTCAGCAGCCCGCGATAGGGCGCAACCTGTCTTGGCGGGACTGACGGCGCGGGAGCTCCCGGCCCCTCGGTCGGGCTCGTGTAGTAGCCTCCGGCGTCATGGACCAAACGCCGCTGTTCAACGACACCGTCGGGGTCATGGCGGTGATCCTGATGATCCCGGTCTTCTTCCTCTGGCTGGAGCGGAAGACCGAGTGGAAGATCTTCCAGTACCTGCCGGCGATCATCTGGATCTTCCTCACCCCGATCTTCCTCAGCAACTTCGGCATCATCCCGCGGTCGACGCCGATCTACACGACCTTCAAGGCGTTCGCGGTGCCGCTGTTCATCGTCCTGATGCTGCTCGACATCGACATCCGCGAGGCGATGCGTGTCGCCTGGCGGGGCGCGGTCGTCCTGGTGATCGGCGCTTTCGGCATCGTCGTCGGGGCGGTGGTGGCTTTTGTCGCCTTCCGCTCCGGTCTGCCGCCGGATGCCTGGTCGGGGTTCGGCGCCCTGGCGGGCAGCTGGATCGGCGGCACCGGCAACCTGGCGGCGGTGGCCGAGAGCCTGTCGACCCCCGACGAGTTCGTCGGCGTGGTGGTGGTGGTCGACAACTTCGTCTATCTGGCCTACTTCCCGATCATCCTCACCTCCAAGCGGTGGGCCTCCTGGTTCAACCGCTTCAGCCGGGTTTCGCAGGAGCAGATCGACCACATCGCCAACAGCACCAAGACGGTCGAGCGCAAGAGCCACGAGGTCCACTTTCGCCACGTCCTGACCCTGCTGGGCTTTGGCTTCGCCGCCATCCTGGCGGCCAACTTCCTGGCCAAGCTGGTGCCCGAGCTGCCGCCGGTGTTGACCGAGAAGACCTGGGCGATGTTGCTCGTGACCACCATCGGCATCGCTCTGTCGGCGACGCCGCTCAAGAAGGTGCCCGGCACCGAGCCCCTGTCGATGACCTTCGTCTACATCTACATGACCATGATCGGCGCCTCGGCCGACCTGCGCGAGCTGGCCGGCGCTCAGTGGTTCCTGCTCGCCGGGTTCGTCTGCATCGCCGTCCACTTCCTGTTCATCATCCTGGCGGCGCGGCTGCTGCGGGTGGACGTCAGCATGGCGGCGGTGGCCAGCGTCGCCTCGGTCGGCGGCGCGGCCTCGGCGCCGGTGGCGGCCGGCTTCCACCGCGAGGAGCTGGTGCCGGTGTCGATCATGCTGGCCCTGATCGGCTACGCGCTGGGGAACTACCTGGGGGTGGGGACGGCGTATTTGTGCAATCTGTTGACCTGAGGGCGGCGGACGGTGCGGCAGGGTCGAGACCCGGTCGCACAAGGGCCGAGCGTGAGCCTTCCTGATCGGGTTTCCAGGCCAAGATCGGACAGTGAATCCCGGTGCCGACGGCGAGCGCCTCGTCGCTGTAGGGCGGCGGCGGGCGGTGTCTCGCTGCGTCCGGTGTAACCAATCGCCGGGTCGCGGCGCCCCACTGAGTACACCAAGAGGCCGCGGACGGTCGGTGGAGCGAGCGTGGACAAGCGATCACAAGTCGGCAGCCGGGCTCTCCCCGAGCCGCGCCGGCCCGGTGGCGAGGAGGAATCATGAAGCCAAGATGGCCCATCCCGCTGGTGTTGCTCCTGATCGCGGCGGCGAGCCAGGTCGGCTGCGGTCCCGGGCGCGGGCCGGAGCCCCGCGACGAGGGCGCCTGGCAGCAGGGTGGCACGGTGGTCGACGTGCCCGACGAGATCCAGGAGGACCCTTCGATCCTGTCGCCGCCCATCCTGGAAGAGCCGCTCCTGGACTGTGGCGTCGCGGTCGGGCTGCGCGGGCTGGTGCCGGACGGCACGGTCGAGATCATCGCCAACGGCACCGACAGCATCGGCACGGCGCCCACCGGCGACGGAGGCGCGGGATCGGTCAGTCTGTCGGTGCCGCTCGAAGCGGGCTGGGTCGTCACCGCGACCCAGAGCGTCGGCACCAGCACCAGCGATCCATCGACCGAGCGCATCGTCAGCACGATCGCCGATGCCTACCCCGACGGCCTGCCCCGGCCGGACCTCTATTTGCCGCCGCTGTATCGCTGCGGCGAGGCGACCGCGGTGCGCGACCTGCCCCCCGGAGGCAGCGTCGACGTCTTCAGCAACGTCGCCACCAGGATTGGCGGTGGCACGACGGCCTGGCCGTCCCGCTGGGTCGGGGTCTCGCCGGCCTTCGAGGAGGGGCATTCCATCACGGCGATCTCCTCGATCTGCGGCAACGAGAGCCAGGCCTCCGCCGCGCGGGTCGTGCAACCGGCGCCGACGAGCCTGCCGGCCCCGGCGCCGGAGGAGCCGCACGACCAGGGCACGCTGATGATCGTCCGGGGCCTGGTGCACGGAGCCCGGGTCCGGGTCACCGAGCCCGGTACGGGCATCCTGCGCGGCCAGAGCGTCGCCGCCGGCAGCGCCGTCAACCTGCGCCTCAACCCCGCGGCCGCCGCGGGCGAGCCGTTCGAGGTTGAGCAGCAGCTGTGCGACGTCACCAGCTCGCCGGCGACCGTCACGACCCTGCCGTGCTCGGATCTGCCGGCACCGGTGCTGCTCGGCCCGGCACCCGGCGATCTGCTCGTCTACCTGGACGGCGTCGTGCCGGGCGCCCGCGTGCTGATCTATTCGGGCAGCGATGAGATCGGCGACGGTGGCGGTTCGGTGATCCAGCTGGTGCGGCCGGTGCTGGCGGGAGAGACCCTGATCGCCATTCAGGTGCTCGGCGGCTGCCGATCCGGCACCGGTTATCAGGTCGACGTGGGCACCGGCTTGAACGATCCGGGGGACTCCGGAGTGTGCGAGTTCAGCAGCATCGAGTACGGCGAGAACGGCAACATCACGACCGACGTCAGCGACTTCTTCAACTCGCCGGCCTCCTGCGTCTCCGACGTGATGAGCGCCGCGCCGCTTCACGGGCTGGCGCGCATTCCCAACGGGCCGGGCCGGTTCCCGATGGCCATGATCGTGCACGGCAACCACGCCGCCCAGGAGGCGAGCGAGCCCGGCTACGACTACCTGCTCGACCACCTGGCCAGACACTGCATGATCGCGGTTTCGGTCGACCAGAATTACCTCAACCTGTGCTCCGGCGGGCCCAACGTGAGCGGTGAGATGGACGCCCGCGCCATCGTCCTGCTGCGCCATCTGCAGCTGTGGCGAGGATGGGACCAGGACCCGGGACACGACCTCTTCGCCAAGGTGGATACCGATCGGGTGATGCTCATGGGGCACAGCCGCGGGGGCGAGGCCATCACGGTCGCCAAGAAGCTCAACAACTGGCTCGACGATCCCGCCGACTCGGAGTTCGACTTCGGCTTCGGCATCCGATCGCTCTACGCCATCGCGCCGGTCGCGGACCAGATCACCAGCGATGTCAGCGTGCCGATCTCGCCCCTGCCGCTGGACGACCCGCTGGTGGTGGAGGACGCCGACTACTTCGTCGTCCACGGCAGCCACGACGGCGACGTGGCCAACTTCGCCGGGCACAAGACCTTCGACCGCGCCTACCCGGTGGACGAGGGGGCCGATCACTTCAAGGCCCTGCTCTTCGTGCACGGCGCCAACCACGCCCAGTGGAACTCGGTGTGGGTGAGTTCGCCGGACTTCGCGCCGACCATCCCCGACGCCGACGTGCTGGCCATCAACAAGGTCTACGCCACCGCCTTCGCCTATGCGACGCTCATGGAGTGGCCGCCGTATCGCGCGCTGTTCAAGGGCGAGGCCGACTTCCCATCACTGCCTGCCGCCGGCATCCGGGTGAAGCAGTACCAGGATCCCGAGCGCAGCTTCCTGAACCACTGGGAAGAGGACGACGATCCGGCCACCGGCTCGCGAGGCGGGGTGAGCAATGCCACCAACGGCGGCCCGTCGCCCTACGAGGAACGGGCCTTCTCGTTTCCGCTCTTCGGGCCCCCGGAGCCGAACCACTGGCTGTGGCAGGACACCGACGGGCTGGTGCTGGGCTGGACCGGCACCGGGGCCGAGCTGGTGGTGAGTGTGCCGCCGGAGGTTGGGCCCCTGACGACCTCCTACCCCTACCTCGGCCTGCGCGTCGGGCAGGTGTTCGATCCCGACGGCAGCCACAACCCGGCCGGGATCGACAAAGACCTGACCGTGCAGCTGCACTTCGCCGGCGGCGCCACCAGCGCACCGGTGCGGGTCGCGGACCACGCCCATCTGCCGTACCCGGTCCAGGTGACGGGGACCTGGCTGGGCGACGCGACCAAGACCGTCATGACCTCGGCGCGCATCCCGTGGGCCAGCTTTGCCGCCAGTGGCGAGGGCCTGCCGTGGGCGAGCCTCACCGAGATCCGCTTTCGCTTGGATCGACATCCGACCGGGCTCGTCGTCGTCGACGAGATCCAGCTGACGCAGTAAGGGAGATCAGGAGATGCGAACCACGATCCTGCTGCTGGCCGCGACCACGCTGCTCGCCGCCGGCTGTGAACCTCGCCCTGTCGACCGGCCGCCGCCGGCGAGCTCGGCGCCGTCCGTGGCGGTCGAGTCCGTCGAGGTCCTGCGCGTCGCGCTGGACCCCCCGGTGCGCGCGCTGGATCTCGCCGGCGAGTCGCGCACCTGGAGCCAGGCCTACATGGTGCGCCTGGCGCTGGAGACCGCCAACATCCCCATCGCGCCGCTGCTGGGCATCTACGTGGGCGACTACCGCGTCTCGGAGACCGGCAGCTGGGAGGGCGGCCTGTACTTCTACGTGCACGACCCGGACCTGCTGGCCCGCCTCGACGGCGGCGAGCTCTTCTACCAGATCGACGACGCGGAGCGCCGCGACCTGGGCGCCCGCCTGAGCGTGGGCAAGCCCGCAGAGCTGCGCCTGGTGCCCGAAGGCGAGCTGTTCCCGAATCGGCGGCGTTGAGCCGGGCGAGCACGTCCCACCTCGCGGCCGCCAGGCGGTCGACCCTGCCGTGGTACCGTAGGCCTTCCGTGAGCGAGACGCCCGCCAAGCAACGGTCCCCGCAGCGCATCGCGGTGATCCCCGGCGACGGCATTGGCGTCGACGTCACCGCCGAGGCCCTCAAGGTGCTCGCCGCCGCCGCCGAGCGCTGGCAGCTCGAGATCGAGACGGTGCAGTACCCCTGGAGCGCCGATCACTACCTGGAGAGCGGCGAGACGCTGCCGGACGGGGCGCTCGAGATGCTGCGCGACGAGTTCGCGGCGATCTACATCGGCGCTTTCGGCGATCCGCGGGTGCCCGACATGCGGCACGCCGCCGACATCCTGCTGGGGATCCGCTTCGGGCTCGACCTGTACATCAACCTACGGCCGGTGCGGCCGCTCGATCCCGGGCTCTGCCCGCTCAAGAACATCTCGGCGGCGGAGATCGACTTCGTGGTGCTGCGGGAGAACACCGAGGGGGCCTACGTCGGCGTGGGCGGCAACTTCAAGCAGGGCACGGCCGACGAGGTCGCGGTGCAGGAGGAGATCCACACCCGCAAGGGGGTGGAGCGGATCCTGCGCGCCGCCTTCGAGCTCGCCATCCGCACCGGCCGGCGCAGCGTCTGCATGGCCGACAAGTCGAACGTGATGCAGTACGGCCACGGCCTCTGGCAGCGCTGCTTCGACGAGGTCGCCGCCGACTACCCGCAGATCGAGCGGCGCCACCTCTATGTCGACGCCCTGACCATGCAGATGATCCGCAAGCCGGAGCAGTTCGACGTGATCGTCACCAACAACATGTTCGGCGACATCATCACCGACCTGGGCGCGGCGCTCGAGGGCGGGCTCGGCATGGCGGCGTCGGCCAACCTGCACCCGGGGCGGACCTCGATGTTCGAGCCGGTGCACGGCTCGGCGCCGAAATACGCCGGCACCGGCAACGCCAACCCGATGGCCGCGATCCTCACCGTCGGCCTGATGCTGGCCGACCTGGGCCACCGCGAGGCGGCGAAGGGCGTCGAGTCGGCGGTCGTGCGGGCGCTCCGCGAGGGGGTGACCACCCGCGACCTGGGCGGGTCGGCGCGCACCGGCGAGGTCGGTGACTTCCTGGCGCGGTCGGTCGCCAGCGGCGCGCCGCAGACGGTCTCCTGAGCTCCGAGGCGCGCCGCCGCCGGGTTGCCGGGCGGTCCCGCGGCCGGCCAGCGGCGTGGGATTCCAGCCCCCAGAGGCCCGTATAATCGGGCCACCGCGCCATGCCGCTGACCGAATCCGAGCTGATCCACGACTGGAACCTCGCCGGCGGCGACGAGCAGCGGCCCGCCCGCGGCCGGGTCGAGCTGGACGACGAGACCCTGCGCGACGGCCTGCAGTCGCCCTCGGTGCGCTCGCCGGCGATCGGCGACAAGCTGCGCATCCTGCACCTGATCGCCGAGCTGGGGATCGAGTCCGCCGATCTGGGCCTGCCGGGTGCCGGGCCGCACGTGGTGCGCGACGTCACCCGCCTGGCGCGCGAGATCGCCGAGCAGCGCCTGCCGGTCGCGGCCAACTGCGCCGCCCGCACCGTCGCCGCCGACATCGAGCCGATCGTCGACATCGCCCAGGCCACCGGCGTCGCCATCGAGGTGTGCTGCTTCCTCGGCTCGAGCCCGATCCGCCAGTACACCGAGCTGTGGGAGATGGACCGGCTGCTCCAGCTGACCGAGGACGCGGTCAGTCTGGCGGCGCGCGCCGGGCTGCCGGTGATGTACGTCACCGAGGACACCACCCGCGCCCGGCCCGAGGACCTGCGCCGGCTCTACACCGCGGCGGTCGAGGCCGGGGCGCGGCGGGTCTGCATCGCCGACACCGTGGGCCATGCCACCCCCGCGGGGGCGGCCAACGTGGTGCGCTTCGTTCGCCAGGTGGTCGACGCCACCGGCGAGCGGGTGGGGGTCGACTGGCACGGCCACCGCGACCGCGACCTGGCGGTGGCCAACTCGCTGGCGGCGGCCGCCGCCGGCGCCGATCGGCTGCACGGCACCGCCGTCGGCATCGGCGAGCGGGTGGGCAACACGCCGATCGACCAGCTGCTGGTCAACATGCAGCTGATGGGCTGGATCGACCGCGACCTGTCGCGGCTGCCCGAGTACTGCCGTCTGGTCGCCGAGTCGACCGGCGTGCCCCTGCCCGACAACTACCCGGTGGTCGGGCGCGACGCCTTCCGCACCGCCACCGGCGTGCACGCCGCGGCGATCATCAAGGCGCGCGCCAAGGGCGACGAGTGGCTGGCCGACCGCATCTACTCGGGAGTGCCGGCGAGCCTGGTGGGACGTCGTCAGGAGATCGACGTCGGCCCGATGAGCGGCCGCTCCAACGTGGTCTGCTGGCTGCGCGATCGCGGCCTGGAGCCGGCGAGCGGGCTGGTCGACGCCATCTTCGCCCGCGCCAAAGAGTCCTCCCGGGTGCTGGAGGAGGCCGAGATCCGGCGGATCTGCGCCGGCTTCGAGGCGGCCGGCACCGACGCTTGAGCGCCGACGGCCCCAGCGCTGAGCTGTGGCGCCGGCTGGTCGGCCGCTATCTCGAGGCGCTGATCCTCGAGCGCGGGCTGTCGCCGCGAACGGTGGAGGCCTACCGCAACGATCTCGAGCGCTACGGCCGCGAGGCGATCGCCGCCGGCCGCGACCCGGCCGGCGCCGGGCCGCGGCAGATCTCCGGCCATCTCGCGGCGCTGCGCCGCCAGGGGATGGCGCCGCGCAGCGTGGCGCGGCACCTGGTGGCGCTGCGCGGCTTCTATCGCCACCTGGTCCAGCTGGGCGAGCGCGCCGACGACCCCACCGCCGGCCTGGCGCCGCCCAAGCAAATGCGCAAGCTGCCCCGGGTGCTGCGCGAGAGCGAGGTCGAGGCGCTGCTGGCGGTGCCCGACGTCGCCACGCCGCTGGGCCGGCGGGACAAGGCGATGCTCGAGCTGCTCTACGCCACCGGCCTGCGGGTGAGCGAGCTGGTAGGCCTCGAACTGGCCCAGCTGCGACTCGACGTGGGGTTTCTGCTCGCCTGGGGCAAGGGAAACAAGGAGCGCGCCGTGCCGGTGGGGGAGCAGGCCGAAGCCGCGCTCCACGACTATCTCCGCGAGTCCCGGCCGCGGCTGGTCGAGGGCCGTCACGAGGTGGTCTTCGTCAACCACCGCGGCGCCCCCCTGACCCGCCAGGGTTGCTGGAAGATCATCGCCGGCTACGGCCGCCGGGTGGGCGTGGCGCGGCTCTCACCCCACGTAATGCGTCACAGCTTCGCCACTCATCTGCTCGAGCACGGCGCCGACCTGAGAGCGGTACAGATGATGCTCGGGCACGCCTCGATCTCGACCACCCAGATATACACCCACATCCACGCGCAGCGGCTGCGGCAGCTCTACGACAGCCACCACCCGCGGTCCTAGCCGGCTCGACGGTCAGAGCAGGGCCGTCGCCAGGACCGCGGCGACGCCGAGATAATGCAGCGCCAGCGAGCCCAGCAGGCTCTCGGCGCGCTCCCGCGCCATGCCCAGCGCCAGGCCGAGCAGCAGGGCGCCGCCAGCCGCCACCGCCGGTGCCACTCCGTTGCCCGCGGCGGTCGCCGGCCCGGCCAGGAAGAGCGGCACGGTCCACAGCGCGAAGAAGAGCGCCGAGAGCGCCGCCGGCCAGGACGGCAGCCAGGAGCCTTCGGGCTCCCAGGCCCGGAACCGGCGCATCAGCACGCCCTGGGCGAGGCCGCGAAAGCCCAACTCGGCAGCGAGCGGCAGCAGGAGCAGCGCCGCCAGCGTGACCGGCTGGGCCAGGGACTTCGGATCGCCGGCCGCCGGCATCCAGGCGCCGCCGAGCAGCGCGCCGGCGATGGCGGCAGGAGCCAGCCAGAGCCAGGCGCGGCCCGCCGGCAGCCGGAGACCGAACAGGCCGGGGCGGCGATGCGCCTTGGAGACGGCGAGCAGCAGCAGCGCGGCGGCGGCGCCGGCGCCGCCGAAGGTCGCCAGGTCCGCGAGGGCGGCGCCGCCGGTCCAGGGCATGCGGGAGGCGCCGAAGGCGGCGACCGCCCAACCGATCAGCATGGTGAGCGAGCCCAGCAGCAGCGCCGAGGCCGCCGAGGTGATGCGCTCCTTGATCGACGGCCGGTGGTAGGCGAGCCGGCAGCCGGCGGCGATCTCGGCGGGCTCGAGGCGGGTGCCCGAGCCGCGCGGCGAGCCGCCGATCTCCCCCGAGCCCCCCCAACGGTCGGACGCCTGGGAGTTGCGTACCGCCGGATCCAGCAGGTTGAGGACGCGGTAGGACTCCTTGAGGTTGCCGGGCAGGAAGGTGTCGACCTGGCGCAGCGTGTAGGTGTTGGCCCCGCGCTGCAGCACGATGATGCCGAGACGCTTGCCATAGAGCCGCTTGAGCACCGGCTCGGCCTCGTAGATGCCGCAGTCGCAGCGGCAGACGACGGCGATTCGCTGTGGCGACAGCTCGGCCAGGGCGAGCTCTTCGACCGGCGGCAGGGGATCGAAGAAGTCGATCGGGTAGATCATCTGGTCGAGCAGGTCGAGCTGCGCGGCCAGGATCTGGAGCGCATCCGCGGGCGCCAGACCGGCGCCCGGCGCCGTGTGCGCGACCTCCTTCAAACGCTCGAGCTCGGCCAGCGTCTCGTTCAGGTCGGCTTCGCTCAGGCCGCCGAACTCGAGCAGCTCCAGCCCCTGCGAGTCGATCAGACCCTCGACCCGGACCAGCGGCATGGCGGCGCGGCGGATCTCTGGCTGGTCGTCGCCCAGATGCGGGCTGTTCATCAGCACCCAGATCGCCAGCACGGTGTCCAGGTCGGGCTGGTTGGCGAAGATCGACCACGGCCGTTCCCGTAGGTCGAGCCCCCGCAGCACCAGGATCATCGCCTGCTCGCAGGCCGAGAAGGTGAAGCGGCGGATGACGCCCTCGTGATGGTCGAGATTGAAGACCCGGCGCTCGTGGTCGAGGAAAGGCTCGCCGTGGGCGGCGCCGTCGAGGTAGATCGTCCCCTCCGGCGCCTTGCGGGCGGCGGCGGCGGTGACCGAAAGGCCCGGATCCAGCCACACCTTGAGCTCCGGCGTCTCCCGGCTGGTCAGGTAGCGGCCGCCTTCGCCCTCGCGGATGAGGTAGCGCTGGGGGGCCGCGGGCGCCGGATCGGCCGCGCCCGGTAGCGGCAGCAGTGCGTCGGCGGCCGGGTCGCCGGCCGGCTGGCGCGCATGGGAGCCCCGCAGGAAGCGTTCGGCGGCGCGATCGGTTCGGTCGGGTTCCATGGCAGTCGCCTGGTCGGGAGGGAAGGTGGCAGTCTAGCAGGCAGACCCGTCCTGAGCCCGGTATTCGCCCGCCCGAAGGGCTCGGCTGGGGTAGCATCGTTCCGATGAACGCTCTCGCGCGCGGGCCGCTGCGCCTGGCAGTCTGGGCCCCGGCAGTCTGGGCTTTGGCGCTGGCGCTCTTCGGCGCCGGCGCCGCCGCCGCCGAGTTGGTCGTCCTCGCGGGCGGCCGGGTGCTCAAGGCCACCTCCTACCGGGTGGAGGGCCGCCGCGCGGTGGTCGAGCTGGCCTCCGGTGGGCTGCTCGAGCTGCCGCTGGCGCGGGTCGACCGGGTGGTCGACGACGAGGTCTCCGACGAGCCCGCGCCGCCGGCTCCCGTCGGTTTCGTGGTGCACTTTCTCGACTCGGACACACCGCCCGCGACGCCCTACGGTGACCTGATCTTCGAGACCGCCAGGCGGCACCGGGTCTCGCCGCGGCTGGTGGCGGCGATGGTGCGGGCCGAGTCCTCGTTCGATCCCCGGGCGGTGTCGCGCAAGGGGGCGGTCGGGCTGTTGCAGCTGATGCCGGCGACGGCCCGGCGCTTCGGCCTGACCGGCAGCGAGCGCTACCGCCCGGAAAAGAACCTCGAGGCCGGGGTGCGCTATCTGCGCTGGCTGCTCGACCGCTACCCGGGCGAGCTGGCGCTGGCCCTGGCCGGCTACAACGCCGGCGAGACCAATGTCGCCCGCTATGGCGGCGTGCCGCCGTTTCGCGAGACCCGTGACTACATCCGGCGGATCTACGGCTTCCTGGGGCTGCCGGGGTCCGAGGCGGCGGCCGCCGCGGCCGCCGCGGCCGCCGGCCGGTAGCGCATGACCACCAGAGTGCGGTCGTCGTCCGGCGCGCGGTCGCCCGTATGCGCCAGGACCGCCGCCAGCAGCCGGTTGCGCACCGCCATGGCGCTTTCCGCCGGTCCGGCCAGGGCCGCCAGGGTTCGGTCGTAGCCGAACGGCTCGTCGGCGTCGTCGGCCGCCTCGATCAGGCCGTCGGAGAGCCAGACCAGAACGTCGCCCGGCTCGATTGCGACGTCGCGGCGCCCGTACTCGTCGCCCAGCGCTCCCAGCGGGCTGCCGGTGAGCAGGATCTCCTCGGCCTGCCCGTCGCGCAGCAGGTAGGAGGGCGGGTGGGCGGCGTTGGTGATCTGCAGCTGGTGATGGCGGAAGTCGATCACCGCGATGGTGGCGGTGACGAAGAACCGCTGCTTCTTCTCGGCCCGCACCATGCCGTTGAGGCGACGCAGGATCTCTTCGGCCGGCTTGCGCTCCTCGACCAGGATCACCAGCGCCGCCTTGAGCATCGCCATGCGCAGCCCGGTCGGCAGACCGTGCCCGGAGACGTCGGCCACCACCACCGCCAGCCGGTCCTCGTCGATTCGCAGCACGTCGAAGTAGTCGCCACCGATGGCGGCGCTGGGCTCGAAGAGGGTCGAGAACTCCATCGCCTCGGAGGTCGGCAGGTTGCTGGGCAGCAGGCTCTGCTGCAGGTCGCGGGCGATCTCGAGCTCCTTCTCGACGATCTCCTGGCGGGCGGCGTCGTCGACCAGCCGTTCCAGGTTGGCGGTCATCTCGTTGAAGGTGGTCTCGAGCTCGCCGATCTGGTCGCGACGGTGCGAGTCGATCCGCACCGAGAAATCGCCCTGGCGGATGGCGGTGGTGGCGCGGCTCAGCCGGTTCACCGCCAGGCTCAGCCCGAGGATGATCCACAGCGCCATCAGCACGGCGACGGCGTAGACCGTCGCCAGCATGCCGGTGACCGCGATCAGCAGCGCCCAGACCGCGGTGTCCACCTCGCCCGAGCTCGAGGCGAGCCGGCGTTGGCAGGTGCGCAGGTTGGCGTTGAGGCTGACGGCCAGGTAGTCGGCGACCACCGAGCCGTCGTCGAGCGAGCGCAGGGTGCCGCTGACCTCGCCCCACCAGAGCATCGGCCGATCCAGCCAGCCCTGCTCGCGCCCGCTGACGCCAAAGAACAGCTCGCGGTCGGCGAGGGTGCGATCGGCGCTGATCGGCATCAGCCGGTACTCCTTGCCGAACAGCTGGACGCGGACCAGGGCGTCTTTGCGGTCGTCCTCGGCCTGCAGCAGCTCGACCCAGATGCCGCTGCGCCGGGTCAGCTGCCGATCGATGCCGTCGGCGCTGAGCGCCAGGATGCCGAGATCGCCGCGGACGGCCACGGCCGCCAGGGTAGGCGAGCCGTCGGGCAGGGCGGCGTAGGCCACCGGCCGCCGCGCGCCACCGTCGGGCACGGTCTCGAGCCAGCGCGGCCAGGCGTCCGGGGCGACCGCGGCGCCGCCCACCTTCGACCCGCGCCAGTAGTAGGCCAGCCGGACGTCGTCGAAGCCGGCGGCCGGCGGCCGCCCGCCCGACCAGCCGGCCAGGGCGGTCTCGGCCCGTGCCTGCAGCTCGTGCTCGAACTCCTGCGCCGTTCCCCGGTAGAGATGGCCGAGGAAGTAGCCGCTGAGCAGATAGACATTGAGGCCGGCAACCAGCAGCACCATGGGGATCGGCAGCACGCCGATCAGGAAATACGAGAACGCCAGCCTCCGGCCGACGCCCCAGAGGAACCGTCGCAGCCCGCTCCAGACCAGCCACAAGGCCAGGACCAGGACCAGCGACACCAGCAGCGCGTTCGCCGAGAGGCGCAAGAACCAGGGCAGGGCGTCGGGCTCGAACTGGCGGGCGAGCAGCAGCAGCAGCCCGAGCAGCGCCGCGGCTCCGGTCAGGCCGAAGAGGAACAGCCGCTGGATCCTGCCAAGTCTGGGCATCTGTCTCGACCTACGGCCGGACGGTGCGAGGGTTCCCCGCAGCGGTGTAGTATCGGCACGTTGCCGTCCGGTGCGGCCCGTTCATGATAGCCCGCCAAGCACCGCCATCGTCTGGAAGAAGGCAGCAGAAGTCGAGGAGAAGACCCGTGTCGCGATTGCCCCGATCCCTGGAACATCTGAAGACCGCGTTTGCCGCCGAGGCCGCCAGCGCCGCCCGGTTCCGTGCCTACGCCACGCGCGCCGAAGAAGACAGGATGCCGGCCCTGGCCGGGCACTGGCGCGAGCTGGCCGGTGACAAGGACCGCCTGGCCGCCGAACTGCTCGCCGCGGCCGGCCAGACTCCGGATGCCGCGGGCGCGGTGCGCGAGGCGCTGGCCGAGGAGCGGTACGAGAACGACGTCCTCTACCCGCGGATGATCGGCGAAGTCGACGAGGCCACGGCGGCGACCCTCGGCCGCGCGGTCGCCGAGCAGCGCGACCACGCCGAACGGCTCGATGCCCTGCGGCTCGAGTTGCAGGCTTCGCGGGGCGACGTCACGGCCTAGCCAGGGGCCGGCATCCGCGAGCCCGCGGCCGGCGAATGCCCTGATGCCGGTGGGTTTGGTACACGCCCGGCATTCCGCTAGACTGCCACAGACCGAGGGGGCGGCCGATGATCGGCGAAAGTTGGATCACCACCCAGTTCGAAGCCATCGAGGAGTGGGCTCAACGCAATTCGTTCTGGCCGCTGCCGTTCGGAACGGCCTGCTGCGCGATCGAGTTCATGAGTTCGGTGTCGAGTCACTACGACGCCGCCCGCTTCGGCTACGAGGTGGTGCGGTTCTCGCCGCGGCAGAGCGATCTGATGATCGTCGCCGGCACGATCACCGACAAGATGGGCCCGGTGCTCAAACGGATCTACGATCAGATGCCTGACCCCAAGTGGGTCGTTTCGATGGGTGCGTGTGCCTGCTCCGGCGGTTTCTACCGCGCCTACCACGTCATGCAGGGGATCGACGAGATCATCCCTGTCGACGTCTACGTCCCCGGCTGCCCGCCGACGCCCGAGGGGCTGATGTACGGCATGCTGCAGCTGAAGCAGAAGATCGATCGCGAACGTCGACTGCGCAAGAAGGACAAGGAGACAGACAACCTTGCCAACGCTGGCGGCCCCGCCGCCGCTGCTTGATCGTTATCCGCAGGGCAGCATCCGACCGCAGGAGGGGCTCGACCAGCCTACCTGGGTGGTGCGCCGCGATGTCCTGGCCGAGCTGGCCCGGGACCTGCGGGACGATCCCGAGACCCGCTTCGACCTGCTGCTCGACCTGTGCGGTGTCGACTACCCGGACCGTGACGAGCGGTTCGAGGCGGTCTATCACCTCTACTCGCTGCCCCGTGGCGAGCGGCTCCGGCTGAAGGTGCCGGTGGGGGAGGCGGACCCGTCGCTGCCCAGCCTGATCGGCGTCTGGAAGGCGGCCGACTGGTTCGAGCGCGAGGCCTACGACATGTTCGGCCTGACCTTCGACGGTCACCCGAACCTGCGCCGCATCCTCACCCACGAGGCGTTTCGCGGCCACGCCCTGCGCAAGGACTACGACTCGGCGCGGCGCTGGATCCTGACCGAGGACAAGGTCTACCGGCCGCAACCCACGGCGCCGCCGAGCGGCGACCCGGACGACATGTTCGAGCGCATGACGATCAACATCGGGCCGTCGCACCCGGCGATGCACGGCACCTTCCGGGTGGTGGCGATGCTCGAAGGCGAGCGCATCATCGCCAGCGAGGTGGAGATCGGCTATCTGCACCGGTGCTTCGAGAAGATGGCCGAGACCCACACCTGGCAGCAGGTGATCCCCTACACCGATCGGCTCAACTACTGCTCGTCGTTCATCAACAACGTCGGCTACTGCCGTACCGTCGAGAGCATGCTCGGGGTGGAAGTGCCGCCGAAGGCGGTCTGGGCCCGCACCATCCTGTCGGAGTTCTCGCGCATCATGGACCACTGCGTCTGCAACGGCTCGAGTCTGGTGGACGCCGGCGCGCTGACCAACTTCTTCCTTCTGTACCAGCCGCGTGAGGAGATCTACGGCCTGCTCGAGGCCTGTAGCGGGGCGCGGCTGACGGTCGCCTACGGCCGCATCGGCGGGCTGGCGGCCGACCTGCCGCCGGACTTCGAGGCGCGATGCAGGAAGCTGCTGGAGACCATCCCCCCCTTCATCGACGACGTCGACCGTTTGGTGACGCGCAACCGCATCTGGCTCGATCGGGCCGTCGGCGTGGCGGCGATCTCTGCCGAGGACGCGGTCAACTGGGGCTGGACCGGCCCCTGTCTGCGTGCCGCCGGGGTCGGCTACGACGTTCGCCGGGCCCACCCCTACGACCTCTACGACACGGTCGACTGGGAAGTGCCGGTCTTCACCGGCGGCGACGTCCACGACCGCTACCGGGTGCGGATGGCCGAGATCCGTCAGTCGCTCGGCATCATCCGCCAACTGCTCGACCGCGGGCGGCCCGAGGGCCCGCACATCGTCGACGACCCGCACGTCGCGCTGCCGCCCAAGGACGCCGCCTACAACCAGATGGAGGCGATGATCTACCACTTCAAGCTGATCATGGACGGCATCCAGGTGCCGCCGGGCGAGCGCTACTCGATGGTCGAGGGCGCCAACGGCGAGTTGGGCTTCTACGTGATCTCGGACGGCTCGGGCAAGCCCTACCGGATCAAGGTGCGGCCGCCCTGCTTCCCGATCTTCTCGACCTTTTCGACGCTCATCCAGGACGGCACGGTGTCCGACGCGGTGGTCTCGCTCGGCGGCCTCAACGTCATCGCCGGGGAGCTCGATCGATGATCGCGCCAGGCTCCTATTCCAAGACGCCCGAGCCGTACCGCTACGACCTGGCCGAGCGGCTCTACCTGCCGCTGTTCGTCGGCCTCTGGGTGACCCTCAAGCACCTGGTGCGCAATCTGCTGACCGGCGGCAGCCAAGCGACCATCCAGTACCCGGAGGAGCGCCGGGAGTACTCGCACCGGTTTCGCGGCCACCACATCCTGACCAGCCGGCCGGACGGCTCGCTGCGCTGCGTCGCCTGCTTTCTCTGCGCCCAGGCCTGTCCGGCCGAGTGCATCAACATCGAGGCCGGCGAGCATCCGGACGTCAACATCGAGAAGTACCCGACGATCTACGAGATCGACATGCTGCGCTGCGTGTTCTGCGGCTACTGCGTCGACGCCTGCCCGGAAGAGGCGATCATCATGAGCAACAACTACGACATGGCTTACTTCAACCGCGACCAGTCCATCGTCGGCAAGGACGGGCTGCAGCGGCCGTACGTCATCGACCCGTCGCGGCTGGGCTACCGGCCGCACTATCCCGAGGAGCAGGCGGCGGCGAGGTCCTTCGATCTGGTGGAGGAGGCCCGTCGACGCCAGGAGGGCCAGGCCGCCGCGGCCGGCTGAGGAGATACGATGGCCACCGAAACCAAGCAACCCTCGCTGTCGGAGAAGTCGCTGCGCCCGCCCGAGAAGCTGGGCGAAGTCGTCGTTCGCTTCGCCGGCGACTCGGGCGACGGCATGCAGCTCACCGGCGGGCAGTTCACCGCCACCTCGGCCGCGCTGGGCAACGACCTGGCGACGCTGCCCGACTTTCCGGCCGAGATCCGCGCCCCGGCCGGCACCCTGCCGGGCGTTTCGGCCTTCCAGGTGCGGATCGCCGACTACGACATCCACACGCCGGGCGACGCCCCCGACGTGCTGATCGCGATGAACCCGGCGGCGCTCAAGCAGTCGCTGGGCGACCTCAAGGCCAACGGCATCATCATCGCCAACGCCGACGAGTTCAACGCCAACAACCTGAAGAAGGCCGGCTACGCGGTCAACCCTCTCGAGGACGCCACCCTCGAGGGCTTCCGGGTGTTCAGCGCCGACATCTCGACCATGACGCGGCGCGTGCTGGAGGACAGCCCGCTCGACTTCAAGAGCCGCGACCGGTGCAAGAACTTCTTCGCGCTGGGGATGGTCTACTGGATGTTCAGCCGCCCGCTCGAGACCAGCGTCGAGTGGCTGGAGAAGAAATTCAGCCGTCGCCCGGAGGTCGCCGAGGCCAACGTCAAGGTGCTCAAGGCGGGCTACAACTTCTGCGACATCACCGACATGTTCCAGGTGCGCTACGAGGTGATGCCGGCGAAGCTGGCGGCAGGCACCTACCGCAACGTGATGGGCAACTCGGCGCTGGCCATCGGCCTGGTGGCGGCCAGCCGGCGCAGCGGGCTACCGCTGTTCCTGGGCTCCTATCCGATCACCCCGGCGAGCGACATCCTGCACGAGCTGGCGCGCTACAAGAACTACGGCGTGACCACCTTCCAGGCCGAGGACGAGATCGCGGCGGTATGCGCTTCGATCGGCGCCTCGTTCGGCGGCGCCCTCGCCGTCACCACCACCAGCGGCCCCGGGGTGGCGCTAAAGGCCGAAGCGATCGGCCTGGCGGTCATGACCGAGCTGCCGCTGCTGATCGTCAACGTCCAGCGTGGCGGGCCCTCGACCGGGCTGCCGACCAAGACCGAGCAGTCCGACCTGCTGCAGGCGATGTTCGGCCGCAACGGCGAGTCGCCCGTGCCGGTGCTGGCGCCCCAGTCGCCGGCCGACTGCTTCGACATCATGATCGAGGCCACCCGCATCGCCACCCGTTACATGGTGCCGGTGATGGTGCTCTCGGACGGCTACATCGCCAACGGCTCGGAGCCCTGGCTGCTGCCCAAGATCGAGGATCTGCCCGATCTGCGGCTCGAGTTCCACACCCAGACCGAGGGTTTCGCCCCCTACTCCCGCGACCCGGAGACCCTTGCGCGGCCGTGGGCCGTTCCCGGCACGCCGGGCCTCGAGCATCGCCTGGGCGGCCTCGAGAAGCAGGACGGTTCCGGCAACGTCTCCTACGACCCCGACAATCACGAAAAGATGACCCACCTGCGGGCGGAGAAGGTCGAGCGCATCGCCCGCACCATCCCCGACCTCGAGATCGACGGCCCGTCCACCGGGGAGCTGCTGATCCTGGGCTGGGGCAGCACCTTCGGCGCCATCGCCGCGGCCGTCAACACGGGGCGGGAAGAAGGCCTCCAGTTCAGCCGCGCTCACCTGCGCCACCTCAACCCGTTCCCGTCCAACCTGGGCCAGGTGCTGGCCGGCTTCAAGCGGGTGCTGATTCCGGAGATGAACAGCGGCCAGCTGGCCATGCTGATCCGGGCGAAGTACCTGGTCGACGCCATCTCCTACTCCAAGGTGCAGGGCAAACCGTTCTTCCGCAGCGAGATCCTCAACAAGGTGCGCGAAATCCTGGAGGCTGACGATGTCAACTGAGCTACCGGTGCTGACCAAGAAGGACTTCCAGTCCGATCAGGAGGTCCGCTGGTGTCCGGGCTGCGGCGACTACGCCGTGCTGTCGGCCGTCCAGACCATCTTCCCCAAGCTCGACCTGCCCAAGGAGCGCTTCGTGGTGGTCTCGGGGATCGGCTGCTCGAGCCGCTTTCCGTACTACATGGACACCTACGGCTTCCACTCGATTCACGGCCGGGCGCCGGCCATCGCCACCGGGCTCAAGACCTCGCGGCCCGATCTCGAGGTCTGGGTCGCCACCGGCGACGGCGACGCCATGTCGATCGGCGGCAATCACCTGATCCACATCCTGCGGCGCAACGTCGACGTCAAGATCCTGATGTTCAACAACCGGATCTACGGCCTCACCAAGGGCCAGTACTCGCCCACCAGCGAGCTGGGCAAGCGCACCAAGTCGACGCCGGTCGGATCGATCGACTACCCGTTCAACCCGCTGGCCCTGGCGCTGGGCGCCGGCGCCACCTTCGTCGCCCGCAGCGTCGACATCTTCCAGCCGCACCTGCGCGAGGTGCTGCAGCGCGCCGCCGACCACAAGGGCTCCGCCTTCATCGAGATCTACCAGAACTGCAATATCTTCAATGACAAGGCGTTCGCCTACATGACCGAGAAGGACTCACGCGCCGACCAGACCGTCTACCTCGCGCAGGGGGAGCCGCTGATCTTCGGCAAGGAGAAGGACCAGGGGATTCGGCTGGTCCAAGGAAGGCTCGAGCGGATCCAGCTCGGCAACGGCCTCGGCCCCGACGACTGCCTGAAGTGGGACGAGAGCTTCGAGGACCCGAGCATGGCCTTCCGCCTGGCCTACATGCTGCCGCCGGATTTTCCCACCCCGATCGGCGTCTTGCACGCTGTCGAGAAGCCGACCTACGATGCCCAGTCGGTGCAGCAGATCGAAGCCGAGATCGACAAGAGCGGCCAGGGCGAGCTCGAGCAGCTGATCCACTCGGGCGAGCTGTGGACGGTCAAGGACGACGGCTCGGTCTCGCGCGGAACCTAGCGGGGGGGCGTCGGCTCAGCCGGTCGCGTCGGGGTCGGGGAGCGGGACCAGATAGGTTTCGGCGCCGACCACCTGCGGGTCGAGCGAGAACTCGTACAGCTCCAGGCCGCCGAACAGTGCCCGCACCCGGGGGTGGCCTGCTTCGATCAGGCGCGACGCCAGCTCCACCGCGGCGCTGCCGTCGTCGTCGAACAGCACCACGTCGAGCTCGGTCGGCGGCCGCCACTGGGGGCCTTCCAGGAGCCGCGCGCCGCTCAGGGTCTTGCCGCCCGCGGCCGCTGGCCGCACGTCGATCAGCAGCAAGGGCTTGCCCTCGTCGAGGCGCCGAAACAGGGCGAAGGGCGAGATCTCGAGCCGCGGTTCGAAGGCCACCACGGGTTTGCCGTCGTTGCGCAGGTGAAAGGGCATCGGGGAAGGCGAAGTAGGAGACACTCCACTAGGCGGCCGGCGGCGGCCCTTGTTGGTGCCAGACCAGGCCCGAGACCAGCTTGGGCAGGAACCGGGTCGACTTTGGCGGCATCAGCTCGCCGGCCGCCATGGCGTCGCCGAAGGTGCGCGGGCTCATCGGCGGCAGCACGAAGCAGACTGCGTGCTCGCCCACAGCGAGCTCGCGCCACAACCGGTCGGGATCGGACCGGTAGGTGACCGTGCCGTCCACGGCCGACTCCGGCGCCAGGCCGAGCCGGGGCAGCAGCTCGTCGTGCAGGCGGCAGGCGACCAGGGCGGCGCGCGCCGGCTTCAGCGAGCTGTCGCCGAGTCGCCAGATCTCGGCCGGGCGGCCGGCGGCGGCGACCCCCAGGGCCGGTGGCGGGGCGGCGGCCACCGCGGCGGCGAAGGCGGCGCCGCCATCGCCCGACCACACCTGGCGGCTGGCGGCCAGGCCCGCGACCCGGTCGAGGCCCTGCCCCGAGGCGAGGGCACGGTGGATCGGGTCGATGACCACGCCCGGGGACTCGAGGCTGGTGACCACCGCCAGTTTGGTGGCCTGCGGGATCTCGGCGCCGGCCTTCCCGATGGCGATGCCGAGCTCGGTGGCCCGGCTGCGCGCCGTCTGCCAGCGGGTGTTGCCGTCGGCGATAACGCCCGTGGCACCGGCCAGCAGCGAGGCGTAGCCGCCGGCGGCGCTGGCGGCGTAGAGGCGGTGGCGGTGGCCGTAGGGGTCGTGGTGCTCGACCACCGGCTCCGCGCCCTCGATCGCGGCGGTCAACGCCGCGTCGAAGGCGCCGCGGTCGTCGGCCAGGATGAGGATCGGCTCGAGGTCGCAGCCGGTGGTGCGCAGCATGTGCAGCCGATCCTCGACGAACCGGGTGACGGTCTGCTCGTGCGGCACGACGACGCCGGCTTCGGGCGTCTCCAGGCCCACCAGGGCGCACAGGCCGAGGCGGCGGCCGCCCTCGGCGGTGAGGATCTCGTAGGGGTAGACGCCGGGCGCGGCGTCGCGGGCGAGAACTCCGCGCGCGCTCCACTCGTGGTGGAGCCGCGCGGCGTGGTGGGCCGGGTCGGGCCGGCCGGCCGGGTCGGGGACGGTGAGCTGGCAGAACTGCAGCCTCTCGCCATGCAGCCGGTCGCGGATCTCGTCGTCGATCTGATCGTAGGGCGGCGCCGCGAGCCGACCGGGATCGGGGACGGCCGAGCCGTAGCGGGTGCCGCTGAAGGGGAAGATCCTCATGCGGCCGATCCTAGTCTCCCGTGCGGCAAGTTCGCTACCCGGCCTCGGCCCTTCACGCCGCTGGCTGCGTTGCGCCTCCTCGGATTAGGCCCGCTAGTCCTTCGTCGACGCGCCTTGCCAGCGACGCGAATGACTCGCAGGTCCGGGCAGCGAACCTACCGCACGGGAACTGGTCTCCCGCGCGGCAAGTTCGCTACCCGGTCCTGCGGCCCTCCACGCCGCGCGTGCCGGGCCGGTGGCGTAGCTGGCCCCCTGATACGCTGGCTTCAGGCGATGACGGACCATCCTCCAATCCCGAAGCGGCCGGCCGGAGGCGAGCCCTGGGGCCGCTTCCAGCAGCTTGTGGCCGACGTGCGCGAGCGGATGCAGAACCACCGGATCGGCGCCGAGTCGGCGCGGGTGGCCTACTACGTCTTCCTGCTGCTGTTCCCTTTCCTGCTGGCGATCTTCGCCCTCTCGGGGTTTCTCGGCCGCGAGGCGCTGTTCAACTGGATCATGCACGAGCTGCTGGCGGCGCTGCCGCCGCAGGCGGCTCTGGCGCTCGAGGACTCGGTGCGCGAGATCACCCTCGTGCGGCGGCCCGGCACCCTGGCGGTGGCCGTGGTGGTCACCTTCTGGGGGGCCTCGAACGCCCTGACCGCGCTGGCCGACGGGCTCAACGCCGCCTTCCGGGTCGACCGCCGCCGCCGCTGGTGGAAGAAGAAGGCGCTCGGGGTGGTGGTGGTGGTGATCGCCTGCGCGGCGGTCCTGCTGGGCGCGCTGGCGGTGCTGGCCGGGCCCGAGATCGGCGCCCGGGTCGGGCTGCGGCACCTCGGCAGCATGCTGCGCTGGCCGGTGGCGGCCGGCCTGGTGGTGGGCATGACCTGGCTTCTGTATTACCTGCTGCCCAACCGCAGTCAGGGCAAGGTGAAGCTCCACCTGCTGGGCGGCGCCGCGTTGGCCACCGCCATGTGGGCGGTCTGCACGCTGCTGTTCCGGCTCTATCTCTCGAGCTTCGGCCGGCTCGACGTGGTCTACGGCGTACTGGGCGGAGTCGTAGCCCTGCTCATCTGGCTCTATCTCGCCGCCATGTCGATCCTCTTCGGCGGCGAGGTGGCGGCAGGTCTCGTGCGCTTTGCCCGCCGGCGGCGGGCCCGCGGCAAGCGCGCCGACCCGGCGGCGCGGCGGCGACGGCCGGCAGCCACCAGCTCCTAGCGCGCCATCGAGCGCATCCTCTCCTCGAGCTCGGCGATCCGCTGCTCGAGCAGTTCGCGGCGCTCGTCGTCGCGCCGCCGGAGGCCGGGCAGGTTGCCCTTGGCCTCGAGCCGCTCGAGCAGCCGGCGGGCCGACTCGTGGTCAGCGATTCTATTGCCGGCGGCGGTCGTGCTAGCATCGTCCTGCCCGTGACTCGAGCGAGCCACTCCGTGACACGTGTACGCGTATTCGCCCTCGTTTGGGTCCTGCTCGCCTCGGCAGTCGCGGCTCAGGCCTCCTGGCTCGATGCCGTTCGCGGCCTCGACGCGCAGGGCCGGACGCGCGAGGCGCTGAGCCAGCTGGAGCGCCAGCCGTCGCGCCTGGCCGGCGAGCCCGAGGCCCGGCTGCTGCGCGGCGTGCTGCTGACCAAGCTCGGCCGCACCGCGGAGGCGCGCGAGCTCTACCAGCGGCTGATCCTCGAGCACCCCGATCGGCCCGAGGCCTACAACAACCTGGCGGTCATGCACGCGGCCGCCGGCGACTACGACACCGCGATCGAGATCCTCAAGCAGGGGCTGGCGACTCACCCCAGCTATCGCACCACCTACGACAACCTGACCAAGGTCTACGGCAAGCTCGCCAGCGAGGCCTACAGCAAGGCGCTCGGAGACGAGCGGATCGACGCCGAGCCGCTGCGGCTGGCGCTGCTCAACGGCATGGCGCAGGCGGTAACGGCGGCGACTGGCGGCCCGGCGACCGAGCCGTCACGGGTCGCGGCGTCAATCCGGGAGGCGGAGCCCGAGAGCCGGCCGCCGGCGCCGGTTCCCGCGGCCCCGGCTCCGACTGCCGCGCCGCCGCCGCCGCAAACCCCGGCGGCAACGGCGACAGCCGGCGAGGCGGCGATCGAACGGGCCGTCTGGCAGACCGTCCAGGCCTGGGCCGACGCCTGGTCCAGTCAGCAGGCCGACGCCTACCTTGCCTTCTACGACCCCTCGTTCGTGTCCCCCGGAGGTAGCTCGAGGTCCGAATGGGAGGAGCTTCGCCGCCGCCGCGTGGCCGCCCCGGGGTACGTCAAGATCTCCCTGGCACAGCTCGAGGTGGAACGGCCGACGGCCGATCGGGCGATCGCCCACTTCATCCAGTCCTACGAGTCCGACCGCTTCCGCGACACCGTGACCAAGGCCCTCGAGTTGATCTCGACCGCGGCCGGCTGGCGCATCGTCGGCGAGCGGGTGGAGGAGGCGCCTCCGGGATGAGTCGCAGGGTCCTGACGATCGTGTCGTTGACGGTGGCGCTGTTCGCCGCCACCGCGCTGTTGCCGGGGCCGGCCGGGGACGATGCGCTGGTGCCGGTCCGAGGCGCCGCCCCGCTGACGCATCCCGAGAGGCCGCTGATCGACAGCCTGTTCGATCTCGGCGGCGGCCGCGTCGACGCCGCCCTGGGCAGCCTGAACCGGCTGGTCAGCCGGCAGCCCGACTTCGCGCTGGCGCGGCTGGTCTATGCCGATCTGCTGGCCGTCAAGTCGGGTCGGGTCGACGGCCTGGGGCTGCTGGCGCCGGGCGACGAGGTGGCCGGTCTGCGGCACGAGGCGTGGGCGCGGATGGCCCGCTACCTCGAGGCGCCGCCGGCCGAGGCCGTGCCGGCAGGGCTGCTGCAGCTGCCTGGCGCCCGCTCGGTGATCGTGGTCGACGTCGAGCGTTTTCGCCTCTACCTGTTCGAGAACCGCGGCGGCCAACCGATTCTCAGCCAGGACTGGTACATCTCGATCGGCAAGGCCGGCGCCGACAAGCGGCGCGAGGGCGACGAGAAGACGCCGGTGGGGGTCTACCGGGTCGCCGACTATCTGCCGGGCAGCGGTCTGCCCGACATGTACGGCCCTGGCGCCTTCCCGATCGACTACCCCAATCCCTGGGACCGCAAGCTGGGTCGAACCGGCAGCGGTATCTGGCTGCACGGCACCGAGTCCGCGCGCTACAGCCGGGCGCCGTTGTCGAGCCTCGGCTGCGTGACCCTGGCCAACGTCGACTTCCTCGCCCTGCGCGACCGCGTGGAGGTGGGGCGCACGCCGGTGGTGGTGGTCCACGGGGTCGACTGGCAGGAGCCGGCGCTCGTCGAGGCGGCGCGGCGCGAGCTGGCCGCGGCGGTGGAGGCGTGGCGGCGCGACTGGGAGAGCCTCGACACCGACCGCTACCTGGCGCACTACGGTCCCGGCTTCCAGACCGAGGGCATGGACCTGACCCGCTTCGCCGGCTACAAGCGGCGAGTCAACCAGGGCAAGAAGTACATCCGTGTCGATCTCAGCGACGTCGCCATCTACGCCTACCCGGGAGAAGAGGGGACGGTGCTGGTGGAGTTCCAGCAGGGCTACGAGAGCGACACCTTCCGCTCGCGCACCCGCAAGCAGCAGTACTGGCGCCGCCACCCGGACGGGTGGAAGATCGTCTTCGAAGCCAAGTCCTGAAGGGCATCGAGCCTGAACGGCTCGCTCAGGGCGGCTGCGGCGCTGAGGAGCCGTTCGCGGCCAGATCGCTCAGGATCGCCTGTTTGATGAGTCGCCAGGAATCGCCCCCGGTCGGGTAGCGAAGCACCCTGACGGGAGTTCGCGCGGCGGCGCGTGCGAACTGCTCGAGACGTTGTGCCGACAGGCCCATGGCGGCGACCGGTCCACCGGCGAGGCTGTGCTCGATCAGAAGCACGAGAGACTCGCGGGCCGTGCACGCTGTGCTCGTAACCTCGCCGCTGTCCTCCGGCCGGCGCTCGAGCACGTAGACGGCTGCCAGCTCCAGGCTGGCAGCCGGGCCGGCGGAGTCGCGCCGCGGGCTCGGCAGCAGCCTCTTCTCCAGGGAGTCATGCACCCTGGGCAGCGTCCCGGCCGGAACCCCAAGCCGATCTTCGAGCGCGGTCGGCCACAGCTTGAACTGGGGCGGGCCATGGGCGCAACGCCACTCGCCGTGCTCGTCCTCGAACAGCGGCAGCCCGTCATCGGCCACGAAATCACCCCCGCAACCAACCAGGCCGGCGCAGAGCGTCGATTTCCCGACTCCGCTCCCGCCGACAAAGGCGACCGCCCGGCCTCTGAAAGACACCGCGCTCGAGTGCAGGACGGGCACGCCCCTGGACTCCAACCACAAGGGAAGCGCGTGGGAGAAGAAGTAATGCGCCGCCCCGGCGCCCTCCGGCGACCATTCGATCTCGATCCTGCCGGCGGTCAGTCGAAACAGCCCGGTCCCCTCGCCGGCCACCGTCAAGCCGATACCGTCCGGCTCATGAAACAGCGCGAACCGGCCGATCGTCTCCGGTCCCGGCTCGGCGGCCCAGATCTCCTTCACCGCCGGCAGGCTCCGGACGGTCCGGTAGCTGACGTCGAGCGCGCGCCGACGGTCGGCCCGATCTTCGGCCGCCGCCCACAGGTAGGGCTGGAATCCGGCCGGCAGGGTGCCGCGAAGGTGGATGCCGTACACGAGGCCGATCAGATCGACCAGGTCGTCGGAGCGCTGTCGCTTGCCTGCGGTCACGGTGCCCTGCTTGGCGGCAATTATCCACCAAGGCCCGGTTGCAGGTTCGGATTGCCCGCCGCCTCGAGCCGCGCCGAGCAGTCTTGGCTAGCCCGAGCGGATCAGCCGCCGCTGCCACAACTCGTAGCTGATCACCCGCCAGAGGATCGTATGGCCGAACTGGATGGAGCCGGTGGCCTCGAGATAGGGCTCGAGCCACGCGCGCTCGACGTAGCGCTGCCAATCCGAGCGTGGGTGTCTGAAGACGGCCTCACGAATCTCCGGGCGTCGCGACTCGATACCGCGCAGAAAGAAGGAGCCCATGAGCCCGCCCCTGCCGCCCTCCAGGACCCTGTCTGGCAGCAAGCCCTTCATGGCCTCGCGGGTCAAGACCTTGCTCCTGCCGTCCTGGTGGAGCCACCATGCGGGCAGATTGATCACCATCTCGAGCAGCGGCCAGTGCCAGTAGGCGTCGCCGAAGCCGATGCCGCACTGGGCAAACAGCCGTGCCTCCTCGCTCACCAACTCCGTGTGTTTGGCTCCGACGCTCAGCTCATAGCGGCGCTGCCGGCGGGCCTCGGGGAGGATTGGCGAGAATGCGGTCGGTGGCAGGAGGGACTGTGCTGCTTCGGTCAACCACGGCAGAGTGCCCCGGCGGGTCGAGCGGATGCGCGTCACCGGCACGAGGCGGCGCAGGGCGAGCCGCGCCGCTGAATCTCCCCGAGCAGCCTCCCGGATCGTCCGCAGGAGGCTCGCCGCGACACCCGGAGCCCCGAGGGTCAGCGCGTCTCGCAGCCAGTACTTCTCGGCCGAGTACAGCGCGTCGCCGCAGTCGCCGAGCAGGATCCGCACACATCCTTCCGCCCGCGCCGCCCGGTAGAGCCGACGCTTCAACGCCGCGAAGGCATTGACATGCGGGGAGCCCTGGTGGACGAAGCTGTCGACGAAATCACCGCACAGGGGGTAGAGGCCGTCGCCTTTGACCCAGTGGATGGGTTTGCCCAGGTGCGCGCCGACGGCCGCGATGTTGCCGCGCTCGTCGCACTCCGGCGCATCGTCGAAGGTCCACGAGAAGGCCCGCACGCCGTCCGGCGCCAGGGCCGCCAGCGTCGTCGAATCCAGGCCGCCGCTGAGGGAAAGGGCGACCTGCTCCGGCTCCAGGCCCGTCACTTGATCGAGCGCGGACCGCGTCAGGTGCGCTCGAAAACCGGCCAGGATCCGCTCGCGCGACCGATTCCGGAGGCTCGGGAGGAGCCGGAAGCGCCAGTACTGCTCCGCTTTGTAGTCGCCGGCCGTCACCCGCAGCTGATGGGCCGGCGGCAGCTCTTGGATGTGGCGGAAGAAGCTCCGCTCGCCCTGGGAGAACCGAAACCCAAGGTATCGAGCCGCCGCCACCTCGTCCACGTCCTGGGCGACCGCGGCGTGACGCAAGATCACAGCCGGCTCGCTGGCGGCGATCAGCCAGCGCCGATCGAGGTAGTAATAGACCTTGAGGCTGCCCAGGTGGTCTCGCGCGACGCTCAACCAGGGTTGCCCGGGATCGGCCGCGATGAGGACGAATGAGCCGGCCAGCCCGGCGAGAAACCCGGCGTCGCGGCGGAGGATCGCGTCGAGAGCGGTGGCCGCGCCGGCGCGTGCCGCGCGCCGGCCGGTCGAGGCGGCTGCCGGGGGTTCGTCGACCTGGGCGAATCGGCCCGCCACCGCCGCCACCAGACCACTCGCGGCATCGGTGACGGGACCGTGCAGCCCGCCGGCTGCAGGGTCCACCGCGTGGCGAATGGCGATGGCCACCGGACCCTGACAGTGGCTGGAAAGCGTGGCGCCGTAGATCTCTAGCGGCTCGGCTAGCCGATGAACCTGCCGCGGATCCAGGTCGGCGCCGGATCGATCGAGAATGCAGACGAAAGCGCTCATCGGCCTGGCGTGATCTCCGGCCGACCCCGACCCCCGCTGTCGGTTAGGCGGGGATCTCAGCAGCCCCGACCGAGATGGATGCCGCCGCGGGAGCTAGGGATTCTGGAGGGTCCCCATTCCCGAGTCC
>CAWAET010000021.1:0-113595 GCA_963781065.1 Thermoanaerobaculia bacterium | reverse complement strand
CGTAGGGTGCAAATAATCGGCCGAACGCTCATGCGGCCTCGCGATGGTAGTAGTTCAGGAGTCCACCGATGCGTCCACGCCGGTGGACCTCGGCGGCCAGGTTCTCTGGTGGGGGCGCCCGTTCGAGCAGCTGGTTGTCGAGCCCCTGGTGGTTTCGCTCGCGATGGTAGTGCTCGACGTACTCGTGAACCACCAGGTGCAGGTGGCCCTCACCCAGCAGGACGACTCGGCTGAGACACTCTTCTTTGATGGACCGCACGAACCGCTCCGCGTAGGCGTTCAGATTCGGGCTTCTCGGTGGCAGCTTGATCGGCTGGACACCGCTGCTCTTGAGGATCTCGAGGAAGGCATGGGTGTAGAGCGGATCTCTGTCGTGAATCAGGTGCCTCGTTGCTCGGAGAAAGCCATCGATCGCGTCTGTCAGATTCCGGGCCATCTGCTCCATCCACTCCCCGTACGGCTGGTGGTGGATTCCCGCGATCCTCACTCGGCGGCTCTTGAGCTCGATGACGAACAGCACGAAGTAGCGCCTGAGCCCAGCCAGGGTGAGGACTTCCACGGTGAACAGATCGGCTGCCGCCAAGCCTTGCCAGTGAGCCTCGAGGAACGTCTTCCAGGGCGTTCGCCGGCGCCGCTCGGGCGCCGGTTCGATCCCGTGGTCCTGCAGGATCCGCTTCACGGTATTGCGAGCGATCTGGTGTCCGAGGTTGGCGAGAGCGTCGCGGATTCGCGTGTAGCCCCATCTCGGATTCTCTAGGGCCATCCTGACGACGAGCTCAGCGAGCTCGCGTGGCGTCATCGGCCGGCCTCGACCTCTGCGGGCACTGCCGTCGTACTTCCTGGCGATCAGTCTGCGGTACCAGCGGAGAATCGTGTCGGGCGTGACGATGCTCGCCACCTGCGCCAACGCCTGCCGTCCGAGTCTCTCGCCGCGCACGGCAAGTCGGCGGCGTTGGGCGTCCGTCAGCCGAAGAGGCCGACTGCCGAGTTGCTCGCGGAGGACCCGATTCTCCTCTCGCAGGTAGTCGATCAGATCCTCCTGGTGGCGGTTCAGCCATCCTGCGAAGGTGAAGACGAGGAACTGCAGAGCATGGGGCTACACCGGCACCCCGGGCGAGGCCCTCCAGCGTCTCCAGGCCTTCGCCGCCAGCCGCTCGATCGAGGTCGAGATCGCACCGATCGTCGGCGGCGCTCTCGGCTACTCGACCGGTGGCAAGATCATCCTCAGCACTGTCGTCACCGCTGACGACGCCGAGCACTTCGCCGTTCTCGCCCACGAGCTCGCCCACGAGCTGCTCCATCAGCGTCACGACGACCGCCCCGCCTCGAAGAAGGTCCGCGAGACCGAGGCCGAGGCCGTCGCCGCCGCCGTCTCCGAGGCCGTCGGCCTCAACGCCACTGCCAGCGCCGCCGACTACCTCTCGCTCTACGACGGCGACCCCGACACCCTGTGGCGAGCACAAGAGGTGCCATCGGCTTGACCGGGAGGGCCGATGCCTCGTAATCTGCCCGGGGAGAAAGCAGTGATCACGACCCACGAGGAGTTCATCGTCGACGGCGACGGGAAACGCAAGGCGGTCATCGTGCCTTGGGAGGAGTGGCAGGAGGTCCTCGAGGCGCTCGAAGAGCTCGAGGACGTCCGGGCCTACGACGAGGCCAAGCGCGAGCCGTCCGATCCGATCCCCTTCGACCAGGCAGTCCGCGAGATCCGCGAAGCCGAGCAGGGGTGAGCTACGCGCTCGTCATCGAGCGTGCCGCCCAGAAGAGCCTCGCCAAGATCTCTCCTCCGCATCGGGATCGCATCATCCGAGCGATCGAAGGACTGGCGACCGATCCTCGGCCGCCGGGTGTCAAGAAGCTCCGGCAACGCGAGGCCTGGCGGCTTCGAGTTGGTGCGTATCGCGTGATCTACGAGATCCACGAGGACGAGGTGTTGGTTCTCGTAGTCCGCGTTCGCCACCGCCGCGAGGCCTACCGCTGAGGGCACCTCAGTGTTCTTCTGGCGACCTTGCGGCCAAGCGACGTGCAGAGCCGTTCCCCGCGACGACGATGACCGGCGCACGTAACGCGCCGGCACCTTCGTTGACTACACCAACAAGTGGGCCGCAACCGCACCCTGGTTCTGGACGAGGTCAGATGGTGCCCAGGGCCGGAATCGAACCAGCGACACCCTGATTTTCAGTCAGGTGCTCTACCAACTGAGCTACCTGGGCACGGGCCGTGGAACGGCCAACGAGGATTTCTAGCAGGCTGCTTGCAGGGCGTCAAGAGCAGCCGGTAACGGCAAGGTCGCGTGCCCGAATCTGTCCATTCGGTTGGAAATCCCCGGCCCTTCCTCGAGAACAGGCCCTCCAGACCAATTGACTCGAACCCCGAGCAGCAGGCATCGTGGGCCATGGCAGACAGGACGATCTCCCTCGAGCACTATCGCCAGCACGGTCCCTTTCTCACCAAGTCCGGGATCGAGGTCATCGAGGAACTGAGGCAAGCCCGCTAGCTGTCTTGACCCGCCGAGCTCGACTCACCGAGTCGAGTCGGTGGGGCTGACCCCGCACGGGCTGAAGCCCGGAGGGCTGGAAGCCCGGTAGAATAGACCTCATGAAGCCCCCGCCAAGCCTCCCCGCCCTGTCTCTGGCGGGCTGTCTGGCGCTGGCCGCCGTCCTCGCCCCCTCCCCCGCCGCCGCCTGGACCCAGCGCACCCAGCTGGCCATCGTCGAGACCGCCGCCAGGCTGGCCCCGGACGATCTGGCGCGCCAGATCGAGCGTCACGAGGCGGCGCTGCGCGAGGGGGTGCTGGACCCGTTCGCCGACCACTCCGGCGGCCGGCACGAGGCCAACGCCGACGGCTCGGGGCGGCTGGCGGAGATGGTGCGGACCGAGGCGCGGCGGGCGGTGGCCGGCATCCGGGGGCACCGGCCGTTCTCGGAGATCGTCCACCAGATCGGGCTGGTGTCGCACCTCGTGGCCGACTTGAACGACCCGCTGCGGGTGGCCAACCTCGATCCGCGTGAGGACGCCTACCGCCGCCACTACCCGCGCTATCTCGACGGCGCCCGGGGCCGCTTCCGGGTGGTCTACTACCCCACCGGCCGGCGGATCGGCAGCACCGCCGCGGAGCTCGACGCGCTGCTGGCGCGCACCCTCGTCCGCGGCCGCCAGCTCTATCCCTCCATCGCCCGCGAGTACCGGCGGATCGGCCGCGACGGCGGCCGCTTCGACGACCGCTCCACCGCCTTCGCGGTCGGCTCGCTGGCCTACAGCCACGCGGTGAGCGACGTCGCCGCCATGATGCGGCACCTCTGGCTGGCCGCCGGCGGCAGCGACGAGGGCTCGCTGCCGCGCCTCGCCGGCGACCGGCTGGTGCTGATCGGCCCGGACGCCGCCGGCCGCTGACCCGGCGCTGGGCCCGGAACGCAGGAGGGAGGAAGAGGATGCTCAAGGCCGCACGCGCGCTGCTCTCGGTCTACGACAAGCGGGGCCTGCCCGAGCTGGCCCGCGGGCTGGTCGGGCTGGGCGTCGAGCTGCTCTCGACCGGCGGCACCTATCGCGAGCTCGAGGCCGCCGGCATTCCGGTGCTGCCGGTCTCGGAGGTCACCGGCTTCCCCGAGATCCTCGGCGGCCGGGTCAAGACGCTGCACCCGCGGATCCACGGCGGCATCCTGGCCGATCGCGGCCAGGCCGCCCACGTCAGCTCGCTGCGCGATCACGGCATCCCGCCCATCGACGTGGTGGTGGTCAACCTGTACCCGTTCCGCGAGACCGCCGCCGACGCCGAGGCCAGCGTCGAGCGGATCATCGAGATGATCGACATCGGCGGCCCGGCGATGGTCCGCGGCGCCGCAAAGAACTATCGCGGCGTGGTGGTGGTGGTCGATCCGGCGGACTACCCGCAGGTGCTGGCGGCGCTCGAGGAGGGCGACGGCCGGGTGCCGGAGACGCTGCGCCGCCGGCTGGCGATCAAGGCCTTCCGCCACACCCAGGCCTACGACGCCGCGGTCGCCGCCTGGCTGGAGCGGGTGAGCGGCGACGAGCCGGGCCAGTTCCCCCGCCATCTGCTGCTCGACCTCGAGAAGGTCGCCGAGCCGCGCTACGGCGAGAACCCCCACCAGCAGGGGGCGCTCTACCGGCTGCTCGGCGGCGCCGGCGTCTTCGAGGGTTTCGAGCAGCTCGGCGGCAAGGAGCTGTCGTTCAACAACCTGCTCGACGCCGACGCCGCCCGCACCCTGGCCGCCCGCATCGACGAGCCGGCGGCGGCGATCATCAAGCACAACAACCCGTGCGGCGTCGGCCGCGGCGACTCGGTGCGCGAGGCCTACGAGCGCGCCCTGGCCTGCGACCCCAAGTCGGCCTTCGGCTCGGTGGTGGCCTTCAACCGCCCGGTCGGCGCGGGAGTTGCAAAGGCCATGGCCGATGAGTTCGTGGAGGTCGTGGTGGCACCGGCGTTCGACGATGAGGGGCTCGCACTGCTGCGCAAGAAGAAGAACCGCCGTCTGATCCGCTGCCCGGTCTTCCGGCCGGCCCGCGGCGACATCGAGCTGCGCCAGGTGGACGGCGGCATGCTGGCGCAGACCCCGGACCACGAATGGGACGACCCGGCCGGCTGGCAGCAGGTCAGCACCCGCGCCCCCGAGCCCGCCGAACGGGCGGCGCTCGAGTTCGCCTGGCAGGTGGCGCGGCAGGTGCGCTCGAACGCCATCGTGGTGGCCAACGCCGCCCAGACGGTGGGGATCGGCGCCGGCCAGATGAGCCGCGTCGACGCCTGCCACCTGGCGGTGGGCAAGGCGGAGCTGCCGGTTGCCGGCTGTGCCGCCGCCTCGGACGCCTTCTTTCCCTTCCGCGACGGGCTCGACGTCCTGGCCGACGCCGGCGTCACGGCGCTGGTGCAGCCGGGCGGCAGCAAGCGCGACGCCGAGCTCATCGCCGCGGCCGACGAGCGCCGGCTGGCGATGCTGTTCACCGGCCGGCGCCACTTCCGCCATTGAGGCGGCGTCGCCGAGGTCCCCACTCGTGAGCAACGATCCCTTTCTGATCCGGCACCCCCCCGCGCGCGCGCGCCTCGCGGGCCTGATGAACACCGGCCTGTTGAGCACCGGCCTGCTGCTGGCTGCTCTGCTGGCCGCCGGCCCGCCCGCGGCCGGTTTGCCAGCCCCCAGCTCACCAGGCGCCGCCGCGCCGCCCCCCGCCCCGGCCGCGGCGCCCGACGCCGACGACGGCTGGGCCGCGCTGCGCCGGCTGCGCGCCCGGCTCGAGGCACAGCCGCAGGCGGCGGAGTTCCGCCAGGAGTACCTGCCGGCCGGCTTTTCGAGCGGCGACAGCGAAACCGGCCTCCTGACGCTGGCGCTGCCAGGCTGCCTGCGCTGGGACTACGACGAGCCGTTCGCCAAGAGCTACCTGCTGTGCGAGCAGACCGTATGGACCTGGAACCCCGGTGAGTCGAGCGGTCGCATCTTCGCCGTCGACCCGGAGGAGGATCGCGGCCTCGACCTGCTGCGGCTGGGCGTCGAGAGGCTGGCCGAGCGCTACACGGCCGAGCTGGTCCAAGGGCCGGCCGGGGCCCCCGAGATCCGCCTCGAGCCGCGGGTCCCGGCGACCGAGATCGTCGCCGCCACGCTGCGGCTGGCGGCCGCCGACGGCAGCCTCTCCGAGCTCACCTACCGCGACGTCGAGGGCAACACGACCCGGTTCACCTTTGGCGCCACGCGGCCGCTGGCGCCGGCCGCCGCCGATCTCCGCCCTCCCGGCGAGCTGACCTGGATCGAGGAGTAGCCGCGCCGCCCGAAGATCGCCGCCTCCCGGCCGATACGGCGGCTATAATCGCCGCGGCAACGGAAGACGTTCGCGCCATGACCTCGCCCACCAAAGGATCCGCAGGCCCGGCGTCGCGCGCGCGCCGTCGCGCCCTGGCGGCGACCTTCGCCGCGCTGCTGCTGACGGCTACGGGGAGTCACCAGGCCACGGCCGCCAACTTCCCCTACGTCCAGGGCGACGAGGTGACCTTCACCGGCGTGGTGACCGACGCCGCGGGGGTGCCGTTGCCCGATCTTCAGGTCACCCTCGAGGCCTCGCGGGCGGTGTTCAACGTCATGCGCCTGGGCCGGGTGCGCGAGAACACGCGCCGGCTGGCCACGGTGACCGACGAGGCCGGTGAGTTCAGCCTGCCTTGGCGCTGGGACGAGTACTTCAACCGCTTCGACCTGGTGGTGGCGGTCGCGGTGCGCACCACCGAGGGCGAGCAGCTGGTCGAACTGCAACGGGTCGACGTCTCCCGGCGAACTCAGGGGGGCAGTCCGGTAGTCAGCGCCATCCAGGTAGCAGACACCGATCTGGTGAAGTCGCGGCAGGAGTTCCTGGCCGCTCTCGACAGCGAGGACGAGCGCAAGGTGTACGAACAAGCGGGGCAACCCGAGCGGCTGGACACGGTCCGGTTCCCGAGCTACGAGGAAGTCACCTGGTGGTACTTCCGGCACGGCCGGGCCTACCGTTTCCACGACGGGACGCTACAGCAGGTGATACCGTTCGAGCCGGTCGAGCCGTTCGCGCCCTGACGAGCATGAGCCCACCGAACCCACCCCTGGCCATGGCCGCCCGGCAGAGCGAGCCGCCCTCGGCGGAGCGGTTTCCTCGACCTCATCGCCGCCAAGCTGCTGGCCACCGAAGAGGTCTTTCGCCGCGACCTGGCCAGCGACGTGCCCTTCGTCCAGCAGGCCGGCGAGTACCTGGTCGACGGCGGCGGCAAGCGCATGCGGCCGGCGCTGCTGCTGCTCTCGGCGCGGCTGCTGGACCGCGACAGCGACGAAGAGGTGACCTACGCGGCGGTGATCGAGCTGATCCACACCGCCACCCTGATCCACGACGACATCATCGACCGCTCGTCGCTGCGCCGCGGCCGCCGCACGGTCAACGAGCTTTGGGGCAACAGCCTGACGGTGCTGCTGGGCGACTGGCTCTACACCCGAGCCCTGCAGAAAGCCCTGGCGCACGGCAACCTGGCGGTGATCCGCCAGCTGTGCGACGCGACGCTGCGCATGACCGAGGGCGAGCTGCTGGCCCAGCAACGGCTGGGGGCGATCGACCTCTCGGTCGACGAGTACTTCGACATCATCGACCGCAAGACGGCCGAGCTGTTCGGCGCCGCGGCGTCGATCCCCAGCCTGATGACGCCGGCCGACGCCGCGGCGGGCGCCGCCCTCCAGCGCTACGGCAAGGCCCTGGGCACCTGCTTCCAGGTGGTCGACGACATGCTGGATTTCACCGCCTCCGAGCGCGAGCTCGGCAAGCCGGTGCTGGGCGACCTGAGCGACGGCAAGCTGACGCTGCCGCTGATTCTGGCGCTGCCGCGCCTCGAGGTCGCCGGCAGGCAGGCGATCGTGCGGGTGCTCGAGGACCGCGGCTTCGACCGCACCCCGAGCGGCGAGATCCTCGACCTGGTGGCCCGCGAAGGCACCCTCGAGGAGGCCGGCGAGATCGCCGCCGCCTGGGCGGAGACGGCGCGCGACGCCCTAGCCGGGCTGCCCGCCAACGAGGCCCGTGAGGCCCTCGAGCTGGCGCCGGATTTCGTGCTCAACCGGCGAAACTAGCGGCGGCGGCCGCCCGAGGCCGAAGACACCCCGGGGCGGGCTTGCCGGCCTCGCGCCGGCCGCCAGCAGCGCCGCCGCGCGGCCCTCGTCGACCTCGGTCACGAAGGCGCCGCGGATCCCGTCCGGCGCCAGCACCGTCAGACACCGGAACCGCCGCGGCAGGGCCGAGCTCCAGAGCAGCCGGCCGCGGGCGCCCAGGGCGTGGTCGTCTGGCGCCGCCTCCGGGCCCGGCGGCTCGCAGCCGAAGTAGAGCAGCGCCTTGGGCCACTGCCGCGTGCCGAAGAAGAGCCCGACATAGCCGGCGACCTCGCGCCCCCAGTCGAAGGTCACCAGGCGGCCCAGCGACGGCGACGAGGGGCGCAGCCGGCGCCTCGGCGGCCGCAGCTGGCGGGACGTCTGGCCGACCTCGCCGACCTCGCCGACGCCAAGCCTGGCCGGCCGCAGCCGAGCCTCGCCGGCAACCACGTCGGCAAAGAGCGGCAGCTCGGCGCCGGCCTCGGGCGTCCGCCAGCGTCCGATCGGCGGCGCGCCCCAGACCCAGGGCCGCCGCGGCTCCACCAGGCGGTTGGCCGGATCGAGGTGCTGCTGGCGGTTGCGCAGCAGGATCCGCCACTCCGGGCCGCTGACGACATCGAGACCGTCGCTGCCGACGAGCCGCAGCAGCAGCCCGCCGGCGCGCCGCCCCGAGCGCAGCTCGAGGAGCAAGCGGTTGGCGCCCGAGACCAGCAGCGGCGCCACCTCGTAGCTGTCGACTCCGGCGCCGGGCCGGTAGCGGTTGCCGCCCACCCGCGCGCCGTTGACATAGAGCAGGTACTCCTCGTCGGCGAGAACGTGGACGCGCGCCTCGGCGGGCGGCGCCGCCAGGTCGAAGTCGCGCGCCGCCTGGAAGGCGAGCGGCGTCACCCCCTGCCGGTCGGGCACCGCCCAGATCCACTGCGCGCGGCCGGTGACCAGCCGCTCGGCGGCCATCCGCGGCGGCAGCGCGCGCTCGACCACCGCCACGAGCACGGCACCGGCCAGGATCAGGGCGAAGATCAACGCTCTGCGCACGAGTTGGAGAATACGCGACTCGGCGCCCCAGCGGCGGCCGGATTTGCGGCGCGTGGGAGATGCGTTAGGCTTGGCCGTGCACCCCTCGGAGACGGAGCCCGCGAGCGCCACCAACGGCGGGCCGATCGTCGGCGCCATCCCCGCCCGCTACGGCTCGACCCGGCTGCCCGGCAAGGCGCTGCTGCCGATCGCCGGCCGGCCGATGATCGAGCACGTCTGGCGCCGGGCGAGCCAGGCCGAGGGGCTCGAGCGGGTGGTGGTGTTGACCGACGACCAGCGGATCGCCGAGGCGGCGACGGGCTTTGGCGCCGAGGTCGAGATGACCCCGGCCGACTGCGCCAGCGGCACCGACCGGGTGGCCTGGGCGGCGCGCGGCTGGCGGGCCGCGGCGGTGGTCAACATCCAGGGCGACGAGCCGCTGATCGAGCCGGCGGCGATCGCCGCCCTGGCCCGCCACCTGCGCGACAACCCGGGCGACCCGGTGGCCACCCTGGCCTCGCCGGCCGCCGCCGGCGACCTGGAGAACCCGGACGTGGTCAAGGTGGTGCTGGACTCGCGCGGCTACGCGCTCTACTTCAGCCGCGCCCCGATCCCCTACCCCCGGGGCGACGGCGGCGCGGCGCCGCGGCGGCACGTCGGCATCTACGGCTACCAGCGCGCGGCGCTGCTGCGGCTGGCCGGCCTGCCGCCGACGCCGCTCGAGCGCCGCGAGTCGCTCGAGCAGCTGCGCGCGCTCGAGAACGGCATCGCCATCCGGGTGCTGCCGGTCGCGCGCGGCTGGCGGGGGGTGGATACAATCGAGGATCTCGAGACGGTGGATCGCTTCCTGCTCGAGCAGCAGCAGGCGGGAGCGGGCTGAGGGCCCGGAGGGAGACAGCGACATGGCGACGAAGTTCATCTTCATCACCGGCGGCGTGGTCTCCTCGCTGGGCAAGGGCGTGGCGGCCGCCTCGGTCGGGGCGCTGCTCGAGTCGCGCGGCTTCTCGGTCACGCTGATGAAGTTCGACCCCTACGTCAACGTCGACCCGGGCACCATGTCGCCGTACCAGCACGGCGAGGTCTTCGTCACCGACGACGGCGCCGAGACCGACCTCGACCTCGGCCACTACGAGCGCTTCACCCACACCCTGACCTCGAAGGCGCACAACTACACCACCGGCAAGATCTACGAGGCGGTGATCAACAAGGAGCGCCGCGGCGACTATCTGGGCAAGACGGTGCAGGTCATCCCGCACGTCACCGACGAGATCAAGGACGCCATGAAGCGGCTGGCCGACGCGGTGGACGTGGTGATCATCGAGATCGGCGGCACGGTGGGCGACATCGAGTCGCTGCCCTTTCTCGAGGCGATCCGCCAGCTGCGGCTCGAGCTGGGCCGCGCCAACGCGGCCCACCTGCACCTGACGCTGGTGCCGTTCATCGCCGCCGCCGACGAGCTCAAGACCAAGCCGACCCAGCACTCGGTGCGCGAGCTGCGGGCCATCGGCATCTCGGCCGACGCCGCTGCTGTGCCGCTGCGACCGGCCGCTGCCGTCGGAGGTGAAGCAGAAGATCGCCCTGTTCTGCAATCTCGAGCCGCGCCAGGTGATCGCCGCCCGCGACGTCGTCGACGATCTACGAGGTGCCGCTGAGCCTGAGCCAGGAGGGCCTCGACGAGCTCCTGCTCGAGCTGCTCAACCTGCCGCGCAACCCGCGCGACCTGACCGCCTGGGAGGCGCTGGTCAGCCGCATCAAGCACCCCACCCAGGAGGTCCGGATCGGCATCGTCGGCAAGTACGTCGAGCTGCCCGACGCCTACAAGAGCCTCAACGAGGCGCTGATGCACGGCGGCATCGCCAACGACGCCCGGGTCGAGCTGGTCTACATCGACGCCGAGCAGCTCGAGGGGCGAGCTGGCCGCGCGAGGTGCACCAGGTCGACGGCCTGCTGGTGCCGATCGGCTTCGGCTCGCGCGGCACCGACGGCAAGATCCGGGCGATGCGCTACGCGCGCGAGAACCGCGTGCCGTTCTTCGGCATCTGCCTCGGCATGCAGTGCATGGTGATCGAGTTCGCCCGCAACGTCTGCGGCATCGCCGAGGCCAACTCCTCCGAGTTCGACCCCGAGACCTCGCACGCGGTGATCTACAAGCTGCGCGACCTGCTGGGCGTCGAGGAGATGGGCGGCACCATGCGGCTCGGCGCCTACCCGTGCCGGCTGCGCGAGGGCACGCTGGCCCGCCGGATCTACGGCAGCGAGGAGATCAGCGAGCGCCACCGCCACCGCTACGAGGTCAACCAGAAGTACCTCAAGCCGCTGGTCGACAACGGCCTGGTGGTCTCGGGGATGAGCCCGGACGGCAAGTTCGTCGAGATGGTCGAGCTGCCCGACCATCCCTGGTACCTCGGCTGCCAGTTCCACCCCGAGTACAAGTCGAAGCCGACCGAGCCGCATCCCGCTGTTCGTCTCCTATATCCGCGCCGCCCTCGAACGGCGGCTGAGCGCGCCCGACGCCGGCGTGGCGGAGGCCGTGGAGGTGGCCGGAGGAGGCGCATGAGCCCGCCCGTGGTCGAGCTGGCGGCCGGTATCCGCACCGGCCCCGGCGCCCTGCCGATCGTCGCCGGGCCGTGCGTCATCGAGTCCGCCGAGCAGACCCTGGCGGCCGGCCGGGCGGTGGCGGCCATCGGCCGCGCCCTCGGCACGCCGATCATCTTCAAGGCCTCCTACGACAAGGCCAACCGCAGCGCGCTCGGCAGCTTCCGCGGCCCGGGGCTCGAGCGCGGCCTCGAGGTCGCTGGCGGCGGTCGGCGCCGAGACCGGGATGCCGCTGCTGACCGACGTGCACGCGCCCGAGCAGTGCGAGGCCGGCGGCCGAGGTCTGCGACGGTGCTGCAGATCCCCGCCTTCCTCTGCCGCCAGACCGACCTGATCCTCGCCGCCGCCGCCACCGGCCGCGCGGTCAACATCAAGAAGGGCCAGTTCATGGCGCCCGGCGACATGCGGCGGGCGGTCGAGAAGGCCCGCAGCACCGGCAACGACCGGATCACCGTCACCGAGCGCGGCGTCACCTTCGGCTACCGCAACCTGGTGGTCGACATGCGCAGTTTCGACCTCATGCACGACGACGGCATCGCCGTGATCTACGACGTCACCCACTCGCTGCAGCTGCCGGGCGCGGCCGGCGATCAGACCGGCGGCGACCGCCGCTTCGCCGAGCCGCTGGCGCGGGCGGCGGTGGCGGCCGGCGCCGACGGCGTCTATCTCGAGGTGCACCCGGATCCCGAGCGGGCGCTGTCCGACAGCGCCACCCAGCTCGACCCGGGGCGGGCCGAGGCGCTGCTCGGCGAACTGCTCGAGCTGCGCCGGCTGGTCTCACCGCCGGTAGCGGCCGCCCCATGAGCGTCGTCCCCCCATGAGCGCCGTCCCCCGCCAGCCCCGCGTCGTGGCGCGCGAGGTCCTCGAGATCGAGGCCGGCGCCATCCGCGGCCTGCTCGACCAGCTCGACGAGCGGTTCGACGCGGCGGTGGAGCTGCTGGCCGCCTGCCGCGGCCGGGTCGTCTGCACCGGCATGGGCAAGAGCGGCCTGATCATGAAGAAGCTGGCGGCGACCCTCTCCTCCACCGGCACGCCGGCCCTCTTCCTGCACCCGGCCGAGGCCAACCACGGCGACCTCGGCATGGTTGCCGCCGGCGACGTGGTGGTCGCCGCCTCGTTCTCGGGCTCGACCGGCGAGCTGCTGCGGCTGGTCGAGCTGCTCAAACGGCTGGCGGTGCCGCTGGTGGTGATCACCGGCAACGCCGACAGCGCCCTCGCCCAGCACGCCGACGCCCACCTGCAGGTGGCGATCGACAAGGAGGCCTGCCCGCTGGACCTGGCGCCCACCGCCTCGACCACCGCCACCCTGGCGATGAGCGACGCCCTGGCGATGGCCCTGCTCGAGGCCAAGGGCTTCACGCCCGAGGACTTCGCCCGCCTGCACCCCGGCGGCCAGCTGGGCAAGCGGCTGCTCAAGGTCGAGCAGCTGATGCACGCCGGCGACGATCTGCCGGCGGTCGCGCCCGACACACCGATGCGCGACGCGATCTACGAGATGTCGCGCAAGAAGCTGGGCATCACCGCCGTCGCCGACGGCGCCGGCCGGCTGCTCGGCTGCATCTCGGACGGCGACCTGCGACGGCTGCTCGGGCAGGACCCCGGGCTGCTCGCCAAGACCGCCGGCGACTGCATGCACCGCCGGCCGCTCACCATCACCGGCGGCGAGCTGGCCTCCGCCGCCCTCCACCTGATGGAGGAGCGCAAGATCACCTCGCTGTTCGTCGTCGGCGCGGGCGACGTGCTCGAGGGGGTCGTCCACCTGCACGACCTCTGGGGCCTGGAGCTCTTCTAGATATGCCCGGCCTGGACCAAGAGGAGTTTGCGCGGCGGGCGATGGAGCTCGAGTGGCTGCTGTGCGACGTCGACGGGGTGCTGACCGACGGCGGGCTGTATTACGACCGCCGCGGCCACCAGCTGCTGCGATTCAACGCCAAGGACGGCCTGGGCCTGCAGCTGGCGCAGCAGGCGGGGCTCAAGGTCGGCCTGTTCAGCGGCCGCGCCGCCGCCGCCCTGGACCGGCGCGCCGCCGAGCTCGGCCTCGATCTGTGCCTGAGCGGCATCGCCGACAAGGCCACCGCCTTCGACGACTTCCTCGAGCGCCACAACACCGAAGCGGCCCGGGTGGCATTCATCGGCGACGACCTGCCGGACCTGGTGGTGCTGGGCCGCTGCGGCCTGGCCTTCGCTCCCGCCGACGCCGTGGCCGAGGTCCGCGCCGTCGCCCACCGGGTGCTCGAGACGGCCGGCGGCCGCGGCGCCGCGCGCGAGGCGGTCGAGGAGCTGCTGCGCGGCCGCGGCGTCTGGCAGCAGACCTTCGCCCGCTTCACCTTCGAAGGCTGACCGGCGGCCGGAGCGGTCCCGACCCGAGGGACCCGCCGCGGAGCGAATCATGAGCGACCCCACATCGAGCGCCGACGCGAAGCCTGCGGCCGGGCGCGCGGCCGCGGCGCCGAGCGTCGCGGCGATCGTGCTCAACTACAACGGCCGCGAGATCACCCTGACGGCGATCGGCAGCCTGCTCGGGATGAGCTATCCCAGCTTCGACGTGCTGCACATCGACAACGGCTCGACCGACGGCTCGGCCGAGGCGGTGGCGGCGGCGTTTCCCCAGGTGCGCACCGTGCGGACGGAACAGAACCTCGGCCCGGGCGGCGGCCTCAACTTAGGCATGCGGACGGCGCTCGACGGCGGCTACGACTACCTGCTGATCCTCAACAACGACATCGAGGTCGCGCCGGCGATGCTCGACGAGCTGATGAGGGTGGCCGAGAGCGCGCCCGAGATCGTCTGCGTCGGGCCCAAGGCCTACTACCACGGCGACCCCGAGCGGCTCTGGTCGGCGGGCGGCATCCTGCGGTTTCGCGAGTCGGCCACCCGCGAGCGCGGCATGGGCGAGCTCGACCACGGCCAGTACGACCGGACCGAGGAGGTCGACTACATCAACGGCTGCGCCATGCTGATGAAGCGCGGCGCCCTCGAGGAGGTCGGCCTGTTCGACCCGCAGTTCCAGCTCGCCGGCGAGGACGCCGACCTGTGCATGCGGCTGAAGCTGCGCGGCTACCGCTGCTTCTACGCCCCCAAGGCGGTGTTGTGGCACATGGTCTCCCACACCGCCGGCTCCTACGTGCCCCGGCGGACCTTTGGCAGCGGCCGCTCGACGGCGCTGTTCGTGCGCCGCTACGGCGGCCCGCTCGACTGGCTGACATTCTTCCTCTTCATGGGCGCGGCGCTGCCGCTGGCCTTCGTGCGCGAGCTCGTCCGGGGCAACCAGGCGGCGGTGTGGGCCAAGGCGAAGGGCGTCGTCGCCGGTCTGCGCGAACCGCTGGGACCACCCCCCGGCGGCGACGCCTAGCCTGGGTTATTCACCACGCCACGGCTGCAAGCGCGAACTGCCCGCCATCTCGGGCCGTCCTCGCTCCTCAGTCCTCGACGTACTGCAAGTACGCCTGCGTCCCTCGTCGCTGCGGTTCGGCCCGATCTGACGGACACTTCGCACTTTCGCTTCGCGCCGTGGTGAATAACCCAGGCTAGCCGTTCACCGCCGACCTGCTCGCCACCGCGGGCGACCCGGACCACGACCGGGCCCCGGGCCGGATCTGAGCGCCGGCCGCGGCTCAGGCCTGCCGGTCGCGCCGGCCGCGGGTGGTGAGCGCCGCCGCCCCCACGCCCAGCAGATAGAGCGCGATGGTCGGCAGCGCGAACAGGCAGAGGTTGACCACGTCCGGCGTCGGGGTGATGAAGGCGGCGGCGATGAAGATCAGCAGCACCGCCCAGCGGAAGTGGCGCATCAGGAAGCGCGGCGTCACCAGGCCCATCTGGGCGAGCAGGAAGATCACCACCGGCAGCTCGAACATCACCGCCAGTCCCAGGATGACGTAGAGCAGGAAGCGGTAGTAGCGGTCGACGGCGATCTGCGCCTCCCACACCGACCCCATGCCGAGCAGGAACTCGACCGCGAAGGGGAAGGCCACCAGGTAGGCGAAGGCGCCGCCGGCGATGAAGAAGAAGGAGCCGGCGAGGACGAAGGGGACGGCCCAGAGCTTCTCCTTCCTGTACAGGCCGGGCGAGACGAACCGCCAAGCCTGCCAGGCTACCCAGGGCGAGGCGACGAACAGCGCCGCCAGCGCGGCCACCTTGACGAAAAGGATGAACGGGTCGGTGACGCCGAGGAAGATCAGCTTCTGGCCCTCGGGCAGGAAGCGGTAGATCGGCTGGGCGAGGAAGTCGGAGATCTCCTCGACCCAGAACCAGCAGATCGAGAAGGCGACCGCGAAGCCGATCAGCGCCTTGACCAGACGGTTGCGCAGCTCGCTCAGATGATCGAGCAGCGACATCCGCGGCAGCTGATCGGAGCCGCCCCGCGGCCCGCGCCCCTCTTCCATAGCCAGCTTCAGTCGGAGGCGTCGCCCTGGCCGGCGGCTGGCGGCGCCGGCGCGGCGGCCGCGGGCTTCGGTTCGGCGGCCGCGGGCGTCGGTTCGGCAGCCGCGGGCGTCGGTTCGGCGGCCGCGGGCGCGGGCGCGGGCGGAGAGGGAGCGGCAAGAGGCGCCCGCGGCGGGCTCGAGGGCGTGCCCTGCCGGACCTCCTCGAGCGTCACCTCGGTGTCGATCGACCGCTTGAGGTCGTTGGTGGCGCGGCGGAACTCGCCCAGCGCCTTGCCGATGCCGCGGCCGATCTCGGGCAGCCGCCGGGGGCCGAAGACCAACAGCGCGACGACCAGGATGAAGAGGATCTCGGGCAGTCCCAGGGGGCCGAACATCTAGTCTGATGCCTCCGACACGACTCCTGGATGATCGGGCCGTCGGCGGTCAAAGTCAAGGGCCGGCGGTGATACAGTCCCCGCCATGAGTCGAAGCTGGCGGCGCGTAGGTCTCGTTCTGTTCCTCCTCGCGGTCCTCGCGGGGGGGCTGGTGGGCGACCGCCTGCTGGCCTTCACCGACGAGGCGCGGGCGACGCTGCGGACCTACACCGAGCTGGTGTCGCTGGCGCACGAGCGTTACGGCCGGGAGATCGACTACCGCGACCTGGTGGAGTCGTCGATCCAGGGCATGCTGCAGGAGCTCGACCCCCACTCGAGCTTTCTCTCGGCGTCGGCCTACTCGTCGATGCGCGACCGCCAGGAGAGCACCTTCTCCGGCCTCGGCATCCTGGTCGGCATGCGTCACGGGCGGCTGACGGTGATCACGCCGATCGAGGGCACGCCGGCCTCGCGGCTCGGGCTGCGCGCCGGCGACTTCATCAACTCGATCGAGGGCGAGCCGACCGAGACCATGGGCCTGGACGACGCGGTGAAGCGGCTCAAGGGGCCCAAGGGCACGCAGGTGACCATCACGGTGCTGCGCGCCGGCTTCGAGGAGTCGCTCGAGTTCACCATCACCCGCGACGAGATCCCCCAGACGACGGTCCGCTACTCCTACATGCTCGAGCCGGGCACCGGCTACCTCTACGTCACCGACTTCAACCGCGGCACCGGCCGCGAGGTGGCCGAGGCGATCGCCGAGCTCAAGCAGGCGGGCATGCAGCGGCTGCTGCTCGACCTGCGGGGCAACGGCGGCGGACTGCTCGACCAGGCGATCGCCGTCTCCGACCAGTTCCTCCCATCCGGCGCCAAGATCGTCGAGACGCGGGGGCGCACCCGCGACTCCTTCCAGGAGTACCGGGCCACGGACAACTTCCCGCAGCTCGGCCTGCCGGTCATCGTGCTGGTCAGCGAGGGCTCCGCCTCCGCCTCGGAGATTGTCTCGGGGGCGATCCAGGACCACGACGTGGGCCTGATCGTGGGCACGCCGACCTGGGGCAAGGGCCTGGTGCAGACGGTCTACTCGCTGCCCTACGGCGCCGGCCTGGCGCTGACCACCGCCAAGTACTACACCCCCTCGGGGCGGCTGATCCAGCGCGACTACACCTCGTGGTTCGAATACTCCAACCACGCCAGCGTCAGCGCCGACGGGCTGGAGCCGGCCGGCGAGGCCTACCAGACCGATCTCGGCCGCACCGTCTACGGCGGCGGCGGCATCGCCCCGGACGTGCTGGTCGAGCCCGAGCAGGCGGGCGAGTTCGTCCAGTTCCTGGTCTCGCGCAGCGCCTTCTTCGACTACGCGGTCGAGTACACCAGCCGCGCCACCGTCACCGACCGCGGCTGGAGCCCGTCCGAGAAGGTCTTCGACGGCTTCCTCTCCTGGGCCGCGGCGCAGGAGCTGGCGACGCGCGAGGAGATCGACGAGGGGCTGGCCGATCCGCTCGACCGCGAGCGGGCGCGCCGGCTGCTGCGCGCCGAGGTGGTCAACTCGGTCTTCGGCCTCGAAGCCCGCTACGAGGTCCTGGCCGGCGGCGACAACCAGATCCGCAAGGCCCTGACCCTGTTCGAGCAGGCCGGCGAGCTGCTGACCCGGCGCAAGGCGATGGCGTCGCCGGACGAGCGCCTGATCGCCCAGGCTCGCCCCGGCGGCTGAACCGGCCGCTCCGCCTTGGGGGGCCGGTGTCACCCAGGCCCCACAGCGCCCCAGGCCCACAGCGGCCAGGCCCCGCACCGCCCAGACCCTCAGCGCCCCGGCCTCCGGCGCTCAGGCCGGCGTCGCCGAGGGGCGGGCGAGCGCCCGCAGGTGGTCGCTGACCAGCACCGGCAGCGACGCCAGGTCGTAGCCGCCCTCGAGGCTTTCCAGCAGCCGGCCTTCACACACCTCGTCGGCCAGGGCGCCGAGCCGCCGGCCCCACTGGGCCATCCCCTCGCGGCTGACCCGCATGCCGCCCAGCGGGTCGTGGCGCCAGGCATCGAAGCCGGCCGACACCAGCAACATCTCGGGCCCGAAGTCGCGGATCGCCGGCTCGACCTCGCGCTCGAACGCCCGCCGGTAGCCGTCGTCGCCGGTGCCGGCGGGCAGCGGCACGTTGAGCGTGGCGCCCTCGCCGTCGCCCCAGCCGCGCTCGCCCGCGGCGCCGGTGCCGGGGTAGAACGGGAACTGGTGGACGCTGACGAACAGGACGTCGCCGCGCTCCTCGAACAGGTGCTGGGTGCCGTTGCCGTGGTGAACGTCGAAATCGAGGATCGCCAGCCGTTCCAGCCCGTGCCGGCGGCGCAGATGATCGGCCGCCACCGCCAGGTTGTTGAAATAGCAGAACCCCATCGCCGTGGCGCGCTCGGCGTGGTGGCCGGGCGGGCGGACGGCGGCGAACGAACGCCGGCCGGGCGCGGCGACGGTCCAGTCGGCGGCCGTCAGCACCGCCGAGACCGCGCCACGGGCCGAGGTCCAGGTCCCCGCCGACAGCGGGTTGTCGGCCGAATCCAGCAGCCCATCGCCGCGCTCGACCGCGCGGCGGAAGCGGTCGACGTACTCCTCCTGGTGGGTCGCGCGCACCGCCTCGTCCACACCGGGGTGGTCGCCGCACTCGACCACCTCGAAGCCGTCCCGCCGCAGCCGGTCGACGATTACCCGCAGCCGCCGCGGGCTTTCCGGAAAGCCCGCCGGCGCCGCGTGCAAGAAACAGTCGGCATGGGTGAACACACGCATCAGCCGCAGAATAGCAAGCGCGGCGCTAGCGGTGCAGGGCGCCACTGCGGCCGCGCGGCGCGGGGCGATGCGCCGTGCTGGCAAGGCACGCGACCGAGGCATAGCTGAGGCTATGCCGCAGGGAGCGTAACGCCGCCAGCGCGGATGCAGCGCCCCGCGGTGCGTGGTCGCAGTGGTGTCCTGTGCCGCTAGCGCCGCGGAATCTCGATGCCAGAGCGGGCCAGGCGGCGGCGCACGCGGTGCATCAGCGAGTCGACCCGCGCCGGCGTCAGCCCGCCGCCCAGGCGGCGGGCGATCTCGCCGCTGCTGAGCCCCCGGCAGTAGGCCAGGAAGAGAACCGTCAGGTCCCGGCCGGGGCTGCGCCCGCCGACCAGCCGGCGGCAGCGGGCAAAGGCGCGGTGGCGGCGCTCGCGGGCCAGCAGCCTGGCCTCGGGGCCGGCGGCCTCGGCGACAAAGCTGCCGCGCCAGCGCCGGCGGTCCGCGTCACGTAGCCGCACCTGCAGATGGCGGCCCCGCTTGACCGCGGTCAGCAGCCGCAGCCGGTCGACCGCGGCGCTGGCGGCAACGCGCCGCAGGTAGGCGGCCACCGCCGGCGCCGAGTCGCCGCGGCACTCGAGCAGGATCCGGCCCTCGTTCTCGAGCAGCCGGCAGTAGACCTCCTGCAGCAGCTCTTCCCGACTGGCCGGGTCGCCCGGCAGGCCGGCCTGACGCGCCACCTTGCGCACCCCGGCATCCAGCGCCGGCCCGAAAAGGTCGAGAAACCGCCGCCAGGCCGGCTCGTCGCCGGCCGCGGCGCATCGCCGCAGCAACTCCTCGATCCCGACTTCTTCGATCTCGCATTGGCTCATGCCCCGCTCCTTTCACAAGGGAGCGGAGGTGCGACCCGGAAGATCGACGCTGCCCGACGACGGGGCGCCGAGACGGTATCACAGGGCCGCCAGCGGTCAAGCCGCCGGCGGCGGGAGAGAGAAAGGGCGGGCTCGGAGGTCCCGAGCCCGCCCGGAGGGTCGTGTCGATGCCCGCGCCAGGGCTAGTCGCAGGCGCCGGAGATGGTCAGGACGTTCACCTTGAACCACTCGTTGGGGCCGCCGTAGAGGTTGGAGACGCGGAAGCGCACGGTCGTCTGGCTGGAGATGTAGGGCGTGATGTCGTAGCTCTCCCAGCCGGTCTGGGCGCCGTGAATCCCGGTGAAGACCTCGAGCGTGGTGTAGCTGGCGCCGCCGTTGGCAGAGATCTCGAGGGTCACCGCGTCGCTGGTGTCGACGCCGGACCAGGTCCGCCAGTCGAACTCCAGGGTGGCGTGCGAGGAGCCCGACAGGTCGACCCTGCGGGCCGCTCGCGGCTGGGTCCCGGTGTTGGGATAGTCGTTCAGCCTGAGGTAGCCGCCCCAGACCTTGACGTTGCCCGTGGTCGGGCCCGGTCCGGCCGTGTCGTACTCGTCCCAGGGCGCGGCCCAGTCGTCGACGCCGTCGTTGCCGTTGAAGCTCTCGGAGTCGAACTTGTCCTTGACCTCGACCGGCGCGCACGGCGGCGGCTCGCACAGGCCGCAGATCTCGACATGGGTGAGGTAGAAGTACTCGTGGCTGCCGCCGTACTTGTTGCTCACCCGGAAGCGCACCGTGGTCTGGGATGAAATGTAGGCGGAGATGTCGATGTCGCGCATCCCCCAGTGGGAGCCGACGATGCCGGTGATGGTCTCGAGCACCGTCCAGCTGCCGCCGCCGTCGGACGAGATCTCGACCGCGATGGCATCGCTCGAGTCGACGCCGGAGCTGGTGTCGAACATGAACTTGAGCCGCGCGAACTCGGTGCCCGACAGGTCCACCGTGCGCCGGGCGCTGGGATGGGTGCCGGTGTCGGGGTAGTCGTCCAGCCGCAGGGCGCTGCTGGTGACCTTGACGTTGCCCGCACCCGGGCCGGCGCCGGCCACGTCGTTCTCAGTCCAATCGCCGGCCCAGCTGTCCGGGCCGTCGTTGTTGCCGAACGACTGGACGTCGAAGTCGTCGCGCACGATCGACTCCTGGCAGACCGGCGGCTGGTCGTCGATGCAGAAGCGAATCGACGCCAGCGCGCCGCTGCCGGCGAAGTGGACCTCGAGACGGCGAACGCCCGTCGCTGCGAGCGTCACCACCTGATAGCTGTTGTTGCCCCGCACCTGGACCGGTGCCGAACCGACCACGGCGCCGCCGCCGTCGAAGGCGGTGACCGTGCCGCCGCTCTCCTCGATGTCGAGGATCTCGAGGGCGTCTACCCGCACCGGCGAGGTGAAGGTGAAGATCAGGGTGCCGCCGGACGCGTCGTCGTCCGGGTCGCCGCTGTCGGCGTCCTCGGAGAGGATGAGCACGTTGCCCAGCGCCCGCGAGTTCTCGCCCGGCTGGCCCGCCCCGCCGGCCCCGCCGACGCCCGAGCCGCCAAAGTCCTGATTGGGGGTGCCGAGATCGGCGTCGCCGCCGGTGGGGTTGGAGCTGTCGAAGATCATCGCCGGGTGGTTGACCGGATCGTCGGTCGTCACCGTGATGCCGAAGCCGGCGTACTCGTCGTCGACGATGGTGCCGGCGGCGAGCGCCGAGCCGGCCGCGTCGGTGTCGAAGCCGACGTCGGGCAGGCACTCGAGGTCTTCACAGATCAGGCCGCCCTCGGTGCTCCTGGCCTCGATGATCTCGAAATCGCCAAAGAACTGACCGGGGAAGATGGCGCCGTCGCAATCGGTGAGGATCGTGGCTTCGAGCTGGCCGTCGACGTAGAGCTCGACGGAAGAGCCGAAGGCACCGCCCGGACCGGAGCCCTGGACGGCGATCCGCCCGCCGGGCGGGACCGCCTCCTCGAACAGCGGGCCACCGCCGCCAGCCAGGTCGACGCGGACGATCGGGTCCGGCAGGGTGCCGGCGTATTCGAGCGTCAGCTCGGTGACCTGGCCGACGCAGGGACCGCACTGTTCGGGCACCGCCCGGCCGTCAAAGCGGAAGGCGTTCAGATTCTCGAGGTCGAGGCCCTTGACCCGCACCTCGTAGACGCCGACCGGCAGATCGGCCACGTCGACGTCCGGCGGGAACCCGTTGGCGTCCAGATAGCAGCCGCCGTCCGGAACCGCGATGCGGAAGAACTCCCACTCGCGGTTGCCGGAGGGGTTGTCGTTGACGGCGATCGGCGGGTCGCCGGCGCCGCTGCCGGGAGCGTAGATCTCGTAGGTCAGCGAGCCCGGGCGAACGAAGATGGCAGCCAGGCCGCCAAACGCGCTGCTGTCGAACTCGTCCGGCGGGTTGCCGGTCACCAGGCAGCTGCCGCCCGGGCAGTCCGGCACGAACGGCTGCGGACCGGGACCACCGTCCACCGGGTCCTTGATGCACGGCGCGCCGTCCTTGGTACCGCCGACGCAGACCCCCAGGGCCTCGCCCTCGAAGTTGATGCCCGGAAGGGGCGGGTTGGGCCCCACCCAGTCGGTCCCGTTGAAGGTCGCGTCGCAGGGCTGGGTTTCATCCGCGCAGGCCCAGGGGGGCAGGCTGCCCAGCCCGGGGGGCAAGTTCGGATCGTCCGTGTCTCGGTCCGCGGCGTCGAAGCTGCCATGGTCCAGGTCGCCGTCCCAGACGATGAACTCGCACTGCGGCTGGGTCTGCTCGATGAAGAAGGAGAAGGTGCCGTCGTAGGTGGTGTTCTCCAGCGACGCCAGACAGACCGCCAGAGGAACGTCGACGCAGCCCGGGTAGATGATGCCGAGCTCGTCGAAGGTCGGTAGCGAGGCGTTGAAGGCAAACGGCTGCTGGAAGACCTCGATGCTGACGTCCTCCTCGAAGATGGCGCCGGTGCGCACCTTGAAGCTGTTGCGCACGGGTGCCGGATCCAGATCGCCGCCAAGCTCGGCCTGTATCAGGTAGCCGTAGGTCGTGCCGGCGCCGTTCAGGGCAGCCGGCACGTTGGCGATCGTGAAATCGACCCAGTCGTCGTCGGGCATCGCCTCGCCGTCGAGGACCCGCAACACATGGCCGACGCCCTCGTCCGTAGCATCACAGCCCGGGACGGGGAGATCGGGACAGGCGCAACCGAAGCCGCCGCAGGTGCCGTCCGTTTCGGGGTCGGCGAAGATCGTGTAGGTCTGCGCCGGCACCGGCGGGTCCATGCTGCCCATCGGGCCCGCCAGGTCCCACAGCCCGCCGGTCTCGCCGTCGTAGAAGCCGATCATGAAGTCGAGCTCGGTCGAGGACACCCGCACCGTCAAGTCGAGCGTGGTATCCGTCAGGGTATCGAGCCCCGAACCGTCGGTGATCGCCAGGTACCTGCCGTCCTTGGCGTCGCACGACGGGATACATTCCTGCGCCGCGACCGTGGCCGGCGCCACCAGCGCTACCCCCAGCGCCAGCAACCAAGCCCACCTGAAACTCGCTCTCTCTATAGCCATCTGACTGATCCTCCCAGGTCGGAATCGATTTGGAGACCGATCTGCGCCCTCCGCAACCCGATCACTGGAGCGAGGATAGTCAGCGGCCGTCAGGAGACTGTCAGCCCTTTTGTCGGGCACGCATCGCCCGCGATCGATACTCCCGGCCCGCGCGCAAACAGCCGCCTCGCGGCAAGGCGCGCGAGTGGATCCGAATTGGTCCCAGGCGGGAGAGACTTCTAACGCAGCTTGTCTTCGACGAACTCGACGTGCTTGCGGATCTTCGGGTCGTACTTCTTGAGCCGCAGCTTCTCGGTCGTCAGCCGCTTGTTCTTGGTCGTGGTGTAGAAGTAACCGGTGCCGGCGGAAGAGACCAGCTTGATCTTGTCGCGCATGGTGCTGAACTGCCTTTCCTTGAACCTGGAGCTTTCCTTGAAACCAGGAATTTCCTTGAAACTGGGGCTTGCTTGGAAACTGGGTGCCATCCGGGTTGCGGATGGCGGGGTCGACGGGACTCGAACCCGCGGCCTCCGGCGTGACAGGCCGGCGTTCTAACCAACTGAACTACGACCCCGAATTTGGGACCCCGAACTCGGGACCCCGGCAAAGAAACCCGCGTTGGATCCCGCAGACCGGGCCCCGCGGTGACGGCGTGGAAGCTGGCTCTGGTGGGAGGTGCGGGATTCGAACCCACGACCCCCTGCGTGTAAGACAGGTGCTCTACCGCTGAGCTAACCTCCCCGCCGCCGGGGAACCGAGTATGCCACCCGGCCTGCCAGAGACGCAAGGAGAAATCGCGGCAAGCGCGACCCGCTCCGCGTTGTGGCAGAATCGGGCCGTACCGCAACGCCGACCTATCCGAGCTCAGAAAGGAGCCTGAATGCATCAGAAAGCCGATCTACCCTACGACTTCAAAGCCCTCGAACCCCACATCGACGCCCAGACGATGGAGATCCACTGGGGCAAGCACCACCAGGCCTACGTGACCAACCTCAACAAGGCGCTCGAGGGCCACGCCGCGCTGGCGGCGAAATCCGTCGAGGACCTGCTGCGCGGCTTCGACGACGTGCCGGCGGAGATCCGCGGCGCGGTGCGCAACCACGGCGGCGGGCACGCCAACCACAGCCTGTTCTGGCCCTGCATGAGCGCCGACGGCGGCGGCGACCCCGACGGCGACCTGGCCGCGGCGATCGTCCGCGACTTCGGCTCGGTCGGCGACTTCCGCGACCGGTTCAGCGCCGCGGCCGCCGGGCAGTTCGGCTCCGGCTGGGGCTGGCTCGTGGCCGCCGACGGCCGGCTCGAGGTCCTCGCGCTCCCCAACCAGGACAGCCCCCTGATGGAGGGCAAGACCCCGATCCTCGGGCTCGACGTCTGGGAGCACGCCTACTACCTGAACTACCAGAACCGGCGGCCGGACTACATCAAGGCCTTCTGGAACGTCGTCAACTGGGCCGAAGTTGCCCGGCGGCTGCGCGCCGCGGCCTAGAGCCCGAAAAGGACCGGCGGATTCCGCTGCTGCGGGAGACGGCTCCCGCAGCGGTGTCAATCCACCGAAATTTCGCTCTAATTCTCACTGGTTTCCACTCTTCCCAACTCATTTCTGGCGAGAAGCCAAAGCCAGGAGACAGATCGAGATCTGTACATCTATCTACAAATCAATGACTTAGGAGGAGGATCTCGGAAGTCTCCGGGACAAAAACCGGCTGGCACAGGCCTTGCGCTACCCACACGGCGAGGAGACCGACGACGATGAGAGAGACCGTCATGCCAGCCAACCCGACCTCCATGCCCGATCCCGAGCTGGGGCCCTTCTTCAAGGCCCTCTCCGATGACACGCGGCGTGAGATCCTGGCGCTCCTGGAGCGGCACGAACGCAACGTCACCGAGATCGTGCGCCGCTTCAACCTGACCCAGCCGACGATCTCGCGTCACCTGCAGGTGCTGCGCGAGGCGCGGCTGGTGCGCTGCGAGCGCCGCGGGCAGCACATGGTCTACCGGCTGGATCCCGATAGCCTGGCGAACGCCGCCAGCAGCTTCTTCGGTCGCTTCGCCCGCTGCCGCGGTCTCGGCTTCGGCAACGGCGGCAGCGCCGCGCTGAGCACATCGCCGGAGCTGGCCTCACTCAAGCGCGGCCGCCCCCACCACCGGTTCCGGTTCGAGCGCTGACCGCGCCGGCCGGCGGCCTTTCGCGGGCGGCCGGCACGGGGCTATAATTGCCCGCGCCGGCCGCATGGCCGGCGGTGAGCCCGCCCGCCTCGGGCGTCTCGCCCACATTCCGGCGGTGTAGCTCAGGTGGTTAGAGCGAGCGGCTCATAACCGCTAGGTCGGGGGTTCGAGTCCCTTCACCGCCACCATATCGACCCTTGCTCGCCAACCTCGCCTCCACCGCCGCCGAACCGCCGGCCGGCGGCCGGCTGGTGGGTCACCTGGACCGCTTCTTCCGGCTGCGACAGCCGCTGGCGGCGGGCGACGGCCTGTTGGTCGCGGTCTCCGGCGGCACCGACTCGGCCGCCCTGCTGTGGGGCATGACCCGGCTGGCGCGTCGGCGGGCGATCGATCTGCAGGCGGCCCACCTGGATCACGGCCTGGACGCCGGCTCGGCCGGCCGGGCCGCGGCCGTGGCCCGGCTGTGTGCCCGGATGGCGGTGCCCCTGCGCGCCGAGCGGCACGACGTCGCCGGCCGGCGCCGCCGCGGCGAGAGCCCGGAGGCGGCCGCGCGCCGGCTGCGCTACGGATTCCTCGAGCGGCAGCGGCGGGCGCTCGGCGCGCGCTGGCTGCTGACGGCGCACCACGCCGACGACCAGGCGGAGACGCTCCTGCTGCGCCTGATCTACGGCAGCGGCCTGGGGGGGCTGGGCGGCATCGCCGAGCGCCGCGGCAGCATCCTGCGACCGCTGCTCGATCTGCCGAAATCCGCCCTCGCCGCGGCGCTTGCCGAGACCGGGCTGCGCCCGCTCGAGGATCCGACCAACCGCGATCTGGGCGTGCCGCGCAACCTGGTGAGGCACCGCCTGATTCCCGCCCTCGAGCCCCGATGGCCGGCGCTCACCGGCGACCTGACGGCGGTCGCGCGAGCCGCCAGAGGCGCCCGCCGCCGCCTGGACGCGGTGGTCGAGCGCGAAACCGGCATGCGGCTCGCGGGCGGCAGGGTATCGCTCGAGCGTGCCGCCCTCCGCCGGCTGCCTGACGCGCTGTGGCCGTTCGCCCTCGCTCACGCCGGGCGGCTGGCCGGCCTGCCCTACCCGCCGGGCCGCGACGCTCGCGCCGAGCTGCGGCGCCAGCTCGCCGCCGAGGGCGAGATCGGCTGCGACCTGGGCAACGGCTGGCGCTGGCGCTCGGATGGCGGCAGGCTGCGGCTCGAACCGGCGGCCCGGCACCGCCGCCCGCGCCCGTTCTGCCGCACCTTCCGCGCTCCAGGCGAGGTCGACGTGCCGGAGCTGGGCATCCGCATGCGGCTGCAACCGTCGGCGCCGCGCCCATGGATGCTGCGCGGCGCCGCCGAGCGCACCGGTCTCGGGCTGCGGCTGCGGCCCGGCGAGCCCGTGACGGTGCGCAGCCGGCGCCCCGGCGACCGGATCCAACCCCTCGGCTGCGGCTACCGGCGCCGGCTCAAGGAGGTCCTGATCGACCACCGGGTGCCGCGGCTCCAGCGCGACCGCCTGCCGCTGCTCGAAGTCGGCGGTAGGATCGTCTGGGTACCGGGCGTGACGGTGGACCACGACAGCCGGCTGGCCCCGGGCTTGCAGGTCTGGCTGGCGGAGATCGAAACAACGTGAGGCAACCACAGATCAGCCTGCTCTTCGAAGCCAACGAGATTCAGCGGCGGGTCAAGGGGCTCGGTCAGCGGCTGCAGCGGGACCGGCTGCTCGACGACCCCGTGTTCATCTCCATCATGGGCGGTTCGGTCCTCTTCCTGGCCGATCTGATCCGCACCATGGCCGACCCGATCCGCTACGAGTTCGTCCAGGTCCACTATGCCGCCAGCGGCCGCGGCGGCGACATCCTGGAGGTGGGATACCCCATCTCCCTCGACGTCTCGGGGCAGGACATCCTGGTGGTCAAGGACGTGGTCTCGACCGGGGTGATCGAGTCGTATCTGAAGAGCCAGTTTCAGCAGCGGGGCGCGCGTCAGGTCCTCTTCGCGGCGCTGATCGACGTCAAGGGCGAGCGCACGACCGACTTCCAGCCCGACTACCGGCTCTTCGAGGCCGACCGCACCGGGGTGTTCGTCGGCTACGGACTGCAGTACCAGGGCCGCTGGGGCAACCTGTCGTACATCGGCGAGGTCGTCGAGGATTGAGGTCGCGCCGCCGCGCATCCCTCGAGCCGTGTCACGCGAACTTCATCTACGGGCGCGGCATCAAGCCGGAGCCCAGCCGAACACGTTGTAAGCTACCGACGTAACAAGACGCGGGGTTTCGCCCCGCACGAAAGGCTCCCACCGTTTTGAACCCGACCATCAGAACCCTCATCATCTGGGTGGCGATCTTTGTCGTCGTGATCCTGCTCTGGAACGCCTTCCAGACCGGCAAGATGAACCGCCAGCAGATCGGCTTCAGCGAATTCCTCGACGACCTCCAGCAGGGCCGGGTGGAAGAGGTGACGATCCGCGGCAACGAGGTCTCGGGCACCTACAAAGAGGTAGGCAGCGAAGGCGGGGCGGAGTTCCACACCTACATCGCCGAGTACCCGGACCTGGTGCAGGAGCTGCGAGACGCCGGCGTCGCGATCAATGCCGAGGAGCCCAAGGACAACCCGCTGGTGCAGTTCCTCTTCGGCTGGGCCCCGTTCCTGCTGATCATCGGCCTGTGGATCTTCTTCATGCGGCAGATGCAGTCCGGCGGCAACAAGGCGCTCTCGTTCGGCAAGAGCAAGGCCAAGCTGCTCAACCTGACGGGCAAGAAGGTGACGTTCAAGGACGTCGCCGGCGTCGAAGAGGCCAAGGAGGAGCTGTCAGGAGATCGTCGAGTTCCTCAAGGAGCCGCAGAAGTTCCAGAAGCTCGGCGGCAAGATCCCCAAGGGCGTCCTGCTGATGGGCCCGCCGGGCACCGGCAAGACGCTGCTGGCGCGGGCGATCGCCGGCGAGGCCGGACGTGCCGTTCTTCTCCATCTCCGGCTCCGACTTCGTCGAGATGTTCGTCGGCGTCGGCGCCAGCCGGGTGCGCGACCTGTTCGAGCAGGGCAAGAAGAACGCCCCCTGCATCATCTTCATCGACGAGATCGACGCCGTCGGCCGCCACCGCGGCGCCGGCCTCGGCGGCGGCCACGACGAGCGCGAGCAGACGCTCAACCAGCTGCTGGTCGAGATGGACGGCTTCGAGACGCAACGAGGGCGTCATCCTGATCGCCGCCACGAACCGGCCCGACGTGCTCGATCCGGCGCTGCTGCGGCCCGGCCGCTTCGACCGCCAGGTCGTCGTCGACCGGCCCGACGTGCGCGGCCGCGAGGAGATCCTCAAGGTCCACGCGCGCAAGATCCCGCTGGCCGACGACGTCGACCTCGAGGTGATCGCCCGCGGCACGCCGGGCTTCACCGGCGCCGACCTGGCCAACCTGGTCAACGAGGCGGCGCTGCTCGCCGCCGGCCGGAGCCAAGAGCAAGGTCGACGATGGAGGACTTCGAGGACGCCAAGGACAAGGTGCTGATGGGCGCCGAGCGCAAGACCATGATCATCAGCGAGGAGGAGAAGCGCGTCACCGCCTACCACGAGGCCGGCCACGCCCTGGTGGCCGCCTTCACTGCCCGGGCGCCGACCCGCTGCACAAGGTGACGATCATCCCGCGCGGCCGCGCGCTCGGCGTGACCATGCAGCTGCCGGTCGAGGACAAGTACACCTACAGCAAGCGCTACGTCGAGGCGCAGATCGCCGTGCTGATGGGCGGCCGCGTCGCCGAGGAGCTGACCCAGGGGGACATCACCACCGGCGCCGGCAACGACATCGAGCGCGCGACCGAGCTGGCCCGGCGCATGGTCTGCGAGTGGGGCATGTCGGAGCTCGGCCCGCTGTCGCTCGGCAGCAAGGACGAGCAGATCTTCCTCGGCCGCGAGTTCACCCAGCAGCCGACTACAGCGAGGACACCGCGGTCCGCATCGACAAGGAAGTGACGCGGTTCGTCACCGAGGCCTACCAGAAGGCCACCGCCATTCTCACCGAGCGCCGCGAGGTGCTCGAGCGGCTCGCCCGGGACCTGCTCGAGCTCGAGTCGCTGGACGGTCGCGAGATCTACGCGACCATCAAGGAGATCACCGGCGAGGAGCTGACGCCCGCCGAAGCCGCGCCTCGACGAAAGTCGGGCACGGCGACGAAGCCGACCGACCCGGCCGAGGACTCGGCCGCGGCCGAAACGGCGCCGGGGCCGCCGCCCGGGGACATCGAGGTGGCGCCGGCGCAACGCAGCGCCGACTGACTGCCAGCCCGGCAGCTGCCAGATGCCCACCGCCGCGGTCCAGCGCAACCACCTCAGCGAGAGCCTGCAACTCCCCGGCGGTAGAGATCTCCCCCTGACCGGCGGTCCCCTGGTGATGGGGGTGCTCAACATCACGCCGGACTCGTTCAGCGACGGCGGACGCTTCGCCGAGCCCGCGGCGGCAGTCGAGCACGCCCGGCGGATGCTCGCCGCCGGCGCCGATCTGCTCGACCTCGGCGCCGAGTCGACGCGGCCCGGCGGCGGAGTCTACGGCGACGGCGCCGCCACGGTGCCCGTTGCCGAAGAGCTCGGGCGGCTGTTGCCGGTGCTCGAGGCGGTGCGGGCCGAGACCCGGGCGCCGCTGTCCGTCGACACGCGCAAAGGCGAGGTGGCGGCGGCGGCTCTCGCCGCCGGCGCCGACCTGATCAACGACATCAGCCTGCTGGGCGACCCCGAGCTGGCGGCGGTCGCGGCAAGCGCCGCCTGCCCGCTGATCATCATGCACAGCCGCGGGCCGCTGCGCACGATGCAGCAGCGGGTGCGCTACGAGGATCTGCTCGGCGACGTCCGCGGCGAGCTGGCCGAGGCGGTCGATCGGGCGGTCGCCGCCGGCGTCGACAGACGGCGGATCCTGGTCGATCCCGGGATCGGCTTTGGCAAGACGCCGCGGCAGAACGCCGCCCTGCTGGGCCGGCTCGACGAGCTCGCCGCCCTCGGGCTGCCGCTGGTCGTCGGCGCCAGCCGCAAGAGCTTCATCGCGGCGCTGGCCGGCGAGGCGCCGCCCGACCGGCGGCTCGGCGGCAGCCTGGCGGCGGTCGCCGCCGCGGCCGCGGCGGGCGCCGCCATCGTGCGGGTGCACGACGTCGACGAGACGGTCCAGTTCCTGCGCATCCTGCGCGCCGTCCGCGCCGCCGGCGAGGGGCCCCGGGAGACGGCGGCGTGAGCGCCCACTGGCTCGAGCTGGTGAGCTGGAAGGACCTGATCGACATCGCCCTGGTGGCGATCGTCGCCTACAACCTGCTGCTGCTCATCCGCGGCACCCGCGCCGTCCAGGCGCTGGTGGGCATCCTGCTCATCGGCGGCGTCTACTACGTCGCCAGCGAGGCGGGCCTGGCGGCGCTCCAGACACTGATCGAGAAGATCTTCATCGCCCTGCCGGTGGTCATCGTGGTGCTCTTCCAGCAGGAGATCCGCCGCGCCCTGTCCAGCTTCGGACGCAACCCCCTGCTCGGGCTGGGGGCGCACCAGAAGGCGGCGTCGGCGATCACCGACATCGAGCTGGCCGCCTCGGGCCTGTCCTCGCAGCGGATCGGCGCCCTGATCGTGGTGCAGCGGCTGCAGGGGCTGCGCAACTACGTCGAGAGCGGCATCGTGCTCGACGCCCGGGTCTCCTACGATCTGCTGATCAACATCTTCAACCCCGAGACGCCGCTCCACGACGGGGCCGTCATCATCCAGGGCGACCGGATCGCCGCGGCGGCCTGCTTTCTGCCGCTCACCCAGAAGGCCAACCTGTCGAAGGAGTTCGGCACCCGCCACCGCGCCGCCCTGGGCATCAGCGAGGAGACCGACGCCCTGGCGGTGGTGGTCTCCGAGGAGACCGGCCAGGTCTCGGTGGCGATCGACGGCGAGCTGACCCGCAACCTGGATGCCAAGAACCTGCGCAACACCCTGTACCAGTACGTGATCGCCGAGCCGAGCGGCCGGCCCGAGGGCACCCGATGAGCGAGCGCAAGAGCCTGTGGGGACTGCGCCTGCTGGCGCTCGGCCTGGCGGTGCTGGCCTGGTTCCTGGCCACCGGCGAGCGCCGCGAGAGCCGCACCGACACGACCTTCGTCGAGCCGTTCATCAACTACACCACCAGCGAGCAGATGATGATCCTGCAGTCCGTCGAGCAGGTGCGGATCGGCATCCGCGGCACCTCGAGCCAGATCCAGAACCTCAACCCCTTCCAGGTCAGCGTCAGCGTCGACCTGCGCGACGCCGAGAAGGGGGCGCGCGAGGTGGTCCTGACGGCGCGCGACGTGCTCCTGCCGGAAGGGCTGCAGGTCGACTCGATCGTGCCGCAGAGCATCGTGGTGGAGCTCGACCGGGTGGTGCAGGAGATCCGCCAGGTCGAGCCCGCCCTGATCGGCGAGCCGGCCGCCGGCGCGATGGTGCTGCGCAGCGAGGTGCTACCGCCCCAGGTGCTGATCCGCGGCCCCGAATCGCTGCTCGAGAACCTCAAGTCCCTGACGACCGGCCCGGTCAGCCTCGACGGGCACGCGCTCGACTTCGAGGAGCGCGCCCAGGTGGTGTCGCCCAATGCCAAGATCCAGATCGTCCAGCCGATGGTGGTGACGGTGCGGGTCTCCCTCGAGGTGCCGACCGTCGGCGGCAGCCGCTAGCAGCCCCCTACCCACGGAGACGACCGTGACAAACCGCCTCTTCGGCACCGACGGCATGCGCGGGCGCGCCGGCGCCTACCCGCTCGACCAACCGACGGTGACGGCGCTGGGCCGCGAGGTGGCGTCGCTGCTGGCCCGCGACGCCAAGGAGCCCACGGTGGTCGTGGGAGGCGACACGCGGGTGTCGACGCCGGTCCTCTGCGCCTGGCTGGCCGACGGCCTCACCGACGGCGGGGCGGCGGTGCGTCATGCCGGGATGCTGCCCACCCCGGGTGTGGCCTGGCTGGTGCGCCACCTGGGCGCCGCCGCCGGCATCGCCGTATCCGCCAGCCACAACCCCCACCGCGACAACGGCATCAAGCTGTTCGACGGCGCCGGCTACAAGTGGCGGTCCGAGGACGAGCGCCGGCTGGAGCGGTCGCTGCCCGGGCCCGAGCCCGAGTCGGCGGCGGACACGACCCTGCCGCTGCTGGCGGCCGAGCCCGGCCTGGCCGCGCTGTACCTCGAGGCGCTCGCCGCCAGCCTGCCGGGGCCGCGGCCGCTGGACGGCCTGCGGCTCGCCCTCGACTGCGCCAACGGCGCCGCGTCGCCCTTTGCCGCGCCGCTGTTCCAGGACCTCGGCGCCACCGTCACCGTCATCGGCGACGCCCCGGACGGGCGCAACATCAACCTCGGCTGCGGCTCCACCGAGCCCGCCGGGCTGGCCGCCGCCACCGTCGCCCAGGGCGCCGCGCTCGGCGTCGCCTTCGACGGCGACGCCGACCGGGCGGTCTTCGCCGACGAGACCGGCACCGTCCGCGACGGCGACGCGGCGCTATTCCTGTGGGCCACCCATCTGCACGCCGCGGGCCGGCTGCGGCCGCCGCGGATCGTCGCCACCAGCATGAGCAACCTCGGCCTCGAGCGCGCCCTGGCCGCGGCCGGCATCGGCGTGGTCCGCTGCGGCGTCGGCGACCGGGTGGTGGTCGAGACCATGCGCCGGGAAGGCGTGGTGCTGGGCGGCGAGCAGTCCGGTCATCTGATCCACCTCGGCATGGGCACCACCGGCGACGGCCTGCTGACCGCGCTGCAGCTCGCCGCCGTGGTGCGCTCGAGCGGCCGCGGCCTGTCCGAGCTGCTGGCGCCGTTTCGCCGCTACCCCCAGGTGCTGCTCAACGTGCCGGTGCGCCGCAAGCCCGATCTGGCGACGCTGCCGGCGGTGGCCGCCGCGGCCGAGCGGGTCGAGCGGGCGCTGGGTGAGGACGGCCGGCTGGTGCTGCGCTACAGCGGCACCGAGCCCCTCGCGCGGGTGATGATCGAGGGCCCCGAGCAGGGCCGGGTCGCGGCCCTGGCGGAGGAGCTGGCGGCGGCGATCCGGGCCGAGATCGGCAGCGAGGAGGGCGCATGACGACGGCGAAGAGCACCACCCTGTGCGTCAACATCGACCACGTGGCGACCCTGCGCCAGGCCCGCGGCGTCGACTACCCCGACCCGCTGGAGGCGGCGCGGCTCGCCGAGGACGCCGGCGCCGTCGGCATCACCGTCCACCTGCGCCAGGACCGGCGCCACATCCAGGACCGGGACGTGGCCGCGCTGCGCCACAGCGTCGCCGGCAAGCTCAACCTGGAGATGGCCACCGCCCGGGAGATGCTCGAGCTCGCCCTCGAGCACCGCCCCGACCAGGTCACGCTGGTGCCCGAGCGGCCCGAGGAGGTCACCACCGAGGGCGGCCTCGACCTGCGCACCCAGCTCGAGCCGGTCGACGGCGGCGGTCGATCGCCTGGCGGCGGTGGGGATCAACGTCTCCATCTTCGTCGACCCGGACCCGCGGCAGCTGGAACGGCTGGCGGCGCTCGGCGAGCGCGGCGTCAGCGGCTTCGAGATCAACACCGACCGCTACACCCGGGGCGAGCCCGGGCAGATCGAGCTCATCCGCCGGGTGGCGGCCGACGGCGCGGCGGCCGGCCTGGCGGTCTACGCCGGCCACGGCCTGACCACCGCCAACGTCGGCGCCATCGCCGCGGTGCCCGAGATCGAGGAGCTCAACATCGGCCACGCCCTGATCGGCCGGGCGGTGATCGTCGGCATGACGGCCGCCGTTGGCGAGATGCTGGCGGCGATGGCGGCGGGCGCGGCAGTCCGCCGGTCCTGAAGACCCTCGCTTCTGTCCCGCCCCTGACGACGATCCGGTGGCGGGCCTGCGAGCCTCTCGGCGTTGCCCGGCACCACCCTGGCGGGTGTCGGCTTCGAAATAAGGAGGCCCGAAGAGCACGCCGTCCAGGGCTGGCTGGCTGCTCGCCCCCACGAGCCGACCCGCTACCCAGACCACCAGCGGGCTCAACAGGAGAGTGATCGCAACGAGCCCGACGGTCACCTGGTAGGCGAACTCCTGGATGATCCCGTTCTCGCGGCCGACAGCGGCCAGCACGAAGGAGAACTCGCCGAACCTGCGCCAGGAAGGCCGCGACCAGCAGGCTGCAGCGCCAGCTGCGGCCAGCACCCGCAGGATGACCGCGTTGATCAGCCAGTTGGTCAGCAGCACCGCGGCGACCAGGGGCTGGCGGCGCTGACCAGGGTGCTGGGCCTGTCGACGGCGATCTCATGGATTCGCGCGGCGGGACACAATCGACGGCCCGCCGGGCGCCAGAAAGACAAACGCCGGCCGCGGGGAACCCGCGGCCGGCGGACAGATGCTGCTGCAGGACGATGCCGCTTGTCCTGCTTCCTGCTGACTTCCTGGCGGCCTCCTACTGCGCGGCCTGCATGGCGGCCATGTCGTCAGCCGCCGCGGCGTACTTCGTCAGAGTCTCCTGGAAGACTGCCAGGCCGGCCGGCGCCTCGCGGCCTTCGAGCAGGATCTCCCGGGCACTCACCTCGGCACCGTAGTGCTCGGCGTTGATCTTCGGAGCGAACCCCATCCGGGCGCCCTCGAGATTGAGGCCGGCAAACAGGCCCTTGGTGCGGACATAGCTCACAATCGCGGGCTGCGTGTCCACGTTGGCCGTGCCGCCCACCGGTCCGGCGGTGACGTTGAGGTCTACACCCACCGCGAGCTTCTTCTCACCGGTGGCGATCCTCTCGACCGCCTCTTCCTTGAGGAACAGCAGGATCACGCTCGCCGACTGGATGCCGGCCTGCAGTCCGACGCTGGCAGCGCTGACGGTGAAGACCGCCGGGGCGCCCCAGGCACCGGTCTCGGTGTCGCGACAACCGACAAGACCGTGGCCGCGACGGGCGGCAACGATGAAGCCCGCCTTGATCACCGACGGGAAGACGCCGACACACAAGGCGTTCTCCCGCAGATTGCGCGGGATGCGACGATTCGGCTCGTCGGCCAGCTGCCGCTCGAGAACCGCCGCGGCCCGGGTGGCGAGTGGGGTGTCCTCGTCGGCCTGCGGTACGGCCGCCGTCTCGTGGTGCTCTGGCGCAGCCACGCCGGGGGCGACGAGCACGCTCAGGCCCAGCAGCAGAGCAAGGGCTAGGGTCAGGGTTGGACGCATCTTGATCATTGGATCTCCTTGGGTTTGGCCCCTGTCGGGCCTTGTTTTGGGAGCTTGAGCCGGCGAGCGCGCCACATCTAGCGCGGCCGCAGGAGTCTCACCCACTCTCATAGACACCGGATCGCCAGCGCGGTCACGGCCGGCGCGCACTTTCCCAGCGCGCGGCCCCGTCCGGGGTCGAGCCAGCGAGTCACAGCTGGGCGGGATCCAGTCACGCGACGGGGTCCTGGCCAGCTGCCCGCGCCAGGCGGCGCCATTCCTGCTCCAGCTTTACCAGCTCGAGCGCCTTGGACGCCGCTTTGCGGGCGGCGCCGTCGTATTCCGCCTGGCGCTTTGCCGCCGCCTTGATCAAATCCGAGACGTCGTACTTGGCGGCGGCCGGGGCCCGGTGACGAACCAGCAGCTCGGCCCGGGCGACGTCGCGTCTGGCCTCGGCGAGATCGAGCGCGATCGCGGCCGCCTTCTCCTCGGCCCGGCGCGTCTCCCGTTCGTGCTCTTTCCACTGGAGGAATTGCTTTGCCGTCTTCTTGGCTCGCTCGGCGGATTTCAGCAGGGCTTCCGCCGCGGCCAGCCTCTCGACGTCCTTGTTCGCCTTGGCGGCCTTGACTTCGGCCTCCGCCGCTTTGAGATCGAGGTTCTCGGTCTCGAGCATGCGATCCGCCGCCTTGCCCGCCCCGGCCGCCCGGCGATCGGCCGCCTTCGCCGAGCTGAGCCCCACCTGCGCGAGGAACACCCCGAACTCGGCCTCCTGGAGCTCGACGAGGGTCTCGGCCGGCACCTCCGCGAGGTCCGCGAGGTCGACCGAGTTCTTGAACAGACCGGCTTCGCAACAGACGGCGGCAAGCGCAAGCAGGGAAATGGCGATGAGGTTCTTCATGGGTTTGGCCTTTCTTTCCGGGCAGCGCTACCGGCTAGCTGCCGCTGCCTTCCGTCTCCTCGATCAGCCGCTTGGCGTGCTCGCGACCGCCGAGCCCAAAGGCCAGGCCGAGCGCCAGAGCCGCGCCGCCGAGCACGGCCGCCACGGCCACCGTGACCAGCGCCTCGCCGACACCCAGCTCGTTGAGGCCGATTCCGAAGCCGAAGAAGAGGATCGCGTAGCGGGTGACGGCCGTCAGGATGCGACCCCGGCGTTGCTCGCCAAAGGTCGCCGCCGCGAGACGTCCCGCCCAGGCCGACAGCACCAGGGCCGCGAAGATGACGACCAGCGCCACAACCACCTGTGGCAGGTAGCCCATCAACCGGCCGAGCAGATCGGACAGCTGCGTCAACCCGATCGTGGCCAGCGCCTGCTGAGCCGTCAGCAGGATGATCGCCACCATCACGACGCTCGCGACGACGGCCGAAGGCCTGGCCCGCGGCGACTCGGAGCGCAGGAAATCCAGCCCCAGCTTCTCGGGCAGCAGATCGAAGCCGACGCCCTCGAGAAACGACCCGACGATGCGCGAGACGATCCGCGCCAGGAAGTAGCCGACGCCGACCACGATGCCGGCGACGAAGAGCAGCGGAACCGCCGCCAAGATCGTCTCCAGGGTTGCGGTGACCGGCTCGGAGACAGCGCGAATACCGAGGCTGTCGACCGCGGCGCCGATCACCGGAACGATGATGAAGAAGTAGCTGATCGCACCGGCGATCTTGGAGACCTCGAGCTTGTCGAACGCCTTTCCCAGGCCCAGTCGCCTGGCCCCGGCATCGGCGCCGGCGGCGGCCAGCAGATTGGTCACGACTTCGCGAACGACCGTCGCGATGACGTGGCCGAGCAAGAAGATCAGCGCCGCCGCCACCACGTTGGGGAGAAACGCCAGGATCTTGTCGAGCATGTCGCTCAGCGGCGAGACCAGCGCGCGCTGACCGAGCGCGTCGAGGAACGGCGGCAACCCGAAGAGCAGGACAACGTAGAAGACGACCTTGCCGATGAGGCCGCTCGGCCGAACCGTCTCGCCCTTCACTTCCCGCTCGGGGATGAAACGGGCGGCTTTCTCGTCAAAACCCACCGCGCCGAGGCCGCGAGAGACCACCAGCCGCAGCAGCGAGGCGATGATCCAGACCACCAGGAGGATCAGGGCCGCCTGCAGGAGGTTGGGCACGATGCCCACGATCTCGGAGACGATTCCCTGCAACGGGCCCGCCACCATGGCCAGATCGAGAGCCTGGAAGAAGGCCACAAAGCCGACCAACAGGATGAGCCACTTGACCAGAGATCCCGCCGAGCCCTCGAGCGACCGGCGCTTGCCTTCGGCGGTCGTAAGCATGCCGCCAAGCCCCCAATCCTCGACCGCGCGATCGTCGAGGCGGGTCATGCCGAGGGCCTTGCGCACCCCGGCGCCGACGAGAACGGCGACGACCCAGAAGATCAGCAGGACGAGCACGGCCTTCACCACGCCGGGCACCGCCGAGGCCAGGCGCTGCCACAGGGGCAGCAGGATGTCGCTCCACAGGCCGCGGCCCTGGTCCGCAAGCGACTTGCCGCCCGCGGCCATGGTGCCCGCCGACTCCGTTGCCGCCGCCGTCACACCCTGAACGACCGCCTGCGCCGTCTGGCCGACGGAGGGAGGCGGCGTGGCGGCCGGCGGCTGCGCTACGGGTCCGGCCGGCGCCTGAGAAGCCACCGGCGTTGCCGGCTCGGTGGCCGCCGGGGGCTCGCTCGGCGGCGGCGTCTGCTGCGCGAGCGCCAGGCCTCCCCCAAAGATCACACTACACAACAGGCTTGCGAGAATTCGTTGTTTCTTCACGTGCGGATCCTCCTCATGTCCCAGGTCGCGCCGGGGCGGCCGTTAGCTTCGCGTCTTCTTCTCTAGACACCGCCTCCCGTCGAAGGTCACGCGACCCGACCGTCACCCGGGAGCGGTGACCTCCCTCTCCGGACGGTGTCTAACGGAGTAGCGCAGCACCAAGGGCTGCGTTGGCCGCATGCCGGAATGGGTCCGGCACGAGCCGAGCCACCAGGCTCAAAGTGTAAGGAGGTTCCTAGTGAGCAAAAAGAACACGGCAATACGCTTTTCGAGCATTCTCGCGATCGTCGCGCTGAGCACGGCGCCGATCGCCGCGCAGCCCGGGGAGGGCCTGTACCGCTGGATCGCCCCCGCTGGGGCCGAGCAGATGGCCGCCGACGCGACGGTCGTGCCGGCGGGCAAGGGCGCCATCTTCGCTCCCGCGATGACGGCAGGCCCCGACGAGCCGAGCGTTCTCGTCTTCGCCGGCGAACAGAAGGTCGCCACCGGCAAGACCGGTCAGAGAATCCTTCTGGATCCGGGCTCGTACGAGATAAAGATCGGCAGCGGCACGGTCAGCCAGATGGTCACCGTGCCCGTCGTCGTGACCGCCGGCGAGACCACGACGCTGGAACCGACGTGGTCGGGTCTGATCGTCCAGGTAGTGGACACGCAGAACATCCCGCTGCGCGCGACCTACGAGATCATCCGGTCCGACGACCGGGAAGTGATGGGGATCGGCGTCGGCGCCGACACCCTGCAGGGCGAGACCCTGCGCACCTGGCTGCTCCAGCCCGGCCTGTATCGCATCGTTCGCTCGGGCGAGACCTTCCGGGCGCGCAAGGACTTCGCGACGGCCTTCCTGCCGCAAGGCGGCTTGGTGCACTTCAAGCTGGTGCTCGATCCCGAGACGGGTGACTTCCGCGGCGCCGGCGTCGTCTCCCCCGAGGAGATTGGCGTCAAGACCGCGGCGTCCGAATCGCCCTGGGTCCACAACATCACGGCCAGCGGCGCGCTGTCGCTCAGCGAGTCCACCGATGTCATCGGCAGCCCGAATCAGTCGTCGATGGCTGGCACGGTGTTCTTCGACGCCTACTCGACCTACGAGAAGGGGCCGCACCGGCTGACCAACATCTTCGAGATCGAGCAGGGCTTCCTGCAGATCAACCCCGACCAGGGCAAGGACCTGCCGACCCAGCACACCCAGGACCGCCTGCGCGAGGATCTGCTCTACACCCGATACCTCAACGAGCGCTGGGGCCCCTACGTTCGGTTCGGCCTCCTGACCAACGTCTTCGAGGCGAAGACGCTCGCGACCGAGCCGATCACGGTTGCCTACAACCGGCTCGACGGCACACGCAGACTCGTCAACGTCGCGGCGAACGGCCAGTACTCGACGGCCGACTCCTTTGGCTCGATGCGGTTTCGCGAAGGCTTCGGCATCAACGTCCGCCTGCTGCGCAACGACCGCGCGACGATCAACTGGCGTGGCGGCATTGGCCTGCGCCAGAACCTCTTCAAGAACGCCTTCGTGGTCGATGATCAGGTGGGCACTGCCGCGCTCGATCTCTTCGAGATCGACGATTTCAACCAGGAAGGTTTCGAGACGACGCTGCTGGCCGATGTCCGGCTCGCCAATCGACTGTCCTATCTGGGCGATCTCGAAATCTTCGCCGACGTCGACAACACCGGCGACCCGACGATCGACTGGCGGAACACGCTGAGCTACCGTCTCAGCCGTTATCTGTCGCTCGACTACACCTACGACCTGCTCGACTTCCCGCAGGTCTCGGACAAGACCCAGATCCGGCAGAGCCTGCTGATGCGGGTCTCCTTCGATCTGCTGTAGACCGCCATCCAGCGCGTTTCCAGGGCCCGGGCGCCAGCCCGGGCCCTTTTTTTGTGATGCCCTTCCTGCCGCCTCTTCCCCGACGCCGGCCGCCGACTAAGATGACCCACGAGGCGCGGAGCTTCCCTTCGCCATGACCTTCAGTGACCCGGCGGTGTCTGTATGAGTAGTGCTACGCATGTGGACAACAACCTGGGCGACCTCTCCGACGAGCAGCTGGTCGCGCGGTCGCTCGATCGCGGCGACCGCGACGACAGACCGTTCGCCGAGCTGTTCCGTCGCCACAGCGGCATGGTCTGGCGCCTGTCCATCGGCTTTCTCGGCAGCGCTCAGGATGCTGAGGACATGACCCAGGACGTCTTCTTCACGGCCCACAGAAAGCTGGGGCAATTCAAGGGTGAGGCGTCGTTCCGCACCTGGCTTCACCGCATCGCCACGAATCGCTGCAAGAACGAGCTGCGGCGCCGGTCACGACGCTTGCGAACGGTCGACGAGCCGCTCGAAGAGGCGGCGGCCGCCGCCACCAACGGATCTCCCGGGCCCGAGGCGGTGACGGTGCGCGGGCGCAGTCTGCAGCGACTGACCCGCGCGATGGAGTCCCTGGCGCCGGAGGACCGCAGACTCCTCCGGCTGGTCGAGCTCGAGCACACACCCTACCGGGAGGTGGCCTCGATCCTGGGGCTGTCACCGGGCGCCGTCAAGATGCGCGTGCTCCGCGTCCGCGCCCGTCTCCGCGAGGCGTTCGCCACCGACGAGAAGAGGAAGGACCGATGAACGAGCACCCGACACCAGCCGAGCTCGACGCCCTCGTATCTCGCGCTCTCGAGGCCCTGGAGGAAGACCGGGCACTGCTGGAGCACGTCAGCGAGTGCGACGATTGCTTTCGGGCCTACGAGGGTCTGTGGGCCCAGGCCTCCGGGGATCTTGCCGAACTCCCCGTGATGTTCCTCGACGCAACCGCCAAACAGCGCCTCGAGGGCCTCCTGTTCCGCCGCATCCACGCGGCGAGCCTGGGGACGGCGAGCTCGTGGCTCGCCACCGACGGGTTTCTCCACGTCGTTATTGCACTCTTGCTGCCGATTGTAGGTTTCAAAACAGCGCCGACCGGGCGCGCCAGAGGAGACAGACCATGATGCAATCCGAGTTCTTTGCCCGCGCCTGGTCGGTCCTCGTGGCCCGAGCGATCAGCTATGCCCCGACGATTCTGACGACCGTCGTTCTCCTGCTGATCGGCTTTCTCATCAGCTGGCTGCTGAGCGCCCTGGCGAGAAAGGCGAGCCGGCGCTTCGGCCTCGACCGGCAGGTCGAGGAAAGCGGGCTCGGCGGTACGCTGGCGCGCGCCGGCCTGTCGAAGCCGACCTCGGCGATCATCGGCCAGCTGGTCTTCTGGCTGGGCTTCTTGTGCTTCCTGGTGCTGGCCCTGGAGAACCTCGGCCTCGACCTTTCCGACCTCCCTGTGCAGGCATTTGTCGGCTACCTGCCACGCGTGATCGGCGCCGTCATCCTGCTGATCGCCGGCCTGCTCCTGGCGGCCCTGCTCGGCCGGGCAACCGCCGCCGGCCTGGCGGGCCTGGGCGTCGCACCCCACGAACGGCTCGGCGCCATCGTCCGCTGGGTCTTGATGGCCCTGGCCGTCATCGTGACCGTCGACCACCTGGGCTTCGACGTTACGCTGGTCACGAATACGTTCAGCAATCTGCTGACCATTGTCGCGGCGGGCCTGGCGCTGGCCTTTGCCTGGGGCGGCAGAGAGGTCGCGAGAAACGTCCTCGCCGCGTACTACGTCAGGGAGAACTTCAGCGCCGGCGACATCGTCGCGGTCGACGGGCACGAAGGCCGCCTCGAAGAGATCGGCACCCTGACCTCGCTTCTGATCACCTCGAGCGGCAGCGTCTCGGTGCCCAACTCGAGACTCGTCGAGCAGACGGTGGAGGTCAAGTCGGCGCCCGGACCCTCGGCGGACGCGCGCTGAGGACCAGCGGGATTGCAGATGGGCCGCCAGCCCACTGCCTGCCGACCTGTCAACCATCGCGGCACGCTCTCCAATTCGCTGCCGCGCGGACTAGGCTGCCACGCCAGGGCCCGTTGGGCGCCGGTGACTAGCGCCTCGCGGCGCCGCTGACCTGGATCCGGCCGCCGATCCCGACGCCCCAGGGCTCCGCCCCCAGGGGTAGCGCACCGAGGTCCGGCTTCCCGGCGTCCGCGGCCCAGCGCGCCCCGGGCCACTCTCCGGGAAGCGCGAGCCCCGCGTCGATCGCCGGGCTGCCTCGCTGCAGACGCAGATCGAGCGGCTCCGTCCAGTCGGCCGCGTAGCCGACGAACAGCGGGTCGGCGAAGAGGTCGTTCGCGGCCCAGCCCGGCGGGTAGACACGCCTACTCCGCTCGTGCACCGGCCCGGCGCGGAAGCGGCCGAAGAAGTCCCGCTCCAGGCGGGGTCCCTCCTCGTACCCCCAGTGGAGATTGAAGTCGGCGTGGAGTTCGTCGTCGCCCGGACCCAGATTCAGACCGGGCAGACCCCGGGTCTGAACGAAGATGTTGTTGAACAGGCGCCGCCAGGTCTTCACCAGGTGATGGGAGAGGCCGGCGCCGTAGTGGTTGCGCCAGGCGGTCGCGTCGCTGACGATGGTGTTGTGGTAGATGACCATCGGCTTCCACAGCGGGCCCCCGTGGTCGGCGCTGGTGCGGCCGCGCGACGGCAGGTCGGTCTCTTCGGGCGAAGCCGGCATCCGGTAGTGGATCGGCGCCCTCAGGTCGAAGACGTTGCGGTAGATGAAGGCCGGCGTGTCCCACTGCCCGGCGCCCTCTCCGGCGAACGACAGACAGATCAGGCAGCGGGCGATCAGGTTGTGGTGGATGCGCACGCCGCGGCCCGGCTTGCCCCACAGCGGCGTCAGGTAGAGCGCATCGTCGCTGAAGTTGTCGACCAGGTTGTGGTGGAAGTCCAGGTCGTCAACCGTGCCGATGATCAGCCCGTCCTGGCAGTCGGAGAACTCCGAGAAGGCCACCTCGAAGCCTTCGTTCTGCGGCTCGCTTCCCTCGGCGATGAACAGGTAGGCCGAGATGCCTCGGTACTTCTCGCTTCCCCGCGAGGACCACGGAGCGGAGATACCGCGCAGGGCCGAGTGGACGATGCGCAGGCCGCGGGTCGCCCTGACGTAGAGCGCCGGCGCGCCGCCGTAGACAGTGACGTGGTCCAGCTCGACGTCCAGCGCGCCGTCGACGTTCACGGTGCGGCCGCGGGTGCCCCGGATCGCCAGACCGTGGAGACGAAGGTGGCGGGCGCCCGCAAGGTCGACGACTGGCGCCGCCCCGCCGACCACCAGCCGGAGCTCGCGTGGATCGATCTCGCCCCGGTAGTTGTTCTCGCCCAGCGCCGCGAGCGTGGTGTGGGCGAGGCGAACGTGGACCCGCTGCGAGTCCGGGTCGAGCCACAGCCCGGGACCGACGTAGATCTCTTCCTCGCCCTCCTCCTGCTTGGCCAGGTTCCAGTATTGGTTCGAGCTGCGCAGATCGCGAGCGAGCTGGTAGCCGTGTAGCGGGATCATCGAATCGCCGAAGTTGCCCAGCACGCGAACGCTGGCCGAATAGACCCCGCTGCCGAAGACCGGGTAGCGCGGGTCGTTCGGGGAGGCGAGCGCCGGGTAGGCCCTCACCGAGCGGAACTCGCCCCGCGCGCCGTCCACCACCGGCTCCCAGGCCCCCGCCGGGTCCTCGAAGAACTCCCGGTAGCCGCCGTCGAGCACCGCGAGCTCGCCGGGATACGAGCGCAGGGTGATCGGCTTGCCGGGCTCGCCGGCCAGGGCGATGGTGACGCTCTCGTAGTAGCTGCCGCCGCGCAGGTAGAGCGTGTCGCCGGGAGACAGGCCATCGATGCCGCGGGCAAGCGACCTCCAGGGGAGCTCCTCGCTGCCGTCGTTGTCGTCGGATCCCCTCACCGGGTCGACGAAGTAGCCGGGGCCGATCTCGAGCGGCCGCGCCGAGGGCTCCGGCAGCGGCCGCATCGGGGGATGGGAGGTGAGGGGCGCCGCCGCGACCAGGGCCGGGACGAGACCCGCGAGCAGCCACCACCAGAAGCCCAGGTCGCGTCGAGCCGTATCCATGCACCAAAGCCCCAGAGACCGCTTAGACCAGCTTGCCGGCGAATCTGCCGGCGTTGCGCACGAAGACGGTGGTCGGCAGGCCCGAGGCCAGCGCTTCGAGGCGGAGGGCGTACTCCGCCTCGCTGCCCGGCTCGGGGTCGTGCATGCCCAGGAAGACGATGCTGGCGCCGGCACTGCGCTCGTGGATGGTCTCGGCGATCGAGCGCGACTCGGGCTGCATGATGATGTCGGTCCGGGCCTCGATCCGCACCTCCTCGAGCATGGTCTCGATGCCGCGCTCCTGAAACTCCCGCTCCTGCTCGCTGCGGGCGATCGAGCGCACCACGATCTGCGCCTCGTTCCACTCCGGGTTGAGCCTCAGCAGGTGGGCGAGCAGCAGCATCAGATCACCGTTGTGCTCCAGCCCGCCCCACCAGACGACGATCTTCTGCTGCTGGCCCGGCTCCTGGACCCAGTTGAGCCGCGTGATCAGGGTGGACTTGTGGACTCGCGACAGGGCGCGGGTGATCCGCAGCCAGGCCTCGAGGCGGCCGGGCTTCTTGGGCCAGCCCACCAGCACGGTGTTGGACTGCAGCCCGGCGATGCCGTTGGCCTGCGCCGTGCTCACCACACCGGACTCGAACTCGCGCACGACGTCGACCTCGCCAAAGGCCACCAGCCCGTGCTCGGTCAGCGCCCGGTCCATGTCCCGCCGCAGCCGCGGCACATCGATGTCTTCGCTGGCCAGATCGCCTTCGACCAGCTGGCTGGCGGTGACGATCCCACGCCCCAGGCTGAACCAGTTGGCCAGGCGCACGAGCCCGATGCGCTTCTCCGGGTCGCCGACGTACACCAGGATGTGGGGTCGCCAGTTGCGCGGGTCCTCGCTGTGCTCGCGCAGCCGCAGCAGGGCGAAGCGGGCCAGCGACGCCCACACCCCGGCCCGCGCGTCGCCCCACCGCCGCTGCAGCGCCCGCTGCCGCAGGTAGAGATAGAGGGCCAGCTCCAGGCTGATGGCGACGACGCAGGCCAGCGGGCTGATGAGGAACATGACGACGATCGCGCCGAGGGCGCCGAACAGCGACACCAGCCAGGGCACCCGGATCGTCGGCCGGTAGGAGGGGTCGGAGGCCCACCGCTCCGCCGCCGCGCTCAGGTTGATCGCCACGTAGAGGGTCAGGAACAGGATGGTGACGAAACGGGCGACCGCGTTCAGTCCCCCCAGGGCGACCGCAGTCAGGGCGATGGCGCAGCTCGCCCAGGTGGCGATCATCGGCTGGCCGGTGGCCGTGACCCGGGCGAGAAAGCTCGGTGCCAGCCCGTCCTTGGCCAGCGCCTGCAGCACCCGCGGCCCACCCAGGGCGCTGCCGAAACCGGAGGAGAGGATCGCCCCCCACATGCCGGGGTAGACCAGCCAGGCGCCGAGAAAGGCGACCCCGGTCCAGGCGATCAGCCCCGGCCGCGCCAGATCCTCGACGTCGATCCGACCGGTCACCGCCAGCAGCGCCGGGATCAGCAGATAGACCGCGGCGCCGGTGCCGACCGCCGCCAGGGTGCCACGCGGGATCGACCGGCGCGGATCCTCGAGATCGCCGCTCAGGCCGATGCCGGCGGTAAAGCCGGTGACCGCGGGGAAGAAGACCGCGAAGACGAACCAGAAACCCTTCGGGCGCCGTGCGGTAGGTGGCCACGAGCTCCGGCGCCCGCGACCCGCCGCTGAACACCCCGATGACGAGCGCCACCAGCGACAGCCCGACCGCGGCCATGATCGGCACCTGCAGCCGCAGCGCCAGCCCGGCGCTCTTGCCCGCCACCGCCGTGATGCCGATCACGGTGACCGCGGCGAGGATCTGCACGACGCGGTCGGGCGCGCCCGACCACCCGGCCGGGATCAGGGTGGCGATCGACTCGGCCAGGCCGTAGCTGTAGAAGGTGATGCTCAGCGTGCGGCAGAGATAGAGCGGGATGCCGATGGCGCCGCCGAACTCGAGGCCGAGGCTGTGGGCGACCATGTAGTACTCGCCGCCGACGCCGACCCGCATGTTGGTGGCGATGGCCGAGGCGCTGAGCGCCGTGACCAGGGTCACCGAGCTGGCCAGCAGCACGATGAGCAGCGTCAGGGGCAGGCCGACGTTGCCCACCACCCAGCCGAACCGCAGGTACATGATCAACCCGAGGATGGTCAGCACGCTGGGGGTGTAGACCCCGAGGAAGGTGCCGAACTTCTCGCCCGCCGGCCCGGGCAGATCCGTCTTGTCCTTGGTGTCGGTCATGGTCCCTCTCGGTCGAGTGAGGTGGCATCCCGAGCCTCCCGGGAACGGCTCACGACGCGGCGAAAAAAGATGTTGACAACCCCAGCGATCGGAGAATAGCGTTTCCGCGGAATCAAGACGAGAGGCAACGGCAAGCGCAACCTGTCACCTTGAAGGAGGAGTACGCGCGATGGGCACGGCAGTCTTCGTAGGCAATCTGGACCTGCAGACCTCCAAGCAGGAAGTGGAGGCGTTCTTCTCGGCGGCCGGTGGCGTGCTCTCCGTCCGCCTCCCGCTCGACCGCACGACGCGGGCACCGCGCGGCTTCGCCTTTGTCGACTTTGCCGACCGCGAGGCGGCGGAGCGGGCGATCCGCGAGCTCGACGGCGCGCTGCTCGGCGGCCGGCGGCTGCGTCTGAAGTGGGCGCTCGAGAAGAGCCCCCGCCCGGCCCCTGCCCGGACCGGTGGCGGCGCCGCACCGGACCGCTCGGCCCCGCCCGAGCCCGAGCTCGTGGACTGGGCGGCCCAGGCGCTGACCGAGCTCGCCGACTACGCGCCGCATCGCCGGGGCAGGGCGAAGCGCGGCGGCAAGCACGGCAGCGATCGCCGGCACGGCCAGGGCGTCCGCCGGTTCATCGACTGAACCCGGCTACCGCTCGATTTCCAGCCCCGCCTCCGGCGGCGCCTCCGCCTCGCGGGCGATCAGCGCCGTCGCCGGGATCGGCAACAGCACCCGGTGGACCTTGTCGCCGAAGGCGCAGTTGACCTCGAAGTAGCCGTGCGCGCTGATGGCGATCAGCTTGCCGGGCGCGCCCTTCATGCCGAGCTGCGAGTTGTGGATCAATACCTCGACCGGTAGTTCCATGGCTCTTGTCTCCGGGTGGTTCGCCAGCGGGCGGCGGCCGGTCCCAGGGTCGCGCTCAACCCTCGAACAGGCCCTCCTGCTTGTAATCCTTGAGCTTGCGCTGCAGGGTCCTCAGGCCGATCTCGAGGATCTTGGCGGCGTCGGCGCGGCGGCCGCCGGTGAGCTCGAGAGTCTCGAGGATGGCCTTGCGCTCGATCTCGGCCATGGTACGCGGCTTGCCGGTGCGGCGCTGCACCGGCCCGCCGTCGCCGCCACCGCCGGCCCGGCGCAGCTCGGCCGGCAGCTCGGCGGCGGCGATGGTCTCTCCCTGGTGGAAGATCACCATCGACTCGAGCGTGTTCTTCAGCTCGCGCACGTTGCCCGGCCAGGGATGGGCGGCAAGCACGTCGAGCGCCTCCTTCGACAGCTTCTTGGGCGCTTTCTCGTGCTCGGCGGCGAAGTGCTCGAGGTAGTGCTCGGCCAGCAGGGCGATGTCCTCGGGCCGCTCGCGCAACGGCGGGATGCGCAGCGTGACCACCTTCAGCCGGTAGTAGAGGTCCTCGCGGAACCTGCCGTCGGCCACCAGCTCTTCGAGGTCCCTGTTGGTCGCCGCCACCAGGCGGAAGTCGACCTCGATCAGGTCGCTGCCGCCGACCCGCATGACGTTGCGCTCCTCGAGCACCCGCAGCAGCTTGACCTGCAGCTCGGGATAGAGCTCGCCGATCTCGTCGAGGAACAGCGTGCCCTCGTGGGCGAGCTCGAACTTGCCGATCTTGCGCGCCACGGCGCCGGTGAAGGCGCCCTTTTCGTGGCCGAACAGCTCGCTTTCGAGGATGTCGCTGGGGATCGCGCCGCAGTTGATCGCCAGAAAGCGCTGCTCGCGGCGCGGGCTGGCCCAGTGCAGGGCGTTGGCCACCAGCTCCTTGCCGGTGCCGCTCGCGCCGACCACCAGCACGGTCGACCGGGTCGGCGCCACCAGCCGCATCTGCTCGAACAGCCGTTCCATCGGCGCCGACTTGCCGATGATGCTCTCGAAGCCGTACCGCTTGTCGAGCATCTGCTTGAGGCTGGTGACCTCCTCCTTGAGCTGGCGGTTCTCGAGCAGCGTATGCACCCGCTTGCGCAGCTCGTAGAGGTCGACCGGCTTGGTCAGGTAGTCGTCCGCGCCGACCCGCATCGCCTCGACCGCCGTCTCGAGCGAGCCGAAGCCGGTGACCAGGATCACCGCCAGGTCAATGCCGCGCTCGCGTACCGCGCGCAGGAACTCGATGCCGCCCATGTCCGGCATCTTGAGATCGCACACCGCCAGCCCGGCGCCGGGGTCGGTGGCCAGGTAGTCGAGCGCGCGCCGGGCGTCGTCGAAGGTGCGCACCTTCAGGCCCGCCTTCTCGAGCGCGATCGCCATCGACTCGCGCGATCCGGTCTCGTCGTCGATCACCAGAACCAGGGGCTCGTCAGCCATGGCCCCATTCTATGGTCAGCCGGCGGGCGGCGACTGCGGTAGGTTGACCCTCGCGGGCGGATGAGCCGGCCATGACGCGACTGTTTCCCCAGGACGAGCCGTCGAACGAGGCGCGCCAGACCCTCGAGGGGGTCGTCGAGCGGCTCGTCTACAGCCACCCCGAATCGGGCTGGACCGTCCTGCGGGTCAGGCGCGCCGGCGGCGGACCGAAGCTGACCGTGGTCGGCCGGCTGCCGGGCCTGCAGCCCGGCGAGACGGCGCGCTTCACCGGCCGCTGGAAGCTCGACCGCAAGTACGGCCGCCAGTTCGAGGCGGCCTCCTTTCTGGCGCTGCGCCCGGAGACCCGCGACGGCATGAAGCGGTACCTGGGCTCGGGCCTGATCGAGGGCATCGGCAAGGAGATGGCGCGGCGGCTGGTGGATCGGTTCGGGGTCGAGACCCTGGAAGTGATCGCCCGCCAGCCGGAACGGCTGCCCGAGGTCGCGGGCATCGGTCCAGTCCGCGCCCGCAAGATCCAGGAGGCGTGGCGCCGCCAGGCGGGGATGCAGGAGGCGATGGTCTTCTTCCGCACCCACGGCCTGTCGACGCGCCAGGGCCTGAAGGCGGTCAAGCTGTGGGGCGACGACGCCGCCGCGCTGGTGCGTCAGAATCCCTACCGGCTGGCCACCGATCTGTTCGGCGTCGGCTTCCAGCGCGCCGACGCCGTGGCCTCCAGCCTGGGGCTGGCGGCGGACTCACCCGAGCGGATCGCCGCCGGCCTGCGCTACGCGTTGGGACGGGCCGCCGACGGCGGCCACGTCTACCTGCCGCGAGAACGGCTCGTCGAGAGCGCCGTCAGACTGCTCGCCGCCCCCGCCGAGCTGGTCGAAGGCGTCATCGACGCCGAGAGCGCCGCCGGCCGGCTGCGGATCCTGCCGCTCGAGAGCTCCTCGGCGGTGCTGCGGCCCGAGCTCGACGCCGCCGAGGCCGGGATCGCCGAGCACCTGCGGCGGCTGCTCGAGACCCCGACACCGGTGCCGGAGATCGAGGTGCGGCAGGCGATCGCCTGGTTCGAGCGGCGGCGCGGCCTCGAGCTGGCGCCGGACCAGGTCGAGGCGGTCGAGCGCGCCCTGGCCGAAAAGGTGCTGGTCATCACCGGCGGCCCGGGCACCGGCAAGACGACCCTGGTCCGGGCGGTGGTGGAGATCCTTGGGCGCAAGGGCCAGCAGCTGCTGCTGGCGGCGCCCACCGGCCGGGCCGCCAACCGGCTCGCCATGGCCGCCGGGCTGGCGGCGCGGACCATCCATCGCCTGCTCGAGTACGACCCGGTCACGCGCCGCTTTCGGCGCGGCCGGCAGCGCCCGCTCGAAGCCGATGTCGTGATCGTCGACGAGGCCTCGATGCTCGACGTCACCCTCGCCTCGGAGCTGCTCGAGGCGGTCGCCTCCACCACCCGGTTGATCCTGGTCGGCGACGTCGACCAGCTGCCATCGGTCGGACCGGGCCGGGTCCTGGCCGACGTGATCCGCTCGCGGCGGCTGCCGGTCGTCCGTCTGCGGGAGATCTTCCGCCAGGCCGAGCGCAGCATGATCGTCGTCAACGCCCACCGGATCCTGGCGGGCGAGCTGCCGCGGCTCGACGCGGGGAGCAAGGCCGACTTCCACTTCATCGCCCGCTCGGAGCCGGAGGACGTGCTGGAGACCCTGATGCGGGTGGTCACCGAGCGCGCGCCGGCCGGCTTCGGGCTCGACCCGAGCCGCGACATCCAGGTGCTCTCACCGATGCGGCGGGGGCTGCTCGGGGTCGAGAACCTCAACGGCGAGTTGCAGGCGCTGCTCAACCCGGCCGGACGGCCGCTCGCCGAGGGGCACCGCCTGCGGCTCGGCGACCGCGTCATGCAGCTGCGCAACAACTACGAGCTAGACGTCTTCAACGGCGACGTCGGCCGCATCGTCAGCGCCGAGGCCGAAGCGCGGCGTGTCAGCGTCACCTTCGACGAGAGGATCGTGGTCTACGAGGCGGCCGCGCTGGACGAGCTGACCCTGGCCTACGCCTGCTCGGTGCACAAGTCGCAGGGCAGCGAGTACCCCTGCGTGGTGATGCCGCTGCACACCCAGCACTACGTCATGCTGCAGCGCAACCTGCTCTATACCGCCGTCACCCGCGGCAAGCGCCTGGTGGTGCTGATCGGCAACCGCCGGGCGCTCGCCGCGGCGGTGCGCAACCGCAGCACCGAGGCCCGCTACACCCTGTTGGCCGATCGGCTGGCCGACGTATGCACCTGAATCTGCGGCGCTCGCCTCGGTCGGGCATCCTCGACGTATAGCGGATACGCCTGTGGTGCCCTCGGTCGGCGAGCGCCACATCTCCAGGCGCCTACGCCGGCCGGCTTGCCGCTAGGTGTCGTCTCGGCCGTCGACCTCCGGCTGCCACGGCTCGTCGCCGCTCGGGGCGGCCGGCGGCGGCGCGGCGTCGGTCGCCGGCAAGGCCGGCGGCGCGGTCGGGGCCGGGGCCGCCAACGGCGCCGGCGGCGGCCGGCGAGCCCAGCTGTCGGCGGTGCCGAACCGGGTGAGGATGGCGCCGCCGGTGGCCAGCGTCCAGGCGACATAGCCGACGAGGAAGCCGAAGATCAGGAACAGGCCGGCGAACAGCCGCAACGGCGGGCCGTTGAAGTTGATCGCGTGGCCGATCAACGACCAGATCCGCAGCCCGAGCAGCCCCACCAGGAGCACCACGTACGGGCTCTGGATCGACCAGCCGAACCGCGCCCGCAGCAGATCGCCCAGCTTGAGGGCCACGCCCACGTAGCCCAGGAAGACGGCGATGCCGATGGCGAGCAGGGCAAAGGGCACCAGGAGCAGGAACGGGATGCCGATGATCGACACCGCCAGGATGACGACCAGCATGATCAGCAGCGGCACGAAGAGGATCTGCGTCGCCAGACCGACCAGCCCCGTCTTCCAGGGCTCGGACTCGACCCGGCGGCCGATGCGGTCGATCGGCGCGCGCCCCAGCAGCAGAGCGAGAAAAGCCACCAGCACCAGCACCACCAGACCGAAGACGCGCCAGGCCTGGCCCAGTACCCAGTCGAAGGGCGACAGATCGAACCAGTCGTCGTGGCCGTGACGGCCCCAGTTGCCCCAGGTCAGGAGCCGCGGCCACATGCTCCAGCGCATCCCGGGCCCGTTGACCTCGACCACCTCGCCGCGGATCACCGCTCCCTCTTCGCGCACGACGCTGCCGCCGAAGCTCATCGCGTCGCCCAGGATCTCGCCGCCGGAGGTCACCGTCACCGAGCCGCCGACGGCGGAGACGTCGCCGGTCACCCGGCCCTCGATCACCACCGAGCCGCCGACCGCCGCCGCGTCGCCGTAGACCTCGCCCAGCACGGTCAGCGAGCCGCCCATCACGACGACGTCGTTCGAGGTCTCGTCCTCGTCGATCACCAGACTGCTGCCGACCACCACCTGGGCGTCGTTGCGGCGGCGGCGCTCCGCGCGCTCCGGCCGGTCCTCGCCCTCGGGCTCCGGCGCCGGTTCCACCTCTTCAGGCTCTGGCGGGTCCGCCGGCTCCAAGGCGGATGGCGCCGGCTCGGCGGACGCGGCCGGCTCGGCGGACGCGGCCGGCTCGGCGGCCAGGGTCTGCTCGGCGGACGGAGCCTCCTCGGCGGACGGGGCCGGCTCGGCGGACGGAGCCTCCTCGGCGGCCGGGGCCGGCTCGGCGGGCGTCGCCGGCTCGGCGGGTGTCGCAGAGCCGGCCGGCGTCGCGGCCCCGGCGAGCACCAGCACGGTGGTCAGCAGCAGGGCGGCGGGCCAGCGCCAGGATCGCAATGGGGTTCTAGGCTCGAGCATCCTCACGTCTCCTCTCGACGGCCAGCAGGCCGTACAGCATGCGAAAGCCGCCGGCGCTGAGTAGCGTGGCTGCAAGCATGACGGTCAGTATCCATGGCGCGGACAGCACCTCGGCGAACGTGTCGCCGATCGAGCCGGCGGCGCGCCAGACGGCCAGCCCCTCGGCGAGGCGCTGACAGGTCTCCACCACGGCCCCGGCGGCGAACCGCAGGAGGTCGCCCGGGGTGATCCGGCCGATCAGGCCGACGACGATGGTCGGCGCCGTCGCCACCGCCGCCGCCGCCAGCGTCAGGGCACCGGCGAGCGCCAGGCGCCAGCCCAGCGGGGTGGCGGCGCGCGGCCTCAGGCCCGCCGCCAGCAGGACTCGCTCGGCGAAGCCCGCCGGCAGCGGCGGCGCCGGCAGCGCCCGGAAGACGCCCCGCAGGGCGCGCTCCGAGCCCGCCGCCTCGGCGCCCTCGGCGCGCAGCCAGCGATTCACGGCTCGATACAGTCGGCGGTTCATTCTCATCGCTCCCAGTGTCGGCCTACGAGTCGGCTCTCGGCAAAGTTTCGCCTGTCAGCGGCCGGTTCAGGTCCGTTCATCGATCCCCCAGCCGGCCGCGCGCAGCGCCGTCGCCATCTGCTTGCGCGCCCGGTGCAGATGGGTCTTGACGGTGCCCAGCGGCAGGTCGAGGATCTCGGCGATCTCCTCGTACGCCAGCCCCTGCTGGAAGCGCAGCAGGACCGCCTCGCGGTAGTCGGGGCGCAGGGCCTGAAGGGTCTCCTCGAGCGCCTCGGCCAGGTCCCGGCCGCGCGCCCGCGCCTCCGGCGAGCCGCTCTCCGGGGCCGCCAGCCGTGCCAGCGGCCCCGCCCGGTCCTCCTCGTCGCTCTCCAACGGCACGGTCGGCGGACGCTTCCGGCGCAGGTGGTCGATGGCCGTGTTGTGGGCGATCTTGAACAGCCAGCTCGAGAACTTGCGGCTGCGGTCGAAGGTGGCGATCGCCCGATAGGCCTTGATCAGCGTCTCCTGCGCCAGATCCTCGGCCAGCGCCGGCTGCCGCACCAGGCGCAGCAGCAGGCCGTAGACCGGACGCTGATGGCGCTCGACGAGCAGGCGGAAGGCCTCGCCGTCGCCGGCTACCACCCGTTCGACAAGCTCCGCGTCGCGCACTCGCTCTCCCGGCTGGCTGGGCCTGCGGCGCCGCCTTCAGGTCGCCAGCTGGGTCAACAGGATCAGCCCCAGGATCACCCGGTAGACCACAAAGCCCATCAGGTCGCGGCGCCGCACCCAGTCCAGCAACCAGCGGATGGCGAAGTAGGCCGAAAGCCCGGAGCAGAGAAAGCCGACCAGGATCTGCGGGCTCCAGTCGGCGCCGGCGCCGGCCAGGTCGAGCACGTTCTTGGCCGCCACCAGGAGGCCGACCGGCACCGCCAGGAGGAAGGCGAAGCGGACCGCCGCCGGCCGCGACAGCCCGACCAGCAGACCGGCGGTGATCGTGACCCCGGCCCGCGAAGTCCCCGGCAACAGCGCCGTCGCCTGTGCCAACCCGACCACCAGGGCCGCGGCCCAGCCGAGCGAGGCCAGATCATCGCCGCCCTCGCGGCGCCGGTCGGACCAGCCGAGCAGCAGACCGAACAGGATCGAGGTGGCCGCGATCAGCCCGATCTGCCGCCCGCTCGCGGCCAGCTGGCTCTGCAGGGCGAGGCCGGCGATCGCCACCGGCACGGTGGCCAGCGCCAGCTGTCCCAGCCGGCGCCGGCTCTCCGGGTCGGCCGACGGCAGACCGACGGCGCCGCCCAGCAGCCGCCGCCACTCGCCGGCGAAACAGACCACGACCGCCACCAGCGAGCCGGTGTTGGCGGCCATGTCGAAGGCCAGCCCCTGGTCCGCCCAGCCGAGCAGCTGCGAGGTGAGGATCAGATGGGCCGACGAGCTGATCGGCAGGAACTCGGTCACGCCCTGGACGATGCCCAGGACCACGGCTTGCAACCAACTCACGGAAGGCTCCCGAGGACGACCCCCGGCCCAGTTGCCGGGCGCCCGGCCTTTGCGGCCTGGAGGGACCGATTGTACGGGATATACTCGGGCGGCCGGCGTCGCCGGTCCGACCCACCCCCAACCCATGCCCGACGACCGCCGGCCGCCGACAGCGCAGGCCACCGGTCAGATTCGCCTCAGCGACACCGGCGAAGTACGCCCCAGCAACACCCGCGAAGTGCGCCTCAGCGACACCGACCGGCGGCAGCTGGAGCGCCGGGGCATCTCGCCCGAGCGGCTGCGGCGCCAGTTCGAGGCGCTACACCGGCCGCCGAGCCACATCCGGCTGACGCGCCACTGCAAGCCGGGCGACGGCATCCGCGTGCTCGGCCCCGGCGAGCATCCGGCGCTGCTCGAGCTGTGGCGCGGTGCCGCCTCGGCCGGGCGGCTGCTCAAGATGGTCCCGGCCTCGGGCGCCGCCACCCGCATGTTCGGCCTGCTACGCCAGCGCGAGGCGGACGCCCCGCCGGGCAGCCGCGAACGGCTCGGGCGGCTGGCGGCGCACGGCGACGAAGGCGCCGCGGCGGTGCTGCGGCTGCTCGACGAGCTGCCGCGGCTGCCGTTTGCCGACCAGCTGGCCGCGGCGCTGACGGCCGCCGGGCACGACCCGGGCGAGCTGCTCCGGGCTGGCACCTACGTGCCGCTGCTCGACTGCCTGCTCGGCCGGCCGGGGCTCGGCTACGGCTCCGCCCCGAAGGCCCTGATCGCCTTTCACCGCTACCCCACCGGACCGCGCACCGCCTTTGCCGAGCAGCTGGCCGAATCGGTCCGCTATCTGACCGACGCCGGCGATCGCTGCCGCCTGCACTTCACCATCGCCGCCGCCGACGAGGCCGCCTTTGGCGCCGCCCTGGAGGCCGCGCGCCGACCCGCAGCGGCGCTGCCCCCGGCCGACTACGAGGTCGGCTTCTCCACCCAGGATCCCGCCACCGACACCGCGGCCCTCGACCCCGCCGGCCGGCTGGCCCGGGACGAGGCGGGGCGCCTGCTGCTGCGCCCGGCCGGCCACGGCGCCCTGCTGGGCAACCTCGCGGCGCTGGGCGGCGACCTGGTGATGGTCCAGAACATCGACAACGTAGTGCCCGACACGCGACAGGACGAGGTGGCGCACTGGCGACGGCTGCTGGTCGGCGAGACCGTGCGGCTGGAGGCGGAGCTGGCGGGGCTGCGCCGGCGGCTCGAGTCGTCGCCCGAGACCGCCGCGGCGGCGGCGGCGGCGATTTGCCGTCTGCTCGCCCTCGAGCCGCCGGGCGCCGCGAGTGGCGGCGACCTGGAGCGTTGGGCCCGGGCTCGGCTCCACCGGCCGCTACGGGTCTGCGGCGTCGTGCCCAACGCCGGCGAGCCGGGCGGCGGGCCTTTCTGGGTGCGCGACGAGGAGGGCGCCGCCGGCGGTCAGATCGTCGAGCCGCCCGAGGTCGACCGCGGCGATCCCGACCAGCTGGCCGTCTGGCAGGGCTCGACCCACTTCAACCCGGTCCTCATGGTGCTGTCGCTGCGCGATCCCGCCGGCCGCCCCTACCCGCTCGCGCCCCTGGTCGACGAGCGCCGCTACCTCAAGGTCGCCCGCCGCCAGGGCGGCACCGAGCTCGAGGTCCTCGAGCGCCCGGGACTGTGGAACGGCGCCATGGCCGGCTGGAACACCTGCTTCGTCGAGCTGCCGCCCACCACCTTCAACCCGGTCAAGACCGTCTTCGACCTGCTAAGACCCGAGCACCAACCAGACGAATGTTAGCGCCAGGCTGATCGCTGGTGCCGCTGGTCGTGAACGCCGGTTCGCAGCAGGTGACGGGGCGCCGCGCTGCCAAGGCGCGCGACCGAGGCATGGCCCAGCCATGCCGCAGGGCGCGCAACGCCGGCAGCGCGGATGCACCGCCGCCTGATGCGTGCCGGCGTTCGCGACCAGCGGCGCCAGTGATCAATACTCGTGCAGGTAGCGATCTCTTTCCCAGGGATGGACGTGGGCCAGGTAGTCGTGCCACTCCTTGCGCTTGGCGGTGACGAAGTTCTCGCAGATGTGGCTGCCCAGGGCCGCCTTGATCACCGGGTCCTTCTCCAGCATGTCCAGGGCCGCCGAGAGGTCGGCCGGCAGGGCGTCGATCTTCAGCCGCCGCTTCTCGCGCTGGCTCATGGCGAAGATGTTCTTGTTGACCGGCGGGCCGGGGTCGATCTGCTGCTCGATGCCGTCGAGACCGGCGGCCAGCATCACCGCGAGGGCCAGGTAGGGGTTGCATGACGGGTCGGGGATCCGCAGCTCGCAGCGGGTGGACATGCCGCGCCGGGCGGGCACCCGCACCAGCGGGCTGCGGTTCTTCTCCGACCAGGCGATGTTGGTCGGCGCCTCGTAGCCGGGCACCAGCCGCTTGTAGGAGTTGACCAGCGGGTTGGTGACCGCCACGAACCCCTTGGCGTGCTTGAGCAGGCCGCCGATGTAGCCCAGCGCCACCTTGGAGAGCTGCCACTCGGCGGCGGGGTCGTAGAAGGCGTTCTCGCCCGCCTCGGTCAGCAGGCTCTGGTGGCAGTGCATGCCCGAGCCGTTGACGCCGAAGATCGGCTTGGGCATGAAGGTGGCGTGCAGGCCGTAGTCGAGCGCGACCTTCTTGACCACGAAGCGGAAGGTGCTGACGTTGTCGGCGGACTCCAGGGCCTCGGCGTACTTGAAGTCGATCTCGTGCTGGCCCGGCGCGACCTCGTGGTGCGCGGCCTCGACCTCGAAGCCCATCGCCTCGAGCACGACCACGATGTCGCGCCGGCACTCCTCGCCCTGGTCGACCGGGGTCAGGTCGAAGTAGCCGCCGACGTCGTGAGTCTCCGCCAGGGTCGCCCCCTCCGCGTCCTTCTGGAAGAGGAAGAACTCGGCCTCCGGGCCGGCCATCATGCTGTAGCCCGCCTCGGCGGCCCGGCTCACCTGGCGCTTGAGGGCCAGCCGCGGGCAGCCCTCGAACGCCGAGCCGTCGGGCTGGTGGACGTCGCAGATCAGCCGCGCGACGCGCGAGCCGTCGGGGCTCGGCCAGGGGTTGACGCGGAAGGTGTCGAGGTCGGGCACCAGCAGCATGTCCGACTCCTCGATGCGGACGAAGCCCTCGATCGAGGAGCCGTCGAACATGATCTCGCCGTCGAGCGCCTTCTCGAACTGGCTGCGCGGCACCTCGACGTTCTTCAGAACGCCCAGGATGTCGGTGAACTGGAGGCGCAGAAAGCGGACTTTCTCGCTTTCGGCGGTTTTCAGGATTTCGGCTCGAGTTGGCACAGTGCTCTCCTTTTGGTCATCAATACGCAGAACCTAACCGATCTTGACCGGACAGACAACCCCTTTTCTGCACGATGATCAGATTCTTCCCATCATCTCGCTTCAGGACACTTTTCGCGACGGCGCCCTGGGCCGGCCCCGCCGATCGCTGTGCTACGCTCTCGACCCATCCCGCACCGCTGGCCAAGGAGGACTTGTTGGCGTTCAAGCTGCCCCGGATCCAACTCGGGCCGAGACCCAAGAAGTGGGACCTGATCGCGCTCGCCGCGCTGCTCGGGGCCGTCGCCGTGGCGGCGTTCAGCTGGGGCGCCGCGCGGGGCCAGGCGCCCGGAGTCTCTCCCTCCAGCGGCTTCATCATGTGGGTCGCGCTGGCCCAGCTGGCGCTCGGCTCGCTCAGCCTGCTGCTGCTCGGCAAGACCGCCGAGGAGGGCACGCTGTGGGGCAACCTGGCGGCCGTCGGCGGCATGCTCGCCGGCCTGAGCGGCGTCCTGCTGGCCGCCGCCCTGTGGGTTGCCGCCTGACCCGCCGGGCCTTCCCCGCCGGGCCGGCCGCGGCGTGCCGGCAGCCGCCCGAGACGGGGCCACTGAACCGGGGCCGACTGAACCGCGGCCACCGGCACCCCGTAGAGACTGCCGGTGGCCGAGCCGACCGGCGCCGCCCCCGAGGACATCCCTGAGCCAGGCCACCCAGACCCCAGCCGCCCCCGGCAACCCGCGCCGGGCGCTGGCCCTCAAGCTGCTCGCCGGCGTCGTCGCGGCGGCCGCGCTCTTCCTGCTCGGCCGCAAGCTGGGGGGCTATGTGCCCGGGTTCGCCGAGTGGGTGGACGGGCTGGGCTTCTGGGGACCGGCGGTTTTCATCCTCGGCTATGCCGTCGCCACCCTGGCCTTCGTCCCCGGGTCTTTGCTGACCATGGCGGCGGGAGCGATCTTCGGCCTCGCCAAGGGCACCCTGCTGGTCTTCCTCGGCGCCACCACCGGCGCGACCTTCTCCTTCCTGGTGGCGCGTTATCTCGCCCGCAGCGCCATCGAGCAGCGGCTGGCCGGCCGGCCGCGGTTCCGAGCCATCGACCGGGCGGTGGCGCGGCAGGGGCTGAAGATCGTCTTCCTCGTCCGGCTGTCGCCGGTCTTTCCCTACAACCTGCTCAACTACGGTCTCGGCCTGACCCGGATCAAGCTGCACGACTACGTGCTGGCCTGTTTCGGCATGATCCCGGGGACTTTTCTCTACGTCTACTACGGCAAGGCGCTGGGCAGCCTGGCGGCGGTCGCCGGCGGCGCCGCGCCGGAGCGGGGGCCCGGCGACTGGGCGCTGCTGGGCGTCGGGCTTCTCGCCACGGTGGCGGTGACCGCCTTTGTCGCCGGCATCGCGCGGCGCGCGCTGAACGAAGAGGTGGCCGAGCCGGCCGCGGAGGGGGCGCCGCGATGAGCGATCCCGTCCGCGCCGGCCTCGACCCGGAGATCGCCCGACTCGTCGAGCCGCTCGACCGGCACAACGAGCGGCTGGTGGAGAACGTCCACCCGCCCGCCTGGGTCAACCCCGAGCCGGCCGACCGCTACCACCTGGTGGTGGTCGGCGCCGGCACCGCCGGGCTGGTCTGCGCGGCCGGCGCCGCCGGCCTGGGAGCCCGCGTCGCCCTGATCGAGCGGCGGCTGCTGGGCGGCGACTGCCTCAACTACGGCTGCGTGCCGTCGAAGGCGATCATCCGCGCGGCCCGCGCCTGGCACGACGCGCGCACCGGCGCCGAGCGGTTCGGCGCTCCGGCGGCCGCCGGCGAGGGGGACTTCGGCTTCGCCATGGAGCGGATGCGCCGCCTGCGCGCCGCGATCAGCCGCCACGACAGCGCCAGCCGCTTCACCGGCCTCGGGGTCGACGTCTTCATCGGCGAGGGCCGCTTTGTCGCCGGCGACGCGGTCGAGGTGGCCGGCCGGAGGCTGCGCTTCCGCCGCGCCGTGGTGGCCTCGGGGGCGCGCCCGTTCGTGCCGCCGATCGCCGGGCTCGACGGCGTCGACTTCCTCACCAACGAGGACTTCTTCACCCTGACCGAGCTGCCGCCGCGGCTGGGCGTGGTCGGCGGCGGCCCGATCGGCTGCGAGATGGCGCAGGCCTTCGCCCGCTTCGGCAGCCGCGTCACCCTGTTCGACATGTCGCCCCACCTGCTGCCGCGCGAGGACGCGGATGCCGCCGCGATCGTCGAGCAGGCGCTCGTCAGCGACGGCGTCGGCCTGGAGCTGGGCGTGCAGGTGAGCCGGGTGGCGCGAACGGCGGGCGGCATCGAGGTCGCCTTCGACCGCGACGGCGAGACCGGCTCCGCCACGGTCGACCGGCTGCTCGTCGCGGTGGGCCGGGCGGCCAACGTCGAGGGCATGGGGCTCGAGGCGGCGGGAGTCGACTTCGACCGCCGCGGCGTCCGGGTCGACGACCGGCTGCGCACCAGCAACCCGCGCGTCTACGCGGTCGGCGACGTCGCATCGAAGTACAAGTTCACCCACATGGCCGACGCCCTGGCCCGCATCGCCATCCAGAACGCGCTGTTCTTCGGCCGCGCCAAGGCGAGCGGCCTGGTGGTGCCCTGGTGCACCTTCACCAGCCCGGAGATCGCCCACGTCGGCATGTACGAGGAGGACGCGCGCGCCGCCGGGCACGCGGTCGACACCGTCACCGTGCCGCTCGGCGAGAACGACCGGGCGGTGCTCGAGGGGGCCGACGAGGGCTTCCTGCGGGTTCATCTCGAGAAGGGCAAGGACCGGATCCTGGGCGCCACCCTGGTCGCCGACCACGCCGGCGACATGATCGGCGAGCTCAGCCTGGCGATCACCACCGGCATCGGGCTGGGCCGGATCGCCGGCGTGATCCATCCCTATCCGACCCAGGCGGAGGTGATCAAGAAAGCCGCCGACACCTGGCGCCGCGGCAAGCTGACGCCCTTCGTCAAGAAGGTCTTCGAGCTGTTCTTCCGCCTCTTCCGCTAGCCCGACCCGGCCCACTCGAGAGCCGCCACCCCGCCGGTCAGTCGATGTAGCCCAGCGCCTTGAGGGCCTTGAGGGTCTCGTCGTCCGCGCCGGCCGGGTGGGGCCGGGCATCGACCGGCTCCGCCTCCATCCAGGCCTCCAGCTCGGCGCGCAGCCGTTCGACCTGAGCGGGCTCCTCCGACGCCAGATCGGTGGTCTCCAGGGGGTCCTGATCCAGGCGGTAGAGCCGCCATCTCTCCGGTTGCGCCTTGGGGCCGCCGCGGGCCGGTCGCAGGATCAGCTTCCAACGCTCGTCCTGGACGCTTCGGAACTGGCTGCGAGGGGGCCCTCCGCCGGCTTGCGAAAAGGCCAGCCGCAGCCCGCCCAGGGCCTCGCGCCGGGCGCGGGCGTCGTCGCCGAGCAGCGGCGCCAGACTGTCCCCTTCGATTCCGGGGGCCTCCTGGCCGCCGGCCACGAGCGACCGCACCGTCGGGAACAGGTCGATCAGCTCGACCGGCGCGCCGACCCGCCCGGTCGGGCCGTCCGGCGCCGTGCGGGCGATGACCAGCGGCACGTGGGCGCTGGCGTTGTAGGGCAGCCGGCCGTGGGCGAAGTAGTAGTTGTGCTCGCCCAGGCTCTCGCCGTGATCGGCGGTGAAGACGATCAACGCGTCCTCCAGCAGCCCGAGCTCGCGCGCCCTGCCCAGCGCCTCGCGGATGTGGTCGTCGGCGACCCGGATGTTGGCGTCGTAGTGGGCGACGTAGTAGCTCAGGTCCCGGTTGTCGCCCAGCGCCTTGGCCCGGACGTGCCGCCGGATCTCCGCCCGCTCGTCGCCGACGTCCCAGGGATCGCCGAGAAACGGGTTCTCGACCCCCTCGGGCAGGTAGTACGGGGCGTGCGGGTCCGAGTAGTGCAGCCAGACGAACAACCGTTTCTCGTGCCGCAGCCGCTCGAGCAGCGGCAGGGCCAGCTGGTTGACCCGGCCGGCGTTGAGCCACTCGCGGTAGGCGACCGGGTCCTCGGGCTCCTCGGGCGCCAGCTCCCAGGTCTGGTGGAACTCGTCGAAGCCCTGGCTCCAGCCCGTCGAGCGCCGCAGGACGCCGTTCGAGACCACCGCCGCGGTGGTGAAGCCCGCGGCCGAGAGCAGCTCGGCCAGGGTGAGCTCGGCCTCGGGCAGCCGCACGGCGGCGCCCTGGACCAGGCCCGTGGTCCGCGGGTAGCGGCCGGTGAAGAGCGAGGCGAAGGATGAGCCGGTGGCCGGCCACTGGGCGATCGCCCGGTCGAAGACGACGCCGCCGGCCGCCAGCTCCTCGATGTACTCGCTGGTCGCCCGCGGGTAGCCGTAGAGCCCCAGGTGATCGGCGCGCAGGGTGTCGACGGTGACCAGGAAAAGATGCCGCGGCCCCGAGGCCTCGGCGCCGCAGCCGAGCAACAGCACCGCCGCCGCCAGGGCCGCCGCCGGCCATCCGGAGGCCTCCGCCAACCGTCCCATCCCGCACCCTCGCTTGCCCGCCGCTGCCATGCCGGGATGATACTCGGACGCCAGGCGGGGCCCTGCCGCCGCCACCCGCTCAGAGCGGCCAGACGAGCAGGATCATCGGCAGCCCCACCAGCACCACCAGCACCTCGAGCGGCAGGCCCATCCGCCAGTAGTCGCCAAACCGGTAGCCGCCGGGCCCCATGATGATGGTGTTGTTCTTGTGCCCGATCGGGGTCAGGAAGGCGCAGGACGCGGCCACCGCGACGGCCATCAGGAAGGGGTCCGGGCTGACCCCGAGCTGCACCGCGATGTCGACCCCGATGGGCGCCGCGATCAGCGCGGTGGCGACGTTGTTGAGCACGTCGGAGAGGGTCATGGTGACCACCATCAGGATCGCCAGCACCGCCGCCACCGGCAGGCCCCGCGAGCCCTCGACGATGGTGCGGGCGATCAGCGCGGTGCCGCCCGAAGCCTCGAGCGCCGTGCCGATGGGGATCAGACAGCCCAGCAGGACGATGACCGGCCACTGCACCGAGTGGTAGAGCCGGTCCAGGCGGACGATCTTGAGCAGCACATAGGCCACGACCACCGCGGCCAGCGCCACCGGCAGATAGACGAGGTTGAAGCTGGCGGCGAGGATCGCGGCGGCGAAGATCAGCACCGCGGCCCAGGCCTTCTGGCGCTGGATCACGTCGATGCCGCGCTCGGCCAGCGGCAGACAGCCCAGCCAGTCGACCACGTCCGGCAGCCGCTTGGCGCCGCCCAGGAGCAACAGCACGTCGCCCGCCTGGATCTCCAGCTTGCGCACCCGGTCGCGGAACCGCCGGCCCTGGCGCGAGACGCCGAGCAGCGTCACCCCGTGCCGGTAGAGCAGCCGCACGTCGAGCGCCGACCGGCCGGCGATGCGGGCGTCCGCCGGCACCACCACCTCGACCAGGTCCAGCGTATCGCCGGCGACGCCGCCGTGCTTCTGGGCGCCGGCGTACTCGAGCCCGGCGCTGCCGAGGAAGGCCTCGATGCCCTGCGCGCCGCCCTCCATCACCACCACGTCGCCCTTGCGGATCGACTCGTCCCGGGCGGCGCCCGGCACCCGCTTGCCGCGCCGCACCAGCCCGAGCAGGTTGACGTCGTCGCCGTCGGCGACGTCCTGGAGCTCGCGCAGCCGCATGCCGATCGCCTTGGAGCCCGCCACCACCTTGCCCTCGGCGATGTACTCGAGGAGCTTCTCGCGCAGCTCCCTGGCACTGTCGTGCGCCCGCCGGGCCGCCGGGATCAGGCGCCAGCCGACCAGCGCCACGTAGACGACGCCCACCGCCGCCACCACCAACCCGACCGGCGCGAAATCGAACATCTCGTACGGCTCGCCGAGCGCCTCCTCACGGAAGGTGGCGATCACCACGTTGGGCGGCGTGCCGATCAGCGTCACCATGCCGCCGAGGATCGAGGCGAACGACAGCGGCATCAGGGTCAGCGCCGGGCTTCGCTTCGCCTTGGCGGCCGCCTGCATGTCGACCGGCATCAGCAGCGCCAGCGCGGCGACGTTGTTCATCACCGCCGACAGCGCGGCGGCGACGGCCGACATGCCGGCGATGTGCAGGGCCAGGCCGCGAGAGGCGTCGACCAGGTGCCGCGCCAGCACCTCGATGGCGCCCGACCGGTAAAGCCCGTCGCTGACGATCAGCACCAGCGCGATGATCGCCGTCGCCGGGTGGCCGAAGCCGGCGAAGACCTCCGCCTTGGGGATGACCCCGCCGACATAGGCGACGATCAGCGCGCCGAAGGCGACGACGTCGTAGCGCACGCGGCCCCAGATCAGCAGCGCGAAGACGGCCGCGAGGAGCGCGAAGAGGAAGATCTGGTCGGTGGTCATGAGCCAGCGGCGGGGATCACGCTATCAGGGCCAGAGAACCATCTTGACGGCGATCTCGCCGCGGCGCGCCGACATCCAGGGCGGCGGCTCGATCCACAGCGGGCGCGGCCCGGTCTCGGCCGCCAGCCGCTCGCTGACGAAGAACGGCCGGCCGTCGATCCGCCCCGCCGGCGCCAGGCTCAGCGCGAGCTCGCCGAGCCGGGCGCGAGGCGGCTCGAGAGCGCTCTCGTTGGATGGCGGCAGGAACAGCATCAAGGTCAGGGTGGCGACGCCCGGCGGGGCCGCCGGCACGGTGGCGAAGCGCCGCCGGGCGCGCGCCTCGACCGGCAGCTCGACCGGATTCGTAGCCCGCCCGGCGGGAGGATGGAGCACCGCCACCAGGTCGGGGCTCCGCGGCCAGAGCAGATTGCCCGCGAACACTTTGCGCCGCGCCGGCGGCCGCCCGCGCTCGCGGTAGAAGGCGGCGTCGGCGCCGTCCAGCCGGAGGCGCGGGAAGATCGCGCCATCCGCCAGCGCCAGCCGCTCTCCGCCGACCGCCGTGAGCCGCGGGACGACCGTCAGGCCCAGGCCCCCGGCCAGCGCCATGACGGTCTCGGCGGTGTCCTCGAGGGCGGCCTCTTCGACCAGCAGGACCCGCGGCGCGCCCCCCGGCAGCGTGGCGCGCGACCACTCCAGGGCAACGTCGAGGGTGCTCCGCGCCGCGTGCGAGTAGACGAATCGCCAACCGGCCGGCGCCACCAGGGCCACCGCCAGCACGGCCGCCACCGCCGCCGCCGGCCGCCACGAGCCCAGCCGCGGCGCCAGCGACACCAGGCCGTCCCCCAGGGCGGCCAGCATCACCGCCGCGTAGAGCGAGCTGAAGGCCAGCAGCGGCACGAAGCCGATGGCGCGGTACAGCGGCGTCGCCCAGGCGGTTCCCAGGATCAAGACCGGCGCCGCGGCCAGCACCATCAGCCGCTGCGTCCGGTCGGGCCCGGGATCGACCAGGAAGAGGCAGCGAAAGGCCTGCCCCGCCGCGCCCAGCAGGGCCAGCGTGCCGAGCAGGCGGCCGTGCACCGACTCGCGCAGCGGATGCAGCAGCCCCAGGACCAGGACCGTGAAGCGCGAGCCCATCTCCTGCGCCGCCCGCCGCGCCTCCTCCGCCCTCTCCAGCGCCAGCGCCTCGAAGTAGGGGCCGGGCGGCGGCACCAGCAACCACCAGACGGCCGCCGCCACCGGCAGCGTGAGCGCCAGCGGCAGCAGCCGCCGCCGCGGCTCCCGCCGGCCGCCGGCGACCAGCCCCGCCACGACCGGCAGCGCCACCAGGGCGCCGCTCGGGTGGGCGGCGGCGGCGACGCCCAGGGCGACGCCGACCAGGGCGAAGCCGAGCGGCGACGGCCGGTCGAGCGCCCGTAGCGCCAGCCACAGGGCCAGCAGCGACAGCGAAGCCACCAGGATATCGGGGGCGAAGGTGACCGAGCCCTGGATGTGCCATGGCGAAAAGCAGAGGACCAGCACCGCCAGCAGGCCTACGCCCGGCGAGTGCAACCGCCGGGCGACCGGATAGAGCAGCGCCAACCCGGCGAGGCCGTAGAGCACCGACAGGCTGCGCGCCAGGTCGCGCCCGAGGCGGGTGATCCGGCCCTTGGCGGTCAGCACGCGCAGCGACTCGAAGCCGCCGGACTGGCGCAACCAGTCGGCCGCCTCGACCAGCAGCAGCTGCGGCACCCAGGCCGGCGCCGCCGCGCCGGGCCGGCTCGGCGCCTCTCCGGCGACGGCCGATTCGAGGTTCGCGATGCCCGGCCCCTCGACGTCCAGCCGGTCGGCGGAGGGCAGGTACCAGAGCCGTAGCGCCAGCCCGGCGGCCAGCACGACGGTCAGCAACAGCAAGCCGCGACGGCCGCCGAACCGGCTCCCGGCAGCGCCGCCGGCGGTCTTCGCTGCGGCGGGCGCCGACATCCTCAGCCGTCTCCGGCGCAGCGCCAGCCGCGCTGGCGGCCGCCGTCGTCGCCGGCCTCGACCGCCAGACAGTCGCCCGCCAGCTCGGCCAGGAAGTCGGCGGCGATGCGGTGGGCGAGCTCGTTGGGATGGGCGTCGGTGAACGGCGTCACCGCCAGCCGCCGGGTCTCCACACCCTCGTAAAGCGGCCGCAGATCGGCCGCCGGGATCCCCAGCCCGTCCAGGGTGTCGAGGATCTGCCGCTGCTGGGCGGCGTAGGGGTAGTGGTCGTCGAAGGGCGCGTCGAAGGCGGGAAAGACCGCCACCAGCAGCGGGATGCCGCGCTCGCCGAGCCGGTCGCGCAGCGCCTCGAGGGCCTCCACACAGGCCTGCCAGTGGGGGCTCGCGCGATCGAACATCGAGGCCACGTAGGCGTTGAAGGCGCGCCGCTGGCGGCTGTTCTCGAGCCGGTCCCAGACCAGTCGGAAGAGCCGCGAGCGCTTGTACATCTCGCGCTCGACCCAGCCGGGCGGCAGCCGGCGGTTGGTCGAGGCGCGCAGCCCGCGCGCCAGGCCCTTGTTGCTGGGCTCGGGGTCGTTCAGGGTGAAGCCGACCAGCACCAGGTCGGGCTGGCTGACGAGCAGACCGAGCTCGTCGAGCAACTCGAGCTGGCCCACGGTGTTGAGCCCGTTGCGGCCGGCGTTGAGCACCCGGTAGCGCCGCTGCGGGTCGTCGAGGTTCATGCGGAACTGCATGCGAAAGGGGTAGGCGTCTTCCTCGTGCACGCCGTCGCCCCAGGTGAACGAGTCGCCGAGCACCAGGATGCGGACGATCTCCGGCGACTCCCTGGGCTCGGCCCAGCCCTCGGGCAGCCGGTAGTCGGTGAAGACGTTGTCGACCGAGGTGTCGACGTACCGTGGCGCCGGCTTCAACAGCCGCAGGCCGAGCTCGACCACCCCCAGCGAGACGGCCAGCGACAGGGCGAGGGCGAGGAACCGTTTGCCGAAGTCGTTCACCAATCGGGCCGCGAGCGGATGCGAAGGTCTGACTGACTAGGGTGAGCGGACCGTCAGCTGGCCCCTGACGGTGAAGCCGTCGTCGGCGCGGAAGCCGTCCCGGGTGTGGACCGTCAGGATGCCAGTCGCGTCGATGCTATACGCCGCCGGAGTGCCGGCGGTGACCGGTCCGCAGTGGGTGACCGTCTCGGTGGTGGTTACCGGTGATGGCTGGAGGGTCTCGAGGTCCCGGGTCGAGGGGTCGGCGCAGGCGAGCAGGGTGAAATCGACGCCGGGCGAGCTGAAGGCGCCGTCACCGACCACGTTGCGGCCCAGGACCTCCAGGGTGTAGTCGTCCGGGTCGGCCAGGACCGCGCCCTGGTAGGAGCAGAGCCCGCCCGCGCAGACCGCCGAGCCGAGCAGCCCGGCAACGCTCCAGTCGACGTTGCCGCCCCCGTCCTTCACCCGCAGGTCGTACTCCGTCGCATAGGGGTCCGGCAGCCACTCGTACAGCGGCGCGTACGGCTCGAAGCGGTCGCCGGTGGGCGCGGTCGGCGTCGGCTACGCCGGGCACCTGGTCGTAGATCTCGAACCCCAGCGCGGCGCTCTCCAGCCCGCTGGCGCCGGGTTCCGGGCCTGCACCGTCCAGGTGTAGCTGCCGGCGGCGAGGCCCTCCTCGGGCGAGGCCTGGCAGTCCGAGCCGTTGCAGATCGAGGAGTCGAAGCTCAGGGTCAGCACCGGGCCGCCGCCGTCGGAGACCACCAGGTCGTAGTCGGTGGCCTCGGCGTCCTCGCTCCAGGTGTAGGGCTCCCAGCCGTACGGGGCGGTCATCGGCGTGGCGTCGATGAACAGCCCGGAGGGAAGGCTCGGGGTCGGCGTGCCGGGGACTCCCCAGACCGTGAAGTCCGTGTCCGCGCTCCAGGCGCCCATTCCGCGCAGGTTGCGCCCCCGCACCCGCCAGGCGTAGGCGCCCTTGGCCAGCACGACGCCGGGATCGACCGTGCAGACGCCGCCGGCACAGTGGGCCGCCGCCTCCCACCAGGTGGTGGCGCCGTCGACCTCGAGCTCGTACCAGCGGGCCTCGGCGGCCTCGTCCCAGACGAAGTCGGGCTGGGGTTCGGCGATGTCGCCGGCTGGCGCGGTCGGGGTCGGCGCGAGCGGCGCGGCGGCCGGGAAGACGTCCTTGATCAGGTCGGTCAGGACGTCGTAGCCGTCGGGGTCGAGGTGGCCGGGGTTCGGGTTGCCGTCGGGGTCGTTGCAGGGCGGCTTGTTCTCGAGCCAGTAGTTGGCGTTGTAGCAGGTGGTGGTGGGACACAGCGGCAGCCAGGGGTTGACCGACTGCAGGTTCTCGTCCGCCGCCAGGGCCAGGATCAGGTCCTTGTAGTCCTCCCACTTGGTGTTGCTCGGGCGCGTTCCCCTTGCGGATGATGGTCATCAGCAGGGTGTCGATGTTGCGCGACCTGGCCTCGGCGATCATGAAGCCCAGGTTGTCGCGGGCGGTCTCGGGGCTGATGTTCGAGGCGCTCATGTCGTTGGTGCCGTGCATCAGCACGACCGCGTTGCAGGCGCCCGGCAGGCCGCACTTGTCGTCCAGCACGCCCGGCAGCCGGCCGACGGCGGCCATGGTCTTCTCGCCGCCGATCCCCCGGTTGATCACGTGGTCGCCGGCCCCCAGCCAGGTGTCGATCCAGTCGTCCAGGCGCCGCGTGTGGCCGCACTTCTCGCGCGTCGCCGAGGTGTCGTGGGAGCAGCCGCCGCTGCAGTCGAAGATGACCGGGCAGATGTTGGACCGCACGTGAGCTTCGGCCAGCTGGTGCCCGCGGTGATGCTGTCGCCGATGGCGACGAACTCGGTGGCGGCGGCGGCCGGCGCGGCGGCGGCCGCCACGAGCGCCGCCGCCATGACCGCGCCGAGCGCGGCCGCGAGGAGCGGCCGCCTCACGGCTCCGCCCGCCACTCGAGGCCCACCCGCCGCGGCGCCCACAGGGTCTCGCCGGGCCACTCGAGCACCGGCGCCTCGGCCTCGTCCGGCGACAGGCCGGGCCGGGTGGTGGTCTCCTGCTCGGCCACGGCCGAGCGCAGGATCGCGCCGCGCCCGTCGAGCTCGTGCAGCCGCCAGCTGATCGGCCACGCCATGCGGTAGAGCAGCAGCGCCCCCTCGCCGTGCCGGGTGAGGCCGGGCTCCACCGCCCCGGCCGGGCTGGGGAGCTCCAAGTCGCGCCAGCCGCCGTCCTCGAAGGCCGCCAGGCGGACGCGGTAGGTGCTGCCGTCGTAGGCGTTCCAGGCGACCAGCGCGCCACGGCCGGTGGCGATGAGCGTCGGCGTGATGTCGGGCCACTCGTTCGGCCGATTCAGCGGCGCCGGCGCGCTCCACCGCTCCCCCACCCGCCGGCTCCAGAGGATCTCGTCGTCGGTGCCGTCGTAGGCGCTCCAGACCAGCAGCCACGAGCCGTCGGCCAGCACCGCGCCGTCGACGGCGATCTGGGTGCCGGGGCCGGCCGGGCTCACCAGCTCGGGCACGCCCCAGTCGAGACCGCTCCAGGTCGCCGCCCAGACCGCGGTCCGCCGGATCTCGGGGCCGGCCAGCCAGGCGAGGCCGGCCAGCCGGCCGCCCTCGACCAGCGGCATCGGCCCGGCCCGCAACGGCTCGGCGGCGGCGTTGGGCGGCGCCGCCAGCGGCAGCAGGGCGCCGCCGTCGCTGCGCAACAGCACCAGGTCGGTCAGCCCGCCCTCGTCGATCTCGCCGGCCGCGACCCAGCCGCGCTCGAGGCCCGCCAGCTCGTAGAGCGACGCCCCCGGCGGCAGCGACAGCTCGCCGATGGCCCCGTCCGGCTCGCGCACCGTGACGCGGTCGCCGTACTGGTTGAGGTACAGCCCGCCGCCGGCGTCGACGGTGCGCAACGACTGGGCGCCGCAGACCGCCGCGCCCAGCGCGAACGCGAGCGCCACACCGGCCGCGACCTGGCGGGTCCTGTTCTTCATGACCGCTATGGATGGTGAGTCGTCCGTTGGATGGCGCCGTGGCGCCGCCGCTCGCAAACCGAATTATAGCCGGCAGCCCGTCCGTAGACCGCCCGGGAGGCGCCGAGCGCAGCCCGCGCCGCGGCGGCCGCAGCGCGCTCCCCGACCCGCCTCCAATCCCCGAGCCGCAAATCCCGGAGCCCCGAATCCTGGAACGCCAGAACTGGAGCTCGAAACCCCAGAGCCCAGACTCAGATCGCGGACTCGGATGGCCGCAACTCGCTCCGTGGACTCGGGTATCCCAGCCGGGGCCGCCAGGCCGGGCCGCGGACGGTCCCACTGGGGCACAAGCGCAAACTCGCCCGCAGCCGGTCCAGAGATGCAAAGGGGCAAGGCATGCCAGTACGCCCCGAGCGCCTCCGAGCCCAAGCGCGGCCGGTACGACTGCCTATGCCCCCCGCGGGCCGGAGCCCCCCCAGCCCGCCGGCGGGCGGGCCGCCGATGCCGCGCTACCCGAGCGCCGGGTAGTCGACGTAGCCCTCGGCGCCGCCGCCGTAGAAGGTGGCCGGGTCGGGCTCGTTGAGCCCGGCCCCGCGGCGCAGCCGCTCCGGCAGGTCGGGGTTGGCGAGGAAGGGCCGGCCGAAGGAGACCAGGTCGGCGGCGCCCGACGCGACGGCCGCGTTGCCGCGCTCGGCGTCGTAGTCGCCGTTGACCAGCACGGCGCCGCGGTAGCGCGCGCGCAGCTCGGCCGTCTCCACGGCCTTGCCGCCGTGCCGCAGGTCCGCCGGGGTCGCCTCGATCAGGTGCAGGTAGGCCAGGCCGAGCCCGTCGAGCTGCTCGACCACCCGGCCGAAGGTCGCCGCCGGGTCGCTGTCGGACATGTCGTTGAAGGTGCCGCTGGGCGACAGCCGGACGCCGACCCGGTTCGCCGGCCACGACTCGAAGACCGCCGCCAGCACCTCGCGCAGCAGGCGCGAGCGGTTGTCGACCGAGCCGCCGTAGGAATCCTCGCGCCGGTTGGTGCCGTCGCGCAGGAACTGGTCCAGCAGATAGCCGTTGGCGGCGTGGACCTCGACCCCGTCGAAGCCCGCCCGGCGCGCGTTGGCGGCGCCGCGGCGAAACTCGTCGACGACGCCGGGGATCTCGTCGAGCCCGAGCGCGCGCGGCGTGACGAAGGGCTGGGGACCCTGGTAGGTCGCCGCCTCGCCCGCGGGCCGGATCGCGCTCGGCGCCACCGGCAGCTCGCCGTCCGGCTGCAGCGAGGGGTGCGAGATGCGCCCGACGTGCCACAGCTGGAGGAAGATGCGGCCGCCCGCGGCGTGCACCGCGTCGGTGACCAGCCGCCAGCCCGCCACCTGCTCGTCGCTGTGGATGCCGGGAGTCGCCGGATAGCCCACCCCGCGCGGCGAGACCTGGCTGGCCTCGGTGACGATCAGCGCCGCCGAAGCCCGCTGGGCGTAGTAGCGGGCGTTGATCTCCCGCGGCACGTTGCCTTCGCCGGCGCGGTTGCGGGTCATCGGCGCCATCACCACCCGGTGAGGCAGCTCCAGGTCGCCCACCCGGACGGGACTGAAGAGAGCGGCCGGCTCCTGGTCGGCCACCGTGACGGCGGATTGATCGGCTGTTCTGGTCTTGTTCATCGTAAACCTCTCCTTGCGGTTTCCCTTCGGCGGCGTCGCGGCGACGGTTTCGCCAGCGGCCGAAAAGACGGGGCCCGGTGCGGCGCCCGGCGCGGCCCTGGCGCCGCTGGCAGAGCGCCTCGGCGCCGGCCCCGAGGCGCCGGCAGGGGCGGCGAGACGTCTCGGGCAGGCTCGGATCAGGCGTCGGCCAGCAGCCGGCCGATCTCCTCCAGGCCGTAGGAGTCGGCGTAGTCGGCGGCCGTCGACTCGTTCTCGTCCTCCAGGCTGGGGTCGGCGCCCGCCTCCAGGAGCATCTCGAGGATCCTCTGGAAGACCGGGTTGGCCCCCTCGAGATCCATCTCGCCGTCGCCGATCACCGCGTTCATCAGGGCCGTGAGCCCGGACTCGTCCTGCAGGTTGGGGTCGGCGCCGGCGTCCAGCAGCAGATGGACGACCTCGGCCTCGCCGGCGTACGCCGCCGCCATCAGGGCGGTGGTCGCGTCTTCGTCGGCGCTGTCCTCCGAGACGCCGTCGGCGAGCAGCCGGCGCACCCGGGCCAGGTCGCCGGCCGAGGCCGCGTCGCACAGGGCCGGATCGACCCGCCTGCGCCTGCGACTCACTTGCATCGCCGCCACGAGCGCCAGCGTCAGGATGGTGATGTTCTCCAAAGCACCGCCGAGGAAAGCGCTCATCCGCGTGTCTCCCGTTTGCCGCGCGTCAGGTCTCCTGGAGGGTGAAGGGAACCAGTCGTCCGCCGTGTCTTCGTAGAGTTGTCTTGATGACGTTAAGCCTCTCGCGGCTGGCATGTCAACGGTTTTTCTCGTTATGCTGGGCGGCAAGTGTGGGCCATCCTCCAGGAGTCCGGGCCGGCACCCCAAGGGGGGCCGACCCGATGAGCGAGCCGACGCCAACCGGGGGCAAGAGCCGCCGCCGTTCCAAGCGCAAGCACCCCGTCAATCCCGAGATCAAGGCCCCGTCGCACGCGGCCACGCTCGGTTCCCCTTCCGGGTCGCCGACCTCGGCGGCGTGCGGCTGATCATCTGAGCCGGGGCCGGATGCAGAGACGACACTCCGAGGGACACAAGATCGGCGTCGGCGGCTGGCTGCGGGCGGCGGTCCTGGGCGCCAACGACGGCGTGGTCTCGATCGCCAGCCTGGTGATCGGGGTCGCCGCGGCGGACTCCCCGAGCGGCGCCATCCTCACCGCCGGTCTCGCCGGGCTGGTCGGCGGCGCCCTGTCGATGGCGGTCGGCGAGTACGTCTCGGTCAGCTCGCAGCGCGACGTCGAGGAGGCCGACCTCGAGCTCGAGCGCCGCGAGCTGCGCGACGACCCCAAGAGCGAGCTGAGCGAGCTGACGGCGCTCCTGGCCGCCAAGGGGATGAGCCCGGAAACCGCCCGCGCCGCCGCCCGCGAGCTCACCGATCACGACGCGCTGGCGGCGCACGCCGCCGAGGAGCTCGGCCTGCAGCTCGACGGGCTGGCGCGGCCGCTGCAGGCGGCCCTGGTCTCGGCCCTGGCCTTCGCCCTGGGCGCCGCCCTGCCGCTGCTGGCGATCGGCCTCGCGCCGGCCGGCGTGCGCATCGGGGTCACCGGCGGCGCCACCCTGCTCGCCCTCGCCGGGCTGGGCGTGTGGAGCGCTCGGCTGGGCGGCGCTCCGGTCGGCCGCGCCGTCGCGCGGGTCCTGCTGGGCGGCGCGCTGGCGATGGGCCTCACCGCCGGGATCGGCTACCTGTTCGGCGCCGCCGTCGGCTGAGATGGGTGCCGCCAGCTTCGGCTGAGCCGTGCTCGCGAAGGATTTCGTCGCTTCACGCAACCAACAGTGCAGGGAGGCTGCGTGACCGGAAGCGACTTGAACAGATTATCGCCCTTGGAGGATTCCCCCGGCGCGCCGAGGGCGGGGGGCAGGCTCGATGTGCTGCTCTACGGACTCGTGATCCTGGCCATCGCGCTGGCCTTCCAGGGCTCGCGCGGCCTCTTCCAGCCCGACGAGGGCCGCTACGTCAACGCGGCGCTCGCCATGCTGCGCAGCGGCGACTGGCTGGTGCCCCGCCTGCACGGCCTGGTCTATCTCGACAAGCCGCCGGCGATCTACTGGAGCATCGCCGCCGGCATCAAGCTGCTTGGCGCCAACGAGTGGGGCGCCCGCCTGGCCTCGGGTGTGGCGTTCGCCGCCACGGCCTGGCTGGTCGCCGCCTGGGCCGGCGCCGCCTGGGGCAAGCGGGTCGGCAGGCTCGCCGGAGCCGTCTACGTCACCTCGCTGTTCCCGGCGCTGGCGGCGAACGCGCTGACGCCGGACACCCTGCTGGCCGTCTGGACGACCGCGGCCTCCTTCGCCTATTGGCAATGGCGAGGCTCGCGGCTGGCCGCCGAGCGCTGGCGCTGGGCCCTTCTCCTGGGCGTCGCCCTGGGCTTCGGGATGCTCACCAAGGGCACCGCGGCGCTGGTGTTCCTGGGGCCGGTCGTTCTCCATGCGGTCTGGGACTCCGGGCCCCGCCGCCTGCTGTCGCGCCCGGAGCTGTGGGTGGCGGCGCTGCTGGGGACGGCGATCGGCCTGTCCTGGTACCTGGTCCTGGCGCGCGACGTGCCGGGCGCCGCGCAGTACTTCTGGGACAACCAGGTGGCGGGCAGGCTGTGGGCGGGCACCTACGAGCGCCACTCCGAGTGGTGGGCGGCGGCCACCGTCTACCTGCCGGTACTCGCCCTGGGCGGTCTGCCGTGGTCGCTCACCTGGCTGCGCCGGCCCCGAGGATCCGAGCCCGTCCGGTCAAGGCTGGCCGGGCTGTGGAGCGATCCGCTGGCGCGCTTCCTGGCGCTCTCGGCCCTGCTGCCGCTGGCGGTCTTCAGCATCGCCTCATCGAAGCTGATTCTCTACATCCTGCCGATCTTCCCCTACCTCGCCATGCTGACGGTCGCCCAGGCGCGGCGGATCGTGCGCCCCCGCTGGGGCCGGCGGGTGCTCATCACCGCCGGCGTCCTGATCCTGCTCAGGGGAGCGGGCGCCGTGGCCGGTCCGATCCGGCGGGACACGCGCGGCGTCGCGGCCGCGCTCCAGAGCGCCGCCGTGGGGACGGACGAGTGCATCGCCACGGTGGCGGTGAAGATCCACGGTCTGGGGCTCTATGGCTACAACCGGGTAACCTGGCACGCGCTCCATCCGGAGCCCTACCCCTACTTCGAGCGCCCGCGGACCCTGGTGACGGATCTCCCCGCGCTGACCCGGGATTGCGGCGGCCGGCTGCGCGTCCTCGTCAAGTCGAGAAAGCGACTGCCCGCGGTCGACCTGCTCGCCGCCGCGCCGCTCACCTGCACCGAGGAGCCGCTCTTTGCCGACCTCCTGCTGTTCTCCTGCGAACAGCCAGGCTGAGGGGGCTAGTTGTGGCCCGGGCGCGCGCCCTCGGACTCGGCGGCGGGCGCGGGGAAAAGTCGCTTCGACCACCAGAACTTCAGCAGGTCGAACAGCACCGGCACCGCGTGCAGCGGCGACACAGTGCTCTGACCCTCGCGGCGCAGCCGGTGCCGCACCCCGACCTCGACGATCGACGCTCCCCGATCCTGCAGCAGGGTGAGCAGCTCGGCGTTGACCAGGAAGCCGTTGGTCGAGATCGTCACCTCCGCCAGATCCTGGCGCCGGAAGACCTTGAGCGCGCAGTCGCAGTCGCGCACCGGCACCCCCAGCAGGCCGCGCACCAGGACGTTGTAGATCTTCGAGTAGACCAGCCGCGGCCACAGGTCCTGCCGGTCCTGCCGGAAGCCGCAGACGACGCGGTGGCCTTCCATCCGCTCGAGCAGCGGGCCGAGGTCCTCGAGATGGAACTGCCGGTCGGCGTCGCTGAAGGCCACGAGGTCGAAGCGAGCGGCGGAGAACCCGGTGCGCAGCGCCGCGCCGTAGCCGCGGTTGCGCCCATGGCGCAGCAGACGCACCGCATCCGTGCCGGCGAACGCCTCCTCGACCCGCGCCGCGGTCGCGTCCCGGCTGCCGTCGTCGACCACCAGCACCTCATGCCGGCCGGTCAGCCCGGACAGCGCCGCCAGCGCTTCGCGCACCGCGGGAACGATCGCCGCTTCCTCGTTGTAGGCCGGGAGAACCAGCGAGAGGTCCGGCCGGGGCTTTGCGGAGCCGGCGCCGGGGGCGCGGGCGGTGGCGGGTTCGCTCATCTCGTGACCGCTGGCTCCAAGATGGAGCGTACGCCAGAACCCGAATCGGGGCCAGCCGGCGGCTTCATCCTCTGGTCTCCCGGTAGCGCCGGATCAGGTGATTCGTCGAGCTGTCGTGCCCGAGCTCCGGCTCGGCCGCGCTCTCGAGCTCGGGGACGATGCGCTGGGCCAGCACCTTGCCCAGCTCGACACCCCACTGGTCGAAGGAGTCGATGCCCCAGATCACCCCCTGGGTGAAGACGCTGTGCTCGTAGAGCGCGACCAGCTTGCCCAGCGCCGCCGGGGTCAGCCGTTCCAGCAGCAAGCGTGTTGGACGGCCGGTTGCCGGCGAACGTCCGGTGCGGCACCAGCGGCTCCGGCGTGCCCTCGGCCCGCACCTCGTCGGCGGTCTTGCCGAAGGCCAGCGCCTCGGCCTGGGCGAAGACGTTGGCCATCAGCAGGTCGTGGTGGCGGCCCAGCGGGTTGAGCGGCCGGGCGAAGCCGATGAAGTCGCAGGGGATGAGCGCGGTCCCCTGGTGGATCAGCTGGTAGAACGAGTGCTGGCCGTTGGTGCCCGGCTCGCCCCAGACGATCGGGCCGGTCTCGTAGTCGACCGGCGCGCCGTCGAGGGTCACGCTGCTTGCCGTTGCTCTCCATGGTCGAGCTGCTGGAGATAGGCCGGGAAGCGCTTCAGGTACTGCTCGTAGGGCAGCACCGCCACGCGTCTGGGCGCCGAAGAAGTTCGCTGTACCAGACGGCCAGCAGGCCCAGCAGCACCGGCAGGTTGCGCTCGAAGGGCGCGGTGCGGAAGTGCTCGTCCATCTGCGTGGAAGCCGTCGAGCATCTCGCGGAAGCCGTCCGGTCCGATGGCCAGCATGGTCGACAGCCCGATCGCCGAGTCCATCGAGTAGCGGCCGCCGACCCAGTCCCAGAAGCCGAACATGTTGGCGGTGTCGATGCCGAACGCCGCCACCTCGCTCGGCGTTGGTCGAGACGGCCACGAAGTGCCTGGCGATCGCCGCCTCGTCGCCCTCGAGCTGGTCGAGCAGCCAGTCCCGCGCGGTGTGGGCGTTGGTCATCGTCTCGAGCGTCGTGAAGGTCTTGGAGCAGACGATGAACAGGGTCTCCGCCGGCGTCGAGGTCGCGCACCGCCTCGGCGAAGTCGGTGCCGTCGACGTTGGAGACGAAGCGGAAGCGTCAGGCGCGCGGTCGCTGTAGTGCCTGAGCGCCTCGTAGGCCATCACCGGCCCCAGGTCCGAGCCGCCGATGCCGATGTTGACCACGTTGCGGATGCGGCTTGCCGGTGTGCCCGGTCCACTCGCCGCCGCGCAGCCGGTCGGCGAACTCGGCCATCCGGTCGAGCACCGCGTGGACCTCGGGCACCACGTTGCGGCCGTCGACGACGATCGGCGCGTCCCGCGGCGCGCGCAGCGCCACGTGCAGCACCGCCCGCTCCTCGGTGATGTTGATCGTCTCGCCGCCGGAACATGGCGTCGATGCGCTCGCCGCAGGCCCGACTCCTCGGCCAGCCGGACCAGCAGCCCGAGGGTCTCGTCGGTGACCCGGTTCTTCGAGTAGTCGAGGAAGACGCCCGGCGGCCTCGGCCGTCAGCCGCTCGCCGCGGTCCGGGTCCTCGGCGAACAGCTGGCGCAGATGCCGGCCCTTCAGCTCCTCGTGGTGGGCCGCGAGGGCGGCCCAGGCCGGGCGTTGACGCAGTGGGGGCGGATTCACGGTCGCTCAGCCGAGGAAGAGCCCGACGCACCGGGCGTCGGCCGTCGGTTCTCCCTCCGCAGTCAGATGATAGTCCGACCTCGGCCGTTCAAGGCGCCGGCGCTGGGAAGCCGCCGGCGGCCGGCCGGTCGACGAACCAGACGAGCTCGCCCCGCGGCCGCAGCCGTGCGGCCGGGAGGCCGCTGCCGCCGGAGCGGATCGCGGCCAGGACGTCCGCCTTCTCGGCACCGGCGACGAGAAAGGCGACCCGCCGGCTGCTCTCCAGCACGGGGTAGGTCAGGGTGATCCGCGACTCCTGCCGCCCGTGGGGCACGGCAACGACCCAGCGCCGGCGCTCCTCGAGGACCGGCTGGCCGGGAAACAGCGACGCGGTGTGCCCGTCGGCGCCCAGCCCGAGCAGGACAACGTCGAACAGAGGCCGTTCGGGCTCCAGGATCGTGGCGCCATAAGCCGCCTGCAGGGTCCGCTCGTAGCTGCGCGCCGCCTCTTCGGGGGTGCCGCCGGCCGGCACCGGATGGACGTTCCGGGCGGGGACCGCCGCCCGCGCGAACATGCTCTCGCGGGCCATGCGGTAGTTGCTGCGGGGGTCGTCGTGCGGCACATGGCGCTCGTCGCCCCAGTACCACTGCACGCGATCCCAGGGCAGGCGGTCGCGGAAGCCGTCCGCGGCCAGCAGCGTGTAGAGGGCCCGGGGCGTCGAGCCGCCGGACAGGGCGACGCGGAACGTGCCGGCGCCGGCCAACGCCGCCACCAGCCACTCGGCCACCCGGCGAGCGAGCGCCGGCGAGTCCTTCTGGATCTCGATCTTCCCGATCATCATGGGCTCGGCTGGGGCGCTCCTATCGGCCACCCGCCCGGTTGCGGAGCGCTGCGGCGACCGGCGCCCCGGAATCCTATACGGGCCCGGTGTTCCGCCGGTGCGACGGCCTCACCCGAACCCTGCCCCTGCCGGATGGCGCGGGAGGAGTGCTGGCCGCGCCGCCAGTGCTCCTCGGGGGAAACGGCGAGCCGGCGGCCGGCCGCGAGACACTCGCGACCGCCGCCGGCTGCCGGAAAAGCCCGGCAAAAGCATGCTGCCGGGGGCCTCCAGCCTACTGGCTGGCCCAGCCCCACGCGAAGCTGAAGGCGTCCTGGATCTCGACCCGCAGCATGGTGCCCTGCGGCAGGTCCACGTCCTTGCCCTTCTCGGCCAGCAGGGTGCCGCCGGCGCCCACGCCGATGCCGATGAGAGCGCCCTTCTTGCCCTCGAGCAGGCCGCCCAGCAGCCCGCCGACCGCCGCCCCCGCCGCCGTCTTGCCGGCGCTGACGCCCTTCGCCTTGATCTCGTCACCGCTGGCCAGACCGACCACCAGGCCGCGCACGTCGGCGATCTGTCCCTGCGGGCCGCGCAGGCGGTCGATGTACAGGTGCAGGTTGCCGGCATCGCTGACCCGGCCGGCGCTGTCCCTGGCGGTGACCAGGCCCTCCATCACCGCGCCGTTGGGAATGGCGATCTGGCCGCCGCTATAGACCGGCGCGGCGACGAGGACGGAGAAGCGGTCGCCGACCTGGGCCGTCTTGGAGCTCAGCCAGGTGGTCAACTCGACCGTGACATTGGTGCCGCCCGGCACGGTCATCAGAGTGGCGGCCGCGGCGGCCGGCGCAGCCGCGGGGGCGGCAGCGGGAGCGGCCGCGGGAACGGGCGCCGCCGAGGCGACGGAGGCCCGCACGCCCAGCCACACCTTGGCCAGCCGGTCGGCCAGGTCCTCTACGTCGAGCCGGTTGACCGTGGTGCCGTCCACGTTCTGCCGCAGGATGCGGTCGAAGCGCACCAGCTGGCCGTCGATCGTCTGCAGCTCGCGGGTCAGGTCGCCCGAGACGGTCTTGCCGTTGCCCTGCAGCCGGTCGATGACCTCGTTGGTCCAGTCGGCCATCGAGTGCAGCAGCGCCACGTGGTCGGCGTTGACCTGGGCGGGGGTCTGCTGCGCCAGCCCGGTCGTGGCGCTCAGCAGCACCAGGGTCGCGGTGATGGCGAGACCACGCGACTTGCGTGAGAGTGAGTTCTTCATCGTACTAGCCTCCTTGTTGGGTTTGGACGGATGTCGGCCGCGACCAGCGGTCCGGCCTCATACGACACCGGCTGTTCTTGGCTGTTCTCGAACGCTCCGGCGAGAGCGCGGCCGTCGGGCCGTTGCCCGGTCACCCGCGCCTGGCAAGGAGAATATGCAAAAGCGAAGCCAGACTGCGCCGCCCGAGATCGGCGAGATCGGTGAGATAGTAGAGAACAAATGACCCAGGCCGACAGCGCCCGCCGCTTCTACGATCGGATCAGCGGCGTCGACTGCCAGCCGATCGACGCCCGCTCGTTTCTGGAGCGCTCCGGCTTCGAGATCGTCGCCAGCGAGGATGTCGCGATCTGGGGGCTGCCGGTGCGCGCCCTGGTGGGGCGGCCGTCGACGCCCTAGGCACCGCGCGTGGCCGGCCGGCGACCAGCTGAGAAGAGACGCGGGCCCGTCCGGCGGTCGGTCGTGGTTCTGGTGGGCGCTCTGGCCGTGGCCGCGGTGGCCGGGCTGGCGCTGCGCGACCTGCCGCGGCGCTGGGTCGAGGGCTTTCTGGCCGACGGGCTCTACGCCCAGGTCGAGCTGGACAGCTTCTCGATCCGCGGGCCGAGCAGCTTCGAGCTTGGCGGGATCCGCATCTTCGAGCCCGCCCTGTGGCCCGAGATCCGGGAGATCCGGGTGGAGAGCCTGGGGGTGGAAGCCGGGATCCGCGCGGCGCTCGCGGGGAAGTACCGGGAGCTGGTCTTCGACGGCGTCGAGGTGGTCGCCTCGCCGATCGTCGGCCACCCGGCCCTGCCGCCGGAGCCGGCGCCCGCGGTGGAGGCCGACCTGGTCGAGGTGCGCCGCGGCCGGGCGATTCTCGACGCCGGCGGAGGGCCGGCTCGCCTGCGACCTGGAGGCCGTCCTCGGCGGGCTCGGCCGCGTCATCACCGGCCGGCTGCGGGCCCACTGCCCGCGGCTGGCCTCGGCTCCCCTGCTCTCGTTTCTGGAGAGCTCGCCCGCCGTCGCAGGGCGCGGCGACGACCCGACGGCCACCGGCCGGACGGCCGCCATCCGGTCGGCCGGATCGAATGGGGCTGGAGCTGGAGCTGGAGGAGTTCACGGCCGCAGTGCTCCTCGGCCGCCGCGCAGGCGGCGTCGAGGCCCGGGTGAGCGCCGCTGGCGGCCGCGTGTCGGTGGAGGGCCGGGCGACCGACCTCGGTCCGCTTGCCAGCCGCCTGTTCGACGACCCGGGCGCCCCGCGGCTGACGGTGGAGGTCGCGCCGCCGGCGCTCGCCGACTGCATCCGCCTCGAGGCCTGGCTCGACTGCGCTTCGTGGCAGTGGCGACGCGCCACCGGCAGCGTGCGGGGACTGCGGCTGGCGGCGGCGCAGGCGCTGCTGCCGCCGCGGCTTCGCCGAGTGGGCCGCCGAGGGCGTCGCCGACGTCGACCTGGCGGCCGCGCCGGACACCGGCGCCACCGCGACCGCGACGGTGGCCGTGCGGCGGCTGACGCGGTCCGGGGTCGAGCAGCCGGTCCGCGGAGCCGCGCTGCGGCTCGAGGCCACGCTGGGACTGGCGGGCGCCGAGCCGCGGGCGACGGTGCGAGCCGGCGCCAACGTCCCGGCCGGCGCCGACCGCGGCCTCGCCCAGCCCCTGCCCGCCGGCATCCTCCCCCTGGCCGCCGAGCTGGTGGGAGCTTGGAGCGAGAGCCGAGGACCGCTTCGCCGCTTCCCGCCTGACGGTAGACACCGCTCGCTTCGGTCGCCTGACCGCCAGCGGCGCGGTGCGGAGCCCGTTGACCGCACCCGATGCTGCTTGCCGACTGGGCCTGGAGCGGCGCCCCGCTCGCCGACCTGCGGGCCGCCGCCGGCGCCGCGGGCGAGGACCTGCTGCGTGGCGCCAGCCTGGGAGGCGCGGTCTCCGGGCACGGACGGCTCGAGGGCGCACCGGCCTCGCTGCGGGCCAGCGGCATCATGAGGTTCGAGGGCCTCGACGCTCGCGGCGGCACCGGCGGCACCGGCGGCCCGGAGACACGGAACCGAGGAGCCCGGCACCGAGCAGCCCGGAACTGAGGAGACCGGTACCGGAGAAGCCGGCGCCGAAGGAAGCCGCGAGCTGGAAGACCTCGCCGAGGCTACCCGGCAGTGGTCGCTGCGGGCTCAGCCCTTCGCCACCGCCTGGGCCTGGGCCGGATCCGGGCACGCCCATCCACCTCGCGGTGGAAGAGATGGCGGCGACGCTCGGGATGGCCGGCTACCCGGATCTCGAGCTCGGGATCGGCTTTCGAGGACGGCTCGACCCGGCGCAAGGCGCCGTCGAGATCGAGGCGGCGCGGCTGCAAACGGCCGAGCTCGGCCGGGCGGACATCTCGGGCCGGCTGTCGCCCGCCGGCGACACCGACCTCCGGCTGGTCTGGACCGGGGCCGACCTGCCGGCCTGGCTGGCCCGCCTGGCGCCGAGCTGGCAGGGGCCGTGGGACGACCTGCGGATCCGCGGCACGGCCGAGCTCGACCTGGCCCTGGCTCGAAGCGGAGACGGCCCCTGGCGATCGCGCGGCACGCTGGCGCTCGGCGGCGGCGGCTTCGAGGCGGCGGGCGGCTCGCGGGTGGTCGACGGTCTCCGCCTGACGGCCGATCTCGACGCGACCCTGACGCCCGAGGGGAGCGCCGAGGTGCGGTCCCATCTCCGCGCCGGCGGCTTCCAGCTGCTGTGGGGCACGCTCTTCGCCGACTACTCGGCCACCGAGGTGGAGCTCGACGTCGCGGCGAACGGCGCCCGCGGGCCGGGCGGCGCGGGCTGGGCCTGGGACGCGACGGCGCGGTCGCGGCTCGCCGGCGACTCCACCCTGGCCGCCGGCCTGTCGCTGCCGGCCGCGGGCGTGCCGGAGCTGAGCCTCGAGATCGAGATCGGCGCGCTGGGAGACTTCCTGGCCGACTACGTGCAGACGCCGCTCGGCTCGGCAGGCCCGCTCGGCGGGATCGCGGCCGGCGGCTCGCTGCGCGCGAACCTGACCGCCTCGCTGGGCGAGGCCAGCCGCGCCGTGGCCGGCCGCGTCGTGGCGACGGGGGTCGAGGCGCGGACCGAGGGCGGGGGCTTCGAGCTCGCGGGGCTCGACCTGGTGCTCCCGGCCGACCTGGCCTGGCGCCGGGACGAGGCTACCGGCGGCCTGGTGGTGGAAGGCCCGCCCCTGCCGGGGCAGCTGGGCTTCGCCAAGCTCACCGCCGGCGGGATCTCGGTCCCGGCGACCTCCACCACCTTCCTCGTCGAAGGCGACTCGGCGGCGCTCGACGCCAGCCTGACGGTGCCGCTTTTGGGCGGCCGGATCCACCTCGACCGCCTGACCCTGGCCGAGCTGCTGCGGCCCGAGCGCCGGCTGGCGGCGGCGCTGCGGCTCGAGGGCATCCAGCTCGCCGAGGTCGCACGCGCCATGGACCTGTTCCCGCTCGAGGGCGAGGCGTCGGGCGAGTTCCCCCGGGTCCGGCTGACCGGCGACGCGCTGCGCGTCGACGGCGGCGGCCGGGTCGCCGTCTTCGGCGGCGAGGTGGCGATCCGCGACATCTCGGGCTCGCAGATCTTCTCCGACTACCCGCGCCTCGTCCTGTCGGCGGACTTTCGCGACATCGACGTCGGGCGGCTGACGCGCAAGCTCGACTTCGGCGAGGTCACCGGTATCGTCGCCGGCCGGATCGACGACCTGGAGCTGTTCCGCGGTACGCCGGTGCGGTTCCGGGCGCGCCTGGCCAGCGTTCCCCGCCGCGGCCAGCCCCAGACCCTCAGCCTCAAGGCGGTCGACAACATCGCCCAGCTGGGCGGCGGCGGCGGCCTCGGCGTTCTCAACCAGGGGATCCAGCGGTTCTTCGACCGCTACCGCTACCGCGAGCTGGGCCTGGCGATGGTCCTCGACAGCGACCACTTCCTGATGCGCGGCCTGGCGCGGCGCGGCCCCAACGAGCTGTTCATCAAGGGACGGCCGCCGATCCGCCTGGACATGGTCAACGTCAAGCCCGGCCGCACCGTCTCGTTCCGGACGATGATGGATCGGCTGCGCAACCTGCAGGTGAGCCGAAAAGCGCCGGGGGCGGCAAGCCCGTGAGCCACGGATTGGGGCAGCGGGGCCGGCAAGCGGCACGAGATTTGCGTTTGAAACAAGCTTCGTCCGCGCGACGATCACCCATCACAAGGAGCATCCATGAGACCCCTGCAACGCCTGTCGTTCGTCTTCCTCGCCGTGAGCCTCGCCTGCGTCACGGTCAACGTCTACTTCCCGGAGGCCGCGATCAAGGAGCTGTCCCTGCAGATCGAGGACGAGATCCAGCGCAAGGCCGAGGGGGACACTCCGCCGCAGGTAGGCGCGCTCGGCGGCGCCACGGCGCCGGCAGCCGCCACCAGGCCGGCAGGCCTTGGCCTGGTCACCGCCGCCTGGGCCGCCACGAATGAAGTGGCGTCGCCGGAGGTGACCAACCCGGCGATCCGCAAGATCATCGATTCGCGGGCCCAGCGGCTCGAGCCGATCACCCGCTACAAGAGCGCGGGTGTGCTCGGCGAGAACAACAAGGCCCTGCTCGAGATCCGCTCGCTCGACTCGCTGACCGACCTGCGACAGCGCGCCGAGGCGCAGCGCCTGCTCAAGGAGGAGAACGACGACCGGGCGCGGCTGTTCACCGAGATCGCCGCCGCCCAGGGCGTCGACTCGTCGCAGCTGCCCAAGATCCAGGAGACCTACGCCGGGACCCTGCGCGAGAAGGCGAGCCCGGGCGACTGGATCCAGCTCGCCGACGGCACCTGGACCCAGAAGAAGGCCGGCGGCGGCGGCGCGTAGCGGCCCTCCTGGCCGGCCGTGAAGCCCTCGACCGCCGCCGAGTGCCGCGGGCTGGTGCGGCAGCAGGCCAGCGGAGCCTCAATGCGCAGGGTCGCGCCAGCCGCCGGGGTTCTCGTCGACCTCGGTGCGCTTGGCGGCGAGACGGGCCGCCAGCCGCCGCGCCGCCTCCGGGTGCCGTTGGCTCACGTCGTACGACTCGTCCGGGTCCAACTCCAGGTCGAACAGCCACGGCCCCTTGTCGACGAACGGCGCCACGGCCCAGTCCATCGGGTTGCCGTAGAGCAGGCGGTGTGTGTCGTGGTACTTGAACTGGCCGGACCGCACGGCGCGCAGGGCGCCGATCTGGAAGTACCAGATCTCGCGCTCCTCGAGCGCCGCCAGCGCCCGCTGGTCACCGGTGAGGAGCCCCAAAAGGCTCGTGCCGTCGAGCACCCGATCCGGCGGCGCCGGCAGGCCCAAGACCTCGAGCACGGTGGGAAACAGATCGAGGCCGGTGATCGGGGTGTCGAGGATCCGCCCCGGCGCCACCCGCGCCGGCCAGCGGACGACAAAGGGCACCCGCGTGCCGCCCTCGAAGACTTCCATCTTGCGACCGCGGGTGCCGCCGCCCGAGCCCTGGAACCAGGGACCGTTGTCGCTGGTGGCGACGACCAGGGTGTCGTCGGCCAGGCCGAGCCGTTCCAGGGTCGCCAGCACCCGGGCGACGCTGGCGTCGAGCTCCTCGACCACCTCGCCGTAGAGGCCGCCGGCGGAAGTGCCGCGGCGCTCGGCCGGGGCGTGCAGCGGCACGTGCGGGAAGGTATGCGGCAGGTAGAGGAAGAAGGGCTCGCCGGCGCTCCGCTCGAGGAACCTCACCGCCTCGTCGGTGTAGCGGCGGGTCAGGCTGGCCTGGTCGATCGGGTGGCGCTCGACGATCTCGCCGTCGCGGCGCACCGCCGGCCGGCCCTGGTCGTTGGAGTGCAGCAGGCCGTAGAACTCGTCGAAGCCGCGCTCTTGCGGCAGCGAGGGCGAGGCGTCGCCGAGGTGCCACTTGCCGAAGATGGCGGTGGCGTAGCCGGCCGCCGAGAGCAGCTCGGCCAGGGTGATCTCTTCGAGCGGCAGCCGCCGGTTGCGGCCGCCCAGCCGCAGTAGCAGGTCGCGCCAGCTCCAGGGCGCCTGCACCACGTGGTCGAGCCCGGAGCGGACGGCGAACCGGCCGGTCAGCAGCCCGGCGCGCGAGGCCGTGCAGTAGGGCGAAGCGGCGTAGCCGTGCCGGAACAGGGCCCCCTCGGCGGCCAGCCGATCGAGGGCGGGCGTCGCCACCGCGGCCGAGCCGTAGGCCCCCAGGTCGCCTTGGCCGAGGTCGTCGAAGAGGATCAGGACCAGGCTGGGGCGCGGCTCGCCGGCGCCCGGGGCACCGGCGACGCGCTCGAGATACTCCCGCTTCGTGATCAACCGCCCGACGTCGTCGCGCTGCGAGGAGAAGATGATTCTCGCCGCCAGCCACGAGAGACCCAGCAGCACGAGGAGCCCGAAGAGGATCTTCGGGCGGAGGCGCGGTCGGCTCACCGCCAGATCCTAGCCTGCGTCACTCATCAGGGCGGCGACGAGCAGGCCCCGGGGAATCTGGCGCCCTGAGGGAGATAGACTCCGTTTCGGGTCGATTGGCTATTTCGGAGGAGACGCCAGATGAGTCAACCTGCGGGTGGGCCGCAAAGGGCGCCGAGAATCCCCTTTGCCAGACAGGTGGAGGTGCGCTTCGAGGAGTTCGACGAGTTCGTCACCGAGTATGCCCGGGACCTGTCGCTCAGCGGCATGTTCCTGCACACGAGCCGCCCCCACCCGCCGGGCTCGAGCTTCCAGTTCGAGTTCGAGATCGAGGGCGGCCAGCCGCTGATCCGCGGCGTCGGCGAGGTGGTGTGGGCTCGCGACAGGGAGCAGGCGAAGGACGCGCTGCCCGGCATGGGCGTGCGCTTCATCTCGCTCGACAGCAACGGCCAGAAGCTGGTCCGCTGGCTGATCGAGCGCAACCTGGCCGAGGGCAGCCCGACGTTCGAGCTCGGGTGAGAGCAGCGTCTAGCCTGGGTTATTCGCCACGCCGCGAAGCGAAAGTGCGAAATGTCTGTCAGATCGGGCCGAACCGCAGCGACGAGGGACGCAGGCGTACTTGCGGTACGTCGAGGACTGAGGAGCGAGGACGGCCCGAGATGGCGGGCAGTTCGCGCTTGCAGCCGTCCGTCGCCGCCAGCCGCTGGAGGGCCTCAGAGGCGGCCGCCGCGCCACCGCAGGGCCCGCAACCGCCGTCCAGGTGGGCACGCATGGCGCCGGCCTCGGTGGGCGCAATCAGGCCGCGCACGTAGTCGGCCCAACTCTCTGGGGAGTAGTGACTCATGTCTGGCTACTTCTATCTGGAGTTCTCGATGGGGCCCCTCGAGGCCGTCGTCAGTAGGTCCAGATCACGTCCGCGGCGAACTCGAGCTCGAGCTCGAGGGTCTCGCCGGCCGGGATCTCGCGCCGCTCGGCGTCTGCATGCCAGCCCGAGTCGATCAGGGCCGATGTCGGGGGAGTCTCCTGAACGTCGTAGATCGTGTCGCCGTCCAGTTGCACCTTTTTCAGATTGCCGTTCTCGTCCTCCCAGACGACGCTCACACTATCGACGGACGCCGGGGCCAGCCCCTGGTTCCCCAGGTCCCAGAGGACCTTCTTGCCGTCGAACTTGAGCTGCGACGCCCCCTCGACCGCGCAGCCGGTGCCGCTCGACGGCGGCGGGTAGTTGGCGACGCAGCCCTCGGCGAAGGTGACCGAGATGGTGTACTCGCCCAGCGGCCGTTCCTCGGCGTAGCGGCCGCTCTTGACCCGGTCGACGGCCCTCCCCAGGTTGGCCCGGCCGTGGCCGGACCTGCCCTGGCCGCTGCCCACCACCGGATCGCCGTCGGCCAAAGCGTTCGAGGAGAGGTAGTAGTCGGCCTTGCCCGGGTTGTTCTTGTTGCCCAGCTTGTCGGCAAACACCGCCGCCGCGCCACTGATCCAGGGAGCCGCGAAGGAGGTGCCCGAAGCCAGGGCCCAACCGCCGCCCGGAAAGGTGCTGACGATGTTCTCGCCCGGGGCCGAGATCGTCACCAGATCGCTCCCCCAGTTGGAGAACGAGCTCAGCTCGCCGGCGTCGTTGGTGGAGGCCACCCCGAGGGTGTTGCCGAGCGCGGCCGGGAACACCAACGTCTCCTCGCCGAGGTTGCCGGCCGAGGCGACGCAGCTGACGCCGTTGCGAGCCGCGTAGTTGATCGCCCGCATCAGCTCGGGCGAGAAGGTGTTGAGGCTGAAGCTCATGTTGATGACGTTGGCGCCGTTGTCGACCGCGTAGTAGATCGCCCGCACGATGTCGTAGAGGTTGCCGTGGCCGTTGGCGTCGAACGCCTTGAGCGGCATCAGGCTGGCCTCCGGCGCCACCCGGTGGATGACCCCGGCCACCATCGTGCCGTGGCCGAAGGCCGGCGGCAGGGCCGCCGTGTCCAGCGCCTGTTGCTGCTCGTCGTCGAGGATGATCATCAGCGACTGGTTCAGCGGCACCAGGGCGGAGCCGTCGAGGATGATCATCAGCGACTGGTCGAGGATCACCATCAGCGACTGATCCAGGATGATCATCAAGGACTGGTCGAGGTCGACCCGCTCGGAGCCACCGGGGACGTCGTTGACAAAGTCGTAGCCGGGCACCACCCGGTCCGCGAGCAGCGGGTGGTCGACGTCGATGCCGGTATCGATGATCGCCACCGTCGCCTTGCCCTTGAAGGTCTCCTGGGCGTCGTTCACCTCGAGCAGCTGTGCGGCGGGCTGCTCGACGTAGGGCAGCCAGACGTAGCGCGGCGAGCCGTCGGGGTGCTCGCCGAACTCCCGCTGCGTCTCCCGCTGCAGCTCCTTGCCCCCGAGCTCGAGCGACTGCAGGATGCCGTTGTCTTCCGGCCAGGTCAGGTGGACCTTGGCGACCGTCTCGATCGCACCGGTGCCGCTGACGATCTTCCACTTGACCTTTTCGCCGCTGATCGTGACGGTCGGAAGGAGCAGGATCTCGTCGCAGAGCGGGTCATCGACGTCGACGCAGCCGAGGGAACTGTCCCAGGCGACGGAGGAGCCGTCCTCGAGCTCGACCGTCAGGCTGTATGCGACCGGATCGGCGACCGCGTCCAACTCGAACTCGGCCTCGAGGTCCGTCGTTCCGTCATCGAACTGCCGGTGCGAGACCTCGGCAACCCAGCCGGCGTTGATCGTGCCGGAAGGCGGCAGGATCGCCGAGGCCGCCTCCAGCTCATCCTCCAGATCCGCGGAGTCGAGGATGATCATGAGCGACTGGTCGAGCTCCGGCAACGACGCCAGCACGACCTCCTCGATGCCCGCCGCCGCCGGCTCGAGCTCCCGGATGTCGTCGATCACCAGCTCGGGCAGCGCCGAGGAGTCGGCCCGCACCAGGTAGACGCTTCTGCCCTGCGGATCGACCGGCGTGTCGATGGTGCCGACGACCGTCAGGCCGTTGCGCCAAGCTATGCCGTCGACCTCCGCGGCCGGCGCGCGCAGGATGAAGTCGTTGTCCGGCGGCTTGGGGTCGTCGGCCGCGAGCGCCGGCGCGGCGGCGCAGGCCGCCAGCAGGGCGGCGATGATCAGCTTGACGGGTCGGTTCATGTCGTCCCTCCTACGGGCACTGGGCGGGCCGTCGGGCCCTTGCCCCATCGGGCTACTGGGTTTCGAGCTCGTCCAGCGCCCATTCGAGATCGGCGCGGCCCCAGCCCGGGCGATGCTCTCCCAGGCCGTGCACCGGCATCGCGAACGACAGGGCGTCCGAGGACAGGTAGTAGTCGGCCTGGCCCGGGGCGTGCTTGGTGCCGTTCTTGTCGGCAAACAGCGCCACCGCGGCGCTGATCCAGGGGGCCGAGAAGGAGGTGCCCGAGGCCAGCGCCCAGCCGCCGCCGGGGTAGGCCGTGACGATGTTCTCGCCGGGCGCGGCGACGGTGACGAGGTCACTGCCGTAGTTGGAGAACGGGCTGATGGTGTCGTCGACTGCCGTCGAGGCGACCCCGATGGCGTTGCCCAGGGCGGCCGGGAAGACCAGCTGCTCCTCGCCGTCGTTGCCGGCCGAGGCGACGCAGGCCACCCCGTGGCGGGCGGCGTAGTTGACCGCTCGCATCAGCTCCGGCGAGAAGGTCTTCATGCTGAAGCTCATGTTGATGACGTTGGCGCCGTGGTCGACGGCGTAGTAGATCGCCCGCACGATGTCGTAGATGTTGGCGTTGCCCCAGCCGTCGAAGGCCTTGAGCGGCATCAGGCTTGCCTCGGGCGCCACCCGGTGGATGACCCCGGCCACCATGGTGCCGTGGCCGAAGGCCGGCGGCAGGGCCGCGAGGTCGAGGTCCGCCTCCTGCTGGTCGTCGAGGATGATCATCAGGGACTGCCCCAGCGAGACGATGTCGTGCTCGTCGAGGATGATCATCAGCGACTGATCCAGGATGATCATCAGCGACTGGTCGACGTCGACCCATTCGGAGGCGCTGCCGGCAACGTCGTTGACGAAGTCGTAGCCCGGCACGATGCGGTCGGCGAACAGCGGGTGGTTCGGGTCGATGCCGGTGTCGATGATGGCCACCGTGGCGTCGCCCTTGTAGCTCGACTGCGCCTGCGTGACCTTGAGCACCGCGGCGGCCGGCTGATCGACGTAGCCGCCCCAGACCAGCCGATCGTCGGAGTCCGAATCGCCGTCGCCGTCGTCGCCAAAGGGCACGTCGGTGGCGGCAGCCAGCGCCGGCAGCAGGCTGTCCGGCGTCTGGTTGAGCGACGGATGGGGAAAGCTCTCGGCCACCGAGGCGAGCACCGCCAGCTCCATGCCGGCCGCCTGGGGCTCCATGGCCAGAACGTCCGCGATGACCTGCCCCGGATCGATGGCGGCCGGCGCCTCGACCAGGTACACCAGCCGGTTGAGGGCGTCGCTCGAGGGGTCGATCTGGTCGAGGACCGTCAGACCGTGGGTGGCGGCGATACCGTCGATCTCCGAGGCCGGCGCGCGGAGCAGAAACTCATGGGTCTGGGCACCCGCCGCCGCCGCCAGGGTGAGGGCCGTGGCGGTCAGGAGCAGGGCCGCGAGGACCCGGGAGGTCCGTCGTTCGCGGCGGGGCCCGACTGGAGCGATCGTTCGGGGCTGCTGGGACTTCGTCATTTCCTTCTCCAAGTGGGGGGTCACTCGGTTCCCTGTGCTCTATGTATCAATAGGGCAGAGGTACACAGGGTTTGATATACCCTGCGGCAATTGTTTTTCGATCGCCACTTTTACGGCGGCTCCCGCCGCCTCGCCGACCCCCGAGGAAGTCGCGTCGCGGAGCGGTCAGAGGCTTCCGGACGTCTTGCCGACCAGCACGAACGGCGCCCAATGGTAGGGATTCGGATGCCGCTCACGCACCTCCCGCATGGCGGCTGCGACGGCGCCCGCGCGATCTGTCTCTCCGCCCAGGTGGCGGTAGAAGCTGCCCATGAATTCGGCGGTGCTCTCGTCGTTGACGTCCCACAGGGTGACCAGGACCGACGGCACGCCGGCGTGCAGCAGGCCCCGCGTCAGCCCGATCAGCTCGTCGCCGGCTTCGACCACGTTGAGGCCGGTGGCGCAGCCGCTCAGGACCACCAGGTCGGCGCCCAGGCGCAGCTCGTAGAGGTCGAAGAGGGTCAGCCGGGCGTCGGCCAGCTGGATGCCCGAGAACATCGGGTTGTCCTTGCGGAAGAAACCGTGGGTGGCGATGTGGAGCAGGCTGCAGCCGGCGCCCAGCTCGCGCAGCCGCGCCAGGGTGGCCTCGGGGCCGAGCAGGCACCTGGCGCCGGGCAAGGCCTCGCCGACGGCGTCGATCTCGGCCGCGATCTCCGGCGCCTGCTCGTCGGCGACGCCCAGGACCAGGGCCGGAGCCCGGCCGCTCCCCCGCTTGGCGCTGCACATGGTGTAGACGCTGCCGCTGGGCACGAAGGAGAAGGAGAAACGGTCGACGAGATAGCGCTCGCCGTCGTGCAGGGCGGCAAAGGGGACCAGGTGGATCAGCCCGTGCGGCGCGATGACGAGGTGGCGCGCCACCAGCCGGTCGGCGATCGGCTCGACCAGCGCCGCATACAGCCGCTCGAGGCAGATCCGGGTGGAGCGGTCCAGCGATCCGCCGATAACCGCCCGGATCTCCTTTGGCACCCGGTGCTTGCCGATCTGGAAGTTGAACGCCTGCAGGCGTTCGCGCACTTCGGCGCCGGAGGCCACCGGCTCGATGGCGAGGCTCAGGCGATCGACCAGGCAGGCGTAGACGACGCCGCGGGCCTCGTAGTACTCGATCAGCATCGCGTCGCGCGGCAACGAAGCCTGAATGCCGGCCAGGTCGACGGTGGTGGCCGAATGCAGCGCCGCGAGCTCGGGATCGCGCGCCCGTAGCTCGGCCAGCGAAGCCAGCACCTCTTTCTCGGCGGCTCGGCAACGCTCCTGCAGCTCGTAGATTCGCCGCCGCCTGGACTCGGGCGGCAGCTCCGGCCCGGCCGCTCCGGCGCCTCCCGCGACCGCCTCCGCAACACCCGAGCGCAGCCCGCGCAGCCGATCGAGGTCGCGATACAGCGCGTTCAGCTGCTGGCGCTCGGCCCGGATCCGGTCGACCAGCGCCGCGTTGTCGCCGCTCGACGCCGGCAGCAGCGTCACCCGCGACCCCAGGAGGTCGGCGAGCGTGCGCGACTTGGCGCGCTCGATATAGGCGAAAGCGTCGCGCAGATCCGCGGCCGACGGCTCGCCGGCCAGCAACATCCAGACCAGGCTCTCGTAGAGCCGCTGCTTGTCTTCGACAAAGGCGATCTTGAGCTCCTCGGTGCGCAACCGGCTCCGCAGGTCCTCCGACAGGTCGGCGGCGCGGCGCAAGCTGGCCAGGGCGCCCTTTCGATCGCCGCTCATCTCGAGCGCCCGCGCTTCGACGACGAAGGTCTGCAGATCCAGCGCCGGCAGGTGCAGCCCCGCGATGCGGCGCCGGGCCTCGCTACACCGCCGCCTGGCCGCCGCCGACGCCCGCTCTTCCAGGTCGACGCCCGCCAGGAGCAAGTCACAGAGCGCCGCCCGTCCCGGCCAGGCGGCGCCGACGAAAAACCGCTGCGCCCTGGCACCCAGGCTCCGCGCCTCGGCCGGCCGGCCCAGCCGCAGCAGCAGCACGGCGCGGTAGAAGTCGACCATCGCGCCCCAGGCCTGGTTGTCCTCGTTCGCGAACCGCCGCTGCGCCACGGCAAACAGCTCGAGCGCCTTCTCCGGCTGGTCTTCGCGCTCGGCAGCGATCGCCAGGAAGGCCGTCGCCTTGCCGGCCTCGTAGCCGTTGCCCAGCGACTCGAAGGCATCACGCGCCCGCAGCGCCAGGCGTGAGCCCTCCGCGACCAGGTTGAGCTCGAGGTAGATCTCGGCCTGGTCCAGATCGCAAAGGGCGGTGTGGTACGGGTCGCCGAGCCGCTCGAATCTCCCGCGGGTGACCTGGTAGACCTCCAGGGCGCAGCTGTACTCGCCGCGAAAGTAGTGCAAATAGGCGATGTTGTACTCGGCCCGCACCGCCGCCAGCTCCATGCCCGCGCCGGCGCAGTGCTCCTCGAGCTCGCGATAGCAGGCCAGCGCCGCCTCGAAGTCGTGGATGGCGATGCTGGTCACGGCGATGTTGTGCAAGGCCACGACCACGTCCTGGATCTCGCCGCGGCGGCGGAAGACCTCGAGCGCCCGCCGGTAGCCGGCGATGGCCTCCGGGTGCCGGTCCCGGCGCCCCGCGAGGTTGGCCTCGTTGCTGGCCAACCGCGCCAGCAGCAGCGGGTCGCCATGTCGCTCGAGCACCGCCCGTGCCCGCTCCAGATCGGTGGCGGCCTCGCCGTAGCGGCCGAGCAAGGCGAGCGTCCAGTAGGAGCTGCTGCACCGGTTCATCGCCGCCTCGACCTCGGCGCCGGCCGCAAGAAAGCGCTCCTGGCAGCCGCGGTAGAGCTCGGCCGCCTCGGCATACCGACCGGCCAGATACTGCATGTGGCCGCGCGCCTTGAGGCTCACGGCCAGGCTGTAGTCGTCGCCCGCGGCCTCGGCCAGCCGGGTGATGACGCCGCTCAACCGCTCGGCCCGCCGCAGGTCGCTGCGCGCCTCTTTGTTGAGCTCCTTGGCCAGCCGTTCGACGGTTGCGCGGTCGGCGAGCTGCGGATGAGCGGCGAGGAAGCCGTCGACCGCCGCCGGCCCGTCGAGGCCGGCAAGCTCGGCGAGGAGGCCGGTCAGCTGGTCCGGATCCGGCTTCACGCGGCTCGCTCACGCCGGACGGCGACGAGCGCACCGGCCGGGCCGGAGCCGCGCGCCGCGGCCGGTCAGGACCCTAGCTTCGCCTTGAGGTAGTCCCGGTTCATCCGGGCGATGAACTCGATGGAGATCGCCTTCGGGCAGGCGGCCTCGCACTCGCCGTAGTTGGTGCACGAGCCGAAATAGGACTCCATCGTCTCGACCATCTTTTGCACTCGCTGGTAGCGCTCCGGCTGGCCCTGGGGCAGCAGCGCCAGGTGCGAGACCTTGGCGGCGGTGAACAACTGGCCGGCGCCGTTGGGGCAGGCGGCGACGCAGGCGCCGCAACCGATGCAGGCGGCGGCGTCCATCGCCTTCTCGGAGTCGGCCTTGCGCACCGGCATCAGGTTGGCCTCGGGGGCGCTGCCGGTGTTGACCGAGATGAAGCCGCCGGCCTGGATGATCTCGTCCAGCGGGGCACGGTCGACCATCAGGTCCTTGAGCACCGGGAAGGCGGCGGAGCGCCAGGGCTCGACGCGCACCTTGTCGCCGTCGCTGAATTTGCGCATGTGCAGCTGGCAGGTGGCGGTGGACCTCTCCGGCCCGTGGGCGCGGCCGTCGATCATCACGCCGCAGGAGCCGCAGATGCCTTCGCGACAGTCGTGATCGAAGGCGATCGGCTCTTCGCCCGTCTCGGTCAGCCGCTCGTTGAGCACGTCGAGCATCTCGAGAAAGGACATGTCGGGGCTGACGTCGTCCATCTGGTAGGTCTTGAACCGTCCGGGCGCGCCGGCGGTGGGTTGGCGCCAGACCTCGAGCGTCAGCCGCATCGTCTCGCTCACTTGTAGCTCCTCTGGCTGGGAGGAACGTCCACGAACTCGAGCTCCTCCTTGTGCATCACCGGCTCGTTGCCCTCGCCGGTCCACTCCCAGGCAGAGACGTGGGAGAACTCTTCGTCGTTGCGTTGCGCCTCGCCCTCGGGGGTCTGGAACTCCTCGCGGAAATGGGTGCCGCAGGACTCCTCGCGGGCCAGCGCGTCGCGGCACATCAGCTCGGCGAGCTCGAAGTAGTCGGCGACGCGGCCGGCCTTCTCGAGCGACTGGTTGAGGTCCGCCGCCGCGCCGGGCACCTGGACGTTGCGCCAGTACTCCTCGCGCAGCTCCTGGATCTTGCCGATCGCCTCGGTGAGCCCCGTTTGTTCCCGGGACATGCCGCAGAAGTCTTCCAGGACCTTGCCCAGCTCGCGATGGAGCGAGTCGACCGTGCGCTTGCCGTCGATCGTCAGCAGCTTCTCCATGCGGCCGCCGACCTCCTTTTCGACGGCGGCGAAGGCCTCGTGATCGGTGGGCAGCGGCCCCTCGCCCATGTGCCGTGACAGATAGTCGCCGATCGTGTACGGCAGCACGAAGTAGCCGTCGGCCAGCCCCTGCATCAGGGCGCTGGCGCCCAGCCGGTTGGCGCCGTGGTCCGAGAAGTTGGCCTCGCCGGTGACGTAGAGGCCCTCGATGGTCGACATCAGGTTGTAGTCGACCCACAGCCCGCCCATCGTGTAGTGGGGCGCCGGGTAGATGCGCATCGGCACCTGGTAGGGATCCTCGGCGGTGATCCGATCGTACATCTCGAACAGGTTGCCGTACTTGGCCTCGATGGCGCCGCGGCCCAGCCGGCCGATGGACTCGGCGAAGTCCAGGTAGACCCCGCGCTTGCCGTGGCCGACTCCCCGCCCCTCGTCGCACACCGCCTTCGCGGCGCGCGAGGCGATGTCTCGCGGCACCAGGTTGCCAAACGCCGGGTATCGGCGCTCGAGATAGTAGTCGCGCTCGCTCTCGGGGATGTCGTTCGGCGCCCGCTCGTCGCCGGCCTTGGCCGGCACCCAGATGCGGCCGTCGTTGCGCAGCGACTCGCTCATCAGGGTGAGCTTGGACTGGTAGTCGCCGTGCTGCGGGATGCAGGTCGGGTGGATCTGGGTGTAGCAGGGGTTGGCGAAGTAGGCGCCGCGCCGGTGGGCGCGCCAGATGGCGGTGGCGTTGCAGCCCTTGGCGTTGGTCGACAGGAAGAAGACGTTGGAGTAGCCGCCGGTAGCCAGCACCACCGCATCCGCGGACCACGAGCGGATCTCGCCGGTGACCATGTCGCGGGTGACGATGCCGCGGGCGCGGCCGTCGTGCACCACCAGGTCGAGCATCTCGGTCTTGGAGTGCATCTCGACCTGGCCCGCCGCCACCTGCCGCGACAGCGCCTGGTAGGCGCCGAGCTGCAGCTGCTGGCCGGTCTGGCCGCGAGCGTAGAAGGTGCGCGACACCTGCGAGCCGCCGAACGAGCGGTTGTCGAGCAAGCCGCCGTACTCGCGGCGCGAACGGCACGCCCTGGGCGACGCACTGGTCGATGATGTCGACGCTCACCTGGGCCAACCGGTAGACGTTGGCCTCGCGCGACCGGAAGTCGCCGCCCTTGACGGTGTCGTAGAACAGCCGCCAGATCGAGTCGCCGTCGTTCTGGTAGTTCTTGGAACCGTTGATGCCGCCCTGGGCGGCAATCGAGTGGGCGCGGCGGGCGCTGTCCTGATAGCAGAACGCCTTGACGTGGTACCCCAGCTCACCCAGCGAGGCGGCCGCGGCGCCGCCGGCGAGGCCGGTGCCCACCATGATGACCTCGAACTTGCGCTTGTTTGCCGGGTTGACCAGCTTGAGATCGAAGCGATGCCGGTCCCACTTCTCCTGGACCGGGCCGGACGGTACCTTGGCGTCGAGAGTCATCGGATCAGGCCACCAGGCCGCTCAACACGGCGATTGGAAAAGAGACGTTGCCGGCGACGATCACCAGCGCGAAGACCTGCGCGAAGCGCCGCCGCCAGTCGTGCGGGTTGCCCGCGGTATACCAGCCGAGCGACTGGAACATGCTCCACAGGCCATGGTAGAGGTGCAGGCCCAGGGCCAGGTTGGCGAGGATGTAGAAGGCGCTCGCCCACCAGACCGAGAAACCCGCAACGACGTTGTGGTAGACGTCGCCGACCACGAAGTCGGGATGCGCCCAGGCCGGCCCGAAGGTGAAATGGGCCAGGTGGTAGAGGACGAACAAGGCGATGATCACGCCGCCCCAGCGGACCGTGCGGGAGGCGTAGGTCGCCTGCACGACCTGCCGCTTCTTGTAGTCCTGCGGGCGCGCCAGCTGGCTCTTGCGGGTCAGCAGCCACGCCGAAAGGATGTGCAGCCCGACCGCGGCCAGCAGCCCGGCGCGGGCGATCCACAGCAGCCCGCCGTGAGGCAGCAGCGGCGCACCGATCTCGCGCAGCCACTCGGCGTAGTGGTTCAGCGCCTCGGCACCCAGATAGATCTTCAGGTTGCCGAACATGTGGCCCAGCACGAAGCCGAAGAGCATGAACCCGGTGACGGCCATCACCGCTTTCTTGCCCAGATCCGACTTGTAGAAGCTCAGCATGTTCTCTCCACGCGCTCCCCTCTGCGCCTCTGCCGCGAATCATATGCCACACGCGGCTCGGAGTCAGCCATCCGCGGCCGACAGAAGTTCCTTCGCGCGCGGCGAGGCGATAGTTCCAGGTGCGCTCTCAATCGGTTGTCTTCTTGCGTCGCCGGCGGCGGCGGCGGCGGCGCCGCTTCTTGGCCGGGTGGGGCTGGTCGCCGGCCGTCCGGGCGCGCTGCCAGAGCTCGATCTCCTGCCGGCCGCGACCGGTGGCGGCAGCGAGGATCTCGGCCAGCGCCAGCGCCTCCTCGAAGTGCGGCCAGCGGGTGAAACGCACCCGCCGGGCGGCGGTCCACTGCCCCTCCAGCAGGCGGTAGTAGCCGAGGATCGCCTGCGTCGCCCCCTCGCGGCGCTGGCGCGACAGCGCAAAGCGCTCGACAAACGGCTCCAGGGTCTCGCGGACGATCTCGATCACGGCGCCGCGCCGCAACGGACGCTGGTCGAGCCCCTCGACGTCGTGGCGCCGGAGGATCACCGAGGGCAGCAGCAGGGCCGCCAGCAGCACGGTGTCCTCGAGTTGGCGCCCGGCCTCCACCATCTCGTCGATGACCGGCAGGATTCGCCCGAAGTCGCCCAGCCCCCGCTCGCCCGCCGCGACCATGGCGTAGGCCTCCGGCAGCAGCGCCTCCAGCAGGCCGAGCTCCATCATATGGTGCAGGGCGGCGGCGGCCCGGCCGCAGCGCAGCAGCTCCACCAGCTCTTCGGTCAGCCGCGCCGGCGACGCCTTGGCGATCTCCTCGCGCTGGCGGTGGATCGCCTCCTGGGTCGGCCGGTCGATGCCGAAGTCGAGCCGGCCGGCGAGCTCGCAGGCGCGCATCATGCGCACCGGGTCCTCGCGAAACCGCACGTCGGGGTCGCCGATCGTCCGGATCATCCGCCGCTCGAGGTCCTCGATGCCGCCGACGTAGTCGATCACCGTGAAGTCGGCGACGCTGTAGAAGAGCGCGTTGATCGTGAAGTCGCGGCGGAAGGCGTCCTCCCGCTCGCTGCCGAAGACGTTGTCGTCGGTGATCAGCAGCTCCTCCGGCCCGCCCCGCTGGTCGCCCGGGTCGGGATCGCGCCGAAAGGTCGAAACCTCGATGATCTGGTTCTGAAAGTAGATGTGGACGAGCCGAAAGCGGCGGCCGATGACGCGCGAGTTGCGGAACAGCCGGCGCACCTCGGGCGGCCGGGCGTCGGTGCCGATGTCCCAGTCCTTGGGCACCCGCCCGATCATCAGGTCGCGCACTCCGCCGCCGACGACGTAGGCCTTGCGCCCCGACCGGTGGAGCCGGTAGAGCACCTTGACGACGTTTGGATCGAACTTCTTTCGCGAGACCGAATGCTCGGCGCGCTCCAGGATCCGCGGCCCGGGCTCGGATGCGACCGTCACCCCGGAATTATAGGGGGACACGAGACGTAATTCTTGGGCGCGTCCAAGAATTAAGTATCGTGTCCCCCTCCCCTCAGGCCTCGGGCCGGGTGCGGATGTCGATCTCGGACTTGAGCGTCCGGTGCACCGGGCAGCGCTCGGAGATCTCGAGCAGCCGCCCGCGCTGCTCGTCGTCGAGATCGCCGTCGACCCCTACCTCGACGGCGATCCGGTCGACCCGGCCCTTGGTGGTCTCGCACTCTTCGCAGTCCTCGGCGTGGATCCGCGAGTGGCGCAGGCGGACCCGCGTCGCCGCCGAGCGGCCAGCCCTTGCGGTCGGCGTACATCCGCATGGTCATCGACTTGCAGGCGCCCAGCCCGGCGAGCAGCAGGTCGTAGGGGTTGGGGCCGCTGTCGGCGCCACCGACCGATGCCGGCTCGTCGGCGCGCAGCGTGTGGGGGCCCGCCTGGATGAGGTTGGCGTAGCCGGCGGCGCCGCCCTGGACCAGCACCTCGCCCGTCGGCAGCGGCTCGGGCAGCCCCGTCATCGGCACATAGCGGCCCGCCCAGGCGGCCAGCACGTCGGCGACGAAGCGCGAGTCCTCCTCCCGCGCCAGCAGCAGGTGATCGGCGCCGTCGAGCGAGACGAAGCTCTTGGGGTGCCGCGCGGCCTTGTAGATCCGCCGCGCGTGGTCGATGCCGACCACCTCGTCGACCGGCGAGTGGAAGATCAGCAGCGGCAGCCCGAGGTTGTGGATCGAGGCCATCATGGTCTGCTCTTCGAGGTCGTCGAGCAGCTGGCGCCGGACGCGAACCGGCGGCCCGCCGAGGCGCAGCTCGGCCTCGCCGTCGGTCTCGAGCTCGGGCGCCAGGCCGACCAGGGTGTCGCGCAGGTGCTCGGTGTCGCTCGGCGCGCCGATGGTCGCCACCGCCTTGACCTCGGGGATCCGCCGCGCCGCCGCCAGCACCGCCGCGCCGCCCAGGCTGTGGCCGATCAGGATCTGCGGCGCCGCCCCACTCGCCGCGCAGGCAGCTCGGCCGCCGCCACCAGGTCCTCGAGGTTGGACGAGAAGTTGGTGTCGGCGAAGTCGCCGTCGCTCTCGCCGAGACCGGTGAAGTCGAAGCGCAAGACCGCGATGCCGCGCTCGGCCAGCGCCCGGCTGATGCGCACCACCGCCTTGAGGTCCTTGCGAGCAGGTGAAGCAGTGGGCGAACAGAGCGCAGGCGGTGGGCTTGCCGACCGGCATCTCCACCCGCGCCGCCAGCCGGTCGCCAAAGGCGCCGTCGAAGTGAAGTCGGAGTGTGGATGACATGGGGGCCTCCTTGATCGGGCGGGCGGGTGGTCTGCCCACTCCTCGGCAGCCCATCGTATCGGCTGGCGGGCGGACCGGTAGCCGGCCAGCCGGCCAACCGGCAGGCCCCGGGGTGCGACGCGGCTCGGGCCGGTCGGCAGCGCGACCGGCGGCTCGGAGAAGGCCGGCGCCGCCCGGCAGCGAGCCGACGCCGCCGAGGTAGCATCGCAAACGCCCCCAAAGGTGGGGCTCGAGCGATGCAACTGACCCCCAGCCCCGCACCAGGCTCGCCGATGCTGCGCGCGGCCGGGGTGGCAAAGCGCTACCCGGGCGGGGTGGTGGCCCTCGACGGCGCCGGCCTCGCGGTGGCGGCCGGCGAGACCCTGGCCCTGGTAGGCGAGAGCGGCTCGGGCAAGACGACGCTGCTGCGCACTTTCAACCGCACCGTCGAGCCCGACGCCGGCGTCGTCGAGGTGGAGTCCCGGCCGGTGGCCGAGCAAGACCCGGTAACGCTGCGGCGGCGGGTCGGCTACGTGCCGCAGAACGGCGGGCTCATCCCCCACTGGACGGTGGGCCGCAACATCGAGCTGGTGCCGCGGCTGCTGGGCTGGCAGGCCGAGCGCCGCCGCCGGCGCGCCGACGAGATGCTCGAGCTGGTGGGCCTCGACCCCGCGGAGCTCCGCCAGCGGCACCCTCGCCGGCTTTCCGGCGGCCAGCGGCAGCGGGTGGCCCTGGCCCGGGCGCTCGCCGCCGAGCCGCCGGTGGTGCTCCTCGACGAGCCGTTCGGCGCCCTCGACGCCCTCACCCGGCTGCGGGTGCGCGGCCTGTTCAAGCGCATCCGCCGCCAGATCGAGGTGACCGTCCTGCTGGTCACCCACGACCTCGACGAGGCGTTCGAGCTCGCCGACCGGGTAGCGGTGATGAAGGACGGCCGGGTGCTGCAATGCGCGCCGCCGGAGGCGCTGCTCTCGGCGGCCGGCGCATCCGTACGTGAGCGAGCTGCTGGCGCTGCGGCGGGGGGCGGGGTGAGCCGAAGCGGTTCGCATTGGCTCGTCGGGCAGCCGCGCGCTCCGGTTGACCGCGGGGTCTCGGGCCGGCGCACCACCGCTGACATGGGGGTTTCGGGGTCGCCCGCCCCGGTAGACGTGGCGGTCTCGCCCCGGTCCGCCCCGGTCGACACGGAGGTCGACCGCTACGGGGTGATCTTCGCGGTCGTGTTCTTGTTCCTGCTGGCCGGTCCGCTCCCGGCAGCCGAGCCGTTTGTCGTCGGCTCGAAGAACTTCGCCGAGAACCGGCTGCTGGCCGAGATCTTCGCCCAGCTGATCGAGGAGCGCACCGAGCTGGTGGTCGAACGGCGGCTGGGGCTGGCCGGCACCCAGGTCTGCTTCGAGGCCCTGCGCACGGGTGCGATCGACGCCTACCCGGAGTACACCGGCACCGGCCTGGTCAGCCTGCTGGGGCGGCCGCCCGAGGGCGACGCCCGCCGCACCCTGGAGGTGGTCCGGCGGGAGTTCCGCCGCCGCTGGGACCTGCACTGGCTGGTGCCGCTGGGCTTCGAGAACGCCTACGAGATCGCCGTGCCGCGGGCGCTCGCCGCGGCCCAAGGGCTGCGGCGGATCTCCGACCTGGCGCCGCTGGCCGACACGCTCGAGGCCGGCTTCGGCTACGAATTCGCCGAGCGGCCCGACGGCCTGCCCGGCCTCGAGTCGGTCTACGGGCTGCGCTTCGCCGGGGTGCGCCGGCTGCAGCAGGCGATCAAGTACCAGGCGGCCGGCGCCGGCGACATTCAGGTGCTCGACGTCTACACCACCGACGGCCGGCTGCTGGTGCACGACCTGACCGTGCTCGAGGACGACCGCGGCCTGTTCCCGCCCTACGAGGCGGCGGCGCTGGTGCGCGGCGGATCGCTGGCCCGCCATCCGGAGGCGGCCGCGGCGTTGGCGCTGCTGACCCAGGCCTTCGACGAGACGACCATGCGCGCCCTCAACCGCCGGCTGCAGGAGGGCGGCGAGAGCGAAGCGCGGGTGGCGGCGAGCGCGCTGTCCGATCTCGGGCTGCTCGCCGCGGCGGCCGAGCCGGCGGCGGCCCCGCCCCGACGCGCCCTGCTGCCCTATCTGTGGGCCGAGCGCGGCCGGCTCGGCCGACGGCTTCTCGAGCACATGGCGCTGGCCGCCCTCGCCCTGGGGCTCGGAGCTCTGGTGGCGGTCCCCGCCGGGCTCGCCCTCGAGCGCCGCCGCCGGCTGGCCGAGCCGATCATCCGCCTGCTGGGCACCAGCCAGACGATCCCGTCGATCGCCTTGCTGGCTTTCATGATTCCGCTGCTCGGTGTCGGCGCCCTGCCGGCCGTGGCCGCTCTGTGGATCTACTCGCTCTACCCGATGGTGCGCAACACCTTCAGCGGCGTCCGCGACGCCGACCCCGAGGCGGTGGCGGCGGCGCGCGCCCTCGGCATGACCGAGGGCCAGATCCTGCGCTCGATCCGGCTGCCGCTGGCGGCGCCGACGATCATGGCCGGGGTGCGCACCGCGGGCATCCTCACCGTCGGCACCGCCACCCTGGCCGCATTCATCGGCGCCGGCGGGCTGGGCGAGCCCATCGTCACCGGCCTGCAGCTGGCCGACACCACCCTGATCCTCTCGGGCGCCCTGCCGGCGGCGCTGCTGGCGTTGGCGGTGGACTTCGGGCTGGGACGGCTCGAGCGGGCCGTGCGGCCGCGTGGACTGGAGGCGGCATGACGCCCAACGACGGACAGCGGCCGGACGACCGGATCACGATCGAGGTCGCCCTCGAATCGGTGGACCCCGCGGCGGAGCTCGCCGAGCTGCGCGCGGCCCTCGCCGAGACGCCGCGGCGGATCCCGACGCGCTACTTCTACGACCGGCGCGGCTCCGAGCTGTTCGAGCGCATCACCGAGCTGCCCGAGTACTACCCCACCCGCGCCGAGACCGCCCTGCTCGAGGCGCGCGCCGACGAGATCGCTCACGCCACCGGCGCCGAGGAGCTGGTCGAGCTGGGCTCGGGCGCCGCCACCAAGACCCGCATCCTGCTCGACGCCATGGACCGCGCCGGCAACCTGTGCACCTATGTGCCGCTCGACGTCAGCGAGGCGATGGTGCGGCGCAGCGCCGAGGAGCTCGCCGGCGCCTACCCCGGGCTGACGGTGCACGGCCTGGTGGCCGACTTCCACCACGACCTCGACCACATCCCGGCCGGCGAGCCCCGGCTGGTGATCTTCCTCGGCTCGACCATCGGCAACCTGCGGCCCGAGGAGGCGGTCGCCTTCCTGCGCGGCATCGCCGCGCCGATGGCGCCGGGTGACTTCTTCCTCCTCGGCGTCGACCTGGTCAAGGAGACGGCGGTGATCGAGGCGGCCTACAACGACGCGGCCGGCGTCACCGCCGAGTTCAACCGCAACGTCCTGCGGGTGGTCAACCGGCTCACCCGGGGCGACTTCCGGCCCGAGCGCTTCGCCCACCGGGCGTTCTTCGATCCGGTGAACCTCTGGATCGAGATGCGGCTGGTCGCCCGCGGGCGCCAGGCGGTGCGGCTGGCGGAGCTGGATCTGACGCTCGAGCTGGCCGACGGCGAGGAGCTCCTGACCGAGATCTCGTGCAAGTACGAGCGGCCGCAAGTGAGCCGGATGCTGGCCGACGCGGGCTTTGCCCTCGACCGCTGGTTCGCCGGCGATGACGGCCTGTTCGGGCTCGCCCTGGCGCGGCGCGATCCGGTGGCGACGTCCCGGTAGCTTCCAGACACCAACGCCGGTGCTGCGTCGCGCCGCGTTCCGAGCGGTGCTGGGCACCAACGCCCACCGCCGCGCGACCGGGCCGGGTGCTAATCTGAATCCATGCGCGCGTCGACTCTCGCCACCATCTTCGCTCTGGGGATCGCGGGCTGCGGCAGCGGCACGCCTCTCGCCCCCGGCACGGCGCCCGGCGGCGCGAGCCCGCGCGCCGACTCCGCGAGCCAGGCCCCCGTCGAGATCGAGCTGCGCTTCGACGAGACGGTCGACGCCCAGGGCCTCAAGCTGCGCTGGCTCGAGATCCAGGATTCGCGCTGCCCGATCGGCGTCACCTGCATCTGGGAGGGCCAGGTCGTGGTGACGCTCGAGGTAGCGCGCGGCGAGGAGAGACCGGTCGAGGTGGAGCTGATCCACCAGGTCGGCCACGAGATCCAGCCGGCGCGGGCCTTCGACCACGACATCAGCCTGCTGGGAGTCGACCCGTACCCCAGGGACGGCGTCACTCCCGACCGCGGCGACTACGTGGCGCATCTCCGGATCTCCGGCTCCTGAGCCCGCAACCACGCCCCGCTCACCGGTTCTCCGGCGCCGGCGCATGGCGCTACGCGCCATGCCTGGTGCACAAAAAAAAGGCGGTGGGCCGAAGCCCACCGCCGAAAAAGCACGGGACGCTGAAGCGCCGCGCTACTGGTTGAAGTCGAGCGAGGTACCGGCGAGGTCGTTATCGCCGAGGAACTGCTCGTAGGTTGTGCCGGCCTTGGCGTACGGCCCGCCGGCGGAGAGGTCGGTCTCACCCGGATCGGCCGCCCCGCCGCCCTCGGTGGTGCCGGCGATCCCGTCGGTCGCCGACACGGCGGCATAGTCGATGGTATAGCTGCCGTCGGCATTGAGGGTGAAGGCGAAGCTGTTGGAGCCGGTGGCGGGGAACTCAGGCACCCCGATGAAGGACACCGTCGCCGACGAGGCGTCGCCCTGGTAGACCACCAGGCCTCCGTTGTTGGGACTCAAGTCGTCCCACAGCCCGGCGATCCGCGGCTGGTCGGAGAGCAACTCGGCGACCGACTCGGAGAAGTCGGTGTCCCCCGACCCGAAGGTCAGGTTGCCGTTCGAGTTGACGAAGACGCTCGAGTAGCTCGAGCCCTGGAAGGGGAAGCTGAAGTCCAGGTCGACCTCGGTGGAGGTGTCGTCGCCAAGGGCCAGCAGGACGCCGTCGATGGCGAAGACGTCCAGCACGTAGCGGCCCTGTCCGAAGACCGGGTCGGTGTTGCCGCCGGTACCGTCGAAGGCGAAATCCGGCCAGGTGGTGACGGCCAGCGCATAGGTGCCGCCGACCGGCGTGACGTACTGGATGCGCGACAGCACACCGTTGTTGTCGTCGTTGAAGTCCACCAGCACCGCATCCTCGCGGCACTTGCCCACCTTGCGGCGGTCGGAGTCCGAGTCGGAGTCGGAGTCGGAGTCGCTGTCAGCCTCGTCCTCCTCACAGAGGAACAGCCCGATCAGGCTGTCGATCTGACCGGTGACCACCTCGGCGATGAACGTCTGGTCCGCGCCCAGGCGGAAGCGGAAGAAGTCGATGTCGCCGCCGGCCGGAGAGATCTCCGTGTACCGACGCTTGGTGTCGACGGTGTCGAAGGGCAGGCCGATCTTCTTGGCCTTCTTCAGGGAGTTGTTCTTTTCGAACTTGTCCTTGAAGCCCTTGCCGACCTTCTCGAAGACCTGGCTGCTGTTGCCCAGGTCGAAAGCGGTCGGGTTGGAGAAGTCGAAGTTCTCCCACACCGCCGCCTGGTTCTTGGTGTCGATCTCGCCGCCGAATGCGGAAAGGTCGGTCTCGGTCTCGAACCCGGAGGTCACCGCGGCGCCGCCGCTGATGCCGGCCAGGCCGTCGGTAGCCGTGATGTCGCCGTAGGTGATGCGGACGGCATCGCTGTCGGCGTCGCTGTCGCTGTCCGAGTCGCTGTCGCTGTCCGAGTCGCTGTCGCTGTCCGAGTCGCTGTCGGCGTCGCACTTATTCGAGTTATCCACCAGCTGGATCTCGAAGCTGTTGGCGCCGGTGTTCAGGAACTCCGGCACATCCTCGAAGATCACGGTGAAGGTGTCCGCGGTCTCCGCGTAGGTGACCAGACCCTGCTGCGCCCCGGTGATGAGGTTGAAGGGGCTCAGGTCGTCCCACAGCGCGGCGATGCGCGGCGGGCCGCCGACGAACGCGGCATCGGACTCGGTGAAGCTCGTGTCGCCGTTGCCGAAGGTCAGGTTGCCGTTGGCGTTGACGAAGACCGCTTCGAAGTCCTGGCCCTTGAGGCAGAAGCTGAAGGGCAGGGCCAGCTGGACGAAACCGTCGTCACCGACCTGCAGCGGCTCACCCGGCGCCGGGCTGTTGAAGAGGACGTCGACGCCAGTGGTCGGGCTGCCCGCGGCGACGGCGACGCCGGTGAAGACCGCGGATCGTCGGGCGGGTTGGTGCTCGCCTCGGCGCCGTCCAGTAGTCCTCGGGGCCCGGCAGCGGCTGCGCGATCGGGTTGCTGAAGCGTCCCGCCTGTGCCGTCACCGTGTCCACGAAGACCGCGTAGCTGGCGCCCGGGGTCAGGTTGGTGAGGGTGAAGATGCCGACGTTGGGGTCGGCCTGGCCGGTGCCGTCGGTGTAGGCGCCGGAGAAGGTGGAGACCGCGTCGGTGAACGACAGGTCGCCGTCGCCGCCGGTGCCCGCGGCGTTGAGCCGCCGCGCGATGACGTTGACGCCGCTCAGCCGGGTCGAGCCGTCGGCGACGAAGATGGTGCCCGAGATGCTGCCGGTGGAGCCGGCGAACGTCGGGTCGGGATAGATGGTCGCGATCGACGCGATGTCGTCGGCGTGCGGGGTCCGGGTGCCACCGCCACCCGACGGAGTCGAGCCGAAGTAGAACGGGTACATCGTCTCGATCACCTCGGTGCCGAGAAAGCTGCTCGGCAGCACCGAAGGTCGTGCTATCGGGGCTCGCGCCGCTGGTCGTCGCCGCCCTCGGAGAAGGCGATCAACTGGCCGTTGAGCTCGACGTGGCCGAGGTTGGTGTAGTGGCCGAACTCGTGGACCATGATGTCCTCGGCGACGATGGCATCGGTGAAGGTCGGGCCGTTGAGGAAGGCGCTGCCCTCGAGCAGCTCGCAGGTCGTCGGGTCACCGAAATCGGGTCCGGCGAAGCCCAGAATGCCCGAGCCGGCGCCGAAGAGGAAGGCGAAGATCGAGCCGTCGGCGTCGAAGACGATCTCGCTCTCGCCGTTGGGCGCCGTCGGGTTGTAGATCGGCACGAAGTTGCTCACGTCGATGTCGACCGCAAGCGTTGCTCCCTGGAAATAGGAGGCTGAAGACTGGGGCAGGTTCTCCCACCGGTCGAACGAAGCGTCGACCGCGGCGATGGCCTGGACGTTGGTCAGCGGTCCGAGGGCACCCTGGTCGGGGTTCCACAGAATGTTGGCGCCGCCCGAAGGATAGGCGTACGGCACGCCGGGCTGGCAGATGGCCAGGGCGTCGGCGCCCAGCACGGGCATGGCGCTGGCGACCAGGACAACGGCCACCAGGGCAATGGATCGGGACAGTAGGTTCGCTCTCATCATCACTCTCCTCACTGTCCGATCAGGGCGCGGATCTCGTCCGCGAGCTGGGAGTAGGTCACGGGACCGTTGATGGTCGGGCTGAGGCCGGCGTTCTGGAGCTCGTTCGCCACCGTTTCGCTCTTGGCGTCGATGTGGAAAGAGCCCTGAGCGAGGCCGACGGTGGTGGACAGGCCCGCGGAGCTCGGCCGGGTGGTGATCAGCAGGTACTCCTCACCCACTCGAAGGTCGGGCATCTCGGGCAGCTTGGAGAAGCGCACGAAGTCGCCGCTGGCCGCGGTCGCGGCCTTGTCGGCGACCATGGTGATGCGCGCGATGCGCTGCTTATCCTTTTCGAGGAAAGACTCCGCCTCGCCCATCAGCGTCTCGCTGACGTCGAGGGTGTAGGTCACCGTCGGCAACTCGCCCCCGGCAAGCTGCATGCTGCCGGTCTCGATGTCGAGCACCCGGCCGCGAAAGATCAGGTTGGAGCGTTGGCACAATTCTCCCAGGTCCATCTTGAGGACCATCGACGCCTGGGCGATGGGCGCTATAAGAAGCGCCAACGCGACAAGCGACACGAGAAGAGCGCGCCGCGAAAAACTGGGCTGCATAGTACTCCTCCTCATACCAATGAATGGGCGAGCGTCGCCCGAGCGTCAGGCGCCACGCAGCGAACCCGAGGAGTCAGACCTCGAGATCGTCACTTCGCTGGAAGCGCGTGGAAACACCTGAGAAATAGCGGTTTGTCTATGTTTCCGCCAAGCGGCGGTTTAGGGATTATACACAAATCGCGCCGCCGCGCAATCCCCTGGATCACATTCGTTTCGGCTGCCCGATACCGGCCGACGTCGGGGGCAAAAGCCCCCATCCCAACGGCATTGCCGCCCAAAACCCGTCCTGATCTACGGGCTTGAGCCCGGCGACGGCATATGCATACCTGTCAATGTAAATCCTGGCGAACTCCCGAAGTCGCCGTCCCGTGAGCCGACTTGTGTTTACAGTTTTGTTTCGAACACTACCCGGGATGACCAGGCCTACCCGGGCCGCCGCGCCCCCCGAGCGCACGGGACCCTCTTGGGATCGACGGCGAGGCCCCGCGCGATAGCTATAAGATCCTGCGGCGGGCGGAGACCGATCCCCCGCGACCCGTCCGATGACCCCAGAAGCGCACCCAGTCCGCCACCGCGGGCGGCCGCACAGCGGCCGCCTCGGCCTCGCGCTGGCGGCGGCCGCCCTGCTCCTCTCCGCCTGCGACCGGCGACCCGGGGCCGAGCTGCCCGGCATCGAGGGCTGGACCGGCGAGCCGCAGGTGGCGGCCAAGATCGAGCAGGCCCGCCGGCTGGCGCTCGACCGGCCCGACGCGGCGGACCCGGTCGGCCGCCTGGGCATGATCTTCCACGCCCACGATCTGAACAGCGAAGCGCTCGTCTGCTATCGGCGTGCCGCCGAGCTGGCGCCCGACGAGCCCCGCTGGCCCTATCTGGCGGCGCTGGCGACGCGCAAGCAGAGCCTCGAGGAGTCCGTCGGCCTGTTCGAGGAGGCCGCCGCGCGCGGCATCGACCTGCCGGCCTTCCACGTCAACTTCGGCTCCGTCCTGGCACAGCTGGGGCAGGCGGAGCGCGCCGAGACCGAGTACCGGCGAGCGCTGGAGCTGGACGCCAAGCTCTCCCACGCCCTGTTCGGCCTGGCCCAGCTGGAGCTGACCCGGGGCGAGCCGGAGGCGGCGCGCGGCCACCTCGAGCGGGCCGCCGCGATCGCTCCCTGGCACGGTGAGGTGCGGACCCTGCTGGCCCAGACCTACCAGCGTCTGGGCCGGACCGAGGACGCCGAGCGCGAGCTCGCAGCGGCCGGCGCCTACCCCGAGGCCACCCGGGCGGCGGACCCCTTCTACGAGCTGGTCGAGGCCGAGGCGGTGACGGCGCGCGCCTACGCCAAACGCGCCCAGCGGCTGGCGCGGGCCGGGGAGTTCGCGGCGGCCGAGACTCTCTACCGCCAGGTCCTCGAGATCCGTCCGGGCAGCGCCGGCGACTACGCCAACCTGGGCGGCGCGCTGGCCGGACAGGGCAAGCTCGACGCGGCCGTCGAGAACTACCGGACCGCTCTCGAGCTCGACGAGAACGACCCCTACGCCCACAACAACCTGGCCATGGCGCTGGCCCGCAAGGGCCTGCCCGAGGAGGCCGCGGAGCACCTCGCCCGGGCGGTGCGGATCGAACCGGCCTACCCCGAGGCGCATCACAATCTGGGTCTGGTCCGCGCCGGCCAGGGGCGGCTCCAGGAAGCGGTCGAGCACTACCGGGAGGCCCTCTCCCACAACCCCTCGCTGACCCAGGCGCACAACGACCTGGGCGCGGCGCTGGCCGGCCTCGGCGACCTCGACGGCGCCATCGGCCAGTGGCGCAAGGCCCTGACGATCGACCCGCGCGAGCTCTCGGCCCTGTACAACCTGAGCCTGGCCCTCGGCAGCCGGGGCGATCACCAGGAGGCGGTCGACCGGCTGCGCCAGGGCCTCGCGCTGGCCCCCAACAGCTCGCGCCTCGCCTCGCTGCTGGCCTGGGAGCTGGCGACCGCGCCCGAAGCCGGGCTGCGCGACGGCGCCGAAGCGCGACGGCTCGCCCAGCGAGTCCACCAGGCCTATCCGGCCCAGCCGTCGATCGGCGACGTGCTGGCGGCCGCCCTGGCCGAGACCGGCGACTTCGAAGCGGCGATCGCCGCCGCCGAGCGGGCCGCGGAGCAGGCGCAGAGCGCCGGCCAGGGCCCGCTGGCGCTCGAGATCCAGCGACGGCTCGACGGCTATCGCCGGGGCGTGGCGTTTCGCCAGCCCTAGCGGCCCGTGGCAGGAGTCTGGACGCTCGCGCTGTGGTCGCCATGCGAATCAGAACCGCGCTTCGCCTCGCCGGCGCCCTGCTGCTGATCGCCGCCTGCGGCGACGACGACGGCGCCCCGTCGCCGGCCGAGCCCGCGGTTCCCGCCGCCTGGTTCACCGAGATCACGCTCGAAGCCGGAATCGACTTCCACCACTCCGCCGGCCGGCGCGACGACTTCTACACGCCCGAGATCACCGGCTCCGGCGGCGCCCTGTTCGACTACGACGGCGACGGCGATCTGGACGTCTACCTCGTCGACGCGGCCGCCGCCGGCGCCTCGCCCAACCGGATGCTGCGCCAGGAGGCGGACGGCCGCTTCACCGACGTCACCGCGGCCAGCGGCCTGGGCGACCCCGGCTACGGCATGGGGGCCGCCCTGGGCGATGTCGACCACGACGGCGACCTCGACCTGTTCGTCAGCAACTTCGGCGCCGACGTCCTGTACCTGAACCGAGGCGGCGGCCGCTTCGAGAACGCCACCGCGACGAGCGGCCTGGGCGGCTCGGACTGGTCGACCTCGGCCTGCTTCCTCGACTACGACCTGGACGGCAACCTCGACCTCTACGTCGCCACCTACCTGAGCTTCGACCCACCCAAGGCCTGTACCGACCGGGCCGGAAACCCGGAGTTCTGCGGACCGGCGGCCTACCGCGGACTGCCCGACCTGCTCTACCGCGGCCGCGGCGACGGCACCTTCCGCGAGGTCGGCGCCACCGCTTTCGCCAGCCGGCCGGCCAACAAGGGGCTGGGCGTGATCTGCGCCGACCTCGACGGCGACGGCCTCACCGACGTCTACGTGACCAACGACGGCGAGCAGAACCAGCTCTGGGTCCACCGGGGCGACAGCAACTCCGCCACGCGGCCCGGCACCGCATTCGCGGGCCCCAAGACCGGGGGAACCGTGCTCGACGAGCCCGTGTTCGAGGACCGGGCCCTGATCCTGGGCGCCGCCCTGAACCTGATGTCCCAGCCCGAAGCCAGCATGGGGGTGGCGGCGGGGGACGTCGACAACGATCTCGACCTCGACCTGTTCATGACCCACCTCGACCGGGAGACCAATACGCTCTACCGCAACCTCGGTGAGGCGGGCTTCGAGGACTTCACCGCCGCCGCCGGCCTCGGACCGGCCAGCCTCGCCCACACCGGCTTCGGCACGGCCTTCTTCGACGCCGACCTGGACGGCGATCTGGACCTGGTGATGGTCAACGGACGGGTGCGGCGCGGCGCCTCGCTGATCGACCGCTCCGAGCGCCGGCGCGACTGGCGGGTCGAGCCGTCGGTGCCGGCGGCCTTTCGCGACTACGCCGAGCCCAACCTGTTCTTCCTCGGCGACGGCCGCGGCGGGTTTCGCGAGGCCAGCGAACGGGCGGGACGACTGGCCGGCACCGTCGAGGTCAGCCGAGGAGTCGCCGCGGGCGACCTCGACGGCGACGGCGACCTCGACATCCTGGTGACCAACTGCGGCGGCACGGCACGCCTCTACCGCAACGACGTGCCCGACCCCGGTCATTGGCTCAAGGTGCGGGCGGTCGACCCGTCGCTCGGCAGGGACGCGCTGGGCGCCGCCGTCGAGGTGCACGCCGGCGGCCGCGGCCAGCTGCGCCCGATCCTCTCCAGCACCAGCTACCTGATGGCGACCGAGCCCGAGGCGCACTTCGGGCTCGGCGACGCCGAGCGGTTCGAGGGGATCACCGTGATCTGGCCCGGCGGCGCGCGGGAGGAGTTTCCGGGCGGCGCCGTCGATCGGACCGTCAGGGTGGTCAAGGGCGGCGGGGAGGGCTCGTGAAGGCGGCGGCCGGCCGCTGCGCCCCGTCCTGCCGTCGTCGCGGGACACCCGTGCTCGCCATGGCCGCGGTCCTGTTGCTCGCCCTCTTGTGGCCGCGCCCCGGTCGGTCGCAGGCGGCCGCGGACCCGTCGCTCGGCCGCATCGAGGGCCTGATCCGGACCGGCAACCTGGCCGAGGCCGAGCGCGACCTGCGCTCCCTGGTCGCCGGCGGCGCGGGCGCCGAGGCGGACTATCTGCTCGGCTTCACGCTGCTCCAGCTCTACCGCTTCGACGAGGCCGAGGCGGCGCTCGGCCGCGCCGTCGACCGCCGGCCGGGCCGGCACGCCTGGCTGCACGCCCTGGCCAAGGCCCTCCAGGAGCAGAACAAGAACCTGGCGGCCATCGCGACGCTGGAGCGGGCCATCGCCCTCGACCCCGATCCCGACTACCGGTTCGCCCGGGCGATGTGCCTGCTCAACGTCGGCGACCTCGACGCCGCCGAGGCCGACCTGCGGCGCAGCCTCGAGCAGCGGCCGGGGCACGCCGAAGCGCTCTACAACCTCGGCAAGCTGCTGGTCGACCGCGGCGAGTACGCCGCCGGCCTGGAGCCTCTCCGCGCCTGTCTGGAACGTCAGCCGGGCCATCTCGAGGCGCGCTTCCTGCTCGGGATCGCCGCCAGCCACACCGGCGACCCCGAGGCCGCCCGCCAGGCCTTCGAGACGGTGATCGCCGCCGTGCCGGGCCACGTCGGAGCGCGCTACAACCTCGGCCGGGCGCTGATCGAGCTGGGACGGCAGGAGGAGGGAGTGGCGCGGCTCGAGGAGTTCCGCGCGCTGAGCCGGCTGCGCGACCGGATCGACTTCTACCGCCGGGCGGTGAAGAAGAACCCGCGCAACCTGGAGGGCAGGATCGCCCTGGCGCGGCTGCTGCTCGAGGCCGGCCGCACCGAGGAGGCGCTGCGCGAGGTGCTGGCGGCGCGGCAGCTGGCGCCGCGGCACGCCGAGACCTACCGCCTGCTGGGCGTCGCCTTCCGCCGCCTGGGCCGGGAGGCCGACGCGGCGCGGGCGGAGGACTTCGTCCGCCGGCTGGGAGCCGGAGGATGAGGCCGGCGCCGCCGCGGCTCGGCCTGCTGGCGCTGCTCGGCCTGCTGCCTCTTCTGGCCTGCGCGCCCAGCGACTCCGGCGACCGACCCGCACCGGCCGCCGAGCCGGCAGGCGAACGAGCGGCGACGGGCCGGGCGATCTTCCGCGACGTCACCGACGACGCCGGCCTCGACTTCACCCACGTCCACGGCGGCACCGGCCGCAAGTACCTGCCGGAGATCATGGGCGCCGGCGGGGCGGCGCTCGACTACGACAACGACGGCTGGATGGACCTCTATCTGGTCCAGTCGGGGCCGCTGCCCGGAGCTCGCGGAGCGGGCGCCGCCCCACCCGGCGACACGACCGGCCCGGCTGAGCCCGCGCCGGGTGCCAACCGGCTATATCGCAACCTCGGGCCGCAGGCCGGCGGACAGATCGCCTTCGCGGACGTCACCGCGCGCTCCGGCGCCGGTGTCGGCGGCTACGGCATGGGCGCGGTGGCGGGCGACTACGATGGCGACGGCGACATCGACATCTACACCGTCAACCTGGGGCCCGACGCGCTGCTGCGCAACAACGGCGACGGCACCTTCAGCGAGGTGACCGCCGCCGCCGGCATCGCCAGCCCGCTGTGGGGCTCGAGCGCCGCCTTCTTCGACGCCGATCTCGACGGCGACCTGGATCTGTACGTCGTCAACTACCTGGACTTCACTGTTGAGACGCACGTCGACTGCGGTACGCCGTCGCGAGGCTTCCTCTCCTACTGCCACCCCGACGTCTACGAGATGGCCCCCGACGTCTTCTTCCGCAATCGCGGCGACGGCACCTTTGAAGAGGCCACCGCCGAGGCCGGCCTGGTGGACACCAGCGGCAAAGGGCTGGGAGTGGTGATCGCCGACCTCACCGGCGACGGCTGGCCGGATATCTACGTCGCCAACGACTCGACGCCCAACTTCCTCTTCCGCAATCGCGGCGACGGCCGCTTCCAGGAGGCCGGCCTGCTGCTCGGCGTCGGCTACAACGAGGAGGGCCTTACCGAGGCGGGCATGGGCGCCGCGGTCGGC
>CAWAET010000020.1:0-143132 GCA_963781065.1 Thermoanaerobaculia bacterium | reverse complement strand
ATCCGCTCGACGAACCGGGCCTAGCCAGGACCCGTCGGGCATCTGGTTTCTAGCCAGCCCGCTTGCGCTCGACGGCGTCGGTCATGACCTTGCGCAAGGTCTCGAGGGGCACTTCGGCGCCGGGATTGAAGCGCAGCACGCACTTGCTCTGGGGGATGCCGGCGAGGTCGGCGGCGTACTCGGCGAGCAGTCCGACGGTCAGGATGTAGAGGTTCACCTGCTTCTTGTTGGCCGAGAGCGCGAAGAGGCTGCCGTCGAGGTCGTAGGCCATCGTGCCCCACTTAATGCTCACCTCGGCGTCGGGCACGAGCTCTTCGACGAGCTGCTGGAGCATCGTGAACGTCGGCTGATGGGGGTCCGGAATCGCGTCGCGGAAGCTCGCTATGTCGACGGAGTTGTCAGCCTGGCTCATTCGCATCACCTCACGCTCGTTGGCTCGGTCTACCTCTGTTGCCTGCACCGAGCCGAGTGGAGGATCGTGGCAGGGGTACTCGGGCGGCCCTCTCTTGGGGCTCAGTAGAAAGTTCTAAGCGCAGCCGCAGCTCTTCCAGTATCCGCTCGGCCTTCGCCCCTTCGATCGTCCTCGAGCATCCACAGCAGGTAGCGCACGTCGGCGGTGACGTTTCGGGCGATGTCGGGGTTGTAGCCGAAGTCGTTGGCGACGTTCTCCCAGACGCGGTCGAAGTTGACGCCGACGAGCTCGCCGCGGCCGTTGAGGACCGGGCTGCCGGAGCTAGCCGCCGGTGGTGTCGCCGGTGGCGAGGAAGCCCACCGGGACGTCGCCCACCGTGGGTCGGCCCAGCGGCTCTCGGCGGCCTTCGGGGGCGGCCGGCGCGGACCCGCGCGGGACGTCGAAGGGCTCCTCGCCGGTGTGCTTCTCCACGACCCCGGCGAGGCGGTCAGCGGCTCCAGCCAGACCGCGTCGCGCGGCGAGTAACCCTTGACGTGGGCGAGGCTGACCCGCAGGGTGCCGTTGGCGTCGGGGTCGATCGGACGACCGAGGAAGGCGCGCAGGGCGCGGCGCCAGGCGGGCGCAGGCGCAGATGCGCACCGGTCGCCGATCGGTCGTCCTCGTCCGGCAGGTAGGCCGCTTTCTGCAGGGCGAAGGCGAGATCGATCAGCGGATCCTCGCGGGCGCGGAGCTCGTCCGGCGTTTCCCCGAACATCTCCAGCCGCGCCGCCTCGTCGGTGACTGACGTCTCGGCGAGCAGGCGATCGACGGCCGCCCTCACCGCGTCGCTGGCCGCGTCGACCGCGACGAGCGCATCGAGAGGCGCGACCCGCTGGGCCTCGCCGGCAAGGCGCGCAGGCGCCGCCACCAGTCCGCCATGAGCTCGGCGTCGGTCGCGTCGTGCAGTGTGGTCTGCGCGCGCTCGAGCTCGCTCCGGGCTCGGGTTCGGTTCCGCTCCTGGTATTCGGCGCGACGCTCGGCGTCGGGCTTCTCGGACGCAATCGACCAGCGCGTAATGGTGAGGGCCAGGGAGAGCGGCAGCGCGCCGGAGCGGACCTCGCCGAGTACGGAAGCTCCGGTCCCAGTCGGCGAGCACCTCGACAGCGAGGGCCTCGAGCCCATGGTAGGCGTCGAGGGCGCCGGCATGCGCCGGCTGCTCGGCGATCCACTCGATCACTTCGGCCTCGGCCGCGACCTTCTTGCCGACCAGGTCGCCACGTTCGATCGCCGCGACCTGGCCGCGGGCGTTCTTCTCCCGGTTGGCCAGGCCCTTGTAGCGGCTCGCCATGGCGATGCGGGCCTCTTCGTCGCGCTCGCCGGCGGCGGCGATGATCTGCATCCAGTCCTGGTAGAGCGCGGCGCGGGAGGGGAAGTAACGCTCGTGGCGCTCCTCCATCTCGCTCCGGGTCAGCCGGCGGTAGGTGCGGCCCGGGTAGCCGACGACCATCACGAAGCTGCCGTCGCTCACCCCCTGGCGGGCTATCTGCAGGTGGCGCTTGGGGGCCAGCGGGACGTTCTCCTCGGCGTACTCGGCCGGGCTCCCGTCGGCGGCGGTGTAGACCCTGAGCAGCGAGAAATCGCCGGTGTGGCGCGGCCACATCCAGTTGTCGATGTCGCCGCCGTACTCGCCAACGGCGCGAGGCGGCGCGTAGACGAGCCGGACGTCCGGGTACTCGATCGCCTCGATCAGGGTGTAGCGGACCCCATCGTCGTAGACCGCGACCTGGCAGCGTCGATTCTCGCGCCCTTCGCAGCTGGCGACCAGGGACTTCTTCTTCGCCTCGATCGCCTTGAAGCGCTCGAGGTCGTCAGCGCCCTCGGGGACGGCGGTTTCGATCACCCCGGTGACGTCGGTGAAGCGGCTGGGAATCGACGCGCGCACCGCGGGGCCCGGCAACTCGGCCGCGGCGTTCTCGGCCAGGTAGCCGCTGGCGATGATGTCGTTCTCCGCCGTGGAGTGGTGCTGCAGGATGCCGAACACACAGTGATGGTTGGTGATCAGCAGGCCCTGCGGCGACACGAAACCCGAGGAGCAGCCGCCCACCTGGACGACCGCTTCGAGCAGGCCGCCCTCGCTCGGCGACCAGAGCTCTTGGGCCGGGATCTCGAGACCGAGACCCTCGAGCCACTCGGGGTCGTGATCGAGGAGCTGCTCAGGAGTCCACTTACCACCCACGGCGTGGGCGACGGAGGCGACAAGGAGAAGGGCGAGACAGAGCGAGGAGATGCGGGTATGGGTCATGGGGAAATCCTACCCTCAGTCGCGGAGCTGATACACCCGCACGTAGTCGACCAGCGTCCGCTGTGGGAAGACCGTGTCGTCGATCTCCAGGCTGAACAAGCCGAAGCCCGCCCCCGACGCGACCTCGCCAGCGCCGAAGACGATGGGCCCTCGGCTAGCCTGCGTTTCTCACCGGCCTCGTAGCGAAATGCCGTAGGTGCCTGCAGATGCGGTGCTTTGCGACCGAGGTCACCGCAGGCGTACTCGAAGTACGCCGAGGATGGCCGACCGAGCAAAGGGCTGCAGATGCAGGTAGATACGGCATTGCAGTAGAGGATTGGTGAGAAATGCAGGCTAGGAGCTCGCCGAAGAGCCGAGCTCCTCCAGGTGCCGCGCGATCAGCATCTTGATCAGCGACTGGCGGGGCACGCCCAGCCGCGAGGCCTCCCGATCCAGCGACGCGATCATCCAGGTGGGAAAGTCGACGTTGACCCGCCGCTGCTCGTGACCGGGACGCCGCGCCTTCGCCAGGTCGAGATACCTCGTGATGTCTTCGCCGGCGTCGAACTTCCGGTCGAGCTCTTTCGCCTTAGCCTTCATAGAGTTCGATCTCCTCCCTGCGGGATCTGCGAACCGAGATGATCCGGAGGCTGCCGCCTCGGTAGGTGGTGATTGCGGACCAGTGCCGGTCCTCGACCTTCCCGACCATCAGGAGCCTCGGCTCGTCGGCGGTCCTCGCCGGCACCACGAGCAGGTCCGGATCGTCCCACAGCCTTTGCGCCTCGATGAAATCGATGCCATGCTTCTTCTGGTTGGAGCGGCTCTTGCGGGCATCGAACTCGAACTCCACGGTATGAAAATTATACCTTCTGGATACAGGTGTCAAGACCCCGGCCGGGCACCGGATCGGAGTCAGTAGCCCTGCGTACAGCCGGGGCGCACGATCGAGAGAACAACGGCGACTCAAGCCAATGAATACGAAGACCAACTCCCTTGCCCTGCTCGCCACATTCCTCTTGCTTGGGACGGCAACCAGGCCGCCGACGACACCGTGGCCATCAGAGCCACCATCGAGTCCGCCTACATCAACGGCATCTGGCAAGATCGGCGACGAGGAGGCCGCCCGCGCCGGCTTCGACGCTTCATTCGTCATGCAGGGTGGCCCAGGAGGACCACGTGATCTCGGCTTCAAACGATGCCTGGATGGAACGGCTGGGCCTCCATGGCGAGCCACTGCGGGAGAACATCTCGCACGCGATCGAGGTGCTCGACCAGACCGGCAGGGCGGCGGTGGCCAAGGTGGAGATCTTCCAGGAGGCGAGGTCCTCTACACCGACTACATGAGCCTGTACCGGTTCGGGGACGAGTGGAGGATCGTGGCGAAGACGTTCCACTCGCACCAGTAGGCGCGTTCCCGCGGGAACGTCCCGGCCTCAGAGCGCCGCGGTGTCGGATGACCGCAGGGTGCCCCGGGCGTCTGGCCCTCGGGTGTTGCGCCACGAGGCGGCGATCTGCCGCACCTGCTCGACCAGGGGGCGAGACCGTTACAGGTAGTAGCCGAGGGCGTTCCAGAACCACAGCAGCCAGAGCAGCGTCAGGCCCGATAGGGCCACCACGCTGTAGCGAACACGCGCCAGCACGCCTCCCTTGCCGCCGATCCACTGGATCGCCGAGAGGATGAAGACGACGACGGCAAGCAGCGCGGTCGCGCTGCCCAGCGTGAGCAGCCGGGCCACGTGTCCCGGGATGCCGAAGGCGAACTCGTCATAGCTACCGGCCAGGGCCTGGTACAACCCGACCAGGTAATACAAGCCGAGGGCCGACATGATCCACGCGGCCAGAACGTGGCCGAACGGCAGTCGTTTCTCGTCCCGCGCACGCCTGAAGACACGGAAGGCATACCCGACGATCGCCAGCAGCGCGACGATCCCCACAAACCCGAACAGCTTGCCGTGTAGTGAGGGCTCCTGGTGCCAGCTCAGCCGATCGAGCGCCGCGGTCGGGTTGGTCGAGAAGAAGGCGTGGGTCACCGTGCCCTCGGCATCGCGACGGAAGGACAGTCGGGTCTGCGTGTACAGACCACGGAAGACGTCGTCACCCAGTGGCACCCACCGCGAGGTGTCGCGGCCGCCCACCATCAGCTGGTCGTCGTCGGACGCGGTGATCCGAAGCGTGCTCACCAGCATGGCCATCTTCTCGAACGTCGTGTAGGCGCGCCGCAGCGACGCGTACTGACCTGCGTAGTCGGCCAGGTCGACGTCCGCCGCACCATCGATCGCTGGCGGGAACTCGGTGGGAAAGAAGCGCTCGACGAAACCGCGAATCACGTTGCTGCGCGCCGCGGAGCCCGGATCCGAGTTGTAGGAGACGAACACTCCCAGACGGTGCTCCGGGAACAGTGACATCTGACTGTGGAACTGGTTGACGTCGCCGCCGTGGCCGAAGATCTCGACGCCGTTGCGATCCTCCCTGTAGAACCCGTGGAGGAACGGGTTGGCCGTCGGATGATGACGGAACAGCTCCGAGTGCATCCGTTCAGCCGTCTCCTGCTCCAGGATGCGCGCCTCGCCGAAGCTCCCTTTCTGCAGGTGCGCGATCATGAACGTCGCCATGTCTGCGGCAGTGGTGCTGATGATCCCCGCCGGCGCTTCCTGGCTGTACATGAAATCCTGCGCGACGAATCGCCCACCGACGTACTTGTAGCCTTTCGCCCGGCGCGGCTCGAGCGTTTCGGGCATTGGCTGGCGCAGGTTGGTGCTCTCCATGCCGAGGGGGGTGAGGATGTTCTCCTCGATGTACCGGTCCCACGGCAGGCCCGATGCGCATTCCACGATGTATCCGGCGAGCGCCGCGCCGTAATTCGAATAGGCCGAGAACTTCCCGGGCGGCCGGACCCTCGCCGGCATATGCCCGGCCAGGTACTCCCCGAGCGGAATGACCTCCTCCGCTTTGCGGCAGAATCGTCCGGTGCCGGACTCCTCGAACCCCGGCGAATGGGTCAGCAGGTGCTCGAGCGTGATCGGCTTCTCGAAGGTCCGAGGGATTGGGAAGTCGAGGTAGTCAGCGACATCCGCGCCGAGATCCAGCTCGCCGCGTTCCACCAGCTGCATCACCGCGGTCCACACGAACGTCTTCGTGATCGACGCGATACGAAACAGCGAGAGATCCGGGTCGGCCGGAACGCGCGCGTCGACGTCGGCGAATCCGTAACCCTTCTTGAAGAGAACATCGCCCTCGTGGACGACGGAGACGACAACGCCGGCCAGCTCCTGCTCTTGTCGTTGCACGACAAACGCGGCGTCGAAGAACTCACCCACCGATTCGGGATCGAGGGGCTCGGCCCGGGCCGGCAGGGCGAGAAGCAAGAGGAGCCCGATGCAGAAGAGCATCGGGCGCCGTCTGCGCCCCGCGTGCTTGGTCATGGCTGCCAGCGAGCGTAGTGAAGCCAAGGCCGGCGGTCAAGGATGCACCGGAAAAGGGGGACAGGCACCGATTCCTACTCTGGGGGCGTCCGCGAGCAGTGCGGCGGCCTGGGGGAAGCGCTCCTCGAGCTGCTCCGTGACCTGCTAGTGCTGCGACCAGACGGCTTCGGCATCGGGCTGCAGGAAGATGGAGCGCACGACGGCCGCAGCCCCCAATTCGAGGCCACTGGCCCCCATCGAGGGGCCACACGTTTCCGATTCCGGCCACCACCCGACAGGGTAGCGATCACCGGCCAGCCAGCCGGTACCCTGAAGGCAGGGTCGCGGAATGCACGCATCGGCAATCCCAGCTGTGAGTAGCCGTCTATCGTTCAGGGACAGGCTCGGCCAGCTCGGGGTGCGCTGGGGCGTCGGACGCAATCGCCACCGCGTCGAGCCCGGCATCTACAGGATGGGTGCCGCGGATGCAGATTCACCGGTGCTGGTGACCGCGAACTACAAGCTGACCTTCGACGTTCTCCGCGCGGCACTCGCCGGCGTCGAGGCCTGGATCCTGGTGCTCGACACCCACGGCGTCAACGTGTGGTGTGCCGCGGGGAAAGGCAGCTTTGGGACCGCCGAGCTGGTCAGACGGGTCCAGCTCACCCAGCTGTCCGAGGTCGTATCGCACCGCAAGCTCATCGTGCCGCAGCTTGGCGCGACGGGTGTCGCGGCGCGCGAGGTGAAACGCCTGTGCGGTTTCCGGGTGGTCTGGGGGCCGGTCCGAGCCCGCGATATCAAGCCGTTCCTCGCCGCGAGAATGCGCGCAACGGACGCCATGCGGCGGGTGACCTTCACCCTGGGCGAGCGCCTCGCTCTGGTCGGCGTGGAGGTGGCAGTCACCCTCAAATGGGTGGTCCTGCTCGTGATCGTACTCATGCTGCTGGCAGGTGGAGGTTCGATGCTGGCACGGCTGGCTGCCGCAATGAGCAGAGGCGCACCGATCCTGATGGGCTTGGTGACCGGAACCGTGCTCGTCCCCGCCCTTCTGCCGTGGCTTCCCGGACGAGCGTTCTCGCTCAAGGGAGCTTTGCTGGGCGCCGTGGTCGTCGGCGCCACCGTCCTCTTCATGTCCGACGTCTACTCCACGCCGGGCAAGGTGCAGACGTTCCTGTTCGGCACTGCCGCGGCGTCGTTCAGCGCCATGCAGTTCACCGGCGCAAGCACATTCACCTCGCCCTCGGGAGTCGAGTGGGAGATGCGGCGGGCGCTGCCATTTCAACTCGGCGCGGCGCTGTTTGCCATTGGCATCGGTGTCGTGCGAGCGGTTGTGAGCTGACCGTGATGGAACTCGTCTACATCAGTGGTGTCACGACGATCGCGCTAGATGAGGCCAAGTGCAACGGCTGTCAGGAGTGCGTCCGGGTGTGCCCCCATCCGGTCTTCACACCCTTGAAAGGAGCGGTCGAGATCCGTGATGCCGACCTGTGCATGGAGTGTGGCGCCTGCGTGCTGAACTGCTCCGAGGACGCCCTGAGCGTGCACCCGGGAGTCGGCTGCGCCGCCGCCATACTCAAGAGCTGGGTCACGGGTTCGAAGGAATGCTCCTGTTGAGGCCCCGATTCGCTGGCCACCCCGTCCACCTGGTGGACACGCAACGCTCGCCGGACAGCATGAGGGCCATCCTCCAGGCTGTCCAGGCGATGTTCGGCGAGGGACAGGGCTCTCAAGGACGTATGCTAGTATGTACTGCGTATGAACAAACACCGAGCCACGTTCACTCTCGACGAAGAGACCGAAACGGTCCTGCGCCGCACCGCCGAACGGCTGTCCAAGGCGAAAAGCGAGGTCGTGCGGGAGGCCATCCAGGAGTACGGCGCACGCGCCGGCCGGCTGTCGGAAGCCGAGCGCCTGCGGCTGCTGGCGGTCTTCGATGAGCAGGTGCCGCGGATTCCGCAGCGCCCGCTGGCCGAGGTCGAGGCGGAGTTGGAGCAGATCCGGAGCAGCCGGCGGGCCGGCGGCCGGCGCTCCGGCGGCGGCGGATGATCCTCCTCGACACCTCGGTGCTGGTGGACTCGCTCAGCGGTCCCCGGCGCTCGGCGCCGGCGCTGCGGGGCGCCATCGAGGCCGGTGAACGCCTCCTCGTTCCGTCGCTCGTGCTCTACGAGTGGCTGCGCGGTCCTCGGCAACGCGAGGAGCTGGAGGCGCAGGAAGCCCTCCTGCCGCGCGAGCAGTCGATCCCGTTCGGCTTCGAGGAGGCGGCGCTGGCGGCCCGGCTCTACTCCGAGATCCGGCGCGCCCGCGGCCGCGAGGTCGATCTGGCCATCGCCGCCACGGCTCTGGCGCACGAACGCGCGCCTCTGGACGCTGAATCGGGAGGACTTTCGCGACATCCCGGGTCTCGAGCTGTACGAGCCCAACGCCCAAATCAATCCCCAAATCAATCCCCAAATCAATCCATAGGGCCGCTGGGGCATCGACCTGCCGGGCAGCCGGACTCTGCGGGCTCCGGCGCGGCGTCGCAGTACGCTGCCGCCCGAATCCGCTGTGGCGTTCACAGCGTCGCCACGCCGAAGTACTCCACGCCGTGCTTGTTCGTCGTGCCCACCAACTCCGGGGCGTCTCTCCAGCCCCTGTCCCGAAGGAATCTGCCGAGCCCCTCGGGCCGGATGCTCCAGAGCCACGGTTCGCCCGTGGCCTTGAGAATCCACAGGACCAGCCCGGTCCAGGGGCCGGCATCAGGTCGACCGTCATCTCCGCGTGCCGACATAGGTGAAGGCCATCCGACTGCCCGGGCCGGTGATGGCGCGCACTGATCGAACAGGGCCCCGACCGCTTCCGGAGGCAGGTACATCAGCAGGCCTTCGGCCACGATTACGGTCGGTGGCTGTCGGGTCCCATGAGTCGATCGGCGCCCAGGACGTCCACCAGTCTTCGCTCGCCGAGATCCTCCGCTATCAGGTGAAGATTGTCCCGCGGTCCCATCGCTCCGATTCCCTTTGCCTTGAGGCGGGCCGTGGCCGGATGGTCGATCTCGAAGAAGTCCACACCGGCGAACTCCGGCGCCAGACGCCACCCCATCGTGTCGTAGCCCGCACCCAGAACGAGAACCTGGCGTGGCACCGGCACCAATCCCCTCCCTTACCTGGCGCTCACAGAACGCTTTTCTGTGGCCAAAAGCCTCGAACTGCCCCGGCATCATCCAGTCGAACGCCTTGTAGACGGAGACCATCCTTCGGGAACGGGACCATCGAACCGCGGTCGCACCAACCGCACCGGACTCCACGAGCAGCTCGCCGTCGCGTCGACGATGCCGGCCGGAAGAACTTCGTCCATTCCCGGCTTCGCCCCGAGAGTCACGATATTCAGAGCGACCTTGCGCGCGGTCTTGCTCGGTGTGTCCTTGCGCATTTTGGGACCTCGATCATCTGACCAGAGGCGCCCGAGGTTGCCCATACCCGGGTGGGTGGGCCAAGCAAAACCGACCGTCTCAAAGCGGGGCTCGAGAGCCCGGGCTGGTACTCAGGTGGCAGCTATCTGGGCAGGACCTTCGAGGACGTTCCCGCGGGAACGTCATTCTCCCTACCTCGAGGTAGCCCAGGAGGCCGGTTCCCAAAACTACCCCGAGCGACTCTCGAGCTCGGCGACCACCGCCGCGGGATCGGGGAAGCCGGCGGCTGGCCGGCCTACACTATGGCCGGCCGTCGATCGGCGGCCTGTTGATAGGCGGCTGGCATCGGAGTCGGGAGCCACGCTTTGTCGGGGATTTGTCCCGGCATTGAGTGCAGGGAGGATGGGCGACAACAATGCGAGCTGAAATCCCGCGCCAGATGCGTTTGGGCAGTGCAGTGGCCACCGTGCTCTTGGCAGTTGCGCTCTCAGCGGTGGCATGCTCGGCGGCGCCGTCGGCGGTGCCCAAACTCGACGAAGCGACCGTGCGCTCGATCGTCGGGGACATCGTAGAGGCGTTCGGGCAGCGGGACCTCGATGTCGTCAAGGCCTACTTGTATCCGGGGACGACGATCGTCCTCGATCTCGACCCGACCGGTGGCACTGAGCCCGTGGAGATCGAGCATGACCGCTATCTCTTCATGCTGGAGATGGGCATGGGCGTTCTGGAGGACTCGCGGACATCCAGCACGAGATTCTGAAGGTCGAGATGGACGACTCGTCGAACACGGCGCTCGTCGAAGGGAGAGCCACCACCGTCGCCGACATCCTGGGGATCCGCGTCCATGAGGAGACCATCTCCAAGACGACCTACGGGATCGTCAACGGCGAGATCAAGGTGTTGAGTATCTTCAGCCGCGTACTCAGTCTGAACGTAGAGGAGGAGTGATGCTTAGATGCACCTTGCGAGGATGGCGTTCCAGTCTCCTCTTGCTTCTTGCGACCGTCCCGACAGCGGCGCACGCAACCGGCGGTCCCGCTTCCGCACTGAGCGGCCTGGGGGGGCTGTGGTTGCTGCTAGCGGTGGTCCTCTTTCTCACCTTCTCCGCGCTCTCCTGTTGGTTCTTCTTCCGGCGCATTCGCGACTCTCGCAAGAGCTGGTGGCTTCTGCTACTGATGCTCCTCGGTTCGGCCGTGGCCGCGGCGATTGCGGAACTCCCCTTCTGATCTACCCGGTACTCCTCCTCCTCATGTCAGGGGCCCTCATCTACCTCCCCCTGCTCGTGGCCGTCCTGCTCGTCCTGGTGACCCTCCGCCTCGCCTGGCAGCGCAGAAGTCGCATCACCAAGTCAGCGGCCGTGGCGGCCACGCTCACCCTGCTCACGCAGCCTTTCCTCTACTCCGCTCTCTTGGCGGACGCCTCGAGAAAGGGCGTGTCTGTGAAATTGCTGGGTCCGGAGCTAGCAGGCTTGGGCCTGCTTCTCGTCGCTGTCGTCTTCGGGGTACTTTTCGCCCTGACCTACGCGATCTTGGGTTGGCGTGCGTCCAAGGCTTCCGCCTGAACGGTCACCTCTTTCCGAGGCCTACGCTCATGCTCGACCCCCTGGGCGAGCTTCGGTAGCGCGCTGATTCTCGCCCTGGCACTGGGGGCTTCAGAAAACACACCCAATTCGAAATACCACCCACCCAATTCGAGGTACCACCCGAGTACCCACAAGCTCTTTGCTTCTATTTGCTCACAGGCCCGATCTCGGTCCAGCATGGGGTAGGCCCCCGGCTGCAAGAGATCGGGCCTCCAGCGACGGTCAGAGCATGGCAAAACGCAGACGGAATTGGCCGGCACCGAACCCCGGCCCTTGGGGCCCCGTAGGGCGAAGCGGTGGGCGGGATGCGGCTCCGGGTCTCACCAACCACCGATTCTCGGCCAGACGGGGTTTTGACGAGGGACAGGTGGGCGACCAACCGCGTCCGCTTGTACGTTTCCCGAATCAGCCCTTCCCGCCTGAAACGACGACCGAATCCGCCGACCCGGCCCTAGACCCCTCCCCGGAGAACTTACCTGGCCGTTCCTGGCGTTTTGCCCTGAAACGGCGGCAAGGCGGGGATTTGGGCCGGCTACCTGCAGGGCCCGCGCGTGTCGCCATGCCGGAGGTGGGCATCGGCTGCTGGCTCGGGCACCTCCAAGGTCTTCTTCCCCTTGTGGCAGACAACCACTCGCCGCCCTACGGGTCAGATCGTGAGCGAAGTACTTGGCGTGGTAGGGAGTGATCACTATGCGCTTCTGTTCGGCTCGGATGGCTTCTGCGGGCTGTCAGCTGCATCTGATCGTCAAGCCAGGCTAGCTCCCCGAAGCCTACCCGAATGCACACCAGAACCAGAGCTGCGGCACAAGCTAGTTTTCCCCGTTGAGGTGCGATGCACTTTGGGCAGGGATACTGCCATCTTCGCCAATCCAGCCACGCATCGCACGTCCCTCGCAGGCGAACCGGCGTCGACCGGCATGGCAGGTCGGCGTTCCTGCGAGTGGCGGCGAGCTCTCTATTCGGCGAAGAAGCGGCGCGAGGCCGATCGTCGCATCGCCGAGGCCTACGTGCGGGCAGGCCGACGAGATGATCGACGAGGTCGCCGAGTTCATGGATCCACAGGAATCGCCCGCGAGCTGAACCGCGGCGAGACCTGGCTGCTCGAGGCCCGGCTCGGCAACTAACCACCGAGCGACCGCAACCCGTCCACCGCCCACCCCAGATCCAACGCGCCACCGTCCCACTCGGGATAGCCCGGCATCTCCTCCAGATCCACACCGGCCTCGACCAGCGACTCGGCCAGGGCGGTGAGGGCATCGTCGGAGACGGCCGGCGGCGGTGGCGCTTCCGCTATCGGCCTGCCGTCCGGCCGCAGAAACTGAACCCCTCCGTCAGGCCCGCTTCTCACCCGGTATCCCTCCTCGTGCACGCACCGATGATGCCTGCGACACAGCAGGACCAGGTTGTCGAGGCGGGTCTGGCCTCCCTGGGCCCAGTGCCGCACGTGATGGGCGTCGCAGAACTTCAATCCGCACCCCGGGAACCTGCACCCCTGGTCCCGATGGGTCAGGGCGCGGCGCAGGGCCGGCGAGATGATGCGGGTCTTGCGGCCGAGATCGAGGATCTTGCCGTCGGAATCGTGGGTCATGACCACCTTGCCGGCATCGCAGGCGATTCGCTGGGACGTTTCCGCGGGAACGTGGGCGCCGCCCTCGAAGGCGGACTGGCCGGGGGCGCCGGGGTTTTCCCGAAACGTTCCCGCGGGAACGTTCCCGCGGAAAGGGAGGATCGAATGCGCCGGTATTCCGGTATCCGGCGCTTCCGGGCCCTGAGACGTTCCCGCGGGAACGCCTGCCGGCTCTTCGAGCACCGAGGCATCCACGTGCAGCACGACCTGGTACCGGTCTCCGCGGGTGCCCTTGTCGAGGCCCCCGGCCAGGGCCGCTTCGGCCACGCGGCCGATGGCGTCGGCCCGCCTCTGTGACGCCGGCACGCCGTCCTGGGTGGCGGTCTCCTTTTCCTTCTCCTGGTCGTACAGCACATCGCACCCGGCCTCGACCGCCTTGATCAGCGCCGCGCCCGCCTCCGGGTCCAACCGCCCCCGGACGACGACCATGCCGTCCTCATCGGTCCACAGGCTCAGGTACCGGCTGGCGTGGCGTAGCTCTTCTTGCTCCCGCTCTTCGATCCGGTCGACCCGGCGCCAGGCGCGGACCAGTCGCTCGACGTGGGAGGCGGTGCCGGCGAGGGCGAAGTCGAGCAGCTCCTGCTCGTTCTGCGGTGTCGCCACCCGGGTCAGGGCGCGGACCTTGGAGTAGGAGATCCGGCCCTGGCGCATCGCCTCGGAGAGACGCGGCAGCTCGCCCAGGGCGCGGGCGACGCGGACCTTCTCGCGGGCCGGGCCGAGGCGAGGCCGGTGCGCCAGCTGAGCCAGTGGGCGCAGGTGCGGAAACCGCAATTCCAGCCCTCGCGCCGGTCGAAGTCGCGAATGAGGGTGAGCAGCTGGAAGGTGGCGGCGGTGATCTGGGCGGTGAGCTCGGCGATTCGCTCGCCGAGCTGCTCGAGGTCGTCCGGATCGGTGGGGGTTTGGAGTGTCGAGGTGGCTGCGATCATGGGGTTCTCCAGGATAGTCCCTGACATTATAAACCCCGCTTTTTCAACGCTTTAGATGGCCTTCCACGGCCCGAACGAGGGCTCTCGGACCTCTCGGCATGCCTCGGCCCGGGAACGAGGCTCAGGGGCGCCGGGCGCGGCTTGGCGGGGCCTTCTGGTTGCGGTCCGCGAGGTCGCGAGGAGGGCCCGTCAGAACCCTGTCAAGGGGTCTGGGCGACTTTTCTTCGACTTTCGAGCCGGCCTGCGCTGCCGCAAGCGCGACGTTCCCGCGGCGCACACAAAAAAGCGCCCGCGGACCAAGGCGAAAGCCGGCCTTGGGAACCTACCCCTCGCCGAGCTTCTCGTCGACCCAGGGCGCGGGCGCCAGGGATGGTTGGTCCGGACTGTCTCGTCGGATTGCGGACCGGCTAAGTACTCTCGAGCGCAACAAGAAAAGCGCCCGCGGACCCAAGCCCGCGGGCGACGTGATTCAGTGGATTGCTTACGGCCGTGCCGGGGTCCCGCGCGAGGGCGGGGCGGCAGCGCCCGTGATCAACCGGTCAAGGCAACAGGATCCAGCCGATGTCCTGCATGAGGTTCGGCGACAGATCGAGCGTCTGGGCTGATTCCAGATTCGGCGTGATGAAGGGCTCCATCAGGAGACTCGGATTGGCCGTCGTGTCCCAGTGGGACTTCGACGAGCCGGGAGCTACCGTTCCGGGCGCGTAGAGGCGCACAAAGCCCTGGTTGGTGCCGGCGAGGAAATCGCCGTCCAGGATCAGCTTCGCCACGGAGTTGCTCGGGAGCACATCCTTGATCAGGTCACCGTCCGCCATGGAGACTCCGACCGAGGGAATCGTCACGTCGGCGCTCGAGCCGCCCATCGACGGCAATCCCACCGGGTTGTTGTTGACCACGATGACTCCCTTGGCCCCGGCGTTCTGGGCGTTCAGGACCTTGGTCACGAAGGTGCAGCTGCCGCGGTCGACCACCGCTACCTTGCCCTTGAGCTTGTTGGTGATCGGCTCGCAGGCATCGGCGACCGCGCCGACGCCGTCGTCGGCGAGGACCATCTTGCCGGTCGTGCCGCCATTGCTCCGTAGCGGCGGACCGAAGCTGGCCGCCTGAGCCTCGTAGCTGCCCTTGATGCTCTTCGGATTGAGCACGCGCACCGAAGGACGGGGCCCGAGGAACGCCGGCGCGGCGTCGGTGACGCTGTTGCCGTTCCACACCAGATTGCCGTCATTGGTCTGCGAGGAGAGCCGCTCGGCGTCGGTCAGGTTGTCCCAGGTCGTGCCGAGCGTCAGGTCGAGCATGTACTTGGTGTAGATGTCGGGGAAGCCCGCAAAGAACGCTCCGGTGGCCTCGCTGACCAGCTCGAGAAAGCCGAGGCCGTGGTTGAACTCGTGCAGCGCCACGGTCAGGAAGTCGAGGTCGGTGCCCTGGTTGTTGTCGAAGCCGTAGTACCACTCGCGCCCGACAAGGCAGTTCGGGTCGTCATCGACGTCCGAGTTGAACCGCGCGACGAGGTCAAAGAAACCAGGGACCTGGTCGACGCCCGAGAGCGCATCGCCGTGTGCCGAGACGTACCAGGTGCCGGGAAACCCGGCGCCCGCGAAGTCCCGCACGACAAAGGTCGGCCCCGCCGAGCCCAGGACGGCTCCGGTTGGGGAGCAGGCCAGCGGCTGGAAGAACGCGGCGACAAAGACGGTCTGATTGCTGGCCAGGGTAGCGCCCCAGATCTGCGCCGCCAGCTCGTAGACGTTGCGGCGTTGCTCGCCCAGCGTCGTGCCGGGGTTGCCGCCCACCGGGCTCGCCGGAGTCGGATCGTTGGTTCCCACGCCGGGACCGTCGAGGAAAAACACCACGATGTTGGCGGCCGGAGCGGGGGCCGCGCCGAGCGCGGCGACCAGCAGGCCGGCACAGAGGACGAACAGGAGCCGATTGCGATTCGTTGTCTTCATCGCTCTACTCCTCCACCGCCGGTGCCGGCGTCGTTGCGACGAACTCGGTTGCCGCATGGTGCCCCTGGAGGCAGTGATGGGAGAGCGTGCCGTCGGCCTCCATCCGCACCGCGGAGTACTTCCACAGCGCGGGGTCCAGCTCGACCGCCTCGCCGCCGTCCTTGAGAGTGATCCGCTGCGGCTCGAAGGCCGCGTCGGCGAACCTGCTCTCCATCTGAGCCCTGAGCTCGGCGATCTCCTCGGCAGTCGGCATGCGGAGCTCGCCGGTCTCCGGGTCGATCGCGACCATCATCCCGGCCGCGCCGACCGGCGTCTCTGCCCGCGGCTGCGCCGCGGCCGCGCCGTCCATGCCCTCGACCGGCGGCGCTTCGGCGGCGAACACGCCGGCGCCGGCAAAGGCCACCGCGGCAGCGAGAGCAAGTACTGGTGTGAAACGTCTCTTCATCTGAGTCCTCCTGCTGGTACGTTTGTCGTTCCGGGCCCCTACTTGGCGTCCGGGCTTCCGATCTAGAGAACCACCTGGGCAAGCTCCTCAGAGCCGGTCCAGACAATAGACGGACTTGCCTCCGCCCTCTTTAAACGGCTGCTTGCCTGATTGCGATCGAGGGTCAACCGCCCTCTCCCGATTGTGAGCCTAGCCTACTGCTGGACCATCCCCGGGACAAATAGACAGGCCCGCATGGATCGGTAGCGGGCGGTTGCGGTCGCCGGCGGCTGAGCTGGGGAGACGGGCTGCAAGAGGTGCGGCGGCTGGTCGCGGCGAGACCGGCGACGGTCAATTCCACGGGACCTTCAGCGTCACCCTGTACGCCCTGCCTGGGGGTACTCTCGACGGAACGTGGAACGGCAAGCTCAGCGGCGGCCTGGACTTCCTGGGTCGCGCGGTCGGCCACGGTCGGCACTGGCGCAAGCCAGGCTTGCGCGCCGACTGACCGCGGCTCAGCCGAGCAGGTAGGCGACGTCCGCTTCGAGATCGGGGAAGGCGATCGGCGCCACGGTGTCGCCGGCTCGGAGGCGCTCGGTCTGGCGGTAGCTGCCCTCGCCGGGGTCGCGGTAGACCTCGACGACCCGGTGATCGAGGGCGATCAGCCAGACTTCGCGGACGCCCGCCTCGGCGTAGAGCGGCAGCTTGAGGTTGCGGTCGAAGTCGTAGCTCGTGGCGGCGACCTCGATGAGCAACAGCACCTCGTGGGCCGCGACAGGGCGGTGGCGACGATGATCCGGTCGGCGGGGTCCAGTCGTCGTCACGATGTGACCGGCGGCGAAACTTGAGAGCGCTGTAAGCAAGATCGTGGTTCCCTATGCCGTCCAAGGGGTTGCGAACGTAGGGCTGCGTCTTTATTCTTTAGCTCAAGAATGGAGGAGCGAGAATGAAGACCAGCAAGCTCTCTTCGCAAGGACAGGTCACCGTGCCCAAAGCCATTCGAGAGGAGCTGGCGCTTCAGCCCGGGGACCTGGTCGCCTACGAGGTGGTCGACGGCAAGGTCGTGCTGAGCCGGGTCGACCCGTTCGATGCCAGCTATCACGCCGCGCTTTCGACCACTCTCGACGAGTGGGACAGCCCCGAGGATGACGAGGCGTTCAAAGACCTATAGGGCTTGGACGGTCGTGGTGGTGCCGTTCCCGTTTGTCGAGGGGGCCGGCGCCAAGCGGCGGCCGGCGCTGGTCGTCAGCAGGGAGGCCTTCGCGCCCTCCGGCCACGTGATTCTGGCGATGATCACCACCGGCGGCCGGCGAAGCTGGCCCGGCGACGTCGAGCTGGTCGACTACCGCGCGGCCGGCCTGCGCCGGGCCTGCCTGGTGCGGCTGAAGCTCTTCACGCTCGACCGCCGGCTGATCCTCGCGGCTGTGGGCCGGCTGAGCGCTGGCGATCGGGCGCGGGCCGAGAACAGCCTGCGGCGCTTCCTCTCCATCTCTTGATGTGCACCCGCCGACGCCTCAGTTGACCCGGAACGTGAATATCTTGTTCCCGCCGCTGGCCGTCGCCGGCGCGAAGCCGTAGGTCGCCAGCGGCGCCGAGCCGGCGTAGTAGAAGCCGTACTCGCCGGGGGAGAGCACCACCCGCGGCGTCACCTTGTAGACCCCGGGGGCCTGCTTCTCGTAGCCCGTCTCGCGCAGCACCTTCGGCGGCGCGCCGCTGGTGGCGCCGGCCCACAGGTTGAGCTTGCCGGCGACGAACGCCCGGTAGCCCTTGTCATGCTTGACCTCGAACTCGACCAGCAGGAACTCGCTCGGATTCGTCGCCCCCTTGGTCTCGTAGCTAAGCCCCGTCTCGGTCTCCTCGAAACAGAAGAAAAACGTCGGCGTGCCGCCGTCGACCCGGGTGTTCGACGTCGTTCCCTGGATGATCGCCTTCGACTTCATCGACTTGATGCCGTAGGTGATCTGGCTGAGAAAGAAGCCGCCGCTCTTGCCCATCGTGTAGGTCGTCGGCTCGATCTCCCGCAGCTGGCCCGATTCATCGACGAAGATCCCCGGCGTCTGGCAGGGCGTCCCACCGAACTGCGCCGCCACGTTGGGCGCCGCGCTGGCGCCCTGGCGCACCACGATCGACTGATCGGCGGCGGCCGGCGCCGACGAGGCGCCGGCCATCTCGGCGATCACCTCCTGTGGCACTCCGGCTTCCGATAACGCCACCAGCGCCTCGACACTGGTGTCGAAGCTTGTCTGCGAGGCGCGGATCTTGGCCAGGATGACCGCCGCCGGCAGTCCGGCCCCATGGAGCTTGAGAACGCCGTCGTTGGTGAGGACTTCCTGGGCCCGAGCGGATGCCCCGACCAGGATCACGATCAAGGCCAGGACGCAGAAAACAGTGGCACGCCGCATCGCCAGTACCCCCTTGTCAACTATTCGAGGTTTGAGGTTCAAGTAGGTCTTGACGGTCAAGCTAGCACGCGGTCGGCGCACCGACCCCACCCGGAGGGACGGGCATGGTCAGCTCGAGGCGGCCGAGGCGAACCAGCAGCGCCGCCTCCCAGGCGCTGATCGACGACACATAGGGCCGGGCCTGCTACGCTTTGGGGCGGAACAGGGTCGTCGACGCTGGAGCGGGCGCAACGAACCGTTCCTCCCGGCGGAGCTCCACGTGATCGGCACCACCGTCTCTCACTACAGGATCCTCGAGAAGCTCGGGGGTGGCGGCATGGGGGTCGTCTACAAGGCGGAGGACTCGATCCTGCGCCGCCCGGTGGCGCTCAAGTTCCTGCCGGAGGCGCTCGAGAAGGACGCCGAGACCCTGGCGCGGTTCCAGCGCGAGGCGCGGGCGGCTTCGGCGCTCAACCACCCGCACATCTGCACGATCTACCAGCTGGCCGAGGAGGCGGGCCGCCACTTCATCGTCATGGAGCTGATGGAGGGCGAGACGCTCAAGTACCTCGCCCAGGGCAGTTCGATGCCGGCCGAGGACATCGTGCGGTTCGGGGCGCAGGTGGCCGACGCTCTCGATGCGGCGCACGAGGCGGGGATCGTCCATCGGGACATCAAGCCGACCAACCTGTTCGTCTCCCGGCGGGGCGACGTCAAGGTGCTGGATTTCGGGCTCGCCAAGGTCAACCGGGAACCGGCTCCGCGGGAGTCCGCCACGCCGGAGAATCCGGATGAGACCCAGGCGGCTCCCTGGGACCTGACGGTTCCGGGCTCCACGATGGGCACCATCTCCTACATGTCGCCCGAGCAGGTGCGCGGCCAGGTGGTGGATCACCGGACCGACATCTTCTCCCTCGGCGTGGTGCTCTACGAGCTGGCCACGGGCCAGAAGCCCTTTGCGGGCCTCACCTCGGGGCTCATCTTCGACCAGATCCTCAACCACTCCCCCACCCCCGCGGACAAGCTCAATCCGGCACTGCCCAAGGGGCTCAAGGAGATCCTGGCCAAGGCCCTGGAGAAAGACCGGGACCGGCGCTACCAGAGCGCCGCGGAGCTGCGCGACGACCTGCTGCGCCTGCAGCCAGACACGACCCTGTCGATGTCGATGGCTCGGCCCGCCCTGCCGCCCGCCAGGCGTCGCGCCGGCGCGCTGGTGTGGATTGCGGCGGCCGTGGCGATCGCCGCCGTCGCCGCGCTGACCTGGTGGGGCCTGTGGGGCCGGGCCGCCGAAGCGCCGGCGGCGCCGATGAAGATCACGCCGTTTACCGCGGAGGGCGGCTGGAAGGACTCCCCCAGATTCTCCCCCGACGGCGACCGGGTGACCTACATGTGGAACGGGGACTCGCCGGGCAACTGGGACATCTACATCAAGGCGCTGGGCGTCGGCTCCAGGCCCTTTCGGCTGACCCGGCACCCGGCGACGGAGCTGAGCCCGGCCTGGTCGCCGGACGGGCGGCAGATCGCCTTCGCGCGGGAGCTCGAGCAGGGCACCGCCCTCTTCCTGGTGCCTTCCCTGGGCGGGCAGGAACAGAAGCTGGCCGACGCGGCCATGGAGTCGTACATCCCCGGCGTCAACGTCTCGAGCCTCTCCTGGTCCCCGGACGGCAAGACCCTGGCCTTCGCGGAGAGGGCGTCGGAGCACGAGCCGTACCGGATCGTCGGGGTCTCTCCCGAGACGCGGCAGAAGCGCTTCCTGACCGCGCCGCCCCGCGGGTCGGGCGGCGACTTCAACCCCGCGTTCTCGCCCGCAGGCGAGCGCCTCGCCTTCGTCCGGCTGCGGGCGGCGGCCTGGGGCAACGCCGACGTCTGGGTGCAGCCGGCGGCGGGAGGCGAGCCGCGGCAGCTTACCGCCGGGGGCTACGACTATGTCGCGGGCCTGGCGTGGACGCCGCAGGGTGACGAGATCGTCTTCTCGACCTTCCCGGAAGGCCGGATGTTCCGGGTCGCGCTGGCCGGGGGGGATCCTCGGCCGGTCGACGGAACGGGCGCCGGAGCGGCCTTCGCCACCCTGAGCGGCCGGCTGATGTTGCATCAGCAGGTGAACAACCGCGGCTCGATCGACCTCTGGAGGATCCCCGGGCGAGCGACCCCGACCGCCGAGCGGGTGCCGCGGAGGCTCATCTCCTCGAGCGCCAACGACGGCAACCCGGCCTACTCACCCGACGGCCGGATGATCGCCTTCCAGTCGCAACGCACCGGCAAGGCCAACATCTGGCTGTGCAACAGCGACGGCTCCGATCTGAGGCAGCTCACCCGCTTCGAGACCCACACCGGGACGCCCCGCTGGTCACCCGACGGCCGGCGGATCGTCTTCGACTCCCTCGAGTCGGGAAACTGGGATCTCTGGGTGATCGACGCCGAGGGAGGAGAGCCCCGGCAGCTGACCCGGAAGGCGTCGGACGACGGCACCGGTACCTGGTCGCGCGACGGCCGCTGGATCTACTTCCATTCCGACCGCAGCGGCTCCCTGCAGATCTGGAAGATCCCACCCGAAGGAGGAGAGGCGGTCCAGGTGACCCAGGCAGGAGGCTTCTATCCCGAGGAGTCCCGGGACGGGAGATACCTCTACTTCTCCAAGTTCCGCGAGGAGACCGGCATCTGGCGGGTGCCGGTGGCGGGTGGGGAGGAGACCGAGGTGCTCCCCGGGCCCCTGTCCCTCTGGCTGGACTGGGCCCTGTCGGGCAGCGGGATCTACTTTCGCAGCTGGGATGCCTCGAATCAGAGGTTCACGATCCACTTCTTCGACTTCGCATCCGGCGAGACGACCGAGCTGTTTCGCAAGGAGGGCGCCTTCGGCTACTGGTGGATCGCCGTCTCGCCCGATGAGGAGTGGATCCTCTACGGCGAGAACCCCGATTGGGTGGCCGAGTTGATCCTCGTCGAGAACTTCCGCTGAGTCGACACCCGTGAGTATGTCTGTCGTGGCCGTGCCCCGCGGATTTGACACCCCCGCTCGCACGGGCATACGATCGGCCAATTCACCAGTGGAAAGACTCCCGGACGCGCCGGGGGTCATCCGAGTAGCCGGCGTCGGGGCCTGAGCTTAGCGCCCTCGGCGCCAAGTTCAGGGGGGATACAAGATGAAGCCCATTCGCCTCAGCAGCGGACTGTTTGCTTTTGGCTTGATCGCCGTGCTGATCTGTGTCGCGCCGCTCCAGGCTGACGCCCAGGAGACCGGCGAGGCGCCGGCCGAGAAAGACGGCGAGGACGAGACGACCCCGGAGGAGAAGCCCCAAGGAGTCCAGATCTCCGACGAGGTGGTCGTCATCGGCAGCCGCGCCGGCGGCCGCACCGCGACCGAGTCGATGGTGCCGGTGGACGTGATCTCCGCCGACGACTTCGTCAACCAGGGCGACACCGACGTCAGCACCCTGCTGCGTACGCTGGCGCCCTCCTACAACGTCAACACCCAGCCGATCAGCGACGCCGCGACGGTGGTCCGGCCGGCCAACCTGCGCAACCTGGCGCCGGATCACACCCTGGTGCTGGTCAACGGCAAGCGCCGCCATCGCGCGGCGGTCATCTACTGGCTGGGCAACGGCGTCGCCGACGGCGCCCAGGGGCCCGACATCTCGGCGATCCCGTCGATCGCCCTGCGCCAGGTCGAGGTGCTGCGCGACGGCGCCTCGGCGCAGTACGGCTCGGACGCCATCGCCGGCGTGATGAACTTCCTGCTCAAAGACGCCACCAACGGCGGCAGCATCGAGGTCCGCTCCGGCCAGTACCAGGCCGGCGACGGCACCGCCTTCTCGGTGGCCGGCAACGTCGGCCTGCCCTGGGGCGAGAGCGGCTTCCTCAACCTGAGCGCCGAGTACGGCACCAGCGACCCGACCAGCCGCAGCGTGCAGCGCAACGACGCCGCCGCCCTGATCGCCGCCGGCAACGACAAGGTGGCCAACCCGGCCCAGATCTGGGGCTCGCCCGAGTTCAAGGACGACATCAAGCTGTGGGCCAACTTCGGCTACCTGTTCGACGGCGGCCAGCAGTTCTACGGCCACGCCAACCAGGTCAGCAAGACCGTCACCGGCGGCTTCTACTTCCGCAACCCCAACACCCGCGGCGCGGTGTTCAGTGGCGATGGCGGCGAGACGCTGCTGATCGGCGACCTGCTGGACGCGCAGGACGGTGTGCTCGACGGCTCGGCCGGCTGCCCGGCCGTGCCCGTGGTCAACAACATCCCGGATCCGACGGCGCTGGGCCAGGTCCTGGCCAACCCCAACTGCTTCTCCTTCCAGGAGCTCTTCCCCGGCGGCTTTACGCCCCAGCTTCGGCGGCGACCTCACGGACACCGCGATCCTCGCCGGCGTCCGGGGCTCCACCGGGGGCGGCATCGCCTGGGACGCGAGCGTCTCGACCGGCTCCAACGAGGTCGACTTCTTCATCTCCAACACCGTCAACGCCTCGCTCGGCCGCGACACCCCGACCTCGTTCGATCCCGGCCTCTACAAGCAGGAGGAGATCAACCTCAACCTCGATCTCTCCTATGCGATCAACGATCGGACCAACCTGGCCGGCGGTGTCGAATGGCGCGACGAGAAGTTCACCATCGGCATCGGCCAGCTCGAGTCGTACCAGATCGGCCCGCTGGCCGAGCAGGGCTTCAGCGCGGCCTCGAACGGCTTCCCCGGCTTCGGGCACATCGCGGCCGGCAGCTGGAGCCGCAGCAACTACGCCGTCTACGGCGACCTCGAGCGCAACAGCGGCGACGGCAAATGGACGCTCGGGCTGGCGGTGCGGTTCGAGGACTTCGAGGACTTCGGCACTACCACCAACGGCAAGGTGTCGGGCCGCTTCCGGGTGAACGAGTCCTTCCAGCTGCGCGGCAGCGTCTCCACCGGCTTCCGAGCGCCAACGCCGGGGCAGTCCAACGCCTTCAACGTCTCGACCGAGTTCGACCTGCAGATCATGGACCTGGTCAACAACGGCACCATCCCGTCGTCCTCCCGGGTGGCCGAGCTGCGCGGCGGCCAACCGCTGACCCCCGAGGAGTCGACCAACCTCGCCCTCGGGTTCGTCTACGAAAGCGGCCCCTTCACCCTGACCGCCGACTACTTCCAGATCGATCTGAAGGACCGGCTGGCGGTGACCCAGAACTTCTCGCTCGACCCGGCAGAGGTCGCCGCCCTCATCGCCGAGGGCATCACCAGCGCCGGCAACCTGCAGAACTTCCGCTTCTTCACCAACGATTTCGACACCGAGACCACCGGCTTCGACATCGTCGCCACCTACGTGCCGGAGAGCCTGGGCGGCAAGACGCAGTTCAGCTTCCTCTTCAACCAGACCGAGACCAAGGTGACCAAGTTCAACCCCGCCACCCTCGACGCGACGCGCATCCGCGAGCTGCAGGAGGCCCTGCCGGAGACGCGCTACAACCTCACCGCCAACCACCGGGTCGGCGACAAGTGGCGCTTTCTCGGCCGGCTGAGCTTCTACGACGGCTGGTACGACTCCGAGGACGGGGAGTCCTACGGCGGCAAGCACCTGGTCGACCTCGAGGCGGCGTACGAGCTGAGCGACGGGATCACCTTCATCGTCGGCGGTCAGAACGTCTTCGACACCGTCCCGGACGAGAACCCGGGCGCGCGTAGCGGCGTCGGCAACCGCTACAGCCAGTTCTCGCCCTTCGGGTTCAACGGCGGGTTCTACTACGCTCGGATCAAGTACGCCTTCGGCTGGGGCAGCTAGAGCCCACTGCGCGACCCGCCGGCTGCTGGCGGACATCTCCAATCCGACCCGGGGGCAGCCAGCCCCCGGGTTTTTTCATGGGCGGGCGCACCGGTGGATAGAATGACCGCTCGACGGCCTTGCCGAGACTCCACTCGATGACGCGATGACGGGACAGGGACGACAGAAGCCGCAGGCGCGCCGCGGCGCCCTCGGCCTGCTCTGCGTCATATTGATGACCGACGCCGGCACCGGCGCGGCGCAGGTCCCGCCGGCCGGCAGCCAGCTCGTCGTCCGGGCCACCCCCTGCCTCAACCTGCGGCGGGCGCCCACCCTCGAGGCCGGCCGCCTGAGCTGCCTGCCCACCGGGCAGCGGGTCCGCTTGCTGGAGTCGCGCGAGCGCTGGGGCCGAGTCCGGCTGGCGGACGGCCGCGAGGGCTGGCTGGCGATGGACCTGGTCGAAACGGTCGCCGAGGAGCCGGCGGCGGCGCGACAAGCGCCGCCCGCCACCCCGCCAGTCGCTACCCCACCGGCCGCCGCGACCGGCCGGCCCCGGGAATCCGGGAACGCGGACTCCGGGACCGCGGCGGGCGACGAGCTGCGGCGAGAGGTCGCCCGCGTCACCGCGGCGTACGAGGCGGCGATCGCCTCGGCGGCCGAGCTGCACGCCGACGTGGCGCAGCTGCGCGGCGCCAACGAGGGGCTGGAGAATGTGGCCGCGAGGCTGCGTGAAGAGAATCTGCGGCTGCGGGCCGAAGCGGCCGATCGGCGGGGCAGCGGCCAGCGGCTCGAGAGCGAAGCCGCCGAGCTGCGCGAGATGAACCTGCGCCTCCAGGCCGAGGCCGCGGAGTCGAGCCAGACGAGCCAGAGGCTCGAGAGCGACGCCGCCGAGCTGCGCGAGGCCTTCCGGCGCTCGGAGGCGGAGGCCGCCACCGTCGAGCGGGCTCGGCGGGAGGCCGGAGATCGGATCGCCGAGCTGGAGGCGGCCGTCGCCGCCGCCGTAGCCGCCCGACAGGGGGCGGACGAGAGCGCCACGGCCCTGCGGAGCGAGGCGGCGGCGCTGCGAGGTGAGACCGAGCGACTGCGAAGCGAGGTCGAGGCGCTGCGCCAGGCGAGCCGGGGCCAGGAAGTCGAGGCGGCGGAGCTGCGGGAAGCGAACCGTATCCTGGAGGCTGAGGCTTCCGGACTGCGCAGCAAGTCCCAGGAGTCGGAGGCCGAAGCTTCTGGGCTGCGTAGCAGGTCCGAGGAGTTGGAGGCCGAGGTCGTCCAACTGCGGGGCGCCGTTCAAAGGCTCGAAGACGAGGCCGCGGAGGCCGGCGCGACGGCTCGGGGAACCGAGGCCGCCCTCACGGACTTGCGCGCCTCGAAGCGCCGGCTCGAGGACGAGGCCGCGGAGCTGCGCGACTCCAATCTGAGGCTCGAGGCCGGGGCCGGGGAGCTGCGAGACTCCAATCTGAAGCTCGGGGCCGAGGTCTCCACGCTGCGGGACCGCAATCAGCGACTCGAAAGCGCGGCGGCGGAGCTGCGCGGCGCCAACCAGCGACTGGAGACCGAGGCGGCGGCACACGAAGGCGATCGGGAGGCCGCGCGGCAGAAGGCCGCCGAGCTGGAAGGGGCCGTGGCGGCGGCCGAGGCCGCGCGGCGTGAAGTCCTGGGCCGCTCGGCGGCGCTCGCCAGCGAGGCCGACTCGCTGAGCGCCGAAGCTGAAGCACTGCGGCAAGAGGCCCGAGCGCTGAGCAGCGAGAACGCGGTATTGCGGGCCGCCAATCAGCGGCTCGAAGCGGCGGCAGCGGCGCGGGCCGAGGACGCCGGAGCGGCCGGGCGGAGGGTCGCCGAGCTGGAAGAGGCCGCCGGGGCGGGCGGGCGGCGGATCGCCGAGTTGGAGGAGGCCGCCGGGGCAAGCGGGCGGCGGATCGCCGAGCTGGAGGAGGCCACAGGGGTGGCCGGCCAGCGAATTGCCGAGCTGGAGGAGGCCACAGGGGTGGCCGGCCGGCGAATTGCCGAGCTGGAGGAGGCCGCCGCGGCGACCGGCAGCGAGATCTCGGAGCTGGAGGAGACCGCCGGCACCGCCGAGGCCGCGCGGCGGGAGGCGGCCGAGCGATCCGAGGCGATCCGGGCCGAGCTCGAGTCGTCTCGCGGCGAGGCAGAGGGGCTTCGCGGCGAATCCGCCGAGCTGCGCGAGGCCAACCAGCTGCTGCTGAGCCAGATCGAAGAGCTACGCCGCGGCAGCCGGCAGGTCGAGGGCGAGACGGCAGGCCTGCGCGACCGGAACCAGCAGCTCGAGACCGAGTTGGCAGAGCTGCGGGGCGGCGACCTCGAGCGCGAGACCGAAATGGAATCGCTGCGGGACGGCAACCGGCAGCTCCAGGCCGAGGTCGAGGGGCTGCGCGAGGTGAACCGGAGCCTGCAGGCGGCGGCGACGCAGGCCGCGGCGTCCCGGGACGCGGCAACACCCGAGGCGGAACGGCGGATCGCCGAGCTCGAGAAGGCCCTGGGCGCCGCCGAGACGGCGCTGGCCAGGCTGGAGGGCGAGCGCAACGCCCGCGAGTCGGCGCACGCCGCCGCCCTCGAGGAGGCGGCCGCCGCTGCCCGGCGTCAGGTCGACAACCTGAACGGCCGACTGCAGGCGGCGGAGCAGTTTCTCGCCGCCTCGGAGACGCAGCGGCGGGCCTTCGCCAAGGAGCTGACCGCGCTGCGGGCGGCGGCCGAAGCGCGGGCGGAAGCCGCTCCCGCGGCACCACCCGCGGCGGCCGAGCCCGCTCCCGGGCCGGCGCCCAGCGGCGAACCAGTCGCCGTCGAGCAGCCGATCGGCGAGCCGGCGCCAACGGCCGCCGGCCAGCCCGGGGCCGCCGCCGCTCCCCCGCCGGAGCCCAGCGCCTCGGCCGCGATCCTGGCGACGGTCAACGGCTGGGCCGAGGCCTGGTCGAAGCAGCGGGTCGACGACTACCTCGCCTTCTACGCCGCCGCCTTCGAGCCGCCCGACGGCCTGAGCCGCGAGCGGTGGGAGGCGCAGCGCCGGGAACGGCTGCTGGCGCCGAGCAGCATCAACGTCGGCGCCGCCCTGGTCGACCTGCGGCTGCCGGCCCCGGACCGGGCCGAGGTCGAGATCCTCCAGTCGTACCGGTCGGACCGCTTTACCGACGTGGTCGTCAAGACGCTCGAGCTGGTGGTCGAGTCCGGCCGCTGGAAGATCGCCCGGGAAAGCTCCGAATAGCCGCCCGCTGCCGTTCTGGGGTAGCCTCACCGCCTAGTCAACCAGGAGGTTCCAGATGACCCAGACTCCGGCGAGTGAAGACCAACTGCTCGAGGCGCTGGCCAAGGTGTCCGCCTTCGCCCAGCTGGACGACAAGAATCGGCGCAAGCTGGCCCGGCTGTGCACGCTGCAGTCGTTCGCGGCCGGCGACGTGCTCTACGAAGAGCGGGCGATGGGGCTGAGCCTGTTCATCGTCATCTCGGGGCGGGTGGAACGCTACAAGGGCAGCGGCCGGGAGAAGGTCGGGCTGGGCACGGTGGCGCCGGGCGGCATCCTCGGGCAGCTGGCGTTGATCGACGAGCAGCCGCGCTCGGCCAGCGCCGCGGCGCTCGAGGCCACCGAGTGCCTGCTGTTGACCCGGGACGGCTTCGGGACGCTGGTCAAGAAGGAGCCGCAGATCGCCTGGTGCCTGACGCCGGATCTGGCGGGCCGGGTGCGCGAGCTCCAGACGCAGGCGATGGCGGCCGAGCTGGCGCGCCAGGAGGCGCCGGATGCGGACGCGGGCGCCGCCGCCCAGCCGGCCGCCAGGGCCGCGAGCGCCGCGGCCGACGATCACGAGACCGCCGCCTCGGACGGGGGCTCGAAGCGGGGCTCCGGCGACGAGGCGGACGACGAAGACAAGACCTCCGACATCGAGTCGGCGTTCTTCAAGATGATGCGCATGCAGTTCGGCATGATGGCCGGGGCCGCCAGGTACGTCACCGAGACCTCCCGCGTGATGGAGACCTTCCTCGACTCGATGGCCGACGAGGCGGAGATCAAGACCAGCGAGGACTGGGGCGACATCATGGGCAAGATCCCCGACGCCATGGTCACCGCCACCCGTGAGGCGATGGACCGCTGGGAGAAGGTCCCCAAGAAGATGGTCGACGCCTATCACCGCTACAGCGACGACGAGTAGGGCTCGCGGGCGCCGATGCGGTTCACCGCCAAAACCTCGGCTCTCGTTCGCGCCCCGCAGACGGTCGTCTACTCGGCGCTGGCCGGCTACCGGCAGTACGAGCAGTGGCTGCCCGACGTCACCCGCTCGCGGCTGCTGGCCCGGGAGGGGGAGCTGGCCATTGCCGAGCTCATCGCGCCGCCCTACGGCCGGCACAAGCTCGTCCTGGAGTTCGTCCAGTCGCCCCGGGACTCGCTGGTCTTCACCCAGGTGGACCGCTACCGGCAAGACGGCATCTTCGGCCGCTTCGACCTGAGCGGCGCGGACGACGGCACCGGCACCCTGGTGCGGGCGGTGCTGGGGGCCCGGGTCGGCCCGCACCGGTTCGGTTGCCGGCGGCGGCTCCGGCGGGTGCTGGAGAGCACCCTCGAGGCGCTGTCGGACCGCGCCCTCAAGCTCCTGACCTCGGGTCTCGCCGAGATGCCGGACCAGCGGGCCAAGCTGCTCGAGATCCAGATCGCCGGCAGAAAGGTGACGCTGCAGGTCGGCGGCAACACCTACGAACTGGTGCGGCGTCGTGAGGAGACCGGAGGATGATCCGCAAGTACGCGCGCATGGACGCCAAACCGTTCACGGTGCGGGAGATCTTCCGCGACGTCGAGAACTGGCCCGCCTGGATGCCCGGGATGGAGTCGCTCGAGGTGCTCGAGCGCACGAGCGAGCGCTCGCTGGTGCGGGTGCGGGAACGGCAGATGGGCCGGCTCACCACCCGCCGGCTGGAGATCCGCAACGACCCCGACGGCTACACCGAGACCCAGCTGACCGGCAACCTCAAGCATTGGCGAACCGTCTGGCGCTTCACCGAGGCGCCCACCGGCCGCGGCACGGCGGTGTCGACGCTGATCGAGATCGATCTCGGCATGCTGCGGTTCCTGATCCCGAAGAGCCGGGTGCAGCTGATGATCGATCGCAACTACGCGCAGATCGTCGGCCGGGCCGAGGCGCGGGCGCGGCGGCTGGAGGCGCGGCGGACGCCCACGGTGTGGGGCATCCAGCCGGGCCAGGCGCTCAAGATCAAGGTGTACGAGACGCCCACCGAGCTGGAGCTGTGGTTCGGGGAGCGGCGGTTCGTGGTGCCCCTGGCCGAGTGAGGAGCGGCTGGCCTGGGCTCAGCCGGGGCCGTCGCGGGTCGCCGCGCGGAGCACCGCGGCGCCCAGGGCGAGCACCGCCAGCGCCCCCAGCCGCTCGATCCACGCACCCGCCGCGGCCGCGCCGGCCAGGTGATGGGTGACGAGCGCCACCGCCGACAGCGCCAGCAGACAGGCCGCCACCACCGGACCGCCGCCGGCGCGGCGCGGCCCGGCCTGGCGCTCGCGGCCGCCGGCCGGCTCGTCGCCGCCGGCGTCTTCGGCGGCCAGGGTGAGGATGCGGTCGAGCTTCTGCGGCAGCCCGCCGGCGACGCTCAGCTGGCGCTCGAGGACGCCGCTCCAGCGGCCGCTCTCCGCCTCGTCCCGCAGTTCGTCGAAGAGCAGCAGCAGGCGCGCTTCACGGAAACCGTTGCGCACCGGCGTCGTCTCCGGGCTCAGCCGCCGCGCCTCCTGGTTGAGCAGGAACAGCCCGCGGAAAAACGGCGCCAGGCTGTCGGGCAGGCGGTGGCCGAGCTCCTGCGCGGTGCGGCAGTGGGCCAGCAGCTGCCGCGCGAACCGATCGCCACCGACGTCGAGACCGGGGTCGCGGAAGGGGTCGGTATGGCGCAGCCGGTCGCGCAGCCGATGGTCCGTCGCGGCCTCGGGGAGCAGGTCGAGGAAGGCCAGGGCGGCGCGGGCAGGCCGCTTCGCCACGACCGCGGCCAGATAGTCGCGCAGGGGCGCCTGGACGGCGCGCGGCAGCCGCTCGACGCCGCCGCCGAGAACGGCCGCGCGGCCGTTCGGCAGATGGCGGAGGTTGCGGCCCCAGGGCTCTGCCGGGAAGAGCCGGCCGCTCAGGGCCAGGGCCAGCCAGCCGCGCGCCAGGCGCCGGGCGCGGGCCTCGCCGCCCGCCGGTCGGGCGCCGGCGGCGGCCGGCGACGCCGTCAGCTGCCCGTCGGGGTCCTCGACCACGCGGATCCGCGGCGAGCAGAAGAGCGGACAGGACCGCGGCACCTCGAGCCAGCTCGCGTCGCCGGTCTCATCTGCCAGCTCTTCGAACGGCAGACAGGCCGCCCGGAGATCGAGCCGCCGGGCGAAGCCGCCGACGGCCTCCCGCGCCGCCGCCGGCAGCTCGCCGGCGGAGATCAGGCCCTCGACCGTGGCCATCAGCTCGCCGTCGGCAAGTGCCGGCACCAGCTCCGGGTGGGTCAGCTCGACGAGCACCGTCCCGCCCTCCTGCAGACGCGCCCGATGCCACTGGAAGAGCAGGCCGCTCGCGATCGGTTCGGGATCGAAGCTCTCGAACAGCTCCTCCGGCCGGCCGCCCAGCTGGCGCTCGAAAAGCGCGGCCACCCGCGCCGGGTCGCTCGCCGGGCCGGCGTCCGGGATCTCGAGCAGCCGCAGGCAGTCGGTGCCCGGCAACAGGTCGAACCGCGAGCCGAGATGGATGCCGAAGCGAGCGGCGATCGGCCCGGCGGCGGCGAGCGATCGGGCCAGTCGGCCCGGACTCACGACCGAGAAGGTCGCCAAGCGAAGACCTCCCGGGTAAACAGGGCGAGCGCGCCGCACAGGACGGCGACCTCGGCCGTGAACAGGTTGAGGCCGAGCCGCGGCGCCTGGTCGAGCAGGACGATCAGCAGCGCCGGCACCAGGGCCGCGAAGGCCAGGTTGAGGGCACGGCCGGCGCTGGCGCCCCGCGGCCGGGACCGGCGGCGCCTTCCGGCCCCGCCCTCGGGACCGACCCGGCGCTCGAGCCGATCGAGCGCCCGATCCAACCGTTCCGGCCCGTCGCGCGCCAGGCGGGCGCCGGCCCACAGCCAGTCGACCCACTGGTCGAACGAGACCAGGGCGGCGGCGGGCGCCGGCTCCAGCAGGTCCGAGCACAGGCGCTCGATCGCGGCGTCGCGGTCCATCTCCGGCGCGATCCGGCTGCACAGCCCATCCACGGTGATGACCGAGCGCATGTAGCGGATCGCCTCGGGGTGCGAGATGACCCGGCACTGCCGGCTCAGCCGGAGCGAATCGAGCAGGATCTCGGTGTAGCTGCGGGTCTTCTCGAAGCCGCGGCTGCCGGGCCGGCGGTGGAACCACTCCTCGCCGAGCTCGTTGAAGCCCCGGCGAAAGGCCCCGGTGTCCGACTCCGGCGTCAGCTCGGCGATCGCCAGCAGGTGGTCGATGGCGGTGTCGGCGTCGGCCCGGGCAAGGGCCATGACGTTCGCGGTCAGGTGGTGGCGGGCGTACTCGCTGACCACTCCCGAGATGCCGAAGTCGACGTAGCCGACCGTGTTGCCGGGCAGGATCAGCAGGTTGGCGGGATGCAGATCGGCGTGGAAGAGGCCGTGATCGAAGACGCCGCGGAGGAAGTTCGCCAGCACGTTCTCGCCGAAGACCGCGGGCTCGAAGCCCTCTTCGGCGAGCCGCCGCGGCAGCTCCTCGTCGCCCTCCTCGACGGCGCGCAGGTACTGCAGCAGGGTGGCGCCCTCGAGAAACTCGGCGGTCAGGACGCGGCCGGTGGTGCGCGTACGGTCGACCTCGGGAACGCGCTCGCGCGCGCGGTCGCGGGAGTTGGCGGCCAGCTGCTCCATGAACCGGGCCTCGGCGCGGAAGTCGAGCTCCTCGCCGGTCCAGGAGACGAACTCGTCGAGCGCGCCGGCGAGCCAGTCGAGCCGTCCGATGCGCAGCCGCCGGATTGCCCGGGCGGTCCAGGTCATCAGCAGGATGTCGCCGCCGAACTGGCGGCGCACCGTGGGCCGCTGGACCTTGACCGCCAGCTTGCGGCCGTCGAGCCGCGCCACGTGCACCTGGGCGATCGAGGCCGAGGCGATCGGCTTCTCGTCGAAGGTGTCGAAGACCTCGAGCGGCGAGCGGCCCAGCTCCTCGCGAAAGATCCGCTCGACCCCGGCGTAGCCGAACGGCGGCATCCGGTCCATCAGGTCGAACAGCGCCTCGGTGTAGCGGGGCGGCAGGATGTCCGGCTGCAGGGCCAGGACCTGGCCGAACTTGACGAAGGTGCCGCCAAGGGCCTCGAGCAGCCGGCGCAGCCGTTGCGGGTCCGAGGGCGGCGGCGGCAGCCGGCGCCCGACGACCGGCAGCCGCCGCGCCAGCCGGCCCAGGCCCCGGCCGGCGCCGTGCCGGATCAGCACCACCGCGAAGTGGATCAGTCGCGCCAGCGAGCTCCAAGCCCTGGTCAACCCGGTTTCTCCATCTGGACGTCCGCTTGCGACGGCCGGTCGATAGTACCGCGTCATACGGCGGGCCCCCTCGGCTCACCAAGGTCACGGAAGAACATGATCTTGCGAGCCGTCATCAGAAGAGGAGACCGACAGATGCCCACCGACTCCAAGCCCAGCCCGCCGGCGGCGCCGGCGGCGATCTGCGCCGCCCTGCTCATCGCCGCCGCCGCGACCGCCGCCGCGGCCGCTGCCAGCCCGCCGCCGGTACGGCTCGACTGCCGGGCCGACAGTGCGGCCTGCCCCGAAGTGACGATCGAGGGCGACCCGTTCTTCCAGCTCCCCGGCCTCGGCTGGAGCCCGTTTCGCGGCTACGGCGACCCGTCGCTGCGTCGGGACCCGGCGAGCGGCCGGCTGTGGCTCTCCTATTCGTATCTGAGCGTCCACCCGTGGCCCAGCCCGGAGTTCGGCGTCGGCATCCACCTCGCCTCGAGCGACGACGGCGGCGCCAGCTGGAGGTTCGAGCGCGTGCTGGCCCGCTCGGCGGGCGAGCTCGACCCGGCGCCGCCGGGCGGTCTCGGGGTGTCGGTGCACGAGGTCTCGACCCTGGCGCCGCTCGGCGACGGGGCCGGCAGCCGGTGGTTCGGCATGCACTTGCGCTACTTCCAGCCGTTCGGCGAAGAGGACCGCCGGCCCGGCAGCCTGCACTTCCGGCTCGGCCGCTCGGGCAGCCCGCTTGGGCTGGGCTGGGGGCGGGGGGCGCGGCTGGCCGGCCCGATCACCGATCCCGCCTGGGGGACGGACCTGGACCTCTCCACCCTCCACCCCGACCTGGCAGGCTGTGCCGCCTGGACGGAGCCGGCGCTCTACGGCCTCGACGGGACGCTCTATCTGGTCGCCCAGTGCCTGGTCGTCGACCTGGCGACCGGCGCGAGGCGGCCCGGGGATGAGTTTCTCGGCGTCTTCGCCAGCGCCGGCCGCGGGCCGCTGCGGCAGCTCGAATGGAGCTGGCGCGGCCGGCTGACCGACCGGCGGGACGCCCGGGCGCTCGGCGGCCAGGTGCTGACCCAGCCGGACGTGGCCCGGGCGCGCGACGGCAGCCTGCTGCTTCTGGTCACCCCCAAGCGGCTCTTCGGCGGCGAGCGCCACAAGGGCTGCCGGGCGCTCGAGCTCGAGTCGCTCGACCCGCCCCGGCTGCGCCGCAACGCCGCCGGCCGACCGGTCGTGCGGGCCGATATCCGCTCCTCCGACAGCACCGGGCTCGGGCCGGGCCTGTGCGCCTACGATCCGGCCTCCTCCACCGGCATCTGTTCGTCCGCACCGAGATCGACCTGTCGATCCCGGACATCGTCTTCCGGCTGCACGCCACCGGAGTCCACCCCTGAAGATGCCGGCCGGGACGCTAGGCACCGGCGGCTAGACTCGCTGCGCGAATGGTCGATCGGGATGTGCGACGGAGCCTCGAGCAGCTGCACCCGGCCAGCTTCGCCTGGTCGGTCACCTGTTGTCGCGGCGACGCCGCGGAGGCGGAAGAAGTGCTGCAATCGGCCTACGTAAAGGTCCTGGACGGGCGGGCCCGCTTTGGCGGCCGCTCCTCGTTCAAGACCTGGTTCTTCGCGGTGGTGCGCCGGACGGCGCTCGAGCGCTGGCGGCGCCGGCGGCTGCGCCGGGCGCTGCTGCTCGACCGGGCGCGCTCCGAGCCGGCCGCGGCGGTGCCGGACCCGGCGGCCGCCGCGGCGGGCGGCGAGCGCGCGACCCGGGTCCGGGCGGCACTGGAGGGCCTGAGCCGCCGCCAGCGACAGGTCCTGGACCTGGTCTTCTACCAGGAGCTGACCGTGGCCGAGGCGGGGGCGGTGCTGGGGATCGGGGTCGGCTCGGCCCGGGTCCACTACGCCCGCGGCAAACAACGAATGCTCGAGGCGATGGCGCCCGAACGCCAGCAGAGCGGAGACCGGCGATGAGCGAGAGCCATACCGAGCGCGAACGGCAGTTGCTGCGCGGCGCCCTGGCCGAGGGCCACCGCTCGGGGCGGCGGCGGACGCCGCCCTTCGAGGAGCTCTGGTCGCGGGCGGTCGCCGAGTCGAGCGCGGCGCTTTCCGGCCGCCGACGGGGGCCACGGATCCGGCTCGCGGTCGCCGCCGCGGCGGTGGCGGTGCTGGTGGTCGCCTCGACGATCGCCCTGTGGACCGAGAGCCGGCGCAGCCGCCAGCTGGACGTGGCGCTGAGCGCCGCCGCCGCGGTCGGCGAGTGGCGGGCGCCGCTCGACTTCCTGCTCGACACCCCCGGCCGGGAGTGGCTGGCGGCGACGCCGAGCTGGGACCCGCGCGCCGCCGCCGGCCCGCGCTGGGACCTGGCGCCGGAGCTGCTGGAGAGCGAACCCCTGAATCCCGATTCCACCTGAGGAGGTACCGACATGAGCTGCATGCTCCCAACTCTGACCCTGGCCCTGCTGGTCGCGACCGGCCTCGCCGCGCCGGTCGCGGCGGCCCCGGCGGAGGCCTCGCCGTTCGCGGACCTGCTCTTCGCGCCCGAGCTGATCATCAAGCACCAGAGCGCCATCGGCCTGTCGGCCGAGCAGCGCCGCACCCTGATCGCCGAGGTTACCGGCGCCCAGGCCGACTTCCTGCCCGACCAGATGGAGCTGGCCGGGATGGCCGAAGAGCTGACCCGCCTGCTCGGCGCGCCGCGGGTCGACGAGCAGGCGGCCCTCGAGGCGGCCGCCCGGGCGATGGAGCTCGAGTCGCGCATCAAGCGCCGCCACCTGCGGCTGGCGATCCGGATCAAGAACCTGCTGGACGAGGGACAGCAGGCGAAGCTGCAGGAGTTTCGCGGGAGCGGCTGAGTGATCCCCGCGGGCACCCGGGCGCCCGCACGGTCTCAGATCCTGGTGGTGTCGATCGAGGCCGGCGCCCGGCCCGCCCGGCCGCGCGCCTCGCCCTCGAACCGCATCACCACCTCGGCCAGGGCGTCGTGACTGCCCAGGACGGTCAGCCAGTCGTGGAGGCGCAGACGCGTGTCGCCGTGGGTGATCAAGGTGTTGCCAGCGCGGCGCAGGGAGAGCACCAGGGCGTCCTCGGGCAGTACCAGCTCCCGCAGCGCCACGTCGTCGAGGTTGGGATTGCCCACCCGGACCTCGGCCACGTCGCGGCCTTCGTCGAGGCCCAGCAGCAGCGAGGTGGACCGCGGCGAGCGCACCAGGTGGTCGAGCAAGCTGATCATGGCGGTCGACGGATCGACCACCACGACGCCCAGATCGTGAAACCGCTGGTGGTCCTCGAGCGCCGGCGCGCGGACCACCAGGTTGTCGGTGCCGTAGCCTTCGTAGGCCAGCTCGCAGACCCGGTAGTTGGCGTCGTCGTCGAGCAGCGAGACGATGCACTCGGCCCGGACGGCGTCGAGCCGCTCCAGCGTGGCGGCGTTGATCTCGTCGACCGAATGGACCTCGAGGCCGCGCTCGCCGAGGTCCTCGAACTGGGCGCCCTCGGTGGCGGCCAGCTTGACGTGCCAGCCGTTGGCGTGGAGCTGCCGCGCCAGCGCCAGCGCCTGGCCCTCGTGACCGAAGATGATGACGTCGCGCACGCCGTCGAAGCCGGCGGCGTGAGCCCGCGGGTGGGCCTCCCCGACCGCCTTGAGGACCCAGCGGAACAGCGGCGGCCCGACCAGCTGATTGAGCACGATGACGGCGATGACGATGGTCGCCAGCGACTGGCCCCAGCCGGGAAACTCGAGCGCCACCTGCTTGGCCAGGCTCAGGCCGACCCCCGCCTGGGTGACGAAGGACAGCCACAGCAGACGGCTCTCGCGCACCGGCTCGCCGGCAATCAGGCCGCCGACGAAGGAGCCGACGACGATCGCCGCCAGTCGCACCGCGAACAGGGCCAGCGCGATCTGCCAGGTGCGGGCCAGCACCTCGAGAGACATCGACGCCCCGGCGAGGGTGAAGAAGACCAGGAAGACGGCCGGTGAGCTGCGGTCGAGCAGGCGGTGGAACTCGCCCCGGTGGGGCGTGGCGTTGGCCACGAACAGGCCGGCGATCATGCAGATCAGCAGCGGCTCGAGCAGCACGTCCTGGCCGCCCACGGTGAAGCCACTCGACCGCATCAGCCCCGCTGTGGCGAAAACCGCCCAGCCGACGAGCAGGACCAGAGCGGTGCGCGCCACGCGGCCCGTCAGGCCGCCCAGGATCAGACGCAGGAGCAGGCCGACCCCGACGGCCAGAATCGCCGACAGAACGAGCTCGCCGGCGAGGAACGCCGCCGTCCCGAGCCACGCGCCGCCGCCGTGCAGGATCACGTCGGCCAGCTCGGCGCTGACCGCGAACAGCAGGATCACCACCGCGTCCATGACCACGGTGACGCCCAGACCGAGGCGGGTAAACGGCCCCCAGGCGCGCAGCTCCTTGATCACCGCGACGGCCGACGAGGGCGATCGCGCGACCAGGATCGAGCCCGCCAGCAGGCTCGCCGCCAGCACCGTCGCGGCGCCGGCGCCGGCGATGCCCGGAACCGCGCCCGCAAGCCGGGTGAAGGCCAGGACCACCGCCGGCACGGTGACTGCGGTGATGCCGAGGGTCACCCACAGAATCGAGCGGATACGGTCGCGGAACTCCTTCAGGTAGAGCTCGGCGCCGGCGACGAAGCCGATGAAGGCGATCGCCACCTCGTCGACAAAGCGCAGTCTCTCCACGGCGGCCCGCGACAGCAAGGTGAGCACGTCCGGCCCGGCGATCACGCCGCAGATGAGAAAGCCGCTGATCAGCGGCAGCCCGGCGCGTCGGAACCAGCCGCCGAATTCGCGTGAGGCCAGTGCCACCAAACCGAGAGCGGCGATGGCGGCCAGGACCGGGCCCAGGGCTTCCATGCCGCGGAGTCTACGCGGGCGAGCCCGTTGAACCTGCGATAGATTCAGGGGTTGACGGCGCCAAGCCGTCCCGCCCGGACGTTTCGAGATGCAGCGCCCCGACTCCGACGGCCCCGCCCCGCCCAAGGTCCTGGTCACCAAGATCGGCCTCGACGGCCACGACCGCGGCAGCCGGGTGGTCGCCGCCTACCTGCGCGACGCCGGCATGGAGGTGGTCTACACCGGGCCCTGGCAGCCGATCCCGGCGGTCGTGGCGATCGCCCAGGAGGAGGACGTCGACGTCATCGGCATCAGCTCGCTGTCCACCGACCACCTGATCGTGCCCAAGCTGATGGCGGCGCTGCGCGAGGCCGGCCTCGACCACGTCGGCGTGGTGCTCGGCGGCATCGTGCCCGACGAGGAGATCGGTCTGCTCACCGATGCCGGCGTGCGCGAGGTCTTCCACCCGGGGTCGACCCGGGAGCAGATCGTCGGCGCGGTGCGGCGGCTGGCGGCAGCGGCACGGACCGGGCGCCGAGGCTTCGAGCCCGCCGCCAAGCCGGCGCCGGCCGGACGGGCCGGCGAAGCGGGGGCCGGATGAGCGTCGAGCTCAAGGCCGAGCAGTTGACCCTGCCCGGCTTCGCCGAAGCCCGCGACCGCTGGCGCGAGCGGTACCGGGCGCACATGGGCGACGAGGCGCCGGTGCGCAACCGCAGCGGGCTCGAGGTGCGGCCGCTCTACACCCCCGAAGACTGGGACTCCGGCCGCTACGTGGCCGAGCTGGGCTTCCCCGGCGAGCAGCCGACCACCCGCGGCATCTATCCCAGCATGCACCGCGGCCGCACCTGGAGCCAGCGGCAGCTGATCGGCTACGGCACCCCGCGCGAATACAACCGGCGGCTGCGCGGGCTGATGGACTCGGGCGTCAGCGCCGTCAGCCTGATCCCCTGCAACTCGGTCTACCGCGGCTACGACGCCGACGAGGTCGACGCCGAGCTGCTGGGCACCTGCGGCGTGGTGGTCAACACCCTCGACGACATGGAGACCTGTCTCGACGGCATCCCCATCGACCGCGTCTCGACGGCGATGAACGACCCGTCGCCCTTCACCCTGCTGGCCTTCGTGCTCGGCGTGGCGCGTCGCCGCGGCATCCCCTGGGAGAAGATCACCGGCACCTCGAACCAGAGCGACTACCTGTCGCACTTCGTCGCCAACCACATGTTCTTCCGCCTCGCCCTGCCCGGCGCGCGGCGGCTGCTCGGCGACCAGATCCGCTTCTGCCAGGAGCACGTGCCCAACTGGAACCCGCTGTCGGTGGTCGGTCAGCACATGCAGCAGGCCGGGGCGACGCCGGCCCAGGCGATGGGCTTCACCCTGTCGTCGGCCATCCAGTACGCCAACGACTGCGCCGCCGGCGGCATGGCGGCCGAGACCTTCCTGCCGCGGTTCACCTTCTTCTTCGACATCTCGCTGTCGTTCTTCGAGGAGATGGCCAAGTTCCGCGCCGGGCGGCGGATCTGGAACCGGATCACGGCCGAGCGGTTCGGCGCCCGCGACCCGCGGGCGCGGCGGTTCAAGTTCCACTCCCAGACCTCGGGCGTGGACCTCACCCGCCAGCATCCGCTCAACAACATCGCCCGGGTGGCGGTGCAGGCGATGGCCGGCATCTTCGGCGGCACCCAGTCGCTGCACACCGACTCCTACGACGAGGCACTGACGACGCCCACCGAGGCCGCCTCGAGGGTGGCGATCAACACCCAGAACATCCTGCGCGAGGAGGCCCACCTCGACAAGGTGATCGACCCGCTGGGCGGCTCCTACTATCTCGAGCGGCTGACCGGCGAGATGGAGGCCGAGATCGAGCGGGTCATCGCCGACATCGACGCGCGCGGCGGCATGTACCAGGCGGCCGAGACCGGCTACGTGCAGCGGGCGATCGGCGAGTCGGCGCTCGCCTTCCAGCGCCGGATCGAGAGCGGCGAGCAGACCGTGGTGGGTGTGAACGCCTATCGCGCCGAAGAGGCCGCGGCCAGCCCCCTGCCCAGCCAGCGGCCGGCGCCGGGCAGCATCGAGGCCTACCTCCGGGAGCTGCGCGACTACCGGGCGCGGCGCGACGCCGGGGCGGTGGCGGCGGCCCGCGCGGCGCTCGGCGCCGCCTGCCGCGACGACAGCGACAACGTCTTCGCCCGGGTGGTCGAGGCGGTCGAGGCCGGCATGACCCACGGCGAGGTCTGCGGCTGTCTGCGCGACGAGCTCGGCTTCGGCCGGCCGCTGGTTGTGGTCTAGCGGCCGAGCCGGTAGGCGCCCTCGAGCTCGAGATCGGGCCAGCGGCCGGGGCCACGACGTCGCCCGATGGTGCCGTCGAGCGCTGGAATCTCCGGCCGCGTGCAAGATCGCGGGCTCCTTTTTCGTCCTTCTCCAGGTAGCGACGAACCGGTAGCGAGCCGATCGGGCTCGACGCCGCCGCTCTCGAACCCGGAGGAGGATCCGATGCCCCGACCGACGACTGTCCCAGCGCTCATTCTCACCGCCTCACTGCTGGCCCTCTCGGCCCCGACTCCGGGGCGGAGCGCGGGCACCGCGAGCCCCGGTCCCGACCGCTCGCCCGACCACCCCGTCGTCGAAGTGCCGGTAGCGATCTCCCCCGGCCACCCCGCCCGGCTGCTGACCGTCGGCGACCGCTGCCCGACCTTCAGCTGGGGGCAGGCGGCGGGCGCCGAGCGCTACGAGCTGGTGGTCTACCGGGTGAGCGACGACGGCGAGGAGGCGCCGGTCGCGCTGCGGGCGACGATCGACGGCCGCGCCGGCTCCTGGACGCCGACCCTCGACCGCTGCCTCGAGCGCGGCGGCAGCTACGCCTGGTCGCTGCGCGCGCGGCGCGCGGCGTCGATCTCCGCCTGGTCGCCGCCGGCGCTCTTCGCGGTGGCTGTCGGGCCGAGCGCCGCCGAGGTCGAGGAAGCGCTGGCGGTGCTGCGCGGTTACGCCGGCGGCGCCGGGGACCGGGTCTCCGCCGGTGTCTCCGGGTCCGATAGCGGTGCGGCCGCGAGCCGCGCCCGGAGCGCGGCCGGCGATGCTGAAGCGGCGCGGTCCGGGAGCGCCGAGGAGACCGGCGCCGGGGCGAGTGACCGGGGACCGGGATCGACCGTCGAGGCTGCCGAGCGCGACCCGGCAATCCTCAGCCTCAGCCTGGAGGGCCGCGTCGAGGCGGCCGCCTTCAGCGGCGACGGGTCGGCCCTGGCCAACGTCCAGGCGGCCGGCCTGGCCTGCGCCGGCTGCGTGGGCGGCGACGAGCTGGCCGCCGGCGCGGTGACCGCCGCCAAGATCGGCGCCGCCTGCGCCGCGGGCCAGGTGCTGATGCGGGGCGGGGCCGGATGGGAGTGCGCCACGCTCACCGCACCGGCCTGCGCGCCCGGCGACGAAGTGACCTGCTACACCGGTCCGACGGGCACCCGCGGCATCGGCGTCTGCGTCGGCGGCACGCGGGTCTGCGCCGGCGACTCGAGCTGGGGCGTCTGCGCCGGCGAGCTCACCCCGATGGCGGAGATCTGTGACGGTCTCGACAACAGCTGCGACGGCCCGGTCGACGAGGGCGACCCGGCCGAGCTCTGCCCGCCGACCGCCAACGTCGCCACGACCCTGTGCGCCGAGGCGAGCTGCGCCGTCGCCGGCTGCGACGAGCTCTGGGCCGACGCCGACGGCGACTACGCCAACGGCTGCGAGGCGCCGGCGCCGGGCGCCTGTCTCGACGGCGGGGCTCCGCGGCCGGTGGTCGGGCCGGGCGAGGGAGAGCTGGTGATCCGCGAGCTGCTGGCCGACCCGGCAACGCCCCTGTCCGACGCCGACGCCGAGTGGTTCGAGGTGGCGGTCGAGGCCGCGGTCGACCTCAACGGCGTCGGCATCGGCACGACCTTCGGCACGGTGATCGACGAGATCGCCGGCGACGACTGTCTGCGCGTCGAGGCCGGCGACGTGCTCCTCTTCGCCCGCTCGGCGGACCCGGCGGCCAACGGCGGCCTCGCCGCCGACCAGACCTTCGGCTTCTCGCTGGTCAACGGCGGCGGCGATCTCCACCTGGCCTGGGACGGGAACCTGGTCGACGCCGTCTCCTGGGGTCCGGGCGAGGTCGAAGCCGGCCGGGCGCGCAACCTGCCGCCCGGAGCCCAGGACGCCACCAGCAATGACGACCCGGCCAGCTGGTGCACCGTGCCGGCCGACCCGGCGCTGCTCTACTCGGACGGCAACTTCGGCACCCCGGGGCTGGCGAATGTCAGCTGCCCATGAGCCGGGCGCACGGGGTGGAGGCAACCCCTGATAGGCATCTCCGTCTTCCTGGGAATGCTACGGTGCGCATCAAAGTCTACACAGCAGCATACCCATGGCCCTCAACATCAGGAACCCGGAGACCGAACGGCTTGCCGAAGCCGTCGCCAACCTCACCGGCGAGACCAAGACCACGGCCGTGAAACGTGCGCTGCGGGACCGGCTCGCGCGCTTGCGGCGCGAGCGCACCCGGCGCCCGCTGGTTGACGAGCTCGACGAGATCGCCCGCCACTGCGCGAAGCTCCCGGTGCTGGATTCCCGCAGCGAGGACGAGATCCTCGGCTACGACGAGAACGGCTAGCCGGTCTTCGCCTCGTACCAGGTGGGCCCGCTGCCGACGTCGGCGACCAGCGGCACGGCCAGCTCGGCGATGCCGGTCATCTCGGCTCGCACCAGCTCGCCTGCCGCCGCGGCCTCGGCCGCCGGCACTTCGAGCACCAGCTCGTCGTGCACGGTCAGCAGCAGGCCGGCCTCGGGGTGCTCGGCGCGCAGCCGGCGGTCGACGGCGATCATCGCCAGCTTGAGCAGGTCCGCCGCGGTGCCCTGGATGCGGGCGTTGATCGCCATTCGCTTGGCGTTCTCGCGCACCGCGTAGTTTTTCGCCTTGAGCTCGGGCAGCCAGCGGACGCGGCCGTAGAGGGTCTCGACCTTGCCGGTCTCGGCGGCGGCGGCCAGGGTGTCGTCCATGTAGCGCTGGACGCCGGGGTAGCGCTCGAAGTAGGCCTCGATGAACTGCTTGGCCTCGGACTGGCCGATGCCCAGGTTGTTGGCCAGCCCGTACGGGCTGATGCCGTAGATGATGCCGAAGTTGATCATCTTGGCGGCGCGGCGCTGCTCGGCGGTGACCAGCTCGGGCGCGGCGCCGAACATGGCGGCGGCGGTCGAGCGGTGGATGTCCTCGCCGGCGGCGAAGGCCTCGATCATCCGCGCCTCGCCGGCGATGTGCGCCAGGATGCGCAGCTCGATCTGGTTGTAGTCGGCGACCAGCAGGACCTTGCCCGCGGGCGCCCGGAAGGCCCGCCGCACCTCCTGGCCGGCCTCGGTGCGGATCGGGATGTTCTGCAGGTTGGGGCTGGCCGAGGAGAGCCGGCCGGTGGCGGCCACCGCCTGGTGGAACCGGGTGTGGAGCCGGCCGTCGGCGGCGACCAGCTCGGGCAGGGCGTCGACATAGGTCGACTTGAGCTTGGAGAGCTCGCGGTAGCGCAGCAGGTGCTCGGCCACCGGGTAGCCGCGGACGGCGAGCTCCTGCAGGATCTCGGCGCTGGTCGAGTAGCTCTTGGTCTTGCGGGTCTTCTTGATCACCGGGTAGCCCAGCTCTTCGAACAGCACCACCCCGAGCTGCTGCGGCGAGTTGAGGTTGAACGGGCGGCCGGCGATCTCGTAGATCGAGCCCTCGAGCCCGTCGAGCTCAGAGCCCAGCCGCTCGGACATCTCGGCCAGGAAGCCGACGTCGAGCAGGACCCCGGCCTCCTCCATGCCCACCAGCACCGGCACCAGCGGCGCCTCGATCTCGCGGTAGACCCGGGCGAGGCCGGGGTCGCGCTCGAGCTCGTCGCGCATCGGCGGCTCGAGGCGGCGGGCCAGCTCGACCCGCTCGCCGGCGTAGGCCGCCAGCGACGCGGCTCCCGGCATCGGCGGCTCGCCCTTCTCCCAGCCGGCCTCCTTGGCGCCCAGCACCGTGAAACCGAGCCGGTCGAGCGCCACCTCGGCCAGCCCGTGGCCGCGCAGGGCGGGGCGCAGGACATAGGAGACCAGCATGGTGTCGAACAGCGGCGCGACGGCCTCGGGACCGGCGGGCGACAGGCGCAGGACCTCCTTGAGATCGTGCCCGAGCAGCTCGCCGTCGTCGGCGACGAGCCCGGCCAGCGACTCGCGCACCGCGGCCGCCAGCCCCTCCCGCCGCAGGTCGGCGAAGACCACTTCGCCTTCCGGGCCGCCGGCCGCCAGCCCGATGGCCGGCTCGCCGATCGCGGCCAGAAAGAGCCGCCCGCCCATCTCGGCCAGCCGCCGCCGCCACTCCTGGGCCGTCTCGGCCTCGACCGCTGGCGCCACCGGCTCGCCGCCGCCGCCGGACGAGCCCTCGAGCTCGTCGATCAGCGAGTGGAACTCGAGCTCGCGGTAGAGCTCGCGCAGCCGGTCGGGATCCGGCGGCTCGTGGCGCAGCGCCTCGGGCTCGAAAGCGACCGGCAGGTCGGTGTGGATGGTCACCAGATCGCGCGACAGCAGCGCGTCGTCGCGATGGGCGCGCAGGCTCTCGCCGCGCTTGCCCTTGATCTCTTCGGCACGCGCCAGCAGCTCGTCGAGCGAGCCGTACTCGGCCAGCAGGCCGGCGGCGGTCTTGCCGCCGATCATCGGCACGCCGGGCACGTTGTCCGAGGTGTCGCCGACCAGGGCCATGTAGTCGACGATCTTCGCCGGCGCAACGCCATAGTCCTCCGCGACCTCCGCGGGGCCGTAGAGCTTCTCGCGGCCGGTGTGGAACAGCGACACCCGCTCGTCGACCAGCTGCATCAGGTCCTTGTCGGCGCTGACGATCACCACCTCCAGCCCGGCCGCCGCGGCGGCCCGCGACAGCGTGCCCAGGACGTCGTCGGCCTCGTACCTCTCGAGCTCGAGGATGGGGATCCGGTGGGCCTCGATCAGCTTGCGGATCCAGCCGATCTGCGGCTTGAGGTCCTCGGGCATCGGCTTGCGGTTGGCTTTGTAGTCGGCGTACTGCTCCTTGCGAACGGTGTCGCCCGAGACGTCGAGGGCGATACCGACCAGCTCCGGCTCCTCCTCGCGCAGCAGCTTGCGCAGCATGTTGAGGAAGCCCCAGACCGCGTTGGTCGGCTCGCCCTTCGAGTTCGACAGCTCGCGGATGGCGTAGAAGGCGCGGAAGATGTTGGAGTAGCCGTCGATCAGGAAGAGGCGCTGGGCGGCCTTGGACATGGCGCGATCTTACCCGCGCGCCGGCCGGGTCTCCGGCCCCGCGCGGCGGCGCTCGGCCGCCGCGATCCGGCGCGGTTCGCTCAGCCGCGCCGCGCCTGGCCCAGCAGGTGGCCCGCCTCGGGCAGGATCAGCCGTTCCATCGCCAGCGCCACCGCCCCGGGCGAGCCCGGCAGGACGAAAACGGCGCGGCGGCCGATCGTGCCGGCGGTGGCGCGGCTGAGCATGGCGGCGGCGCCGATCTCGGCGAAGGAGAGCATGCGGAACAGCTCGCCAAAGCCGTCGATCCGCCGCTCGAGCAGCGGCGAGGCGGCCTCGAGGGTCAGGTCGCGGGGCGAGAAGCCGGTGCCGCCCGAGAGCACCAGCACGTCGACGTCGTCGCGCCGCAGCAGCTCACCGGCGGCGGCGCGGATCTCGACGATGTCGTCGGGCACGATGCGCCGCTCGACCAGCCGGTGGCCGGCGGCGACGGCCAGCCGCTCGATCGTGTCGCCGCTGCCGTCGTCGGCCTCGGTGCGGCTGTCGCTGACCGTCAGGGCGGCGAACCCGAGCCGGTCGGGGCCGTAGGCCCGGTGCTGCTCCGGGGGGTCCATGCGGGCGTCAGCGTAGCACGCGGCACCGGCCGCGGCGCCGGTTTCCAGCCGTCCCCATTGACCGCTAGACTTACGCCCATGAGACAACACCTCGCGATCCTCGTCGGCCTCGCGGCCACCTCCTGTGCCTGGGCCGCCGGCCCGCCCGAAAAGGCGGTCGAGCTGCGCAATCGCGGCTATGCCGAGCTCGAGAACGAGCAGCCGGCGCCCGCCGAAGCGACCTTCACCGAGCTCGTCGAGCTGGTCCCCGGCGACCCGATGCCGCACGCCAACCTGGCGATCGCGCTGCTCCGGCAGCAGAAGTTCGAGCCCGCCCAGGCGGCGATCGACCGGGCGCTCGAGCTGGCGCCGGGTCGGCCGGAGCTGTTGGCGATCCAGGCCGAGGTGGCGCAGTGGTCCGGGCGGCCGGAGGAGGCGCTCGAGCTGATGCGCCGGACCGCCAACGCCGCCCCCGACAACCCGCGGCTGCAGTACGCCCTCTTCCGGCAAGCGGGCATCCTGCAGTCCGAGGAGGACCTCGCCGCCGCCCTCGGGCGGCTGGCCCGGCTGCGGCCCGACAACGTGGTGGTGATGCTGGGGCTGGGCCAGCGGGCGATCGCCGGCGGCGACCGCGCCGCGGCCAGCGCCGCCTTCCTGCGCGTCCGGGAGCTGATCTGGCAGGCCCCCGAGGCGGCCCAGGACCTGCTCGGCCAGATCGTCGCCGCCCTCGAGGCGGGCGACGTCGCCGCCGCCCGGGTGCCGGCGCTGCGGCTCGAGAACGTGCTCAAGGTGACGCCGATGTTCCGCGGCAGCCAGATGGAGCTCGACGTGGGCATCCAGGGCGACCCGCTGTTTCGCTTTCGCGACGAGGGCGGCCTGGCCGCGTTTGGCGGGCCGCTGGCGCTGAGCTTCGCCGGCGAGCGCCTCTCCGAGGGGCCGGCGCACCCCGGGGTCGCGGTGGGCGACTTCAACGGCGACGGCAAGACCGACTACGCCTGGCTGACGCGGGGCGCCGCGGCCTCGCTGCGCACGCATCTGAGCGACACGGAGACGGACGCGGCGGAGCGGGTCCTGCCGGCCCCGGGCCTCGAACGGCTGCTGGCGGCCGACCTGGACAACGACGGCCGGCTCGACCTGGTGGGCTGGAGCGCCGACCGGCTGGAGATCTTCCGCGGCCTGGGTGATGGCGGCTTCGAAGCGGCCAGCGCCGATTTCGGCATCGCGCGCCAGGAGACGGGCGCCGGCGGCGTGGCGGTGCTGGATTACGACATCGAGGGCGACCTCGATCTGGCCGTCGCCGGCGGCCGGCGTGGCGGCAAGCCCGCCGGCGGCGCCGAGCTCTACCGCAACTCGCTCTCCGGCCCTCTCGAGCCGGTAGGAGAGCGGAGCCTGCCGACGGTGGAGTGGACCGCGGTCCACGACCTGGTCTCGAGCGACCTCGACCGCGACGGCGACCTCGACCTGCTGGTGGCGCACGCCGACGGGCTGGCCTGGCTCGACAACTTGCGCCAAGGCCGGTTCGCGCTGCGCCAGGGCGGCTTCGAAGCGGGCCGCGCCAACGCGGTCGTGGCGGCCGACCTGGACAACGACGGCCTGCCCGAGATCGTCGCCGCCGGCGCCGGCCTGACCATCTGGGGCAACCGCGGCAACGGCCGGTTCGCGGCCTGGCGCGGCACCGAAAAGCTCGGTTCGGCACAGCTCGACGCGGTCCTCGCCTTCGACGCCGACAACGACGGCCGCCTGGACTTGGCGCTGGGCTGGGCCGAGGGCCTGACCATCCTGCGGCAGCGGGCCATCGGCGGCTTCGACTCGGTGACGATCGAAAGCGGATCGCCGCGCGCCACCGCGCTGGCCGCCGCCGATCTCGACGCCGACGGCGACCTCGACCTGCTGGCGACCGGCGACGACGGCCTGCAGCTGTTCCACAACCAGGGCGGCAACGAGAACCACTGGCTGTCGGTGCGGCTACGCGGGCTGGACAAGGGCAACTCCAAGAACAACGCGCTCGGCTTCGGCTCGACGGTCGAGGTGCGGGCCGGTGAGGCGTACCAGTTCCGCGAGGCGTACGGCGACGTGCTCCACTTCGGCCTCGGCAAGCTGCCGCGCGCCGATCTGCTGCGGGTGGTCTGGACCAACGGCGTGCCGCAGAACCGGCTGGCGCCCGAGGCGGACCAGTGGATCGTCGAGGAGCAGCTGCTCAAAGGCAGCTGCCCGTTCCTCTACGCCTGGGACGGCGAGCGCTTCCGCTTTGTCACCGATCTGCTGTGGGGCGCGCCGGCCGGGCTGCCGTTCGCGCCGGGGGTCTGGGCGCCGTCCGACCCGCACGAGATCGTGCTGGTCGAAGGGGCGGCGCCGGCGGACGGGATCTACAAGCTGCGGGTGACCGAGGAGCTGTGGGAGGCGGCGTTCTTCGACCTCGCCCGGCTGTGGGTGGTCGACCACCCGCAAGAGGTCGAGGTGGCGAGCAGCCTCAAGATCGTTCCCGGGCAGGTGGTGCCCAAGCGGGTGATGGCCAGCCGTGAGCTGCGGCCGGTCGTCGCCGCCCGCGACGCGGCAGGGCACGACGTCACCGCGCGCCTGGCGCGGCGCGACGACGTCTACGCCGACGGCTGGCGCAAGAGCCGCTATCAGGGCGTCGCCGCCGAGCCCTGGCAGTTCAGCTTCGATCTGGGCGCCGCGCCGGGTGGGCCGATCCGGCTGCACCTCGACGGCTGGATCTTCCCCAGCGACGCCAGCCTCAACCTGGCAATCGCCCAGCGGCCCGACCTGCCGCCGGTGGCGGCGCGGCTCGAGGTCGAAACCGCCGCGGGCTGGCGGATCCTGATGGATCCGATGGGCTTCCCCGCCGGCAAGACCAAGACGATGGTGGTGGACACGCCGCCGCTGCCCGCCGGAGCCAGCCGGCTGCGGATCGTCTCCAACCAGTGGCTCTCCTGGGACCGGATCGCCTGGACCCTGCGGCCGGCCGACGACGAGCCGCGGATCGTCGCCCGGCTCGAGCCGCGGCTGGCCGAGCTCGGCTTCCGCGGCTTCTCGGCGCTGGCGCGCAAGGCGCCCAACGCGCCGCACGACTACGACTACGCGGTGGTGCGCAGCGAGTCGCCCTGGCTGCCCCTGCCCGGCAACTACACCCGCTACGGCGACACCCTGGAGCTGCTTGGCGAGCAGGACGACCGGCTGGTGATCCTGGCGCCCGGCGACGAGCTCGAGCTCGAGTTCGACGCCTCGGCGCTGCCGCCGCCGCCCGCCGGCTGGCGCCGCGCCGTCTTTCTCGAGAGCTTCGGCTGGGACAAGGACGCCGACCGCAACACCTGGGAGGGCCACCGGCTCGAGCCGCTGCCCTTCGCGGCGATGTCCGGCTACCCCTTCGCCGAGGGCGAAAGCTACCCGGACACGCCCTTTCACCGGCGCTACCGGGAGGAGTGGCTGACGCGGGAAGTGGCGCCCGAGTCGACCAACTGATGGATCGGGCACCGACGGTCGCGACGTAGCTCGACCGCTATCGGCTGCTACGCTCCAGGTATCGGAGCACACATCGCCTGAACGAGGCTTTCTGAGGGGAGATCAAATGGCGCAACTCGGCAAATGGGCTTTCACGGTGGGCCTCGTCGTCGCCATCGTCGGAGGGATCGGCTTTGGCCAGACGTGGTTCTCCTGGCTGCTGGTTCTTCTGGGACTGGTCGTCGGATTCCTCAACATCACCGATCGGGAGTCACAGAAGTTCCTGCTGGCGGCCATCGGCCTCATCGTTGCGGCGACAGCCTGGAGCCTGCTGCCCTACGTGGGCGGCTACCTCTCGGCCATCCTGAACAACGTCGTCGCCTTCATCGGCGCCGCGGTGGTCGTGGTGGCGCTGAAAGTGCTCTTCCAGACGGCCCAGGACTAGCCCGACCTTCTCACCGGCTCTCGCAGCGAGCCGGCGTAGGTGCCTGAAGATGTGGGACTTACCGACCGAGGGCACCACAGGCGTACTTGAAGTACGTCGAGGATGACCGACCGAGGGAAGTCTCGCAGATTCTTGCTACTACGTCGGCGCAGTCGAGAGCTGGTGAGAAGGTCGGGCTAGGACCGGCAGAGACCGAGCCCGTCGGCGGCGCACTGGGCCTCGTAGGCCCGCGCCAGCCACTTGAGCAGCACCTCGCCGGCCTCTTCCGGGGTGCGGCCGAAGACCACGATGCCGTCCTCGTGCCCGCCCATGGCGAGGATGCGGATCTCGGGCAGCGCGGTCGCGTCGCACAGCCGCTGCACGGCGACCGCCATCTCGGGCGTGCCGTAGGGGATGTTGGCGTCGGTGGTGGGGATCCGCAGCTCGCGCGCCCGGCGCCAGACCACCGGGCTGTGGGCGTGCAGCACGCAGCGGATCGCCGGGCTGGTGTCGTAGAGCGCCGCGTGGGTCATGGTCTCGGACGAGGGCTCGACCGCGCCGCGGCTCACGACCCGGTTCCGGTGGTAGTCGTAGCGCTCGATCAGGGCGAACCGGTCGAGGCCGAAACAGCGGTCGCCGGCGGTCTGGGTGCCGGTGATGAGGAAGGAGCGGCGGCCGCGAGCCGCCCCGGGCGGCCCCACCCGCGCCGAGACGTTGCCAAAGCCGTAGCCCTCGTAGCGGGCCGGGTCCTGCCCCACCAGCCCGGTCAGCCCGAGGATCTCGCGCCAGGCGATGAGCTTGCACACCAGCTCGCCATAGCGCCGCTCCTCGAGCCGCCCGCTCTGGTGCTCGGCGCGGAACTTGATGACGCCTTCCTGGGGGATCGGGGCGGGCATGGCTTGCAGGGCGATTCTATTAGGCCTGGCAGAGGCTGGAACCAGCGGCAACTCAGGGCCGGCACGGACGGAGCGGAAAGCCGCTGGGATGTCCCGGAGTGGCGACTAAAGCGCAGGCGCCGCCGCGTGCGGGCACAGCGGATCAGCCTCCGAGGCTGCGGCCGTGACCCCGAGCCCCAGCCAAGAAGAGCCGAGCCATCGCCACGTAGGGATCAGCCCAGCGGCTTGGAGCGGCCCCCACGCGCGCCGTCTTCCTAGCTCCGAGCGAACCAAGCCAGCAACTCCTCCACGGCCAGCGTATTCAACACGTCGCCCGCCCCCAGCCAGGCCCGCCGCGCCTGGTCCACCCCGAACCGCATCATCTCCAGATCCTCGACCGAGTGCGCGTCGGTCGAGATCACCACCTTGACCCCCAGCTCCCGAGCCCGGATCAGGTGCGAGTCCTTGAGGTCGAGACGGTGCGGCAGGCAGTTGAGCTCCATCGCCACCCGGTTCTCGCGCGCGCAGTGGAGCACCTCGTCGAGGTCGAACGAGATCGGCCGCCGCTTGCCGATCAGCCGCGCGGTGGGGTGGGCCAGGACGTTGACCGCCGGGTGCTCGAGCGCCCGCAGGATCCGCCTGGTCTGCTCTGATGAGGACAGCTGCAGCCGCGAGTGGATCGCCGCCACCACCAAATCGAGCTCCTCGAGGATCTCCTCCGTCTGGTCGAGGGCGCCGTCGGCCAGGATGTCGACCTCCTGGGCGCGCAGGATGCGCAGCGGGACGTGCTCCTGGACCGTCGCGATCTCCCGCCACTGGCGGCGGATCTTGCGCGCGTCGAGGCCGCCGGTCATCGCCAGGGCCGGGCTGTGGTCGGTCAACGCCAGGTAGTCGTAGCCGCGCCGGACGCACTCGACCACCATCTCGGCGATGGTGTTCTTGCCGTCCGACCAGTCGGAGTGCATCTGCAGGTCGCCGCGGACGTCGCCGGCCTCGATCAGCTCGGGCAGCTCGCCGGCCTCGGCGGCGGCGATCTCGCCCCGGTCCTCGCGCAGCTCGGGCGGGATCCAGGGCAGGCCGAGCGCCCGGTAGACCTGCTTCTCCTCGCGGCCGGCCACCAGCTCGCCGGCCCAGGGGTCGCGGTCAGCGACCGGTCCTTCCGCCGGCCCGCCGTCCGCGGCCTCCCCCTCGTGACCGGCGCGCTTTCGGCGCTTGCCCTCGTCTTCGCGGAAGAGCCCGTACTCCGACAGCCGCAGGCCGCGCTCGATCGCCCGCTGGCGCAGCTTGATGTTGTGCTCCTTCGAGCCGGTGAAGTAGACCATCGCCGCGCCATGGCTCTTGCGCGGCACGATCCGGAGGTCGACCTCGAGGATCCCGCCGGGGGAACCCCCCGCGAGGGCGATGCGGCCCCGCGTCGGGCCCGCCATGACCACCCGCTGAGCGCCGGGAAAGGTGGTGAACCGCTCCATCACGGGCTCGGCCTGGCGGGCGACCGCCAGCAGATCGATGTCGCCCACCGTCTCCAGCCGGCGGCGGTAGCTGCCGGCGACCTCGAGGCGCTGGACCTGCTTCGCCGCGGCCAGATGGTCGAGCAGCGGCGCGATCCGCCGCTCGGCGTGGGCCAGCGGCAGCCGTCCGGTCCCGGCCGGGCGCCGCCGCTCGATGGCGCGCAGGATCTTCGCCTGGCTCGCCTCGCCAAAGCCGTCGAGCGCCGCCACCCGGCCGGCCTTCGCCGCCTCCGCCAGCTGCTCGACGGTCTCGACCCCGAGCTCCTGCCAGAAACGGGCCGCCTTCTTGGGTCCGACGCCTGAGAGCGCGACGATCTCGACCAGGCTGCGCGGCACCTCGCCGTCGAGCGCGTCGAGCACCGACAGGTCGCCGGTCGTGACCAGCTCGGCGATGTGGCCGGCCATCTCCTTGCCGATCCCCGGCAGCTCGGTGAGGTCCGCGCCCTCCTCGAGCAGCTGGCGCATCGGCACCGCGTGCATCGTCACCGTCCGGGCGGCGTTGCGGTAGGCCCGCACCCGGAACGGGTTGGCGCCCTGGATCTCGAGCAGATCGGCGACCTGGTCGAGGGCGGTGGCGATCGCGGGGTTGTCCACGAGGCCATTCTGCCCGATGCGGGCGGGTGCGACCTCCTCACGTAGTGCCCGCCCGGCTCGGAATCCCGCAAACGGGCTCCTACCGCGGCGCGCGGTCTACCGGTAGCGGCGACTCAGGGCGCCGCGACGCCGTGCTCGGCGAGCAGGTCGAGCAGGCCCTGCTCGTCGAGGACGTTGACCCCCAGCGCCTCGGCCTTGGCCAGCTTGGATCCCGGGTCGGTGCCGGCGACCACGTGGTCGGTCTTGCGCGAGACCGCCGAGGTGACCTGGGCGCCGGCCGCCTCGAGCAGCTCCTGGGCCTGCGGCCGGGTGAGCCGCTCGAGGCCGCCGGTCAGGACGATGCGCAGCCCGTCCAACGGCCCCGCCTCGGCCGCCGCCGCCAGCTCCACCTCGCGCACATGGATGCGGCCGTCGAGCAGCTGATCGAGGATCTCGGCGTTGTGCGGCTCGCGGAAGAAGGCGACGATCTGCTCGGCCATCCGCGGGCCGACACCGGGGACCTCCTGGAGCTGTTCCTCGTCGGCCCGGCGCACCGCGTCGAAGGCGCCGAAGTGGCGCGCCAGCTCGCGGGCGGTGGCGGCGCCGACCTCGGGGATGCCGAGGCCGAACAGGAACCGGTCCAGGTCACAGTGCGAGGCGCGCTCGATGCCGTCGACCAGGGCGTTGGCCGACTTCTCGGCGAAGCCCTCGAGCTCGAGCAGCTGCTCGGCCCGGAGGTCGAACAGATCCGGCAGGTGCTTGACCAGCCCCTTCTCCACCAACAGCCGGGCGGTCTCCTCCCCCAGGCCCTCGATGTCCAGCGCCCCGCGCCAGCCGAGCAGCAGGATCCGGCCTTTGAGCTGTGCCGGGCAGTCGAAGCTGTTGGGGCAGACGGTGAACGGGCCGCGCTCGATGAGCGGCGTTCCGCAGGAGGGGCAGTCGTCGGGCATGCGGAACGGCGGCTGGCGCTTCTTGCCCGGCCAGGGCAGCCGCTCGACGACCCGCGGGATGACGTCGCCGGCCCGCTCGAGGCGCACCTTGTCGCCCTCGCGCACGTCCTTGCGGGCCACCTCCTCGCGGTTGTGGAGCGTCGCCCGGCTGACCGTGACGCCGCCGATCTCGACCGGCCGCATCAGCGCCACCGGGGTCACCACCCCGGTCCGGCCGACGCTGGGAACGATCGAGAGGATTACGGTCTCCTCGCGCCGCGGCGGGAACTTGAAGGCGAAGGCCCAGCGCGGGTGGTGCGAGGTCGAGCCCAACTCGTCGCGCGCCGCCAGCTCGTCGAGCTTGATCACCAGGCCGTCCATCTCGTAGTCGATCTCGTCGCGGGCGTCGACCAGCCGGCGATGGGCCGCCTCGATCTCCGCCACCGCGCGCGCCCGCCGGTTGAGCGGGTTGACCTTGAGGCCCCAGGCGGCCAGCGACTCGAGGACCTGCCACTGCGAGCCGTGGGCGACGTCGTCGCCGGCGGCCAGGATGTCGTAGACGAAGATGTCCAGCGGCCGCTCGGCGGTCAGCCGCGGGTCGAGCTGGCGCAGCGCGCCGGCGGCGGCGTTGCGCGGGTTGGCGAACGGCTCGCGGCCCTGCTCGAGCAGGCGCTCGTTGAGGCGCTCGAACTCGCCGAGCCGCATGATCACCTCGCCCCGCAGGGCCAGGTGCGCCGGCACGGGACGCTCGTCATCGCGCAGCCGCAGCGGCACCGCCGGGATGGTGCGGGCGTTGGCGGTGATCTCCTCCCCCACCCGGCCGTCGCCGCGGGTCGCGGCCCGAACCAGCCGGCCCTGCTCGTAGACCAGCTCGATCGAGGCGCCGTCGAGCTTGGGCTCCAGGGTGTAGGCGAGATCGTCGCCGAGCAGCTTGCGCAGCCGCTCGTCGAACCGGCGCACCGCCTCGAGGTCGGCCGACGAGTCGAGACTCAGCATCGGCGCCTCGTGCTCGACGGTGGGCAGCGAGGAGAGCGGCGCGCCGCCGACCCGCTGGGTGGGCGAGTCGGCGGAGACCAGCTCCGGAAACTCCCCCTCGAGCGCCTGGAGCTCGCGAAACAGCCCGTCGTAGGCCTCGTCGGAGATCTCCGGCCGGTCGAGCACGTAGTAGAGGTGCTCGTGCCGCCGCAGCTCGGCGCGCAGCGCGGCGATCCTCTCCTGCGCCTCTTCGCGGCCCATCACCGGGGGATCCGCCCTCAGGCGCGGCTGTAGCGGATCTCCATCGACTTGGCCTCGCCCTGGCCGGTGTCGAAGTAGCCGCGGCCCTCGAAGGCCGGGAACGGCCCGTCGTTGGGGTCGCCGGTGTAGGTCTGCTCGAGAAAGCGGCCGCCGAGATCGAGCTCGTTGACCATCGTGCCGGTGGAGACCATCGGCTCCTCGGGCCCCATCCACATACTGACCTCGGCCCTGAAGGTGCCCGCGAACGCCGCCAGCGTTTCGTGCTCGGGGGTTATCGCTCCCACCGCCGCGAAGTCCTTCTCGTAATCGCTCACCGTCGCTCCTCTCTCCGGATTCGAATCGCTCCCGGATCATAGACGAAGCCGCCAGAGTCACCGCCCCGCCGGCGGCCACGACCGCAGGGCGTAGCCGGAGTGGGCGCCCCCCCGGAGCGAAGCATAAACATGCAATAGCGAAGCGCAGGGGGGGCGAACACGCAGGCGAAGCCCGGCCCTACCGCGCTACCAGGGGCGCCTCGGAAGCGAAGCCCGGCCCGCGTCCGCAAACCGGAGGGCGCAGCCGGAGTGGGCGCCCCCCCGGAGCGAAGCATAAACATGCAATAGCGAAGCGGAGGGGGGGCGAACACGCAGGCGAAGCCCGGCCCTACCGCGCCAACAGTCGCAAGCCCGGCCTCCGGTCAGGCCGACAGCTTCTCCCAGTCCGAGGCCGGCGCATCCGTCGCCAGCGCCAGGCCGCCGTCCGAGCCGACGTAGATCGGGTCCTTGACCACCCGCACCTGCCCGCCGCCGATCTCCCCCAGGGCCTTCTGCAGCGCCGCCCCCAGCCCCCGGATCAGGCCGCTGCCGCCCGACAGGATGACGTTCTGGCGCACCTTCGCCTGGTACTCGGGCTGGACGCGGGAGACCAGGTCGAGCAGGGTCTCGGTCACTGGCGGCAGCAGGCTCTCGCACGCCTGCCGCATCTCGTCGGTGATGTCGAGCTCGGTCGGCACCCCCTTGACCGGCGCCTCGACCACCACCGGCCCCTTCGGGCTGCCGACGAAGCTGTGCTCCTCCTTCCACTCGCGGATCATGTGGCCCGAGAAGTTGGCCTCGGGGTAGCGCGCCGCGATCAGCAGCTCGAGTTGCTCGTCGACCGAGTCGCCCGCCTGGGTCAGGGTGCGCTGGTCGTCCTCGGTCGGGTAGCGGCCGTTCATGACGCAGAAGTCGGTGGTGCCGGCGCCGATGTCGATCACCAGCGCGTGCAGCAACGCCTCGAGGCCGTAGGCGACGGCAAAGGGCTCGGAGATGATCATCAGCTGGTCGACCAGGCCGCTCATCGCGGCGCGGAGCTGCTGGCGGTTGGTCCGCAGCGCCTCGGCGGGCACGCCCACCACCGCCCGCACCCGGGCGCCGTCGGGGTTGGCGAGCGAGATCAGGTGGCGCAGCAGCTCGCGCACCGCCTCGGCGTCCTTCTCCGAGCCCTCCTTGATCAGCCCGCGCTCGAGCGGCCGATGCAGGTCCAGCATGATCCGGTTCTCGAGCGCCTCTTCGCCGATCAGCACGTCACGCTTGAGCACCTTGCGCGCCACCATGTCGAGCGGCCAGCCGACATAACTGCGGATGACGTGCCGCTCGCCGTTCGAGCCGGAGACCGAGCTGCGGGAGGTCCCCAGATCCACTCCGACGTTCAAGATGGCGTTGCCGCCGTCTCCGGATTCGCTCATGTCAGCTCCTTTGGTCGTCGCTCGCGTTGAGTCCGCGAGCGTAGTGGCGCAGGCCGTCGAAGATCGCCTCGGCGATGTACTCGCGGTAGGCGGGCTGCACCAGCCGCCGGGCCTCGGCCTCGTTGGAGAGGCAGGAGACCTCGGCCAGGATCGCCGGCATCTCGGTCCGCACCAGGACGCCGAAGGGTGCCGTCTTGATGCCGCGGTCGCGGATCGCCGGGTTGAGCGAGCTCAGCGAGCGGTGCAGCGAATGCTGCACGGCGCTGGCCAGCCGCCGCGACTCGTCCTGCCGGACATCGGCGTAGACGCGCTCGAGGATGTCGCGGAACTCGGCCAGCGGGATGCCCGAGTCGCGGTTCTCGCTCGCCGCCAGATCGCTCAGGTAGGGATCATCGGTGGGGCCCAGATAGTAGGTCTCGACACCCCGCGACCGCCGGTTCTCGAACCAGTTGACGTGAATCGAGACGAAGATGTCGCCGCTCTCGCGGTTGGCGTGATCGGCGCGGTCGGTCAGGGCGACGCTGACGTCCTCCTCGCGGGTCATCACCACCTCGTAGGAGGCCTCCTCGAGCAGCCGGCGCAGCCGCTTGGCGATGTCCAGCGTGACGTCCTTCTCGACCAGGTTCAGGGGCCCCTCGGTGCCGCTCGAGCCACCGCCGTGGCCCGGGTCGATCACCACCCGGCGGACCAACAGCGGCAGGATCTTGCGGTCGATCGGCAGCGGCTTGGGAAAGCTGTGGTCGAGGGCGAACGGCGCGCTGACCACGGGCTCGACCCGCCACGGCGAGGGCGCCAGCCCGGGCGACGGCCCCTGGCGCAGCACCGCCGCGCGCGAGGTCTCGAGCCATCCCTGGGCCGCCTCGGCGAGCACCATCGAGGTGGCGACCAGACCGGCCGGCAGGCCGACCAGGAAGACCAGCCGGGCGACGGTGACCAGCCGGCTCAGGCGCCGGCTGCGGCGGGTAGCTCGGGGGCCGTGGATCAGGTCGAGGTTCTCGACCACGGCACGCCGGACCATGCGGCGCTTGATCTTCCGGAGGCTCGCCATCGTCGCGGATTCAGTCTAGAGAAACCCTCACAACAATCGAATGCAACAGTTCACAAGCCGGACCCTGCTCGTGAAGATATAGATGCTACACGATTCATCTGCCGGCGGCGGCCGCGCCAACCGCGCCGCCGGCCGCTTTGGTAGATTGCTCTCCCCACCCACCGCAAGGAGGCCCCGTGCTCGCCGACCGCATCCCCGAGATCCAGCAGGCCCTCACCGAAGCCGGCCTCGACGGCTGGCTGTTCGCCGTCTTCCAGCGCAACGACCCGGTCAGCCTGGAGCTGCTGGGCTTCTCCGAAGAGGCGCTGGTCACCCGCCGCTGCTACTACCTGGTCCCGGCCGCGGGCGAGCCGCGCAAGCTCACCCACCGGCTGGAGCCGGCGATGCTCGACCACCTGCCGGGCGCCAACTCGCACTACCTGACCTGGCAGCAGCACCGCGCCGGCCTCGCCGACCTGGTCGCCGGCCGCGCCCGGCTGGCGGCCCAGTACAGCCCCGACAACGGCCTGCCGTCGGTCTCGCGGCTCGACGCCGGGACCGCCGAGCTGCTGCGCGCCACCGGGGTCGAGCTCGCCTCCTCGGCGGAGCTGGTGCAGCGGTTCGCCGCCGTCTGGTCGGCCGAGCAGCTGGCGACCCACCGCCGCGCCTGCGCTCAGCTGCACGCCATCGTCCGCCAGGCGTTCGACCTGGTGGCCGACCGGCTGCGCGGCGGCGACGAGATCGTCGAGCACGCGGTGCAGCGGTTCATCCTCGGCCGGTTCGAGGAGGAGGGCTTGTGGACCGAGTCGCCGCCGATCGTCGGCGTCAACGAGCACAGCGCCGACCCCCACTACCAGCCGACCGCCGAGGGCTCGAGCCCGATCCGGCCGGGCGACTTCCTGCTCATCGACCTGTGGGCCAAGGAGAAGGCCGCCGGCTCGATCTACGGCGACATCACCTGGTGCGGAGTCTGCGCCGCGGCGCCGACCGACCGTCAGCAGGAGATCTTCGGCCTCGTCAGCGGCGCCCGCGACGCCGCCTGGGAGCTGATCGCGGCCCGCTACCCCGGCGAGACGGTGCGCGGCTTCGAGGTCGACGACGCCTGCCGCGGGGTCATCGAGGCCGCCGGCTACGGCGACCGCTTCTTCCACCGCACCGGCCACTCGATCGGCATCCAGGACCACGGCCAGGGCGCCAACATGGACAACCTGGAGACCCACGACACCCGGCCGCTGGTGGCGATGACCGGCTTCTCGATCGAGCCCGGGATCTACCTCGAGGGCGACTTCGGCGTGCGCTCCGAGATCAACGTCGCACTCACCGCCGAGCGCGCCGAGATCACCGGCGGCGAGCCGCAGCGCGAGCTGCTGAGGCTGCTGTAGGGGTCGGGCTCCGTCTCGACCGTCTTTGCCAGGTTGGTACACGGTCGACCCAGAAGTCGACCGCTACAGGAGGCAGCGGCAACCGGTAGGCTCGGGAGATGAAGCGTCCTGGCGGCACACCGGTCGAGCGGGTGCGGGACGAGCACCCGACGGCGGGGGAGTGGCGGGCCGATGCCATGGCCGCCAGCCGGCACAGCCGGCTGCTCGACGAGCTGCGCCTGCCGCAGGCCGAGGAGGACCCGGAGGCGGCGGAGCGGCTCTGCGGCGAGGTCTGCCGCAACGCCTTGCGCGACCTCGCCCCGGCGATGATCCTGCTGCCGGCGGCCGAGCGCCGCCGCGCCCAGGCGCTGGCCGCCTACGCCCTGGTGCTGTTCGATTTCGCCCGCCAGACCGGCCTCGAGGGCGAGCGGCTGTCGCAGATCAACCGCTGGCAGTTCCAGCTCGAGGAGGCGCTGTCCGGGACCGCTGCCGGGCAGCCGATCTTCCTGCGCCTCGAGCTCGAGGAGCGGCTCCGGCCGTGGGACCGCGAAGCGCTCGACGGGCTGGCCGACGCCGCGCGGCACCGGGTCGCGGTGCGCCGACCGGCCACCGAGCAGGCCCGCGCGGCGGAGCTCGAGAGGCTGGCGGCGGCGCTGGCCGCGGCGCTGCTCGGCGCCACCGAGCCGGCGGCGACCGGGACGGCGGCTTCCGAGTTGGCGTCCGGGCTGTTGCGCCTCTTCTCCCTGCTCGATCTGGGAGAGGGGCTGCGTCGCCACGACGCCCGGTTGCCGCGACGCCAGCTGCCGGACGACTGGGCCACGGCGGGCGACACCGACCGCCGGACGGTGGCCGCGGCGGTGCGGCGGGAGTGCGAGCTTGCCCGCCGCCAGCTGGCCTCACGGAGATTCACCGAGCTGCCGCGGGCCTGGCGGCCAGCGGCCCGGTTTCTCGTCCTCGCCGGGCGGGCGCTGCTCGACCGGGTCGAGCGGGCCGGGCCGTCCGTCGTCGAACAGCCGCCGGAGCTCGGGGTCGGCGCCCGGCTCGGGCTGTTGCTCCGGGCGCGGTGGCTGTAGCCCCGGCTAGCGCCCCTCGACCTCGATCTTCGAAGCGGCCCGAAATCCCAGGCTGAGCAGGCCGCCGTCGCCGCGGCGGATCATCACCGTGTCGGCCGCGCGGTCGCGCGAGAGCACCTCGATCTCGCGCCCCGGCTTGAGGCCCTCACGCTCGACCAGCTGGAGAAAAGCCGGGTCCTGGTCGAGCACCCGGGCGACGCGCAGCGCCTCGCCGGTGGCGCAGCCAAGCAAGCTGGGCAGCTGCGGCTGCCGCACCTCGCCGCCGGGCGTCGGGATCGGGTCGCCGTGCGGGTCGACCTCGGGATGGCCGAGCATCTCGTCGATGCGGGTGATGAGCAGATCGGAGACCGCGTGCTCCAGCCGCTCGGCCTCGTCGTGCACCTCGCTCCAGTCGATGCCCATCACCTGCACCAGAAAGAGCTCGATCAGCCGGTGCCGCCGGAGGACGTGCAGCGCCAGCTCGCGGCCGGCGGCGGTCAGCCCGGCGCCGCTGTAGGGCTCGTAGGTGATGAGCTTGCTCGCCGCCAGGGTCTTGAGCATGGCGGTCACCGTGCCCGGCGCCACCTCCAAGGCGGCGGCGATCCGCCCGGGCGAGACCGGCGGCCCGTCGCCGCCCTCCTCCTCGAGCAGGATCCGCTTCAGGTAGTCCTCGACGGTGCTGGTGGTCATCCTCGTCACGGCGTCGCCTCGATGGCCTCGCCATGTTGCCACAGGCGACGAGCTCCACGGACCCGCAACAACCAAAGGCTGGCGTCGCGAGGGTTACCGTTGTACCCTCGTCCATGCGAGCGGCGCGGCCGCGACCGCCCGCGCCGGCGAAGGACGAGATGAGCCGCATCGCGATACCAGCCCGCTCCGCCGCAAGCCGCCTGTTGGCGCGCCGAGCGGCGGCGGCTGCCACGGTGCTGCTCGCCCTGCTGGCGGCAGCGGCGGCGGCCGAGGACGACCCGCTGGTCCCCGATCGCCCTACCTTCACCGCCGGCACCGACACCGTCACCCGCGGCATGACGGTAATCGAGACCGGAGCCACCTACACCGAGAGCGGCGAGCTCGACGAGCGGGCAATCGGCGAGCTGCTGGTGCGGATCGGCTGGACCGAGATCGTCGAGCTGCGGCTGGGCCTCAACTCCTGGGTCCGGGTGGACGGCCCCGGGGGCGCCGTCTCGGGCCTTCAGGACATGTCGGTGGGCTGCAAGATCCGCCTCAGCGATCCCCTGCCGCCGGGCTCGCGGCTGCCGCAGGTCGCGATGCTCTTCGCCACCACCCTGCCCACCGGCTCCGACGAGTTCGGCGACTCCGAGCCACAGCCCGCGGCGACCCTGGCGCTGGCCTGGGCGCTGAGCGACCGGACCTCGCTCGGCAGCAACGTGGGCTACGCCCGGAAGGGCGCGCGCAACGACCGCTTTGGCGAGCTCTCCGCCAGCCTGGTGCTGGGCCGCGCGCTGCGTGACGGACTGGGCGGCTTCGTCGAGGTCTACGCGCTCAGCCGCCAGCAGGGGCGCGGCGACGACCAGATCTTCAACGCCGGGCTCACCTGGGCGCTGTCGGAAGACAGCCAGCTCGACTTTCGCGCCGGCGCCGGGCTCGACTCGGAAAGCGTCGACTTCTTTGTCGGCGCCGGCGCCGCCGTCCGCTTCTGAGGCGGCCAGCCCGAGCTTCGCGCCTGGGTGAATAACGCAGGCTAGTACGACTCGCCCGGCTGCAGGGCGAGCATCCGGCAGGTGATGCCGAGGGAGTCGAGGCGGGCTTCGAGCGCCGCCGGCGTGCCGCTGAGGACCGGGAAGGTTCCCCAGTGGATCGGCACGACATGCCGCACGCCGAGGTAGCGGCAGGCCCGCGCCGCCTGGTCCGGGCCCATGGTGAACAGATCGCCGATGGGCAGGAAGGCCAGCTCCGGGCGGTAGAGCTCGGCGATCAGCTGCATGTCCGAGAACAGCGCCGTGTCGCCGGCGTGGTAGAAGGTGTAGCCGCCCTGGAGCCGCACGACATAGCCGGCCGCGACGCCGCCGTAGAGGATGTGGTCGCCGTCGCTGATGCCGCAGGAGTGGTCCGCCCGCACCATGCTGACGCTGTGCCCCAGAACGTCCTGGCAGCCGCCGAGGTTCATCGCCGAGGTGTTGCGAACGCCCTTGCCGGTGAGCCAGTGGCAGACCTCGAAACAGCCGACGACGACCTCCGGCTGGTACCGCTGGGCCAGCTCCACCGCATCGGCGATGTGGTCGAAGTGGGCGTGGGTGATCAGCATGGCGTCCAGCCGGTCGAGCTGCTTGAGCTCGTCCGGGCAGGAGGGGTTCTGGCCGACCCAGGGGTCGATCAGCATCACCTTGCCGCCCGGCAGGTCGCACCGCACCGTGGCGTGGCCGAGAAAGGTGAACTTGGGACGCGGATGGTCGAGCATGGCGGCATCCTCCGGCGCGCTGCTGTAGGCTGAACCTCGACCTTAACGCGGCTCGCCGGTGGCGGCAAGAAGCCGGCGGCGACCGACACTAGCTGCCGAGCGCCCGCAGCGCCCGGGGGCCGCCCATCTCGCCGATCGGCTCCGGCCGGCCGACGCCGTAGCCCTGCACGAAGTCGACGCCGATCTCCGCCATGCGCTCGAGGATCCGCTCGTTCTCCACGTACTCGGCGATGGTCCGCTTGCCCAGCGCGTGGGCGACCCGGTTGATCGACGCCACCAGCACGTCGTCGGCGGCGTCGTCGAGGATGCCCTTGACGAAGATGCCGTCGATCTTGACGAAGTCGACCGGCAGGGTGCGCAGATAGCCGAACGAGGAGACGCCGGTGCCGAAGTCGTCGAGGGCGAAGTGGCAGCCGCGCTCGCGCAGGGCGCCGATGAAGCGGGTCGCCTTGTCGGGGTCCTGCGCCGCCACCGTCTCGGTGACCTCGAAGCAGAGCTTCTCGGGCGGGATGTCGTAGCGCGCGATCTGGTCCTGGAGAAAGCGCAGCGTGCGCTCGTTGCCCAGGCTGTGGCCGGAGAGATTGATGGCGCACAGGAAGAGGTCGGGCAGCTCGGCCCGCTGCTCGGCCAGCCACTCGAGCGTGTTGGCGATCACCCAGCGGTCGAGCCGCTCGATCAGCCGGTGGCGCTCGGCGGCGGGCAGGAACGACCCCGGGGCGATGACCCGGTCGTCGGCGTCGAGCATGCGCAGCAGGATCTCGAAGTGGTGCTGCCGGCCGCCGTCGACGATTGGGCTGATCCGCTGCCGGTAGAGGGCGAAGCGGTCCTCCTGCAGCGCCATGAGGATGCGCGAGACCCAGCGCATCTCGCCCTGGCGGCGGGCGATCTCGACGTCCTCGGGGTTGTAGACGTGGATCCGGTTCCGCCCCGCCGTCTTGGCGGCGTAGCAGGCGGTGTCGGCGGCCTGCATCACCTGGCCGATGGTCTGGCCGGCGCCGATCGGCACCAGGGCGATGCCGGCGGCGACCGTCAGCCGCTGCTCCTCCCAGTCGAAGCGGAAGGCCTCGATCGCCTGCTGGATCGAGGCGGCCACCACCTGCGCCTCGTTCAGCGAGCAGAACTCCATCAGCACGCCGAACTCGTCGCCGCCCAGCCGCGCCAGCAGGTCGCGCGGCCGCAGCTGCTGCTGGAACAGCCGCGCCAGCCGGCGCAGCAGGTCGTCGCCGGCCGCGTGGCCCCAGGTCTCGTTGATCAGCTGGAACTGGTTGAGGTCGACATAGCAGAGGACGTGCTCCGACTCGGTCTCGGCGGCGCCGCGCAGCGCCTCGGCCAGACGGCGCTCGAACTCGCGCCGGTTGAGCAGCCCGGTCAGCGAGTCGTGGCTCGACTCGTAGTTGAGGATCTCGGACAGCGTGCGGGTCTCGGTGAGGTCCTCGCAGACGATCAGCAGCGAAGGCTCGCCGTCGGCGCCGATCACGATGCGCGCCGTGGTGCGCACCCAGAGCGTGGAGCCGTCCTGGTGGGCCTTGCGCGCCTCCCAGCGGTGCAGCGTCTCCTGCTCCTCGAAGCAGCCCTCGATGTGGCCCTCGAGAGCCGGGCGCTGGTTCTCGGGGTAGAGCTCGTCGAAGCGGCGCCCGATCAGCTCGTCCACCGTATAGCCCAGCATCTCGGCGCCATAGCGGTTGACCGACGACATGGTGCCGTCGCGCTCGACGGTGAAGAACATCGACGGGTTGTCGTCATACAGCGAGCGGAACCGCATCTCGCTGACCTGGAAGGCGATCTCGGCCCGGCGGCGCTCGACCAGATGGCTCCACTCCCTGAGCGCCCGGCGCACCACCTGCGGCATGCCCAGCAGCGTCGCCTCGGACTTGACGACGTAGTCCAGCGCGCCGGCCTTCATCGCCTCCACCGCGGTGGTCTCGTCGCCGCTCGCGGCCATCACCACCACCGGGTACATCGCCACCAGCTCGAAGCCGGGGATGAGGTCGGTGCCGCGGCCGTCCGGCAGCTTGAGCGAGGCGATCACCACGTCGGGCGCCCGGCGATCGATGACCGCTCGCGCCTGGGCCAGCGAGCCGGTCAGCGTGAGCGCGAAGCTCTCTTCCGGCTCGAGGCCGCGGCGGATCAGCGCCGCCGCCTCGGGGTCGCTCTCGACTACCAGGATTCGCTTGGTCTGGGCCATCGGTGCGCTCCGGCACCGGGTCGCCGACCGTGGCCGAACTTCCGAAACTCTACCAGCAACCCGGGGCGCAATCAGGTGTCCAATGCCGTGACGGCATCGCCCCGCCGCCGGCTCGGAAAAGCCGGCCGGCTCTGATACGGTTTTCTACTCGACCGTGTGCGGAATCGTTGGCATCGTCGGCGGAGCGATCGCCAGCGACGAGCGTGAGGCGCTCGCACGGCGGATGGCCGCGACCCTGGCCCACCGCGGCCCGGACGGCAGCGACGCCGTCGCCGACGGCCCCTGCGCCTTCGGCTTCCAGCGGCTGGCGATCATCGACCTGGACTCCGATTGCCCGCCGTTCCCCAACGAGGACCGCACCGTCTGGTCGGTCGCCAACGCCGAGATCTACAACAGCGAGCCGCTGCGCGCCGCGCTCGAGGATCGCGGCCACACCTTCCGCACCGGTGTCGACACCGAGGTCCTGCCCCACCTGTGGGAGGAGCACGGGGTCGAGATGCTCGAGCGGCTCAACGGCATGTTCGCCTTCGCGGTCTGGGACGGCCGCGACCGGCGGCTGCTGCTGGCCCGCGACCGGGCCGGGGAGAAGCCGCTCTTCTACTGGCACGGGGCCGCCGAGCACGGGGGCGACGAGCTGGTCTTCGCCTCCGAGCTGCGGGCGCTCTTGGCCCACCCCCGGGTGCCGCGGCTCCTCGACCCGGTGGCGCTCCGGCGCTACCTGCTGCACGACTACTTCCCGGCGCCGCTGACGCCCTTCGCCGGGGTGCGCAAGCTGCCGGCCGGCCACTATCTGCTCGCCCGCGACGGCGAAGTCACGGTGCGGCCCTACTGGGACCTGGCCGACTACTACGGCAACGCCGAGCTGGCCACGCGCTCGACGGCCTCGCTGGCCGGCGAGCTCGACGAGCGCATGGCCCTGGCGGTCGAGCGCCGGCGCCGCGCCGACGTGCCGGTGGGCGTCTTCCTCTCGGGCGGCATCGACTCCTCCACCGTCCTGGCCTACATGGCCGAGCAGCAGGGCCCCGGCGTGCCGGCCTTCTCGCTCGGGCACGAGGACGCCGGCTTCGACGAGTCGCGCTTCGCCCGCGACACCGCCCGCCACTTCCAGGCCGACTTCCACGAGCTGATCCTGTCCGAGGCCGACCTGGCGGACGGCCTCGAGCGAGTCGGCCGCGGCTTCGACGAGCCGCTGGGCGACGCCTCGACCATCCCCTCGCACCTGCTCGCCCGCTTCGCCCGCCAGGAGGTCAAGGTGGTGCTCTCCGGCGAGGGCGCCGACGAGCTGTTCGCCGGCTACCCCACCTACCTCGGCCACCGCCTCGCCGCCGGCTACCAGCGGCTGCCGCGGGGGCTGGCGCGCGGCGCGGTGCGCGCCCTGCGCTCGGTGCTGCCGGTGAGCATGGGCAACGTCGGCCTCGACTACCTGGTCGCGCGGTTCGCCGCCGCCGCCGAGATGGGCCTGGTGGAGCGCCACCACAGCTGGTTCGGCAGCCTCGCCCCGCCGGCCCAGGCCGGCGTGCTGGCGCCGCGGGTGCTCGAGCGGCTCGGCCGTGACGACCCCTTCGCCAGCGCCCGCGCCCGGCTCGAAGGCCGCAGCTTCCCCGACGACCTGTCGCGGCTGCTCTACATGGACTTCACGATGTATCTCCAGGACGACCTGCTGACCAAGGTCGACCGGGCCACCATGCTGGCCTCGCTCGAGGCGCGGGCGCCGTTTCTGGATCACGATCTGGCGGAGTTCGTCGCCGGGCTGCCCTCGCGCCAGAAGCTCAAGGGCCTCAAGACCAAGGCGATCCTGCGCCGGGCGGTCAAGGGGCGGTTGCCGGCGGCGGTGCTGTCGCGGCGCAAGCGCGGCTTCAACATCCCCTTCTCGCGCTGGCTGCTGCACGGGCTGGGCGACGAGCTGCGCCGCCGCTTCAGCCGCGAGCGGGTCGAGGCGCGCGGGCTGCTGTCGCCGGCCGGGGTCGAGCGGCTGCTCGACGACCACCTGGCGCGCAGGGCCGACTTCCGCAAGCCGCTCTTCACCCTGCTGGCGCTCGATCTCTGGTGCGACCGGGTCTTCGGCGAGGCCGCCGCCGTGCCGCTCGAGGACGTCGGGAGGGGCGCCGACGAGCCCGCGCCCGCGATCGCCGAGCCCGCGGTCAGCGGCGCCGCCGCCACACCCGAGGCCGACGCGTGACGGCGCGGCGCTGGGCGCTGGCGGCGGCGGCGGTCCTCTTCCTCGGCTGGCTGGGCGGGCACGACTTGTGGGCGCCGGACGAGCCCTACTTCGCCGAGGGCGCCCGCGAGATGGTGGTCGACGGCCGCTGGGCGGTGCCGCATGTCAACGGCGTCGTCACGACCGACAAGCCGCCGCTTTTCTTCTGGCTGATCGCGCTCGTCTCGCTGCCGCTCGGCGAGGTCAACTCCTGGACCGCGCGGCTGCCCTCGGCGCTCGCCGGGCTGGGCACGGTGGCGCTCACCATGCGGTTCGGCGGTCGTTTCTTCGGGCCGCGCACCGCGGCTCTGGCCGGCGCCGCCCTCGCCACCACCACCCTGTTCTGGGAGAAGGCCCGCTGGAGCCAGACCGACTCGGTGCTCTGCTTCCTCATCTGGGTCGCCCTGTCGGCCTTCGTCGCCTTCCGCTCGGGCGAGGCCGACGGCCGCCGGGCGGGGCTCCTGTTCTGGCTCGCCGCCGCCCTGGCGGTCCTCGACAAGGGTCCGGTGGGCTTTCTGCTGCCGCTGGGGATCGCGTTGTGCGTGCTGATCGCCGACCGTGACCTGGGCAGCTGGCGCCGCTTCGCGCCGCTCTCGGGGCCGCTGGTCTTCGCCGCGGTGCTCGCGGCCTGGATCCTCTTCGCCACCTTCGGCGACGACAGCGGCTACTCGGTCTGGGGCGCCCTGCGCGAGCACTTCGTCGACCGCGGGCTCCACGGCATGCACCACAAACAGCCCCCCTGGTATTTCCTCCAGGTGCTGCCGCCGGTGCTGATGCCGTGGACGGCGCTCCTGCCCGGGGCGCTGTTGCTGGCCTGGCGGCGGCGGCAGCTGCCCGCCGACCGCTTCCTGCTCATCGCGGCGCTCTTCGTGGTCACCTTCTTCTCCATCTCGACCGAGAAGCGCGAGCTCTACGCCCTGCCGGCGGTGCCCGCCTTCGCCCTCATGGCGGCCGCCCTGGTGGGCAAGGTGGCGGGCTGGCGCGAGCCGGCGCTCGACCTGACGCCGGCGCCGAGCCGGCGCTGGGTGACCGTGGCGCAGGGCATTCTGGGCGGTCTGCTGATGCTGATCGGCCTGGCCGCGCCCTTGGCGGCCAAGCGGGCCGAAGAGCTCCTGCCCTGGATGCTCTGGGCCTTCGGCGGCATCCTGCTCGCGGCCGGCGCCGCCACCCTCTGGTTCGCCGTCAAGCGCCGCATCCTGCCCGCCGCCCTGGCGCCCGCCGCCGGGCTGGCCGTGGCCTACCTGCTGGTGGCGGCGGTGGTCTATCCGCGCTTCGAGGGGCGCAAGTCGGCGCGGCCGTTCGCGGTGCGCATCGCCGAGGTCACCGCCGACTCGCGCGCCGCCGGGCTGCCGGTCGTGGCCTACGACCTGGGCAACCTGCCGGAGCCGTTCGCCTTCTACTCCGACGGGGTGTACACCGTCGAGACCGGCGACCCGGAGGTGCTGCGGCACCACCTCGAGCGGCCGGAGGGGGTGTTCGCGGTGGTCAACGGCGACGGGCTCGAGGCGCTGCCCGAGGAGCTGCGCGGGCGGCTGCGGGTGGTCGACTCGACCCGGTTGGCCAGGAGGTCGGTGTTGTTGGTGACCAATGGTGAGTTTCCCGGGGCCCGGCCGCTGGCGCCCTGAGTCGGGCGGCGGGCGGACAACCCATCAACTCCTCACGGGTTGCCGGTTCGGCGGTACTTCGCCAACCCTGCCGTGGTGAAGCCGCCGCGGTTCGTCCCGCACTCGGGCAAGCGGCTCAGAGCCGCGCACTTCTCAGCCGCAGCGCGTTGCTGATCACCGACACCGAGCTGAAGCTCATCGCCGCCGCCGCGAGGATCGGGCTCAGCAGGATGCCGAAGACCGGGTAGAGCACGCCGGCCGCCACCGGCACCCCGAGGGCGTTGTAGACGAAGGCGAAGAAGAGGTTCTGGCGGATGTTGCGCATGGTCGCGCGGCTCAAGCGGCGGGCGCGGACGATGCCGCCGCAGGTCGCCCTTGACCAGGGTGACGCCGGCGCTCTCCATGGCCACGTCGGTGCCGGTGCCCATGGCGATGCCGACCTCGGCGGTGGCCAGGGCCGGGGCGTCGTTGACGCCGTCGCCGGCCATCGCCACCTTGCGGCCCTCGGCCTGGAGCTTCGTGACCGCCGCGGCCTTCTGGTCGGGCAGGACCTCGGCCACCACCTCGTCGATGCCCAGCTCGCGCCGCCACCGCCTCGGCGGTGGCGCGGCTGTCGCCGGTGAGCATGACCAGCCGCAGGCCCTCGGCGTGGAGCGCCGCGATCGCCGCCGGGGTGCTCTCCTTGATCGGGTCGGCCACCCCCAGCAGGCCCGCCAGGGCGCCGTCGACGGCGACGAAGACGACCGTCTGCCCGGCGGCCTGGAGCGCCTCGGCCCGCCGCCCCAGCTCCCCGGCCTCGAGCCCCAGCTCGGCGAGCAGCGCCCGGTTGCCCAGCACCACCTCGCGGCCCTCGACCCGCCCGCGGACACCCTTGCCGGTGCGCGAGGAGAAGTCGCTCGCGGCGGGCAGCTCCAGGCCCCGGTCGGCGGCGCCGGCGACGATCGCCTCGGCCAGCGGGTGCTCGCTGGCCCGCTCGAGGGCGGCGGCCAGCCGGAGGAGGTCGGCCTCGCCCGGGCTGCGCGGCGGAGAGGCCCCGCCGCCGCCGCCGGTGGTCTCGACCGTGACCAGCCGCGGGCGCGCCCTCGGTCAGGGTGCCGGTCTTGTCCAGCACCAGGGTGTCGACCTCGCGCAGCAGCTCGATCGCCTCGGCGTTCTTGAACAGCACGCCGGCCGCGGCGCCCCGGCCGGTGGCCACCATGATCGACATCGGCGTCGCCAGCCCGAGGGCGCAGGGGCAGGCGATGATCAGCACCGCCACGGCGTTGATCAGGGCGTAGGCCATGGCCGGCGCCGGGCCGACCAGCGCCCAGACGACGAAGGTGAGCGCCGCGCTGGCCATCACCACCGGCACGAACCAGCCGGCGACGACGTCGGCCAGCTTCTGGATCGGCGCCCGGCTGCGCTGCGCCTCGGCCACCATCTGGACGATCTGCGCCAGCAGCGTCTCCGAGCCGACCTTCTCGGCGCGCATGACGAAGGAGCCGGTGCCGTTGACGGTGGCGCCGATCACGCCGTCGCCGGCCCCCTTCTCGACCGGCATCGGCTCGCCGGTGACCATCGACTCGTCGACCGCGCTCGCGCCCTCGAGCACCACGCCGTCGACCGGCACCTTCTCGCCGGGGCGGACGCGCAGGCGGTCGCCGGCGCGCACCTTCTCGAGCGGCACGTCCTCCTCGCCGCCGTCCTCGCCCAGCCGCCGCGCGGTCGGCGGCGCCAGGTCGAGCAGGGCGCGGATCGCGGCGCCGGTGCGGTCGCGGGCGCGCAGCTCGAGCACCTGGCCCAGCAGGACCAGGGCGGTGATCACCGCCGCCGCCTCGAAGTAGACCGGCACGGCGCCGCCCGGGCCGCGGAACGAGGCCGGGAAGAGGCCCGGAGCCACGGTGGCCACCAGGCTGTAGCCGTAGGCCACCCCGACGCCGAGCCCGATCAGGGTGAACATGTTGAGGCGGCGGCTGACCAGCGACCGCCAGGCGCGCTCGAAGAACGGCCAGCCGCACCACAGCACCACCGGCGTGGCCAGCGCCAGCTCGAGCCAGTGGAGGCCGCGTGGCGAGAGCAGCCGGTCGAAGAGCCCGACGCCGAGCATCGTCGCCATGGCGACGACGACCAGCGGCAGGCCGAGGGCGACGCTGACCCGGAAGCGCCGGGTCATGTCGATCAGCTCGGGGTTCTCGCTGCTCGGCGCTCGCGGTGGCCGGCTCGAGGGCCATGCCGCAGATCGGGCAGTCCCCCGGCTCGTCGCGGACCACCTCGGGGTGCATCGGGCAGGTCCACCGCCGCTTGACCGCGATCGGCGCCGTCGGCTCGAGCGCCATGCCGCAGTCCGGGCAGCTGCCGGGGCCGATCTGGCTCACCTCGGGGTGCATCGGGCAGGTGTACTCCGCGCCGGCATCCTGCGGCTCCTCCACGCGACCCTCGAGGTATCGCTGCGGGTCGGCGCGGAACTTCTCCAAGCAACCGGCGCAGCAGAAGCGGTAGGTGGTGCCGGCATGGTCCAGCCGGTGCGGCGAGTCGCCGGCGACGGACATGCCGCAGACCGGGTCGAGGTGGTCGGCGGCCGGCGCCGGCTCCAGGTAGCTCTCCGGCGCGGCGCGGAAGCGGTCGACGCACCCGGCGCTGCAGAACAGGTAGGTGGCGCCGCCGTGCTCCAGCCGGTGCGGCGAGTCCGTGCCGACGACCATGCCGCAGACCGGGTCCAGGCGGACCACCCGGCCGGTCGGCGGCAGCGGCGCCGCGGCTGTCTGGGAGTCGTTCTCTGCCATGCTCATACCTCGCTATCAGATGTCTCGGCGGCGGCGAACAGCGGCCCTTTCTTCATCCCGACCGACCGCCAGACGAAATAGATCGCCGGGAAGACGATCAGCTCGGCCAGGAACGAGGTGACGATACCGCCGACCATCGGCGCGGCGATCCGCCGCATGACGTCGGCGCCGGTGCCGGTGGCCCAGAGGATCGGCACCAGCGAGAAGAGCACGGTCGCCACGGTCATCATCTTGGGCCGGATCCGCTGTACCGCGCCGTGATCGATCGCCGCCGCCAGATCGGCGTAGCTGGCCATCCGGCCCTCGCTCTTCCACCGCTCGTAGGCGATGTCGAGATAGAGCAGCATCACCATGCCGGTCTCGGCGGCCAGCCCGGCCAGGGCGATCACGCCGACCCAGACCGCGATCGACCAGTTGTAGTCGAGCAGGTCGAGCAGCCAGACCGAGCCCACCAGCGAGAAGGGGATCGCCGACAGCACGATGGCGGTCTTGACGATCGACTTGGTGTGGAAGTAGAGGATCAGGAAGATGAGCGCCAGGGTCAGCGGCACGATCAGCAGCAGCCGCGCCTGCGCCCGCTGCATGTACTCGTACTGCCCCGACCAGAAGATCGTGTAGCCCGGCGGCAGCTCGACCTGGCTCGCGACCTCGCGCTGTGCCCGCTCGACCCAGGAGCCGACGTCGATGCCGCGCAGGTCGACGTAGATCCAGGCGTTGGGCCGGGCGTTCTCGGACTTGATGCCCGGCGGGCCCTGGCGCAGCTCGATGTCGGCCAGCTGGCCGAGCGGCACCTGCGCCCCGACCGGCGTCGCCACCAGGATCTCGCGCAGCGCCGCCGGGTTGTCGCGCAGCTCGCGCGGATAGCGCACGTTGATCGGGTAGCGCTCGAGCCCCTCGACGGTCCAGGAGACGTTCATGCCGCCGATCGCCGACTGGATCACGTCCTGGATGTCGCCGACGGTCAGGCCGAAGCGCGCCGCCGCCTCGCGGTCGATGTCGAAGTCGAGATAGCTGCCGCCCATGACCCGCTCGGCGTAGGCCGACAGGGTGCCCGGCAGCGGCTTGACCACCGCCTCGACCTCCTGCGCCGAGCCGCTCCAGCTCGCGCAGGTCGGGCCCGCCGATCTTGATCCCGACCGGCGTCTTGATCCCGGTCGAGAGCATGTCGATGCGGGTCTTGATCGGCATCGTCCAGGCGTTGGTCAGCCCCGGGAACTGGATCGCCCGGTCCAGCTCGGCGATCAGCTTCGTCGCGTGGTCATGCCCGGGCCGCCACTCGCTGCGGGTCCTTGAGCACTGATGGTCGTCTCGATCATCGACAGCGGCGCCGGGTCGGTGGCGGTCTCGGCCCGGCCGACCTTGCCGAACACCGACTCCACCTCGGGGAAGGTGCGGATGATCTTGTCGGTCTGCTGCAGCAGCTCCCTCGCCTTGGTGATCGAGATGCCGGGGAAGGTCGTCGGCATGTAGAGCAGGTCGCCCTCCCACAGCGGCGGCATGAACTCCGAGCCGAGCCGCTGCAGGGGCACGCAGGGTCGACGCAGCAGGACCAGCGCCATGACGACGATGACCGCCCAGCGGCAGCGCAGCGCGACGTTGAGCACCGGCGTGTAGAGAAAGCGCAGCAGGCGCGAGACCGGGTGGCGCTTCTCGCTGAGGATCCGCCCGCGGACGAACCAGAACATCAGCACCGGGACGACCGTGACCGCCAGGATGCGCCGACAGCGGCCATGGCGTAGGTCTTGGTGAAGGCCAGCGGGCGGAACAGCCGCCCCTCCTGCGCCTCGCAGGGTGAAGACCGGCAGGAACGAGACGGTGATGACCAGCAGGGTGAAGAACAGGGTCGGCCCGACCTCCTGCGCCGAGCGCAGGATGATCTCGAAGTGCGACCGCTTGCCCCGCCACTCCTCGTAGTGCTTGTGGGCGTTCTCGACCATGATGACCGCCGCGTCGACCAGCACGCCGATCGAGATGGCGATGCCGCCCAGCGACATGATGTTGGCGCTGAGCCCCTGCAGCCGCATGATGATGAAGGCGAGCAGGATCGAGACCGGGATCGAGACGATGGCGACGAAGGCGGAGCGGAAGTGGAAGAGGAAGACCAGGCAGACCAGGGCGACGACGATCGACTCCTCGATCAGGGTGTGGGTCAGCGTCTCGATCGAGCGCTCGATCAGGCCGGAGCGGTCGTAGGCGACCGAGATCTCGACGCCCTCGGGCAGGCCCGCCTCGAGCTCCGCCAGCCGCTCCTTGACCCGCGGCGATGGTCGACAGGCGTGTCGGCGCCGGAGCGCACGACGACGATGCCGCCGACGATCTCGCCCTCGCCGTTCCAGTCGGCCAGGCCGCGGCGGATCTCGGGCCCGATGGTGACGTCGGCGACGTCCTTGAGCAGGATCGGCGCGCCGCCCGGCGCCGACGCCGAGCGCGACGTTCTCGAGGTCCCGGACCTCCTTGATGTAGCCGCGGCCGCGCACCATGAACTCGCGCTCGGCCATCTCGACCAGCCGGCCGCCGACGTCGATGTTGCGAGCGCTGGATCGCGCGTCTGCACCTTGCGCGAGCGGGATGCCGTAGGCGCGCAGGCTGCACCGGGTCGACCTCGACCTGGTACTGGCGGACGAAGCCGCCGACCGAGGCCACCTCGGAGACGCCCTCGACCGACGGTCAGCCCGTACGCAGGTACCAGTCCTGGAAGCTGCGCAGCTCGGCCAGGGAGTGCTCGGTCGGAGTTGAGCACGTACATGAAGACCCAGCCGACGCCGGTGGCGTCGGGGCCGAGCTGCGGCGTGACGCCGCGCGGGCAGCTGGCCGGCGAGCCCGGAGCAGGTACTCGAGCACCCGGGAGCGCGCCCAGTAGAGATCGGTGCCGTCCTCGAAGATGACGTAGACGAAGGAGAAGCCGAAGAACGAGTAGCCGCGCACGACCTTGGCGTAGGGCACCGCCAGCATCTTGGTGGTGAGCGGGTAGGTGACCTGGTCCTCGACCACCTGCGGCGCCTGGCCGGGGTACTCGGTGAAGACGATCACCTGGACGTCGGAGAGGTCGGGGATGGCGTCGATGCGGGTCTCGCTGCATCGCCCAGACGCCGGCCAGGATCGCCAGCACGCAGACGCCACGGTCACCAGCAGCTGGTTGCGCAGGGACCACTCGATGATCTTGTTGAGCATCGGCGTCTCCCTCTAAGGCCCGCTGCCGTCGCCAGCCCCAGCCGGGCCGCCGGCGGCGGCTTGCTCGGCCTGGCGCTGGGTCAGCATCTTCTGGATCGCCTCCTGCAGGCTGGCCTCGGAGTCGATCAGGAACTGCGCCGAGGTGACGACGCGTCTCGCCCGCGGCGAGCCCGTCGATCACCTCGACGAAGCCGGCGCCCTCGTAGCCCAGGACCACCTCGCGCGGAGCGAAGCGGCCCTCACCGAGATCCACCACGACGACGTTGCGCTGGCCGGTGCGCAGCACCGCCAGCGACGGCACGGTCAGCGCCTGGCGCGCCGCCACCGGTTGGAACATCACGGTGGCGAACATCCCGGGCGCAGCCGGCCGCGCGGGTTCGGCATCTCCAGCTTCACCGGCAGGGTGCGGGTCTTCTCGGAGAACTCCGGCTCGATGAACCGCACGGTGCCGCGGAAGGTCTCGCCCGGGAAGTAGTTGAAGGTCACGTCGGCCGCGGTGCCCTCGCCGATCCAGGCGACCTGGTCCTCGAACAGCTCCACCGACAGCCAGAGCGACGACAGATCGGCGATGTGGTACACCTCCATGCCGGGCTTGACGGCCATGCCTTCGAGCCCCGCAAGCCGCTTCATGACCAGCCCGCCGGCCGGCGCCACGACGTCGAGGGTGCGGAAGATCTCGCCCGTCTCCTCCAGCCGCGCGATCTGGTCGGACGAGATGTCCCAGTAGCGCAGCCGGGTGCGGGCGGCGTCGACCAGCGCCTCGGCCCGCCGGCGAGCGTCGGCGGCGCTGGCGAAGGCGCGCGCGTAGTCGATGGCCGACAGCAGCTCCTGCTGGGTCTGGACGAGCTCGGGAGAGTAGATCTCGAACAGCGGCTGGCCCCGGCGCACCGGCTCACCGACGTAGTTGACGTACACCGTCTCGATCCAGCCGCTGTACTTCGTGGTCACCGTGACCATCCGCTCCTGGTCGTACTCCAGATAGCCGACGGTGCGGATGTCGTGGCGCAGATCGCGGCGCTCGGCGGCGGCGGTTCGCACGTTCATGTTCTGGACCACCGTGGGATCGATCTCCACCGTCGTCCCGGCGCCCGCCGCGCGCCCGGCCTCGTCGGCGTAGACCGGCACATAGTCCATGCCCATCGAGTCCCTGGCCGGCACCGGCGAGGTGACCGTCGGGTCCATCGGATTGCGGTAGTAGAGGATCTCGCGCTTGCCGCCCGCCGCGGCCGGAGCCCCGGCCTCGCCATCCCCCGCCGGCACCAGATCCATGCCGCAGATCGGGCAGTCGCCAGGGCCCTCGGCCAGGACGTGGGGATGCATCGGGCAGGTCCACAGCTGCCGCGCCTCGCCGCCTCCGGCGGCCGCGACTGCTTGCTCGGGCGCGCCGCGCAGCCAGTCGTCGACCGGATGCAGGTCCCACGGGTCGAGGGTCAGCAGCGCCGCGAGCAGCAGCCCGCCGCCCGCCCATCCGAGCCGCCCGAGCCAGCGGCGTGCGCCCGTGTCATTTGCGTTGGTCATGATTGCGGCACCTCCAGCGGCTCGGCCACCACGCCTTCCAGCCGAGCCAGGTAGATCGCGAAGTCGGCGGCGGCGCGGGCCACCGCGGTGTGGGCGTCGAACAGCACGTGCTCGGCGTCCAGCAGGTCGAGGGCGTTCAGGGTGCCGGTCACATAGCCGGCGCGGGCCGAGTCCAGTGCCTCCTCGGCCTGGACGATCAGGACGTCCTCGAGCAGCCGCAGCTGCCGCCAGGCCAGCGGGATGCGGCCCGCCAGCTCGTCGAGGTCGGCGGCGATCCGCGTCTGCGCGGCGCGCCGGCTCTCCTCCGCCGCCAACCGCAGCGCGCTCGCCTGCTCGAGGCCGGCCCGCAGCTTGCCGCGGCGCAGCGGCAGCGTCACGCCGCCCTGGAGGCCGAAGACATCGTTGCCGTTGCCTGGCGGCGGCTGCAGCCGGCCCGGCTCGTCGCGGCGTCGCTCGACCATCGTGTAGGTGAGACCGAGGGTGAAGTCCGGTTTGAACTGTTTCTCGGCCAGCCGCTGCAGGACCTCGGCGCCGGCCAGCCTCGCCGCGGCGGCGGCCAGCTCCGGCCGGCGCTCGACGGCCAGCCTCTCCAGGGCGCCGCGGTCGAGGTCGAGCGAGCGCAGGCCGGGAAGCCCCACGGCGGCCGCGAGCCCTTCCCCCGGCCGGTCGCGCAGCCCGCCGAGGCGGGCCGCCAGCGCGGCCTGCCGTTCGCCGATGTCCAGCAGCCGGCTGTCGACGCGGGTGATCTCGGCCTGCAGCTTGACCACTCCCTGGCCCGACCCGATCCCCGTCGCGTAACGCGTGCGGGCGATCTCTTCGTGCTGGTCGAGATGCCGGCGAAACTCGGCGGTGATCTCCCGCTGGCGCTCCTGGAAGGCCAGCTCGAACCACAGGCGCCGGCCCTCGGTGACCAACTCGAGACGCCGCGCCTCGACCTCGGCGGCGAGCGCCGCCGCCTCCAGCACCGCCGCCTGCTCGGCCAGGGCCAGCTTGCCGAACCCGGGCAGGCGCTGCGAGGCCACCAACATCAGCCGCTGGGGCCCGACGCGCGTCTCCGGTGGCGCGAGAAAGGCGGTCAGGCCGACCATCGGATCGGGCAGCGCGCGCACCTGGGGCGCCCGCAGGGCCGCGGCGCGAGCCCGCGCGGCGGCCCCGGCGAGCTCGGCATTGCGCTCCAGGATCTCGGTCACCACGCTTCGCAGGGCCGGATCCTCGAGGGACCGGGTCAGCCGCGCGGCGGGGCCACTCTCCCCGATCCGCTCGTCGATCGCCTGAGCGACCGTCAGTGCCGGCCAGAGGCTGGCCGACAGCACCGTCGCCGCCAGCAGGCGGCAGTTCTTCCGTCTCATCTGAGTCTCCTCCCTGGTTACAAGCCACGCCCGCGTCGCCGGCGGCGACCGGGCGCACTTCAGCCGCGGAAGGAGCTCAGATCAGCAGGGCCCGGAACAGGCGGTATAGCGGCCGCGGCGCGGCGGCATCGGCCGCCAGGGGCGGCACGCCGGCGGCCGACTCGATCCGCGGCACCGGCGTGCCGGGGTCGGCGGCCAGAGCCGGAGCGGAGGCCACCGGCACGATCTCGACCGCGGTGGCGGCCGCGGCCGTCCGGCAGCAGCTGTCCGCCTGGATCGCCGTGCCGTGACAGGGCGGGTCGCCGGCCATCGCAGCAGCCATCGGGCAGTGCGGGCCGGGAGAGCACACCGGGACGGCGACGGCGGCCAGGGGCGCCAGCAGGGCCAGCGCGGCCAGCAGACTGAGTGTGCGTCGGGCTTTCATCGTCGTTCCGCGGCGGGCCATGAGGCGCGCAAGCCCTCTACTATACGCCAGACGTCAATCCGCCGGATTGCCGGCCGCCCACTCCGCCAGCCACGGGTAACGCTCGAGCAGCCTCGCGGCGGTCAGCGGGACCTTCTTCTTGGTCGCCATCTTGAGCAGCGGCCGGAAGGGCAATTTGCCGGTCTCCCTGCCCAGCCGATCGGCCGCGGCGACGAAGCGCAGCCGGCGGAACCGCTCGTCCCTTGCCGCCTCGGGCCGCGCGGCCAGCGCGGCGTGGATCTGCCGCACCTCGGCCCAGCGCCCCGGCTCGTTGCGCTGCAGGGCGGTGACCGCCAGGGCGCAGGCCAACAGGTCGTCGACCCAGGGCTCGCCGCCGGTCAGGCCCAACCGGGAGAGCACGATGCGGCCGGCCTCGACCTCGCCGACGAGGTCGGCGCCGGCGAGGCTGGCCGCCTCCTCGCTGCTGCCCCTTAGCGGCGTGCCGGGCGCCGACGGCAGCCAGCCGTCGAGCAGCCCGCGCCACAGGGCGACGGTCTCGGGATCGCCCCAGGCCGGCAGGGCCAGAGTGCCCCCGCCGCCGATCGCCGGCATCCCGTAGGGCTCGGCCAGGCCGCTCCCGCGCCATTCCTCGGCCCGCAACAGCTCCACCAGCAGCACCGGCTGGCGCAGGTTGCGGTGACCGGTCTCGGCGACCAGCCTGACGAGGCGCCGCTGCACCTGGTCGGCCCGGTCGAGCGACCCCGGTGAGTAGCGCACGCTAACCGGCGGGCCTTCGATGGCAAGCAGGTAGGGCGCCTCGGCGGCGCCCGCCATGGCGGCCCCGACGAACAGCGTCAGGGCGAGCCACGGCAGGGGGCGGCAAGCTGGCCTGGCGGACGGGGAGCGGCGCACGCCTCAGTCTACCGCCGACGGGCCAGCGCGAGCCCCGGGCGGGCTCGCGGCCCGGTGCCGGCCCTGGGCAAAGGTAGAATCCGCGCCGTGCGTGCCTTCCAGATCCGCCGCCACGGCGGCCCCGAGGCGCTCGAGTGGCGGGAGCTGCCGGACCCCGAGCCGCGCGCCGACGAGGTGCTGGTTCGGGTGCGCGCCTGCGCCCTCAACCGCCTCGACCTTTGGGTGCGCGACGGCGTCGAGGGGCACAGCTTCCCGCTGCCTCTGATCCCCGGCAGCGAGGTGGCCGGCGACGTGGCGGCGGTGGGCGAGGCGGTGACCGGCATCGAGCCGGGCGTGCCGGCCCTGGTGGCCCCGGGGGTCTCCTGCGGCCGCTGCGAGAGCTGTGTCTCGGGGCGCGACATGCTCTGCCCCGCCTACGGCATCCTGGGCGAGCATCGCGACGGCGGCTACGCCGAGCTCGTCGCCGTGCCGGCGCGCAACATCCTGCCCCTGCCGGCCGGACTCTCCTATGTCGAGGCGGCGGCGACGCCGCTGGTCTTCCTCACCGCCTGGCAGATGCTCGCCCGCCGGGCGCGGCTGCGGCCGCACGAGGACACGCTGATCCACGCCGCCGGCTCCGGCGTCTCCAGCGCCGGCATCCAGATCGCCCGGCTGCTCGGCGCCCGGCGGATCATCGCCACCGCCGGCGCCGACGCCAAGCTCGAACGGGCGCGCGAGCTGGGCGCCACCCACACGATCAACTACCGCGACACCGACTTCGTCGCCGAGACCCGCAAGATCGTCGGCCGCAAGGGGGTCGAGGTGATCTTCGACCACGTCGGCGGCGAGCACTTCGAGCGCAGCCTGCGACTGCTGGCCTGGGCCGGGCGGATCGTGCTCTGCGGCGCCACCGCGGCCCCCGCGGCGCGGATCAACCTGCGGGCGCTCTTCTTCAAGAGCCAGTCGATCCTCGGCTCGACCATGGGCAGCCAGGGCGACCTGCGCCGGCTGGCGGCGTATTTCGAGAGCGGCGAGCTGCGCCCGGTGGTCGACCGGACGCTGCCGCTCGAGCAGGCCGGCGCGGCGCAGGAGGCGCTCAGCCGCCGCGAGCAGTTCGGCAAGATCGTGCTGACCGTGGGCGATGCCGGGGCCGCGAGCCGGCCGCCGGCGGGGACCGGCTGAGCGGCGGCGCGCTACCATTGCCCGCTGAACCCCAGGAGCGAGATCGAGATGCCAGCAAGGCGGTCGTCATGAGTCACCCGATCGAGGTCGTCGCCGTCCTCGGCGCCGGCACCATGGGGCGAGGCATCGCCCACGTCGCGGCGCTGGGCGGCTTCGCGACCCACCTCTACGACGTAGACGCCGGGGCCCTCGAGCGCGCCCGGGAGTCGATCGAGCGCAACCTGGCCAAGGGGGTCGAGCTGGGCAAGGTGGCGGCCGTCGCCGCCGAGCGCGCCCAGCGGTCGCTCGCCACCGGCACCGATCTGGCAGCGGCGGTCGCGGACGCCGACCTGGTCATCGAGGCGGTGCCCGAGTCGATGGCGATCAAGGTCGAGACCCTGCGCCAGGTCGAAGCGGCGGCGCCCGCCGAGGCGCTCGTGGCGAGCAACACCTCGGGGCTGTCGATCACCGAGATGGCGGCGATCAGCGGCCGGCCGCGGCGCTTCGCCGGTATGCACTTCTTCAATCCGGTGCACGTCATGCGGCTGATCGAGCTGGTGCGCGGGCTCGAGACCTCTGATGAAACGGTGGCGCGGCTGACCGCGGTAGGCGAGCGGATGGGCAAGCAGTGCGTGGTGGTCAACGAGTCGCCCGGCTTCGTCACCTCGCGGATCAACGCCCTGATCGGCAACGAGGCGTTCCGCATGCTGGAGAGCGGCGTCGCCACCGCGGCCGACATCGACAAGGCCCTCAAGCTGGGCCTCAACCACCCGATGGGCCCGTTCGAGATGGTCGATCTGGTGGGCCTCGACGTCCGCCTCGGCGTGCTGCGCCACCTGCACGCGACCCTCGGCGACCTCTACCGGCCGAGCCAGCTGCTGGTGCAGTACGTCCAGGCCGGCCGGCTGGGCCGCAAGACCGGCCGCGGGGTCTACGACTACGACGACCGGGAGGAGGGCGAATGAACGATCTCGCCGGCCGGGTGGCCCTGGTCACCGGCTCGAGCTCGGGCCTCGGCCTGGCGGCGGCCACGGCGCTGGCCCTGCGCGGCGCCAAGCTGGCCGTCAGCAGCCGCGGCGGCGACAAGCTGGCGGCGGCGGAGCGCCGCCTCGCCGAGACCGGCGCCGAGGTGATCGCCGTCGCCGCCGACGTCCGCCGCCTGGAGGAGCTCGAGGACCTGGTGTCGAGCGTCGAGGAACAGCTCGGGCCGATCGACATCCTGGTCGCCAACGGCGGCGGCCCGCGGGCCAAGCCGGCGATGGAGCTCGACGAGGTCGACTGGCAGGAGGCGATCCCCCTGGCCCTGCTGTTCGTGCCGCGGCTCTGCCAGCTCGTCCTGCCGGGGATGCGGCGGCGCGGCTGGGGCCGGATCGTGGCGATCAACTCGGTCTCGGCGCGGCAGCCGATCCCCGGTCTGGCGCTGTCGAACGCCCTGCGGCCGGCGGTACTGGGCTATCTCAAGACCCTGTCGCAGGAGGTCGCCACCGAGGGCATCACCGTCAACTCGGTCCTGCCGGGCTACACCCGCACCGAGCGGCTGGAGGAGCTGGCCGTCGCCATGGCCGAGCGCACCGGCAAGAACGCCACCGAGATCATGGCCGAGCAGGGCTCGGGCGCCGCCATGCGCCGGCTGGCGGAGCCGCGCGAGATCGGCGACACCGTCGCCTTCCTCGCCTCGCCCGAAGCCTCCTACATCACCGGCCAGGCGATCGTCGTCGACGGCGGCTACTTCAAGGGTCTGGTGTAGCCGCCGCGGGCCGGCCGGCGAGGTCGCGAACGGCCGTCTCCAGCCGCTCGACCAGCACCGGCAGGGCCGCCCGGCGAACCGAGCAGAAGGCGATCCGCAGGTAGCGCGGGGCGATGGCGATCAGGCCGGTGTCGTGGCGGTCCAGCAGCTCGCGCCGCACCGCCTCGGCCTCGAGGCCCAGGGCCGCGTTGAGCTCGACCAGGGCGAAGCAGCCGGAGTTGAACGGCAGCGGCGCCAGCAGCTCGCGGTCGACTCCGGCCAGGGCGGCGGCCAGGACCCGGTAACGCGCCGCCAGCCGCTGCCGGATATCGCCCAGCTGGCCCGCGGTCGCCGCCTCGCCCAGCGCCCGGATCAGCGCCACCTGGGAGACCGCGGGCGGCGAGCCCACCGTCGCCCGCAGCAGGCACTTGAGCTTGCTCTCCAGCGCCGCCGCCGCCCGCCCCTCGGGCGGCAGGGCGAAGGTGAGAAAGCCCACCCGGCCGCCAAAGAAGCTGATCTCCTTGGTGGCGCCGTCGACCTTGATCGGCGCCAGGCTCGGGTGCCGTCCCGCCAGCTCCCAGAACAGCGAGCCGGCAGGCAGGCCCTCCTCGTAGACCAGCCCGGCGTAGGCATCGTCGAGGATGACCACCAGCGGCCGGCGGTCCGCCTCCTCCAGCAGGGTCGCCACCAGCTGCCGCCGCTCGTCGGCGGTCGGGCTGTAGCCGCCCGGGTTGGAGGGGAAGTTGAGGATCGCCACCGCCGGCCGGCCGGGCTCCTCGCCGGCCAGCGCTTCGGCGATGGCGTGGGGGTTGAAGCGGCCGTCGCGGTAGGCCGGCCCGGTCAGCAGCCGCGCGCCGCGCCGCAGGGCGAAGGTCTGGCGGTAGTTGCCCCAGAAGGGCGTCGCCACCGCCACCGGCCGGTCCGGGCCGGCGAACAGATCGGCCACCAGCGACAGGCCGTGGGTCAGCCCGACGGTGACCTGCGGCAGGGTGAACGGGGTGGTGGCGGCGACCGCGAGCCGCTCGCGCCACAGCCGGCGCAGCTCGGCGAGGCCCTCGACCGGCGAGTAGAGGATGGCCCGGTCGGCCTCCGCCGGCGCCAGGCCGCCGAAGACAGCGCGCAGCGACGCCGGCGCCAGCGGCGCCCCGGCGCCGTCGGTGACCTGGCCGATCGTCGCGTTGATCCGCTTGCCGCGCGCCTCGGCCGACTGATGCGGAATGTCGCGCGGGAACGCCGCCGCGATGCCGAGCCCGGACAGTGCCGCCGCCAGCGCCGGCGCCTCGTCGCCCAGGTCGCGGTTGAGGTCCTCGGCCAGTCCCATCGGCCGACTCTACCGCTTTCGCCGATTTCCCTTGGCGCCCGGCGTTGAGTAGACTCGCTCGGCTCATCCCTGGGATTGTCAAAGATGAGAATGGGCTCGCATATAAACCCAACAAAGCTCCGCCCGCCGGCATGGGTGCTGGCGACGGTCCTCCTCGCGGCCTGCTCCGAGCGCCCGGCGGCGGGTCCCGCGGTCGAGCTCGACGCCACGCCCCGCCCGGGCGGCCGGCTGGTGACGGCGCTGCGAGGCGAGCCGCAGACCCTCAACCCGATCACCGCGGTCGACGCGCCTTCACAGCTGGTCGTGCATCGCTTGATGGCCGATCTGCTGCACATCAACCGCTCGACCCAGCAGGTCGAGCCGGCGCTGGCCCGCTCGTGGGAGATCTCCGAGGACGGCCTGACCTACCGGCTGGACCTGCGCCGCGACGTCAAGTTCTCGGACGGCGCGCCGTTCGACGCCGACGACGTCCTCTTCAGCTTCCGCGTCTACCTCGACGAGAAAGTGGGCTACCCCGGCCGCGACCTGCTGCTGGTCGGCGGCGAACCGATCGAGCCGCGCAAGATCGACTCGCACACGGTGGAGTTCCGGTTCGCCGAGACCGTCGCGGTCGGCCTGCGCATCTTCGACGGCCTGGCGATCCTGCCGCGGCACCTGCTGGCCGAGGCCTACGAGCAGGGCCGGCTGGCGGAGACCTGGGGGCCGGCGACCGCGCCGGCCGAGATCTCCGGCCTCGGCGCCTTCCGCCTGCGCGAGTACCGGTCGGGCGAACGGCTGGTGCTGGAACGCAACCCGCACTACTGGAAGCTCGACGAGCGCGGCGGCCGGCTGCCCTATCTCGACGAGCTGGTGATGCTGTTCGTCGCCAGCGAGGACGCCCAGGTGATCCGCTTCAAGGCCGGCGAGACCGACCTCATCGAGAACATCAGCCCGAGCAACTTCAACGAGCTCGAGCGCGGCGGCGAGCGGGCGCCGTACGAGGTGCGGGACCTGGGCGCCGGGCTCAACTACGTCTTTCTGGTCTTCAACCAGAACCCGGCCGCGGGCGACGGGCCGGCCGGGCTCGAGCGCCGCCTGGGCTGGTTCCGCCAGCAGCCGTTCCGCCAGGCCGTCTCGGCGGCGGTGGATCGGCAGGCGATCGCGCGCCTGGCCTACCGCAATCGGGCCACGCCGCTGTGGTCGAACGTCAGCCCGGGCTACGAGTACTGGTTCAACGATCGCGTGCCGCGGCCCGAGCGGTCGCTCGAGCGCTCGCGCCGGCTGCTGGCGGAGGCCGGATTCGCCTGGCGCGACGAGGGGCTGGTCGACCCGGCGGGCGAGCCGGTGGAGTTCTCGATCATCACCAGCGTCAGCAACAGCCAGCGGGTGCAGGCGGCGACGCTGATCCAGGAGGACCTGCGCCAGCTGGGCATCGAGGTCTCGGTGGTGACGCTGGAGCACCGGGCTGTCGTCCAACGGCTGCTCGTCAGCAAGGACTACGACGTGTGCCTGATGGAGCTGGGCGGCGGCGACCCCGATCCCAATCCGCAGATCGCCACTCTGCTGTCGAGCGGCAGCCTGCATTTCTGGCGGCTGGGCGAGCCCGAGCCGGCCACCGCCTGGGAGGCGGAGATCGACGACCTGATGCGCCGCCAGATCACGGTCATGGACCGGGCCGAGCGCAAGCGCCTGTTCGACCGGGTCCAGGTCATCATGGCCGAGAACGCGCCGCTCGTCTTCCTGGTCAGCCCGCACGTGCTGGCGGGCGCCAAACGGACGCTGGGCAACTTCCGCCCCGCCGTCATGGCGCCCTACACGCTGTGGAACGCGGACGAGCTCTTCTGGCAGGAGCCGGTGACGTGAGCGCCGCCCCTTCGGACCTCGGCGACCCCGGCCAGTCGGCCGGCGGCCCGCAACTCGGCTGGTCCGACCAGCGGCTGGTGGGTGCCTGCCTGAGCGGCGACGAGCGCGCCTGGAGCATCCTGGTCGAGAAGTACAAGAGCCTGGTCTATTCGATCGCGATCAAGTACGGCGCGCCGCCCGACGAAGCCGCCGACCTGTTCCAGACGGTATGGGTCGACGTCTACAAGCAGCTCGACAGCCTGCGCAAGCAGGGCTCGGTGCGCTCGTGGCTGATCTCGGTGACGCGCCACAAGTGCTATCACTGGCGCCAGCAGCACCAGCGGGAGGCGATCCGCCGATCGGGGATCGCCAACCTCGAATCCGACGACCGGCTCGCCGTCGAGCCCGTCTCGCTCGACGAGATGGAGCGCGACCAGATGGTCCGCGAAGCGATCTTCACCCTGCCCGAGCGCTGCCGGGAGCTGATCCAGCTGCTCTTCTACAGTCAACCTCCGCTACGCTATCGGGAGGTGGCGCAGCAACTCGGGCTGGCCATCGGGTCGATCGGGTTCATCAGGGGCCGGTGTCTCAAACGCCTCCAGAAAAGCCTCGAGAAGCAGGGTCTGGCCTGAGCGCCGGCCCGGACGTCTCCGACCGGCTCGTCGAGGAGTTCAGCCGGCTGCCGGCGGACGACCGGCCGCCCTACCTGGACCGCCACGCCGGACTGGGCCGGCCGGAGACGGTGTCGCGCTTGTGCAAGCTGGCCGGCAGTGCGCTCGACAACGACCTCGAGCGGGCCGCCGAGCTGGCCGAGGCGGCGCTCTGGCTGGCCGGGCGGCTCGGCGACGAGCGCGCGCTCGGCCTCGCCGAGCGCGCCGCCGCCAACACGCGGCACGAGAAGGGAGACTACGGCGACGCCCAGACGACCTACGAGAGCGCTCGCGGCCGTTTCCGGCAGATCGGCGACCGGCTGCAGGAGGCGATCACGCTGTCGAGCGCCCTGCACAACCTGATCGACGTCGGCGGCTACGAGCGCGCCCACCGCTGGCACGAGTCGGCACGACAGATCTTCGAGAGCCTGGGGGACCGGCTGCGGCTGGCGCGGCTCGAGGTCAACTTCGGCACCGTGCTGCACCGCCAGGACCTCTGGCAGGAGGCGATGAACCGCTACGAAAGCGCCCTGGTCGAGTTCCGGGCCGCGGGCCGCGATCACGACGCCGCCATCTGCCTGCGCAACATGGCCGCCTGCCACATCAGCCTGTCGCACACCCGGCAGGCGCTCGACTGCTACCTGGAAGCCAAACGGCTGATCGACGAGCAGGGCCTCGGCCGGCTGGGGCTCGAGAACGACTACAACATCGCCTATCTCCACTACCACACCGCCGACTACGCGCGCGCGATCCGCCTCTACCGGGACTGCCGGAAACGGTTCGAAGAGGCCGGCGACGAGCGCCACCAGGCGCTGTGCGACCTCGACCTGTCGGAGATCTTCCTCGAGCTCAACATGGTGGAAGAGGCGGCCGAGCTGGCCAACTGGGCGTGGAAGGCCTTCGATCGGCTCGGAGTGCGCTACGAGGCGGCCCGCGCGGTGGCCAACCTGGGCGTGGCGATCAGCCGCCAGGGCCGCATCTTCAAGGCGCTCGAGGCCCTGGCCCAGGCCCGCGCCCTGTTCGCCGAGGAGGCCAACGAGGTCTGGCCGGCACAGATCGACCTCTACGAAGCGGTGCTGCTCTACCGCGAGGGCCGCAGCTACGAGGCGTCGTCGCTCACCCGGCGCTCGGCGGCGAGCTTCGAGCGCCTCGGCCTGCCGGCGAAGACCGCCGCCTGCGAGCTGCTGATGGCGCGCATCGCCCTCGACGAGGACCAGCTCGAGGAGGCCGAACGGCTCTGCCGCTCGGCGCTGGCGCACCTCGAGCGGCACCCCTCTTCGTCGCTCCACTTCGAGACCCTGCTACAGCTGGGCATGGTCTTCGAGACCGGCCAGCGGCGGCGGGAGGCGCTGGCCGCCTACCGTGACGCCCGCGAGCAGGCCGAGCACCTGCGCAGCCACCTGCAGACCGACGACCTCAAGTTCGGCTTCTTCTCCAGCAAGCTGCGGGTCTACGAGGCGCTGGTGGCGCTGGCCCTGCAGAACGTCCCGAGCGATGAAGACCACCCCGAGGTCTTTGCGGCGATGGAGAAATCCAAGGCCCGCAGCCTGGCCGACCTGATGGCCTTCAGGGCCCACGTGCTGCCGCCCAAGACCGCCACCCGCAGCAATCTGGTGGAGAGCATCCGGACGCTGCGCGAGGAGCTCAACTGGTACTACCGTCAGATCGATCTGCGGCAGATGACGCGCGGCGAGGAGTCGCTCGGCCACCTGGACGAGATGCGCCGCCGCAGCCGCGGCAAGGAGCGGCAGCTGGCGCGCACCCTCGACGAGCTGGCGACGACCGACCGCGAGCTGGCTTCGCTGCAGTCGGCCACCGTGGTCTCACTCGAGGAGATCCAGGCGGCGCTGCCCGGCGACACGGCGATCGTCGAGTACTTCTTCGCCCGCGGCGCCGTCTACGCGGCGGTGATCGCCGCCGACTCGGTCGAGATGCTGCCCCTGACCATGGCCTCGCGGGCGCGCGAGCAGCACCGCATGCTGCAGTTCCAGCTGTCGCGATTCCAGCTCGGGCCGGAGTTCGCGGACCTGCACCGCGGCTCGGTCGACAGCGACACGCGGGACCATCTGGCGGCGCTGTTCGACGAGCTGATCTCGCCGATCTGGCCGCGGCTGCTGCGCTACGACGAGCTGCTGGTGGTGCCCCATGGGTTCCTCCACCATCTGCCCTTCCAGGCCCTGTTCGACGGCACCGACTTCATGATCGACCGCTTTCGGATGACCCTCGCGCCCAGCGCCAGCGTCGCCCACCTCTGCCGTCTCAAGCCGCCCGCCGGCGGCGGCCCGGCACTGGTGGTCGGCGTGCCGGCCGGCGAGGACGGCGTTCCGACCGAGGCCGAGCGGGAGGCGCGCGCGGTAGCCGCGGCGCTGCCCGGCAGCCGTCTGCTGCTCGACGGCGCCCTCGATGCGCCGGCGCTGGAGCGCGAGGCCCACGGCCGGCGGCTGCTGCATCTGGCGACGCGGGCTCACTACCGGCGTGACAACCCGATGTTCTCGGCGCTCGAGCTCGGCGGCGAGCGGCTGACCCTGTTCGACATCTACAACCTCGAGCTGGAGACCGACCTGGTGATGCTCACCGGCTGCAGCACCGGCCTCGACACGCTCATCGACGCCGACGCCCTGCTGGGCCTGACGCGCGGGCTGCTCTATGCCGGCGCCCGCTCGCTGGTCATCGACCTGTGGCACAACGCGGCGGAGCCCCACCGGCAGTTTCTGGGCGAGTTCTACGCGCTGCTTGCCGATCGACCGGCGGTGGTGGCCCTGCGCGAGGCCCAGCTGGCGCAGCGTCGCCGCCATGCCCACCCGTTCTTCTGGGCCTCCTACTGCCTCATCGGCGCCCCCGGGTAGCCCGCTTGGGGCGGGCCGCCTCTTTTTCTTCGCCCCGGGGTATATCAACCAGCCCCCCCACCGACACTATTCAGGTGACGGACAATCTTCGCGAAGCCGTCCGACAGGAGCGACCCTTTGAGCCACGCCACCATCGATCAGCTGACCGACCACCTGCTCGGCCAGGGCGACGAAGAGACCAGGCAGCGGGTCACCGGCCACCTGGCCTCCGGCTGCCAGCGCTGTAACGCCCTGTTCGGCGCTCTGGCCCGGGTGCGCAGCGTCGGCAACTCCGACGCCGCCCAGCTGCCACCCGACGGCGCGCTGCGAACCGTCAAGGCGCTCGCTGGCTTCGCCCGCCCCCGACACTCCACGCGCCGGGTCGACATGCGCCTCTCGTTCGACAGCCTGCTCAGTCCGGGCCTGGCCGGGGCTCGCAGCATGCACGCCTCGAGCCGCCACCTGGTCTTCTACTCGCAGAACTTCGCCCTCGACCTGCGGATGGACTTCGAGCGGTCGGTGCGCGACGTCGTGGTGGTGGGCCAGCTGCTCAACCGCGACTGGGGCCCGCTGTCCGACGTGCCGGCGTATCTGGTTTCCGGCGACCGGGTCGTGTCGCACTCCACCACCGGCCGCCTCGGCGAGTTCCACATGGAGTGCCGCCCGCTCGGCCCGATGCACCTGCAGCTGGTGGTCAACGACGACGAGCTGATCGACGTCGAGCTCGACCGGCGCCAGCCGGGCGAGCCCCGACCGGTACTGCTCGAGCGCGACGACCTCACCGATCTGCCCGACGGGCCGCTGGCGATCCTCACCCGGCGCACCGACACCGACCAATGAACGGGGAATGGCCATGAAGACGACTCAAGGCAACCTGCTGGCGATCCTGCTCACCGCGCTGGCGCTGCTGGGTGCCACTCTCGGCGTCTCGCGGCTGTCGCGGGCCGACTGCCAGCGGTCTATCGACGCCGCCGCCACCGTGGCCCAGTCGACCACCGCCATCCTCGAGGACCGCGCGGCCTGAGCCGCGCCGGCGCCGGAACATTGCCACCCGCGACCCGCAGACGATGATGAACTTCAACCAGACAGGTGAGTTTCTCTTTGCCCGCGACCTGGCCGAGGCCAGGGGGCCGGCGCTCGAGCTCAAACGCCTCGAGGAGCGCCAACGTCACGTCGAGAAGGGCATCATCTGCGCCCTGAGCATGCTGCTCGACCTCAAGGAGCTCGATACCGGCCTGCACGCGACCCGCCTGGCCGCCTGGGCGGTGCGGGTGGCCGAGCGCATGGGCCTGCCGGAGAAGGAGCTGCAGGCCGTGGAGACGGCCTCGGTGCTGCACGACGTGGGCAAGATCGGCGTGCCCAACGAGATCCTGCTGAAGCCCGGCCGGCTGACCGACGAGGAGTACACGGTCGTCAAGAAGCACTCGGAGTACGGCTGGGCGATCCTGCGCAACATCCCCGGCTTCGAGCGCATCAGCCTGCTCGTCCTGCACCACCACGAGCGCTGGGACGGCCGCGGCTATCCCAGCGGGCTGCGCGGCGAGGAGATCCCGCTGGGCGCGCGGATCGTCGCCATGGTCGACACCTTCGACGCCATGCTGTCCGACCGGCCCTACCGCAAGGGCATGCCGCTCGAGCTCGTGCTCGAGAAGCTCAGCCCGGAGGGCGGCCACCAGTTCGACCCCGAGGTTCTGGCCCACTTTCTGGAGCTCGCCGCCCGGCACGTCGACGACATCGCGCAGATTCGCGAACCGGCCGCCTGAGGTCATATCAAGAAGACGAGGCCCCGACGATGAACCGCATGCCCCGGATCGATCTTCCCCGCGGTCACCGCGGCGGCCGCGACAGCGACCGCCACCTGGTCTATATGTCCCGCGAGTACGCGGTCGACCTGCAGCTGCTGCCCCAGGAGCACGAGCCCGACGTCCTGCGGGGAGAGCTGCTCAGCCGCGGCAACGGCCCGGTGGCCGAGGTGCCGGCCTTCCTGCTGGCCGGCGACCAGATCACCGGCTACGACCGTACGGGGCCGCGGGGAGAGTTTCGACTCGAGACCGGCGGTAGCGTCGATCTGCGCCTTTGCCTGCTGCTCGACGCCGAGCGCTGCATAGACCTTCCCATCGCCATGGGCCCCGGCGCCCGGGCGAGCGCCGAGAGCTGACGGTCTCCGCGACTCGGGTATATCAAAACGCCGCGCGCCACACACTAATAAAGACAGAACCGAAGGAATCGACGATCTGCGACATCCAGGAACCCGAGCAAAGGCAACGAGAGGGCTGATCATGAACCACTTCGACATCGCAGACTGGACCGACTACGCGAGAAACCTGATCCAGGACGAATTGCGCGGCGACATGGACGAACACCTCGCCTCCGGGTGCGCCCGTTGCGGCCGCACCCTGAAGGCGCTCGAGCGGGTGGTTACCCTGGCCCGCACCGATCTTCAGCAGCCGCTTCCCGAGCACGCCATGCGCTCGGTGAAGGCGCTGTCTGCCATACACCTTCCGGAGCGGGCTCCAAAACTGGTATCCCTAGCCCTCCAGCTCGCCTTTGACAGTTTTCTGGAGCCCGCTCCGGCCGGTACCCGTGCCCTCGAGCTCAACAGCCGCCACCTGGTCTACTACGCGCAGAACTACGCGCTCGACCTGCGGCTGGAGTACGAGGCGGGCACCGAGATGCTGCAACTCGGCGGCGAGATCCTGGACCGCAAGTTCGGCCCGGTGTCGAACGTGCCGGCCTTTCTCATCTCCGACGACCAGGTGGTCTCACGCTCCACCTCCGGTGACCTCGGCGAGTTCAACATGGTCTGCGACAACGAGGGCTCGATCCGCCTCTGTCTGGTCATGAACGACGACGAGTGCATCGACGTTTCCCTCGACCGCCGCCGGCGTCAGCCGGCGGACAACTAACCCGCCCTCCTCCTCTGCCCTCACCCCCCGCGGGTTTCGGCTCGCGGGGGGTCCTTCTTTCCGCCCCCGACCACCGGCGCCGGTTGTAGACTCGCGCTCGTCATGGACCGGCGGGAATCGCGACCGGGCGAGCAGAAGCGGGCTGCCCTCGACCGGCCCGTCGCCCTGCGCTTCAAGCACTTCGAGGAGTTCACCGAAGAGCTGGCGACGAACGTCTCGTCCGGCGGCATGTTCATCCGCACCCGCCGACCCCACCCGGTGGGCTCGGTGTTCGAGTTCGAGCTCCGGCCGGGCGGCGGCCGCCCCTCGATCACCGGCAAGGCGCAGGTCGCCTGGGTGCGCCGCCGCGACGAGACCGCCGAGAAGCCGGCCGGCATGGGGACGCGATTCGTCGAGCTCGACAACGAGTGCCGTCGCCACGTCGTCGAGCTGGCGTCCGCGCGCGGCACCTCGGGCGACCCGACGCATGACACCGAGCCGCCGCCCGCGGTGGCGGCAGCGGCCGGCGAGACGAGCGTCGCCAAGCGGGCGCCGGCAACAGCCGGCAGGCCCACCGCCGGCCCGCCGGCGCCGACCGCGGCCGCCGGCGGCGCGACCGCGACGACCGCTCCCACGGCGGCTGCGGCCGGCCGCCAGACGACGACGCCGCCTGGCGGGCGGGCGGAGTCGGCGGTGAAGCGGCGCCTGGGCGGGCGGCTGCCGGCCGGCCTGCTGGCGCTGGTCCTGGCCGCGGCCCTGGCTGCCGCCTTCTGGTGGCCCCCGTCCGGGGCGGGGCCGCCGGCGGACGCGACGGCAACCGCCCCGGCGCCGATCGCCACCCGGCAGGCCGAGGCCGCCCCCGGCGCCAACGGGCCCGGGGCCAACGAGTCCGCCGCCAACGGCCGCGACGCCGCACCCGCCACCCGGCCGGCCCAGCTGCGGCTGGTCGACGAATGGGCCCGCGCCTGGAGCGAGCAGCGGGTCGACGACTATCTCGACGCCTATTCGGCCCGCTTCACCCCCGACGGCGGGCTCGATCGCGCCGGCTGGGAGCGCCGGCGCCGCGGCCGCGTCCTGGCCCCCCAACGGATCGAGGTGGCCCTGGCCCTGGTCGAGCTCGAGGAGCTCGGCGCCGACTCGAGCCGGGTGCGTTTCGTCCAGGCCTACGAGTCCGACAGCTACCGCGACGTGGTGCGCAAGGTGCTCGAGCTCGAGCGCGAGGCCGACGGCTGGAAGATCGTGCGCGAGAGCGTGGAAAAGTAGTCGGTCACCAGACGCGCCAGTTGCCCGGCTCGGCCGGCGGGCCGGCGGCCCGCGCCTGGCCCCGGCCGGCGCGGCGCGCCGGCGCCGGCTCGGCCGGAGGCGCGAACCCCTCGACCCAGCCGCGCACCTCGGCCAGCGCCAGCGCCTGCAGCCGGTAGATGCGGCGGCGGCCCCGGCGCTCCTCGCTCACCAGGCCGGCCTCGCGCAGACAGCGCAGGTGCTTCGAGATCGCCGGCCGGCTCACCGGGAAGGCCTCGGCCAGCCGGTTCACCGACAGCGGCCCGCCGCGCAACGCCTCGAGCAGGCGCCGGCGGGTCGGGTCGGCGATGGCGCGGAAGACCTCGGGCCCGTCGTCGCTAGCGCTCATCCTGCCCACGGCGCTCTTCTTACCACAGCGCCCCGGCATCCGCTCGCGATATCCTGGGAGCCCGCGGTAGAGCCGTCCCGCGGCGTCAAACGGCCGAGCGATCGGAGGCGAGCGGATGTTCCATCGACAGTGGCGAGAGCAGGCGCTGAGCGCGCTCGGGCAACCCTTCGACCTGGTGATCGTCGGCGGCGGCATCACCGGCTGCGGCGTGCTCATGGACGCGGCGCAGCGCGGCCTGCGGGCGCTGCTGGTGGAACGCCAGGACATCGCCAGCGGCACCTCGTCGCGGTCGTCCAAGCTGATCCACGGCGGGCTGCGCTATCTCAAGCAGATGCAGTTCCGGGTCACCCGGATGGCCTGCCGCGAGCGCGACCGGATGCTGTCGCTGAATCCCCACCTGGTGCGGCCGATCCGCTTCGTCTATCCGGCGAACCGGGGCGACCGGACGCCGGGCTGGACGGTCGACCTGGGGCTGTGGATGTACGACCGGCTGACCGACCGGCCGGAGAAGCACTCGCACCTCAGCGGCGACGAGCTCGGTCGGCTGACCCCGGGGCTGCGCGACGACGACCTGGATCGCGCCCTGGCCTACACCGACGCCATGGCCGACGACGCGCAGCTGACCCTGGCGGTGGCCGCCACCGGCTTCGCCTACGGCGGCCTGGTGTTGACTCGCACCGACGTGCTCGAGGCGACCACCGACTTCGGCGGCCGCGTCAACGGCGTCGTGCTGCGCGACCTCGAGAGCCAGAAGACCGCCACCGTCGAAGCCGGACTGGTGGTCAACGCCACCGGCCACTGGGTCGACCGGCTGCGCAAGCGCTTCGGCTTCAGCGGCGCGATGGTGCGCCCCTCACGCGGCACCCACATCGTGCTGCCGACCGGCCGGCTGCCGGTGACGGCGGCGGTGACGCTGCCGGCGCCCGACGACGGCCGGCCGGTCTTCGTGATCCCCCATCCCGAGGGGGTGCTGGCGGGCACCACCGACATCTACCACGACGGCTCGCTCACCGATCCCCGGCCGACCCGAGGCGAGATCGACTACCTGCTGCGCACCCTGGCCTTCCACTTTCCCGACAACGGCATCGTCGCGGCGGACGTCGTGGGCGCCTTCGCCGGCCTGCGCCCGATCCTGGACAGCCACACCGACAACCCCTCCGAGGCCTCCCGCGAGGAGGCGGTGTGGGAGGAGAACGGCCTGCTGTCGGTGGCCGGCGGCAAGCTGACCACCTGGCGGCCGACCGCCGAGGAGGTGGTCGACGAGGCTCTCCACTACCTGCCGGAGGAGACCGCCCGGCGAACGGCGCCGTGCCTGACCGCCGGCACTCCCCTGGTCGGCCTGGCGCCGCCCGATCTCGCCCGGCGGCTCGAGACCGTCGCCGAGGTGCCGGCGGTGACCGCGACGGCGATGGCTCGCCGGCTGCGCGGGCTGGCCTGGACGGCGCCGCGGCTGGCCCGCTCGGCGAGCGAGCTGCGGCCCATCGAGGGCACCGACGATCTGTCGATCGCCGAGCTGCGGACCCATCTCGGCCTCACCGCCGTCGTCCGCCTCGAGGACCTGCTGCTGCGGCGCGTCCGGCTGGGCCTCTGGCGGCCCGACGAGGTCGCCGGCCTGCTGCCGCGCTTCGAGCCGGTCTGCCGCGAGGAGCTCGGCTGGGACGGCCGGCGCTGGGAGCGGCAGGCCGCCGCCTGCCTCGACGCGGTCGAGGCCTGGTCGCCCGCCGGCGCGCTACCGGACCCGCCGCCGGCTCGGCTATCCTCCAGTGATGAGTGAAACGCCCTACTTCCGCCAGCTCCTCGCCGGCCGCCAGGTCGCCACCCAGAACCCGGTGGCCGGCCAGATGGCCAACTTCATGTACCTCGTCGGCGACCCGGCCAGCCGCCGGGCGCTGGTGGTGGACCCGGCCTGGGACGTGGCCAGCCTGCTCGCGGTCGCCGACGAGGACGGCTATCAGATCGCCGGCGCCCTGATCACCCACTACCACCCGGACCACGTCGGCGGCGACCTGTTCGGCCTGTCGATCGAGGGCGTCGCCCGGCTGCTCGAGAGCCACGCCGTGCCGCTGTACGTCAACAAGCACGAGGCCGACGGGCTCAAGCAGGTGACCGGGGTCGCCGAGAGCGACCTGAAGCGGATGGAGGGTGGCGACCGGCTCGACCTCGGCGAGGTGGCGATCCGCTTTCTCCACACGCCGGGGCATACCCCGGGCAGCCAGTGCTTCCTGGTCGGCGACCGGCTGGTGGCCGGCGACACCCTCTTCGTCCAGGGCTGCGGCCGCGTCGACCTGCCGGGCGGCGACCCCGAGGCGATGTACTCCAGCCTGACCCAGGTGCTCGCCAAGCTGCCACCCGAGACGGTGCTCTACCCGGGGCACAACTACGGCCCCAGCGAGACTTCCACGATCGGCGACGAGCTGCGCCAGAACGCCTACCTCAGAATCCGCTCGCTGAACGACTGGCGGCAGCTGATGGGCGGCTGAGGCGGACCGCCCGACCCCCGCGGCTGCCGATGGGCTCGGGTCATTCATCGCCCGCCGCGCGCCGCGCGCGCCCGCCGCGGCGCTTGGGCTTGCCGCGTCGCTTGGGCCTGGCGGTGGCGCTGCTGGCCGCGCTCGGCATCCTCGGGACGTTTTTCCTGTTCGGCGGCTCCACGGTGCGCTGCGCCGACAGCGGCGCTGTCGAGGCTCCGGAGCTGCGCTGCGCCTTCGACGTGGGCGCGCCGCCGGCGGCGGTCTGGCAGGCCTTCACCCGCACCGAGACCCCCCAGCCGCACTACTTCGATGCCGTGCTGCAGGCCGAGCTACGGCCGGGAGGGCGCTGGCGATTCGTCACCGACGATCGGGCGCGGCTGCTTGCCGGCGGCGAGATCCTGGAGCTCGAGCCACCGCTGAGGTTTACCCAGAGCTTCGCCGCGGCGGATCTCGACGACCCGCCCAGCCGGATCCGCGTCGAGCTCGAACCGGTCGCCGGCGGCACGCGGGTGCTCGTCGTCCACGACGGCTTCGTCGGCCGTACGGCTACCTACCGCCGCTTCCGCCGCGCTCACCCGCTCGCCCTGAGCGCTCTCAAGTCGCTGCTCGAGACCGGCCGGCTGCCGATCCGCGCCCGCCTGTACACCGCGATCTTCAAGCCCGGGATGAAGCTGGCCACGGTGCCGGCAGAGCCCTGGCAGTGAGGGGCAGCTTCAGGGCTTGACTCGGCGTCGGCCTCTCCGGTAGTTTCAAACGGTCGTTTGATTGAATCTCGGACGACCGCCTCCATGCCTGCCATCTCCCCGACCGCCGGCACCCGGGTCGCCGACACCAGGACCGCCCTGCTCGACGCCGCCGAGCGGCTGTTCGCCGAGCGCGGCATCGCCGGCGCCTCGATGCGGGCGATCACCCACGCCGCCGGCGCCAACCTGGCGGCGGTGCATTACCACTTCGGCTCCAAGGAGGGGCTGGTGCGGGCGGTCTTCGGGCGCCGGCTCGAGCCGTTGAACCGCGAGCGCGTGGCGCGGCTCGAGGCCCTCGCCGGAACCGGGCACGAGGGCGCGGTCGAGGAGATCGTCGAGGCGTTCGTCGGGCCGGCGCTGCGCATGATCGGCCGCGAGCCCGGCGGCCGCGCCTTCGCCCAGCTGCTCGCCCGGGCCGTCCTCGAGCCCGGCCCCGGCAGCCGCGAGCTGGTGCTCGAGCACTTCCAGGAGGTGATCGAGCGGTTCACCGCCGCCCTCGAAGGGGCGCTGCCCGATCTCGCCCGCGAGGAGATCCTCTGGAGATTCCACTTCATGATCGGCAGTCTGTCGTTTACGGCGGGCCTCGGTTTCCTGGTCCAGCGGTGGGCCGGGGCGCCGGCCCCGCGCGACCCGGAGTCGGTGGTCGCCCGCCTGGTCGCCTTCGTCGCCGGCGGCATGAGCTCCGCGCCGGCGGCCATCGGAGGGGCCGGTTGAGGGCCGCCGGGGGACGGGCCGCGCTGGCGGCCGGGCTGGCGGCCGGCCTCCTGCTGGCCGGCTGCGCGGTGGCGCCGCCGCCGGCGCCCGAGCTGCCGCCAGCCCCCGAAAGCTGGACCGCCGAGAGCTGGACCGCCGAGAGCGCGCCCGCCACCGGCCCGGCCGCGCCGGACTGGTGGCGCAGCTTCCAGGACCCCGAGCTGGTCCGCCTCGTCGGCGTCGCCCTCGAGGCCAACCGGGACCTGGCGGCCGCCGCCGCCCGGGTCGAGGCGGCCGCGGCGCAGGCGCGCATCGCCGGCGCCGACCTGGCGCCCCAGGTCGCCGCCGCCCTCGACGCCAGCCGTTCCAAGCGCAACTTCATCGGCCTGCCGATCCCGGGCGCCGCCGGCTCGGTCCTCAGCACCACGACCACCAGCTACACGGCCGGGCTCAGCGTCTCCTGGGAGGCCGATCTGTGGGGACGGTTGCGCGCCGGCGAGGCGGCGGCCGCGGCCGGGCTCGCCGCCGCCGAGGCGGAGCTGGCGGCGGCGCGCCTGTCGCTCGCCGGCCAGACCGCCAAGGCCTGGTTCGGACTGGTCGAGGCCGGGCTCCAGAACGACCTGGCAAAGACCACCCTGGCAAGCCGCAAGCGCACTCGCGAGCAGATCGAGCGCCGCTACCGGGCCGGCCTGCGCGGGCCGCTCGACCTGCGGCTGGCGCGGTCGTCCGAGGCCGCGGCCGAGGCCCAGCTGGCCCTGCGCGAGGGCCGCCGGCTGGCCGCCGCCCGCCGCCTCGAGCTGCTGCTGTCGCGCTACCCGGCCGCCGCGACGACGGCGCCGGCGGCGCTGCCGCCGCTGCCGCCGCCGATCCCGGCCGGCCTTCCCGCCGAGCTGGTCGGCCGCCGGCCGGACCTCGCGGCCGCCGACCGCCGGCTGGCCGCCGCCGGCTTCCGGGTCGGCCAGGCGCGCGCGGCGATCTACCCGTCGCTGCGGCTGACCGGCAGCTCCGGCGGCCTGAGCGACGAGCTCGGCAGCCTGCTCGACAGCGACTTCTCGGTCTGGAGCCTCGCCGCCGGCCTGCTGCAGCCGATCTTCCAGGGCGGCCGCCTGCGGGCCGGGGTCGAGCTCAACGAAGCGCGCCACCGTGAGGCCTCGGAGCTCTACGCCCAGACCGTTCTGCGGGCCTTCTCCGAGGTCGAGACCGCACTGACCGGCGAACGGCTGCTGCGCCGCCAGGCCGACGCGCTGGAGACCGCCGCCGCCGAGGCCGCCGCCGCCGAGCGCCTCGCCCAGGATCGCTACCGCCGCGGCGTCGGCGACTACCTGGCCGTGCTTGCCGCCCAGGTCCAGGCGCTCGAAGCGGCCAGCCAGCAGCTCTCCGTCCGCCGCGCGCTGCTCGACACGCGCGTCGACCTCCACCTGGCGCTGGGCGGCGGCTTCGACCGTTCTGCCGCCCCGGAGTCACCCGTCGCCAACCTCTCCGCCGAGTCCATGCCATGAAGAGACGAGCCAAGCTGTTTCTGCCCATCCTGGTCCTGGCGGCCGGCGTCGCCGTCGCCGCCATCATCATCAAGACCCGCCCCGAGGTGGAGCGCCAGCCGGCCGAGGTGCCGGCGCCGCTGGTCCGGGTGGTCGAGGTCGAGCTGCGCCAGCTGACCCTCGACGTCAGCGCCCAGGGCACCGTCGAGCCGCGTAGCGAGGCGACGCTGGCGGCCCAGGTCGGCGGCCGGATCGAGCGCGTGTCGCGCCAGTTCGCCGAGGGCGCCTTCATGCGTCGCGGCGAGACCCTGCTGTGGATCGAAGACACCGACTACCGTCTGGCCGAGGCGCGGGCCGCCGCCGCGGTGGCCCAGGCGCAAGTCGGCCTCGACCGCGAGCAGGCCGAGGCGGAGCTGGCCCGCCGCGAGTGGGCCGAGCTGGGCGAGGGCGACGCCAGCCCGCTCACCCGGCGCGAGCCGCAGCTGGCCCAGGCACGGGCGGCGCTGGCCGCCGCCGAAGCCGCCCTCGAGCAGGCGCGGCTCGATCTGTCGCGCACCCGGGTCAAGGCTCCCTACGACGGGCGGCTGCGGGCGCGGCTCGCGGACGTCGGCCAGTCGGTCAGTCGCGGCACCCCGCTGGCCCAGGTCTACTCCACCGACGCGGCCGAGGTCCGCCTGCCGGTGCAGCGCGAGGAGCTCGCCTTTCTCGACCTCGACCTGGCGCGCGGCGACCTGGGCGACAGCGGGCCGGAGGTGCTGCTGCGCGCCGAGCCGGGCGGCAAGGGCGAGGGCTGGCGCGGCCGGGTCGTTCGCGCCGACGGCGGCTTCGACCCCCGCACCCGGATGCTGGGGCTCTATGTCGAGGTGGCCGACCCCTTCGGCCGCTCGGGCGGCGGCGGCGAGGTCCTGCCGATGGGGCTGTTCGTCGAGGCGCAGATCCGCGGCCGCCTGGTGGAGAACGTGGCGGTGCTGCCACGCTCGGCGCTGCGCACCGGCGACCGGGTGCTGGTCGTCGCGGACGGCCGGCTGCGCTACCGCCCGGTCGAGGTGGTGCGCACCGCCGGCGACCAGGTGGTGGTCGGCAGCGGCCTCGAGCCGGGCGAGCTGGTCTGCGTCTCCACCCTGGACACGGTGGTCGACGGCATGAGCGTGCGCACGGTGCGGGAGGACCCGCCGCTCGAGACCGAGCGGCAGCGTGAGGAGCGGCTGTGAAGGGCCTCATCCGCTGGTTCGTCGAGAACGGCGTCACCGCCAACCTGCTGATGATCCTCATCATCGTGGGCGGCGTGGTGGGTGTGCTCACCGTCCGCCAGGAGGTCTTCCCCGAGTTCTCCGCCGGCATCGTCATGGTGACGGTGCCCTACCCCGGCGCCGCGCCGGAAGAGGTCGAGGAGGGGGTGGTCGTCCGCGTCGAGGAGGCGATCCAGGACCTCGAGGGGATCGAGGAGATCCGCTCGACGGCCGGCGAGAACGTCGGCCTGGTGCTGGTCGAGGCGATCCAGGGCGCCGACGTCCAGCGGCTGCTCGGCGACGTCAAGTCGCGGGTCGACGCCATCGACACCTTTCCCGAGGAGGCCGAGGAGCCGGTCGTCGAGGAGGCGATCATCCGCCGCCAGGTGCTGCAGGTGGCGATCTCGGGCGATGCCGACGAGCGCACGCTGAAGCGGCTGGGCGAGCGGCTGCGCGACGACCTGACGGCGCTGCCCGGCATCACCCTGGTCGAGCTCGTCGCCACCCGCCCCTACGAGATCTCGATCGAGGTCTCGGAGATCGACCTGCGGCGCTACGGCCTGAGCTTCGCCGAGGTCGCCGGCGCCGTGCGCCGGGCGTCGCTCAACCTGCCGGGCGGCAAGCTGACCACCGCGGCGAGCGAGATCCGGCTGCGCACCGAGGGGCAGGCCTACACCGGCCGCGACTTCGAGCGGCTGCCGCTGATCACCCGCGGCGACGGCACCCGCATCCTGCTCGGCGACGTGGCGCAGGTGGTCGACGGCTTTGCCGACACCGAGGAGTGGGCCCGCTTCGACGCCGCGCCGGCGGTGCTGGTGCTGGTCTACCGGGTCGGCGAGCAGAGCGCCCTCGAGCTCGCCGCCACCGTCCAGAGCTATCTCGCCGAGGCGCGGCCGCGGATGCCCGAGGGCATCCAGCTGACCGTCTGGCAGGACCAGACGCGCATCCTGCGCAGCCGGCTGGATCTGCTGCTCAAGAACGGCCGCGCCGGCTTCGCGCTGGTGGCGCTGGTGCTGGCGCTGTTCCTCCGGCTGCGGCTCGCGGCCTGGGTGTCGCTGGGGATCCCGATCTCCTTTCTCGGCGCCCTGGCGCTGATGCCGACGCTCGACGTGTCGATCAACCTGATCTCGCTGTTCGCCTTCATCCTGGTGCTGGGCATCGTCGTCGACGACGCCATCATCGTCGGCGAGAACATCTACACCCACTACCAGGAACGGCGAGCAGGGCGCCGGCGTCGCGATCCGCGGCGCCTTCGAGGTGCACAAGCCGGTGATCTTCGCGGTCACCACCTCGATCGTCGCCTTCACGCCGCTGCTGGCGGTGCCCGGCAACATCGGCAAGATCATGCGGGTGGTGCCGCTGATCGTCATCCCCACCCTCGCCTTCTCGCTGGTCGAGTCGCTCTTCATCCTGCCCTACCACCTGTCGCACCTGAGCCGGGCGTCCCGCGGCGCGGCCCGCTCCGTCGGCGGCTGGTGGCGGCGGATCCAGGACCGGGTCGCCGCCGGGCTGGCCTGGCTGATCGAGCGCTCCTACCGGCCGACCCTCGAGCGCGCCCTCGAGTGGCGCTACCTGACCGTGGCGGCGATGCTGGCGCTGCTGGCGGTGACCTTTGGCATGGTCGCCGGCGGCGTGGTGCGGTTCAATTTCCTGCCGCCGATCGAGGCCGACAACACCGCCGCCTTCCTCACCCTGCCGCAGGGGACGCCGGCCGACGTCACCGCCGGCATGGTGCGACGCATCGAGCAGGCGGCGCTGGAGCTGGGCGAGGAGGTCGAGCAGGAGTTCGGCGAGCCGGCCATCCGCCACGTGCTCACCTCGATCGGCACCCAACCGTTCCGCAACGCCGGCGGCCCGGCGGCGCTCAACGTCGGGGCCGACAACTCGGCGCCGCATCTCGGCGAGGTCAACCTCGAGCTGGCGCCGGCCGAGGACCGCGCCATCACCAGCTTCGAGCTCGCCCGCCGCTGGCGCGAGCGGGTGGGCGCCATCCCCGACGCGGTCGAGCTGACCTTCTCCTCGTCGCTGTTCACCTCGGGCGAGGCGATCAACGTCGAGCTGTCGGGGCCGGACGTCGACCGCCTGCGCGAGTTCGCGGTCAAGCTCAAGGAGGCGCTGCGCTCCTATCCCGGCAGCCAGGACATCAGCGACTCGTTCCGGGCCGGCAAGCGCGAGCTGGACTTCGAGGTGACCCCCGAGGGCGAGGCCGCGGGGCTGAGCCAGGCCGACCTCGGGCGCCAGGTGCGGCAGGCCTTCTACGGCGAGGAGGCGCAGCGGGTCCAGCGCGGCCGCGACGAGGTCAAGGTGATGGTGCGGCTGCCCGCGGCCCGGCGCGCATCGCTCGGCGGGCTCGAAGAGCTGCGCATCCGCACCCCCGACGGCACCGAGGTGCCGCTGGCGACGGCGGCGCGGATCACCGAATCGCGCGGCCCGGCGGCGATCAAGCGCACCGACCGGCGACGGGTGGTCAACGTCACCGCCGACGTCGACATCACCCTCGGCAACGCCAACGAGATCATCACCGATCTCGAGCAGACCGTGCTGCCCGAGCTGCTGGCGGACTACCCGGAGATCCGCTACAGCCTGGCCGGCGAGCAGGAAGAGCAGCGCGAGACCCTCACCGGGCTGGCGCGCGGCTTCGTCTTCGCCCTGATCGTCATCTACGGCCTGCTGGCGATCCCTTTCCGCTCCTACCTGCAGCCGCTGATCGTCATGAGCGCCATCCCCTTCGGCCTCATCGGCGCCATCTGGGGCCACGTGGCGATGGGGCTCGACCTGGCCATCCTGTCGTTCTTCGGCATCGTCGCCCTGACCGGCGTGGTGGTCAACGACAGCCTGGTGCTGGTGGATTTCATCAACCGCGCCTACCGCGAGGAGGGCCTGCCGCTGGCCGCCGCGATCCGCAACGCCGGCAGCGCCCGCTTCCGGGCGATCCTGCTGACCTCGCTGACCACCTTCTTCGGCCTCACGCCGCTGCTGCTCGAGAAGAGCATGCAGGCGCAGTTCCTCATCCCGATGGCGGTGTCGCTGGCCTTTGGCGTCCTGTTCTCCACCTTCATCATCCTCCTCCTGGTGCCCTGTCTGTACGCCATCCAGGAGGACCTCAAGCTCCGGTGGCGGCAGCTGCTGGGCGGCCCGCGGTCCGCCGAGCCACAACCCGAGGCCGCCGGCCAGCCGGGCTGACGCGGAGCCGGGCCGGGGCGCCTCGCGCCCAGCGACGGCTAGACTGCTGGTCGCCATGGCGATCCGGGTGCTGGAGCTGTTCTGCGGCATCGGCGGCTGCGCCGCGGCCCTGGCCGGCCGGGCCGCGCATCGCGCTACCCGGCCTACGAGGGCGGCGAGCGTCGTCGCCGCGGTCGACATCAACCGGCAGGCGCTGGCGGTCTACCGGCACAACTTCCCGCACCCGACGGTCGCCCGCACCCTCGACTCGCTCGGCGTCGCCGACCTCGAGCGCTGGGGCGCCGATCTGTGGTGGCTGTCGCCGCCCTGCCAGCCCTTCACCCGCCGCGGCCTCGGGCGCGACGACGACGACCCGCGCTCCGCCGCCCTGCTGCACCTGATCGGCCTGCTCGACCGGGCGCCGCCGCCGGCCCTGGCGCTCGAGAACGTGCCCGGCTTCGACGGCTCGCGCACCCACGGAAGGCTGCGCGAGGCGCTCGACCGGCTGGGATACAGCGTGTGCGAGCGCGAGCTCTGCCCCAGCGAGCTCGGCGTGCCCAACCGGCGCCGCCGCTTCTATCTGGTCGCCGCGCGGCCGCCCTGGCAGCCCGTGCGCGCCGTCGAGGCCACCCTGCCGAAGCCGCGGCCACTCGCCGCCTTCCTCGATCCCGACCCCGCCCCCGAGCTGTGGCCGCCGGCCGCGCTGCTCGGTCGCTACCGGCACGCCATCGACCTCGTCGATCCCGACGACCCCGCCGCCGTCACCGCCTGCTTCACCGCCGCCTACGGCCGCTCGCCGGTGCGCAGCGGCTCCTACCTGGCGACCCCGCGCGGGCCCCGCCGCTTCTCCCCCACCGAGATCCTCCGCCTGCTGGGCTTCCCCGACAGCTATCGGCTGCCCCCAGACCTGCCGCTCGCCACCGCCTGGCGCCTGGTCGGCAACAGCCTGTCGGTGGACGCCGCGCGGACCCTACTAAGCTGCCTTCCGATGCCAGCGTAGGACCGTTGGTCGCGGGAAGGGGTGCGTAGCCCGAAGCGCGGCGCCGCGCTGGCAAGGCGCACGACTGAGGCATAGCCGTAGCTATGCCGCAGGGAGTGCAACGCCGCCAGCGTGGATGCAGCGCACAGGGATACGTGCCCCTTCCTGCGACCAACGGTCCTAAAAAAGCTCCAGCTGCCGGTCGTCGCCGATCACCTTCTCGAACTTGAGCCCCAGCAGGTCGAGGACGGGCTCGGCCACCGGCCGGATCTGGCGGTCCACATAGTGCTCGTGGTCGAGCGGGTGGGCCTGCTCGGCCGCCGGCTCGGGCCCGGCGGTGGTGATGACGTAGGAGACCAGCCAGCCGGGCCGGCGGCTCATCTTGCGCGCCGCCACGACGTGCGGCGGGCTGGTGGCGGTGTAGGCCTCGGGCGGCTTGCGCATCGCCTTGCGGTAGACCAGCTCGTCGTCGAACTCGCCACCGCGCAGCCGTTCCACCAGCTCCTTCAGATACCGCTCCACCGGCCGATCGAGGAACAGCCGCTCGTAGAGCTCGCGCTGCGCCCGCCGCGCCAGCCGGGTCCAGTCGCGGCGCACCGCCTCGAGACCGGTGAACACCACCCGGCGCTCGCCGTCCTCCTCCACCAGCCCGGCGTAGCGCTTTCGCGCACCCCCGGCGCCGTGGCGGACCGGCGGCAGGAACAGTCTCAGGTAGAGCCGTTCTCGCTCGACCTCGAGCTGGCTGGCGACCTGCCAGCGCTCCTGCAGGTGGGCCGCCAGCTCCTGGTTGAGCTGCTCGACCAGGTCGTCGCCCAGGGCAACGGCTGCCGCCGGATCCACGACGCCGGTCTCGATGAACAGGCTGTCGGTGTCGCCGTAGAGCACCCGCCGGCCGCCCTCCTCGATCCGCGCCCGCGACCACAGCAGCAGCTCGCGGCCGAAGGAGGTGATGGCGTTGGCGATCTCGGGGTTGAAGAACCGGCAGACCGGCGTGCCGAGCACGCCGAAGAACGAGTTCATGAGGATCTTGATGGCGTAGCTCGCCACCGTGTCGCCGGCTGCTTTGGCCGCTTCACGGCGCGGGAAGAGCTCGCCCAGGAGCCGCGGCAGGATGCCCTCCTGGCGGCGAAAGGCGGCGCCGTTGGGCGCCACCACCACGTCGTCGCCCGGCTCGGGCGCGGGCACGTAGCCCAGCGGGTCGATATGGAACGAGCGAATCAGGCTGGGGTACAGGCTCTTGACGTCCAGCACCACGACGTTGCGGTAGAGGCCGGGCTCGGGCTCGAAGACGTGCCCGCCGCCCATCGCCGGGACGTCCTCGGCGACGGGGCGCACGGTCGGCGCCACCAGCCCCAGCCGGTTGAGCTCGGTGAGGTAGAGAAAGTCGAAGGCCGCCACCGACGAGGCGACCCGGTCCGGCGGCAGCCCGGTGAGCCGGCTGCGCGCCACCGCCAGCTCCACCAGCTGCAGCTTGCCCAGGATCTCGACCACGAGCCGGGCGTCGGTCAGGTTGTAGTCGACGAAGCGTGGCAGGTCCTCGGCGAAGAGGCGCTGGATCTGCTCGCCCCGATCGTCGCCGCCGTGCTCGCTACCGCCGATCGTCTTGCCCTCACCCAGCACCTGTCGGGAAACGTAGTCGAGGCTGTAGCGCTCCATGCGCAAGAAGGCGCCTCGCACCAGGCCCGGGCCGTCCAGGACCAGCCTGCCGGGCACCAGCACCTGGGTCGCCCGGAACCGGCCGCGGCCGGCGCGCCGCTGGGTGGCGCCGGGGCCGCGGCCCAGGTCCAACGAGACGCCCAGCCGCTCGGCAGCCCGCAGCAGCACCGGGAAGTCGAAGTCGGCCGCGTTCCAGCCGGTCAGCACGTCGGGATCCAGCTCGCGCACGCGGCGGGCGAACAGCCGCAGCATCTCCGCCTCCGAGCCGGCGGCAACGGCCGTCTGGGGAAGACCGTCTCGCGGCTCGACCGCCAACAGCACCTCGGCGGCACCGCAGCCGAAAAGCGCCACCGAGTGGACGGTCCGAGCGTTCATGTCGGTCTCGATGTCGAACGACAGCACCGACAGCTCGGGCAGCCAGTCGGCGGGCTCGATCTCGGGGTCCTCGTAGACCCGGTCGACCCGGCGGCCGCGGCGCCACTCGCCGCGCACCCGGAGCGAGCCGCGGATGCCGCGCTCGATCAGGAAGAGCATGGCGAAGCGCACGTCGGCCTGAAAGGTCACCACGCCGGCGACTTCGAGCCGGTTGCGCAGCGGCGGCGTCTCCGGCGGCGTCGGCACCTCGACCCGCAGCACCGGCTCGCCGGCGAGCGTCCGGCGCCCGCCGCCGGCCAGCAGCGCCGCGCCGAGCCGCGCTGCCGGCTCGCGGTCGGCGGCACGGACGAAGAAGTGGGGCGTCAGCCGCCGATCGCGGACGAGAAAGGTCTCGCCGCCCTCGAGACGGCCCCACAGGTGGACCACCGGCCGGCCGGACTCGATGCGGTAGGTGGGCTGCAGGATGAAGCCGCGAGCCCACTCCCCACCCACCGGGCCCGCCATCAGTCCAGGTAGCCCAGCGCCCGCAGGCGCTCCTCCGCCTCGGCATCCGGCGCCGGCGCGGCGATCTCGTCGCCGGCGACGACGCGCTGCCGCAGCGCCTGCTGCTCGGCGATCCGCCGCGTCAGCAGCCGCTGCATCTTGCGCTGCACCTCCCAGGTCTCGGGGCGGCCGGCCAGGTCGACGGTCTCGGCCGGGTCCCGCTCGAGGTCGTACAGCAGCGAGCCGTCCGGAACGCGCAGCAGTTTGTAGCCGGCGTGGCGCAGGCCGACCTTGAACAGCGTCGCCGGCCTCTCGGCGCAAGCGCCCTCACCACCGGGGAGGCAGGGCAGCAGATCGACGCCCAGGCAGTCCCGCGGCGCCGGCAGGCCGGCGAGCGACAGCAGGGTGGGCCGCACGTCGACCAAGGCCACCTGGCCGCGCAGCCGGGCCGGGGCGAGCTCGGCGCGGGGGCTCGCCGGCGGCGGCACCAGGATCAAGGGCACCCGCACCACCTCGTCGTGCAGGGTGACGTGCATCAGCTTGCCGTGCTCGAGGAAGGCCTCGCCGTGATCGGCGAGGACCACGATCCAGGCATGCGCGAGCCGCCTGGCGTCGAGGCCGGCGAAGAAGGCCCCCAGCCGGTCGTCGGCCCAGGCCAGCCCTTCGTCGTACTGGTCGACCAGCCGCGCCACCTCGGCGGGGCCGATCTCGAGCTCGCCGTCGTTGACCGCCGTCAGGTAGTCGCTGCCGCCAAGCGCCTCGTCCCACCCCGGCTCCGCCCAGCGGCCGCGAAACGGCTCGGGCGCCCCGTAGGGCCGGCCTTCGTAGTCGCTGTGGACGTCGTAGAGGTGGAGGAAGAGGAAGTAGGGCGTCGCCGCGGGGGCCTCGCCGAGCCAGGCGGCGGCCTCTTCGAGCACCACGTCGGCCGAGCGGTAGTCGCTCGAGAAGACGTCGAAGCCCTGGGCGAAGCCCAGTTCGGGGCTGAGCCAGTCGCCGTGCGCGGCGAAGGCCGCCGTGCGGTAGCCGGCGGCGGCGAGCTCCTCGGCCACCGAGGTGAAGTTGGGGTGCAGCGGCCGGCCGCCTTCTTCGTAGGTGGCTCCGTGCGCCCAGGCCGGCAGCCCGGTGAGCAGGGAGGCGTGCGAGATCAGCGTGTTGATCGACGGCGCCACCGCCTGCTCGAACAGAAAGCCGCGTCGTGCCAACGAGTCGACGAACGGCGTCGTGTCGCGCGCGTAGCCGTAGGCGCCGAGATGGTCGGCGCGGGTGGCGTCGAGCGACACCAGGATGAACGAGGGTGGCGGAGGCTCGCCGCCGCAGCCCGCCAGACAGCCGGCCGCCAGCAGCAGCGCCGCACACAGCCGGCCGGGACGCGGGCGGCCGTCCGGACGCTGCCGCGGCGCCGGCCGCGCCGCGGCCGCCCCGGCGGTCATGGAGACGCAGATCCGCACCTCCGGACATTCTAGAGAAACCCGCGATCGGTTACGCTTTGCCGGTGGAGCCCTACCTCGACCTGCTGCGCCAGCTGCTCGACGACGGGCTCGAGAAGCCGGATCGGACCGGCACCGGCACGCTCAGCCTCTTCGGCCACCAGATGCGGTTCGACCTGGCCCGCGGCTTCCCGGCGCTGACCACCAAGAAACTGCACCTGCGCTCGATCATCCACGAGCTGCTCTGGTTTCTCGCCGGCGACACCAACGTCGCCTACCTGCGGCGGAACAAGGTCCGGATCTGGGACGAGTGGGCCGGCGACGGACGGCGAGCTGGGGCCGATCTACGGCTACCAGTGGCGGTCGTGGCCGGCGCCCGACGGCCGCAAGATCGACCAGCTGGCGGAGGTGGTCGAGCAGCTGCGGCGCGACCCCCACTCGCGCCGCCACGTCGTCTCGGCCTGGAACGTCGCCGAGCTCGACCGGATGGCGCTGCCGCCCTGCCACACCCTGTTCCAGTTCTGGGTCGGCGACGGCCGGCTCTCCTGCCAGCTCTATCAGCGCAGCGGCGACGTCTTCCTCGGCGTGCCGTTCAACATCGCCTCCTACGCCCTGCTGACCCTGATGGTGGCCCGGACCTGCGGCCTCGAGCCCGGCGACTTCGTCCTCACCCTGGGCGACGCCCATCTCTACTTGAACCACCGCGACCAGGCCCGCCTGCAGCTCGAGCGCGAGCCCCGGCCGCTGCCGCGGATGTGGCTCAACCCCGAAGTGACCTCGCTGTTCGACTACCGCTTCGAGGACTTCCGGCTCGAGGGCTACGACCCCCACCCCTCGATCCAGGCGCCGATCGCGGTATGAGGGTCGCGCTCATCGCCGCCGTCGCCGACAACGGCGTCATCGGCCGCGAGGGCGGCATGCCGTGGCGGCTGCCGGCCGATCTGCGCCACTTCAAGCAGCTGACGATGGGCCACCACGTGATCGTCGGGCGGCGGACCTGGCGCTCGATCGGCAAGCCGCTGCCGGGGCGCACGGTCCTGGCCCTGACCCGATCGGCGACGATCGAGCCGCCGGGCGCCGAGCCCTGCCCCTCGCTCGACCAGGCGCTGGCCGTCGCGGCGGCGGCGGGCGACGACGAGCCCTTCGTCGCCGGCGGCGCCGAGGTCTACCGCTTGGCGCTGCCGCGGGCCGACCGGCTCTACCTCACCCGGGTCCACGCCCACCCGGCCGGCGACGTGCGGTTTCCGCCCTGCGACTTCGCTGAGTGGCGGTTGGTCGAGCGCTGGGACCGCCAGCCGGACGGGCGCAACGCCCACCGGCTGACCTTCGAGATCTACGACCGCTTGACCGGGTCTTTGGACGGGCGCAGAGCCACGCCCAGCTCTTCGCGGCTCAAATAGCCCTTCTCGTCCAGCAACCTGACCACCGCGCGCAGCGCGCGCGCCACCTCCTCGACCCCGATCGAGCCGTCGCCGAGATCGTCGCGGAACCGTCGCAGCGGGTCCTCAGCCGCACCGTCGGCGACCTCCGCCGCCGCCGCCCGGTCGGCGTCGTACGACCAGCGCCGCTCGTCCGGGGTGGCGCCGGCAAAGAACTGAGCCGGGTCGACCCGGAGCAGGGCGAGGACATCCAGGATGGTCTCGATCGGCAGTCGCTTGCCGCCGCGCAGGGCGTCGCCCAGAAATCCCCGTGAACGGCCGAGCTCCTTCTCGACCCGAGCCACCGACTTGCCGCGGAGCTCGATCAGGTACTTCAAACGGGCGACCAGCCCGTCGCGAAAAGTGCCGCCTGTGGCCATCGGAGCTATCTTGGCACCCGGGTGGCGGCGGCAGCCGGATTCCAGAAATCTTCTGAGTTCAGCGGAATTAAAGTGTCGCAAGCTGATAGGATCAGACTGACGGCAGAACCGCTCTGCACCAGCCACAGCGCCAGCACCTCCTACCGATGGCCCCCCGAGGCGACCCCTCCCCCCTGCCCCAGCCCGGCCAGCGGGTGCGGCTGCTCGCCTCGAGCTGCCGCCCGGGCTCGATCCAGGCCCGCCGGATCGGCTCGCGACGCGCCCTGTTCGTGCGGCCGCCGGCCGCCGGCGCGGCGACGCCCTTCTCGAAGCTGCCCGTCGAGGGCGAGTGTTTCGACCTCGAGGTGGCGGCGGCCTGGCGCACCGGGGCCCGCCGCCGGCTCACCGGCGAACTGTCGGAGATCCGCCTCGAGATCGCCCTGCTGGGCCTCGAGCCGCTGACCCTGGTCGAGGTGGGCCGCTGGGACTCGCGCCGCGACCAGATCACCGACCTGCCGCCGGCCCCTACCCCGCGCACCGAGTACGAGCTCGAGCGGATCCCGGCTTCCGGCCCGCGGTCCGCCGGGCCGGAACCGAGCCTGCACCGGGCCATCGAGCTGTGGGCCAACGACCGGCGACGGGCCGCCCACTCCGTGCTCGGCGACCTGCTGCGTCGTGACCTGCGCTGTCTGACCGCCCACGCCTGTCTCGGCTTCTTCGCCTTCAACGCCCCGCCCGACCGGGGCGGGCCGGCCCGCGCCCAGAGGCACTACGAAGCCGGCCTGACGATCGCCCGCCTGTCGGTGCCGGATGACTTCGACGGCGTCCTGCCATGGTCGCGGCCCGGCAACCGGCCGTTTCTGCGCTGCCTCTACGGCCACGCCATCTGTCTCTGGCGGCGGGGCGACCCGAGCGGCGCCCGCGCCGGCTTCACTCGCCTGTGCCGGCTCAACCCCGCCGACCAGATGGCGGCGCGGCTGGCGCTGGACCACATCGGGCGGGACGGCGGCTGACCGGGGCCACGGATCCCGGCACCACCCTGCAACTACCGCTGCAACCCCGCCTCTGGGCGGCTAGACTGTCCAGAGGGGGGTCCGGAAGGGAGCCGAGCGGTGGAATACAAGCTGGGCATGGTGCTCTCCGGCGGCGGCTCGCGCGGGCTGGCGCACATGGGGGTGCTCAAGGCGCTGGCCGAGGAGGGCATCGAGCCCGACTGCATCGCCGCCACCAGCGCCGGCGCGATCGTCGCCGCGCTCTACGCGGCCGGCCACCCCGCGGACGAGGTGCTGCGGTTCTTCGCCACCCTGCATCCCTATCGGATCTCCAAGCTGTCGCTGCTCAAGCCGGGCATCATCGACACCGAGAAGTCCGTCGCCGACTTTCTCGGCTACCTGCCGGACGACTCGTTCGAGGCCCTCGGCAAGAGACTGTTCCTGACCGCCACCGACCTCGTCGGAGCACGGCTCGAGGTCTTCAGCTCGGGCCCTCTGATCCGCGTGGTGCTCGCCTCGTCTTCGGCGCCGATGGTCTTCACTCCCACCGAGATCGGCGGCCGCTTGTACTCCGACGGCGGCATCCTCGACAACTTCCCGGTCGACCCCCTGGTCGGCCTCTGCGACCGCATCCTCGGCGTCTACGCCAGCCCCTTGCGGACCATCGACCGCTCGGACCTCACGAGCTCGCTGGCGGTGTCGATGCGGGCCCTCGAGGTCGGCATGTACTACGCCTCGCGGCGCAAGTTCCACCAGTGCGACCTGGTGATCTCCCCGGAACGGCTGAGCGGCTACGGCAACTTCGACACCCGCCACTACTCCGAGATCCTGGAGATCGGCTACCGCGCGGCGCGGGAGCGGATGGGCGAGATCACCCAGCTCGTCCGGTCCGCCTGAACGCCCCGCGGCGGCTCAGACGGCGGAGCGCGGTCACGGCTTCGCCGCCGGCCAGCGATGGCCGTAGCCCCAGCGCCACCAGAACGGCATCCAGCGGGCGCCGCCGAGCCGGGTGCCCCAGTACATCAAGCGCGCGTTGGCCCCGGCGCCGGTCGCCGCCACGCACTGGCGCAGCAGGGCGTCGGCGGCGCGGCGCTCGGCCGGCAAGCCGCCGCACCAGTAGCTCATGTCGTGCTCGACGCAGCACTGCCGCCAGGCACGGTCCGGCCAGAGCGTGCAGCCGTCCGACCGGAACTGCCGGGCCGGCGTTGCCGCCGCGCCGCGCAGGTCCACGCAGCGCGCATCCGCCTCGGCCTCGATCTGCCGCAGCCGATCCGGCGGATAGTCGTCTGCCGGCAGCCGATGGTGACGCAGGGCACAGCCCGCCCCGAGCAGCGCCAGCAGCAGCGCCGGCAACAGCGCCAGAATCCGGCCGCTCATGGCGCGATCGGCCCTCGCCGAAGCTCGGCACAGGCCACCGGCACGCCGGTCAGGCGGCAGTCCGGCTGGCCCCAGCTCTCGATGGACCCGATTCTGGCGTCGCTCCCCAGGTTGGCCCGCGCCCGCTCGATCACCAGGCTGAGCGGCCCCTCGTCGAAGTCGACCAGCAGCGGCCAGCGCTCTTCGGCCGGCACCACCGGCGACAGCGCGGCCACCAGCAGGTCCTCGGTCCCCAGCGCATCCTCGACCTGCGACCGGGTGTAGAGATAGGGAATCAGCCGCGGCGCCCCCAGGACCAGCCGGCCGATCGAGAACCACGACGGCCCTTCGGGGGCGGCGTCGACGCCGCCCCCGCCCGGCTCGTCATGGTGCAACGGCGACGAACTGAGCACCAGCACCCGCCGGCCGCCGAGCTGGCGCGCCGCGTCGATCGGCATGTTGTGGGCGTAGCCACCGTCGATCAGCCACTCCTCGGCCGCGCCGTGGGGGTCGAAGACCGGCGCGGCCCCGGCGCCCGGGCACTGCCGCGCGATCGGGGTCGGATCGACCCGGGTCATCGGAAAGACCGGAAATGGCGAGCCCGAGGCGAAGGCGAGCGCGCCCAGCGCGCCGTTGGTCACCACCGGCCCGACCGATACCCAGCGCGGATCGCTGGCGATCTCCGGCCGCTCGGCAAGCGCCCCGGCCGCATCGGGCTCGGCCAGGTAGTAGACCTCGCGCCCTCGGCTCAGCGAGGTGGCGGTGATGATCAGCGGCGCCCGGAAGCGCACGTCGCAGGCCTCCTCGTCGACGCTCTCGGCGCCGACGAAGGCGGCCAGCGTCTGCTGGAAGTAGCTCTTGGCCTGGTCGTTGCCGTAGAGCGCCGGCGCGCTGACGAAGTTCCACCACATCCAGGCGCAGCAGAAGCCGGCCAGGGCACGGGAGCTGCGGCGCATGCCCAGCAGCGACCGCGAGGGGTGCTTGGCGAGCAGGACGTCGAGACCGCCGCCGATCCATGCCCCGAGCCGGCGCGGCGCGCGCCCCGAGCGGCCCAGCACCAGGGCCCCGACGGTGACGACGACGATCGCCACCGTCAGCCAGAGCCAGAAGCCGGGGCTGAGCTCGAACAGCTCGACCGGCGTCGGCAGCAGCGCCGCATAGCCCACCAGGGGCACGAAGACCATCAGCCCCGCCGCCGCCCGCAGCTTGCGCGGATCGACGGTGCTCGCCCGCGCCGCGGCCTGCCGGTGGATGGCCCAGGCCAGCACCAGCAGGCCGGCGGCGACCACCACGGTCGGCACGGTCACGAAGCCGAGCATCGGCAGCTCGAGCGGGTCGCGGCGCAGCGGATGGCCCGCCGGGATGAGGAACGGGCCGAGGGTCAGCAGCGCGCCGGCCGCGCACAGCCAGAGGGTCGAGCGGCGGCGGTCCACCACCGCCGCCTTGCCGTCGAACACGTGGCGCTGGTCCGAGTAGATGGCCAGGAAGATGTAGCCCGAGTAGAACAGACCCGACACCGCCGGGATGTGCTCGAGGCCGGTGTCGCCGGTGATTCCCTTGATGACCCAGGGCGACAGGCCGAGCAGCGCGATCCAGGGGAGCGTGGACCAGCGATTCCTGCCGCCGTCGGCGGCGTCCTGTCGCGCCGGCGCCGCTGCCGGCAGCAGCCTCGCCCGGAGCGGCTTGAACAGCAGGGCCACCGCGCAGACCAGGCCGAACACGAGACCCGACCACAACAGGCTGGCAAACCGCAGCATGTCGATCGAGGGGAAGATGTCTTCGCTCTCCAGGTACTCGCCGCCCTGCCGCCACAGGGTGTCGACGAGCGAGGCCCCGATCTCGGCCCGGCCTTCGCGCCACCAGTCGATCGCCGCCACGAAGACGCCCAGCAGGGCGCCGCCGGAGGTCCCGACGATGGAGTCGACCCGCAGCGCCCGGCGCTCGGCGGGCTCCTCGGCCAGCCGGTTGTAGAGGTAGCCGCGGCGGTAGAGCTGATCCACCAGCTCGGTCTGGTAGCCGGCCTTGACCCCGCCCCCGGTCAGTACCAGCGAAAGGCCCTCCGCGCCGCCGCCCGAGCCCTCCTCGCGGAGAATCGACCAGATCTCGTCGAGCGTGAAACGGTAGTGGCGCCGGGTCAGGAAGCCCCGCTGATGGGGCTCCAGGTTCCGCGCCAGGAACACCCGCATCGGGTGGTCCGGGGCCCAGGCCGCCGGCAGCCGATCCTGCCACCCCGGCGCCGAGACCGGCTCGCAGCCGGCCGCCGCGAGAGCGCCGGGCAGGCCGGCGCGGCGGGCGACCAGGAGGTCGGTCTGGGCGCCCGCGCCCAGGCACTCGGACATCGGATCGGCGCAGCCGGCAAAGCCCCGGTCGCCGCCCCGGTCGACGACCCGCACCACCTCGAAGCGGGCGGGGCGCGCGCCCGGCCCGTCGCCGGCGGGCGACGGCACGCCCGCAAAGCGCAGCCGGTCGCGAAACCTCCGCCAGAGCTCGAGATCGGCCCCGCCGCCCGCCTCGAGCCAGCCGGCCGTCGCCTCGACCAGCTGGATCAGGCCATCCGAGAGATGGGAATCGACGACGATCGGTACCGTGCTCCGATCCTCCCGGAGAGAGTCCAACAGCGCCTGCCGTGGCGGCTTCGGGGTGTCGCCGCCACCGATCCGGCGCAGCAGATACCGATGGGCCGGCGGCGCGACCGCCGCGAACGCCCCCCCCGCGGCGCAAAACTCGTCGCCCGCCGACTCCTCGAGCAGCGACAGCGCGAACGGCGACAGCAGCGCCACGTCGACCTTGCCGTTCTCCAGCCAATCGAGGCGTTGATAGTCCGAGCCGGTGGTGAAGCGGAAACAGATCCCCCGCCAGGCTCGCTGTGGCGCGATCGGCACCCGCGGCATGGCCACGATCAGCGAGCGCGAGGCCCCGCCCAGGCAGGCCCCGGAGTCGTCCGGGACGCCGTTCGCGGCGGCGCCGGGCGCGGCCGACGGGGCCAGCGCGGCGAGCAGCAGCAGCAGGAGGCCCGGGAACCTGCTCATGCTCGAGCCGCGTCTCAGGCCGCGCCCGCCAGGCGGATCGCGTAGACCAGGATGTAGAGGTTGGCCAGCAGCAAGACGACGGCCGGCACGGTCGCCAGCAGCCGGTCGCCGACCCGCAGCCTGGTGATGACGCCGAGCAGCATCAGCAGGGCAAGGCCGGCCGCGGCGGCGATGACCAGATTGGGGTACCGGTAGCCGGCCAGCAGCCCCAACGCCCCCAGGACCTCGAGGCCGCCGGTGAACCGGCGAAACCGGCTCAGGCCGTAGCGCTCGAACTCGGCGGCCATGCCGTTCGAGAACAGACAGCTCAGCCCGTAGTAGAGGAAGGCGGCGATCGAAATCAGCCGCGACGACTGGTAGGCGAGTTCCATGAGCGATAACCCGATAGCATCCGATGCTACGTGACGCACCGAATCAGAAGCCAGCCCGGCGCGAGCTCCGGACTGGAAACCAGGGAGACAGGTTCATGCCGACATTCTCGATCTCGATGATTCTGCAAATCGTGGTGGCCCTGGGGCTGCTCAACGTGTGGCTGCTGCGAGCCGGCTCGGCGACCACCTACCGCGGCGGCGACGCCCGGTCCCTGCGGGAGGAGTTCGGCGCCTACGGCCTGCCGAGCTTTGCCTTCTACGTGGTCGGGGCGCTCAAGATCGGGTCAGCGATCCTCCTGATCGCCGGCATCTGGTTCGGCCAGCTGGTGGTGCCGGCCGCGCTCGTGGTCGCGGTGCTGATGGTCGGGGCGCTGGTGATGCACGCCAAGGTCAAGGATCCGCTGATCAAGTCGCTGCCGGCGTTCCTGATGCTGGTCATGAGCGGCGCACTCTGCGCCCTGGCGCTCGGCTGAGGCCGACGGCATCGACACCGCCGATCCGCGGCGCTTGCGCCAACGGCCCGAAGAACCGCCATGCCTGAAGGCCCCGAGATCCGCCGCGCCGCCGACCGGGTGGCGGCCGCCATCGAAGGCCGGATCGCCGACGAGGTTTTCTTCGCCTTCGACCGGCTGAAGCGGTTCGAGACGGCGCTCTCCGGCCGCCAGGTCGTCGAGGTGACCAGCCGCGGCAAGGGCATGCTGACGCGGTTCGCCGGCGGCCTCACCGTCTACACCCACAACCAGCTCTACGGCCGCTGGTACGTCATGCGGCGCGACCGGCTGCCGCGGACTCGCCGCCAGCTCCGCTTCGCGGTCGCCGCTGGCGCCCGCCGCGCGCTGCTCTACTCGGCCTCCGAGATCGAAGTGCTCGATGCGGAGTCCGAGCGCCGGCATCCCTATCTGAGCCGGCTCGGCCCCGACGTGCTGTCGCAGGCGCCCGACCCGGCCGAGCTCGCCACCCGGCTGGCCGAGCCGCGGTTTCGGCGGCGCCAGCTCGGCGCCCTACTGCTCGACCAGGGGTTTGTTGCCGGGCTGGGCAACTACCTGCGTGCCGAGATCCTCTTCGAGGCCCGAATCCACCCGCGGCGGCGGGCGGCGGACTGCGACGAGGACGACCTTCACCGGCTCGCGGGCCGAGTGGTCGCCCTGACCCGGCGGACCTATCGCACCCGTGGGGTGACCTTGCCGGGCACGCGCGTCGCCGAGCTGAAGGCCGCCGGTGCGACCCGTTCCGCCTACCGGTTCTGGGTGTACGGCCGCGATGGCATGCCCTGCCGGGTCTGCCGCGGCCCGATCGAGGTGGCGCCGATCGGCGGGCGCAAGTGCTTCTGGTGCCCCTCCTGCCAGCCCGCCGGGAAGGGCACCGGCCGCGCGCGGCAGAGGGGCTCCTAGCTTGTCTGCCCGCGGCCGCGCCTGCATCCCAAGGGCCGCGAGCGCCGAAGGACCCTCCGCACGCGAGAACTACAGGATCCAACCATGAGCCCACTTCAGGGAAGTCCAGAACCCGCCGGAAGGCCCGCCCGGGGCACGGCGCTCGCCGCGGCCCTGGCGATCACCGCCGCCCTGCTGCTGTCCGCCTGCTCGGCCGCGCCGCGCGGCGGCGCCGAAGCGAGCTGGCGCGAATACCTCGAGACCCTCAGCCGCCTCGAGGCGCAAGGCGGGACCCTCGCGCCGGGCAGCGCCGAGGAGGGCCGGGCCGTCGAGCGGTTCCAGAGCCTGCTGAGCGACTACACGGCGCCGGATTTCGCCACCCGACTGCCCGAGGTCTACGCCGAGGACGTGTTCTTCAACGACACCCTCAAGACCCTGCACGGCGTGGACGCGGTCGCCAGGCACTTCGCCGCCACCGCCGAGGCGGTCGAGACGGGGACGGTGGAGTTCGTCGACCTGGTGGCCGCGGACGGCGACTACTACTTCCGCTGGGTGATGACCGTCCGCTTCAAGCGGCTCGACAAAGGCGTCGACAAGCTGTCGGTGGGAATGACCCACGTCCGCTTCGACGCCGCCGGCCGGGTCGTGCTCCATCAGGACTTCTGGGACTCGACCGGCGGCTTCTTCGAGCACGTCCCGGCGCTGGGCTGGGCGCTGCGCCGGACCAAGCAGCGGCTGTGAGCCGGCGACCTTCAGGCGCCGGATCGAAGAGGTCGGGCGACGCCGCGGGAGCCTTCACGTCCCGACCGCCCGCGTCGCTGCGCGGCGCGGTAGACCGGCTGCTCGTCCTGCTGCCGGACCAGCTGCACCTCGACTACCCGGCCGCGGCCGGCCTCGACCCGCAGGCCGATGCGGTGCTGCAGATGGAGCTGGCGGAGGATTTCACCCACGTCCCGAGCCACAAGCAGCGCACCGCCCTGGTGCTGTCGGCCATGCGGCACTTCGCCGGCGAGCTCGACGCGGCCGGCTGGCGAACCGCCTACCTACGGCTCGAAGACCGCCGCAACGACGGCCGCCTCGAACGCCAGCTGCGCCGCTGCTGGTCGAGCCTGGCGCCGGCCCGGCTGGTGGTCTTCCGCCCGGGTGACCACCGCACCCTGGAGGCACTCGAGCGGGCCGCCGCGGGGCTCGGCGCCCGCCTCGAGCTGCTGGAGGACCCCCACTTCCTGGTCGCGCCCGCCGAGTTCGCGGCCTGGGCCGCCGAACGCAAGACGCTGGTGATGGAGCACTTCTACCGGCGCGTCCGCCGCCGGCTCGGGGTGCTGCTGACCGCGAACGGCAAGCCCGAGGGCGGATCGTGGAACTACGACTCCGAGAACCGCAAACCGCTGGCCGAGGGCGCCCCCGACCTTCCCGGCCGCGCCGGCTTCCCGCCGGATGCCATCACCCGGCAGGTGCTGGAACTGGTCGAGCGGCGCTTCGCCGACGCCCCCGGCCGGCTCGACAGCTTCGCCTGGCCGGTCACCGGCGAGCAGGCCCGCGCCGCCCTCGCGCGGTTCGTCCGGGTCGGCCTGCCCTCGTTCGGCGACTACCAGGACGCCATGAAAAGCGGCCAGCCGTGGCTGTTCCACTCGCTGCTCGCGCCGGCGCTCAACCTCAAGCTGCTCGATCCGCGCGAGTGCGTGGCACGGGCCGAGGAGGCGTACCACGACGGCGGCGCGCCGCTGAACGCGGTCGAGGGCTTCATCCGCCAGATCATCGGCTGGCGCGAGTTCATCCGCGGCGTCTACTGGCTCGAGGGCCCGGCCTACGCCGAGCGCAACCACCTCGGGCAGGAGGGCGCGCTGCCGGCCTTCTACTGGAGCGGCGAGACCGACATGAACTGCGCTCGGGAATCGCTCGGCCAGGTTCTCGAGCACGGCTACGGCCACCACATCCAGCGGCTGATGGTGACCGGCAACCTGGCGCTCGTCGCCGGCGTCCACCCGCGGGCCATCAGCGACTGGTATCTGGGCATGTACGTCGACGCCATGGACTGGGTGACCCTGCCCAACACCCTGGGCATGGTGATGTACGCCGACGGCGGCGTGGTGGGCAGCAAGCCCTACGCCGCTTCGGGCCGCTACATCAGCCGGATGAGCGACTACTGCGACGGCTGCCGGTTCGACCCCGGCAAGCGCGCCGGCGAGACCGCCTGCCCGGTGACCACCTTCTACTGGGACTTCCTCGACCGCAACCGGCAACGGCTCGCGCGGGTGCCGCGGATGGGTTTCTCGCTGCGCAACCTCGAGCGGCTGCCGGCCGCCGAGCTGGGGGCGATCCGCGACCGCGCCGGCGCGCTGCGCCGCGCCTGGGGCATGATCGGCCCCGAATGATCGGCCCCGCATGATCGACTCAGACACGGGGCACCAAGGAGAGACGCCGGATGGTTCCTGAGACTCGCATCTTCGCCAAGAACGACGCCGCGGTCCGCGCCGACGGCGACTACGTCCTCTACTGGATGATCTCGAGCCGCCGGACGCGCTGGAACTTCGCCATGGACCGGGCCGCCGAGTGGGCCGTCGAGCTGGGCAAGCCGATCGTCGTGCTCGAGGCGCTGCGCAACGGCTACCGCTGGGCCAGCGACCGGCTGCACCGGTTCGTCATCGACGGCATGCGCGACAACGCCGCCGCCCTCGACGGCTCGCCGATCGCCTACTACCCCTATGTCGAGCCAACGAGCGACGCCGGCAAGGGGCTGCTGGCGGCGCTCGCCGGACGCGCCGCCGTGGTGGTGACCGACGAGTTTCCCTGTTTCTTCCTGCCGCGGATGGTCGCCGCCGCGGCGGCGCGGCTCGACGTCCGGCTGGAGGCGGTGGACTCGAACGGCTTGCTGCCGCTGGCCGCCGCCGGCAAGCCGTTCCTGCGCGCCTTCGACTTCCGCCGCTACCTGCAGCGCGAGCTGCCCGACCACCTGGGCGACTTTCCTCGCCAGAGCGTGCTCCAGGGCGATCTGCCGGCCGCCCTCCGCGGTCTGCCGGCGGCGATCGAGAGGCGCTGGCCGCGGGCCTCGGCCGAGCTGCTGGCGGGCCGCGCCGGCCTCGACGACCTGCCCATCGACCACACGGTGGCGCCGGTGGCCGAGAGTGGCGGCTACGCCGCCGGCCAGCGCGCCCTGCGCAAATTCCTCGACGAGCGGCTCGACCGCTACGGCGACGGCCACAACCACCCGGACGAGGACGCCGCCAGCGAGCTGTCGGCCTATCTGCACTTCGGCCACGTCTCGCCGCACCAGGTCCTCGACGCCGTAGCCCGCCGCGAGGAGTGGTCGCCCTGGCAGCTGTCGGATCCGATGGGCGGCAAGCGCAGCGGCTGGTGGAACCTCGAGCCCTCGACCGAGTCCTTTCTCGACGAGCTGGTCACCTGGCGCGAGCTGGGCTACAACTTCTGCTTCCACCGCCCCGACTTCGACCGCTTCGAGTCGCTGCCCAACTGGGCGCGAGAGACCCTCGACCGCCACGCCTCCGACCCCCGGCCGGCGGTCTACGAGCTCGAGGAGTTCGCCCGCGCCGGCACTCACGACCCGATCTGGAACGCCGCCCAGCGCGAGCTGCTGACCCGCGGCCGGATCCACAACTACCTGCGGATGCTGTGGGGCAAGAAGATCCTCCACTGGTCGGCCTCGCCGCGCGAGGCGCTCGAGATCATGATCGAGCTCAACAACCGCTACGCCATCGACGGCCGCAACCCCAACTCCTACAGCGGCATCTTCTGGGTCCTCGGCCGCTTCGACCGCGCCTGGGGCCCCGAGCGCCAGATCTTCGGCAAGGTGCGGTACATGACCTCGGAGAGCACGCGGCGCAAGCTCAAGCTGAGCGGCTACCTGGAGCGTTGGGGGGAACAGCTCCAGCTGGGCGAGGGATAACGGCGCCCCCGCTGCCGGGACCGGGCGGTCCGCGGCGGCTATGATCGTCCGGCTGGGCGCCGGTCTGGACACCGGTCTGGACGCCGGTCCGGAGCCTCTCGGATGATCACCTTTCTCACCCTGTACCTCGGCCTGATCGTCGGACCGCGCCCGTTCGAGCTGTCGGTCGCCGACACCACGGCACGGGTGGAGATCCTGCTCGACGGCGAGCGGCGCAGCGAGTTGGTGGCGCCGCCCTGGGCGTTCGAGATCGACCTCGGCCCGGCGCCGCTGCCGCACGAGCTGACCGCGGTCGCCTACGACGGCGAGGGGGCGGAGATCGGCCGCGCCTTCCAGCGGCTCAACGTGCCGCACCCGCCGGTCGAGGTGGTCATCGCCCTGGAGAGCGAGGGCGGCCGGGTGCGGGCGGCGCGCCTGGCGTGGGAGGCGGCGGCGGACGAGGCGCTGACCGGCGTGCGGGTGCGGCTCGACGGGCAGCCGCTGCCGGTCGACGACCCGGCGCGCATCCCGCTGCCGGAGCTCGACCCCGAGCGCACCCACCACATCTCCGCCGAGGTCACCTTCAAGGGGCGGCTGCGGACCCAGGCGTCGGTGGTCTTCGGCGGCGCCTTCCTCGACCGGATCGACAGCGAGCTGACGGCGGTCGCGGTGGAGCGGCCGGAGGGCGATGCCGGCGGCCGGCCCCCCACGCCCGCCGAGGCCGCCGGTTGGTTCCATCGCCGGGGGACGCCGCTGCGGGTCTTCGCGGTGGAGCGGCCTCCGGCCGAGGTCATGCTGGTCCGGGACCGGTCGAGCGGCCGCGGCCTGCGCCGGTTCGTCGGCAGCCTGATGACCGTCCGCCCAGGCCAGACGGGCATCCCGGGAGCGCGCGAGCGGATGCTGGACCGGCGCGCGAAGGAGCTGGGGATCGGCCTCGGGCCCGACGACTGGCTGCGCGTCATGGCCACCCAGCCGGAACGGCGCCCGCAGACCGGCAAGGCGTTCTTCTCCGCCTCGGCCGACGTGCTGGCGGTGGCGCGAGGCGTCGGCATGGGAGTGGCCGGCCTGCGGACGCCGGGCGACGAAAGCGCCGAACGGCTCGCCGACGCGGTCGCCGCGGCGGCCCTCGAGGTCTCCGGCGGCGGCCGGCGGCGGGCGGTGCTGCTGGTGGTCGACCCCGGCACGCCCGATGCCGGCGTCTTCACCCCGCCGCAGGCGATCGGCTACCTGAGCGCGATGCGGGTGCCGCTCGAGGTCTGGACCGCCGGCGACCTCGGGCCGGTGCGCCGGGCCTGGGGCGCGGCGCGCGACGTCAGCCGGCCGCGGCGGCTGGCGGCGGCGGTGGCGCGGCTCGAGGACCGGCTGGACCGCCAGCTGGTGGTGTGGCTGGAGGGCCGCCTGCTGCCCTCCGAGGTCGAGCTCACCCCGGTCGGCGGGCGCCACGTCGCCTTTCCCGGGCGGCTCCCGACCCAGCCAATACAATAGCCAGCCCATGAGCCGACCACCACGCGGCGAGCTTCCCGGGCTCCTGCGGACATCCAAGTGGTTCCGGCAGGTCGCCGCGGCGACCTGGGAACAGTGCGTCGACCGGCTCGAGTGGGTCGAGCTCGAGGCGGGCGCGACGCTCTTTCGCCAGGGTGACCCGGGGCACGCCCTCTACGTCGTCACCAGCGGCCGGCTGCGCGTCTTCATGACCGGCGACGACGGCGTCGAGGTGCCGCTGACCGAGATCGGAGCGGGCGGCTCGGTGGGCGAGATCCAGGTGCTGACCGGAGGCGCCCGGTCGGCTACGGTCGCCGCCCTGGAAGCCTGCGAGCTGGTCGGGGTCCCGACCGAGGTCTTCGACCAGATCGCCCAGGCCTCGCCGGAGATGATGCGGGAGATGCTCGCCACCAACCGGCGACGCCTCGACCGCACGCTGCTCGCCGAGGTACTGCCCGCCCTGTGCGGTCCCCTCGGGCAGCAGGACCTGCGATTCCTGGACGAGCAGGCCGAGTGGGTCGACCTGCAGCGCGGGGCGAAGCTGTTCGAGGCCGGCGAGGCCGGCGACCGCCTCTACGTGCTGCTGACCGGGAGGCTCGAGGCGGTGATCCTCGACGAGCGGGGCGCCGAGCGGGTGATCGGCGAGGTGCGGCGCGGCGAGTCGGTGGGCGAGATGGCGCTGCTGACCGACAAGCCGCGCACCGCCGCCATCCGCGCCGTGCGCGACAGCCGCCTGGTGGCCTTCACCAAGGAGAGCTTCGAGCGGATCACGAGCCGCTTCCCGCGGGCGCTGGTCAGCGTCAACCGGATCCTGGTCGAACGCCTCAGCCGCGCCACCGGACGGGCACCGGTCAGCGGGCCCGGGGCCGTCAGGACCATCGCCGTGGTCTCCGTTGGCGGCCATCGCGACTTCGCCGCGCGGCTGGCCGCGGCGCTCGCCGCGCGCGGCCCGACGCTGCGTCTGAACCGCGAGCTGCTGGATCGGGATCTCGGGATCAAGGCCGGCGTCAACGAGGCCGAGGACCATCCGGCGCAGCTGCGGCTGGCCGCCTGGCTCGACGACCAGGAGATGCGGCACCGCTTCGTGCTGTACGAGGCCGACCCCGAGGCGAGCGGCTGGACCCGCAGGTGCCTGCGCCAGGCCGACCAGATCCTGCTGGTCTGCTCGGCCGAGGAGCCGCTCGACGAGGCCCGGCTGGCGCGGCAGCTGCCGCCCGACTGGCGCGCCGGCGCCGCGGCTCGGACCACCCTGGTGGTCCTGCACGCCGACGACCGGCACCATCCACGGGGAACGGCCGAGCGGCTGGCGGCGCTCGACCTCGACCGTCGCGAGCACGTCCGGTGGCAGCGGCCGGGCGACTTCGAGCGGCTGGCGCGGCTGTTCGACGGCGCCGCCCTCGGCCTGGTGCTGGGCGGCGGCGGCGCCCGCGCCTTCGCCCACATCGGGGTCATCCAGGCGCTGCGCGAGGCCGGGCTCGAGATCGACATGGTCGGCGGCACCAGCCTGGGGGCGATGATCGCCATCCAGTGCGCCCTGGGGCTCGAGCCGCAGGAGATGGTGGCCGCCAACCGGCGCGCCTTCATCGAGGGCAAGCCGCAGTACGACCTCACCCTGCCCCTGTTCGGCCTCATCTCCGCCCGGCGCGCGGAGCGGATCCTGGAGCGGGACTTCGGCGACCTGCGGCTCGAGGACCTGTGGATCAACTGCTTCGCCATCGCCTCGAACCTCACCACCGCGCGCCAGATGGTCCTCCGGCGAGGCCCGGTCAAGAAGGTGATCCGGGCGAGCACGGCGCTGCCGGGGGTCATCGTGCCGGTCGTCTGGGACCATGAGATCCTCGCCGACGGCGGCCTGCTCAACAACGTGCCGAGCGACGTGATGCGCGGCCTGTGCGGCGGCCGGGTGATCGCGGCCGACGTCAGCCCGGCGCAGGACCTGAGCTTCGAGACCACCGAGGACCGGCTGCCCTCGCCCTGGCGGGTGCTCGGCAGCCTGGTCAATCCCTGGGCACGGGGCATCAAGGCCCCCAACCTGGCCCAGATCCTGACCCGCTCCACCACCCTGGCGAGCGTCCAGAACGCCGCCACGGCCCAGGCCCAGGCCGACCTCTATCTGAAGCTGCCGGTGGGCGGCTTCAGCATGTTCGACACCTCGGCGCTCGAGAAGATCGCCGAGATCGGCTATCGCCACGCGCGCGAGAAGATCGCCGAGTGGCGCGGCGGCGGCGCGGCGGCTGGCGGCTGAGCCGGCCCCGGGCGCCCGCTACTCGCCGTCGGTGTCGCCGTCGTCGTCGGCCGGGTCCGGCTGCGGCCCGCCGGCCATCCGCTCGGCCATCACCGCTCCCACCTGGAGCAGCACCTGGGCGGCCGCCTTGGCGTCGGTCTCGATCAGGTCGCGCAGCGTCTTGCCCCTGAGCGCCAGCACCCGGCCATCGGTCAGGGCGTAGACCGAGGCCGTGCGCCGGTGGCCGGGGAGGAAGAAGGCGAGCTCGCCAAACAGCTCGCCCTTGCCCATCACTCGCAGCCGCCGCTCGCCCTGCCGCGCCTCGAAGGCGCCGTCCAGGATCAGGAACATCTCCTGCTCGCCGTAGTCCTGGCGCGTCACCAGGGTGCCTTCGGTCAGGTTGACGATGAAGCCCTTCTCGACCAGCCGCTTGAGCACCGACTCCGGCAGCGAGTCCAGAAAGGGGGCCGCCTTGCGCTCCTCGTCGACCACCGCCTCCTGCAGCGCGTCCCACACCTGCTCGCCGTCGACCTCGATCGGCTGGCCCTCGCTCTCGAACAGCGGCAGCAGCGCCTCGGCCTCGACCGGCGGCCGCTTGCCCTTGCCGAAGTGCCGCTTCACCAGCGGCGCCAGCGGCGACCCCGAGCGCTTGTAGAAGTCGTAGTCGGAGACCACGCTGACCAGCGGCACCATCGCCCCGTCGGGGGTCGGCACCAGGCGGCCGCCAAAGGCCCGCGCCCCCAGCTTGCGGTAGTAGTGCACCAGCCCCGGCGCGCAGTAGCAGAAGGTCAGATCGGTCCGCTGGTCGCCGCACAGGAAGTCGTAGACGTGGCGCGCGAAGGAGGCCAGCAGCAGCCGGCCGCGCAGCCCCTTGCGGATCATGAAGCGGCCGATCTCGGAGGTATGGAAGCCCTCGATCCCCGGGATCACGTCCATCGACAACTCGTGCAGGACGTGCTCGTTGACCTGCCCGGGCGGCCAGTGTCGCACCCGCACGGTGCCGGTCATCTCCTCCAGCGTGCCGGTGTAGAAGATCGTGGCGTGCTCGCCGACGTCCTCGTCGTCGTAGACCCATCGCCGCTCGTGGTCCACCACGCCGAGGCTGCGGCCGTACTCCTCGTAGTAGACCGAATAGCGGAACCTGTAGACCGCCTCGAGCTCCTCCTGGGTCGAGGCGATATGGACCGACTCCAGCTTGGTGAGCCACTGCGTCAGCATTTTTCGGTTCCCGCCAGGCCGGGATTGTGCAGCGCACCCGCCCGCCTGTCAATCACGCAGCGGCCGGCGGCATGCTAGCCTGCCGCCTCGCGATGGGCCTGAAAACGCTCGCCAAGCGCCTCGCGCGGTCGGTCCCGATCCTGCTGTCGCTGGCGGTCCTGGCGGCGTCGGTGGCGCTCTTCCTGATCGAGCCGGCGCTGATGACCACGCTGCGCAACGCGGTGTTCGACGGCTACCAGCGGCTCGCCCCGAGGCCGTACGAGCCGGCTCCGGTGCGCATCGTCGACGTCGACGACGAGAGCCTGGCGCGGATCGGCCAGTGGCCCTGGCCGCGCAGCGTGCTCGCCGACCTGGTGAGCCGGATGCAGGAGGCGGGCGCCGCCGCCATCGCCCTCGACGTCCTGTTCGCCGAGCCCGACCGGACGACACCGTACCAGAGCCTGGTGCCCTGGCTGGACGATCCCCGGGTGCGGGCAGTCGCCGAGAGCCTGCCCGACAACGACCGGCTCTTCGCCGAGGCCATCGGCCGCGGCTCGGTGATCACCGGCTTCGTGCTGAACCAGGACCCGGCGCTCGCCCGCCGGCCGCTGGTCAAGGCCTCGATGGCGACGGCCGGCGACGACCCGCTGCTCTTCCTGCCCGGCTACAAGGGCGCCGTCGCCTCGCTGCCGGAGCTCGAAGGGGCGGCGGCAGGCAACGGGGCGCTCAACGTCGCGCCCGGCGCCGACGGCATCTTGCGCCGCGTCCAGCTGCTGCTGCACGACGGCGAGTCGCTCTACCCGACGCTGACCGCCGAGGCCCTGCGGGTGGCGCGGGGCGAGGCCGGCTACGTGGTCAAGTCGTCGGGCGCCAGCGGCGAGTCTCGCTTCGGCGGCCAGACCGGGGTGCTCGGCATCCGGGTGGGCACGCTGGCGGTGCCCACCGACGCCCACGGCGCCGTCTGGCTGCACTACTCCGGACCGGTCCCCGAGCGCACGATCGCCGCCTGGCGGGTGCTGGCCGGCGAGGTCGACGGCGACCGGCTGGCCGGCAGCATCGTCTTCGTCGGCACCTCCGCCGCCGGCCTCAAGGACCTGCGGTTCAACCCGCTCGGCGACCTGGCCGCCGGCGCCGAGGTGCATGCCGAGGCCGTCGAGCAGATCCTCCAAGGCAGCTACCTCACGCGGCCGGACTGGGCCAAGGCGCTCGAGCTGCTCTACATCCTGATCCTGTGGCCGGTGCTGACCGCCGCGATCTTCCGCCTCGGAGCCGGCTGGGCGGCGCTGATCGGCGCGCTGGCGGCGGCCGGCTCGGTGCTCGGCTCGTGGCTGGCATTCGTCGGCAGGAACCTGCTGCTCGATCCGACCTTTCCGATCCTGGCCTCGCTCGCCGTCTACCTGGTGTGCTCGCTGTCGCGGCAGGTCCGCACCGAGGGCGAGAAGCGCTTCATCCGCAAGGCGTTCTCGAGCTACATCTCACCCAACCTGGTGCGCTACCTGATCGAGCACCCGGACGAGCTCGACCTCGGCGGCGAGCGCCGCGAGTGCAGCTTCGTCTTCACCGACCTGGCGGGCTTCACCGGGCTGGTGGAGAGCTCTTCGCCGGCCGCGGCCGTGCAGCTGCTCAACGAGTACCTCGAGGGCATGACGCCCATCGCGCTGCGCTGGGAGGGCACGCTCGACCGCATCGTCGGCGACGCGGTCGCGGTGATGTTCTCGGCGCCGGTGACGCAGCCCGACCACGCGGCGCGGGCGGTCGGCTGCGCCCTCGAGATGGACCGCTTCGCCCGCGCCTTCCGCCGCCACAAGCGCGACGAGGGCCTCGAGCTCGGCATCACCCGCATCGGGGTGCACACCGGCAAGGTCACCATCGGCAACGTCGGCGGCCCGACGCTGGTCGACTACCGCGCCCTGGGCGACCCGGTCAACACCGCCGCGCGCCTCGAGACCGCCAACGGCCAGCTGGGAACGCGGGTCTGCGTCAGCGGCGCCACGGTCGCGGCGTGCCCGGCGTTCTCGGGCCGGCCGATCGGCGCGCTGATGCTCAAGGGCAAGACCGAGGCGGTCGAGGCCTTCGAGCCGCTGACCGACGAGGAGGCGCGCTCGCCCGCGACCGCCGCCTACCTGGCCGCTTTCGAGCTATTGCGCGGCGCGGACCCCGCCGCCGAGGAGGCCTTCGCCGCCCTGCTGGAGACGACCCCCGAAGACGGCCTCGCCGCCTTCCACCTCGACCGGCTGCGGCGCGGCGAGCGCGGCGCTACGATCCTGCTCCAGAGGAAGTAGCTCCGCCACCGCCGGCCGGGGCCGATCCCGCCGCCGCCGCCAGGTACTCTTCGACCATCTCGACGACCGGCAGCTGGCTCAGCAGGCCGGCGATCCAGCGCTTGCCCTCGGCGCTGGCCTGCAGGTGGCCGATCGCGTCCTTGACGTACGGCGCCACGGTGCTCCAGAAGAAGCGCGGATAGTCGGCCCGCAGGTCGTCCGGGTTCGAGAAGCCGAGCTTGGCGTTGGCGCCGGTCTCCTCGAACTCGTAGAACAGCGCCGGCAGCTTGCGGTCGCGGCTGGGATCGGCCAGCTGGCCGATGAGGTCCGCCGCCCGTGCCAGACCGGGCAGGTCGGAGATCTCCTGGTAGCCGGCGGCCTCGGGAACCGGAAACCGAGTGCGCTCGATGTGGGCGGCGAGGAGCTCGGGGTCGACGACCGGATGGCCGGCGAAGCGCTCGCGGACGTAGAGCTTGCCCCGGTCGACGTGATACGGAGACAGCCAGGCGTCGGTCGAGCCGCGCGGCGGGGCGATCGTCGCGTCGCCCACACCGGTCGCCCGAACGTCGTCGCCGTCGGCCCGGCAGATGCCGCCGACGTGGCCGATGTCGTGCAACAGCAGCGCCAGCACGAAGTGCAGCCAGTCGCGCGGCGCCACCGGGGCGCCACGCCGCCGCCGCCCCTCGAGGATCACCAGACCGACGTCGGTGACCATCGCGGTGTGGTGCGCGTCGTGGTAGAGCGCGTCGCTGCGGGCGATCCGCGACAGCGCCTGGCGGCACTCGCCGTCGAGGATCCCCGGGTACTCCGGCTCGCCGCCGGAGACTTGTTGCTCGTAGGCCGCGAGAATCCGCTCGGCGACGGCGTCGGTCACCAGCCCGGCGAGGTCAAGCATCGGCTGCCGGGTCACCGGACCCTTATCTCGGCGCGCCGATTGCGCAGTTCCGCGACGCCGTCGGCGGTAGGGACCGCCGGACGGGTTTCGCCGAACCAGGTCAGCTCGATCAGGACGCCGTCGAGGCCGGCCTCGACGAGCGCGTCGCGGATCGCCTCGGCCCGCTGCCGGGACAGCTCGAGATTGTGCCCCTCGCTGCCCGCGCGATCGGCGTGGGCCGCCACGGTGACTTCAGGGACACTGCGCGCGGCCAGGGCGCCGACGATCGCCTGCCAGTCGGCCTCGGACTCCGCCGCCAGGCGCGCTTCGTCTCTGCGGAAGTAGACCGTGTAGCCCGCCGGGGGCGCCGGCTCAGCATCCAGGGCCGGCCGGCCGTCCCGCTCGAGCTCGGCGTCGTCGGCGATGAAGGTGTTGCCCAGATCGTCGAACGCCACCGCTTCGCGGGGGCGGCTCAGCGTCGCGTTGCCGCCCGCGTTGGCGACCTCGACCACGCCGACGCTGCCGTCGGCCTCGGGCAGCAGGATCACCACGCTCCGCAGCCGCGGCTCGGCCGCCGGAGCGGGCCGCAGCGGCAGGACCTCGCGGTCGCGGTCCCAGCGCCAGCGCGGCGAGTCGTGGCCGGCGCAGCCGAGCCCGGCCAGCAGCGACGCCGCCAGGGCCAGGGCGCCGGCCGCCGCCGCCAGCGGCCGCCGCGGACCTCGTCGCCTGCCGGCCTGCTCGCTCACTCCGACTCCCGGGGCACCAGCTTGACCAGGAAGCGGGTGCCACGCACGCCGATCGTGCCGTCGGGCGTCTCCATCTTCGAGGAGCCGGGCGACAGCTTGGCGATGAGACCGGAGACCGACAGCACCGAGCCGCGCACCAGCCGGGTCAGGAACGACTTCTCGCCCTCCGGCTGGTAGACGTAATCGTCGACAACCAGCCGCGTGCCCGGCCCCAGGGCGAGCCGCGACTCGTCGCGGAAGGTGACGCCGAGCGAGCCGTCCTCGCCGGTCTCGAGCGTGTCGTTCTGGAAGACCTCGAGCCCCGGCCGGGCCGGGGTCGTCAGCTCACCGCGGATGACGAAGGCCGCGCCGCTCGAGTTCTTGACCCGCCCGGCCGGCGGGTCCGCGGCGGCGGCCGCGGCCGGCAGCAGGGCGCCGGCCAGCAGGGCAAACAGGCACCAGGTTGGTGATTTCATGGCTCGAGATCTCCCTCGGTTCGTTGGCGGCGGCTCAGGGGGCGGCCGGTGGCCGGGCCGCCGCGGCCGGCCGGGCGGGGCCGGCCGCCGCCACCACACAGGCGCGGCAATAGGCGTCGGGCCGCAGGATCCCGGCCGCCGAGACCCGGGTCACGACGCCGTCGCAGAGCCAGTGGAAAAGCGGCTTGTCCCGTTGCAGCTCGGTCGTCTCGCCGACCGTCAGGTTGCGCGCCCAGCCCTCCTCCCGCGCGCTCAGCGGGGCCTCGCAGTCATCCGGGATCCCCACCCGAACCAGCCGGGTGTCGGAGCGCTCGACCAGCTCGCCGCCAGCGTCGTGGATCGCCGCGTAGTACTCGGCGGCCTGCCCCTCGCGATCTTCGAGCCAGCTCTCCAGCCACTGCCGATCGCGGCCCTCGCGCACGATCCAGTCCCGCGTCCGCAGCACCTCCCACCACTCGTCGGTGAGTTGCGGCTGGCGCCGGCTCTCCGGCTTGGGGAAGACGCTCCAGTAGGCGTCGGCGGCGGTCGGCCGCATCGTCGTGTAGTAGAAGGCGCCGAGCGGATCGAGCCGCCGGAAGTAGAGGCGCACGCTGCCGCCGGCGACCATCTCCTCGACCGAGGCGCGGACGGCACGGTTGGTCTCAACGGGCAGGCAAGGGAACTCCTCCACCGTCACCGACTGAGCGTGCACGGCGCCGCCGGCAAGCATCGAGAGAACCGCGATCAGGTTCCGGAACGACATCCACTCCTCCCTTTTGACGCCCGTCAGCATACGTTGCCGGCTCCCCCGGGGTCAAAACCGGGCGCCGGCCTCGCCGAGCTCTGGCGCGAGGCGCTGCGCTGGCCGGCAGCGGGACCCTCCCGCGGCCGCTCGCGGTGCCGTGTTTCCGTAAGCGGCTGGACTGGGTAGAGTCGGGGGCGATGCCGTCGGACACACTGATCGTCGGCAGCGGTCTCGCCGGGCTGTCGGTGGGGGCGCTGCTGGCCCACGCCGGCACGCCGGTGCGGGTGCTCGAGGCCCACTACCACCCGGGCGGCTACGGCCACACCTTCGTCGAGGGGCCGTACCGCTTCAACGCCCAGCTGCACTACGTCTGGAACTGCGGCGAGGGGCGGGCGGTCAACAACTTCCTGCGCAAGCTCGGGCTCGAAGGCGAGGTGACCTTCGAGGAGTACGACCGCCAGGGCTTCGACCGCATGCGCATGCCCGGCTACGCGGTGGACATCCCCGGGGACCTGGAGCTGCTCGGCGACCGGCTGGAAGGGCTGCTGCCCGCCGCCGGCAAGGCGATCCGCGGCTTCCTGGGCGAGGTGGCGCTGGTCTCCGCCGGGCTCGATCGGCTGGAGCTGCTGCGCCGGCCGCTCGCGGCGCTGCCGCACCTCGGGGCCTTCCGGCGCGTCGTCCGCTACCGCAAGGCGACGCTGCAGGACGTCTTCGACGCCTTCCGGCTGCCGCTGCCGGCGCAGACGCTGCTGGCGCTACAGTGGCCGGACTTCATGCTGCCCCCCGAGCGGCTGTCGTTCTTCGCCTGGGTGCAGCTGTTCGTCGGCTATACCCGCGGCGCCTACTACCCCACCCGCCACTTCGAGCACGTCGTCGACTCGCTGGTCGGCCTGATCCGCGCCCGCGGCGGCGAGGTGCTGCTGCGCCACCGGGTGCGCGAGTTCCTGCTCGAGGGCCGGCGGGTCGTCGGGGTGGTGGCCGAGGAGGTCACCGACAGCGGCGACGCCACCGGGAAGGTGCACGAGCTGCGGGCCGAGGAGGTGATCTGCAACATCGACCCCCGGCGGGCGGCCGAGATGATCGGTCTCGACCGGTTCTCGCCCCGCCTGCGGCGCAAGCTCGACTACGAGTACTCGGCCTCGAACTTCATGGCCTATTGCGTCTTCGACGGCGACCTGCGCGACTACGGGTTCGGCCGCTCGAACCTGTTCCACACCGAGCAGGAGGACCTCAACGAGGCCTTTCGGGCGATGCACGACCGCTTCGACTACAGCCGGCCGAGCTTCGCGGTGACGGTGCCGGGGCTGCTCACCAAGGTCGGCGGCGACTGCCCGGAGGGCAAGCAGATCGTCGAGTTCCTGACGGTCGCCGACTACCAGCGGTTCCTGCGGCTCAAGCTCGCCGACCCGCGGGCCTACCGGGCGCGCAAGCGGGAGATCTTCGACTCCATCCTCGACGTGATGGAGCGCCACTACGTTCCCGACCTGCGCCAGCGGCTCTGCTTCAAGATGACCGGCAGCCCGACGACCAACGAGCGCTACTGCCTGAGCCCGGACGGTCACTCCTACGGCTCCGACATGACGCCCGCCAACATCGGGCTCGGAAGGCTCGACCACCGCAGCTCGCTCGAGCACTTCCACTTCTGCAGCGCCTCGGCCGGCTTCGCCGGCTTCGCCGGCACCATCTGGACCGGCTGCCGGCTGTACGAGCACCTGACCGGGGACCGGGTGCACCGCGGCCCGCATCTGCGGCGCGCCGGCTAGCCGGCTCGCTGCCGGTCAGAAGCGCAGCCGCTCGCCGCCGAGCAGCGCCGCCACGGCGGCGGCGGAGCGCACCGCGCCCTCGTGCAGGCCGTTGCCGAGGTAGGCGCCGGCGTGGAAGGTGCGATTCTCGCCGTTGGTGGCGATCACCTCGTCGCGGTGGCGGAACGCCGCCACCGTGTAGCTCGGCGTCGTGTGGCGCTGGACGTGGACCACCCGCTCGGGGTCGATCTCCCCGTCCAGGTTGTAGGCCAGCTGGTAGGCCGGCGCGCCCTCGTCGGCGAGACCGATCAGCCGGTTGAGGTAGGCGTTGTAGCCGTGGCCGCCGGCGGCGGTCTCGACCAGGTCGAACTCCGAGGGGTAGCGGATCCCGAGCCGCCGATGGAGCCCGTCGTCGGTGTGCACCACGACCGTCGCCGGCTGGCCGCGCCAGGCGGCGAAGCGCCGGGTCTCGGCGTCGCTCGGATCGGCCAGCAGCGCCAGCACCTGGTCGGGGGTCGTGGCGAAGACCACGGCGTCGAAGCGCAGGGTCTCGCCGCCGGCCATCTCGAGCTCGACGCCGTCGCGCCGCCGCCGCACGGCCGCCACCCGCGCCGCCAGCAGCAGGTCGCCGGTGAAGCGGTCGAGGATCCGCTCGACATAGACATAGACGCCGCCGACGACGCGGCTCCACCAGCCGGCGGCGAGGAACTCCCGCAGCACCGGCACCGTCAGCGCCGCCGGCATCTCCCCGACCGCCGGCGCCGGGATCGAGTAGGCGTACATCATCAGCAGCCGCAGCCAGAGCGAGAAGGCTCCGCCGTCGAGATAGCTCGACAGCGGCTCGGCCGCCAGCCTGGCCGGCGTCGCCGCCGCCGCCCGGCGCAGGAACCGCCGCCGCGACCGGGCCAGCGGCAGCAGTCGGGCGAGCTCGCGCAGCCGGGCGAGCCGCCCGCCGGCGGCCAGCCGGATGCGGCCGCGGGAGAGAAAGCGCCGCCCGTCGGCCAGGAAGAGGCCCGAGGTGCCGAAGACCTCGCCCAGCTCGACCCCCAGCTGCCGCATCAGCGCGTGGAAGGCGGGAAAACGGTCGCGCTCGAACTCGATCACGCCGGCGTCGACGTGCCGGCCGGCCGGCAGCGCCGGGCACGGCACGTTGCGCCCCAGGGTGCGGATGTTGCCGCCGAGAACCGGCTCCCGCTCGATCAGGGTGACGTGATGGGCGCCCCCCAGCAGGTGCGCCGCCACCAGCCCGCTGGCGCCGCCGCCGATGACCGCGATCCTCATGCTCGCCCCTGCCGCAAGTGCCCCATGACCCGGCGACTCTATCCGGGCGCATGGTAATCTGAATTCCCCTCCGACCGCCGCCTCGACCCCGGGAGACCTGTGAGATGCGACAGAAACTGCTGATGGAGGGAGCCGGCGAGCTCTCCTACGAGATCCGCGGCATCGTCGAGAAGGCGCTGACGCTCGAGCGCCACGGGCGCGAGATCCGGTGGGAGAACATCGGCGACCCGGTGGCGAAGAACGCCCGCATCCCGGGCTGGATGAAGGAGGTCATCGGCGAGCTGATCGCCGACGACAAGAGCTACGGCTACTGCCACTCGATGGGCACCCGGGCGACCCGCGAGTACCTCGCCGCCCGCACCAACCGGCTGGGCGGCGCGCGGATCACCGCCGACGACGTCCTCTTCTTCAACGGCCTGGGCGACGCCATCTCGACGCTCTACGGCCAGCTGGCGCCGACCGCGCGGGTGATCGTCCCCTCGCCCGTCTACTCCACCCACTCCTCGGCCGAGGCCGCGCACGCCCGCAGCCAGCCGATCACCTTCAGGTTGGACCCGGAGCGGGGGTGGCAGCCCGACCTCGACGACCTCCACGCCAAGGTGCGCGACAACCCGGCCATCGTCGGGCTGCTGATCATCAACCCCGACAACCCGACCGGCATGATCTATCCGCGGGACGCCCTGGAACGGATCGTCGAGATCGCCCGCGAGTTCGACCTGTTCGTCGTCTCGGACGAGATCTACGCCAACGTCACCTACGGCGAGGCCCGCCCCTGCCCCCTGGCCGAAGTCATCGGCGAGGTGCCGGGCATCGCCATGAAGGGCATCTCCAAGGACTACCCCTGGCCGGGCTCCCGCTGCGGCTGGCTCGAGTTCTACAACCGCGCCTCCAGCGACCGCTTCGCCGCCTTCTGCGCCGCCCTGTGCAACGCCAAGATGGTCGAGGTCTGCGCCACCACCCTGCCGCAGCTCTCGATCCCCCGGATCTACGACCATCCCGAGTTCCCGGCCTACCGCCGGCGGGTCAACGCCGAGATCGGCGAACGCAGCCGCTTCCTGATCGACCACCTGAGAACGATCCCGGAGCTGTTCGTCAGCGACGCCGGCGGCGCCTTCTACCACACGGTCGTCTTCCGCGACGGCGCCCTGGCGGCCGATCAGCGGCTCGAGATCGAAGACCCCGAGATCCGCTCGCTGGTCGAGGGCTGGGTCGCCGGCGTCAACCTCGACTACCGCTTCGTCTACTACCTGCTCGGGGCCACCGGCATCTGCGTGGTTCCCGCGTCGTCCTTCTGCTCGCCGCTCGAGGGCTTTCGCATCACCGCCCTGGAAGAGAACCAGGAGTTGATGCAGGACACGGTGCGGCGGCTGGCGCAAGCGATTCGCGACTATCTCGCCTCGGGTCGGGGGCGGGCCGCCGGCGGCGACTGAGACCCGGCCCGCGGCCGCCGTCGCGGGCAGATCCCATGCGCATAGACATCGACCCGGAAGTCCTTCTCTACCGGCGGACCAAGATCGTCGCCACCCTGGGGCCCAGCTCAGAGGATGTGGAGACCATCACGCGGCTGGTCGGCGCCGGCGTCAACGTCTTCCGGCTCAACTTCTCGCACGGCAGCCACGACGACCACCGCCGGCTCTACGAGCGGGTGCGGGCCGTCACCGCCGACTCGGCCCCCGCCACCGCGATCCTGGGCGACCTCTGCGGCCCCAAGATCCGGGTCGGAACGCTCGCCGGCGGGTCGATCCAGTTGGCGGCGGGAGAGCAGGTCACGGTCACGACCCGCGACGTCGAGGGCGGCCCCGGCCTGATCCCCACCCAGTACGCGGCGCTGGCCGAGGACGTCCGGCCGGGCGACCGCATCCTGCTCGACGACGGCAACCTCGAGCTGCAGGTCGAAGGGGCGGAGGGCAGCGAGATCGCCTGCACCGTCGTCACCGGCGGCCGGCTCAAGAGCCGCAAGGGCATGAACCTGCCGGGCGTCGCCGTGTCGGCGGAGGCGCTGACCGAGAAGGACCGCCGCGACGCGGCCTTCGCCCTCGAGCTCGGGGTCGACTTCCTGGCCCTCTCCTTCGTGCGCCGCGGCGCCGACGTCGACGCCCTGCGCGAGCTGGTCGAGCGGTCCGGCGCGCGCGTGGCGATCATCGCCAAGATCGAGAAGCCGGAGGCGCTCGAGGACATCGACTCGATCGTCGAGGCGGCGGACGGGCTGATGGTCGCGCGCGGCGATCTGGGAGTGGAGCTGCCGCCGCAGGCGGTGCCGCTGGCCCAGGACCAGCTGATCGCCCTCGCCCGCCGGCGCGCCAAACCGGTGATCGTCGCCACCCAGATGCTCGAGTCGATGATCGACAGCCCGCGGCCCACCCGGGCCGAGGTTTCCGACGTGGCCAACGCCGTCCGCGCCCGGGCCGACGCCCTGATGCTCTCCGCCGAGACCGCCGCCGGCGCCTATCCGGTCAAGGCCGTCGAGATGATGGACGACGTGATCCGCCGCACCGAGAGCTATCTGTGGGACCAACGCTCCTTCGGCTCGACCCGGCCCGCCCTGGAAGCGACGCCGATCCCGGTCGAGGACGCTCTCGCGGCCGCCAACGCCCAGCTGTCGCACGATCTCCGGGTGCGGGCGATCGTCGTCATCTCGACCACCGGCCGCTCGGTGGCCGTGGTCAGCTCGGGCCGCCCGCAGGCGCCGATCGTGGCCGTGCTGAGCGACGCGGCGAGCCGGCGAGCCGCCAACCTGATCTGGGGCGTCATCCCCCTGGCGATCGCGGGCGGCGAGCTCGAAGAGCCCAGGGCCCTGGCCTGCCGCCTGCTCAGCGAGCTCGGGCTGGCGGAGCAGGGGCAGGCCTTCCTGCTGGTGCGCGGTTTCAGCCAGGATCCCCGGCTGAGCTTCCCGAGCATCTCGATGGGCACCGTCTAGCGCGGCGGCGCATCGCCGGCAGGGCGGCTCACGCCTCGCGAGGAGACGCCTTGGCCTGGCGGATGCGCTTGGCCAGCTCGCGGCCGGTCCCGGTGAGCAGCTTGTAGCCGAGGTGGGGGTGCTCGGCCTCGAGCCGCGCCAGCGACTCCCGGCCGAGGCGATAGCAGGTGAGGCTGCCCCTGGCCACCGCCGCCGCGGAGCGCGGCTTGCCGTCGAGGATCGCCATCTCGCCGCAGATCGTGCCCGGGCAGAGGGTGGCGATGAGCTTGCCGCGCGCATCCTTCGCCCGCCCGGGGAGCCGGCCGCCGAGATAGAGGTCGATCCGCGCCTTGACGATGAAATAGACGTACTCGCCGGCAGCCCCCTGCAGGAAGACCGGCTCGCCGTGGGCGTACTCCCGGCGCTCGCAGTAGCCGGCAAAGGTCTCGAGCTCGTCGGGCGTCATCTCCTTGAGGGCATCCACCTTGCCGAGATCGAGCTCGACGTCGTAGCGGTGCTCGCCCAGCAGCTCGTCCAGCAGCCGATCCTCGGTCTCGCCGAGAGCTTCGTCGATGCTGCTGAACCAGGGCGTGGCCGCGGTGGCGCCGGCAAGGCCGTGCTCGACCAGCGAGCGACCGGTGCCGGCCGCGGGATCGACCGAGCTGAAGATGACCGTCTTGCCGTGCTCGCGAGCGATGTCGCCGAGCCTGGCGAGCAGTTTGGCGCCGGTGCTGTCGAGGTCGGTCACCCGAGCGAAATCGAGGATCACCCACTCGACGTCGCTGGCGATCGACTCCTCGACCGTGGCCGCCAGGCCGTCGGCGGCGCCGAAGAAAAGCGACCCTTCGAGCTCGAAGACCTCGATGCGGTGGCCTTCGGCCTCGAGCAGCTCGAACTCGGCGCGGCGCCGGTCGAACATCGAGCGGACTTCCCGCGCCGTGTAGCGCAAGCGAACCGTCCGTTTGCTCATCCGGTAGACGAAGGAGACGATCGACGCGACGATGCCGATGCCCACGCCCTCGAAGATGCCGACCCCGAGCATCACCCCCATGACGACCAGCACCAGGACCAGATCGAGAGCGGTGCTGTAGCTGCGCTTGTCCTTGCGCACCAGCTTCGTGACCAGCCGGAGACTCCAGCGATCGACCGTGACGTAGGCCAGGGTGATCAGGGTGCCGGCAAGCACGACCACCGGGATGCGGCCGATGATCGGACCCAGGAAAAGGAGCACCGACAGCGCGAAGACGCCGACCACGAAGCGCGAGCGCAGGGTGCGGCCGCCGTTCTGATACGAGGCCAGCGGCTGGCCGGAATAGCCGGCGACGGCGACCCCGCCGCACAGCGCGTTGACCATGTTGCCGCAGCCCTGGGCGACGAGCTCGCGGCTGGTGTTGGAGCGCTCGCGGGTGACGTTGTCGATCGTCACCGCACCCAGCAGCGTGCGCAGGGAGTTGACCACGGCGACGCCGAGCGCCGGCGGCAGCAGATACAGGACCGTGGTGAAGACCCCCCCGTCACCGATCAGGGAGGCGAACTCGCCGGCGAACGCGGGCGTCGGGATGCTGAAGGGAATGGACCCGATGAGCAGGCCCAGGGAGTCGCGGTAGCCCATCGCCGCGAGAACGTAGTAGAGCCCCGTGCCGACGCCGATGCCGAAAACGGCCCCCGGGACCTTCCGGACCACCCTCGGGCCCAGCATGATGGCGGCGACGGTCACCATACCGGTCAGCAGCGTCAGGGGCTGGAAACCGGCCAGAATCGCGTCCCGGTCGAGCAGGGAGATCGCTTTGTCGAGCCCCATCATCGGGCGGATCTGGCCGACGAAGATGAGGACGGCGATGGCGTTCGCCAGACCGGCGATCACCGGATAGGGAATGTACTTGGCGAGCTCACCGAGCTTCGAAAGGCCGAACAGTGCCTGGAACAACCCGGCGAGAAAGACGATGAGGAACAGCAGCACCACCACCCGGGCGGCGATCTCCTCCGGGCTGCCCTCGGTCTCCTTGGCGACGAGCACCGCTACCGCCGAAGAGAGCATGAGCGAGGACATGGCGTAGGGGCCGGTGCACATGATGCGCACGCCGCCCAGAAAGGCGCCGACGAGATTGGCCAGGGCGAGCGCGGTCAGCCCGGCCGTGACCCCGAACGAGACGTACTCGTGACCCAGGCCGGCAAAGACGATGGCGCCATAGGCCATGGCCTCGGGCAGGCAGAGGATGCCGGCAACGGTGCCCCCGGCAACGTCGCCCTTGATGGTCGCGACCAAAGGATGTTCGCCCAGGAACGGATTCTCGCAAGCAGTGTACGCCAATCCGCTCGCCAGGCGGCCCGGCCCTGCTGCGCTGGCTGTCCGGGCTCGTGCTGGCCACGACGCTGCCCTTTCTCCTCTTTGCCGGGCTGAGCCTCGCCGTGGTCGGGCACCTCGGTCTGGTCCCCTTCGGCGGCACCAATCTGGTGGACCTCGCGGCCTGTCTTCTGGACGCCTACGTCGTCCGGCAGCTTCCCGAAGAGCACCGGGGCCCGGCCAGGAGGATGCTCGAGCCGGCCCGGCGGGACCGGGCGTGGCTGTTTCTGCGCGCCGCGCCGGGCTCGGTCTTGGGCCACCCGTAGAGATAGTATTGTTAACTACCTTTACACACGGCGCCAGCGACAGCGGCGCGAGATATACAGAGAGTTCGTAGGGTCGGTCGCAGCGGGCTGAAGAGGAATCGCTTTCCGGGACGTGGAGATGTCTCCCTCCGGCGCATCCAGACCCGCACCCTGTCGAGCGGCGTGGGGACCTGCTCGCGCCGCCTGCAAGTTTCGAGTCCCGACCTCCCGGAAGGAGACCGGACCGAAGCCGCGAACGGTCTGGAGGTTTCGACCGTGGGATCACGAAAAGGAGGAGCTATGTTCAAACGTATCGTCACTTCAACGTTGGCCCTTGTGTTGCTGTTGGGCGGGCTGCCCGCCATCCTCTCGGCTCAGCCGATGGCCCCACCGCCGTGGCTGGCAGTCGCCACTCGCAAGGCGGTCGAGATGCAGGGTGTGGTGAGTGCCCAGGGCATGGAACACGGGCAGAGCCACTTCATGCTCATGCGGACCAGGTCCAAATGGCCCTGCGCGAGCGCGAACGACCTGTGGCAGGAGTTCAAGGCCAGGGCGGACAAAGTCCTCACGCTCGAGCAGCCCGAGTGCTGGATGATCGTGGAGGCGCCCGTCAGTCTGCCGAAGCCCAACAAGTCCCTGCTGACCTTCTCGCTCCAGGGTAGTCCGGACGATTTCGACGAGGTCGTCGATCTGGCCCAGACGGTGACGGGATTTGCGGCGGTCGAGCTCTGGCAGCCCACGTCCGACGCACTGCCCGTCGACTGGGTGCTGGCGGTCTCCCGAACCGGTGGTTTCGACTGCGACCAGACGACCGTGGACAACCAGCTAGGGGAGCTGCAGAGCAAGATCCAGGGGCTCTCGGTGGGAGCCTCCTGCCGCAACCGCTGCTGCTACGGGATTTTGACCGGGCCTCGCTTCACGAGGTTCCGGCCGATGCCCGCGTTCGAGTACGCCCATCTCCGCCACGTCGAGCCGGTGCCCGTTCCGCCCAGCTAGCCTTCGGACAGCGTTCCTCCCCGGTGGGCAGGAAAGTGCCGACGGTAGCGGGTTGACCTCTAGCGGGTTTCGGCGCGGTACGACTCCACCAGGTCGTGCCAGGTCTCACCCGCCCACTCGCGCACGGCCACCGTCTCCTTGGTGCGCTGGAGGATCTCCATCGAGATCTCCTCGATGAGGATCTGGAGATCGCCGCTCACCACGTCCTTCATCACCGCGTCGAGGACGGTGTCGATGACCTCTTCGAGGGCGGCCATGCCCTCGTCGCCTTCGAGGGTGTCCTCGATGGTCTTGAGCAGGGAGGTGTAGACCGCCATCCCGACCGCATGGACCAGCGGCGCCACCAGCCTTTCCTGCAACGGCAGCCGACGCAGCGTCTCCGAGCTCTCCATCGCCTGACGCAGATGCAGGCGCAACAACTCGTCCATCGGCTCGCGCAGCCGGGGGCTCGACAGCAGGTCGCGAAAGGTCGCCAGCGCGGCGGCGCGAATGGCGTCGCGTCGCGGCTCCAGGCTCTTGTCGACGATGTCGGCGTAGGTGCCTTCGCGGATGCGCTCCTGAGCGGCCTCCAGGATCGCGACGGTGACCCGGTCGGTGACCTCCTCGGTGATCGCGTCGGTGACGAAGCGCACCGCGCGGCTCACCAGATCGTCGCCGACGATGGTGAGCTCGGAACGGCGGAGGCGCAGATAGATCGAGACGACGCGGAAAAGCCGGAAGACACGCAGCCAGGGCAGCAGACCGAGGGCGTCGTAGAAGTTGAACAGCGGGAAGTGCCACCAGTGGCGGTGCACTCGGCGCTCGAGCGCCAGGTACCAGCGCACCCCGAACTCGGTCGCGAAGAGCAGCAGGAACGGCAGGTCGATGAGCCAGAACAAATCGACGGGCGCCGCGCCGGCGGGGCCCAGGCGGCGGAAGTAGTTGGCCTCGAAGACGGGGCGGATCGCGGCGTCGAAGGCAGCCAGGCGGCGCGCCGCCGTATCCGCATCACCCGACCACCACTCATCGAACGCCGCTCGCGTCCGCTCGGGCCACGCCCCGTCGGACGGCGGCCGGCCGAGACCCTGAAGGACCTGGAAGGTCACCCGCTGGAGGTCGTGCCCTCGGCTCGAGGCGAAGGGGTCGGCCCGCAGCAGGCCGTCGGAGAGATCCCGCAGCCGGGCCAGCTCCGTTGCCGGATCGCGGCCCGCGGCCAGCGCCGCCGACAGCTCATCCACCGCCGCCAGGTAGCCCGCGGTCACCGGGTGGTGCTCGATGCCCTTCACCGGGTCGTATATCCCCGCGACCCAGGGCAGATGCCGGACATAGACCGGGCGGGCCCAGAGGTAGGTGAAGTCGAACAGCAGGAGCAGCAGGTTGAGGCCCGCGAGATAGACCATCAACCCGTCCCAGACGAGGGACGGCGTCAAACTGCGGCGGAGTCTGCGCCAGAAGCCGGCTATCGGTCGCACCTCACGGGACTCGCGTGGCGGTGGGCGAGAACGCCACCCGTTCGACGTCCCATCGCTCGACGTCCCACCCGAGTATCTCAGGAGCCCACGTCTGAAACACCTCCCTGGTCCGCGGACCGCAACCCGGAACCGACTGCCATCGAAGAACCCGATGTGCGCGAAGCATCGCGGCTTTGCCACCTCCTGAAAGGACCACCGTCATGAGCTGTTCCCCCAAAGCCTCCAATGCCTGGATCGTCGCCACTCCCCTTTTCCCGTTCATGGTCGCCGCCTGGGTCGGCGGCGCGGCGCGGCGTAAAGGAGACTCGTCCCGGTCCCGGTGCTCCGAGGGCAAGAGCACCAGGAGCGCGGCCCGCCGCAAAGCCTCTCGACGAGCTGCCGACGACATCGTCGACACCGCGGCCGGCGCCGGAGCCTTCTCGACCCTCGTCCAGGCGGTCCAGGCCGCCGGTTTGGTCGACACCCTCAAGGGCGACGGCCCCTTCACCGTCTTCGCGCCCACCAACGACGCCTTCTCCCGCCTGCCCGAGGGCGCCCTCGCCGAGCTTCTCGACGACAAAGAGAAGCTGACCGCGGTGCTGACCCACCACGTCGTGCCGGGCCGCGTCGCATCTTCGGCCCTCGACAGCTACGCAGCCGTCAAGACCGTCCAAGGCGGGAGCCTCGAAGTCGACACTTCCATCGGCGTCAAGATCGGCTCGGCCTACGTCGTCCAGGCGGACATCGAGGCGTCGAACGGCGTCATCCACGCCATCGACTCGGTGCTTCTGCCGGAGTAGCGCCTCCGGACCTGGTCGGCTTGACCAAATGCCCTTCGACCAGGCAGTCCACGAGATCCGGGAAGCCGAGCAGGGTATGCGCGCTAGTCATCGAGCGTGCCGCCCGGAAGAGCCTCGCCAAGATCTCTCCTCCGCATCGCGATCGCATCATGCTCTTCTGGACGACCCAGGGGCGAGCGACGTGCAGAGCTCGCCGCTATGACGATGACCGTCACGCGTACCGCGCCGGCCTCATGTCCAGCGGATCGAACGCCTCCGCATTGCCGGCCGCGTGCAACACGATCGGCCCTCGTACGCCCGGCGCCTACCAGCTCGTGTAGGGCTTCTTGATCAGGTTGGAATTGAAGTAGCGCGGGTCTCCGGAGACCTCTTGCCCAACCCACGGCGGCTTGTCGAACGCCTGGCTCTCGTCTTCGAGCTCGACCTCCGCCACGATCAGACCCGCGTTGTCGCCGAAGAACTCGTCCACCTCCCAGATCAGTCCGCCGAACGAGATCTTGCTGCGGTCCTTCTCGATGATCGGCTCCTCGCAGAGCTCGAGCAGGGCGACGGCGTCGTCGAGCGGAACGTCATACTCGAACTCGAGTCGCGTCAGGCCCTTGTTGATGCCCTTGATGGTGAGGAAGCCCCGGTCGCCGATCGTCCGCACCCGCACGACGCGCTCCTTGACGGAGGAGAGGTAGCCCTGCCGGTAGCGGGTCGGCTGCGCCAGCGACCGCCATTCGTCGGATCGGACGAGGAACTTCCTTTCGATCTCTTTTGCCATGGTCTGCTCCTCCGCCGCGACGCACCCCCTACCAGGGGATGGTCCCTTGCTCCATGCCGATCACCCGCTTGATCGCCATCAGGTAGTTGATGTTCTCGTAGCCCTCGAGGCCGACCATCTTCATGCCCTCGAGGATGGCCTCGACGTCCACCGACTCCAGATTGGCGGTGCGGATCCTGGCGCCGTTGACGTAGACGTCGCCCAGCTCGGCGATGCAGTCGTTGATCGTGAAGGCGAAGCGGCGCTTGAAGACACTGACCGCCTGCAACCCCGGATGGGGCTCGATCACCTCGGCCAGGTACTGCTCCAGGGTGTAGACGTCGCGCTCGGGCTCGGGCAGGTCGACCCCGAAGGCCGGGAAGACCTCGTCGCGAAGCACGGCGGCGTCCATCGGGAAGGCGCCCTTCATTCGCGGGTTCCACTGCTCCAGTCCCCGCTCTTCACGAACAAAGACCTTGATGTCCATCATGGCGTCACGGATCTTCGTGTTGTTCTCGTTGTTGCCCTTGGACATGATGTAGGTCTCGGCGCTCTCGCGGATGCCCGCCATGGGCGAGAGTTCGCGGAATCGGCGCTCGACCCCTCCCAGCCCCCGCGCGAAGGTCCGGAACTCGAATCTTGGCTTGATCTCGGTCATGGCTCTGCCTCCTGTCTGACGCACGCCCAGTCTACTCGACGCGGTCAGGCCGAACACCGCCGCGCGACGGACCTGTAGCTTTGAGAAGAAGCAGGATGAGGGGGGCGAACCGCCCCCTCATCCTGCCGCTCATGCTCTAGAAGAGCAGCTGGAAGCGCAGGCCGATGATGTCGATGTCGTCGTTGCCGGCGTAGTCACCGTCGCCGTCGGCGAACTCATCGTTGTCCTGCATGATGTAGTTGAACATCACGCGCACGTGGTCGTTGGCGTACCAGTTCAGGCCGAACGTGATGTTGTCGGCCGATCCGCCCTCGACCCCGGCCGCGAGGTCGTTCAGGTCCATGCTGCTGAACCGCAGCGCCAGCTCCAGAGCGCCCCGGTCCCCTTCGGGGTGAATCGCGCCAAACTCCGCCGAGCTCATGGAGTAGGTGCGCTGAGCGCCAAACGGGAAGTAGCTCACGAAGGCGTAGTAGCCGTCATAAGACGCGTCGGGCTCGCCGGCGAAGCGGCTGAGATCCGCTGTCAGGTACTCCGACTGGAACGACCAGGGGCCGCTCTGGCCGGCCAGCTCGAATCCCATGAGCTGGTAGTCGTCGACGAACTTGACCTTGCCGGTGTTGAGCATCCGGTCCATCAGGTGAAGCTCGCGAGCGCGGAAGCGGACCCTGTTGTCTTCACCCGCTTCGGGCTCGTAGCTGCCGTAGGTCGCGCCGACATGAAAGACTTTTCCTTCCGAGAGGATCGGCGCG
>CAWAET010000019.1:0-85270 GCA_963781065.1 Thermoanaerobaculia bacterium | reverse complement strand
ACTCTTAATCCGTAGGTTGAAGGTTCGATTCCTTCGCGGCTCACCACAGAGAATCCCACGAGCCCGGCCAGGTTCGGCACTTCCGGGCGTCCCACCTGGGCAGGTGGTGGACAGCCCTTGGACCAAGGCGTAGACTCGATCTCGCCGCGACAAAGGCACGGCCAGGCAAGAGCCTGACTCCGCAAAGCCACGGGTCCGAGAGAACCTCCAGACTGCCGGGCTGCCGAACGGCGCAAGCCAGCGCCAGCTGGCGTTGAAGGGAGGCTGAGATGGTTCTTCTCGTCAGGCGGGCCGTTGTTTTTCTGGCCGTCTGTTTCGTTCTGCCCGCAACGGCCTTCTCGGCGGTCATCACGGTTGGCGCTGGCTGCACCCTGACCGACGCCGTCACCGCGGCGAACACGGACCTGGCGACGGGAGGTTGTCCGGCCGGGTCCGGCGCGGATGAGATCTGGCTGACCGGAAACGTGACGCTGGACACTGTGGACAACGACGCCGACGGCGCCAACGCCCTGCCGTCGATCGCCACCGAGATTACCGTCGAGGGAAACGGCTTCGAGGTCGCGCGCGGCACCGGCCCGGGGACCCCCGAGTTCCGCATCTTCCACGTTGCCGGCACCGGTACGCTGACCCTGCGCGACCTGATCGTTGCCAACGGGTATCTGGACCCGGTTCTGCTCGAGCAGTGTGGCGGCGGCATCTTCAACGCTTCCGGCACGCTCGTCCTCGACAACAGCGGAGTGTTCGGGAACACGGCCAACTCCGGCGGCGGCATCTACCAGGACAGCGGTACCCTCATTCTCATCCGCAGCACCATGGCCGGAAACTCGGCCCGGTTCAGCGGCGGCGCGATTGACCAGGACCAGGGCACGGTCACGGTGACGGACAGCACCCTGACTGGCAACTCCGCTCTCACCGGCGCCGGCCTGAGCAACCTCCACGGCGAAGCGATCATCACCAACAGCACGTTTTCCGGGAACTCGGCCGACTACGGCGGCGGTGTCCGCAATTACGTCGGCACGGTCACCCTGACGAACAGCACCTTTTGGGGCAACTCGGCCGACATCGCCGGCGGCGCGATCATCACGTTTCTGGCCAACGTCATCCTGACGAACACGATCGTTGCCAACAGCCCGAGTGGGGGAAACTGCGACGGTGGCGTCGTCAACGCGGGCAACAATCTGAGTGACGACACGACCTGCGGCACGATTCCCGGTTCCTTGACCGGTCTGGAGGCCGAGCTGCTGGACAACGGCGGCCCGACGATGACCCACGCGCTGCTCGCCGGCAGCAACGGCCGTGACGCGGGCTCGGCGCTCGACTGCCCGCCGGCCGATCAGCGGGGCTCGGCGCGGGTGGGCAACTGCGACATCGGTGCCTTCGAGTTCGTGCCCTGCCCGGACCTGGTCCTCAGCAGCGAGGTCGTCTCCGGGACCGAGATCCGCGAGAACTGCCAAGCCATCGTGGTCGGCCCGGGCTTTTCGGTGGCGGGCTCCGGCAACCTGACCCTGCGCGCCGGCAAGAAGATCGAGCTGGGGGACACCACCGCGGTCGGCCCGACCGCTCAGCTGGCGCTCGAGATCGAGCCCGATCTTCAGCTGGCGCTCCCGTAAGCTGGCTCGCCCGCCCGTCCTGTCCACGGCGGAGAGGCGAGGGCCGGTTCTTCGCCCCGCTGGGGTATAATCGCGCCTCGAAGGCCGGCCCGAGTCGCTGGTGGCTCACCGGCCTTCTCCCCTTTGCCCCACCGCCGACACACCATGACATGCGAAAGTGGCGGAACTGGTAGACGCGCTAGATTTAGGATCTAGTCCCGTAATCGGGGTGGGGGTTCGAGTCCCCCCTTTCGCACCAAGACCCGCCACCCCGGCAGCAGGACCCCTCCCGAGACCGTCAGGAAACCCAGAACGATGAGTGTTGTTGTCTCCAACGAAGACGCCGGCCCCTGCAAGAGGCGGCTGACGATCGAGGTGCCGCAGCCGGCCGTCGAGGCCGAGACCCGGCGGATCGTCGGCGAATTCCGCCACCGCGCCCGTGTGCCCGGCTTTCGCAAGGGCAAGGTGCCGATGGAGTTGGTCCGCCAGCGCTACGAGCGCGAGATCGACCAGGAAGTGGTCGATCGGCTGCTGCCGCGCTACTGGCGCCAGGCCGAGGCCGAGGGCGAGCTCGACGCTCTGCTGCCGCCGCAGGTCGAGCAGGTGGATCACGACCCCGGGGTGAGCCTCAAGTTCACCGCCACGGTGGAGGTTCGGCCGCGGATCGAGATCCGTGAGCTCGGGGGGATCGACCTGCCGGACCCGGACGTCGAGCCCGCGGAGGCCGAGATCGACAAGACGGTCGAGGACCTGCGCCGCCAGGCCGCCGCCTGGGTGCCGGCCGAGCGGGCCGCCGCGCGCGGCGACCGCGTCCGCGGCCGCCTGAAGCGGCTCGACGGCGACGAGCAGGAGCCCGACGCGCAGGCGGTCGATTTCGAGGTGGGCGACGAGCAGGTATGGGAGGAGCTCTCGCTGGCCGCGGTGGGCGCCCGGCCGGAGGGCCGGGTGGAGTTCGACCGCCGCGAGGAGCCGGCGGGTGCCGAGCACCGCTACCGGCTCGAGGTCGAGGCGGTGGAGGAGCGCGACCTGCCCGAGTTGAACGACGAGCTGGCCGCCAGACTGGGCAACTTCGAAGATGTCGCGGCTCTGCGGCGGGCGGTCGGCGAGCGGTTGGCGGAGGCCAAGAGCCGCAATCGCCGGCAGGAGCGCGAGCGCGCCCTGCTCGACGAGCTGCGGGCACGCCACCCGCTGGTGCTGCCCGACGGGGTCGTGCAGCAGGAGGTCGAGACCATGCTGCGGGCCTACGCCGAGGAGATGGCGCGGCGCGGCATCGATCTGGAGACGGCGGGATTCGACTGGCAGGCGCTGGCCGAGCGCGAGCGGCCCAACGCGGAGAAGCGGGTGCACTCCCGGCTGCTGCTGGACGCGGTTGCGGAGAAGGAGGACGTCACGGTCGACGAGCAGGAGTTCGAGCAGACGCTGGCGCAACTGGCTCGGGCCGAGGGGCGAAGCACAGGAGCAGTTCGACAGGCGCTCGATCGGTCCGGCCGGCTGGGCGAGCTGCGCGCCCGGATTCGGCGCGAGAAGCTGCTCGGACGGCTCCTGGGGGAGACGCCTTCAGGCGCTGAGGAAACGGCGACCGAGCCGGGCGCGGCCCAGAAGGTCGACAGTCCAGAGGCCGAGAGCCCAGACAACGAGAAGAACGAGTAGAGGATGATCGAGCGATGCTGATTCCGATGGTAGTGGAGCAGACGAACCGGGGCGAGCGGGCGTACGACATCTACTCGCGCCTGCTGAAGGACAACATCATCTTCCTCGGCCGGTCGATCGACGACGACGTGTCGAACCTGGTGATCGCCCAGATGCTGTTTCTCGAGGCCGAGAACCCGGAGAAGGACATCTCGATCTACATCAACTCGCCCGGCGGCTCGATCACCGCCGGCCTGGCGATCTACGACACGATGCAGTACATCAAGCCGGACATCGCCACCCTGTGCGTCGGCCAGGCGGCCTCGATGGCGGCGGTGCTGCTGGCGGCCGGCTCGCCCAAGAAGCGGTCGGTGCTGCCCAACAGCCGGGTGCTGATCCACCAGCCCCTGCTCTACGGGCTGCAGGGCCAGCAGACCGAGATCGAGATCCACGCCAAGGATCTGCTGCGGATGCGCGACAGCCTCGACGACATCCTGGCTCACCACACCGGCCAGCCCAAGGACCGCATCCACTCCGACACCGAGCGGGACATGATCCTGTCGGCCGAGGACGCGGTGGAATATGGGCTCGCCGACCAGGTCATGGAGCGGAAGTAGGCGTGCGGGCCGGCTTGGCTCTTCTGTTATCATCCGGAAAGTCAACGGCCTCCGGGAAGGTGTGGAATAGCGGGAGCCGATCGCGCTGTTGGACTGTTTCGAGAACCCGGCCCCAGGTAGCTCGACGTTCCAGAACCCCGGCGAGACGAGGATAGATGCCCAAAAAAGACACCGGCGAAGAAGCGCTGCGCTGCTCCTTCTGCAACAAGGGCCAGCGGGAGGTCAAGAAGTTGATCGCCGGGCCGACGGTGTTCATCTGCGACGAGTGCGTCGACATCTGCCTCGACATCATCGCCGAGGACAAGATGCTCGAGCAGGAGCAGGACACCGCTCTGCCCAAGCCGCGGGAGATCAAGGAGTTCCTCGACGAGTACGTGATCGGCCAGAAGCTGGCCAAGAAGAAGCTGGCGGTGGCGGTCTACAACCACTACAAGCGGATCGAGTTCGCCGAGCGGACGCGCAGCGAAGTGGAGCTGCAGAAGTCCAACATCCTGCTCATCGGACCGACCGGGACCGGCAAGACTCTGCTGGCCCAGACCCTGGCCAAGCTGCTGGCGGTGCCCTTCACGATCGCCGATGCCACCACTCTGACCGAGGCCGGCTACGTGGGTGAGGACGTCGAGAACATCATCCTCAAGCTCTACCAGGCCTCGGGCAACGACCGCGAGAAGACCCAGCGCGGCATCGTCTACATCGACGAGGTCGACAAGATCGCCAGGAAGAGCGACAACCCGTCGATCACCCGTGACGTCTCGGGCGAGGGCGTGCAGCAGGCGCTGCTGAAGATCCTCGAGGGCACGCAGTGCAACGTGCCGCCCCAGGGAGGCCGCAAGCACCCGCACCAGGAGTTCCTGCAGATCGACACCACCAACATCCTGTTCATCTGCGGCGGCGCCTTTGTCGGCCTCGAAGATCTGATCGAGCGGCGTCTGAACGAGAAGACCCTGGGCTTTGGCGCCGAGATCAAGAGCAAGAAGGAGCGGCGCGCCGGTCAGCTGCTGCCGCATATCTCGCCCGAAGACCTCATCAAGTACGGCTTGATCCCCGAGTTCGTCGGGCGCCTGCCCGTCGTGGGCGGCCTCACCGAGCTCGATGCGGAGGACCTGGTCCGCATCCTCAAGGAGCCCAAGAACAGCCTGGTGAAACAGTACCAGACCATGTTCGAGCTCGAGGACGTGGAACTGACGTTCACCGACACGGCCCTGGAGGCCGTGGCGCGCGAGGCGATGGCCCGTAACGTCGGCGCCCGCGGTCTGCGCATCATCCTCGAAGAGCTCATGCTCGACCTGATGTACACCATCCCATCGCGCGAGGACGTCAAGAGCTGCCTCATCACCGAAGAGATGGTCTACGGACGCCAGCAGACGACGCCTCTGAAGAAGGCCGTCTGAGGCGGTCACCGCCGGTGGCGACACCGGCACCAGCCCCCGACAGGAAATCCCGATGACTCAAGATCCACAGTCGAGCTTCATCAAGGCGAGCAGCCAGCGGCTGCCGCTGGTTCCGTTGCGCGACATGGTTGTCTTCCCCCACATGATGGCGCCCTTCATCGTCGGCCGCGAGGCCTCGGTTCGCGCGCTCGAGCACAGCCTGCAGTCGAGCCGCAAGCGGATCTTCCTGGTCGCCCAGAAGGACCCCAAGATCGACGAGCCGGGCCGCGAGGACCTGCACGACATCGGCGTCGTCGCCAAGGTGGTGCAGAACCTCAAGCTGCCCAACGGCAACGTCAAGGTGATGGTCGAAGGCGTAGCGCGCGGCAACGTCCTCGAGCTGGCGGAGGAAGAGGACGGCTGCCAGATGGTCGAGGTGGAGGTCTTCGACAGCGAGTTCCCCACCGACGACAAGCTCGAGGTCTACATGACCAAGGTGCTGGGGGCGTTCGAGCAGTACGCCAAGATGTCCCACCACCTGGCGTTCGACGGCCTGGTGTCGGCGATCAAGCTCGACGACGCCGACCGCTTCAGCGACCAGCTTGCCGCCCACCTGATGGTCACCACCGCCGAGAAGCAGTCACTGCTCGAGCTGCTCAACCCCTACGAGCGGCTGCAGCGCCTGCACGATCTGCTGGAGGTCGAGGTCGAGAAGATCAACATCGACAAGCGGATCAACGTGCACGTCAAGAAGCAGATGGAGAAGGCGCAGAAGGAGTACTACCTCAACGAGAAGATCAAGGCGATCCACCAGGAGCTCGGGCGCAAGGACGAGCAAGACCGACGAGATCGACGAGCTGCGGGAGCAGATCGAGAAGGCCGGGCTGCCCAAGGAAGCGGCGGAGAAGGCCGAGCAGGAGCTCAAGCGGCTCGAGGCGATGCCGCCGGTGTCGGCCGAGGCGACGGTGTCGCGCAACTACATCGACTGGCTGGTCAGCGTGCCCTGGAAGAAGAAGAGCCGCGAGATCAAGGACCTCCAGAGGGCGCAGAAGATCCTCGACGAGGACCACTACGGCCTCGAGAAGGTCAAGGAGCGCATCCTCGAGTTCCTGGCGGTGCGCCAGCTGACCACCGAGATGCAGAGCTCGATCCTCTGCTTCGTCGGGCCCCCCGGGCGTCGGCAAGACGTCGCTGGCGCGGTCGATCGCCAGCGCCATGGGCCGCAAGTTCGTCCGCCTGTCGCTGGGCGGCGTGCGCGACGAGGCCGAGATCCGCGGCCACCGGCGCACCTACATCGGCGCCTTGCCCGGGCAGATCATCCAGATGATGAAGAAGGCCGGCACGGTGAACCCGGTCTTCCTGCTCGACGAGATCGACAAGATGTCCACCGATTTCCGCGGCGACCCCTCCTCGGCCCTGCTCGAGGTGCTCGACCCGGAGCAGAACAACGCCTTCATGCGACCACTACCTCGACGTCGAGTACGACCTGTCGAAGGTCATGTTCATCGCCACCGCCAACGTGCTGCACACCATCCCGCCGGCGCTGCGCGATCGGATGGAGATCATCCAGCTGACCGGCTACACCCTGAACGAGAAGCTCGAGATCGCCAAGCAGTTCCTGGTCCCCAAGCAGCTCGAGGCGCACGGGCTGAAGAAGAAGCAGACCGATCTTCGACGACGAGGCGGTGCAGGCCCTGATCGAGAGCTACACCCGCGAGGCCGGGGTGCGCAACCTCGAGCGCGAGATCGCCAAGATCTGCCGCAAGGTGGCCCGGCGCATCGTCGAGAGCGGCAAGAAGTCGGTGCGCATGGAGATCATCCCGGACAACCTGAGCGAGTTCCTGGGCCAGATCAAGTTCCGCCATCGGCGCAAGACCGAGGTCTCGGAGATCGGCGTCGCCACCGGCCTGGCGTGGACCGAGGCCGGCGGCGAGCTGCTGGAGACCGAGGTCGGCCTGATGAAGGGCAAGGGCAAGCTGATCCTCACCGGCAAGCTGGGCGACGTGATGCAGGAGTCGGCCCGGGCGGCGGTCTCCTATCTGCGCAGCCGGGCCGAGCTGCTGGGCATCGATCCGGAGTTCAACGAGACCCAGGACCTCCACGTGCACGTCCCCGAGGGCGCCATTCCCAAGGACGGCCCGTCGGCGGGCATCACCATGGCGACGGCGCTGGTCTCGGCGGTCGCCAAGGTGCCGGTGCGCAAGGACCTCGCCATGACCGGCGAGATCACCCTGCGCGGCAAGGTGCTGCCGGTGGGCGGCATCAAGCACAAGCTGCTGGCGGCCTTCCGGGCCGACATCCGCGAGATCATCCTGCCGAAAGAGAACGAGAAGGACCTCGAGGAGATCCCCGAGGAGGTGCGGCAGGCCCTGACGTTCAACCTGGTCGAGTCTATGGACGAGGTGCTGCGGCTGGCGCTCGACGGCGAGCTCGCCGCGCCGCCGCGGCTCGGAGCGGAGTTCGAAAAACCGCAGGCGGACCCCCCCGCCGATCCGGGCTCGGTGGCGCACTGATCTGAATTCCCGGGGGGTGTGGCTTGGGCCCGGCCGCACCGCCCTTCAACTGCCAGGGCCTGACCAATCAATCAGCTACAAGGGTCTTTCCCGCGAGGGAGAGACCGATTCCCCGGGCCGGCGATGGTCGCCGCGCGCGGTTTCCCCGGCCAAGACGAGCTTTGATTTCGAGAACCTCCAGGTTTCTGCTCTCGGCCCATGGGGCGGGTGATTTCATCACCGACGGCCGCCCCGAGATCCTCTTCGTAGGTCGTTCCAACGTCGGCAAGTCGAGTCTCATGAACAAGTTGCTTGGCAGCAAGAAACTGGCTCGCGTCAGCTCCACCCCGGGGCGGACGCGCGCCGTCAACTACTTCCTGGTCGACGAGAAGTTCTACTTCGTCGACCTGCCGGGCTATGGCTGGGCGAAGGCAGGCAAAGACGAGCGCCGCCAGTGGGCGGCGCTGATCGATCGCTACCTGCGCTCCCGGTCCGGTTCCCGCCACGTGGTACAGCTCGTCGACGCGAAGGTGGGCGTCACGCCGCTGGACGAACAGGCGCACGAGTTCTTCTGCAGCCTGGGTCATCGTCCGAGCGTCGTCGCCACCAAGATCGACAAGTTGCCGCGCGGCCGCCGAGGCGCCAGCCTCGACGCCGCGGCCAGCGCCCTGGCGCTGGGAGACCGGCGGCCGATCGCCTTTTCCGCCCGTTCGGGCGAAGGCGTCAAAGAGCTGTGGTCCGCGATCCACTCCTTCCTGAGATCCCCTCAGGGCAGCGCAGCAAGCGAGGTACGCTATGAGCAAGACCAGTCATGAACCGTTGAGCGCGGTAGAGGACGAAACCGCCGTCGCGGCCGAGACCTCGGCCGCGGTAGCCACGTCCGACGACAGCGAGACCGAAGCCGGTGAAGACGGCCGGGGCCGCAGCGCCCGGCGTGATGGCAGCCAGCGCAAGGGCAAGGCGCGCGGGCCACGCACCCAGAGCGAGGGCGAGCCGGTGAACACGGCGGCGCAGTTTGCCCTCGACATCAAGGCGCTCAAGGAGATGAGCATCTCCCAGCTGGCCGAAGCGGCCAAGGAGCTCGGCGTCACCGGCGCGTCGTCGATGCGCAAGCAGGAGCTGATCTTCGAGATCCTGCAGGCGCAGACCGAGAAGAGCGGCCTGATCTTCGCCGAGGGCGTGCTCGAGATGCCTGCCCGACGGCTTCGGCTTCCTGCGCGCCCCCGACTACAACTACCTGCCGGGGCCCGACGACATCTACGTCTCGCCGTCGCCAGATCCGCCGCTTCGACCTGCGCACCGGCGACACGGTCTCGGGCCAGGTCCGCCCGCCCAAGGAGGGCGAGCGCTACTTCGCCCTGCTCAAGGTCGAGGCGGTCAACTTCGAGGATCCCGAGGCCGTCGCGCGACAAGATCCTCTTCGACAACCTGACGCCGCTCTATCCCGCACGAGCGGCTCAAGCTCGAGACGACGCCGACGACATGTCGGCGCGGGTCATCGACCTGGTCACGCCGATCGGCAAGGGCCAGCGCGGCCTGATCGTCGCCGCCGCCGCGCACCGGCAAGACGATGCTGCTGCAGGCGATCGCCAACGCGATCGCCGCGCAACCACCCCGAGGTCGATCCTCATCGTGCTGCTCATCGACGAGCGGCCCGAGGAGGTGACCGACATGCAGCGCTCGGTCCAGGGCGAGGTGGTCTCGTCGACCTTCGACGAGCCGGCCACCCGCCACGTGCAGGTCGCCGAGATGGTGATCGAGAAGGCCAAGCGCCTGGTCGAGCACGAGAAGGACGTGGTGATCCTGCTCGACTCGATCACCCGCCTGGCGCGCGCCTACAACACCGTCGTGCCGCCCTCGGGCAAGATCCTCTCCGGCGGTCGTCGACGCCAACGCGCTGCAGCGGCCGAAGCGGTTCTTCGGCGCCGCGCGCAACATCGAGGAGGGCGGCTCGCTGACCATCATCGCCACCGCGCTGGTCGACACCGGCAGCCGCATGGACGAGGTCATCTTCGAGGAGTTCAAGGGCACCGGCAACTGCGAGATCCACCTCGACCGCAAGCTGATCGACAAGCGCGTCTTCCCGGCCATCGACATCAACAAGTCCGGCACCCGCAAGGAAGAGCTGCTCATGTCCGAGGACGAGCTGCAGCCGCGTCTGGGTGCTGCGCAAGGTGCTCAACCCGCTGTCGACGGTCGAGTCGATGGAGCTGCTGCTCGACAAGCTGTCCAAGACCAAGAAGAACCAGGACTTCCTCAACGCCATGTCCAAATAGGCGCGGCCGGGTCGGTCGCGTCTTGTCCTGCAGCGCGGAGCACGCATCGTGTCGGGTTCACTTCGTGTCGGTATCGTCCACTACCTGAACTCGCGGCCGCTGGCCTGGGGCTTCCGCCGCGGCCGGATGGGCGAGGGGTTCGAGGTCAGCTATCTGCCGCCGGCCGCGGTGGCCGACGGTCTGGCGGCCGCCGAGCTCGATGTCGGCCTGGTGCCGGCGATCGAGCTGCAGCGGATTCCGGGCTTGAGCGCCGTGGCGGGCCCGTGCGTGGCCGCGACCCGCGAGGTGCGCAGCGTGCTGCTGATCTCGCGGCGCGAGATCGCCCGGATCCGCCGCGTTCGCCTGGACGAGAACAGCCGCACCTCGGCGGCCCTGGTGCGGATCCTGCTGGCCGAGCGCTACGGCGTCACGGCCGAGTACGAGCAGGCGCCGGCCGATCTGGCGGCGATGTTGGACGGCGCCGACGCGGCGCTGCTGATCGGCGACCCGGCGCTCACGGTGGATCGCCAGCGCTACCGGGTGCTCGACCTGGCGGCGGAATGGCGCGAGCTCACCGGCCATCCGTTCGTCTTCGCGCTCTGGGCGGTGCGCGACGGCGTCTCCCGGCCGGGGCTGGACCAGACCTTCCAGGAGAGCCTGCGCCTGGCCCAGGCCGAGCTGCCGCTGCTGATCCGCGAGGCGGCGGCGGAGACCGGGCTGCCGGCGGCCGAGATCGAGCGCTATCTGACCCGCAACCTGGGCTTCCATCTGGGCCCCGAGGAGCGGGCCGGGCTGCGGGAGTTTCACCGCCGGGCCTTCGCCCACGGCCTGATCCCGCGGCTCGAGCCGCTGCGCTTCTGGACCCAGCCCGCGGCGACCTTCGAATCAACCGATTTTCGGTAGACTCGCGCGATGAATCTCGCTCCCTCGGGCCGGCCGGTGGCCCAGATCCTCGACGACGCGGTCGCCGGACGGCGTATCTCGGCCGGCGACGCCCACACCCTGCTGCTCGAAGGCGATCTGCTGGAGCTCGGCCTCGCCGCCGACGAGGTGCGCAACCGGCACAACGATCCGGGGCTGGCGACCTACAACATCGACCGCAACATCAACTACACCAACGTCTGCGTCTACAAGTGCCGCTTCTGCGCCTTCTACCGCGAGCCGGGGGACGCGGAGGGCTATCTGCTGCCCTTCGAGGAGATCGGCCGCAAGATCGAGGAGACCCTGGCGCTCAACGGCACCGGCATCCTGATGCAGGGCGGCGTCCACCCGGACCTGCCGCTCTCCTACTACGAGGAGCTGCTGAGCTTCATCCGCGGGAGCTACCCCGAGATCCACGTGCACGCCTTCTCGCCGCCGGAGATCAAGTTCATCGCCCGCAAGGAGCGGCTGAGCTTCTACGAGGTGATCGGCGCGCTCAAGCAGGCGGGGCTGATGTCGATCCCCGGCGGCGGCGCCGAGATCCTCTCGGACGAGGTGCGCAAGGAGGTCCTGGCCTGGGCCAAGACCTCGGCCGACGAGTGGATCGACGTCATGCGACAGGCCCACCGCCACGGCCTGCGCACCTCCGCGACCATGATGTACGGCATGGGCGAGGGGCTCGAGCCGCGGCTCGAGCACTTCCAGCGCATCCGCGACCTGCAGGACGAGACCGGCGGTTTCACCGCCTTCATCTCCTGGACCTTCCAGCACGATCACACCGACATGGCGGACGTGCCGGAGACCCTCGCCCACGAGTACCTGACCACGCTGGCGGTGTCGCGGCTGTTTCTCGACAACGTCCGCCACCTGCAGTCGAGCTGGGTCACCCAGGGCAAGAAGATCGGCCAGCTGGGGCTCAAGTTCGGCGCCGACGACATGGGCTCGATCATGATCGAGGAGAACGTCGTCTCGGCCGCCGGCACCGCCTACAAGATGAGCCAGGAGGAGATGGAGCACCTGATCGCCTCCGCCGGCTACGAGCCGCGCCAGCGCACCAACCTCTATGAGCGGCACGTCTCGCGCGACGACACCGCGGAGACGGCGCGGCGCTACCGCCACGCCCTGACGCCCGAGAACCGCGCCCTGGCCTCGCCGTTGCCGGTGATCGCCTGAGCGACGCCCGACGGGTCGGCGCCTTGCCGGGACAGCGCCATCGGGCGGCCGGCAATCGACGTCTCGGCCTGCTGCTGGCGCTCGCCACGACCGTCCTCTGGGGCTTCCTGTCGATCGCCCTCAAGCTGCTGCTCGAGGGGATGGATGCCTTCACCGTCACCTGGTACCGGCTGACCGCCGCGGCGCTGGTCCTGGGGCTCTACCAGGCACGGCGCGGGCGGCTGCCGGCGGTGGGCCGGCTCGGCCGCGGCAGCTGGCTGCTGCTGGCGATCGCGGTGCTGGGCCTGGTGGCCAACTACGTGCTCTTCCTGGTCTCGCTCGAGTACGTGCCCCCGGCCACCTCGCAGCTGGTCATCCAGCTGGCGCCGATCCTGCTCATGCTCGGCGGCCTGCTGATCTTCCGCGAGACCTTCAGCCGGATGCAGTGGATCGGGCTCCTGGTGCTGGTGGCCGGGCTGCTGCTGTTCTTCAACCAGCGGCTGCCGGCGCTGCTGGGGCTCTCCGGCGCCGAGGCGGTGGGAGTCGGTCTGGTGGTCGTCGCCGCTGTCGTCTGGGCGGCGTACGCGCTGGCCCAGAAGCAGCTTCTGCTCCAGCTGTCGTCGGTCAACATCCTGTTGCTGATCTACGTCGGCGCCGCGGTCGCGCTGCTGCCGCTGGCGCGGCCGGCCGCGATCGCGACCCTGTCACCCTTCCACCTGGCGCTGCTCGTCTTCTGCACGTTCAACACCCTCGCCGCCTACGGCTGCTTCGCCGAGGCGCTGGTCCACTGGGAGGCGACCCGGGTGAGCGCGGTGATCGCCCTGACGCCGCTGGTGACCATCGCCGCGGTGCTGGGCTACGCGGAGTTGTTCCCGGGCTCGGGGATGGCCGCCGGGCTGGACGCCTGGGGTGTCGTCGGCGGGTTGGTGGTGGTGGCGGGCTCGGTGATGACCTCGCTCGGCCGCTCCGTGCCGCCGGTGCCGATCGCGGGCGCGACCACGGGCCGCGCGCCGGGCAGCCCGCCGGCGGACTGACTGGCGCCCCGGGTGCGAGGCGGCCCCTGCGGCGCCGGCCCGGACGAGGGTGGCAGGATCCTCTCGGGCCGCGACGCGGCGCGCCGTGCCCGGCAGGGCCGCCCGGCGCTCTCAGCGGACTCGTGGCCGCTGGTAGAGTCCGTCGGGTGAGCACCCTCGAGGCCACCCCGTACATCGACAGCGATCACCCGCGGGTCGTGGCCTTTGCCCACCAGACGGTCGGCGACGCCACCGGCGACCGGGAGCGCGCCGTGCGGCTCTACTACGCCGTCCGCGACGGCTTCCGCTACGACCCCTGGGCCTTCAGCCTCGAGCCGGAGGTCTTCCGCGCCTCGACCACGCTGGCCGCCGGCACCGGCTTCTGCATCCCCAAGGCGATCCTGCTGGCGGCGGCGGCGCGCGCCGTCGGCATCCCCGCCCGGCTGGCCTTTGCGGACGTGCGCAACCACCTGGCCAGCGAGCGGCTGCTGGCGGTGATGCGCACCGACGTCTTCGCCTTTCACGGTCTGACCGAGCTCGAGATCGACGGCCGCTGGGTGAAGGCCACTCCGGCCTTCGACCTCACCCTGTGCGAGCTCTTCGGCGTCTTGCCGCTCGAGTTCGACGGCAAGAGCGATTCCACGCTGCACCCCTTCGACCGGCAGGGGAAGCGACACATGGAGTACCTGGTCGACCGCGGCAGCTACGACGACCTGCCGCTGGCCGAGCTGACGCGCGTCACCCACGAGCGCTACCCGCACCTGTTCGACGAAGCCGGCCGGCTGGTGGGCTGGGCGCGCGACGCCCGGCCGCGGCCCAGACAGGCCGCCAGCGGCAGGCGGGCGGGTTGACCCGCTAGCGCACGCACAAGGGACCGGGACGAGGCCGCGTTCAGGTACTCTCCGTCGATGGGTTCAGCGGACGAAGTGACGGTGACGCCGCACGACGGGCTCGGCCGCTCGGTCGGGCTGTGGGGCGCCACCGGCATCGGCGTCGGCGCCATCGTCGGCGGCGGCATCCTGGCCCTGGCCGGCGTGGCGTTCGCGACGACCGGCCCCGGCGCCATCGTCGCCTTCGCGCTGAACGGGGTCATCGCGGCGCTCACCGCTCTGAGCTTCGCCGAGCTGGCCTCCAGCTTCCCCGAGTCCGGCGGCTCCTACACTTTCGCCAAGAAGACGCTGTCCGGCGAGGCCGCCTTCATGGTCGGCTGGGTCGTCTGGCTGGCCTCGATCGTGGCCGCCGTCCTCTACGCCGTGGGCTTCGCTTCGTTCGCGAGCTTCGCGGTCGCCCAGCTGTGGCGGCTCACCGGGGGCTCGGCGCCGGCCTGGGTCGAAAGCCGCGGCGGCCTGCTCGCCCTGGCCGTGGCGGCGACCGCGGCCTACGCGCTGATGCTCTACCGCAAGGCCGCGGGAGGCGGGGGCTGGGCTACCGTCGGCAAGACGATCGTGTTTCTCGTCCTGATCGCCGCCGGTTTCTGGGCCCTCATCGACGAGTCGCCCGCAACGCTCACCGGCCGCCTGACGCCCTTCTTCCCCGGCGGCTCGGCGGGTCTTCTGCAGGCGATGGGGTTCACCTTCATCGCCCTGCAGGGCTTCGATCTCATTGCCGCCGTCGGCGGCGAGATCCGGGATCCGCAACGGGTCATCCCGCGGGCGATGTTCCTGTCGCTCGGTGCGGCCCTGGCCATCTATCTGCCGTTTCTGTTCGTCATCGCCACGGTCGGGGTCGAGCCGGGAGGCTCGATCACGGCGCTCAGCGCCGCGGACCCCGCGACGGTCGTCGCCACCGCCGCCAGGACCTATCTCGGCCCCTTTGGCTTCTGGCTGGTCATCGTCGCCGCGATCCTCTCGATGCTCTCCGCCCTGCAGGCGAACCTGCTGGCGGCCTCCCGGATCGCGCTCGCCATGGCGAAGGACCGCAGCCTGCCGTACGCCCTCGGCGACCTCCATCGAAAAAAGGGCACGCCCGCCGTGGCGATCGTCGTGACCTCCCTGATGGTCGTCCTGGTCCTCGTCCTGGTCCCGGACGTCCCGGTCGCCGGCGCCGTCTCCAGCCTGATCTTCCTCATCTCGTTCGCCCTCGCGCACGGCATCAACATCCTGATGCGGCGGCGCGGCGGCGGGGCCCGGAACGCGTTCCGGGTGCCGGGCTTTCCCCTGGTGCCGATCGTCGGTGGCCTGGCCTGTGTCGGGCTGGCCCTCTACCAGGGATTCGCCGTGCCGGCCGCCGGCCTCATCGCCCTGCTTTGGCTGGGCGTCGGCTTCGGGCTCTATTTCTTCCTCTTCGAGCGGCGGGCGGGCGTCGTCGCCGCCTCGGCGGAAGGCCTCGACCCGGAGTTGGTCCGCCTGCGCGGCAGGGCGCCGCTGGTGCTGGTGCCGATCGCCAAGCCCGCCAACACGCCCGGGATGGTCCAGCTGGCGAACGCGATCACGCCGCCGCGAGTCGGCCGGGTGCTGCTGCATACCGTCGTGCAGCCGCCCGGCACCTGGGAGAGGGGCGACCTCGCCGAGCAGCTGGTCGACGCCGAAGCGATCCTCAACCAGGCGCTGTCGCTGTCGCTGACCTCCGGGGTGAGCCCGGAGTGGCTGGCGACGGTGGCCTCGGACCCCTGGCCCGAGATCGCCCGGGTCGCCCGGGTCCATGGTTGCGAGAGCCTGCTGGTAGGGCTCGGTCAGCTCACCCGCGAGACCATGAGCTCCCGGGTCGGGGGTCTGATCAACGCCGTGCAGTCGGACGTCGTGATCCTGCGGGCGCCGGAAGGCTGGACCCCCGCCGTGGCTCACAGCGTGCTGGTTCCGGTCGGTGGGCGGCGAGACCAGAGCGTCCTGCGCGCCCGCCTGCTGGCCAGCCTGTCGCGCAACCGGCGCCGGCGCATCACCTACCTGCGGGTGCTGCCCGAGACCGTTTCGGAGCGGGATTATCGGCAGGCGGAGAAGGGGCTCACCCGGCTGGCTCACGACGAGGTGTCCGGTCCTGCCGAGGTGGCGCTGGTGCGGTCCGGAGACGCCCTGGGCGAGCTCGTCCGGGCGTCCCGAGAGGTCGATCTGGTCGTCCTCGGCCTGCAGCGGCTCGCCCGCCGTCGCCGGACCTTCGGCGAGCTGACCCTGCGCCTGGCGACCGAGACCTCGAGCCCCCTGATCCTGATCAGCCGGCGGTAGCAGGCCTCGCGTGCGATACGGCCGCTCCCGGGGCCGGCAGCGGAGCCGGGTGGGGCGACAAGACGCTCGGCGACCCACCGCGGAGCCTCCTCCGACTTGAGCCCGCGGGCGGGTTCAGGCTACGCTTTCGGCCGTAAGGCCGGAGGTAATGACCGGCTCGGTCGGCGGGAGACACCGCCCTTGGCGGTCCACAGGAAGGAGAGCCGTGAGCAGAGTGGAAAAGGAGCGCGTGGGCAGGCGGAGCGAGACGGTCGGCGAGGGCCCGGCCCGGGTCGACAGCGGGGTCGAGCGGCCCTCGAGCTGGAACCCCGACCTCGTCGTGGCCCTCCAGGGCCTGCTGCTGGCGGGCAAGGCCGGCCGGGGCGATCTCGATCGCGAGCTGGCGGCCCTGGAGGACCGGCACGGCGAGGCGGTCTACTCGGAGCTCATCTACCTGCTCTGCCACCTCCGCTTCGAGCCCGGCGAGGCCGGCGCGCACTGGCACGGCATCGTCGAGCTGCGCCGCACCATGGAGAGCCGCCTCGAGGCGGCCGTCGATCTCCGCGTGGCGCTGGTCAGCTACTTCCTCGAGGTCCACAAGCAGTTCGAGAACCCGACGGTCATCGAGATGGAGCTGTTCGAGCAGGCGCGGGAGATGGCCTACCGGGACGAGCTGACCGGGCTGCACAACTTTCGCTATTTCAAGGAGTTCCTGAGCTACGAGATCTCCCGCAGCGACCAGTACAACTTCGGTGTCTCGCTGCTGCTGATCGACATTGACGACTTCAAGGCCTACAACGACAGCCTCGGCCACCAGGCCGGCAACGAGGCGCTGCGCGGCATCGCGGCGGTGATCGAGAAAGCCATGCGCGAGGTGGACCTCGCGGCCCGCTTCGGCGGCGAGGAGTTCGTCGTCGTGGCGCCCGAGACCCCGAAGCTCGGCGCCGGGCTGCTGGCGCAGCGGATCCGCGACCGGGTCGCCTTGGAGGGCTTCCCCGGCGAGGAAGGGCAGCCCGGCGGCGGGCTGACCGTGAGCCTGGGCGTGGCCAGCTACCCGGTGGACGCCGGCGGCGTCGACGAGCTGGTGCGCCGCGCCGACCAGGCCCTCTACCTGGCGAAGTCCAGCGGCAAGAACCGGGTCTGCCTGTACGGCAACAACCGGCGCTCCTACCGCCGGGTCTCGGCGTCGATCGGCGGCGTCCTGCGCTACGGCGCCGAGGAAGCCGCCGCCACGACCCTCGACTTGAGCGAGGGCGGCGCCCGCTTCGTGACCGGGCTGAGCCTGCCCCCCGGAGCGCTGGTCGAGCTCGGCCTGGAGCTCGAGGACGGCGGCGGCGAGATCGCCCTCGTCGGCCGCGTCGTCCAGTCGTCGGCGCGGGACGCGGGCGGCTGCGAGGCGGCCATGCGCACCCTGGAGATCGGCACGGTCGATCGGCGCCGGTTGGCGGCGGTTCTGGAGAACGTCGCCGTCAGGTAGCGGGCCTCCCTCGAGGCGCGAGACCGGAGCTCGCCAGCCCGGCGACCAGGTCACTCATCACGAGCTGCGCCCCGGTCCTTCTCGCTGGTCTTCGCCGTCTGGGCGACGCCTCGCCGGCGTGCGGCCTTGGCCAGCACCTGCGAGCTGACCGGGATGGTGAGGAACAGGAAGATCAGGATCGCCAGCTCTTCGAGCCACAGGAGGTCGCCGTTCGCCAGACTTCGCAGGACCGCTCCCAGCCCCAGCAGGACGACGCCCAGCGTTGCCGCTTTGGTGGGCGCGTGAACACGGCAGAAGAAGTCCGGTAGCCGCAACAGGCCAACCGCCGAAATCAGAAAGAACAGAGCCCCGAGCAGCGTCAGGACCTCGGCCAGCAGCACGATGAGACCCGTTCCCGCCTCAGTCATCATCGCCTCCACGGGCCAGGTACTTCGCCAGCACCACGGTGCCGACGAAGGAGAACAGGGCCAGCCCCAGGGCCGCGTCGACGTAGAACCGGTCGTCCACCTGGGCGATCTGCAGCATCAGCAGGCCGACCAGTCCGAGGGCGACCGTCTCGGCGGCCAGCAACCGATCGAAGTCGCTGGGACCCCGGACGAGTCGGACTCCGTTCAGCAGGAGGGCGACGATCATGATGAGCAGACTGGCGGTGGCGAGCGCGCCCATCAGGCCACCTCCATCCGAGCCAGCAGCGATTCGAAGTGCCGACGAATCCGTGCCACGGCTTCCTCGTCGGAGGTCGCGTTCAGGGCATGGATCAACAGGGTCTCGCCTTGCAGATCGCAGGTCAAGGTGCCGGGGGTCAGCGAGATGAGAGCGCCGAGAACGGTACGCGCGGTGTCGGACCGCAGGCGGGTCTCGAACCGGATCCAGCGTGGGCGGACCTCGAGCGGCCGGCCCAGAACCAGGCGGGCCTGATCCAGGTTGGCGATCAGTAGCTCGAGGCTGAAGCGCGCCAGCAGCTCGAGCCCCAGAACCGCTCGCCGGAACCAGCGGCTCGGGAGCGATCGGCTGCCTCGACTCGAAGTGCCCGGGTCCGGCGTCATGGTCTCGGAGCCTCCGCCGCGCCGACAGCTCCACCGCCCGACAGGACCGCGTCGCTGTACGCCTCGACATCCAGTAGCTGTCTGGCTGTCGCCTCGGCGAACTCGTAGGTCGGTCCCGCCACCACCGCGAGAGCGACCGAGGCCCCCACCAGCAGCCATACGGGTACGAGCCCCGGCTTCGCGGGCCGGCTGGCGGGCCGATCGCCGAAGAAGGCAAGGCGCCACACCTTCAGCATGCTGGCGAGGGTGAAGAAGGAGGCGATCGCCAGCGCGCCCAGCGCCCACCAGGACTCGGCTTCGAGCGTCGCGCGAAACAGGCCGACCTTGGCAAAGAACCCCGACAGCGGGGGGATGCCCGCCAGCGAGAGCGCGGCCAGCAGGAAGATCAGGGCCAGACCTCCTGCCCGGGCTCGTTCGGGCAGCATCGATCGGAGGTCCCGCGTGCCGCTGCGCCGCTCGAGCTCGTCGGCGACAAAGAAGAGAACGGCTTTCACCACGATGTGGTGGGTGAGATAGAAGATCGCGGCCGCGAGCGCGCTGGTGGTCAGAAGCCCCAGGCCGAGGACCATGTAGCCCACCTGAGAGACGATGTGAAACCCCAGCAGACGACGTATCTCATACTCGGACAGCGCCGCCAGGACTCCCAGCAGGGCCGACCCGACACCGACCCATACCAGCAGGCCGGGAATCGGGGTTGCGGGCATCAGCAACGGCACGGTCCGCAACAACGCGAAGACGCCCAGTTTGGTCATCATGCCGGCGAACAGGGCGGCCACCGGTCCGGAGAGGGTCGGGTAGGTCGCCGGCAGCCAGAACAGCAGCGGCACCAGGCCGGCCTTGATGCCGAAGGCGACAGCCAGCAGGCCGCAGGCGACGACGGTCAAGCTGTCGGGTCGACCCGCCGGCGATCGCCTGGGCGAGGTGGCCGAGGTTCAGCGTGCCGTACTGCCCGTACAGCAGCCCTACGCCGATAAAGAAGAAGAGCGAGGCCAGCAGGTTGATCGCCACGTTGGGGAAGGCGGCGCCCAGCGACCGCTCCGTGCCCGGGACGTGGATGAGCAGATAGGACGCCAGCAGGGCGACCTCGAAGGCGACGAACAGGTTGAACAGGTCGCCGGTCAGAAACGCTCCGTTCAGACCGAAGCAGAGCAGAAAGAGCAAAGGCAGCGCGCGCTCCACCGACCGCGCGCCATGCGCCGCGGGCCGCAGCACCCATACCGTGACCGACAGCAAGAGCGCCAGGAGAAGCGCGAAGAGGCCGGACATGCGGTCGGCAGCGAGAACAATGCCGAAGGGTGCGGGCCAGCCACCGAATGTGTAGACCAGAATCTCGCCGCTGGCGGCGGCACGGAAGAGCGCGAGGGTGACCGCGAGCTGCACCAACGCCAAGAGCCGCGCCAGAGGCAGCAGCCAGGCCGAGCCCCGAGGCACCAGCCAGAGACCGAGACCCGTGGCTCCGGGCAGCAGCCAGACCAGGGCCGGCAATCCGCTCATGCGTCTCTCCTGCCGGCGCCGGCGAGCTCGGCGCGGACCGCTTCCTGGTCGCGATCGGCATCGCTCGATAGCGCCGGGCCGACCTCGTCCGTGCCCAGGACGCGGGCGCGCACGGCAAAGGTAGCCAGGAGGTAGAGGGTGACCGCCATGGAGATCACGATCGCGGTCAGCACCAGGGCCTGCGGCACCGGATCCGCCAGCAGCGCCCGCTCGACGCCGTCCACGACGATCGGCGCGTTCTCCCCCCGATCACCGCCCGCGAGCACCACGAGGTTGGCCGCATGAGCCAGTAGCGAGAGCCCGAGAATCACCGGAAGGACTCGGCGCGCCAGCAGCAGGTAGACCCCGACGGCCGCGAGCAGGCCAACCGCAAGTGCGAGCACCGGGGTCAAGGGCGGCCTCCCCGGTCCGAGCGTCCGGCCGCCGTCGTCCAGAAGGCCGATCCCGCGGCACCGATGCCACCGGCAACGGCCAGCATGACGCCGACATCGAAGATCATCGTCGTGTGCAGAGGCAGCGACAGGCCGAAAACCGCGATCTCGCCATGAAGCTGCGTCAGGAACGGCCGACCGGCGACCCAGCCGAGCGCGCCGCTGGCCAACATCGTCGCGGCCCCGAGGATCCCGACGCCGGAGAGCGACACCTTCAGCCGCCGTCCGAAACGGGAAGGACCGAACGCGGCCAGACCGAGCATGGCGGTCACCGCCAGGCTCAGGCCCGCGACGAAGCCGCCCCCCGGGTCGTTGTGCCCCTTGACCAGGAGGATCAGCGCGAACAGGACCCCGACCGGGAGGATGGCTTTGGCCAGTCCGGGGAGCAGCCCCCGGGCCGGTGGCGCGGCGGCCTTGGCGCCGCTGTCGTCGCGGCGCCCCCGGTCGGCGCGCTCTCGCCCCTCGAGAAGGGCGACCACACCCAGCGTTCCGAGCACCACGACGACGGTCTCCATCAGGGTGTCCACGGAACGCACGTCGGTCAGGACGACGTTGACGAGATTGTCGCCCTTGGCGATCGCCGGAGCCACTTCACGGACGTAGGTGGCCACGGCCGTGTCAGGCTCGCTGCGCGACAGGGCGGCGACCCAGGATGCCCCGCCGAGGCCGGCTGCCGTGGCCAGTAGAGCTCGCCCCCAACGCCTGGGCGGCTCGCGCTCGCTCTCGGCCGCTCGAAGTCGGGTGGGTAGAGCCCAGAGCGCGAGAGCGAAGAAGATGGTGACCAGCACCTCGACCAGCAGCTGCGTGAGCATCAGGTCCGGCCCGTTGGCGAGTCGGAACAGCATCGCGACCGCGAATCCGATGGCGGTCAGGAGCAAGACCCGGGGCAGCGGCCGGGTGGCGGCCACCAGCAAGGCCAGCAGGAGGGCCAGGATGGCCACTACCGTTGCGCCGGCCGGCTCCGCCGCGAGCCAGTCGATGCCCGCCAGCCCGGGCAGCAGGACCAGGCAGGGAAGAAAGCCGCAGGCGATGGCGACGGCCAGGTAGACCCTCGGCGACCCGCCGGCCAGCGCGCGGGCGACGGCCCGGCCGAATCTCTGCGAGCGCCGCATCAGCGCCTCGAACAGCTCGGGGCCGTGCCACCACCGGGTGGTCTGCTCGCTCAAGAACCGAAGGCCCAGCAAGCGGTCCGCAAGGTAGCCGGTCGACACGATGGCGACGCTCAGCAGAAGCGCCGCATTGATGCCGTACCAGAGCGACAGGGGCTTGACCTCGAGAGATCCGCCGACCATCGAGAAGGCGACGGGCTCGAGGAACACTCGATCGACCCAGGGCGCCGCCGGGCCCGCCAGCAACGTCACCGCGGCGAGGACGAGCGGTGCGAGCAGGAGCCCCGGCGGAGGGGCCTCCGGCCTGGCGGGCACCTTCGCTCCGCGGCTTGCCGGTGAAGACCTCGAAAAAGAAGCGGCTCGAATAGGCGACCGTTCCCACCGATCCCAGCACAATGGCGCCGATCGCCAGCGCGTGGATCCAGAGGTCGGTCATCATCGCCTTCTTGAGGATCAGCTCCTTGGAAAGGAACCCGGCGAGCGGCGGAATCCCGGCCATCGACCCGGCCAGGACAGCCGCTGCCAACGCCAGCAGCGGCGTCCGGCGCCACAGCCCGCCCAGTTTGTGGAGCGAGCGGGTTTGGGCCGCGTGGTCCACTCCTCCAACGGTCAGGAAGAGTCCCGCCTTGAAGACGGCGTGGGCGAAGACGTGCAGGGTCGCCGCCCGGATCGCGACGTCGGTTCCCAACCCGATGGTCAGGGTGATCAGACCCAGCTGTGAAACCGTGGACCACGCCATCAGCAGTTTGATGTCGGTCTGGGCCAGTGCCCGGGCGCTTCCCCAGATACACGTGGCGGCTCCCAACGGCAGCAGAGCCCAGGTCCACAGAGGCGATCCTCCGAGGATCGGGTAGAAGAAGAGCAGCAGGATGACGCCCGCCTTGACCATGGTCGCCGAATGGAGATAGGCCGACACCGGAGTCGGCGCCGCCATCGCGCCCGGCAGCCAGAAGTGCGTCGGCACCTGCGCGCTCTTGGTCAGCACGGCGGGCAGGATCAGGGCGAGAGCGAGGGTCTGGACCGAGGGTTCGAGATCGAAAGCGAGCAACGCCGTGAGGCTGGCGGTGCCCGTCTGCCCGATCAGGTAGAGCAGGGCGACGAGCATCGACAGGCCGCCCGCCACGGTGACCAGGAGGGCGTGGCTCGCCGCGCGCAGGCCGGCCTCGCCCTTGGAACGGTCGCTGCTGATCAGAAAGAAGGAGCAGAGCCCGGTCAGTTCCCAGAAGACGTAGAGAAGCAGCAGGTTGTCGGCCAGGATCAGACCCAGCATGGCCGACTGGAAGGCGGCGAGCAGGGCGATGGTCCTGCCGGTCTGGCGGCCGCCGTGGAAGTAGTTGCCGGAGTAGTGCAGGACCAGCAGCCCGATCGCGGCCACCATGACGGCCAGAGCCAGGGTCGACACTTCGAGGCGCCAGCTCACGTCGACTGGGAGCGCGGGAGTGCCGGTCCAGACGGTCGCCACTCCCGTCGAGCGCTGCCACAGCAGGCCCGCCGCCGCGGCCAGCGAGAGCGCCGAGGCGCCCACGCCCCAGGCCGCCGCCGGCTTCGCCGCCAGACGGCCCAGGAGAACGACCGCCGCGGCCAGCGCCGGCGCGAAGACCAGGAGCGTGGCCCAGACCGTGGTCCAGTCGATCACTCGCGCCTCCCTTCGCCGTCCTTGCGGCAGTGGGGGGCCGTTTGCGGTTGAAGCCTCATGATGGCGGATTCCACTGCGCTCCGAGGTCGGCGGCTTGATGACCCACACCGGCACCGGGCATTTTCGCATCAGGTGAAGCGCCGTGGTGCCCAGCAGTCCGCCGAGCGGGCTGTCGAAGTTCTGCGCGGTCTTGATGACCAGGTCGTGACCACCTTCGACGACGCGGCGGATCAGCTCGACGAAGGCACTGCCGGTGGTGACCTCGACCTCGACCGGCACGCCGCGCTCCCTGAGGGGCGCCGCCATCTCCTCGAGGTCCTGAGCTCGGGAGGTCAAGACCGGCTCTTCGAGCTCGGGCTGGCCGGCGACCGTCAGCCACGGGCCTTCCGTCGATTCGGGCGACAATTCCACCAGCTTGACGCCAGCACGGGGTCGAAAGCCTCGGGACGCTGAAAGACGCCGAGGTCTCCTACCACGCCGTCACCGTCGAGCGCGGGCCCGAACATCGGGGCGTAGAGGCCGTCTGCCAGGCCGGGCTGCTCGAGCGCGCCGGCCGACCCGAACGCAGCGTCCGAGTTCCTCGATGAGGTTCACGCCCCGCTGCGCATGAGTAGACTTCCACCGCCGGAGCCGACATGCGCGACGCCACCTATGCTGACAAGCTTCGCCGTCTGGAACCGAACACCCTGCTGCCGTACCTCGACTCCGAGAACCAGGAGTTCGTCCGCGCGGCGGCGCTTGCCCAGCGCTTCACGTTTCAGGAGCTGCGTCTGGTGGCCGAGGCTGCCCGCGATCTGGAGATGTGGCGCGAGGAGCCACTGGGCGCCTGGTGGCGCCGCGCTGAAGGCGAAGTCGGGGGCAGGGGCCGCGAGCACAAGAAGGCGCTTCTGCGCCGGCTCGACCAGCATATGCGGCAGCTTGCGGCGACCGCGAAGAAGTACCCCGCCGACGGGCTCGGGGCCCCGCCCCGCCGCCGCGTGCGCCTCGAGCGCCGCGAAACCGGGGCCGAGGTCTTCGGTCTCTGCGCCGCGTATTCAGAGCAGACGGTCTGTTGCGGTCTGCGTACCCTCGACGCGGTGCGCGGCTGCAGCTTCGGTTGCAGCTATTGCACGATCCAGACCTTCTACGGCGAGGTCGCCGAGCTCGAGAACGGACTCGCGGAGAAGCTCGAGGCCATCGAGCTCGATCCCGATCGCCTCTACCACATCGGCACCGGCCAGGCTTCTGACTCCCTGATCTGGGGCAACCGCGACGGCATTCTGGATGCTCTGCTGGGCTTTGCCCGCCGCCACCCCAACGTGGTGCTCGAGCTCAAGACCAAGTCGGACAACGTCCGCCCTCTGCTCGACCGCTCCGACCTTCCCGCCAACGTCGTCTGCAGCTGGTCGCTCAATCCCGAGACGGTGATCCGCAACGAGGAGCACGGCACGGCTTCGCTCGAGCGCCGCCTGGCCGCCGCGCGCCGTATGGCCGACCACGGGTCGCGCGTCGGCTTCCACTTCCATCCGATGGTCTTCTACGACGGCTGGCGCGACGAGTACGCCGAGGTCGCGGCGCGGCTTCTAGAGACCTTCTCGCCTCGCGAGGTGCTGTTCGTCTCGATGGGCGCGGTGACCTTCATCAAGCCGGTTGTGCGCCAGATCCGGCGGCGCGGCGGCGAGACCAAGATCCTGCAGATGCGCATGGTGCCCGACCACCACGGCAAGCTGACCTATCCGGACGAGACCAAGGTGGAGCTCTTTGGTGGCCTTTTCGACAGCCTCGCTCCGTGGCACACCGAGGTCTTCTTCTACCTCTGCATGGAGGCGGCGCCGATCTGGGAACGGGTCCTCGGCCGCGCCTACGCGACGAACGCGGAGTTCGAGCGGGCGTTCGCCGGCCATTGCCTCGCCTGACCCCGAGCGCAACGCCTGGAGGGCGTCAGAACAGCAGCTGATGATCGACGCCCAGTACGCGGTACACCGCGGCGGCCCTGCGGTCTCGCGCTCGCTCGAGCGTTTCGCAAACCAGGTCGTCCGACAGCGGCGGCAGCTCTTCGTCGGTGACGGCCACGGGTCCTTCCGGTCAGGGGGTTCTTGACAGAAGCTCATCGATCTGTCGAACCATCGGCGGATTGGGTACCTTGAGATAGATCTTCCGGGCTCGCTTGTAGGCTCTGCGGCTCCGGCGTCGGTTGCCGAGCTCGCTGTAGGCACGACCCAGCATGAACTGATTGCTGGCCATGCCATCGATCCGATCGATGCGCTTGTTGACGGCCAGGGCTTCGCGGAAGCGACCGACGGCGGTCGTCCAATCTTCGCGGCTGGCCGCGAGTGCCCCCATGTTGTGAAGCTCGGATGCCAGCCCTTCCTGGTTGTCTATTTCCCGGTCGATACGGGCCGCCCGCTTGAACATCTGCTCGGCCAGGGGCCAGTCGCCCTTCTCGGCGTACACGGTCGCCAGGTTGCTGCAGTTGATGGCGACGCCCTCCGGGTCGTCGAGTCTCTCGCGGAGCTCGATCGCACGTAGGCCGGCGCCGGCGGCCCGTTCCAGATGATTCAGATCACGATAGACGATGGCGAGGTTTCCCAGGCAAGCGGCTTCTCCTGTGGTCTCGCCCGCCTCGCGCGCCACTGTGAGGCCTTTCTCCAGGGTTTCGCGAGCTCGCTTGAGGTCACCTTGGCGGTGATACTGGACGCCGAGAGCCGAGAGCTCCCGGCTGTTCTGGGCCTGAGTACTCATTCTCTTGCCTCCCTTTATTGCCCGCCCGCGGGGGACGTTCCTCGTTAGCGGGGGACAGGCCGTTGCCCGCGACTGGCCTGGATCAAGCCCTGAGGGCCGGAGCGGTTCGCTTTGCGACGCGCTCGACGCGCCCGGAGTCGTTTCCCCTTCTTCTCGTAGGCCTCGGCGAGAACCAGCCAGGCCATCGTGCTGTTACTTTGGAGGTCAGTCGCCTTCTTGGCGCAATCGATGGCGCCGTCGGCTTGTCCGGAGCTCAAGAGGGCACGGGCTTTGTACACCCATGTTCGAGGATCGGAGGGCTCGAGCCGGAGCGCGCGATCGAAGAGCTCGACCGCGCCAGCGTAGTCTTCACGGCGCGCCGCGATCCGCCCCTTGAGCACCCAGATTACCGCCAGCCGGGGCTTGGCGCGGTGGGCCTCGTCGATGCACCGCTCGGCTGCGGCAAGCTCGCCACACTCGAGCAGCGCCTGTGCCTTGTCGATGAGGATCTCGGCCGTTTTCCCGGCCTCTGCTGGCACCAGCTCCAGACAGCGATCGAACAGGCCGAGCGCTTCGTCGAAGCGATCCGTGTTCCGCAGCAGCTGTGCCTTGTAGTACAGGGCTTCGACGTGGTCGCCCTCGAGCTCCAAGGCCTGATCCAGCATCATCTCGGCCTCCGCCGCCTTGCCTTCCATCAGCGCTTGCCAGCTCCATCGAGTCAGATCCTGCGCGGAGATGCTCATGGGTGCCTCCTTGTCCGACGGCCGCGGATTACCGCAACATGATGCGTGTGTAGGTGGTGACGAAGAGCAAGAGGGTGAACCAGCCGAGGAGGCGCTCGACAAGCAGCGCCAACTCACCGATTCGTCCCAGCCCGGGCTCGGCAAACGGGAAGTTCATGAACGACAGGAAACTGAGCTCTAGAAACCTCGGCAGCTCCGCCAGCCGCAGCGGGAGACTTCCCAGGTCGACGCTAACGGCTTGCGCCCCGGCGGCCGGCAAAATGAAGCTGTAGAGCAGTGCGAAGCCGGCGACGATCGCCGCGGCGAAGAGCAGGGTGCGCAGGGGCCTGACCCCATAGCCGCAGCTCAGCCAGTTGAGCGTGTGGAAGCCCTTGACGATCCAGCTTTCGGGGCTCCAGCCGAGCTGACTCTCGCGCCGCTCGACCTGCTTCCACTCGTAGAAGCAGCCGTCGGCGCTGACGAAGTCACCCTGCCGCAGGAAGAGATTTTTGAGGATGTCGTACTGCCGGTGCTTCGCGTCGAGCGACGCGTCGACCCGGCGCACGAAGAACTCGTCCATGTCGTCCTTGGTGAGACGCGGCGGCGGCGCGTCGGGCCCCTCGAAGCGAACCCGACCCACGATCAGGCGGCGCCCGCCGATCTGCTCCCAGCTCACCTCGAGCCAGTCGAACATCGCCTGATCAAGCCTCAGGTACTCGAACTGCGCGCCCGAGAAATCGGCGATGCCGCGACAATGGGCCGCCTCCAGGTCCGCCAGTCCCTCGAACCTGGCGCGCCTGAAGATGGCCGGCCCGGCGCACGCCACGCGGCTGAGGTCGAGGCTCGCGGTCAGGGAGTGCTCCGCAACGAATCGGCTCGCCGCGCAGTTGACGCGCTTCTCGAACCTCGAGCCGGCGAAGCTCGCCCCGCCCTGGAAATCCGAGTTGAAGAAGTCCGCGGCGTCTGCGAACACCGCTTTCCGGAAGCTGCCGCGGCTCACGAAGGTGGCATCGGAGAAGCTGACTCTGCCGTCGAATCGGCAGCCGGAGAACGACACCGGCTCATCGAAGCTCGAGAAGGAGAAATCAAGCTCGCCCAGGAAGTGACACCGCTCGGCGAGCACCCGGCGGGCGAACGACACTCCAGCGCCGTTGAACCTGCCCTCGAACACGCAGTCCTGGATCTGCAACCGCTCGGGGAAGGCCGAGCGCAAGAACTCCACCTGCCCGGCGAGGGCCGGGTCGATGAGCTTGTCGCCCTCGGGCAGCTCCGCTTCCAGCGCGAAGCCCAGGTCCTCGCGCCCCAGGATCACGTCGCCGACGATCACCTTGCGACTCAGCAAGCCAGCCGCGCGGAGCAGCTCGACCGCCTGCGTGCCGGAAACCGGCTCCAGGTCCTCCTTCTTGAGGAAGCGGACCGGACGCTGTAGCAAGTCCTCCGCCGGAACGGACCGAATCTCGAACTGTTCGCCCACTTGAACCCCTACAAGACTGTAGAGGCCCGACACTTGCTTGATAATACCCTGTGGGGTGGTACGTCATGAGAGCCTCGACTCTCTCCAGTCTCCAGCACCTCCCGGTCGCGCGCCGCGCCGGGGAGACCTCAGACGCGCTCTTCGGGCAGGGCCGCCTGGCCCTCGCTTCCGTCGAGAAAGGGACGGCGGTGGTTGAGGCCGAGGTCTAGCTGTCTAGCTGCTTCCCTGTTCCTGCGCCGTGGCCTGATCGCCTCGCCCGACCCGGCGAATGTGCATGTAGTACAGCAGCGGGATCACCACCAGGGTCAGCGCGGTGGAGACCACGACCCCCGAGATCAGGGCTACCGCCAGACCCTGGAAGATCGGGTCGAGGAGGATGACCAGCCCGCCCACCACCAGGGCCGCGGCGGTCAAGGCGATGGGGCGGAAGCGGACGGCGCCGGCCTTGACGACCGCCTCCTCGAGCGGCGTGCCGGCGCTCAGCTCGAGGTTGATGAAGTCCACCAATAGGATCGAGTTGCGGACGATGATGCCGGCCAGGGCGATGAAGCCGATCATCGAGGTGGCGGTGAAGAAGACCCCGCCCAGCGCGTGCGCCGGGAGGATGCCGATCAGGGTCAGCGGGATGGGGGTCATGATGATCAGCGGTGTCACGAAGGAGCGGAACCAGCCCACCACGAGGACGTAGATCAACACCAGCACGACGGCGAAGGCGACTCCCATGTCGCGGAAGACCTCGTAGGTGATCTGCCATTCGCCGTCCCACTTCAAGGCGTAGCCGTTGGCGCCGGTGGGCATGGCGTTGAAGAGCACCTCGATCGGCCGTCCGGCGGGATCGGTGAGCTCTTCGATACGGTCTTGCATGTCGAGGATGCCGTAGACCGGCGACTCGTCGGCCCCGGCCACCTCGCCGACGACGTAGGAGACCGGCTGCAGGTTCTTGTGGTAGATGAACCGCTCACCGCGCGTCGCCGCCGGCCGGACCAGCTCGCGCAGCGAGACCATCCGGCCGTCCGCGGCGTGGACGTGGACCGCCAGCAGCCCGTCGAGGCTCGAGCGCTGGGCGCGGTCGAGGCGCAGCACCAGCGGCACCGGCTCGCGCGCGGACTCGTCCCGCAGCAGACCCGCTTCGGCGCCGTCGAGGGCCAGCCGCAGGGTGCGCGCCACCGCCTCCGGGGTGATCCCCAGCCGCGCCGCCTTGTCGCGGTCGACCTCCAGCTCGAGCTTCGGCCCCTGCGCCTCGATCCACCAGTCGACGTCGACGATGCCGGGGGTCGACTCGAAGATCTCGCGCGCGCCGCGCGCCAGGGCGACGCGCTGCTCCAGATCGGGCCCGTAGATCTCGGCCACCATGGTGGAGAGCACCGGCGGGCCGGGCGGCACCTCGGTCACCTTGACGTTGGCGCCGGTGGAGCGGGCAAGCGGGGCGAGCCGGTCGCGCAGCTCCTTGGCGAAGGGGTGGCTGGCGCGGTCGCGGTGGTGCTTGGGCAGCAGGTTGATCTGCAGGTCTGCCACCAGCGGGCCCGAGCGCAGGAAGTAGTGGCGCACCAGGCCGTTGAAGTTGAAGGGCGCCGAAGTGCCGGCGTAGATCTGGACGTCGGTCACCTCCGGCAGCCGGCGCGCCTCCTCGGCCAGCGACCGGGCGATGCCGGCGGTCTGCTCGAGGGTCGACCCCTCGGGCATGTCGATCATCACCTGTACCTCGCTCTTGTTGTCGTAGGGCAGCATCTTGACCTTGACCCAGCGAGCCGGCAGCAGGGCCACCGAGACCAGCAGCAGCACGGCGACACCGCCCAGCAGCGCCCAGCGGCGCCAGGCGTGGGCGAGCAGGGGACGGAACAGGTGGGCGTAGAGCCGGTGAAGGTGGGCCTCGCGGGGGCTCTCGTCGACGGGCGCGGAGGACTTGGAGTCGGATGTCGCCGGCGCCGGGGCCGCGGCCAGCCGCTCGGCCTGGCGGCGAAACAGCTTGTAGGTGAGCCAGGGCGAGACGACGAAGGCGACCACCAGGGAGAAGAGCATCGCCGCCGAGGCGTTGATGGGGATCGGCCGCATGTAGGGGCCCATCAGCCCCGAGACGAAGGCCAGCGGCAGCAGGGCGGCGATCACCGCGAAGGTGGCGAGGATCGTCGGGTTGCCCACCTCGTCGGTGGCATAGACCGTCGCCTGGCGCGGGTCGGTCCAGCCCAGCCGGTAGTGGCGGTGGATGTTCTCGACCACCACGATGGCGTCGTCGACCAGGATGCCGATGGCGAAGATCAGGGCGAACAGCGTCACCCGGTTCAGGGTGTAGCCGAACAGGTAGGAGGAGGCCAGGGTCAGGGCCAGCGTCGCCGGCACCGCTACCGCCACCACCACGGCCTCGCGGCGGCCCAGCGCCAGGGCGAGCAGGATCACCACCGCCAGGGTGGCGATCCACAGGTGCTTGATCAGCTCGGAGGACTTCTCGTCGGCGGTGAAGCCGTAGTCGCGGGTCTTGGTCACCTCGACGTTGGCCGGGATCACCGAGCCGCGCAGGTCGGCCAGCCGGGCGTCCAGCTCGGTCACCAGGTCGACCGCATTGGTGCCGGGCTTCTTGGCCACGGCGACGGTCACCGCCGGCGCCGCCAGGCCGGCCGGCAGCCGCTTCTCGCCGCCGGCGGCGCCGGCCATCATCCAAACGTACTCCCGCGCCTCGTCGGCGCCGTCGGCGACCTCGGCGAGGTCGCGCAGGTAGACGGGCCGGCCTTCGTGAACGCCTACCACCGCCGCCGCCACTTCCCGGGCGGAGAGGAAGAGGCTGCCCACCTCGACCTCGGTCTCGACGTCGGCGGCGGCGAAGCTGCCGGCCGGCAGCCGCCAGTTCAGTGCCGCCAGGGCTTGGTGGACCTGGAGCAGCGAGATGTTGTGCGCCGCCAGCCGCTGCCGGTCGAAGCGCACCTGGACCGCACGCCGCTGGCCGCCGATGACCGTCACCCGGGCGACGCGCGGGTGGCGGTCGAGCTCGGTCGCGAGCTCCTGGGCGATCTGACGCAGCTCGAGCGGGCTCGCATCCTCCGACCACAGCGTGTAGGCCAGGACGGGGACGTCGTCGATCGAGCGCGGCACGATCAGCGGCGGCGTGGCGCCCGGCGGCAGGCCGGCGGCGGTCTCGGCCACCTTGGCCTGCACCCGGAGCACGGCCGTGTCCGGGTCGCTGCCGACGACGAAGCGGACGATGATCAGGCCGCCCGAGGGCTGGGAGGTGGAGTAGATGTACTCGACGTCCTGGATCTCGTAGATCGCCCTCTCGAGCGGCGAGACGACCCGGCGCTCGACCTCGCGGGCGGTGCCGCCGGGGAAGCCGACGAAGACGTCGATCATCGGCACCTTGATCTGCGGCTCCTCCTCGCGCGGCGTCATCAGCACCGCGAAGGCGCCGACGAGCAGCGAGGCGACCACCAGCAGCGGGGTCAGCTTCGACTCGAGGAAGGCCTTGGCGATGCGGCCCGAGGCGCCGAGCGGCCGGTGGGTCGGGCTCACCGACCGCTCCCCGCCGCCGGTCGGGCGGCTTCGAGCCGCGCCCCGGCCGGCGGTACCGAGGTCAGGTCGAGCAGGACCGTCTCGCCGCCGGCGAGCCCGGACAGGACCTCGACCCGGCCGCCGTCCACCGGCTCGCCCAGGGTCACCACCCGCGAGCCGGTGCGGCCCTCGGCGTCGGCGACGACGACCAACGACAGCCCGCCGCGGCGCAGGACCGCGGCCTCGGGGATGGCGACGACGGCTCGCCGGTCGATCGCGACCCTGGCCCGGCCCGAGGCGCCGCTGGGAACGCCCGCCACGGGCAGCGCCGCCTTGATCTCGAAGGAGTGGCTGGCGGGGTCGGCGCCGGAGGTCATCTCGACCACGATCGCCTCCAGCGAGCCGAGATCGGGGCGGGCGTCGATGCGGACCGGCAGCGGCTGGCCGATCGTCAGGCCGGCCCGCGCCATGACGCTTTCGGGCACCGTCAGCGCCAGCCGCCGGGCGCCCTCCGACTCGAGCACCAGCAGCGGCCGGCCCGGGGCCGCCAGGTCTCCCGCCTCCACCATCTTGCGCACCACCCGGCCGGCGAAGGGCGCGACGACGCGCGAGTCGGCGGCCACCGCGGCGGCGGCTGCCACCGCCCCTGCGGCCTGCTCCACCGCGCCGAGCGCCTGCTCGTACTGCGTGCGGGCCGAGTCCACCTCGAGCTCGGAGGAGGCGTCGGCGGCGGCCAGCGCCTGGAACCGCTGGTGGTTGCGCTCGGCCAGGGCCAGGCCCGCCCGCGCCTGGGCCAGGGCGCCCCGGGCCTGGGCGAGCTGTCCCTGCGCCGCCTGGGGATCGATCGTCAGCAGGACCTGGCCGGCGACGACGGCGTCGCCGGGCGCTGACCTTGACCGCGGTCACCCGGGCCATCACCCGGGCCGAGACCGTCGCGGTCGTCTCGGCTTCGACGGTGCCGAAGAGCTCGACCTCGCTCGGCACCTCCAGGCGTTCCGCCGTCGCCGAGCGCGCCTCCACGGTCCCGGCGGTCTCGGCCGGCGTGGCGGGCTCGTGGCCGCCGCAGGCCGCGGTCAGCAGCAGCGCCGCGCCCAGGAGCGCCGGCCGTGGATCGGCTGCCAGATTCTCGGTGTTCATCACTCTGACCTCGCTTGTGTCTCTTTGCCGTTGGTCGCCGCCGGGGCCGTTGCGGCGTCGGGTGGCAGCGCCGTCTCCGGCCGCCGCCCGGCCTGGACCGCCAGGTCGAGGGTCGCCAGGTGGGCGTCGGCGCGGGCCACCAGCTCGCGGGTCTCGGCCTCGCGGCGGGCCGTCGCGACGTCCAGCAGGTCGATCGTCCGGACGACGCCCTGCCGGAACCGCGCCTCGGTGATGCGCTCGGCCTCGCGGGCCGCATCGAGGGCGGCCAGGGCCGTGCGGTGGCGCTCGCGGGCGCTCGCCGCCCGCTCGTAGGCATCCCGGATCGCCAGCTGGATGCCCGCGCGGAGCTGCTCGACCTCGCTGCGGCCGGCTTCGGCCTCGGCGCGGGCGGCGGCGGCCGCGGCGCGGTGCCGGCCGCCGCTGAACAGGTCGATGCCGGCCACCGCCATGATCGCCGTCGAGTCGCCGGCCGAGCCGAACAGGCTGTCGTCGTTGAAGTCGCGGCGCGCCACCAGGGCGACCCTGGGCAGCCGGCCGGAGCGCCGCGCCTGGACCTCCAGCTCGCCGGCGGCGAGCATCCCTTCGGCCGCCGCCAGGTCGGGGCGGGTGTCGGCGGCGGCGAGCCAGTTCTCGAGACCCTCGGCCAGGGGCTGCGGGTCCGGCAACCGGTCGAGCTGCCAGCTGGTCGACAGATCGGCGGCCAGGCGGAAGGAGAGGCCGGCCTCGGCCACCCGGGCCCGCCCCCGGGCCTGGCTCAGCAGATCCTCGAGACGCGAGCGCTCGACCTCGGCTCGCAGCAGCTCGGACCGCACCAGCATTCCCTGCTCGACGAAGGCCCGGGCCAGCCGCTCGTGGGCGCGGGCGGTGTCGAGCGCGCTCTCCAGCAGGGCGACCTGCTCGCGCACCTGGGCCAGTCGGATATAGGCCTCGGCGCCGGCCAGGGCCGCGCCCTCCTCGATCCAGGCGGCGGTGTCCTGGGCGGCCCCGGCGGCCAGCCGCGCCTGGCGGATGCGCGCCGCGAGCTCGCCGCCGGTGTAGAGCGGCAGCGACAGCTCGAGCCGGGTCAGCGCGTTCTCGGTCGGGCTGGGGGCGTTGGGGTCGCCGGCGGCGAACTCGGCCAGCGAGAATCGCTCCTGATTGAGCAGCAGGCCGAACGCCTCGGCCGGCGAGTCGGTGCGGAGCCAGATCTCCCGCAGGCTCACCGTCGGCAGCCGCATCGCCGCCGCCTCGCGGGCGCGCTCGTCGGCGGCAGTCGCCCGATGCCGAGCGGCCTCGGCTTCGCGTGCCCGGGAGCGGGCGAGAGCCATGGCCTGCCGCAGGTCCAGCGCATCGGCGGCGGCCGCCGATGGGGCCGCGAGGCCCATGAGGACCGCGGCGGCCAGGAGCAGGGGGGGTATCGATCGGGCGCTCATGCTCGGATGCTCATCTTCTGGTGCTCGGCCCCGGGTGCACGTGTCTTGCGGATCATGCGCTTGGAGCCTGGATTGTGGGGGTGGCGGCTTCGCCGCGCCGCCTTCAGGTGAGAGGCACGTCGGCGCGGCGAGGTTCCCGGGCAGGGCGGGGGTGGATTAGACTCTACCCCATGGCCAGCCAGGCAGAAGCCACCGCCCCGCCCGAGCAGGCCCTCGTCGGCCGCAGCCCCGAGGAGGCGGTTCCCGAGCTCGTGGCCCGGCTCGGCGACAGAATCTTCGCCTTCAGCCTCAAGTTCTGCGGCAACCGCGAGGATGCCGAGGACCTGGTGCAGGAGACCTTTCTCCAGGCGTATCGCAAGTGGAGCCAGTTCGAGGGCCGCTCGAGCCCGGCAAGCTGGCTCTACACCATGGCGGCCCGCGCCTGCCAGCGCCGCAACCGCCGGCGGGCCGGCGAGCCGCCGCGTCTCGATTCACTCGACGAGGCGCCGCCCGTCGGCCTCTCCCTGGTCGCCCGGCTGCCGGCCCTCGAGGACGATCCGCTGGATCATGAGTTGCGGCGCGAGGCGGCGGAGATCGTCGACCGTGGCCTGGCCAGGCTGCCGGTGGACTACCGGCTTCCCCTGGTGCTCAAGGAGATCGCCGAGCTGTCGCTGCGCGAGATCGCCGAGATCCTCGGCGTCAAGGAGGCGACGGTCAAGACCCGGGTGCATCGCGGGCGGCTGGCCTTGAGGGCCGCGCTGACCGAGGGGCTGGGTGAGCCGCTCGAGAGTGCCGACGATCACCCGCATCAGGTCTGTCTGGATCTCCTGCGGTCGAAGATGGACGCGATGGACCGCGGGGTCGAGTTCCCGGTGCCCGAAGCCGAGCTTTGCGGCCGCTGCCAGGCCTTCCTGCACAGCCTCGACCTGACCGGCGCCGCCTGCCGCTGGGTCCACGGCGGAGAGCTGTCGGACGCCCTGCGGCGGAAGCTCGAGGACCGGTTCGCGGCCGAACCGCCGGCGTCGGCGACCTAGTGTCGTGTCTCCGACTTCGCCGTACCGTCTGGACGGCTATCGACGCCGCTAGCTCGCCCATACGGCAAGGCAAGTCGGAGACACTACGCTAGCTGCAAGCCGCCCGTTTCGGTGCTGGCGATTCCACCGATCGCCGGCCGCCGCCCGCCGGCCGCGTAGAATGCCGCCCGATGGCGACTCCCGAGATCCAGATCCTGGTCTGCGTCAACGATCGGCCGCCGGACGCCCGCAAGCCGAGCTGCGCCCCGCGCGGCGGGCTCGAGGTCTACCGCCGGTTCAAGGACCGGGTGCGCGAGTTGGGCGTTCGCGACCGGGTGATGGTCGTCCGCACCGGCTGCCTCAAGCACTGCAGCCGCGGCATCGCCGTCGCGGTCTGGCCCTGGAACCTCTGGTACCAGCGGGTGACCCTGGACGACGTCGACGAGATCTTGGAGACCACCGTCCTGGCCGAGGGGCGCGTGGTCGAGCGGCTCCGGATGCCCGACATCCCCTGGGAGTGATCTCAGACCGGTTGCGACGATCGTCGGTCGAGAAGGTCCGTCATGAAGGTCCGTTGTCTGGTCAATCCCACCGCCGGCGGGTCCGCCGGCCGGCGCGCGCTGCCGGTGATCCGCACCGGTCTGCCGGCGGGAGCCTCGCTGGTGGTCACGCGCGACGCCGCCCACCTTGCCGCCGAGGCGCGGCGGGCGGTCGACGAGGGGATCGGGCGGCTGGTCGTCGCCGGCGGCGACGGCACGTTTCACCTGGTCCTGCCGGCGCTGGTCGGGGCGGCGACCTGCCTCGGGGTGGTGCCGGTCGGGCGCGGCAACGACTTTGCGGCCAGCCTCGGCGTCCCGGCGGACGTCGGGCAGGCGGTCGAGCTGGCGCTGAGCGGCCGCGAGCGGCTGCTCGACGTCGGCCGAGCCGGCGACCATCACTTCGCCTACTACGCCGGCGCCGGCTTCGACAGCGCGGTTGCGGCCACGGTCGACGGCAGCTCGCGCCGGCTGCCCGCCGCGCTCACCTACATCCTGGGAACCGTGCGCACCCTGGTGGGCTTCCGGTCGCCGCGGGCGTGGGTGGAGTGGCAGGGCGGCCGGTTCGAGGGCGAGGTGATGTTCGCCACGGTCTGTAACGGGCCCCGGTTCGGCGGCGGCATGCTGATCGCGCCCGCCGCCGAGCTCGACGACGGGCTGCTCGATCTGGTGCTGGTGCGCAAGGTGCCGAAGCTCGCCCTGCTGCGGATCTTCCCGCGGGTCTTCAAGGGCACCCACATCGGCCACCCGGCGGTGTCGATCCACCGCACGCCGTGGGTGCGGATGCGGCTCGTGCCCGAGACGCAGCTGGCCTCCGACGGCGAGCTGCTGGGGCCGCTACCGGCCGCCGGCCTCGAGTTCGGCCTGCTGCCGCGGGCGCTGCGGGTGGCTGCGATTCCCCGGCTGCCCTAGCTCGACGTCGGGCTTGAGTAGCTCGGGCTACCCGACGTCGAACTCCACCCCCTGCGCCAGCGGCAGGTCGTCGCCCCAGTTGAGGGTGCAGGTCTGGCGCCGCATGTAGAGCTTCCAGGAGTCCGAGCCCGCCTCGCGGCCGCCGCCGGTCTCCTTCTCGCCGCCAAAGGCGCCGCCGATCTCGGCGCCCGAGGTGCCGATGTTGACGTTGGCGATGCCGCAGTCGCTGCCGGTGGCGGCCAGGAAGCGCTCGGCCGAGCGCATGTTGAGGGTGAAGATCGCCGACGAGAGGCCCTGCGGCACGCTGTTGTGCAGCTCGATCGCCTCGTCCAGGTCGTCGAACTCGGTCAGGTAGAGGATCGGCGCGAAGGTCTCCTCGCAGGTGATCGGCATGCCGGCGGGGGCCTCGACCAGGGTGGGCTGGACGTAGCAGCCGCCCAGCTCGTGGCGCTCACCGCCGTAGAGCACTTTGCCGCCCTGCTGGCGGACCGTCTCCAGTGCCCGCATCATGTCGTCGACCGCTCCCTCGTCGATCAGCGGGCCCATCAGCGTGCTCGGATCCAGCGGGTTGCCGATCCGCACCGAGCCGTAGGCGTCGATCAGGCGACGCTTCATCTCGCCGGCGATGCCGCGCTGGAGCAGCAGCCGGCGGTTGGTGGTGCAGCGCTGGCCGGCGGTGCCGACGGCGGCGAACAGCACCGCCCGCAGCGCCAGGTCGAGGTCGGCGTCGTCCATCACGGCAATGCCGTTGTTGCCGCCGAGCTCGAGCAGGCTGCGCCCCAGCCGGTCGGCCACCACCTTGCCGATGGCGCGGCCCATGGTCACCGAGCCGGTGGCCGAGATCAGCGGTACCCGCCGGTCGGCCACCAGGGGGCCGCCGACCTGGTGGCGGTCGCCGATCGCCAGGCCGAAGATCGGCGGCGCGTCGTTGGCCGCCAGCACCCGCTCGGCGATGCGGCCGATGGCCAGGCCGCACAGCGGCGTCTTCTGCGACGGCTTCCAGATCATCGAGTCGCCGCACACCGCCGCCACCATGGCGTTCCAGGCCCACACCGCGACGGGGAAGTTGAAGGCGGTGATGATGCCCACCGGGCCGAGCGGATGCCACTGCTCGTACATCCGGTGCTGCGGCCGCTCCGAGTGCATCGACAGGCCGTAGAGCTGGCGCGACATGCCGACGGCGAGGTCGGCCATGTCGATCATCTCCTGCACTTCGCCGAGGCCCTCGCTGAGCACCTTGCCGGCCTCGAGACTGACCAGCCGGCCCAGGTCGTCCTTGTGCCGCCGCAGCTCGTTGCCGAGCTGGCGGACGATCTCGCCCCGCGCCGGCGCCGTCCAGGTGCGCCAGGCCGCGAAGGCCTCCACCGCGGTCGCCGCGACCACCTCGTAGTCGCCCTCGCCGACGGTGGCGACGGTGGCCAGCAGCTCGCCGGTCGCCGGGTTGCGGGACTCCAGCGGCTTGCCCGTGGTGTCGAGCCAGCGGCCGCAGAAGGCGCCCGGGTTGTGTTCGTCGATGCCGAGCCGGTGCAGCAGGTCGGTGGCCGGTGCCTGGATATCAACCGTCATCTGGGACTCCTCGCTGTGGCAGGCCACGATCGCTGTCGGGGCCGCGGTGTCGATCGGAGACCCGCGCTACGCGTCCACAGGGGCTGTGGAAATCCCTGTGGATAGAGTACCCGGAACTGGCCGCAAACCCCAGATACTCCATCACTTGTCGCGGTTTGCACAAGAGTTTGTGCAATCTCCGTAAGTTGTTATTCTTCAGTGCCTTGCGAAAATTCGGCTATCCGCTCCGCGGACCGGCCGCGGTTCGCGACCAGTCGATTTCCGCAGCCAGCCGCAGGACCGCCGGCGGAGCGGGCTTTTCGGCCTCGTCTCACTGCCCCAGCTCCAGGGCCTGCTCGGTGCGGCGCAACGCCTCGTCGGCCTCCTCGGCGGTCAGATTGAGCGCCGGCCGGAAGCGAATCGCCCGGGGGCCCGACGGCAGGGCCAGCACCCCGCCGTCGCGCATCCGCTCGAGCGCCCGATTGCGCGCCTGGCGGTCGGGCAGGTCGAACGCGACGAACATGCCGCGGCCGCGCGGGTTGGAGACCCGGCCCCCGAACCGGCCGGCCAGCGCCTCGAAGCCGGCCAGCAGCCGCGCCCCGACCCGGCGGACGTTGTCCAGCAGGCCCTCCTGCTCGACGATCTCGACGATCCGCTGGCAGCGCACCATGTCGGCCAGATTGCCGCCCCAGGTGGAGTTGATCCGGCTCGGCTGCTTGAAGACCGAATCCACTTCGTCCAGCCGCGGCCCGGCGCAGATGCCGCAGACCTGGGTCTTCTTGCCAAAGGCGAAGATGTCGGGCTGGACGTCGAAGTGCTCGAAGCACCACCAGCGGCCGGTGGTGCCGAAGCCGGTCTGGATCTCGTCGAAGATGAGCAGGAAGTCGCCCTCGTCGGCCAGCCGCCGCAGCTCGGCCAGGAACTCGCCGCGGAAGTGGTTGTCGCCGCCCTCGCCCTGGATCGGCTCGATGATCAGGGCGGCGATCTCGTGTGGGTGGCGGGCCAGCGCCGCCTCGATCTCGGCCACCGCCCGCCGCTCCGCCGCCGCGACCTCGGCCAGCACCCCCGCGGTCAGCGGGAACGACTGCTTGGGGTTCGAGATCCGCGGCCAGCCGGGGAACTTGGGGAACAGATCGGTCTTGCGCGGATCGGTGTTGGTGAGGGTCAGCGTGTAGCCGCTGCGGCCGTGAAACGCCTGCTCGAAGTGGATCACCCGGTGGCCGATCTCGCCGCGGCCGGCCGCGAGGTTCTTGCGCGCCTTCCAGTCGAAGGCGGCCTTGAGCGCGTTCTCGACCGCCAGCGCGCCGCCCTCGATGAAGAACATGTGGCGATCCAGCGGCGCCGGCACGGTGCGCGCCAGGGCGGCCACGAAGTCGGCCAACTGGGTGGAGTAGAGGTCCGAGTTGGCGGGCTTGTTGATCGCCGCCGCGAGCAGCCGGTCGCGGAAGAGCGGGTCGGAGAAGCCGGGGTGGTTGTAGCCCAGCGGCACCGTGGAGTAGGAGGTGAACATGTCCAGCATCCGCCGTCCGCTGACCGCGTCGTAGATCCAGGCGCCGCGCGAGCGCTCGAGGTCGATCACGAACGGAAAACCGTCCACCAGCATGTGGCCGCGCAGCGAATCGTGCACCTCGGTGGCGGAGATCGGTCCGCTGGCCGGACGTAGGAGCGTTGTCATGGGGTCGGCTTTGGAGGTTCGGTGGAGAAGCCCGAACAGGGCCTGCGGGCGGGGCCGCGAGCCTCCGCGGCGCCGGCCGATCCTAGCACTCTCGGCCGGCCCTCCGCCGCAAGTCCGGCCGTCTAGCCGGCTCTCCACGACGCCGTCGTGGCAGCGGGAATCCGCGAGACTTGCCTCGGGTCTAGCTCTCGCGCCTGCGGACCAGCTGACCGGCCACCGCCGTCCGGTTGCGCCCGGTCTCCTTGGCGACGTACATGGCCGCGTCGGCCAGCCGCAGCAGGGTGCTCTTGCAGCTCTCGACGTTGTCGGACTCGCCGACGTGGCGGCGGAGGCTGGCGACGCCGACCGAGCAGGTGATCCCCTTGAGGTTGAGCGGATCGGGCTGGATCTCGCCCTGGCCCGGGCAGAAGGAAGTGGCGACGATCTGCTCGCGAATCCGCTCGGCCAGATCGATGGCGGCGTCGAGGTCGAGGCCGGGCAGCGCCAGCACGAACTCGTCGCCGCCGTAGCGGGCGGCGATCGCCTGCGCCGGCCGGCTCGCCTCGTCGAGCAGGTGGCCGACCTCGCGCAGCACCTGACTGCCCGCCAGGTGGCCGTGCGAGTCGTTGACGCGCTTGAAGAAGTCGAGGTCGAGGAAGAGCAGCGACAGGTCGAGCTCGCGAGCCCAGCAGTCACTGATGCTCTGCGACAGGGCGATGTGGAGATAGCGGTCGTTGTAGAGGCCGGTCAGGTTGTCGCGCTTGGCGATCTCCTGCGCCAGCCGGCCGTCGAGCACGTTCTGGATCGAGACCGACATATAGCCGGCGAAGATCTCCAGCAGGTTGAGGTCTTGCTGGTTGTAGGTCTTGGAGTCGCGGCGGTTGACCAGCTCGAGCACGCCGCAGACCTCCTGCTCGATGCGGATCGGGATGGCGACCAGCGAGTGCGTGTAGTAGTCGTTCTCCTCGTCGAAGGCGGCGTAGAACAGCGGGTCGCTCTGCACGTCGGGCGTGCAGTAGGACTCGCCCTTGATGTAGACCGAGCCGGCGATGCCCTTGTCGGCGGGGATCCTGCGGCCGACCAGCTGCTGCGACTTGGGACCGAAGGCGGCGATGAAGGTCAGCGTGTTCTCGTGTCGCTGCTTCTTCTTCTCGGTCGGGTTGTCGAGCAGGATCGAGCCGGCCTTGGAGGGCACGAACTCGTCGGCCTTGCGCAGGATCTCAGCCAGGTTGTCGGCCAGGCTCATCTCGAGCGGGAAGGACGGGCTCGCCCGCCGTCGCTCCAGAAAGCGCTGCAGCTCCTTGGCGTCGAGAGAGTACAACTCGGCCATTCAGCCGGGACAATAGCAAAGCTGCCCCATCCGGCGCTGTGGGGCGCTGCGCAACGGCGGCCGCGCCGGGCCGGCGCCGCCGGCGGATAGAGTTCGGCCGTGGACGCCCCTCCCCGGCTCAGGAAACGGCTCGGCCAGCACCATCTGCGCCACGCCGGCCTCTGCCGGCCGCTGGTCGACTTCTTGCGGCCGCGAGCCCGGCGGGTGGTCGAGGTCGGCCCCGGCGGCGGAGTCCTGACCGGCGAGCTGCTGCGGGCCGGTGCCCGGGTATGGGCCTGGGAGCTCGACGCCGGCCTGGGCGCTGCGCCTGCGCCGCCGGCTGCCCGGCCCGGGCCTCGAGACGGTGGTCGGCGACGCGCTCGAGATCCCCTGGCGACGGCTGCCGGCCGGCACGCTGGTCGCCGGCAACCTGCCGTACGCCATCGCCACCCGCCTGATCCAGGATCTGCTGACCGACGCCGCCGCGGTCGAGGTCGCCGGCTTCCTGGTGCAGGCGGAGGTGGCGGGTCGGCTGACCGCGAGCGCCGGCGACCCGGACTACGGGGCGCTGTCGGTGCTGGTCCAGGCCCGGGCCGAGATCCGCTCGCTGGGGCGGGTGCGACGCACCAGCTTCCGGCCGCCGCCGCGGGTCGACGGCGCCTTCGTCGGGCTGCGCCGCCGCCGGCCGGCGGTGCCGGCGGCCGAGTGGCCGGCCTTCGAGGGCCTGGTGCGGCTGGCCTTCGCCCAGCGCCGCAAGACCCTGCGCAACGCCCTGGCGGCGCGCTGGGGGCGGCCGGCGGTCGATGGGCTGCTCGAGGCGCTGAGGCTCGCCCCCACGGCGCGGGCCGGCGAGCTGGGGATCGATCAGCTGGTCGCCGTCCATCGCGCCGCGCGACGGCTAAACCGCGATGAATGCTAGAATTTTCCCGACTGTGGAGGGCTGATCCCTGGCTACCGCGCGCAGCGCAAGCAACAAGACCGAGCGGCCGCGACTGGCCCCCGGCAAAGGCAAGGAGTTGCTGGGCCTGCTGTTCGGGCTCGGCGCGATCCTGCTGCTCGCGGCGCTGGCCAGCTACCATCCGTCCGATCCGAGCTTCCTCCACCAGACCACGGTCGCCAGCGGCGTCAGCAACCTGATCGGGCCGGTGGGCTCGCAGATCGCCGCCGCCGGCTTCGGCGCGCTCGGTCTGGCGGCCCTGCTGGTGCCCGTCCTGCTCGGCGTGGCCGGCTGGCGGCGGCTGCGCCGGCAGCGGCCGGCGCCGGTCGCGGGGAGGGCGATCGGCGGCGGCGTGCTGCTGGCTTTCCTGCCGCCGCTGCTGCAGCTGACCCTGGGCGACGTCGCCTGGCGTGGCGAGCCGGTCGCCGCGGGCGGCGCTGCTCGGTCGGCTGCTGGAGGCGTCTCTCGAAAGCCAGATCGGCGTCACCGGCGCCTTCTTCCTGCTGCTCGGCGGGGTCCTCATCGGCGCCACGCTGGTGGTGCAGTCGACGCTCGGCGAGCTCGTCGGCGGCTGGCTGCGCCGGTTGGCGGCGCTCGGCGACCGGATGCGGCTGGGGCGGGCGCGGCGCCAGGAGCGGCGCGACAAGGAACGGGTCCGCCAGCGGGTGCTGGAACGGCAGATGAAGCGGTTGGCGCAGGAGCGGCCGCGGGCGCCGCAGCCGGACGACCTGCCGTTGCGGGTGACGGAGAAGCCCGGCCCGGGCGCCTTCTCGGTGCGCAAGGTCTCCGCCACCGCCGCCGGCGTCGCCGTCGCGGCCGAGTCCGGCGGCGTGGCGCCGCTCGCGCCGGCCGCCGACGAGGCGCCGGCGCCGGCCCGCGCGCCGCGCCGCCAGCCGGAGATCCCCTTCGCCGGCCCGGCGCGCGGCCGCGACAAGAGCCTGCCGCCGCTCAACCTGCTTCGGTTGGAGCCGATCGAGAGCTCGGTCGAGGAAGACGAGCTGGTGCGGCTGGGCGAGGCGATCCGGCAGCGCTGCGCCGAGTTCGGGGTCGAGGGCACCGTCGAGGCCATCAACCCGGGCCCGGTGGTGACAGTCTTCGAGTTCCAGCCGGCGCCGGGCGTGAAGGTCAGCCAGATCGTCAACCTGCAGGACGACCTGGCGCTGGCGCTGCGGGCCGAGGCGGTGCGGATCGACCGCATTCCCGGCCGCTCGACCCTGGGCATCGAGCTGCCCAACCGCAAGCGGGCGCTGATCCGGCTCGGCCACCTGCTGGCCGACGACCGGTTCCAGCGCTCGAAGTCGAAGCTCACCGTAGCCCTGGGCACGACGATCCAGGGACAGCCCTACTACGCCGACCTGGCCACGATGCCGCATCTGCTGGTGGCCGGCGCCACCGGTTCGGGCAAGAGCGTCGGCCTGCAGAGCATGATCACCTCGATCGTCTACAAGGCGTCGCGCGAAGACGTCCAGTTCATCTTCATCGATCCCAAGCGGATCGAGCTTGGCGTCTACGCCGACATCCCGCATCTGAAGGCCAAGGTCGTGGTGGAGCCCAAGAAGGCCGCCAACGCGCTGCGCTGGGCGGTGGCCGAGATGGAGCGGCGCTACCGGCTGCTGGCCGAGGCGCACGTCCGCTCGCTGGACCACTACAACCGGGCGATCAGCGACCCGGAGGTGCGCAAGCGGCTGGCGCTGTCGGAGGGCGAGGCCGACCTCGGCGGCGACGAGCTGGCGCCGCTGCCCTACTACGTGGTGGTGATCGACGAGCTGGCCGATCTGATGATGGTCTCCTCCTCGGAGGTCGAGTCGTCGATCGCCCGGCTGGCGCAGATGGCCCGCGCGGTCGGCATCCACCTGATCGTCGCCACCCAGCGGCCGTCGGTCGACGTGCTGACCGGCACGATCAAGGCCAACTTCCCGTGCCGGATCTCCTACGCCACCGCCAGCCGCCACGACTCGCGCACCATCCTCGACCAGATCGGGGCCGAGAAGCTGCTCGGCCAGGGCGACATGCTGTTCATGCCGCCGGGGACCTCGCGCATGATGCGGCTGCACGGCGCCTATGTCTCGGAGGCGGAGACCGCCGGCCTGGTGCGCTGGCTCAAGAAGCAGGGGCCGCCGCAGTTCGACCCGGCGGTGCTCGAGCCGCCCGCGGACGACCGCTCCGCCGGCGCCGGGTCGGCCAGCGACGACGAGCTGTTCGACGAGGCGGCGCGGCTGGTCGTCGCCGAGCAGAAGGCCTCGGCCAGCTTTCTCCAGCGGCGGATGCGGGTCGGCTTCTCGCGCGCCGCGCGGCTGATCGACATGATGGAGCAGGACGGCCTGCTGGGGCCGCCGCAAGGCAGCAAGCCGCGTGAAGTGCTGGTCAAGTCGGACTACTTCGAAGAGATCCAGTGACGCGGGCGCTGGCCGGGCCGGTCGTTTTCTTCGGCACGCCGCAGTTCGCGGTGCCGACGCTCGAGGCGCTGGTCGCCGATGGGGCGCCGGTCGCGCTCGTCGTCTCGCAGCCGGATCGGCGCGCCGGTCGCGGCGGGCGGCGGCGCTCGCCGCCGGTGGCGACGCGGGCGCGCGAGCTGGGTCTCGAGGTGGTGCAGCCGGAGCGGGCGCGCGGCGGCGACTTTCTCGATCGGCTGGCGACGCTCGAGCCGGCCCTGGCGGTGGTGGTGGCCTTCGGTCAGATCTTCCGCCGCCCGCTGCTGCGCCTGCCGGCGCTGGGCTGCGTCAACCTGCACGCCTCGCTGCTGCCCCGCTGGCGCGGCGCTTCGCCGATCACCGCGGCGATCGCCGCCGGCGACCTCGTCACCGGCGTGACGACGATGGTGATGGAGCGGGGGCTCGACTCGGGGCCGATCCTGCTGCAGCGCGAGATCGCCATCGGCGCCGGCGAGACCGCCGCCGAGCTGTCGCCGCGGCTCGCCGCGGCCGGCGCCGAGCTCATGGTCGAGACGGTGCGAGGACTGGCCGGCGGCGACTTGACACCGCGGCCCCAGAACGAATCGTTGGTCACCTACGCCCCGATGCTCGAGCGGGCCGACGGCCGGGTGGATTGGCGCTTGGACGCCCGCACCCTGTTCGACCGCTGGCGCGCCTTCACCCCCTGGCCCGGTCTGCACGCCGAGCAGGGCGGGCGACCCGTGAAGCTGCTGGTGGTGGAGCCGATCCCCGGCGCCGCGACGGTGGCGCCGGGCGCCGTCGCGGGGCTTCGCGGGGAGCTGCTGGTGGTGGGCTGCGGCGCCGGCACGGCGCTCGGGATAGCCCGTCTGCAGCGCCCCGGCGGCCGGCCGCTGGCGGCTGCCGACTTCGTCAACGGCGAGCGCCTCGGCGCCGGCGATCGGTTTGACTGACCGGCCGGCCCAGAGTGGCTCGGGCGGCGCCGGCGACACCGGCGTGCGGGCGGCCGCGGCGGCGGTTCTGGAGCGGTGCCTGGCCGGCCGGCTGCCGCTCGACGGCCTGCTGCGGCAGGCGGCGGCGCGATTCGACGACCGCGACCGCGCCCTGCTGCGCTCGCTGGTGCTCGGCACCACGCGCTGGCTGCGGCGGATCGACGCGGTGCTCGCCGCCGCCGCCGCCCGGTCGCTGGCCGAGATCGATCCGCCGCTGCTGGCGCCGCTGCGCATCGGCATCTACCAACTGCTCTATCTCGACCGGGTCCCCGCCCACGCGGTGGTCGACGAAGCGGTGGGCGAGGCGCGCCGCCGCGTCCATCGCGCCGGGGCCGGCTTCGTCAACGCGGTGCTGCGGCGGGTGGCTCGGGCGCCGGAGCTGGCGTCCTGGCCGGTGACCGCGCGCGACCCGCTGCGCCGTCTGGCCATCGAGACCAGCCATCCGGACCGTCTGGTCCGGCGCTGGCTCGACCGCTTCGGCGAGGCCGCCACGCGCCGGCTGCTGGCGGCCAACAACCGGGCCAAGCCGCTGCAGCTGCTGGCCTTCCGCGATCGCGGCGGGCCGCTGGCGCTGGCGGCGGCGCTGGCCGCCGATGGCGTCGAGACCACGCCCGCCGAGCTGTCGCCCCTGGGCCTGACGGTGGTCGCCGGCGACCCGCTGGCGGCGGGCGCCTTCGCCCGCGGCGAGCTCTATCTGCAGGACGACGCCAGCCAGGCGGCGGCGCTGGTGCCGCCACCGGCGGCGGGGGAGACGGTCCTCGACGCTGGCCGCCGCCCCGGGCGGCAAGAGCTTCGCGATGATCGCCTGGGAGCCCGGGCTCCGGCCGCTCCTGGCGGACGTGGCGGCGGCGCGGTTGCCGCCTCTCGTGGCCAACCTGCAGCGCCTGGGCCGGCGCCTGCCGCTGGTCGTGGCCGACGCCCGGCGGCCGCCGGCCGGCGGCCCGCTTCGACCGGGTCGTGGTCGATCTGCCCTGCTCGCGGCAGCGGCACGCTGCGGCGCCACCCCGAGCTCAAGTGGCGGATCGACCGACGGCGAGCTGCGACCGGCTCGCCGGCCAGGGCCTCGAGATGCTCGCCGGCGCCGCCGCCGCGGTGCGGCCCGGCGGCCTGCTGGTGGCGATCACCTGCTCGCTCGAGCGCGAGGAGAACGAGGAGGTCGTGGCCGCGCTTCCTCGCCGGCAGGGGCGACTTCGCGCCGCAGCCGGTGGCCGAGCGGCTGCCGCCGAGCGATGCGCGCCGGCGGCGGCGAGGAGGGCCTGTGGCGGGTGCTGCCGGGCGGCGACCACGACGGCTTCACCGTCCAGGTCCTGCGGCGGCGGGTCTGACCAACTAGGCGGGTCTAACCAAACTAGTAGCGACGCTCGACCGGGTCGACGCCGTCTCGTGACAAGAGCGGTGAGAAGCTCCGGCTAGCGCACGTCGCGGTAGAGCCGGGCCAGCCGGTGGGGCGAGACGCCGAGCGCGTAGAGCAGCCAGATCAGCCAGTTGACGGCGATGGTGCGCGCGATGCCCCGCTTGCGGTAGCGCCGGAAGGAGGTGCTGCATCGCCAGCGGCGAGGATGACCAGCCGGCCGCGGCGGCGCAGGCGGCGGGCGAAGTCGAGGTCCTCGAGGATCGGCCAGTCGCGGTAGCCGCCGAGCTCCTCGAAGACCGCCCGGGTGACGAACTGACCCTGGTCGCCCAGCGGCAGCCGGGTGAGGCGGGTGCGCAGGTTGACCAGGCGGCTGCCGAGCCGCGTCCAGAGGCCGTCGCCCTCGAACCGCACCCGGAAGGCGCCGCCCTCGGCGCCGCCGGCCACCGCCTGGCGGATCGCCGCGGCGGCGCCGGGGGGCGGGAGCGAGTCGGCGTGCAGGAAGAGCAGGATCTCGGCGTCGCTGGCGGCGGCGCCGCGGTTGAGCTGGATCCCCCGTCCCCGGTCTCCCTCGACCACCCGCGCGCCGTGCCGGCGGGCCGCTTCCACGGTGCCGTCCGAGCTGCCGCCGTCGCTGACCACCAGCTCGTCGCCGAGCGCGAGGATGCGCGGCAGATGGCGATCGAGGTTCTCCCTCTCGTCGAGGGTCGGGACGATGACCGCGAGACGCATGATCGGCCGGGCGCGGCCCGCATTATTCACCACCGGCGCCGCCGGTCTCGAGCGGCCGAGGCTCGAGCGGTCCCGGGAACCGGAGCACCAGGCGGGATCCAGGACGACCCCGGGGAGGTTCGCCCACCCGGCCATGGGGCGTACGATCCAGGTCGGCGGCGTGCGATAGCATGACGAGGATGACCTCCGACAGCCCGTTCAGCCACCTCGACGGCCTGGGCCAGGCGCAGATGGTGGACGTCTCGGGCAAGCCGGTGACGCGGCGGCTGGCGGCGGCGTCCTGCCTGGTCCTGCTGTCGCCGCAGACGGTGTCGCGGCTGTCCAACCTGCCCAAGGGCGACGCCTACTCGGTGGCCCGGCTGGCCGGGATCCAGGCGGCCAAGCGGACCGGCGAGTGGATCCCGCTGGCCCATACGCTGACCCTCGACCAGGTCGAGGTCGAGCTGCACCCGGTGGCCGAGGGGGTCCAGGTGCGCAGCCGGGTGGTGGTCACGGCGCGCACCGGCGCCGAGATGGAGGCCCTGGTGGCCTGCTCGGCGGCCGCCCTCGCCCTCTACGACATGGTCAAGTCGGTCGAGCGCGGCGCGGTGGTCACCGAGCTGCGGCTGGAGTCCAAGAGCGGCGGCCGCAGCGGCGACTACCGGCGCTGATCCTGGCCATGTTTCGCACCGGTCTCGATCGGCTGCTGGCGGACCCCGAAGCCCTGCGCGGCCGCCGCTACGGCCTGCTGGCGCACGCCGCCTCGGTGACCGCCGAGCTGGAGCCGATCCACCTCGCCCTGGCGCGGCGGGCGCCGGCGCCGCCGGCGCTGCTGCTGGCGCCCGAGCACGGCTTCCACGGCGTCGAGCAGGACATGGTGCCGGCGGCCGAGAGCCGCGATCCGTGGACCGGGATCCCGATCGCGTCGCTCTACGGCGACTCCGAGGCGTCGCTGGCGCCCGCCCCGGAGCTCTTCGGCGGCCATCGACCTGCTGCTGGTCGACCTGCAGGACGTCGGGCGCGCGCTACTACACCTACGCCGCGACCGCCGTCTGGGCGGCGCGGGCGGCAGTCGCGGCCGGGCGTGAGGTGTGGCTGCTCGACCGGCCCAACCCGCTCGGCGGCGAGGTGGTGGAGGGCAACCTGCGTCAAGCCGGGCTACGAGTCGTTCGTCGGCGCCTTCGCCCTGCCGGTGCGGCACGGCCTGACGCTGGCCGAGCTGGTGCTGCTCGAGGCCCGGCGCGGCGGCTGGAGCGACGGTATCGCCGCCTGGCGGCTGGAGGGCTGGCGCCGGTCGATGCTGTGGCCGGACCTGGGCCGGCCCTGGGTCGCGCCGTCGCCCAACATGCCGCGCTTCGAGACCGCGCTGGTCTACCCGGGCGGCTGTCTTGATCGAGGGCACCGACGCTGTCCGAAGGGCGCGGCACGACCCGGCCGTTCGAGCTCGTCGGCGCTCCCGGGATCGACCCGCCGCGGCTCGCCGAGCGGCTGGCGGAGGCGGCGCTCGCGGGTGTCCGGTACACGCCGGTCTGCTTCCGGCCGCAGGCGCAGAAGCACGCCGGCGCGCTCTGTGGCGGCGTCCAGGTGCACGTCACCTCGGCGGCTGCCTTTCCCTCCTACCGGGCCGGCGTCGAGCTGATGCTCGCCCTGCGCGAGGTGGCGGGGGAGTCGTTCGGCTGGCGCTCGGAGCCGTACGAGTTCGTCACCGACCGGCCGGCGGTGGATCTGCTGTCCGGCGACCCGGCGCTGCGCCGGGCGCTCGACGGCGGCGACGGGCTGGAGAGCTGGCTGGCTTCGTGGGCCGCCGACGAGGCGAGCTTCCGCGAGGAGCGGCGGCAGATCCTGCTCTACGACGAGGAGACGTCGTGAAGCGGCCGGTGATGCTGGCGGTCGACAGGGGCGCGGTGGCCTATGGCAGTCTGCTCGATGCCGTGGCCGCGGCCGGCGAGCGAGCGGGCTGGCTGGACCTGTCGGCGGCCGGCGTGACGCCTCCCGCGGGGCTCGAGGAGGCGGCCGCGGCCGGCGTTCTGCGGGCGGTGGCGGTGTGTGGCGGCCGGGTGACGTCGGTCAAGCCGATCCGCGGCGAGGCGGTTCTCGGCGACCTGCTGCGCGAGCACTTCCGGGGCTGCCGGCTGGTGCTGGTGCGGGGCGGCGACGGTGCGGTCCGGCTCGAGCCCGACGGTGACGGCTGGCGGCTGGCCGTGAAGGCTCGGCCGGAAGTGCGGCTGTCGACGCCCGAGCTCGTCGCCAACCTCCGCCGGCCCTCGTTCTGGCGGCGGCTGGAAGGGGAGCCGGGCGCCCGGGATTGACCCGGCCCCCGGCCCGATGGAACAATGCCGCTCCGCGGCATAGCACGCCGCCAACCCAGGCAACCACCGTCGAGAGCGAGCCCGTGACCGAACAGATCCGCTTCTTCGTCCCCGGACCGACCTACGTGATGCGGGAGGTGCTCGAGGCCCAGATGGGGCCGATGATCGGCCACCGATCGCCCGAGTTCAAGGCCCTCTACGCCGCGCTCGAGCCGCGCCTGCGGCAGGTCTTTCGCACCGCCGGCGACGTCCTGCTGGCCACCTCGAGCTCGACGCTGGTGATGGAGGCCGCCGCCATCTCGACCGTGGCGAGCGACGTCCTCAACACCACCTGCGGCGCCTTCTCCGAGCGCTGGCACCAGATCTTCCTCAGCGTCGGCCGCAACGCCGACAAGGTGTCGGTGCCCTGGGGCGAGGCGGTGGACCCCGACCTGGTGCGCCGGGCGCTGCGCCGCAAGCGCTACGAGGCGGTCACCGTGACCTTCAACGAGACCTCGACCGGGGTGCTCAACCCGCTCGAGGAGATCGCCGCCGTGGTGCGCGAGGAGAGCGACGCCCTGATCCTGGTGGACGCCGTCTCGGCGCCTTGGCGGCGCCCGTCTCGAGGCCGACGCCTGGGGCGCTCGACGTCGTCCTGGCCGGGGTGCACAAGGCGCTGGCGGCGCCGCCCGGGCTGGTCTGCTTCACCCTCTCCGAGCGCGCCGCCGAGCGCGCCGCGGCGCTGCCGCAGCGCGGCTTCTACACCGATCTGCTGCGCTACCGCGACAAGCACCGGGCCGGCGGCACGATCACCACGCCGGCGGTCTCCGGCGTCTACGCCCTCGATCGGCAGCTCGACCGGATGCTGGCGGAGGGGATGGAGAGCCGCTGGGCGCGCCATCGCCAGCTGCAGGCGATGACCGCCGCCTGGGCGGCCGAGCGCGGCTTCACCTTCCCGGCGCCCGAGCCCGCGCGCTCGCCGACCGTCAGCTGTCTGCGGCCGCCGGCCGGCATCGCGGCGCCCGACCTGGTCGCCGGGCTGGCGGAGCGAGGTTTCATCGTCGGCGGCGGCTACGGCCCGTGGAAGCCGGAGACCTTCCGCATCGGCCACATGGGCGAGGTGCGCGCCGGCCGACCTCGAGGCGCTCCTGGCCGAGATCGACACGCTGCTCTGACCTCTTCGCCGGCCTTGGCCACCAGCCCGCTCAGGAGCCCAAGAATGCCCATCGCATCCTCATCGCCGATCCCCTCGCCGAAGCCGGACTCGCGATCCTGCGCGACGGCGGCGCCGAGCTGCACCTGCTCGAGGCCGACGAGCGGCCGCGGCTGGCCGAGCTGATCGGCGACTACGACGCCATCGTGGTGCGCAGCGCCACCCGGGTGACCGCCGAGCTGCTGGCCGCCGGCGGCAAGCTCAAGGTGGTGGCCCGGGCCGGCATCGGGGTCGACAACGTCGACGTCGCCGCCGCCACCGAGCGCGGCATCCTGGTGGTCAACGCGCCGACCGCCAACCTGATCTCGGCCACCGAGCACACCTTCGGCCTGCTGCTGGCGCTGGCGCGCAACATCCCGGCGGCCAACGCCTCGGTGCGGGCCGGCGAGTGGGAGCGCAAGCGGTTCCAGGGGCACGAGCTGCATGGGCAAGACCCTGGGCGTCGTCGGCCTCGGGCGGATCGGCCAGGCGGTGGCGGCGCGGGCGCGCGCCTTCGAGATGCGGGTCATCGCCTACGATCCGTATCTCGACGCGGCGGTGGCGCGGCGGCTGGACGTCGAGATGCTGCCGCTCGACGAGCTGCTGGCCGAGGCCGATGCGGTGACCCTCCACCTGCCGCTGAGCGACGGCACGCGCAACCTGATCGACGCCGGGCGGCTGGCGCGGATGAAGCCGGGGGCGCTGCTGGTCAACTGCGCCCGCGGTGGCGTGGTCGACGACGCGGCGCTGCTCGAGGCGCTCGAGCAGGGCCGGCTGGCCGGAGCGGCGCTCGACGTCTTCGCCCAGGAGCCGCCGGCGGACCTCGCCCTGGCGGCGCACCCGCGGGTGGTGGCCACCCCCCATATCGGCGCCCAGACCCGCGAGGCGCAGGAGCGAGTGGCTACCCAGACGGCGCGCATGCTGCTGGCCGCCCTCGACGGCTCGCTGGAGGTGACCGCGGTCAACCTGCCCTTCGGCGCCACCACCGCCGAGCAGAACCGCTTCCTGCGCCTGGCCGAGCGGCTGGGCCGGCTGGCGGCCGAGGTGCTCGACGGCGGCTTCCGCCGGCTCGAGGTCGGGCTCTGGGGCCTGGCCGAGGAGCAGGGGGTGCCGCTGACCGTGGCGGCGCTCAAGGGCGCCCTCGAGCCCCACCTGGGCGACGGCGTCAACTACGTCAACGCCGAGGCGGTGGCGGCCACCCGCGGCATCGACGTGGTGCGCGCGGTCCACCACGGCGGCGGCGACTACGCCCGGCTGGTCGGCGTCAAGCTGGCGGGCGAGGGCGGCGAGGTCGAGGTCGCCGGCACCCTGTTCGGCGAGAGCGACGCGCGGGTGGTCCGTTTCGAGGGCTACCGGCTGGAGTTCCGGCCCGAGGGGATGATGCTGGTGCTGCAGAACCTCGACGTGCCGGGCGTGGTCGGCAAGCTGGGCTCGATCCTCGGCGAGGCCGGGGTCAATATCGCCGACATCCACCTGGCGCGCGAATCGCAGGGCGAGGAGGCGGTGGCCGTGCTGCGGCTTGACAACCCGCCGCCGCCGGAGGTGCTCGAGACGCTGCGCCGTTTGGACGAGGTGATCCGGGTCCGCCTCGTCGATCTGGGTGTAGCGTAGGGGCCTCCGCCGGCCAACAAGTCCGCCGCCACGACTCCGCATGACCGTCCAACTGCCCAGCTCGACATGGCCCGGGTAGGGCTCATCTTCGGCGGCCGCACCGTCGAGCATCAGGTGTCGCTGACCTCGGCCGGGCGGTGGCCGCGGCGCTCGAGCGGGCGGGCCACGAGGTGGTGCCGTTCGGCGTCGCCGAGGACGGCTGCTGGCTGGCCCCCGACGAGGCGGCGCCGGCCCTGGGCGGCCGGCTGGACCGGCTGCCGGCGGTGGGCCGGCCGGTCGCCGCGACGCTCGCCCACCTGGTCGCCAGCGACGTCGACGTGCTGTTCCCGATCGTCCACGGCACCTGGGGTGAGGACGGCTCGCTCCAGGGCCTGTGCGAGATGCTCGACCTGCCCTACGTCGGCGCCGGCGTCGCCGCCAGCGCGGTGGCGATGGACAAGGTGCTGTGCAAGCGGGTCCTGGGCTCGGCCGGGCTACCGGTGGTGGAGTACGCGGAGGTCGAGGCCGCCGAGTTCGAGGCGGCGCCGGAGCGTGTCCGTGACCTCCTGCCGGAGCACTCGCCGCCGCTGTTCGTCAAGCCCAGCCGCGGCGGATCCAGCGTCGGCATCAGCCGGGTCACCGGCCGCGACCAGCTGCCCGAGGCGGTCCGTTTCGCTCTCACCTTCGATCGCCAGGCGCTGGTCGAGCGCGGCGTCGCCGGGCGCGAGCTCGAGTGCTCGGTGCTGGGCCACGCCGCCCCCGAGGCCTCGGCGATCGGCGAGATCGTGCCGGGCAACGCCTTCTACGACTACCAGGACAAGTATCTCCAGGACGAGGCCCATTTGAGCTATCCGGCGGACCTGCCGGAGGCGGTCGCCGCCGAGCTGCGCCGTTTGGCCGTCGCCGGCTTCCGGGCGATCGGCGCCTCCGGCATGGCACGGGTCGATTTCCTGCTCGAGGACGGCGAGACGCCCTGGATCAACGAGATCAACACCCTGCCGGGTTTCACCCAGATCTCGATGTACCCCAAGCTGTGGGAGGTCCTGGGGCTTGGCATGCCGCAGCTGATGGACCGGCTGCTGGCCGCGGCCTTCGAGCGCCACGCCGAGCGGCGCGCCCTCGACGCCGGCATCCGGCGTTGGCTGGACGATCTCGCGGGCGCCTGACCCCGCCGGTCGGCCGCCGCCCGGGCCGAGTCGGCGCGGGCCGTTCATGGCGGGAGCATTCGTGGCGGGATCGGTCGCCGCGGGGTCAGCCGGCGCGCCGGGCGTAGGCCTCGAGCCCGTCGCGGCGCAGCCTCGCCGCCACCCGTTCCGCTTCTTCCTGGCGCGGCCAGGGGCCGAGCAGCACCTTGTGCAGGCCGCCCGCGGTGGCGATCCGGACGTCGCCGTAGCCGCTCACCCGGCGCGCCCGCCGCTCGGCGCGGACGCGGTCGCGGAAGGCGCCGGCCTGGACCAGCCAGCCGGCGCCGGCGGTGCCGTCACGGCGCGCCTGCTTGCGGCTCGGCCGCACGACGGTGATCTCGACCCGCGCCACCCCCGGACCGATCATCCCCAGCGCCTCGGCGGCGGCGCGCGAGAGGTCGATGATCCGGCCGCGCACGAAGGGGCCGCGGTCGTTGATCCGCACCCGGGTGCGGCGGCCGTTGTCGCGGTTGCGCACCTCGACCACGGTGTCGAAGGGCAGGCTCTTGTGGGCCGCGGTCATGGCGTGCATGTCGTAGGTCTCGCCGTTGGCGGTCTGCCGGCCGTGGAAGCCGGGTCCGTACCACGAGGCGAGGCCGCGCTCGTGGTCGCCCGGCCTGCCGGGCGGGGCGGTGGCGCAGCCGGCCGCCAGCATGAGACCGGCCGCCAGCAGGGCCGGTAGCAGCAGACCGGGCAGGGCGAGACTGGCAGGACGGCGGCCGGCGACCCGGACGCCTGCCGCGATCGATCGCTGTCATGGCCGGCGGCTCAGACTCGCAGCGGCTCGGGCGCCAGCTCCTCGGCGCCGGCCAGGGCCGGCTCGACGACCTCGGCCAGGAACTCGTCGACCTGTTCGGGCGCCCGGCCGATGAAGGCCTCGGGGTCGGGCGATGGCGTCGACCTCGCGCGCGCTCGAGGCCGAACTCGGCGTCGCCGGCGATCGCTTCGAGCAGCGGGTTGGGCTCGCCGCGGGCCACCGCCTCGTGCGCCGCCAGGCTGTGCCGCCGCAGCCGCTCGTGCAGCGCCTGGCGGTCGCCGCCGCGCACCGTCGCCTCCATCAGGAGGTTCTCGGTCGCCATGAACGGCAGCTCGCGCGCCACCCGGGCGGCGATGCCGCGCTCGAGCGCCACCAGGCCGTCGGCGATGTTGGCCGCCAGCAGCAGCAGGGCGTCGGCGGTGAGAAAGGCGTCGGCCAGCACCAGCCGGCGGTTCGCCGAGTCGTCGAGGCTGCGCTCGAGCCACTGCAGCGAGGCGGTCAGCGGGCCGTTGAGGCTGTCGGTGATCAGCCGCCGGGCCAGGCCGCACATGCCGCTCGCTGCGCACCGGGTTGCGCTTGTAGGCCATCGCCGAGGAGCCGACCTGGTCGCGGTCGAACGGCTCGGAGAGCTCGCCCAGGCCCTGCAGCAGGCGCACGTCGCCGCCCAGCCGGTGGCAGCTCTCGGCGACCCCGGCCAGGGCCGCCAGCACCTGGCTGTCCTGCTTGCGCGGATAGGTCTGGCCGGTGACCGGGTAGGAGGCGTTCGAAGCCGAGCTTCGCGGTGACCAGCCGGTCGAGCGCCTTGACCTTCTCGTGGTCGCCGTCGAACAGCTCGAGGTAGCTGGCCTGGGTGCCGGTGGTGCCCTTGGCGCCGCGGCAGCGCAGCCCGGCGACCAGGCGGCGCACCGCCTCGAGGTCGAGCAGCAGGTCCTGCAGCCAGAGGCAGGCCCGCTTGCCGACGGTGGTCAGCTGCGCCGGCTGCAGGTGGGTGTAGGCCAGGGTCGGCAGCGCCCGGTGGCGCCGCGCGAACTCCGCCAGCGGGCGGATGGCGGCGGTCAGGCGGCGCTCGACCAGGCGCAGCGCCTCGCGCACCAGCAGGCCGTCGGTGTTGTCGACCACGAACATGCTGGTGGCGCCGAGGTGGAGGATGGCGCCGGCCTCGCCGGCCTGCTCGGCGAAGTGGCGCAGGTGGGCGACCACGTCGTGGCGGGTCTGGCGCTCGATCTCGGCCACCCGCTCGAGGTCGGCGTCGCCGGCCACCCGGCGCAGGGCGGCGAGCTGCTCCTCGGTGATCGGCAGCCCGAGCTCGCGCTGGCTCTCGGCCAGGATGATCCACAGCCGGCGCCAGGTGGCGTAGCGATGGCGGGCGGTGAACAGGCCGCGCCATGCGGCGCGAGGCGTAGCGCTCGTGCAGGGAGTTCTGTGGCCGCTCCGGCAGCATCGGACGGCGACCAGTCTAGCCTGGATTATTCGCCACGCTACGGCTGCAAGCGCGAACTGCCCGCCATCTCGGGCTGTTCTCTAGCAAGCCGCCGGGGGCCGCCCAGAACTTCCAGACGTCCTCTCGGGACTGTTAGGCTGCCGCCCCATGGCTCTTCGCGTCGACTCCGAGATCGGCCGCCTGCGGCGGGTGCTGGTGCACCGGCCCGGGCTCGAGATCGACCGCATGGTGCCGACGATGATGGCCGAGCTGCTGTTCGACGACATCCTCGACGGCGACGCGGCGCGGCGCGAGCACCAGGTCTTTCGCCGGGTCCTGCGGCGCGCCGGGGTCGAGGTGCTGACGGCCGGCGACCTGCTGAGCCGAGGTGCTCGAGGGCGCCGACGGCGCGCCGCGCGGCGCTCGACCGCCTCGAACGGCTGCAGGTGCCGGCCGCGATCCGCGACCGGCTGGTCGACCTGCCGCCGGCGGAGCTGGCGGCGGCGCTGATCGAGGGCGTGCGCAGCGACGACCACGCACGCGCGCCTTCGAGCTGCCGCCGATCCCCAACTACTTCTTCCAGCGCGACCCGCAGGTGGTGATGGGCGACCGGGTGCTGATCTCGTCGATGGCCACCGACGCCCGCGCGCGCGAGCCGCTGCTGGCCTCGTTGCTCTTCGAGCACCACCGGGACCTGGCCGGGGCCGGGCGCGCCGATCCGGCTGACTCCGGAGCTGGGCGAGACGCGGGAAGACGGGCGCGCCTACCCGCGGCCGCGGCTCGAGGGCGGCGACGTGCTGGTGCCGTCGCCCGACGTCCTGCTGGTGGGCATCAGCCAGCGCACCAGCCGGCTCGGCGTGGAGACCCTGGCCGAGCGGCTGCGGGACGCCGGCTGCCAGTTCCGCCACCTGATCCTGGTCGAGCTGCCGCCGCGGCGCGCCTACATGCATCTCGACACCGTCTTCACCCTGATCGATCGCGACTGCTGTCTGGCCTATCTGCCGGTGGTGACGGGGCGGCGGACCGGAGTCGGCGATGGTCTACCGGGTCGAGCTCGAGGGCTCGCGGCTGAGCTACACCCGTTGCCCGCCGCTGCTCGAGACCCTGGCCGAGCTGGGCCTCGAGCTCGAGGTGGTTCCCTGCGGCGGCGACGACGACCTGATCCACCAGGAGCGCGAGCAGTGGACCGACGGCGCCAACGCCTTCGCCATCGCTCCCGGGGTCATCCTGCTCTACCGGCGCAACCGGCACTCGGCGGCGGCGCTGGCGGCGCGCGGCTGGCGGGTGCTGAGCGAGCGCCAGGCGCTGGCCGACGACGAGCCGCTGCTCGGCGCCGGCCGCACCGTGATCACCTTCGCCGGCCACGAGCTGTCGCGCGCCCGCGGCGGCCCGCGCTGCATGACCATGCCGCTCGAACGCGATCCGCCCCAATGAGGAGCTGAAGATGGCGAAGCGAGACTTCATCTCGATCCACGACCTGACCGCCGCCGAGATGGCCGGCCTGCTGCGGCTCGCCGCGGCGATCAAAGCGGGCCCCGGACCGCCACCGCCGGGCGCTGGCCGGGCAGAACCTGGCGATGATCTTCCAGAAGTCCTCGACCCGGACCCGGGTCAGCTTCGAGGTCGGCATGGCCCAGCTGGGCGGCGCGGCGCTGTTTCTCTCCAGCGGCGATCTGCAGCTCGGCCGCGGCGAGACCATCGCCGACACGGCGCGGGTGCTGTCGCGCTACGTGCGACGGCATCATGGCCCGCACCTTCGCCCACCAGGACGTGCTCGACCTGGCGGCCTACGCCACGGTGCCGGTGATCAACGGCCTCACCGACGACCTGCATCCCTGCCAGGGGCTGGCCGACTACCTGACCCTGTGCGAGATCTTCGCCCCGGAGTGGCTGGCGAACGGCCGGACGGCAGGCCGGCGCAGCCGCCGCTCGCCGGGCGCCGCATCGCCTACGTCGGCGACGGCAACAACGTCGCCCACTCGCTGATGTTCGGCGCCGCCAAGATGGGCATGGAGATCGCCGTCGCCACGCCGCCGGGGTTCGAGCCGCGGCCGGACCTGGTCGAGCTGGCGCGCGCCGACGCCGGTGAGCCGCCGGCATCGATCCTGGTCACCAACGACGCGGCCGAGGCGGCGGCCGGGGCCTCGGCGATCTACACCGACGTCTGGGCCTCGATGGGGCAGGAGGAGGAGGCGCGGGAGCGGCGGCGCGCCTTCGCCGGCTACGCGGTGGACGACGACGCTGATGGCCCGGGCGCGGCCGGAGGCCGTGTTCCTGCACTGTCTGCCGGCCCATCGCGGCGAAGAGGTCACCGCCGAGGTGGCCGACGGCCCCCAGAGCCGCATCCTCGACCAGGCCGAGAACCGGCTGCACGCCCAGAAGGCGCTGATGGCCTGGCTGATGGGCGGCTACGAGCTGCCGGCAGCTGACGGCTGGGCGCAGGCCGCCGCCTGAGCGGTCGACCGGAGGTCGACTGCTACGGATGTCGCGGCCTGATGTTGCGTGCGGTCGGCACGGAGTCGACCGTTACGGCGGAGCGGGGCTGCCAGCAGGGCAGCAGGCGCGCCAGGCGCGGCCGCGGTGGCCGATCCGGTCCTTCTCGGCGGCGCTCATCTCGCCGTAGGTGCGGTCTTCGCCGTCGGGCTGGAAGACCGGGTCCCAGCCGAAGCCGGAGTCGCCGCGCGGCGGCAGCACCAGCGCGCCGCGGGTCTCGCCCTCGGCCGTGATGGCGGCGCTCGCCGTCGAAGTAGAGCAGCATGCAGCGGGCGCGGGCGGTGCCGTCGCCCAGCGCCAGCGCCGCGCCGGCGACGCCGGCGGCGCCGACCGCATCCAGCATCCACTTGACCAGCGGGCCGGGGAAGCCGTTCATCGCCGCCAGCTCGAGCCCGGTCTCCTCGACGATGATCGGCCGGCCGAGGCGGCGGAAGGCCTCCTCGGCCTTGGCCTCGAGCACCGCGGCGAGGTCGAGCGACTGGATCTCGGGCAGGTCGATCGGCCGCCGCGGTCAGCGCGGCGGCCGCACAGTCGCCGCGCCTCGACCAGCTTGTTGGGGTTGCCGGTGACCAGCGTGGCGCCGGCGAGCAGATCAGTCGCCATCGTGGTCCCGCTCCGCGCGCGTCACCCGGGTGGCGATCCGCCGCAGCAGCGCCTGCACCTGCCGGGCCAGCTCGTCGCGGTCGCCGTCGTTGTGGATCTCGAAGTCGGCGGCGGCGCGGCGCGTCGGCGCCGTCGCCCTGGGCGGCGAGGCGGGCGCGGGCGGCCGCCTCGTCGAGCCCGCGGGCCATCGCCCGCCGCAGCCGCACCTCGGGCGCGGCCTCGACGGTGACGACGAGATCGAAGTCGGGCCCGTAGCCGGCCTCGACCAGCAGCGTCGCCTCGAGCACCGCCACGCCCGGCTCGGCGGCGGCGATGCTCGCGGAAGCGCCGGCGCACCAGCGGGTGGATCGTGGCCTCGAGCCGCCGGCGGGCGTCGCCGTCGGCGAAGACCGCGGCGCGAGGCGCTCGATGGTCGACGCCGCCGTCGGCGGTCAGGTAGTCCGTCGCCGAACAGCTCGGCCACCGCGGCCGCGCCGCCGCCGCCGGGGCGGTAGAGCTCGGCCACCAGCCGGTCGGCGTCGACCACCAGTCAGCCCGGCCTCGCGCGAGCAGCGCGGCGACCGTCGACTTGCCGGCGGCGATGCCGCCGGTCAGCCCGACCAGAAAGCGGCTCACGCCGGCGCCTCGACGCCCTGCAGCCGGCGCGCCGCGGCCAGGGTGTTGACCAGCAGCATGGCGACGGTCAGCGGGCCGACGCCGCCCGGCACCGGGGTGATCGCCGCGCACCGCGGCGCCACGCGGGCGAAGTCGACGTCGCCGACCAGCACCGATCCCCTGGCCTCGAGCTGGCGCCGGCGCTCCTCGTCGCCCGGCAGCAGCCGCTCGAGCCGCTCGGGATCGCTGATCCGGTTGATGCCGACGTCGACGACCACGGCGCCCGGCTTGACGTGGTCGGGACCGATCAGCGCCGGCCGGCCGACCGCCGCCACCAGCAGGTCGGCCCGGCGGCACTCGGCGGCCAGATCGGCGGTGCGCGAGTGGCAGAGGGTGACGGTGCACTGCTCGCGCAGCAGCAGCGCCGCCAGCGGCTTGCCGACCACGTTGCTGCGGCCGACGATCACCGCGTTGCCGCCCGGCCAGCTCGATGCCGCGGCGGCGCAGCAGCTCGACGACCGCCAACGGCGTCGCCGGCACGAACCGCGGCCGGTCGCGCCACAGGCGGCCGACGTTGTCGGGGTGGAAGCCGTCGACGTCCTTGCCGGGAGAGACCGCCTCGAGGATCCGCTCGGTGTCGAGGTGGGCGCGGCAGCGGCAGCTGGACCAGGATGCCGTCGACCTCCGGGTCGGCGTTGAGCCGCCGCAGCAGCTCGCCGACCTCCTCCTCGGCGGCGTCGGCCGCCAGCTCGTAGGTGCGGCTGGTGCAGCCGGCGCCGGCCAGCGCGCGGCCCTTGCTGCGGACGTAGACCTGCGACGCGGGATCCTCGCCCACCAGCACCGCCGCCAGGCAGGGCGGCCGGCCGCCGGCGGCGACGAAGCGCTCGACCCGCTCGCCGACCTCGGCCGCGGATCGTCCGGGCCAGCGGCGCGGCCCTCGAGGATCTCGGTCATGCCGCCCGCCGTCCGCGGTAGAGGCAGACCGTGCCGCCGGCCAGATCGCTCCAGCCGGCCGTCGGCGAAGCCGGCGGCGCGCATCAGGTCGGTGAAGCCGTCGCGTTGTGGGAACTCGATCACCGACTCGGGCAGATAGGAGTAGGCGTTGTCGTGGTCGGACACCAGGGCGCCGAGGCGCGGCAGCAGGTGGCGGAAGTAGAACAGGTAGGGGCCGCGCAGCAGGGCCGAGCGCGGCAGGGCGAACTCGAGGACTGCGGCGGCGCCGCCCGGCCGCAGCGACGCGCGCCAGCTCGGCCAGGCCGGCCTCGAGGTCGGCGACGTTGCGCAGACCGAAGGCGACGGTGACGCCGTCGAACCGGCGGTCGGCGAAGGGCAGCCGCAGCGCGTCGCCGGCCAGCCCGGCGGGGACGCTGGCCGGGGCGGCGGGCGTACTTGTCGCGCGCCCGGCTGAGCATCGGCAGGCAGAAGTCGGCCGCGGTCACCCGGTAGCCGCGCCGCGCCAGGGCCAGCGCCTGGTCGCCGGTGCCGCAGCAGACGTCGAGCACCTCGGCGCCCGCCGGCAGGGCGAGCGCCCGCGCCGCCCGCCGCCGCCACCAGACGTCCTGGAAGCCGGAGAGCAGGTGGTTGAGCAGGTCGTAGCGTGGCGCCACGCCGGCGAACATCGACCGGATCGCGGCCTGGCTCTTCTCCAGCTTGGCTGTCGGCACCGACATGGCGGCGCAGTCTATCGGAGCGCCCGCGCCGCCGGGGGCAGGCCAAGGTTGACAACGGGCGGTGGCGTTCGTATGCTCTGAAGCCCTTTGCCCGGCAAGGGGCAGGTGTACTTTCGCCAACAACCCACAGACAAGTCGATGAACAAGACCTACAGTCCGAAAGCGGGCGAGATCGAGCGCCACTGGTACGTGGTGGACGCCTCCGAGCTACCGCTCGGCCGGCTGAGCACCACCGTCGCGCGCCTGCTGACCGGCAAGCACAAGCCGCAGTACGCGCCGCACGTCGACACCGGCGATTTCGTCATCGTGATCAACGCCGAGAAGGCGGTGCTCACCGGGCGCAAGGAAGAGAAGAAGATCTACTACCGGCACAGCACCTACCCCGGCGGCCTCAAGGAAGAGAGCGCCGGCCAGCCTGCGCCAGCGCAAGCCGGCCAAGCTGGTCGAGCGGGCCGTCTGGGGCATGCTGCCGAAGAACCGGCTCGGGCGTCGCCAGCTGCGCAAGCTGAAGGTCTACGCCGGCACCGAGCATCCCCATCAGGCGCAAAAGCCCACCGCCATGAAGGTGGCTTGAGCGCCCCGGAGACAGACAGTTGAGTGAAATCCAGTACTACGGTACCGGCCGCCGGAAGACGGCCTCGGCGCGCGTCTTCCTGCGTCCGGGCACCGGCGGCATCCAGGTCAACGGCCGCGACCTCGAGACCTTCTTCGCCAGCAAGGTGCTGCGGATGATCGTCCGCCAGCCGCTGCTGCTGACCGAGACGGCCGACAAGTTCGACATCCACATGACCATCGCCGGCGGCGGCCCCGCCGGCCAGGCCGGGGCGGTCCGGCACGGCATCTCCCGCGCGCTGCTGGCCTTCAACGGCGAGCTGCGCGAGCGGCTCAAGAGTGCCGGCCTGCTGACCCGGGATCCGCGCAAGAAGGAACGCAAGAAGTACGGTCTCAAGGGCGCGCGGGCCCGCTACCAGTTCAGCAAGCGCTAGGCGGAAGGAGCATCGAGTCTTGCCCGAAGTCACCATGAAAGACCTGCTCGAGGCGGGTGTCCATTTTGGCCACCAGACCCGGCGCTGGAACCCCAAGATGCGGCCGTACATCTTCGGCAAGCGCAACGGCATCTACATCATCGATCTGCAGAAGGCGATGGCCTGCCTGCGCGAGGCCCTCGGCGATGGTCCAGCGAGATGGGCCGTCAGGGCCGCACGATCCTGTTCGTCGGCACCAAGCGCCAGGCGCGCCAGGTGATCGAGGAGGAGGCGCGGCACTGCGAGCAGTTCTTCATGACCCACCGCTGGCTGGGCGGCACGCTGACCAACTTCGTGACCATCCGCGCCTCGATCGACCGGCTGCGCGAGATCGAGAGCCGCATGGCCGAAGAGGAGAGCCCGCTGACCAAGAAGGAGCGGCTGCGGCTCGAGCGCGAGCGGGTCAAGATGGACCGCAACCTCGAGGGCATCCGCGACATGGACCGGCTGCCCGACGCCCTGTTCGTCGTCGACCCCAAGCGCGAGCACATCGCCGTGGCCGAGGCCAACAAGCTGGGCATCCCGGTGATCGCCATCGTCGACACCAACTGCGACCCGGAGGAGATCGACTACATCATCCCGGGCAACGACGACGCCATCCGCACCATCCGGCTGTTCGCCTCGCAGATCGCCGACGCCTACCGTGAGGGCTCGGGGCAGCTCGAGAAAGAGATGATCGCCGCCGCCGAAGGCAGGCGGCTGAAAGCGGAACTAGAGAAGGCGGAAAAAGAGAAGGCGGAGCAGGAGAAGGCGGAGAAGGAGAAGGAGGTCGCCGTGCCGGTCAGCGAAGCCGCGCAGCCGGCGGAGACCGCCGCCCCCGTTCAATAGCGCGGCGTCAGGCGTCGAGGACGGCCGGGGCGTTGGACGCCGCGGCCGCCAGGGTCAGTCGAGACCGAGCAGGCCGCGCGCTGCTCGCCGATCGGGTCGAGCTGACTTTATCTTTTTGCCCGCCGTCAGGGAGGAAACGAGTTGAGTACCCAGATCACAGCCCGAGATGGTCAAAGAGCTGCGCGAGCGCACCGGTGCGCCGATGATGGACTGCAAGGGCGCCCTGACCGAGTCCGGCGGCGACGCCGAGAAGGCGATCGACGTGCTGCGCAAGAAGGGCCTCGCCAAGGCGGCCAAGAAGGCCGGCCGGGCGGCGAAGGACGGCGTCGTCGGCTCCTACATCCACGCCGGCGGCAAGATCGGCGTGCTGGTCGAGGTCAACTGCGAGACCGACTTCGTCGCCCGCACCGACGACTTCCAGCAGCTGGTCAAGGACCTGGCGATGCACATCGCCGCCGCCGACCCGAGCTTTCGTCCGCCGCGAGGAGGTCACCGAGGAGGTGCTCGAGAAGGAGCGCAGGATCTACCGCGAGCAGGCGCTCGAGGACGGCAAGCCGGAGAAGGTCGTCGAGCGGATCGTCGAGGGCAAGCTGGAGAAGTTCTACGCCGAGGCGGTGCTGCTCGAGCAGCCCTTCGTCAAGGACCCGGACCTGACGATCGAGAAGCTGATCGCCGAGCACGATCGGCAGGCTGGGCGAGAACATCCAGGTGCGCCGCTTCGCGCGCTTCCAGCTCGGCGGCGACGGCAGCGTCGCCGGCGAGTGAGATAGGCTGGGCCCCAGGCAATCCGGATCCCGCCACGTGCTCGAACCGGTCTACGATCGCATCGTCCTCAAGCTCTCCGGCGAAGCTCTCATGGGCTCGCAGGATTTCGGCATCGACGAGCCGGTCGTTGCGCAGATCGCCGGCGAGATCAAGGAGGTCTGGGAGCTGGGCGTCGAGACGGCGATCGTCATCGGCGGCGGCAACATCATCCGCGGGCTGGCGGCGAGCCACCGCGGGATCGACCGGGTCACCGGCGACCAGATGGGCATGCTGGCCACGGTGATCAACGCCCTGGCGCTGCAGGACGCCCTCGAGAAGCGCGGCGTCACGACCCGGGTGCAGACGGCGATCGAGATCAGCGACGTCGCCGAGCCGTTCATCCGCCGCCGCGCGATCCGCCACCTGGAGAAGAAGCGGGTGGTGATCTTCGGCGCCGGCACCGGCAACCCGTTCTTCACCACCGACAGCGCCGCGGCGCTGCGCGCCAACGAGATCCACGCCGACGTGCTGCTCAAGGCGACCAACGTCGACGGCGTCTACACCGCCGATCCGCGGCTCGACCCGGAGCGCCGAGCTGCTGCCCGAGCTGACCTACCAGCAGGTGCTGGAGCAGCGGCTGGAGGTCATGGATGCCGCCGCCATCAGCCTGTGCCGCGAGAACGACCTGCCGATCGTCATCTTCCGCCTCATGGAGCCCGGCAACATCCGCCGTGTCGTCTGCGGCGAGGCCATCGGCTCGCGGGTCGCGGAGACCATGGAGGGAGGACCATGAAAGAGCTTTTTCTCGACGTCGAAATGAAGATGAAGCAGCCGCTGGACCACTTCCACGACGAGCTGAAGACGCTGCGCACCGGCCGCGCTTCGCTGGCCATGCTGGACGGGGTCACGGTCGACTACTACGGCACGCCGACGCCGCTCAACCAGCTCGCCGGGCTGTCGGTGCCCGAGGCCAACCTGATCGTGGCCCAGGTCTACGACGCGTCGCAGATGGCAGCGGTGGAGAGGGCGATCGTCAAGGCGGATCTCGGCCTCAATCCCTCGAACGACGGCAAGGTGTTGCGCATGCCGGTGCCGCAGCTCACCGAAGAGCGGCGCAAGGAGATCGTCAAGCGGGCGCACGACATGGCCGAGGCGGCACGCAACGGCGTGCGCCAGGCGCGCCGCGAGGGCAACGACGCCCTCAAGGCGATGGAGCGCGAGAAGAAGATCAGCCAGGACCAGGAGCACTCCGGCTTCGACGAGATCCAGAAGCTGCACGATCACTACATCGCCGAGATCGGCAAGAGTCTGGAGATCAAGGAGCAGGAGATCCTCACCGTCTGACGCTGGCGGGGGAGCGGCTGCAGCCGCTCGCGCGATGTTCGTCTACGGCTTTCACCCGGTGCGCGAAGCACTGCGCCGCCGGCCGCGCGCGGTGCGCCGGGTGCTGGTGGCGCGCGGCGCCGACCGGCGCCGGCAGGAGATCGAGGCGCTCTGCCGCCGCCACGGCGTGCGGCTCGAGAGAGGCTCGACCGCGGAGCTCGACCGCCGGCGCCGGGCTCGCACAACGGCCTCGCCGCCGAGCTGAGCCCGGCCGAGGCCGCGGCAGCGAGCCCGCCGGCCGCGCCGCCGACCCCGAGCTGGTGGTGCTGCTCGAGGACGTCCAGGATCCGCGCAACCTGGGCGCCCTGCTGCGGGTCTGCGAAGGCGCCGGCGTCGGCCGCGTCCTGCTGCGCGACCGCGGCTCGGCGCCGCTGTCGCCGACCGTCAGCCGCACCTCGGCCGGCGCCGCCGAGTGGCTCGACGTCGAGCGCGTAACCAACGTCGCCAACGCCCTCGACGAGCTCAAGCGGCAGGGCTTCTGGGTCTACGGCGCCGCCGCCGAGGGCGAGCCGGTCTGGCAGGTGGACCTCACCGGCAAGGTGGCGCTCTGCTTTGGGCGGCGAGGAGAAGGGCCTGCGCTCGCTGACCCGCAAGCGCTGCGACCGGCTGGTGGCGCTGCCGATGGCGGGCCGGGTCGAGTCGCTCAACGTCGCCACCGCGGCGGCGGCGATCCTCTTCGAAGCGCGGCGCCAGCGCGGGGCGTCCGGCGGCGCCGACGGCTGAAGGCCTCTCGGGGCGATCCCTCGGTGGCGGCCGGGGCCAGGGCGGCCTCTGCGGGCGCCGCGACGGCTTGCCGCGGGCGCCGCCAAGAGGCTAGAATCTGCCGGCTCGGTGGGGCCGTACCGGCGTCCACTGGACCGATGGCCGGCATAGCTCAGGGGTAGAGCAGCTGTCTTGTAAACAGCAGGTCCTCGGTTCGAATCCGAGTGCCGGCTCCACCCGGCGAGCGGCAGGTTCTTTGGAGGCGTGGCAGAGCGGTCAATTGCACCAGACTGTAAATCTGGCGGGCTAAGCCCTACGGTGGTTCAAATCCATCCGCCTCCACCATTCGCTCATTTCGTTCGCTCATGTTGGAGGCGGATGGATTTGGAGTTCGCGCCGGGGCCGGGGGCCCCGCCGCTCGTAGCAAATCCATCGGTCACTCTCAGAACCATCGGTCACCGACAGACGATTGCCTTACGACGTTTGCTCATGTCGAAGTCGGATGTCTTTGGAGGTCGCGACTTGGCCTGCGGCCTCGTCGCTTGTGGCAGTTCCGTCCGGCTGAACCAGATCTTGCGGGAGTAACTCAGTGGTAGAGTCTCGGCCTTCCAAGCCGTTGGTCGCGGGTTCGATTCCCGTCTCCCGCTCCATTCTTCTCACCTGGTGAACCCAGCTGGGCATAGCCTAAACGCTGATATAGCGAGCCCTATCGGGCTGCGGTTCTTTCCGCAGCCTGACGGTGCGTTTCGGCACCTTCCGATACTCTTAGGTGACCGGTCGTCCCACTGCGCCCTGACCTCGTCGTAGCGCTTGTCGACCAAGCGGTAGAGCGGGGAGTTCTTCGGTCTTCGGGGTCGGTAGACAGCCGGGCACGCGGACGACAGGACAGAGCGCCTCCTCTGCCCCGGGAGGGACGCGGCAGGCGGCTGCGGGAACAGCAAAGCCCTCATACGTGGGTTCGATTCCCACTGTCGCCTCCACTCCGTGGGCGCCTGGTGCAGGCTGGGCGCTGTATTGCACCATCGGCAAACGCTGCGGCAGGACCGACGCCGCGCCGGATTCGGGCGCCCTGTCCTGCACAGTGTGTAGACTTGCCGGCCGATGCGACGGCAGCCGGTGCTTTCCGCCCTCATAGCGCTGGCACCGATCCTTCTCTTCGCCTGTGGGGCGCGTGAAGGCCCAAGCGCCGTCGTTCTCATCATCGTCGACACGCTGAGGGCGGACCACGTGGGTGCCTACGGCCATGATCGGCCGACGACTCCCCATCTCGATCGGCGAATCCGACAGGGCCACCGCTTCGAGCACGCCTACTCCACGGCGCCGTGGACGCTGCCAGCGACAGCATCGCTCTACACCGGTCTCTACCCCGAAAGGCATGGCGCCGGGTACCGGTTCGGCGAGTTGCGGTTCTCGAGCCTCGCGGATGAGGTCGAGACCCTCGCGGAACGACTCGCCGCCGAGGGTTTCGCCACGGCGGCGGTGATCGCCAACATCTATCTGAGCCCGCAGTTCGGTCTCCAGCGCGGGTTCGGCCGTTTCGTCGACCTGGGAGGGGACCACAAACGAGCGGCGGCCGCCGCGGACCGTGTGGTGGATCAGGCGCTTGCCTGGCTCCCGGAGCTCGGGGACAGGTTCTTTCTGGTCGTCCACCTGATTGATCCCCACCTGCCCTACGACGCGCCGGCGCCGCTGAGCGGCCGGTTCACTCGAGGCGAGTCGAGTTCCCTGAAGCCGCCCATCGTGAAGAAGAAGTCGATCACCAAGAGGCTCGGCGAGCTCGGCGAGCCGGAGCACGAGCTGATCGCGGCTGCCTACGACGAAGAGATTGCCTTTGCCGATCTGCAGCTCGCGCGGCTGTTCGAGAGGCTGGAGCACAACGGCGTACTGGAAGAGGGGCTGGTGGTGCTCACCTCGGACCACGGCGAGGAGTTGTTCGACCACCAGGGGTTCGAGCACGGTCACACCTTCTACCAGGAGATCCTCCGGGTGCCGCTGGTTTTCTGGGGCCGCGGGGTCGAGCCTGGAAGCAGCGCGGAGGTGGTGTCCCTGGTGGATGTGGCGCCGACGGTTCTCGAGGCCGTGGGTTCGGCCTTCAGCGGGTCCGTGGACGGTACTTCGTTGTGGCCGGCGCTCGCCGGCGGGCCGTTGCCCGGGGCCCGTACCGTGGGCGCGCAGTGGAACTTCCACGGACCGAAGCAGAGCGCGGTTCTGGCGTGGCCGTTCAAGCTGATCGTTGGCGGCTCGCAGCGGCGTCAGCTCTTCGACCTGGAGTCGGACCCCGGCGAGACGCGGAACCTGGCCAGGGAGAATCGGGCGAGGCTGCGGGCGCTCGACGCCGAGCTGGACGCCCTGCTGACCCAGCGCATGCCTGCTGAAGGCACGGTTGAGACGGACCTGGAGGACCGCACCCGCAGACAGCTCGAGGCTCTCGGCTACGTCGACTAGTACTGCCACCAGGAGGGCTGGGGGGGGGGTCTCGGCTATGCCTCGCTACGAGGATTCCCTGTCATCTGCGCCGGCATCGTAGCCGGCTGTCGTCGACTTTGGGGGAAGCCCCGGGTGCGTAACCGCCCCGGCGTGCTGTCGGCGAGAGGAAGGTCGGTGGCATCCCTAGATCCGGCGGATCAGCTCGGCCCACTGCCGGCGCAGCCGGCGCCTTTCGGCCCGTGACGGTTCGTCCGGGAGCGTGCCGGCGTCGGTCGTGGCCGCGCCGCGGTTCGCCTCGCGCTTGCTTCCCACCTCGCCTCGAGCCCGGCGGCGTCTGGCTCTCGGGACATGGGCGTTAGTGGCCGCAGTAGCGCACGTTGTCGACGAGCGTCAGCGTCTCATCGCCCGTGAGCTGAATGGCGTCCGCCCCCGAGCCGGCGGCGCACCCTGCCAGGGCTGCCCCCCGGGAGGGTGGTGTCCCGGAATCCGCCTCTCGCCGGTCCTGCGGTCTGCGGCCTCGCCCCTCGCCGGATACTCGGAGCGCGGGGAACCGATTCTCCCGCCCGGCGGCCGGGCGTTAGAGTGCAGCCATGAGATCCCGACTCCCCGTCGCCCTGATTGCCCTGAGCGCGCTGATCGCGCTGATCGCCGCCACCCCCGCGCCGGCCGCCGGGCCGCCGCGGACCCTGCGCCTCGACTACTTCCACACCGGCTCGGCCAGCGAGGAGATCTTCAGCCTCGACCGGCTGGTGGTGGAGCCGCTGCCCTGGCCGGGCAACCCGGATCGGCCCATCGACGACACCAACCTGGGCAAGTACCTGTTCGAGGTGTGGGAGCCCGAGACCGGGGAGCTGCTCTACTCGCGGGGCTTCGCCTCGATCTACGGCGAGTGGGAGACCACCGGCGAGGCGCGCCGGATGCACCGCACGTTCCACGAGTCGCTGCGCTTCCCGACGCCGGCCGGGCCGGTGGAGGTGGTGATCAAGAAGCGGGACGCGCGGAACGCCTTCCGGGAGGTGTGGCGGACGCAGGTCGACCCCGGCGACATGCTGACCGACACCTCGCTGCCGCCCGAGCAGAGGCTGATATCGATCCAGGTCTCCGGGCCGTCGACCCACAAGGTCGACCTGCTGCTGCTGGGCGACGGCTACACCGCCGAGGAGTGCGCCGCCTTCGAGGAGCAGGCCCGGCGGCTGACCGGGGTGCTCTTCGCGGTCTCGCCGTTCAAGGAGCGCCAGGGCGACTTCAACGTCTGGGGGCTCTGCCCGCCGGCCGCCGAGTCGGGCATCTCGCGGCCCTCGACCGGCCTCCACCGCCGTTCGCCGGCGCGGGTGACCTACGACGCCTTCCGCTCCGAGCGCTACGTGCTGGCGTTCGACAACCGGGCCTGGCGCGACATCGCCGCCTGGGCGCCGTACGAGTTCGTCGAGATCCTGGTCAACAACGACACCTACGGCGGCGGCGGCATCTTCGGCCTCTACTCGACCGCCGCGGCGGGCAACGACTGGGCCGACTACCTGTTCATCCACGAGTTCGGGCACCACTTCGCCGGGCTGGCCGACGAGTACTACACCTCGCCGGTGGCCTACGAGATCCCCGAGGAGCAGGTCGAGCCCTGGGAGGTCAACGCCACGGTCGACCCGCAGGAGCTCAAGTGGGCCGACCTGGTCGCGGAGGGCACGCCGGTGCCGACCCCCTGGCCCAAGGAGCGGTTCGAGGCCCACGCCAAGCGGATCCAGGCGCGGCGCGAGGCGATCCGCGCCGAGAACCGGCCCGAGTCCGAGATGTCGGCGCTCTTCCGGGAACAGCAGGCGTTCGAGACCGCAGCTGCTGGGTGGAGCCCCGCACGCCGGCAAGGTGGGCGCCTTCGAGGGCGCCAACTACGCCCCGCGGGGCAGCTACCGGCCCGCAGGTCGACTGCGTCATGTTCACCCGCGACGAGGTGCCGTTCTGCGCGGTCTGCCAGCGGGGCATCGAGCGGGTGATCGACCTGTACACGGCGAGGGACGACCCGTAGCGGACACCGTCGAGCAGGCGGATCCGAGCGGACCGTCGAACCAGCGATACTCTCTCGGCGACAGTTCACCTGGAGGGAGACCCATGCTTTGTCGACTGCTCTGCGCTCTCGTGCTTCTCGTGACCCCCGGCCTTGCCGCCGCCGACGGCGTGCTGGGCTACTACCGCTACCCGGCCCTGGCCGGCGAGACGCTGATCTTCGCCGCCGAGGGGGATCTCTGGGTCACCGGTGTGGAGGGCGGGCTGGCCCGGCGGCTGACCACCCATCCGGGCGAGGAGACCCACCCGGTGGTCTCGCCCGACGGCGCCACCCTGGCGTTCTCGGCCGAGTACGAGGGGCCGCGGGAGGTCTACGTCATGCCGGTCACCGGCGGCCTGCCGCGGCGGCTGACCTGGGAGGCGGAGCCCTCGCTGGCCACCAGCTGGGCCCCCGACGGCCGGCTGGCCTACACCACTCGCCACTACGCCACCCTGCCAGACGCCCAGCTGGTGGCTCTGGACCTGGCGGACGGGACCTACGAGCGGCTGCCCCTTGCCGAGGCCAGCGAGGGCGCCTGGGACGAGTCGGGCGAAGCCCTCTACTTCGTTCGGCCGGCGTTCCACAACAACGTGACCAAGCGCTACCGCGGCGGCACCGCGCGGCGTATCTGGGTCTTTCGCGACGGCGCCGGGGAGGCGGAACGGCTGAGCGACGACTACCGCGGCGAGAGCCACACGCCGATGTGGTGGCGCGGCCGGGTCTACTTCATCACCGACCGCGACGGCACGATGAACGTCTGGTCGACGGACGAGGCGGGCGGGGACCTGCGGCAGCACACCCGCCACTCCGGCTGGGACGTGCGCGACGCCGCGCTGTCGGCCGGGCGGATCGTCTACCAGGTGGGCGCCGACCTCTGGCTGTTCGAGATCTCGAGCGGCGAGAGCCGGCCGATCCCCATCACGCTGGCCTCGGACGTCGACCAGTGGCGCGACAAGTGGGTCGGCGAGCCGATGGAGTACCTCACCTCGGCGGCGCTCCACCCCGCGGGGGAGAGCGTCGTGCTCACCGCCCGCGGGCGGGTGTTCGTGGCGCCGGCCGAGGCCGGCCGGCTGCGGCGGGCGTCGCGTCGGGAAGGGGTGCGCTACCGCGACGCGGTCTTCATGCCCGATGGCGAGACCCTGCTGGCGCTGTCGGACGAGACCGGCGAGCTCGAGTTCGTCGAGCTGCCGGCCGACGGCGTCGGCGAGGCGCGGGCGCTGACCGCCGACGGCGCCATCCTGCGCTTCGCCGGCCAACCCTCACCGGACGGCAAGCACGTCGCCTACACCGACCAGAATCGCGACCTGTGGCTGCTCGAGCTGGCGACCGGCGAGCAGCAGGTGCTCTCCACCAACCGCGAGGGCGTCCGGGACCTCGCCTGGTCGCCCGACAGCCGCTGGCTGGCCTTCGTCCAGGACGCGACCAACAGCTTCAGCCAGATCTTGCTCCACGGCCTCGACGGCGGCAGCCTGACCCAGCTCACCAGCGACCGGGTGAACAGCTGGGCCCCGGCCTGGGATCCGGCTGGTGAGTGGCTCTACTTCTTGAGCGATCGCGAGCTGCGCTCGCTGGTGGGCGGCCCCTGGGGCACGCGCCAGCCCGAGCCTTACTTCGACAAGCCCGACCTGGTCTACCAGGTGGCGTTGCGGCGCGGGCTGCGCTCGCGCTTCAAGCCCGCCGACGAGCTCTACGAGCCCGAGGAGGAGACGGAGGCGAAGGGCGAAGGCAAGGACGAGGACGAGGAGGAGGACGAAAAGAAGCGTGCCGAGCCGGTCGAGATCGAGCTCGAGGGCCTGCGCGAGCGGGTCTACACGGTGCCGGCCCCGGCCGGCAACTACCGCGCCCTCGACGCCAACGGCGACGCCTTGTTCTGGCTGGCCCGCGACTCGGGCCCCGATGCCGAGGTCCACCTGATGGCCCTCGCCATCCAGAACGAGGGCAAGGAGCCGGAACGGCTGGTGGAGAAAGTCGACTCCTACGATCTGTCGGCCGACGGCAAGAAGCTGCTGGTCCGCCGTGGCGAGGAGCTTTACGTTTTCGACGCCGGCGTCGCGGCACCGGACGAGCTGGCCGAGCAACGGGTGCCGCTCGACGGCTGGACCTTCTCGATCGACGCGCGCGACGACTGGCGGCAGATCTTCATCGACGCCTGGCGGCTCGAGCGGGACTACTTCTACGACCCCGGCATGCACGGCGTCGACTGGGACGCGGTGCGCGACAAGTACCTGCCGCTGGTCGATCGGGTGACCACCCGGGCCGAGCTGAGCGAGCTGATCGGCCGCGCGGTGGGCGAGCTGTCGGCGCTGCACACCAGCGTGCGCGGCGGCGACCACCGCGAGGGGCCCGACCAGGTCGAGGTCGCCAGCCTGGGCGCCCGGCTGACCCGCGACGAGCCCGCCGGCGGCTACCGGGTCGACTACGTCTACCGGTCCGACCCGGACTACCCGGCCGAGCGCTCGCCGCTGGCCGACCCCGAGCTGGCGGTCGAGCCGGGCGACGTTGATCGTCGAGGTCAACGGCGCCTCCACCCTCGCCGTGCCACGACCTCGGAGCGCTGCTGCGCAACCAGGAGGGCCGGCAGGTGCGGCTGAAGATCCTGGGCAAGCAGGGACGGGCCCGGGAGGCGATCGTCGTGCCGATCGACGACGAGTGGCGGCTGCGCTATGCCGACTGGGAGCAGACGCCGACGCCAGGCGGTCGAGGAGCGGGGCGGCGGCAAGATCGGCTACGTCCACCTGCGGGCCATGGGCGGCGGGCAACCTCACCGAGTGGTACCGCCAGTTCTACCCGGTCTTCAACCGCCAGGGCCTGATCATCGACGTGCGGCACAACCGCGGCGGCAACATCGACAGCGATCATCCTCGGCAAGCTGCTGCGCACGCGCCTGGTTCTACTGGAAGGGGCGGGTCGGCAGAAGCCCTACTGGAACATGCAGTACGCCTTCCGCGGCCACGTGGTGGTGCTGTGCGACGAGCGCACCGCGTCGGACGGCGAGGCCTTCGCCGAGGGCTTCCGCCGGCTGGGCCTCGGGCCGGTCATCGGCACCCGCACCTGGGGCGGCGAGATCTGGCTCGGCTCGGCGAACCGGCTGATCGACCGCGGGCTCGCCCGCGCCCCGATGTGCGGGGTCTACGGCCCCGATGGCGACTGGCTCATCGAGCAGCACGGCGTCGAGCCCGACATCGTGGTCGACAACCTGCCCCACGCCACCTTCAACGGCGCGGACCTGCAGCTCGACACCGCCATCGACCACCTGCTCGGGAAGATCGCCGAGGATCCGCGCGAGGTGCCGGCGGCGCCGCCCTATCCCGACCTGTCGTTCGACTACCCCTGACGCGCTTCACGGACAGCGCGGTGGGCGCGCGTCGCGCTCATGCGACGACCCGGTCGACCTCGGTCTCGCCCTCCGAACGAGCGATGATCGCCGCGCCGCAGGAGTCGCTGAAGATGTTCACCGAAGTCCGGTACATGTCCAGAGGCCGGTCTATCGCCAGCATGGCGCCGACGATCAGCTCCACCTGCGGCCCCCGCAGCCCGATCGCCTCGAGCACGATGAAGATCACCACGAGGCCGGCCGAGGGCACCGCCGCCGCTCCCACCGAGGCGAGCAGCGCCGTCAGGACGACGATCACCTGCTGCCACAGCGTCAGGTCGACACCCAGCGCCTGGGCGATGAACAGCGCGCCGGCGCACTCGTAGAGCGCCGTGCCGTCCATGTTGACGGTGGCTCCCATGGGCAGCACGAACGACGAGATGCGGTTGGAGACGCCGACGTTCTTCTCGACGTTCTCCAGCGTCACCGGCAGGGTGGCGCCCGAGGAGCTGGTGGAGAACGCCATCACCAACGCCTCGATCATGTTGCGGAAGTGGATGCTCGGCTTGATCCGGCCGAGCAGGATCAGCAGCAGCGGCAGCGTCACGAACAGGTGGATACTGAGGCTGAGCACGAGGGTCAGGGCATAGAGGCCGAGGGCGCGGAAGGAGGCGAACCCCGAGGTGCCCACCAGCTGGGTGATGAGGCCGAAGACGCCGATCGGCGCGAAGCGGATCACGCCACCGGTGAGCGTCATCATCACCTGGAAGCCGGCGTCGAAGAACCCCACCAGGCGGCTGCGATGCCCCTCACCGATCGAGGCGAGGCTGATGCCGAAGAGGATCGAGAAGAAGATCACCGCCAGCATGTCGGCCTCGGCCGCGGCCTTGACGACATTGGCGGGCACGATGTCCATCAGCAGCTCGATCGGCGAGCTCGGGGTGTCCAACTCGGGCACCGTCGCGGTCTCGGCGCCGGTGATGTTGGCGCCTACGCCGGGTTTGACCAGATTGACGGCGACCAGCCCGACGATCACGGCGAGCGCGCTGGACAGGAGGTAGTAGCCCAACGTCTTGCCAAAGAGCCGGCCCAGGTCGCGGCCGCCGCCCACCGAAGCCACGCCCGAGACGATCGAGAAGACGACCAGCGGCACGATGATCATGCGCAGCAGCTTGATGAACAGCGTGCCGAGCCAGCCGACCTTGGGCACCAACTCGGGGCCACCGATGAGGCCGGCGACGATGCCCAACGCCATGGCGATCAGGATCTGCCAGTGCAGCCGCCAGTACCAGGGCTGGGTGGATTCGCTCATCGCTCTTGTGGAACGCGCGGAGCGTAGCACGCGCTACTGGTCGAGCGCTGCAGGGCCGACGGCGCTGAAGCCCTGGCCGCGAGGTCGGTCGCGGCTGGACAGGGGAGACCGGCTGTGGCAGACTCTGGCGGCAGAGCGGGAACGGGGCGATTCGGGGGCTTTACACGGGCCTCCAGTGCGGCTATACTTCCTCTCTTGACCCCGCTCGGCCCTGGTGGCGGCCGGCTGGGAACTCTTACGAATACGGTAGTGCCCACGTGGCTCAGGGGTAGAGCACTTCCTTGGTAAGGAAGGGGTCACCGGTTCAAATCCGGTCGTGGGCTCCAGAAGGGTCAAGCAGAAAGACATCCGACACGACCGCGACCGGCTCTGAGACGGAGCCGCAGGAGGAGTATTCAGCGCCATGGCGAAGGAAAAGTTCGAGCGTACGAAGCCGCACGTGAACATCGGGACGATCGGTCACGTGGATCATGGCAAGACGACGTTGACGGCGGCGATCACGAAGACGCTGGCGCGTACAGGGCGGCGCGACGTTCATCGCGTTCGACGAGATCGACAAGGCTCCTGAGGAGAAGGAGCGTGGGATCACGATCGCGACGGCGCACGTGGAGTACGAGACGGCGAACCGTCACTACGCGCACGTGGACTGCCCGGGTCACGCGGACTACGTGAAGAACATGATCACGGGTGCGGCGCAGATGGACGGCGCGATCCTGGTGGTGTCGGCGGCGGACGGTCCGATGCCGCAGACGCGCGAGCACGTGCTGCTGGCGCGTCAGGTGAACGTGCCGAACCTGGTGGTCTACCTGAACAAGGTCGACATGGTGGACGACGAGGAGCTGATCGAGCTGGTGGAGCTCGAGATCCGGGAGCTTTTGTCGAAGTACGACTTTCCGGGCGACGACATGCCGGTGATCCGGGGTTCGGCGCTGAAGGCGCTGGCGGCGGAGGAGGAGAACGAGGACACGAAGTCGATCCACGAGCTGATGGAGGCGGTGGACACGTTCTTCCCGGAGCCGGAGCGGGACGTGGACAAGGAGTTCCTGATGCCGATCGAGGACATCTTCTCGATCTCGGGTCGGGGCACGGTGGTGACGGGTCGGATCGAGCGCGGGGTGGTGAAGACGGGCGAAGAGGTGGAGATCGTCGGCATCCGCCCGACGACGAAGACGGTGGTGACGGGTGTGGAGATGTTCCGCAAGCTGCTGGACCAGGGGCAGGCGGGCGACAACGTGGGCGTGCTGCTGCGGGGCACGAAGAAGGACGAAGTGGAGCGCGGGCAGGTGCTGGCGAAGCCGAAGTCGATCACGCCGCACACGAAGTTCCGCGGCGAGGTGTACGTGCTGACGAAGGAGGAGGGCGGCCGGCACACGCCGTTCTTCAAGGGGTACCGGCCGCAGTTCTACTTCCGGACGACGGACGTGACGGGGGCCTCGGAGCTGCCGGCGGACACCGAGATGGTGATGCCGGGCGACAACGTCAACCTCGAGGTGGAGCTGATCGCGCCGATCGCGATGGAGAAGGGCGTCCGCTTCGCCATCCGCGAGGGCGGCCGCACCGTCGGCGCCGGCACCGTCACCGAGATCCTGGAGTAGTCAGACCAAAGCGAACGAGAATCCAGGCCAGTAGCTCCAACGGTAGAGCAGCGGTCTCCAAAACCGCGGGTTGGGGGTTCGAATCCCTCCTGGCCTGCCAGACCCTGGCCCGTACCAAGCGACAGACGAACGTAGGAAGTCCCCAGCAATGGCATCGATCAGCGGCACTATCACCAGGATGCGCGGCTTTCTGACCGAGACGCGGTCGGAGATGAAGAAGGTGACCTTCCCCTCCCGCGAGGAGGTGACGGGCACGACCATCGTCGTGGTGGTGGCGAGCGTGATCTTCGCCATCTATCTCTGGCTGGCGGATCTGATCATCCTGCAGGCGTTCGAGTGGATCTACAAGGTGATCGGTTGATGACGACAGTGGCAGAAGACGAGAAGGACACGTCCCACCTCAAGTGGTACATCGTGCACACCTACTCCGGCTTTGAGGAGCGGGTCTCCAAGACGCTGCACCAGCGGGCCGAGGCGATGGGCATGGGCGACGCCTTTGGCGAGGTGCGCATCCCCACCGAGACGATCGTCGAGTACAAGGGCGGCAAGAAGCGCGAGACCCAGCGCAAGTTCTTCCCCGGCTACATCCTGGTGCAGATGGAGATGTCGGACGCCGCCTGGCACGTGGTCAAGAACACCCCCAAGGTCACCGGCTTCGTCGGCAGCGGCAAGAAGCCGACGCCGCTCAGCCAGGAAGAGGTCGACCAGATCCTGCAGCAGGTGGTGAGCGCCCAGGAGAAGCCAAAGCCGAAGTACATCTTCGACCGCTCCGAGCCGGTCAAGATCATCGACGGCCCGTTCAACAACTTCACCGGCGTCGTCGACGAGGTCAATCTCGACCGCAACACGCTCAAGGTGATGGTGACCATCTTCGGGCGACAGACGCCGGTGGAGCTCGATTTCCGCCAGGTGCAGAAACTCTAGGAATCCGTCATGGCCAAGAAGATCATCGGCTCGATCAAGCTGCAGATTCCCGCCGGGCAGGCGACCCCGGCGCCGCCGGTCGGACCCGCGCTGGGTCAGGCAGGGGTCAACATCATGGACTTCTGCAAGGCGTTCAACGCCCGCACCCAGGACCAGCCGGGGATGATCATCCCGGTGGTGCTCACCGTCTACGGCGACCGCAGCTACACCTTCATCACCAAGACGCCGCCGGCGGCGGTGCTGCTGCGTCAGGCCGCGGCGGTGGAGAAGGGGTCGCGCGAGCCCAACCGCGAGAAAGTCGGCAAGGTGAGCAGGCGGCAGGTGGAGGAGATCGCCAAGACCAAGATGCCGGACCTCAACGCGGCCAGCCTCGAGGCGGCGATGCGAATCGTCGAGGGCACCGCGCGCTCGATGGGCATCGAGGTCGAGGCCTAGTCGCCGGTCGGGCAGGAGCGAGGAAAGACGAGATGGCGAAGCACGGAAAGAACTACCGCAAGGCGACCGACGCGATCGAGCGCCGGCCGTACCCGCTGGCCGAGGCGGTCGAGCTGGCCAAGCAGGGCGGCTACGCCAAATTCGACGAGACCATGGAGATGGCGTTGCGGCTCGGCGTCGACCCGCGGCACGCCGACCAGATGGTGCGCGGCACCGTGGTGCTGCCGCACGGCACCGGCCGCGAGATGCGGCTGCTGGTCTTCGCCAGCGGCGAGAAGGTCAAAGAGGCCGAAGATGCCGGCGCCGACTACGCCGGCGGCGAAGAGTTGGCCAAGAAGATCGAAGGCGGCTGGCTCGAGTTCGACGCTGTCGTGGCGACGCCCGACATGATGAAGGTCGCCGGGCGGCTGGGCCGGGTGCTTGGGCCTCGCGGCATGATGCCCAACCCGAAAGCCGGCACCGTCACCTTCGAGGTCGCCAGCGCGGTGCGCGAGATCAAGGCGGGCAAGATCGAGTTCCGGGTCGACAAGACGGCCATCGTGCACGTGCCGTTCGGCAAGTCGTCGTTCTCCGGCGAGCAGCTGCGCGAGAACGCCGAGGCGCTGCTGACGGCGGTGGTGCGTGCCCGCCCGAGCTCGGCCAAGGGCAAATACCTGCGCTCGGTGAGCGTGTCTTCGACCATGGGCCCCGGTGTCCGGGTCGACGAGAGCTCGCTGGCGGCGCTGGAGGCTTAGGAAGATGCCGCTGAATCTCGAACAGAAGCAGAGCGTCGTCGAGCGCTACCGCGCCGGCGCAGGCGCCGCGCCGCACGTCTACCTGGTCGACTTCAAGGGCATTTCGGTGCCCTTGGTGACCGAGCTGCGGCAGCAGGTTCGCGAGCTCGGCGGCGAATACCGGGTGGTCAAGAACCGCCTGATGCTGCGGGCGATCGGCGGCTCGGCGTTGGAGAGCCTCAGCGAGCACTTCGCCGGGCCGACCGCGTTGGTCTACGGCGACGATCCGGTGGCGCTGGCCAAGGTGCTGACCGACTTCGCCGGCGAGGCCAAGGTGCTGGAGTTCAAGGCCGGCCTGGTCGAGGGGCGGCCGGTGGCGGGTGATGCGATCCGCGAGATCGCCACCCTGCCGAGCCGCGAGCAACTGATCGCCAAGCTGCTGTACCTGTTGCAGTCGCCGATCAGCCGCTTCGCCACCGTCCTGGCGGCGATCCCGCGGCAGTTCGTGGTCGCACTCGACCAAATCCGACAGAAGAAGGAAGGGGCCGGCACAGCCGGCGACTCATAGACGATCGAAACCCTCGCTGTTTCAGGCGAGCCGCAAGGAGAGAAGGACGATGGCAATCGCAACCGAAGACTTCATCAAGCAGATCGACGAGATGAGCGTGCTCGAGCTCAACGGAATGGTAAAAGCGCTCGAAGAGCACTACGGGGTTTCGGCGGCCGCGGCGGCGGCGCCGGCGGCGGCGGGCTCACCGGGTGGGGCCGCGGCCCCGGCCGAGGAGCAGACCGAGTTCGACGTCGTGCTGACCGCGATCGGTGACAAGAAGATCAACGTCATCAAGACCGTGCGAGAGGTGACCAGCCTGGGTCTGAAGGACGCCAAGGAGTTGGTGGAGTCGGCCCCCGCGACCATTCGCGAGGCGGTCACCAAGCAAGAGGCGGACGAGATCAAAGCCAAGTTCGAAGAAGCCGGAGCCCAGATCGAAATCAAGTAGGCCGGAACTCCTCGAGATCTCTCGGGTGAGACCCAGGCACCTCAGCGCGGTGGTCCCACCGGTGCGGCGCGTCGGCCAGCGATGGCTCGCGCCACGGGCCGTCGTGTCTTCCCACCGACCGGCGCACGCCTCGCAGCATCAGTCACGGAAAACGAGATAGGACAGCTTATGGCCAACAAGAACGCGGCACCGATACGCGAGCGCAAGACCTTCTCCCGCATCGAGACCTCGCTGCCGATTCCCAACCTGATCGACGTCCAGCGGCGCAGCTACGAGCGCTTCCTGCAGATGAACCTGCTGCCGGAAGAGCGCGAGAACCACGGCTTGCAGGCCGTTTTCAACGGTATCTTTCCGTTCTCGGATTTTCGCGAGACCTGCTCGCTGGACTTCGTGCGGTACTCGATCGGCGACTGGCAGTGCCGTTGCGGCGAGCTGCAGGGCCTCGAGTACCTGCGCATGACCTGCACCAACTGCGGCGCCAAGGTCATGACCGACCACCCGCACGAGGAGACCGTCGACTGCAAGGAGTGCGGCGTGGTCAACAAGAACCGGGTGACCCGTTGCGACACTTGTGGCAACCCGGTGGATCTGCAGCTGACCTACTCGATTCCCGAGTGTCAGGAGCGCGGCACCACCCACGCGGTGCCGCTGCGCGTGACCTTCCGCCTGTTCGTCTACGACAAGGACCCCGAGACCGGCGCCCGCATGATGCGCGACGCCAAGGAGGAGGAGGTCTACTTCGGCGACATCCCGCTGATGACCGACAACGGGACCTTCGTCATCAACGGCACCGAGCGGGTGATCGTCAGCCAGCTCCACCGCAGCCCGGGCGTCTTCTTCACCAACGAGGGGCCGCGCTCCTTCCTGTGCAAGATCATTCCCTACCGCGGCTCCTGGGTGGAGTTCGAGTACGACCAGAAAGAGGTGCTCAACGTCAGGATCGACCGCAAGCGGAAGTTCCACGGCACGGTATTCCTGCGCGCCCTGGGCCTGGAGAGCGACGAGGCCATCCTGCGCCAGTTCTACGTGCCGGTGCCGGCGGTGCCCGAAGGCAAGAACCGCATCAAGCTGAGCCTGCCGCCGGCGGTGCTCGAGCGTGAGCGGATCCGCGAGCGGCAGGCCCGCGGCCGCCGCGACGTCTACAAGATCTTCGCCGGCATCGAGCTGAGCGACGAGGTCCTGGCCAAGCTCGAGGCCGGCGACAGCGCCGAGGTCACGGTCAAGAGTTCGGCCGTCGATCGCGCCCTGTTTGTCGCCGACGTCATCGACCTCGACACCGGCGAGGTGCTCTTCGAAGCCAACGACGAGATGCCGGAAGACCTGGCGACGGCGCTCAAGGAGCGCAAGACGACGCCGGTCGAGCTGTTCTTCCCCGATTGGGACCTGTGCGGCGCGGTGCTGTCCAACACCCTCGCCAAGGACACCACCACCGATACCAAGGAGGCGCTGATCGAGATCTACCGCCGGATGCGCCCCGGCGACCCGCCGACGCTGGAGAGCGCCCGGTCGCTGTTCTACGGCATGTTCTTCGACGCCAAGCGGTACGACTTCTCGCGCGTCGGCCGTTTCAAGTTCAACATCAAGCTGGACACCGAGGTGCCGGTAGAGCAGAAGACCCTGTCGGCCGACGACTTCTTCCGCGTCATCGAGTACCTGCTGCGCCTGCACCGAGACATCGGCCGGGTCGACGACATCGACAACCTCGGCAACCGCCGGGTGCGCACCGTGGGTGAGCTGCTCGAGAACCAGTTCCGGGTCGGGCTGGTGCGGATGGAGCGGGCGATCAAGGAGAAGATGTCGGTGCATCAGGACATCGACTCGGCGATGCCGCACGATCTGATCAACTCGAAGCCGGTCATCGCCGCCATTCGCGAGTTCTTCGGCTCTTCGCAGCTGTCGCAGTTCATGGACCAGACCAACCCCCTCTCCGAGGTGACCCACAAGCGGCGGCTGTCGGCGCTCGGTCCGGGCGGCCTGTCGCGCGAGCGGGCCGGCTTCGAGGTGCGCGACGTCCACGCCTCGCACTACGGCCGGATCTGTCCGATCGAGACTCCCGAAGGGCCCAACATCGGCCTCATCTCTTCGCTCGCGACCTTCGCCCGGATCAACGAGTACGGCTTCATCGAGAGTCCCTACAAGCGGGTCGAAGACGGCCGCGTGATCAACCACTACCGGGTGATGCGGGTCGGCAACGGTCCCTTCAAGCTCGGCCAGGTGATCACCGGCGACGAGCTCGAGGCGGCCAACACCCGGCTGCGCAAGGCCAAGAAGCGGATCGTCGAGGCCGAGCCCCAGGCCTGGTACCTGACCGCCTGGGAGGAGGAGAAGCACATCATCGCCCAGGCCAACGCCCCCTTCGACAAGAAGGGCTACTTCACCGACGACCGGGTCATCGCCCGGGCCGGCGGCGACTTCGTGACCATCGAGCGCGATCGCATCGACTACATGGACGTCAGCCCCAAGCAGCTGGTCTCGGTGGCGGCGGCGCTGATCCCGTTCCTCGAGCACGACGACGCCAACCGCGCCCTGATGGGCTCCAACATGCAGCGCCAGGGCGTGCCGCTGCTGCGCAGCGAGGCGCCGCTGGTGGGTACCGGCCTCGAAGGGATCGTCGCCCGCGACTCCGGCGCGGTGGTGCTGTGCCAGCGCGGCGGCATCGTCGACTCGGTCGACTCCGAGCGCATCATCGTGCGTGTCGAAGGTGAGGACATCGAGACCGGCGATTCCAAGGAGTTTGGCGCCGACATCTACCAGTTGACCAAGTTCAAACGCTCGAACCAGAACACCTGCATCAACAAGAAGCCGCTGGTCAGCGAGGGGGTCCGGGTGCGCAAGGGCGACGTGCTGGCCGACGGTCCGTCGACCGACCAGGGGGAGCTGGCCCTGGGACGCAACGTCCTGGTCGCCTTCATGCCCTGGCGGGGCTACAACTTCGAGGACGCCATCCTGGTCTCGGAACGGCTGGTCAAGGACGATCTGTTCACCTCGATCCATATCGAGGAGAAGGAGATCGAGGCCCGCGACACCAAGCTCGGCCCCGAGGAGATCACCCGCGACATCCCCAACGTCTCCGAGGCGGCGCTGGCCGACCTCGACGACAGCGGCATCATCCGCATCGGCGCCACCGTCAAGCCGGGCGACATCCTGGTGGGCAAGGTGACGCCCAAGGGCGAGACCCAGCTGACCCCGGAGGAGAAGCTGCTGCGCGCGATCTTCGGCGAAAAGGCCGGCGACGTGCGCGATGCCAGCCTCAAGGTGCCGCCGGGCATCGAGGGCACGGTGGTCGACGTCAAGATCTTCTCCCGCAAGGGGGTCGAGAAGGACGAGCGGGCGCGCGAGATCGAGTCGTCCGAGGTGGCGCGGCTGGAGAAGAACATCAAGGACCAGGTGCGGATCCTCAACGAGGAGCGCAACAAGAAGATCACCGACCTGCTGCTGGGCCAGAACGTCACCGCCGGGGTCGCCGGCCGGGCCGGCGACAAGCTGCTGGAGAAGGGCGACAAGGTCAACCTGGAGGTGCTCGCCGCGCTGACCCGGCAGGAGATCCTGCGCCTGCCGATCAAGGACAAGAAGCTGCTGCAGACGGTAGCCGACATCTATCGCAAGACCGATTCGTTCATCGAGGTGCTGCACCGGGTGAACGAGGAGCGCGTCCAGCTGCTGCAGAAGGGCGACGAGCTGCCGCCGGGCGTCATCAAGCTGGTCAAGGTCTTCGTGGCCATGAAGCGCAAGCTTCAGGTGGGCGACAAGATGGCCGGCCGCCACGGCAACAAGGGCGTCATCTCGCGGATCATGGCCGAGGAGGACATGCCTTACCTGCCCGACGGCACGCCGGTGGAGATCGTGCTCAATCCGCTGGGCGTTCCCAGCCGTATGAACGTGGGACAGATCCTCGAGACCCATCTCGGCTGGGCCGGCAAGGTGCTGGGCAAGCACTTCGCCACGCCGGTCTTCGACGGCGCCAACGAGGACGATCTGCGCGGCTACATGGAAGAGGCGGGTCTGCCCATTTCCGGCAAGACCGACCTCTATGACGGCATGCGGGGCGAGGTGTTCGAGCAGCAGGTGACCGTCGGCTACATCTACATGCTCAAGCTCTCCCATCTCGTGGACGACAAGATCCACGCCCGCTCGATCGGCCCCTACTCGCTGATCACGCAGCAGCCGCTGGGCGGCAAGGCCCAGTTCGGCGGCCAGCGGTTCGGTGAGATGGAGGTCTGGGCGCTCGAGGCCTACGGCGCCGCCTACACGCTGCAGGAGCTGCTGACGGTCAAGAGCGACGACGTCGAGGGTCGCAGCAAGGTCTACGAAGCGATTGTCAAGGGCGACGTGCCCGAGGACCCGGGTTTGCCCGAGTCCTTCAACGTCCTGGTGCGCGAGCTACAGAGCCTGTGCCTCGACGTGGAACTGATGAAGGTCTGAGGAGGTTACGGCTTTGCAACCACTGCGCACATTCGACAAGCCGCAGACGCTCAACGATTTCAACGCCATCCGGATCTCCATCGCTTCGCCGGAGAAGATCCGGTCGTGGAGCCACGGTGAGGTCACCAAGGCCGAGACGATCAACTACCGGACCTTCAAGCCGGAGCGCGACGGGCTGTTCTGCGCCAAGATCTTCGGCCCGATCACCGACTGGGAGTGCTTGTGCGGCAAGTACAAGCGGATGAAGCACCGCGGCGTGGTCTGCGACAAGTGCGGCGTCGAGGTTACCCGGTCGCGGGTGCGGCGCGAGCGCATGGGCCACATCGAGCTCGCCAGCCCGGTTTCGCACGTCTGGTTCTTCAAGGGGCTGCCCAGCCGCATCGGCCAGCTGTGCGACCTGAGCCTGCGCGACCTCGAGCGCATCCTCTACTTCGAGAGCTACGTGGTCGTCGACCCCGGTGACACCGAGCTCACCGAGGGCGAGCTCCTGACCGAGGAGCGCTACCGCGAGGTGCGCGACGAGTACGGCGAGGACGCCTTCGACGCCCGCATGGGCGCCGAGTCGATCCGCGAGCTGCTGTCGCGGATCGACATCGACGAGCTGGCCGAAGAGCTGCGGATCACCATGAAGACCGAGACCAGCCAGATCCGCCGGCTCAAGGCGGCCAAGCGGCTCAAGGTCGTCGAGGCGTTCCGCAAGAGCGGCAATCGGCCGGAGTGGATGATCCTCGAGGTCATCCCGGTCATCCCGCCCGAGCTCCGGCCGTTGGTGCCGCTCGATGGCGGCCGTTTCGCCACCAGCGATCTCAACGACCTGTACCGGCGGGTGATCAACCGCAACAACCGCCTCAAGAAGCTGCTCGAGCTGCGCGCGCCCGAGGTCATCGTGCGCAACGAGAAGCGGATGCTGCAGGAGGCGGTGGACGCCCTGTTCGACAACGGCCGTCGCGGCCGGGTGCTCAAGGGGTCCAACAACCGGCCGCTGAAGTCGCTCTCCGACACGC
>CAWAET010000018.1:0-36182 GCA_963781065.1 Thermoanaerobaculia bacterium | reverse complement strand
GCCAGGGCGGCTGGTCGGTGGCCGAGCTTGACTACTGGGATCCCTCGGTCGCGGTGGCGGCAGTCGAGCCAGGGCTGCTGACCCAACGGTTCGACGGTGAGCCGGCCTGCGTGGACGTGGGGAAGGCGGATACTCATGGGACGGTGTTCATGGATGTCGCCGAAGGTGATTCCACGAAATGCGCAGAAGTCGGGAGCACGGCGGGAACGATCGACGTGTATACGGCAATCGACTCGAAGGGCTTCTTTCAGGCGTTTGTCAGCGCTCTGAACCGTGAAGCAGGACCTGGCGACTAGAAGAATGTCTCAGCACCGCCGGGCAGGTAGGCCACGGACGGCCTGACTCCTAATCAGGCCGCCTCCTGCGCAGAGGACCGATTGGCTCTTGACCCTGTATCGTGATCCACGCCGACTCTCGTACTCGCGGTAGCGTTCCGACCCGAAACTCGCCAATCGGCTGGACCAGAGAAGGGGTGAAGAGCCGGCTCGCCGGCCCTCAGTCAGGTTTGCCGAGCTCTCGGACTCCGGGATAACTCCTACGGGGGGAACGCGGCGATTTCAACGGTCAGCTGATTTCCAGCGCTACTCCCGTTCTCGAAGATCACCTTCTCACCGGCCACGAGCGTGACATTGGCACCGGGCGCCATTGAGAAACCGCTCTTAGCGGTGATCGTCTCGCACGCCCGGTAGATCTTGGTTCCGACTTGCTGGGTGCTCAAGTCCAGGACTTGCGGAAAAGGGGGGGGGCAGGGGAGGGGGGGGCGTATCACCGTGAAATCGACATTGTTGATATCAAAGAAGATATTGTCCGAACACTTCACCTTGAGCCGGGCTATCGTCGTGGGTAAATCCGGCACGGTCACCTGTTGCGTGCCGTCGTTCGGCGTCGCTGCGAACAGGGTTGTCGGGAAGCTCGCTCCACCGTCATCAGAGAACAGGATGTCGACATTGGCGCAGCTGACCGGCGGCGGGGCCGTGCCCGCGATGTTCCAGGTCACTGTTTGGTTCGTACCCACGGTCCAGTTGGGGGCCCTGGTGACCCTGAAGGGCCCGGCAACGCCAGCCACAGAGTCTTGAGCGGTGACCCTGAAGGGCCCGGCAACGCCAGTCACCGTTACGCTGTTCTCGTCCTGGTCGAATCCTCCTCCGAACGCGCCCGGATGGTTGTCGAAGACCGTCAGCCGAAACGTCATCGGCCAGGCGGTGTTCGGCAGAATCTCCCCGTTCGTCTGTGTCCCGTTCAGGATGTCGGAAAGCTGGGGAAACGTCCGGCAGTTGCTCGTCGTCGGATCGAACGATCGAAAGAACGGTGCGCTCAGCGGGTCGTTCGCCGGACCTCCAGGATCGGTACCGAGGTCGTCCTCTTCCCACAGATAGGTGAGAGCATCGCCGACATCCGGATCGGTCCCCGTTCCGCACAGGGTGAACGGCGTGTTCTTCGGAATGGTGTAGTCGGCTCCGGCGTTGGCGGTGGGCGGCGTATTGCCGGAGGCCGTCATCTGGATACAGTCGGTGGCACCAAATGCGGTCGGGTCATAGCCGGCGATCGTCTGCAGGCTCTCGCCGTGGAAGTAGTCGTCGCTGTTGAGTTGGAGATCGTCGGGTGGGCAAACCCCGGCATAGGCCATGATCGTCGAGCCGCTCCCCGGCTCATAGGAAGTCGCGGAGTTCCGGGATCCTCCGGCACAACTGCCCTCCATGCTGTTGAAGGTGTGCTGCGCACCCCACTGATGACCGATCTGGTGCGACACGAAATCGATGTCGAACGGATCACCGATCGGGGCAGTGGTGCCTGTGCACCCCTGGGCGTGGGTGTTCTGCGGCGGACTGAAGACGTTGATCAAGCAGGGCCCGGGGCCTGCAAGTCCACCGCCTCCACCGGGACCGCCCATGACATGCCCGAGGTCGTAGTTCGTCGCTCCCAGAGCGTTGTCGATCGTCGTCTGGTTGGCCGCCAGCTCCAGGTCATTGCAGTTGTTGGAATAGGGATCCGTGCCCGGATCGGTGAAGACGATCGCCGTGTTGTCTACCAGGTTCATGCGGATGGCGAGGTCGTGCTCGTAGACCACGTCGACCCGATTGATCGTGGTCACGATCCCTGCCTGCGCGGCAGCCTTGCTGCCGTAGAAGGTCGTGTACTCACCGGTCGCCGCGACCGCGAGTCTGATTTGCCTGAGCATCGTGCCATTCGTAGCGACGGCTAGAACCGGCGTCGTCGCCCCCGGGACCGGGGTTGGCACCGACGCGAGAACCGTCCCCCGGCTCAGGTCTTTAGAACCCACCCGGCATTCGAACGTCTTCCCCTCGGGCCGCCCGTAATCCCGCGTGTCGTAGCTGATGTGGATGTCGGTCTCGCCACGCGAGTAGGGATCGATGAAGATCGTCCCCGCCGTCGAACGAATCATGGCGTGGAAGCCGGCTGGCGTGCTGTCGAAGCGCACCACGGTCGTCGGGTCGTCGACTCCGACACCGCGGTAGGTCTCGACCTCGGGCAGCTTGGCTGCCAGCTCCGCCGCCATGATTGGCGACTCCTCGATGCGAAAGCGTGCGAAACTGCCGTTTGGTAGCGGCAGGCTCAGCAGGGCTTCGATACTGAGGGCAGAGGGACTTCCCTCCAGTGGCGCCTGCTGCAGTAGCACTTCAAGGCCAGTCCAGTCCAGGCGCAGCGTCCGATACCGCCGAGGCACGATGGGGCGATCAACAGAGTCCGGCAAAGCCCCCGAGAGCCGAAGAGCCCCCTCGTCCACATCTTCCCAGATGCCGTCCGGAGACTCGGCACCATGCGACGCCGCACCGGGGAGAATTGCAAGAAGCGTGGCGGCTGCGAGTCTCCGTTTCCAGCTCACAAGAAGTCACCTTGCATGATCAAAGAGGTCCGGGGGCGTCCTCCGTGTTGTCGGGCGACACTTGCCCGCCGGCGCGCTTTTGGCAGCCCGGCGATCTTGCTTCCGACTCAACCCAGATGGGCGGCCAAGAAGGAGACGAAGATCCGTGGCGTTGCGTCCCTGGGTTTTCCCAGGTTTGCTTCTTACGGGCGGTCTTGCGGACCATAGCACAGGTCGCGCCGTGACAGACCGTGGACCGGGAAGGATGCCGGCGCCAGTTCCCGTCCGGCGGCCCGGGCCGGCCGGGGATGACCCGTCCCGGGCGGCCTTACGAGGCCGCTGAGGGCCCTCAAGTTGGCATTGACCGGGGGGGCGTCTACAACGAGATCGGGGCTTGTACCGGCTTCTACGGCTGCATAAAGACCTGCGTAGGGTTGTCCTCGAACCTGAGAAGGCCCTGATGCTCTTCGACCTGGCGAAGAGTCGGACAGCAGCGGGCCGGGATTCAGAACTCGCCGCGTGCTGCCCCCACAGAGACCCGCTCAGCGGTGCGGCGTGGATCTCCGTTCCTTGGCCGGCAGCTCAAGCCATCTCTCGAACTTGTCTGTGTCGATCAACACCCGATGTCCGACGCGAACGATGGCCTCCTCGAACCGATTCCACTCCCCGTTGAAGAGCAGCCAGCGCACGCTCCCCTCCGTGAAGGCGGGATAGGCCCGCACGAACTGCCTCACGGTCAGCAGCTGACGTCGCCTGGGTTCGGGCGGCGCCGCCGGGCGAGGCTCCGGCACTCGCACCACCGTTACCGCTTGTTGATCTGGCTTCCGTTGCCGGACCAACCCTGCCAGTGCGACGCACACGCTTCTCAGGCCCTCTCCCAAGTCCTCGATCGCCAATGCCAAGTCTCCAGCCCGTTGTTTCTTCATAGGGTCGATCCTAGACCCCATCGACAGCGCGACGGAACCTCTGACCTGAGCTTCCGGGTCTTGATCCGACGGGCAGCGCTGCACGCCAAGAAAGGCCCCTGACTCCCAGTCAGGGGCTCTGGCAGGTCAGTCTCCGGGATTCGCCAGTGTCCATCGGCTGCGCTCAACGCCTGCCAACACTTGAGGTTCTTTTAGGTTCCAGCCTAGGTTCCAGAGCAGTGCCGCTGGGACGGGTCCTCCTTGGAGCAGACCCCCCCACCGATTGGGCTTTCCACGATCAAGAGCCCAGATTCCTAGGTTCCAAATAGGTTCCACCAAGCCCTCGACTGGACTCGTCGAGCCACTACTCACCCGATCTCCAACCGCCTCACCAGATACGACAACGCCTGCCGGCTCAACCCCAACCGCCTTGCCGCCGCGGCCTGGTTGCCATCACTCGCATCCAGCGCCTCGGCCACCATGCTCTTGCGGAACCGCCGCAGCCGCTCGTGATAGCCGTGGCGCACGGTCCGGCTCTGCTCGGGCAGGTCCAGGAGCTCGACGCCGATGCGGCCGTTGTCGCACAGGGCGGCGGCCACTTCGAGGACGTTCTTGAGCTCGCGCACGTTGCCGGGCCAGGGGTAGTCGAGCAGGCGGCGCCGCGCGGCGGCGGTCAGCCGGGGCGCCGGCCGGTCGAGGTTGCCGAGGAAGGCCTCGGCCAGGAGGAGGACGTCTTCGCCTCGCTGGCGCAGCGGCGGGAGCTCGACCCGGCCCACGCGCAGGCGGTAGAAGAGGTCGAGGCGGAACTCGCCCTGCTGCGCCATCTTCTCGAGGTCGCGGTGGGTAGCGGCGACGACCCGCACGTCGATCCGGCGCGGCAGGCTCTCGCCGAGGCGGCGCACTTCGCCTTCCTGGAGCAGGCGGAGGAGTTTGCCCTGGGCGTCGAGCGGCAGGTCGCCGATCTCGTCGAGCAGGACGGTGCCGCCCTCGGCGGCCTCGAAGATGCCGGGACGGTCGCGGTCGGCGCCGGTGAAGGCGCCGCGCAGGTGGCCGAAGAGCTCGGAGACCAGCAGGCCCGGGGCGAGGGCGGCGCAGTTGATCGGCGCCAGGGGGCGGCGGCGGCGCGGGCTCTTGCGGTGCAGCCGTCGCGCCGCCAGCTCCTTGCCGGTGCCGGTCTCGCCCTGGATCAGGACCGGGAGGTCGCTGGGCGCAAGCCGCTCGAGGCGTTCGAGGCTCCGCCTGAGGCTCTGGCTCTCGCCGACGATGCGGCCCGGCCGGCGCCCCAGTTCCATCAGACCAGCAGCCGCTCGAAGTCCCGCCAGAAGGCCGGGTAGGACTTGGCCACCACTCCCGGCTCGGCCACCGAGACGCCGGGCCGGCGCAGACCGACCAGGGCCAGGCTCATGGCGATGCGGTGGTCGTCGTGGCTGTCGACGGTCACCGGGCCCTCGGGCGGCGCGGCGTCGGCCCAGAGGCCGGGGATCTCGAGGCCGTCGGGGTGCTCGATGACGGTGGCGCCGAGCCGCTCGAGCTCGAGGCGCATCGCCGCCAGCCGGTCGCTCTCTTTCAAGCGCAGGTGGGGCACGCCGGTGATCCGGGTGGTGCCCTCGGCGAAGGGCGCCAGGGCGGCGAGGGTGGGAACCTGGTCGGGCATTGCCGCCAGGTCGGCGGCTGACGGCGGCGAGGGCGCCGCGGCCGGCCACCGCCAGCCGGCCGCCCTGCCACCCCACCTCGGCACCCATTCGGCGCAGCAGCTCGAAGAAGCCGAGGTCGCCCTGGCGGCTGCCCTGGCCGAGGCCGAGGATCACCACCCGGCCGCCGGTGAGGGCGGCGGCGGCGGCCGGGTAGCAGGCGGCCGAGGCGTCGGCCTCGACGGCGACCTCGCCGCCGGTGAAAGCCGCCGGCCGCAGCCGGTAGAGGTCGTCCGCCGGCCGCTCCACCTCGACGCCCAGCTCGGCCAGCGCCGCCAGGGTCAGGTCGACGTAGGGCGCCGAGGCGAGCCGCGGCACCGAGATCTCGACTTCGCCCCGGGCCCGGGTGGCCGCCATCAGCAGGGCCGAGAGGTACTGGCTCGAATCGCCGGCGTCGAGCGCCACCCGGCCGCCATCGAGGCCGTCGCCGGTCACCCGCAGGGGCGCGTGGCCCTCTTCGGCGAGGCAGTCGATCCTGCCGCCGAGGCCGCGCAGCGCGGCGATCAGCGGCGCCAGGGGCCGCCGCCGCAGCCGCGCCGTGCCGTCGAGCTCCCAGACGCCGGGCACGACGCAGGCGGCGGCGGTCAAGAACCGCAGCATGGTGCCGCCGGCGCCGCAGTCGATCCGCGCTTCGCCGGGGCCGGCGGGCGGGGTCAGCCGGACGGCGCCGCGGCAACGCTCGACGTCGCAGCCCATCAGCGCCAGCCCGGCGAGATAGGCCTCGGTGTCCTCGGCCAGCAGCGGCCGCTTGATCTCGGAGCCGCCGGCCGCCAGCAGCGCCAGGTTGAGATAGCGCTGGGTCAGGCTCTTCGACGGCGGCGGCCGCAGCGAGCCGAAGGCCGAGCGGCCGGCGCGGACGGGGCGAGGGGCGCTGCCGGAGCCTGCGTTCATCGCTCGCGGGCCGGTCGCTGTGGATGTCGAGAAGTGGAGTTCATGTGCCTGCGTGGTGAAGATCTGGTGAGGAGGTCAGGCTCGGGTGCGTGGCTGGGCCGGTGTCAGCCCCTTTAGTGTCGCCCGGGGCGAGTACGTTACCCGGCGCGGCGGCGGATGGCGCCGCTCGCCAGGGCCGGCGCGGGCCGCGCGAGGCAGGTGACCCCGCCCGGGCCGGCCCCGCTCAGCCGTCGCCCGGGCCGGTGAACGGCGCCTCCCCGAGCCACTCCACCCGGCGGCTCGAGAACCAGGCGTCGAGCAGCCAGACGTCGCCCTCGGGCAGCCGCCAGTGGCGCGGCTCGTGGTAGTGGCCGAGGATCAGGGCGTCGTGGCCCTCGGCGAGCCGGCGCCGGGCGAACTCGAGGATCGGCGCCTCCGGGATCTCGGTCTTGTGCTTGAAGTTGGTCTTGGCCAGACCGCGCTCGAAGCCGGCCACCAGCCGCCGGGCCAGCCGGCGCGGCAGGTGGAACATGGCCAGGCGCACCGGCGGGCAGTGCGAGAACCAGCGCCAGAAGCGGTAGAGCCGGTCGTCGCGGTTGAGCCCGTCGCCGTGGACGAGCAGGATGCGGCGCCCGCCGACCTCCACCATCAACTCGTCGACTACCGAGTCGAACAGCTCGGCATACGGACCCAGGCCGATGAAGAAGTCGCGGTTGCCCTCGACGTAGTCGATCCGCATGCCGCCGGCCTTGAGCTCGGCGAGGACCGCCGTCAGCCGGGCGATGGCATCGGTCTCGTAGCGGCGCTGCCCGATCCAGGTCTGGAACAGGTCGCCGAGCAGGACCAGCCGCTCGCAGCCAGCGTCGCGCAGCGCCCGCAGCTGCCAGATCAGCGGCCCCGGCTCGCCCCCGGGGCCGTCGATATGGGCGTCGGCAACGACCGCGACGGACATCTCGGCTCAGAAGATGGACAGCTTGCGCTCCTGCCGCTTGCTCAGCTCGGCGGCCACCGCCTCGGCCAGGGCGCCGAAGGCCTCGGCGTGGGCGCCGTCGGGGCGCGAGACGACGATCGGGACGCCCTCGTCGCCGCCCGCGACCACCGCCGGGTCGAGCGGCACCGAGCCCAGGAACCGGCAGTCCAGCACCTCGGCGGTGCGCTCGCCGCCGCCCTGCTTGAAGATGTGGGTCACCTCGCCGCAGTGGGGGCAGGCGAAGCCGGCCATGTTCTCGATGATGCCCAGCACCGGCACTTCGACCTTGCGGAACATCGCCAGCCCCTTGCGGGCGTCGATCAGGGCGATGTCCTGCGGTGTGGTGACGATCACCGCGCCCGAGAGCGGCACCTTCTGGCTGATGCGTCAGCTGGGCGTCGCCGGTGCCCGGCGGCAGGTCGACGATCAGGTAGTCGAGCGCCCCCCACTCGACGTCGCCGAGCAGCTGCTCGATCGCCTTGACCACCATCGGCCCGCGCCAGATCACCGGCGTGTCGATGTCGAGGATGAAGCCCAGCGACATCAGCTTCACGCCGTGGCGCTCGAAGGGGATGATCCGCTGGCCCTCGACCACCGGCCGGTCGGTGATGCCGAACATCATCGGCATCGACGGGCCGTAGATGTCGGCGTCGAGCAGGCCGACCCGGTAGCCCAGCTGGCCCAGCCGCACCGCCAGGTTGGCGGCGACGGTCGACTTGCCGACGCCGCCCTTGCCGCTGGCCACCGCCACGACGTGCTCGACGTCGGGGATCAGGCCGGCGTCGCGGCTGATCGCCTCGTGCGCCGGCGCCGGCGGCGCCATCAGCTTGAGGCCGACCTCGACCCGCTCGACCCCGAGCTCGGCCCGGAGCTTCTCCTCGGCCTCGGCGCGCACCGCGGCGGCGGCATCCTGGTTGTGGGTGGCGATCGCCAGCTCGACGATGACGCGGTCGTCGCTGGCTTCGACCCGATCGACAAAACCGAACGAGACGATGTCCCGGCTCATGCCGGGAAACTTGACCTGCTGCAGCACGGCCCAGACCTGATCTTCGCGGGGATTCGGCATGGCGCGGAGTCTACCGCGTGCGCTGAGCGGGACAGGCACCGGGTGCCTGTCCCCTTTCCCCCGCCAGCTCGGCGACCTGCCGCCGCACGTCCTCGATCAGCCGCGCCTTGTCGCGCACGCCGTACTCGCCGACGTCGATCGGCCGGCCGCAGCTGACGGTGATGCGCCCGGGGCGAATCCGCAGGCTGTCCCGGACCCGCACCGCCATCGAGCCGTGGATGCCCACCGGCACGATCGGCAGGTTGCTCTTCAGCGCCAGCAGGAAGCCGCCGCGCTGGAACACCTGCAGCTTGCCGTCTCGCGACCGCGTGCCTTCGGGGAAGACGACCGCCGAGGCGCCGGCCTGGAGCTCGCGGATGGCATCGGCGAAGCTCTCGCCGGCGCTGCTGCGGTTGGCGCGATCGATGCTGATGAAACCGCCCACCTTGAGCGCCCAGCCAAAAAGCGGGATCTGGAACAGGCTGCGCTTGGCCAGGAACCGGGTCTGACCCGGCAGGGCGGCGATCAAGGCCGGGATGTCGTACAGGCTCTGGTGGTTGGCCATGAAGACATACGGCCGGTCGGTGGCCAGCGGCGCCGCGAAGCGGGTGTCGAGGCGGGCGCCGGCGCTCATCAGCAGGCCGCGGCTCCAGATCCGGGCCATCAGGTGGACCCACCGCCCTCGCGGCGGCAGCCAGCCAAAGAGCACCGCGACGGTGGCACAGACGATCGTGCAGAGGATGAGGAACAGATTGCCGGTGACGGTGGCGACCAGGCTCGCGAGCCGACCGCCGGGGGCGCCGCCGGGGCCGCCTCCCGGGCTGCCTCCCGGGCTGCCTCCGGTGGGGTTCGCTGTCTGGCTGGCGGTCACGTTCGAGCCGGGTCGGGCGGATAGAATCGGCCGGGAGTGGTCAAGAGAGCCTATTTCGCCCGCCGGTTCCTGGCTTTGAAGATCCTGCGCGGCGCCCTCGTGGCAGGTGCATTGTACGACGCCGGCCTGGCGATCCTGATCGTCTGGCGGCCGGCCGCCGCCGCCGGCCTGCTCGGCCTGCTCGGCCTGCGAACCGGCGGATCGGCGCCGCTGGCAGCGCTGGCCGCCGTCTGGCTGGCGATGCTCGCCGGGCTCGGCCTGGCGGCGGCGCGCGACTGCCGCCGTTACAGCGCCGTCATCGTGGCGCTCATCAGCGGCCGCTCGGCGGCGGCGATCGTGCTTGCCGCCGGCGCCCTCGCGGCGGCCTCGCCGCCTCCCTGGTCGGCGGCCTGGCAGGGTCTGCTGGCCCTAACACTGGCCGCCGCCTGGTGGCCGCAGCGCGGCTGAGCCCCGGCCGATGAACCTGCCCTCGCCGCTCGCCGCCGCCGCCGCCACCGCTGGCGGTCTGGCGCTGCTGGGCTGGAACGGGCTCGTCGCGCTGGTTCGCCCGCCGTTCGAGACCCGACTCTGGCTGCGCGAGATGCACCAGATCGGCGTCCGCTCGCTCGGCGTGGCCGCCATCACCACGATCTTCGCCGGCATGGTGCTGGCGCTGCAGACCGCCTATTCGCTCCCCGCCATCGGGGTCAAGTTCTACATCGGCACGGTGGTGTCCAAGTCGCTCGTGCGCGAGCTGGGCCCGGTGCTGACGGCGCTGGTCGTCGGCGGCCGGATCGGCGCCGGCATGACCGCCGAGCTCGGCTCGATGAAGGTCACCGAGCAGATCGACGCCCTCAGGTCGATGGCCGCGGACCCGGTCAAGAAGCTGGTGGCGCCGAAGCTCGCGGCCACCCTGGTGATGCTGCCGGCGCTGACCATCATCGGCGATCTGCTCGGCATTCTCGGCGGCGCGGCGATCGCGGTGGTCCAGCTCCGCCTGACGGCCGGCTTCTATCTCAACGACGTGCTCGGCGCGCTCACCCTGGAAGACGTCTTCAGCGGCCTCGGCAAGTCGTTCTTCTTCGCCTTCTTCATCACCGTCATCGGCTGCTTCAACGGCCTCAATGCCCGTGGCGGCGCCGACGGCGTCGGGCGGGCGACCACCAACACGGTCGTCATGGCCGCGATCATGGTGCTCGTGTCCGACTTCTTCCTCACCAAGCTGTTCCACGTCGTGTTCTGATCTGGCCGGGGTATCTTGGGGTGAATAATCCAGGGCAAGAGATGGCCGAGACAGTGGCAGAGCCGGTCCTCGTCGCCCGCGGCCTGCGCAAGCGGTACGGCGACCGGGTGATCCTCGACGGCATCGACTTCGAGATCGCCGCCGGCGAGACGCTGGTCATCCTGGGGCGGTCGGGCTCGGGCAAGAGCGTCACGCTGCGGCTGCTCAACGGGCTCGAGAAGCCCGACGCGGGGCAGGTCTTCTTCCACGGCACCGAGATCTCCGCCCTCGAGGAGCGGGACCTGTTCCCCATCCGCCGGCGGATGGCGATGCTGTTCCAGAGCGGCGCCCTGTTCGACTCGATGACGGTGCTCGAGAACGTCGGCTTCCCGCTGCACGAGCACACCTCGGTCAACGAGATCGAGATCGCCCAGCGGGTGGCGGCCAAGCTGGCCCTGGTGGGGCTCGAGGGCATCGAGGGCAAGCTGCCGTCGGCGCTTTCGGGCGGCATGAGGAAGCGCGTCGCCCTGGCGCGGTCGCTGGCGCTGGACCCGGAGGTGGTGCTGTTCGACGAGCCGACCACCGGGCTCGACCCGATCACCTCGGCGACCATCGCCCGGCTGGTGCGGACGACCCAGCGCCAGCTGGGCGCGACCTTCGTGGTGGTGACCCACGACATCGCGCTGGCGCGCCGGGTCGGCGACCGGGTGGCGTTTCTCGACGGCGGGCGGTTCCGTTTTCTCGGCAGCTGGGCGGAGGCCGACGCCGCGGACGACCGGCTGCTGGCCTGTTTCCTGGCCGGGCTGGATGAGGAGGAAGCCGATGTCGCGTGAGATCAAAGTCGGCCTGCTGGTGCTGGCGGCGCTGATCGTGCTGATGGCGGGCACCTTCCTGATCGGCGAGAAGAGCAATCTGTTCACCCAGAAGAACCGCTACTACATCCGCTTCGAGTCGGTCAGCGGCCTGGCCACGGGCAGCCCCGTGCAGCTGAACGGGGTCAACGTCGGCGACGTCACCAAGATCGTCCTGCCGCGCGACGTCACCAAGACGCTGCTGACAGTCTGGGTGTCGGTGGACAGCGGCTACCGCAACCGCATCCGCCGCGACTCCCAGGCCTCGATCCGGACGCTCGGCCTGCTGGGCGACAAGTACATCGAGATCAGCTCGGGCTCGGCCACCAGCGACGTGGTGCCCTCCGGCGGCCAGATTCGCGCCGCCCCGGCCACCGACGTCGACAAGCTGATCGCCTCGGGCGGCGACGCGGTCGAGAACATGGTGGCGATCTCCTACTCGCTGCGCCGCATCCTGGCGCGGATGGAGGCGGGCGAGGGGCTGCTGGGCGAGCTGACCACCGACAACGAGGCCGGCCGCCGGGCCAAGAAGGCGCTGCTCACCAGCCTCGATTCGCTCGACAGCATCTCGACCAAGATCGACGCCGGCGAGGGCACCCTGGGGGCGCTGGTCAACGACCCGCTGCTCGCCGCCCGCATGAGCTCCGCCCTGAGCCGGGTCGAGTCTCTGCTCGCCAAGCTCGAGAGCGGCCCGGGCGCCCTGCCGACCCTGCTCAACGACGAGACCTCCGGCCGGCAGCTGCGCGACACCATCGCCAGCCTCGACCGCACCTCCAAGGACCTCGGCGCCCTGGTGACGGAGCTGCGGCAGGGCGAAGGGCTGCTGGGCCGGCTGCTGACCGACAAGGAGCTCGGCGAGAGCGTCGGCGGCAACCTGGAGGAACTGCTCGAGAACCTGCGCCAGCTCTCGGCGCGGCTCGACGAGGGCGAGGGGACGCTGGCGATGCTGATCGACGACCCCACCGTCTACGAGGCGATCAACGATGTTATCGTCGGGATCGACGAGTCGTGGCTCCTGAGATGGCTGGTCCGAAACCGGCAGAAAGCCGGTATCGAGCAGAGATACCGCGAGGAGCAGGAGTTGGCCGAAGAGGCCGAGCCGTAGGCCGCACCGGCCGATCGACCCCAGCCCGACAGCCAACACTTGCCACAGATCTCGCAGCCCTAGCCCGACCTTCTCGCCAACTCTCGACTACGCCGACGTATGTACCTCAATCTGCGAGACTTCCCTCGGTCGGTCATCCTCGACGTACTTCAAGTACGCCTGTGGTGCCCTCGGTCGGTAAGTCCCACATCTTCAGGCACCTACGCCGGCTCGCTGCGAGTGCTGGTGAGAAGGTCGGGCTAGCCCGACTTTCCCGAGTCGTCCCCATGTCTTCCCACGTTCTGATCACCGGCGGCGCCGGCTTCATCGGCTCGCATCTCACCCGTCGGCTGCTCGACCGCGGCGACCGCGTCTCGGTGCTCGACGACTTCAACGACTTCTACGACCCGGCCCGCAAGCGGGCCAACGTGGCGCCGCTGCTCGGCCGCGACGACTTCACCCTGGTCGAGGGCGACATCCGCGACGCCGAGCTGGTCGACCGGCTGTTCCGCGACGGCCGCTTCGACGCGGTGGTGCACCTGGCGGCCCGCGCCGGCGTGCGGCCCAGCCTCGAGCGAGCCGATCCTCTACGAGGACGTCAACTGCATCGGCACTCTGCGGCTGCTCGAGGCTGCCCGCCGCCACGGGCCCGAGACCTTCATCTTCGGCTCGTCGTCGTCGGTCTACGGCATCAACAACAAGGTGCCCTTCGCCGAGAGCGACGAGGTCAACCAGCCGATCAGCCCCTACGCCACCACCAAGCGCGCCGGCGAGCTGCTCTGCTTCAACTACCACCACCTCTACGGCCTCAAGATCGCCTGCCTGCGGTTCTTCACCGTCTACGGCCCGGCACAGCGCCCCGAGATGGCGATCCACAAGTTCACCGACCAGCTGGCCCGCGGGCGAAAGTTGACGCTGTTCGGCGACGGCGCCAGCCGCCGCGACTACACCTACGTCGGCGACATCGTCGACGGCATCGTCGCCACGATGGACCTGGCGCCGGGCTTCGAGATCTTCAACCTGGGCGGCGCCGAGACGACCACGCTCGCCGACCTGGTGCGCTGGCTGGCCGAGGAGCTCGGCGTCGAGCCGCGCATCGAGCACCTGCCCGACCAGCCCGGCGACGTGCCGATCACCTACGCCGACGTCACCAAGGCCGAGCGTCTGCTGGGCTACTCGCCCAAGGTGCCGATCCGCGACGGTCTGCGCCAGTTCGTGCGCTGGTACCGCGAATCGGCCGCGCCGGCGGACGGCGGCTCATGAGGATCTGCGTCATCGGCACCGGCTACGTCGGGCTGGTCACCGGCGCCTGCCTGGCCGACTTCGGCATGCAGGTGATCTGCGTCGACAAGCTGGCGCGACAAGATCGCCGCGCTCGAGCGCGGCGAGATCCCGATCTACGAGCCCGGCCTGGCGACGCTGGTGCGCCAGGACCTCGAGGCCGGGCGGCTCAGCTTCACCACCGAGCTGCCGCCGGCCATCGAGGCGGCGCAGGCGATCTTCATCGCCGTCGGCACGCCGTCGCTGCCCGACGGCTCGGCCGACCTGAGCTTCGTGCGCGAGGTGGCCGAGTCGATCGGCGAGCACCTCAACGGCTACAAGGTGATCGTCACCAAGAGCACGGTGCCGGTCGGCACCGGCCAGAAGATCGAGGAGATCGTGCGAGGGCCGCGCCGGCGACCGCCCGTTCGCGGTGGTCTGCAACCCGGAGTTCCTGCGCGAGGGCTCGGCGATCGACGACTTCATGCGCCCCGACCGGGTGGTGATCGGCAGCCGCGACGACCCGCGCGATCGACATCATGCTCGAGATCTACTCGCCGCTCTAGCGCTGACCGAGATGCCCTCGTCGTCACCGACGTCGGTCGAGAGCGCCGAGCTGATCAAGTACGCCTCGAACGCGTTCCTGGCGACCAAGATCTCGTTCATCAACGAGATCGCGCGGCTGTGCGAGGCGCTGGGCGCCGACGTCGAGACGGTGGCCCGGGGCATGGGGCTCGACCGCCGGATCGGCCCGAAGTTCCTGCACGCCGGCCCCGGCTTCGGCGGCTCCTGCTTTCCCAAGGACACGCGCGCGGTCAGCCCAGCATGGCGCGCGAGCAGGGCTTCGACTTCAAGATCATCGAGGCGGTGCTCGGCGGCCAACCAGGAGACCCGAGAGCGGATGGTCGAGAAGATCCGGACGGCGCTCGGCGACCTCGAGGGGCGGGTCGTCGCCCAGCTGGGGCTGTCGTTCAAGCCCGAGACCGACGACATCCGCGAGTCGCCGGCGCTGTTCGTGCTCGACGGCCTGCTGGCCGGCGGCGCCCGGGTCCGCGCCTTCGACCCGGCGGCGATGGACGCCTGCCGCGAGCTCTATCCGTCGGTCGAGTTCTGCCAGGACTCCTACGCCGCCGCCGACGGCGCCGAGGCGCTGGTGATCTCGACCGAGTGGAACCAGTTCCGGGCGCTCGAGCTGGAACGGCTGCACAAGCGCATGCGCCATCCCCTGATCGTCGATCTGCGCAACATCTACGAGCCCGACCGGGTGGCGGCCGCCGGCTTCCGCTATGTCTCGGTCGGTCGACCCGAGGCCGATCCGGGCGCCGGAGCGCCGCTTTGACCACTTCGCTGGTCACCGGCGGCGCCGGTTTCCTCGGCTCGCACATCTGCGATGCGCCTGCTGGCCGAAGGCCACCGGGTGATCTGTGTCGACAATCTGATCACCGGCAACCGGGCCAACATCGAGCCGCTGCTGGCGGACGAGATGTTCAGCTTCATCGAACACGACATCACCGTGCCGCTGCATTTGGCCGACGCGATCGACAACATGCTCCACTTCGCCTCCCCGGCGAGCCCGATCGACTACCTCGAGCTGCCCATCCAGACGCTCAAGGTCGGCTCGCTCGGCACCCACAAGGCCCTGGGGCTGGCCAAGGCCAAGCAGGCCCGCTTCCTGCTGGCCTCGACCTCCGAGGTCTACGGCGACCCGCTGATCCACCCGCAGCCCGAGAGCTACTGGGGCAACGTCAACCCGGTCGGGCCGCGCGGCGTCTACGACGAGGCCAAGCGCTTCGCCGAGGCGATGATGATGGCCTACCACCGCGACGCACGGGCTGGACACCCGCATCGTCCGCATCTTCAACACCTACGGGCCGCGGATGCGGCCGCGCGACGGCCGGGTGGTGCCCACCTTCATCCAGCAGGCGCTCGACGGCGAGCCGCTCACCGTCTTCGGCGACGGCACGCAGACGCGCTCGTTCTGCTACGTCGACGACCTGGTCGAGGGCATCTGGCGGCTGCTCCAAAGCGACACCAACGAGCCGGTCAACCTCGGCAACCCGCACGAGATGACCGTGCTCGAGTTCGCCGAGCTGGTGCTCGAGCTCACCGGCGGCGGCGGCCCGATCCAGCACCGGCAGCTGCCGGAGGACGACCCCAAGATCCGCCAGCCGGACATCAGCCGGGCGCGCGAGATCCTCGGCTGGGAGCCGCGAGTGCCGCTGCGCGCCGGGCTCGAGCGGACGATCGCCTACTTCCGCGACCTGTTCGCGGCGACCGCCGCCGCCAAGTGAGGACGCCGCCATGGACGAAACCCTGAAGAAGCTGCGCTTCGCCCTCGAAAACTACCCCGAGCGGGTCGATGCCGCGCCGCTGGCCGAGCTGGTGCTCGACAGCGCCCGCGAGAAGCCCAAACGGCCCGCCTACGTGAAGCTGGCGGTCCCCGACGCCATGGTCCAAACGGTGCGCAGCCCACGGCCGGGCGGCGACACCTACCTGCTGGTGCGCATCCCGGCCGAGGTCGGCGAACGCGCCGAGAGCCGCATCGTGCTGCCGGGCGAGTCCTGAGCCCGGCTCCCGCCCCGCACCGCCAGCCACCCACGAGCCCCGCCCCGGAGACGCCATGAACGCCGACGCCGAGACGCCCGAAGCCACCATCCAATGCGCTCGCTGCGGCCGGCAGGCGCCGCCGATGACCGCGGCGCCGTATCCCGGCGCGCTGGGCGAGGAGCTCGGCCGGCGGGTCTGTGCCGACTGCTGGGCCGAGTGGCAGCAGATGGAAGTGATGGTGATCAACGAGCTCAAGCTCAACTTCATGGATCCCAACTCGCACGACATCCTGGTGCAGCAGATGCGTGAGTTCCTCGGTCTCAACCCGGCCGCCGCCGAATGAGCGACGGCGCGGCCGACGGACCGCGGCCGGGCGCGCCCAACCCCGCGGACGCCGTGCCCGGCGGTCTCGAACCCGACAACACCGCGGCCGACGACGACGCGGCCGATGACACCGCGGCCGACGACGACGCGGCCGGCGACGGCCGGACCGCGGGCCGCCTGCGCCGCGCGCTGCTCCGCTTCGGCATCCTGGCCCTGGTCGTCGCCGCCCTCGCCGCGTTGCTCTTGCTGACCCCGGCCCGGCAGTACCTCGAACGCGAGGCTCTGGCCGCCCTGCTCGCCCAGCTGCGCCAGGCCTGGTGGGCGCCGCTGGCGCTGATCGGCGGCTATCTCGTGATCGCCCCCAGCGGCATCCCGGTCACGCCGCTGATCGCTGCCGGAGGCATCGTCTTCGGGCCGCTCTGGGGCTGGCTCTACAACTCGATCGGCTGCATGCTCGGCGCGTTGATCAGCTTCGGACTGGCGCACGCCCTGGGCAAGGACCTGATCGAGCACCTCGCCGGCGAGCGGCGGATGCGCCGCCTCGAGGCGATGATCGAGCGGCACGGCTTCTGGAACCTGGTGGGCGTCCGCTTTCTGCCGATCCCCTTCGCCTTCGTCAACTACGCCACCGCGCTGGCGGGCTTCCGCTTCAGCAGGTTCTTCGCCTCCACCGCGATCGGCATGGTGCCCTCGGTCTTTATGTGGACTTACATCTACTACGCCCTGGTCAACGCCGCCACCGCCGACGAGCGCGGCGACCTGGTGCGCAACGGGCTCGTGGTCATCGTGCTGATCGCCGTCGGGCTGCTGCTGCGGCCGCTGGGGCGAATGCTGCTCAAGCGCAACCAGCCGACCGGCGCCGACCCCAAGGGCTCTTAGCGCGCCGCTCCACCCGGGCCTTCCGGCCGGGTCTCGTGGCCGGCCGGCCAGACGGCAGCTCAGAGCTCCATCGCCAGCTCGACGTCGGCATCGAGCGCCGGCGGCGCCGCCAGAAAGCTCCACACCAGAAGCACCAGGAAGGACGCCGCCATCGCCACCACCCCGGGCAGCACTCCCGGCGCCAGCGGCGCCGGGGGCAGCGCCGGGAAGAGGGTCTGGCGGGCGAGCCACTCGAGCCCCAGGTTGACCGCCAGGCCGGTGACGATCGAGGCCGACGCCGCCCCCGCCGTCACCCGCTTCCAGTTGAGCCCGACGGCCACCGCCGGCGCCAGGGCGGCGGCGAAGGTGGCGAAGGCGAAGGTGCCGAGCAGCGCGACCAGGTCGCCGTAGAGCAGCGAGCAGGCGGCGGCGGCCAGGGCGACCCCCAGCACCGCCCATCGCCCCCAGACCAGCTGGTCGGGCAGCCGCCAGCCAAGCGCCCGCGGCAGGTCGCGCACCAGCGCCGCGGCGGCGATGTTGAGCGAACGAGTCGGCGGTCGACATGATCGCCGCCAGGATGCCGGCGAAGACCAGCCCGGCGAGCGGCCCGGGAGTGAAGCCGAGCAGAAAGGCCGGCGACGCCTGGTCGGGGTTGGCGAGCGGCGCCAGTCTGCCGGCGGCCACCAGCGCCGGCACCGCCAGCCCGACCCCCAGCCAGAGCAGCACGCAGGCCGCCTGCCCGCCGCCGATCACCGCGGGCAGCCACTTGAGCATCGACGACCTCGCGCAGCATGTAGAACTTGTGCAGCATGTGCGGCTGCCCCAGCACGCCGACCGAGAAGAGCGAAGAAGAAGCCCACGGCGGTGAACACCGGCACGTTGCCCAGCGGATCGAGGAAGGCCGGGCCGAACTCGGGCGAGGCGGCGACCTGCCGGGCGATCGCGCCCAGCCCGCCGCCCGAGCGCAGGGCGTAGACGAAGACGCCGCCCGCCGCCAGCACCATCAGGCCGCCCTGGAGCAGGTCGGTGTAGACGCCGGCCACCATGCCGCCGGCGACGGCGTAGGCGACGATCACCACCAGCCCGACCGCCATCGCCGCCGGCAGGCTCCACGCGCCGAGCGCCGCGTGGGTGCCGAAGACCGCCTCGATCACCACCCCCAGCGCCTGCAGCTGCGCCCCCAGGTAGGCGACCGTCCCCAGCAGCACCGCCACCGCCGCCAGCCCCGACACCGCCCGGCTGCGATAGCGCGCCAGCAGGGCGTCGGCGACCGTGTAGACCGGCCGCGACCTCGGCCAGCAGGCGCAGCCGCTTGGCCACCACCCAGCAGAGCAGCCCGGCGGTGAAGCTCACCGGGATGCAGATGAACAGCGACGCCAGCCCCAGCCGGTAGACCAGGCCCGGGCCGCCGATGAAGACGAAGCCGCTGAAGGCCGCCGACATCGTCGCCAGGCCGGTGACCAGCAGGCCGATCGACTGGCCGGCGATGAAGAAGTCCCTGCGCCGAGCGGGTGCGGCCGCATCGCCCACAGGCCGATCGCCGATCACCACCGCCAGATAGACGACCGCGGTCCACAGGATCACCGGCCGGTCGAGGATCGGCAAGGGCTAGTCGGGCTCCTTCGGGGCCAGCCGCCGCAGCCGCTCGAGATCCTCCGCGCCGACGTCGAAGCGCGCGAAGGTCAGGGCGAAGCCCAGAGCGATCACCACCAGCGGCAGCAGGAAGACGCCGTAGATCTGCGAGCGCCGCCGCGAGCGGCAGCCCGCCGATCCAGGGGCCGTCGAGCACCCGGCCGCGCAGGGCCAGCATGCCGGCGAGCGACAGCTCGATCAGGACCAGCGCCAGGGCGATCGGCAGCGCCGCGGCGCCCAGGCGGTCCCGCCGGGCAGCCCCCAGGGCCATCAGGGCGAACGGGCAGGCGCCGGCCACGATCGTGAAGCCGATCGCGCCCGCCTCGCCGCCCAGGGCCGAGAACAGCAGGATCAGCGCCGCGGCGGCGGCGAGGAAGGCCAGCGCCAGGCGTCGAGCCATCACCCTCGGGACACTAGCCGGCGCCGCCGGGGGCCAGCGCCGCCTCGACCTCGGGCAGGTCGATCATCACCACTCCGTCGGTGGCGGTCGCGGCCGGCGCGAACTCGTGGTCGCGGATGACCCGGCGGAAGACCTCGGCCACCGCGCGGGCGCCGAGCCGGGGCTGGGCCGCGGCCTCGGCGGCGATGCGGCGGGCGGCGGCGGGCGACAGCGCCAGCTCGACGCCCTGGCTGGCGAACCAGGCCTCGGCCCGCCGCAGCGGCGACTCCGCGCCCCGCAGCAGGATCTCGAGCAGCCGCTCCTCGCCCAGGTCCTCGAGCAGCACCACCGACTCGAACCGCGACAGGAACTGGGGCGTCATGCCGTACTCGAACAGATCCTGGGAGCGCAGCCAGTCGCGCAGCGAGAAGCGCTCCTCGCGCCGCAGGCCGTCGCCGTCGACCACCGTCACCTCCTTGCAGCGCGCCGCGGTCGGCGCCCACGGTGACCCGGTCGTAGACCGTGTCGTAGAGGGTCTCGAAGGCGCCGGCGCCGACGAACAGCAGCCGGCTGGCGTCGACCGTGACCGAGCCGCCGCCCCAGCGCGCCGGCAGGGCCAGCGGGATCGACTCGTTCTCGATCAGGGTCAGCAGCGCCTCCTGGGCGCGGATGCCCGGCAGGTGGGCGCGGCCGTCGATCTTGGCGCGGATCTTGTCGATCTCGTCGACGAAGACGATGCCGCGCCGCGCCCGGGCCAGCAGCTGGTCGATCGGCGCCTCGGGGCCCAGCCGGTCGCGCGCCCGTTCCAGCAGGCGAGTGAGAACCGCCTCGCCGCCGCGCCCGGCGGCGGCCTCCTCGGAGAGCAGGTTGGCGTGGATGCGGATCAGGGTGGCCCGCTCGGCGAGGGCGGGCTCGGCGGCCAGGAACTCCTCTACCGCCCGCAGCAGGGTCGTCTTGCCGGTGCCCGACGAGCCGATCAGCAGCAGGTTGCCGGCCTGCAGGTCGGCCAGGTGCTTGGCCATGGCGATGGCGGTCTCGCGCACCGCCCGCGTCTGCCCGAAGACGCGGCGCTCGAGCGCGGCGGCGATCTCCGCGGGCGGCGGAACGACATTCGACATCCGCCGATTGTAAGCCGCCCGCGGGGCAGGACAGAAGCTGCCGGTGTCCTGCCCCGCCCGGGCTTCTATGGCGGGCGGCTCCGCGGTATCCTGCGTAGCCATGAAAGAACCGCTCCAGCGCTCGTGGCAGCGCCGTGCCCTAGGCCTGGCGATGGCCCTCGGCCTGGCGATCGCCAGCATCGCGGGCGCCGCGCCGGCGGCCGAGACCGACGGCCCGGCGGCGGCGCGCGAGCTGATCGAGGCCGGCCAGCCCGCCGCGGCCGCGGCCTTTCTCGACAGCTGGCTTCAGACCCACCCCAGGGACGCCGGCGCCCTGCTCGAGCGCAGCACCGCCCGCTTCATGCTCGACGAGATGGACACCGGCCGGCGCGACCTCGAACGGGCCCTGGAGCTCGATCCGGCCCTGCGCCAGGGCTGGCTCAACCGGGCGGCGCTCGACCTGGCCGACGGCGACCAGGCGGCGGCGCTCGAGGCCTTTCGCCGCGCCGAGGCGCTGGACCCCTCGGCCAGCGACAACTCGCTGAATATCGGCGCGGTACTGCTGCTCCAGGGCGACCTCGACGGCGCCAGCCAACGGTTCGCGCGCTATCTCTCCACCCAGGCCGGCGCTGCCGAGGCCAGCTATCTGGTGGCCAGCAACTACGCCCTGGCGGGCTATGTCGGCCTGTCGCTCGGCCATCTGCGGCGCGCCATCGAGCTCGAGGAGCGCTCGCGCCTGAGGGCGCGCAACGACCCGAACTTCTCCGGCCTTGCCGACAGCGGCCAGTTCCAGGAAGTGCTGCTCAACGACGGCTACACGCCGCCGCCCGGCGCGCACCTGGCGGTGCAGCGGTTCGAGGCGGCCTACGACGGCGCCAGCGGGCCGCTGCTGGCGGCGGTGCTCGACGCCCTGCAGACCTCCGGCCAGCCCTACGACCCGCGGATCGAGGTGAACCCCGACTGGGCCCTGATCTGGAGCGAGATGCGGATCAAGGTGGCCGCCCTGGAGGGCGGTGGCGCGGTCGAGCTGTCGGCACCGGCCGAGCGATTCACCCCGGAGCTGTGGCGACAGAAGAGCGAGTCCCTGCTGCGCCAGGTGTCGGTGCAGCTGCTCGCCCGCCGCGCCGGCTGAGGCATCGCAACCGGCCCCCTGAGGCGCTCGAAAAAGGACCTGTATGAGCCACGCTACCCCTCCCCGCCGCCGCCGGCCCTGGCTGCTCATCCTGGCCGCTGTGCTGGTGGCCAACAGCGCCTACCTGGCGTCCGACGGCGACCCGCACCCGTTCTACTTCGCCAACCTGCTGCTGCACCTGGGCCTCGGGCTGGCGCTGGTTCTGCCGTTCGTCCGCTGGTGCTGGCAGGAGCGCCGCCGCCCGGCGGTGCTGACCGTCGGGCCTGCTGCTGCTGGCCGGCGCCGGCTGCGGCCTGGCCCTCGCCTGGGTGGGCAACCTGACGCCCCTGCGGCCGCTGCTCTGGACGCACATCGGCCTCTCGGCCGCCGGGCTGGCGGTGCTGCTCGTGGCGCAAGCCGGCCGCGGCCCGCGACACCTCTGGCGGCTGGCGGCGGCCGGGCTGGCGCTGGCGCTGGTGGTGCCGCTCCTGGTGCGGGCGCTTGGCGACGAGACCGGCAAGCAGACGATCACCAACCCGCCGGCGCCCACCACCATGGCCGAGGAGGCGATGGGCGGCGAGGACGGGCCGTTCTTCCCCTCATCGGTCAAGACCACCCACGGCGGCACCGTCTCGTCGTCGGTCTACCTCAAGTCCGACAGCTGTGCCCGCGCCGGCTGCCACCCCGACCTCTACGATCAGTGGCAGGGCTCGGCGCACCACCTCTCGAGCTTCAACAACCAGTGGTACCGCAAGTCGATCGAGTACATGCAGGAGGTGGCCGGGGTGCAGCCGTCGAAGTGGTGCGGCGGCTGCCACGACCCGGCGGTGCTGCAGTCCGGGATGATGGACACTCCGATCGAGGAGATCGTCCACACCGAGGAGGCGCAGGCCGGGCTGGGCTGCACCGCCTGCCACATGATCTCGGACGTCGGCTCGACCATGGGCCAGGGCGACTACGAGATCACCGTGCCGCCGCTGCACGACCTGGCCACCAGCGACAACCGCTGGATCACCATGGTGCACGACCTGCTGGTGCGGATGGACCCCGAGCCCCACCGCCGCACCTTCATCAAGCCGTTCATGAGCGAGTCCGAGTTCTGCTCGACCTGCCACAAGGTCCACCTCGACGTGCCGGTCAACAAATACCGCTGGATCCGCGGCTTCAACACCTACGACAACTGGCAGGCCTCGGGCGTCTCGGGCCACGGGGCGCGCTCGTTCTACTACCCCGAAGCGCCCAAGAAGTGCGTCGACTGCCACATGCCGCACGTGCCCTCGGACGACGCCGCCAACGACAACGGGCTGATCAAGTCGCACCGCTTCGCGGCCGCCAACACCGCTCTGCCGACCGCCAACGGCGACCAGGAACAGCTGGACGCGGTGATCCGTTTCCTCCAGGCCAACCAGGTCACGGTGGACATCTTCGCCATGACCGAGGCGGAGCCCACGGCCGAGGGCGGCGAAGGACCGCGGCTCGATGGCCCCGAGCTGGCCACCACCTTCGCCGTCGGCGAAGAGCAGGGCATGGCGGTGGGCGGCGGCATGGCGCCGGCCGGCCCGGCGGAGACCCTGTTCGGTCCGCTCGACCAGATCCCGGCGACCGTGCGCCGCGGCGAGTCGACCCGGGTCGACGTGGTCGTGCGCACCCGCGGCGTCGGCCACTTCTTCCCCAGCGGCACCGTCGACGCCTTCGACTGCTGGCTCGAGCTCAAGGCCGTCGACGAGAACGGCCGGGTGGTCTTCTGGAGCGGCATGGCCGACGAGCAGTCGCCGGTCGAGCCCGGGGCGCACTTCTACCGCTCGCTGATGATCGACGCCCGCGGCAACCCGATCGACAAGCGCAACGCCTTCGCCACCCGGGCTGTGGTGTACGTGCGGCTGATCCCGCCGGGCGCCGCCGACACGGTCCACTTCCGCCTCGCCGTGCCGCCCGACGCCGGCGACCGGCTGACCCTGACGGCCAGGCTCAACTACCGCAAGTTCTCCTGGTTCAACAACCAGTGGGCCTACGCCGGCGTGCCCGATCCCGACCAGGAAGGGGCCGAGCACAGCCCCCACTTCGACGACCGCCGCTTCGTCTTCACCGGTGACACCTCCGATGTCTCGGGCGCGCTCAAGCAGGCGCCGACGCTGCCGATCGTGGTCATGGCCGAAGACCGGGTCGAGCTCGAGGTGGTGGACGGCGACGGCGAGCTGCCGGCGATGGGTCTGGCCGGTGAGGGCCCCAGGGACCGCGAGCGCTGGAACGACTACGGCATCGGCCTGTTGCGCCAGGGCGACCTGCGGGGCGCCCAGCGGGCCTTCCAGCGGGTCACCGCCCTCGAGCCGGGCTATGTCGACGGCTGGGTCAACCTGGGCCGGGTGGCGCTGTCCGAGGGCGACCTCGACCGCGCCGGCGAGGTTCTGGCGAAGGCGCTCGAGCTCGAGCCCGAGCTGGCGCGGGCGCACCACTTCCTGGGCGTGGCGGCCAAGGAACTGGGCGAGTACGAGCAGGCGCTCGAGCACCTCGCGGTCGCCGAGCGCCAGTACCCGCGCGACCGCGTGGTGCTCAACCAGATCGGCGTCGTCCACTTCCGCAACCGTGACTACGCCGCCGCCGTCGCGGCGCTCGAGCGGGTTCTGGCCATCGACCCCGAGGACCTGATGGCGCACTACACCCTGATGCTCTCCTATCGCGGCCTGGGCGAGCTCGAGCGGTCGCGCCAGCACCAGGCGCTGTACGAGCGGTTCAAGGTCGACGAGGCGAGCCAGATCCTCACCGGCGAGTACCGCAAGGAGCACCCGCACGACAACAACGAGCGCCAGCCGATCCACGAGCACGCCTCGGTGGGCCTGGAGGAGCTGCCCGCCGGCGAGCCCATCCCGGAAGGGCTGACCGCGGGCGGCTGAGCGGCCGCGCCGCGAAGGCCCCCTCTGGCTCTGCCGACCGAAACGCTGGCAGTGGGCTTGCAAACAACTCCCGCGCGGGGCGCAGTGGAGGCAGGAGCGAGAATCGAGGCCGAGATGGGAGGCAGAAACGGATGAGCGCGACCAGGGCGACAACGCGAGCCGGGGCCGGCACGGCCGGTCCGACACCAGGAATCCGGTCGCCGTCTCCGACGCCGGCCGCGCCGCGAGCCCGCCCCCGAGCCCGCCTGGCGGCAGCCCTGGCCGGCTTCCTCAGCATCCTGCTCGTACCCGAGGCCGCGGTATCGGCGGCCGAGGGCGGCAGTTTTGTCGACGTGACCGCGGCCAGCGGCGTGGCGTTCACCCATGAGACCGGCGCCTTCGGCCAGAAGTGGCTGCCCGAGACGATGGGCGCCGGGGTGGTCGTCTTCGACTACAACGGCGACGAGCTGCAGGACCTGCTCTTCCTCAACGGCCGGCCGTTCCCGGGCCGCAAGGGCAAGGCGGCCACCCAGGGGCTCTACCGCAACCTGGGCGGGATGCGATTCCGCGACGTCAGCCGCGAGGCCGGCCTCGACATCTCGGCCTACTGCCTGGCCGGCGCCGCCGCCGACCTCGACAACGACGGCGACACCGACCTCTACCTGTCGTGCCTGGGCAGCGACGCCCTGCTGCGCAACGACGGCGGCCGCTTCACCGATGTCTCGCAGGCCGCCGGCTTGAGCCGTGACTACGAGTTCGGCGCCGCGGTGGCGCTGTTCGACGCCGACCGCGACGGCCGGCTGGACATCCTGGCCACCCGCTACGTCACCTGGACGCCCGAGACCGACATCCGCTGCAGCCTCGACGGGGTCAACAAGAGCTACTGCACCCCCGAGTCCTACCCGGGCGCCTCGCCGCGCTTCTACCGCAACCGGGGCGACCTCACCTTCGAGGACGTGACGACGGAGGCCGGGGTGCGGCAGCCCAACGCCAAGTCGCTGGGCGCGACGGTGCTCGACCTCGACGGCGACGGCTGGCTGGACGTGGCGATCGCCAACGACACCCAGCCCAACCTGCTGCTGCACAACCAGGGCGACGGCACCTTCGAGGAGATCGGGGTGCTGTCGGGAATGGCCTTCTCGGAGACCGGCGTTGCCCGCGGCGGCATGGGCATCGACGCCGCCGACTACGACCGCAGCGGCCGCCCCTCACTGGTGATCGGCAACTTCGCCAACGAGATGACGGCGCTCTACCGCAACGAGGGCAACTTCCTCTTCGTCGACGTGGCGCCGCCGGCGCGGATCGGCCGGCCGACCCTGTTCTCGCTGACCTTCGCCGCCTTCTTCTTCGACTACGACCTCGACGGCTGGCTCGACCTGCTGTTCGGCAACGGCCACCTCGACCCCGACATCGAGACCGTGCAGCCCAACGTGCGCTACGCCCAGCCGACCCAGCTGTTCCGCAACACCGGCAGCGGCCGCTTCGAGGAGGTCACCACGGGCGCCGGCGGCGACCTGGCCACCCCGCGGGTGGCCCGCGGCGCCGCCTGGGCCGATCTCGACGGCGACGGCGACCCCGACCTGGTGCTGACCACCAACGGCGGGCCGGCGGCGGTGTTCGAGAACCGCGCCGGCGGCGGCCACTGGCTGGGCGTCGACCTCGAGGGCACCAAGAGCAACCGCGACGGCATCGGCGCGGTGGTCGAGGTGAGCGCCGGCGGCGTCAAGCAGTCCTGGCTGGTGCGGACCGGCGGAAGCTACCTCTCGCAGTCGCAGCTCTACCCGATCTTCGGGCTGGGGGCGGCGACGAAGATCGACGAGGTGGTCGTGCGCTGGCCGTCCGGGGTCGTGCAACGCCGGGCGGGCGTCCCGGCGGATCAGCGGATCCGGATCGTCGAAGAAGCCGGCTCGGCGGCTCCCGCGGTCGGCGGTTCAAGCCGTTAGGAATCCGGCCAGGCACCGGCGGGGCCGCTGAGAGATCTCGACCGCTGCGCCGGCAGAACGGCCTCGATCGAAGAGTCGCCATCGTTCTTTCCAGCCTACCAGGCCTCGGGCCGCACCCTGCCGGCCGCGAGGCCGCCCCGGGCGGCCGGGCGTGACGGCGCAGGCCCCGAGCGTGCGCGGACCCTGGGCTGGGCTCTTCATCGGCCTCCCGGAGTGGCTCCTTCGGGTAACCGGCCGCCCGCCCCGCCAGAAGGCGACCAGAACGGCGCCCGTTCGCGGTTCGCCTCTACTGCCCGCCACGCACCGGCCAGAGGTGACCGCCGTTCTCCTTGGGGAGCGGGACGATGATGGCGGCGCCGAGGTCCCCGCCCCACGCGTACATCGGGTCCGCCACATACGAAGAGGCTGACCAGTAGGGGGCGGCCGCTGGGTCGTGGAACGAGCACATGCCCGCGTCGGCACAGGCCTGGGTCCAGCAACCGTTGCCGACGTCGTTGGAGATCGCCGGCGCACAGGTATCGGTGTCCCAGCCAACCGAGATCATCTCCTCCCACTCGGCCATCGTCGGCAGACGCCACTCGCCGGGAGTGGAGTGATCACTGAGGCCGCAGTCGCAGTCATCCGGATCCATGCCTTCGCACGCGTGTGCGGAAAGGTCGCTGAGACCCGCCACGATGGCCACGGCCTCGTCCCAGCTCAACTGCCCGAAGCAGTCCGCGTCGGCCAGCCAGACCAGACCGGTCCGGTTGTCGGTCACCGTGCCGTTGCCGCAGGCCACATAGAAGTGGGTGGTGGCGTCCGCGCAGGAGAGGTCGCAGGTCGTCAGCGCCACCCGCCCACCATCACTCGAGACGGGATCCGCCGCGGTCAGGGCCAGGAAGGCCGTCACCGCCAAAGCCAAGAACCGTACCGTCTTTGTTCCGCTCATCGATCTCCTCCTCGTTTTCGGCCCGCTCTGATCTCGCCGCTCGGGCCATGACACCTCTCGACCTACCATCCCGTTGGGCGACCCAATTACGGGTTTCGTTACGACCGAGAGCACCGAGGCCGAGCCGCGTCGCGGCGTCGCGGCGTCGCGGCGTCGCCGAGTTGGCGCCTACCGATTCCCTGGCTGAAGAAACCCCTGGACCGCGTAGTCCCCGATCTTCGTGCCAAGCTCATTCCCCGCCACCGAGTCGTAGCGGAAGTGGATGCCCAGGTAGACGCGCGACAGCGCGCACTCCATCGCCGCGGAGGTGAAGCTGTCGAACGACCGGGTCGGTGGGTCCATCGGCATCTTGCTCGAGAAAGGGCCGGCTTCATCAACGGCCGCGGTGATCATCGTGAACGCGTGGTCGTCTCCGAGCGTGTCCGCCAGGACGGTCATCGCCGCGGCACACGCGGTGCCGTGCGCGGAGGGATACGACGGGAATGCATAGGTGTGGCGATGCAGGTTGTTCCAGTCCGGGTCTGGTTCCGTGTCGGGGTTGCCGTCGTTCGCCGCCCAGCGGATGGCGGTGTAGGGGCGCCAGTGGTTGTAGAAGAACTTGTTCTCGAACACGCCGACGTAGGCGTCGTAGATCCCCATGTTCAAGAGCGCGAACAGGCGGGCGGCATCCCAGAGCTCGATGGCCTCCTCCTTTGCCAGCTGCCTGGCGAGGCGGTTGTGGGAGTTCTCGGCAAAGTCCTTCCACCACATGGCCAGGTGAGTCTGGTCGGGAGTCCGCGCGGCGCTTTTGTGGCGGCCAACTTCCTTGACCTCCAGAAAGGCCTTCGTGTACTCGTCACTGGCGATCTCGGGCGGGGCCGGCGAGCGAAACCGGCTCGGGCTCTCGAGCATGAACGGCTTCGCCGTCGCCCATCCCGAGCCGAACACGAAACCCTCCGGTGTGCCGCTGTGCTCGGCAAACTCCGCGTAGACGCCGGGACCCATGGGATGCCATCGATACTCCGCGTCGTTGTCCCAGCCGTCACCCCGCCTCTGGGAGAGAATCCGCTCCGCGGCCATCCTGCCGACCTCGAGGCCGCGGGATCGCATCGGCCCCGCCTCCAGGCCTGACAGCCAACGGCTCAGCTCGGCATCGAACTGCTCCACGTTCCCCGGGTACTGATCGCGCATGACCTGGTAGGCCGCGCTCGCGGCTGCGGCCACCGGATCGGCCGCGGCGACCGGCCCTGCCGGCAGATACGTGGCGTAGCGAGGGTCGATCGAATTCAGGGCATCGTGAATCGCCAGATGCATCATCGCGGCGGTGCGCAGCCCCTTGAGGGTCAGGAAGCCGTCCTCGGCTTGCGCGGCGGCGAAGACACGTTCGTTCCAGTCGACGAGGACATCGGAACTCGGTCCTTCGGTGGCGGGTCCCCCCGACGACGGCCCGGGTTGGGGAAGGGACCCGCATCCGGTTATCCAGAGAGTTACCGCTACCAGTGCTGACAGTCGCTTCATGAAGACCTCCCGAAGAAGTGGAAACGGAGGCACCGTAGCAGCCACCTCCTCACGGCGGAAGTACAGAAACTGTAGTTGCCTCGGGAAGCCGAAGGCTGTCAGGATTCCGCCCATGTCGACGACATATGGTCAGTACTGCCCGCTCTCGCTCGCGGTCGAGCTGCTCTGCCGGCGGTGGACGATGCTCGTCATCAGCCGACTGTGCGACGGCTGCACCCGGTTCAACGAGATTCACCGCGGCGTGCCCAGGATCTCGCCTTCTCTGCTGTCTAAGCGCCTGACCGAGCTCGAGAAGGCGGGACTCGTGCAAACCCGGCAGCTCGAGAAGGGCCCGGGGCGAGAGTACTTCCTGACCGACGCCGGCAAGGAGATCGAGCCCGTTATCGATCACCTGGCCATCTGGGGTCAGAAATGGGCTCGCGACATGAGTAAGGAGGACCTCGACCCGGCATTCCTCGTCTGGAGCATGCACCTGCGGATGGACACCAACGCGATGCCTTCCGGCCGTACCGTGATCGAGTTCAAGTTCACCGGCGCTCCCGCCGACTGCCGGCGGTTCTGGCTGGTCAACCGTGATGGCGACGTCGAGATGTGCCTGAAGGACCCCGAGCTCGACGTCGACCTTCTGGTGACCTCACGCCTCCGCCTCTTCGTCGAAGCCTGGCGAGGATTCCGCGACCTCCGCCGCGAGATCGACAGCGGCCGGATCAGGCTGCACGGGCCGCCGGACCTCTGCAAGCGCTTCCCGGACTGGCTCCGGCTGAGCATGCTGGCCCCCTATCCCCGCATGCGACCTGGTCGCGAACGGAGCCTCTCTCGGGCGGGAGCAGTCTGAGAGCCGTCCGCCAGGAGTCGGTGGATGGATGTAGGACCCCCGGGGTGAGGCCGAGGGTCCGCTTCCTGGACGACGCGCTGACCGGCCGGATCATCGCGGCCCTGGAAGAAGACCCGCGTCCATGTCGAGCCGCTCGCCCAGCGACGGCAGCTTCAGGACGATGAGTTCGTCCGCAATACCAACAGAGCAACGCCAGCGCCACGGGGCGCGAGCTCGATCAGGTCGAGGAGATCCTGACGGAGATCGCCGAGTCCGCCTATCCGAGCACCACCAGAACGTCGTGCTCGCGAGCGTCGTCAGCCAAAGGGACAAGCGCTTCTCCCGGAAGCAGGGTTCCGTCGAGGCTGACCCGGGATACCCCTCGGCATACTCCCTTCGGGTTTTCGACGGTGATCCGATAGAGCGCGTCGCCATGACGGTAGGCAATCTCGAATCGCTTCCACTCCTTGGGAATGCACGGATCGATACACAGGTCGGAGCCCCGCTTCTGGAATCCGAGAATCCACTCCAGGCCCGCACGGTGGAGCCAGCCCGCAGCCCCCGTGTACCACGTCCATCCCCCCCGGCCTTCGTGAGGAGGTTCGGAGTAGACGTCCGCGGCGATTGCGTACGGCTCCACCTTGTACCGGTGAAGATCCGCCCAACTGCTCGTATGGCGGATGGGGTTCAGCAGGTTGAAGAGATCGGCGGACTTGTCTCCCTCGCCGAGCATGGCGAAGGCCGCGACCGACCACGTCGCGGCGTGGGTGTACTGGCCGCCGTTCTCCCGGATTCCGGGAAGGTATCCCTTGATGTATCCCGGGTCCAGAGGGGTCCGGTCGAATGGCGGGGAAAGCAGCAGCAATAGCCCGCTGTCGCGGCGGACGAGCCGTCGCTCCACGGACTCCATGGCCTGGCGTGCCCGCTCCTCGCTGCCGGCGCCCGAAAGGACCGCCCAGGACTGGGAAATGGAGTCGATCTGGCATTCGTCGTTCGCCGCCGATCCCAGCGGCGTCCCATCGTCGAAGAAGGCACGCCGGTACCACGCACCGTCCCACGCCTCTCGCTCCAGCGACGCCTCGACAGAGGCGGCCCCCTTCCGCCACCTTGCCGCACGCTCCGCCTCCGCGCGCAACTCCGCGATGCCGGCGAACTCCCTCAGGTTTGCGAACAGAAACCACCCCAGCCAGACGCTCTCTCCGCGGCCTTCGTGGCCGACGCGGTTCATGCCGTCATTCCAATCACCAGCTCCGATCAAGGGGAGACCGTGGCTGCCCACCTCGAGGCTCCGGTCCAGCGCCCGCGCGCAGTGCTCGTACAGCGTTGCCCGGTCTTCCGACTCCGTGGGCTCGAAGTAGGCTTCTTGCTGGCCCTCTTCCAGGGCCGGCCCGTCGAGCCACGCGACCTCTTCGTCGAGCACCGCCCGGTCCTCGGTCGTCTTCAGATAGTGGGCCACCGTATACGGCAGCCAGAGGCGGTCGTCGGAGATGCGGGTACGAACCCCGCGGCCCGTCGGGGGATGCCACCAGTGCTGTACGTCCCCTTCCCGGAACTGCTGCGCGGCGGCTCGCAGTATGTGCCCGCGCACGAGCTCGGGATTCGTCACCGCCAGGGACATGACGTCCTGCAGCTGGTCGCGAAATCCGTAGGCTCCGCCCGATTGGTAGAACGCCGAGCGAGCCCAGACGCGGCACGAGAGCGTTTGATAGAGGAGCCAGCGGTTGAGGAGAAGGTTCATCGAGCGGTCGGGCGTCTCGACCTGGACCGCACCCAGCAGCCGGTTCCAGTGCTCATCGACCTCGCGGAGAGCCTCCGTGCAATCCACCTTGCGGTAGCGATCGACCAGGGATCGCGCCCGCTCATCGCTCTCCCCCTGGCCAATGAAGAACAGCACCTCGGTGCGTTCCCCCGGTTCGAGCTCCAGCTTCGTCTGCAGGGCGGCACACGGATCCAGGCCGGCGCCGACCTTGCCAGAAAACTCCGCGCCACGCTCCAGCGCCCCGGGGTGGTCGAGGCTCGCGTTGCGGCCCAGGAACTCGAGGCGATCGCCCGTCCAGGAGGTTTGGCGGCCGCCCAGGTCGGTGAACGCGACCCGGCCCGGAAACTCCCGATTCCAGGCGTTTCGCGCGAACATGGCCCCGGTCACGGGGTCGATGTCGGTGACCACGAAGGGCGCCGAGCCTGTGCGCCCGACACCCAGCACCCACTCGGCATAGGCCGTTACCGAGAGCCGCCGTTTGTGGCCGGACCGATTCTCCAAAGTGAGCCGAGAGATCTTGATCGGATCACGCAGCGGCACGAACTGCAGGAGATCCAGTGCGATGCCGTTCGATGTGTGCTCGAATCGGCTGTAGCCCTGACCGTGCCGCACAACATAGGGCGAGCCTTCTTCGCGGATGGGGAGACACGTCGGCCCCCAAAGCCGACCACTGTCCTCATCGCGCACATAGAACGCCTCGCCCGGAGTGTCGCTGACGGGATCGTTCGACCACGGCGTGAGCTTGTTCTCCCGGCTGTTCTCGGACCAGGTATAGCCCGAGCCCGACTCGGAGACCTGGAAACCGAACTCCGGGGTGGCAACGACGTTGATCCAGGGAGCCGGGGTCCATTGCCTCTCACCCAGAATCGTGACGTATTCCCGGCCGTCCGGTGTGAATCCGCCGACGCCGTTGAAGAACTCGAGATCCAGTGAGGGGGCGGCGACCGTCTTCGCCGTCTCGTCCGGCGAACCGAGCTGCGGCGGAGCCGGCCCCGGCCTCGACCGCTCCAGCCGCACGACCTGCTCGGACAGCGTGCCCCGGCGAGCGAGAATCACCACCCGCGCCGCCGCGTTCAGGAGGATCTGGTCGCTTGGCGGCACGAGGTCAGCGCGCAGCAAATACACGCCTTTGCGTTCCCCACGCTTTTCCTCCCCCGCCGCCCGGCTCGCGCGCACCATGCCCTCGAGAGACTCCTGGAGACCCTGGGCGTAGGAGGCGCCGGTGGCGTTGAGGATCACCAGATCAGCGGCAAGCCCCTTCAGCTGCCAATACTCGTGCGCCCGCGCGAGCTGCCTCACGACGCCCAGCTCCTCGTTCCTCTCGATGCGCACCAGAGCGATCGGAAGATCGCCGGAGATGCCGTAGGCCCAGAGCCCGGACGGGCCACCGCGGTTCTTGGCCAGCACCTGCGGCGCCGCGCGCAACGTGCGATCCGTGTACAGCAGACGATTGGCCAGGCGCTGGAAGAGATGGGCCTCGTCCTGGGTGATCCGGAGATGGTGCAGCTGGACCTGGGCTTGTGTCCAGGCCAGCGAGCTTGCCCGCCCGAACGTCGCCGGCTGGCGGTACTTCTCCGCAATCTCGAGCGCCTGTTCGCGGGAGCGCGCCACGAGCGTAGTGAACACGAGGTGGACCGTCTCTCCGGCGGCAATAGCCATGCGGTGCCGGAGGCTCACGATTGGGTCCAGAACCGTTCCTACCGTGTTCGACAGAGCCCCCCCTGCAACCACGGAGTGCGGCGTCCGAATCCCATGGCCGCGGCCAACAAAGCGTGCGCGGTCGGTCTCGTACTGCAACGTGCCGACCGTCTCCCCCTCGGCCGCGGCCAGATGGGCGAGCCAGACCTGGGGCTCAACTGCCGAACGAGGGCGCCGCGTGGCCAGCAAGGTCCCGAGCGTGGGAACGAACTCCGTCTCTACGAACAGGTTCGAGAACGCGGGATGGGCCTCGTCCGCGCCCTGCGGCGCCAGCACGACCTCGGCATAGGACGTGACATCGATCTCACGGTCATGGTTCCCGAGATTGGTCACCGTCAGCCGGCGAAGCTCGGCGTCATCCTCGGGAGAAACCACGACCTCCAGGCCGATCGACAGGGAGCGGTGCCGCTGCAGGATCTTGGCCCGGTCTTCGGAATAGACGACCTCGTAGCCTTCCGCTTCGGTCCCGCTAGGCTGAAATCCAGCGGACCAGACGTCACCGGTCCCCGCGTCGCGCAAGAACAGGTACGAGCCCCAGCAGTCACGCGTTGTGTCCTCCCGCCAGCGGGTGACGGCAAGGTCCCCCCACCGGCTGAACCCGGAGCCCGCCGCCGTGACCATGACCGTGTAGCGGCCGTTGGAAAGAAGATGCGTGCGGGGCGTGATGTCATGCGGCGATTCGAATCGCCGCAGGGTCGCGGGAACGAGCTCGCGCACGAGGGCGGCCTCGCGCACCTCCTCGCTCCGCGGCCGGGCCACGGCCACCGCGCGCGGCGTTCGCTCCTGGAGCAACAGCTCCGCAGCCTGGACCAGGGGATGGGCGTGAAAACGCCTCGGGGACAGACCATCGTGAACCACGTTGGCCAGGGCAACGAGCGTCATCCCCTGATGGTGGGCCATGTATGCACGGACCACGGCCACCCGGGTCCGCTCCGGCAACCTCGAGGGGGTGTAGTCGAGGGCTTCATAGAACCCGTAGACGCCTCGGGCACCGGCTTGCTCGAGGCGAGTGAAGTTGGCCAGGGCCGCCTTGGGATCCACCATGGCCGCCAGCGCGGTGGCATAGGGAGCCACCACCACGTCCTCGAACAGGCCTCGCTTGAGCCCCAGGCCGGGCACGCCAAAATCCGAGTACTGATAGGTGAGTTGCGTGTCGCGGACGTTGTAGGCCGATTCCGAGACCCCCCAAGGAACCCTCTGCTCCGCGCCGTATCGGATCTGGCGCCCCACAACGAGCCGGCAGGTGAGATCCAAGAGGCTGTGGGCGGGCTGCCGCATCACAAGCAGCGGCATCAGGTATTCGAACATCGACCCCGACCAGGAGAGCAGGGCCGCGCCACCCCCCACCGGCGTGAGAGACCGGCCGAGGAGAAACCAGTGCCGGGGTGAAACGTCTCCCTTGGCGATCGCTACGAAGCTCGCCAATCTGGCCTCCGAGGCCAGCAGGTCGTAGCTACTGGGATCGAGCGTGCCATCGGCCACGCGATAGCCGATGGAGAAGAGCCTGAGCGAGGAGTCGTAGAGGAACCGGAAGTCCATGGCCTGGACCATCCCCCCGGCGAGCAGCGCGAGGGCGGCGAGACGGTGGCCAAGGGTGGCCGCCGCCTCGGGCGAGGTCGCCTCGAGATCGCGAAGATGGCTCCGGACGGAGCCCCGAACCGCCCTGGCCCAGGTCAGGACCTCGGACCGGGAACCGTCCTCGCTGTCTTTGGAAAACGCGCGCGCGATCTCCAGAAGACCCTCCGCCTGGACCTCCAACTCCTCGAGCCGCTCGACCCACTCCGGGAGGCACGTCGGGACATGATCGAGAACGGCCGACATCGCCGCCGCGGCTTCGCGCAGCCGCGCCGCCGTGCCTACCTGCTTGGCTTGGGGATGCTCGGCCCTCTCCACCGAATCGAGGACCAGCCGGAGGGCGTCGCGGACTCCCTCCAGGATCTCCGGGCCAAAGGGAGGGCAATGCATGAACTCGCGACACGCTTGCGCCAGGGCGATCAGGTGTCCGGCCAGATTGCCGCTGTCCACGGTGGAAACGTAGATGGGCTCCAACGGCCGGAGATCCCGGGTGTCGTACCAGTTGCAGAAGTGGCCTCGGACCCGGCGCAGGCTGCCCATGGTCTCCAACGTGGCTTCGAGCCGTTCCGTCGTTTCCAGAATCCCAATCCAGCCGAAGTCGCGCGCGGCGGTCGTGCTCAGCAGGTACAGACCCAGATTCGTCGGCGAGGTGCGATGTGCTTCGACAGGCTCGGGGTCTTCCTGAAAGTTGTCCGGCGGGAGGGCATTCTCTTCCCGGTCCACAAACATCTCGAAAAAACGCCAGGTCCGGCGGGCGATGAGCCGCAGGGAGCGCGTCTCCTCGGGCGAGACAATCTGTGACTTCGCGATCTTCGCCGGGACGCTAATCCACCACGCGAGTACGGGCGCCACCAGCCAGAGGAGCGCGAGCGGCGCGGCCGCGGGCCAAGCCCCGGGTTTGAAGACAAGGAAGAGCAAGCCGGCGCCGACAGCGAGGATCACGCCCCAGCGAAGGTGCCAGTAGAAGACCCGGAGCCTCAGGTCGGCCCCGTAGCCCGCCTGTGCAGCCGTTACCCACTCGAGGAGGTTCCGCTTCGTGACGTAGAGACGCCAGAGCGTGCGGACCACGGCATCCACCATGAGCCAGGCCTGGTGGGCCATCATGCTGACGGCCAGGAACGTCTGCGACCCGGCCACGAAGATGTCGTGCCCCACGGCGCGCAGGTGGCTTCGCTTGGAGATCCCCCATCGCCGAGGGAGGAGGCCGCCGAGCACCGGGATCGCGGCCGGAACAACGACGGCCCCGACGATCAGGCCGGTCCACAGCAGGGGCGGAACGGCGGGTAGGATCCAACTGGCCACCAAGACCAGAAACGAGAAGGGCGCGAGGAGGCTTCGGCGGAGATTGTCCACCATCTTCCATCGGCCCCGAGTGGAGATGCGAGCCCACCGCCTCCGTCCCGCCGCGTCGCGCGCATGGCCCAGGATCCAGGGTAGGAGCTGCCAGTCGCCCCGCACCCATCGATGCAGGCGGCGCGCGGCGACTTCGTAGTTGGTGGGAAACTCCTCGAATAGATCTATATCGGTCGCCAGCCCGGCGCGCGCGAACAGGCCTTCGAACAGGTCGTGGCTGAGGAG
>CAWAET010000017.1:0-223632 GCA_963781065.1 Thermoanaerobaculia bacterium | reverse complement strand
GCGAATAATCGGTCGAGCTCCTACACGCGGCCCTTCCAGGTCTCGGGATCCCGGGCCGTGTGGACGACGGCGATGATCAGGAGTTCGTCGCCGCGTGGCTCGTAGATCACGACAGTCCGGAAGCCGTGCACGAGGGCGCGCCGCGCGTTGCGGTGAACGACGGGCGTAGCTTGCGGGTACTCTTCGAGAAAGGCTAGGGTGCGCTCGAGCGACGCACGAAAAGCTGTCCCGAGGCCAGGCCGTTCTCCCTCAAGGTAGCGAATGGCGCCCGCGACCTCATCGAGGACGCCGGGCTGCCAGCGCCGCTTCATGAACGCGCGAGGCGCCTATCCAGTTCGGTGTCGAACTGCTCCTGGTTGAGCCAGGAATCAGGATCAGCCTCGTGGGTGGCGAGGCGGTCGTCGATGAGGCGTCTCTGTTCAGCCGAGAGGGGAGGCAAGATGCTGTCGATCAGCGCCATGCCGAGCGAGCGGCGATCGCCCTCGGGGAGCCGGAGCGCTTGTTCCTGTAGTTCTGCCCTGGTCATATGGCTCTAGTGTACGGCAAGCCGGGAGAGAGCAAGGACTGTCTCTGTTCGGAGACTCGTCTGCCCAGCACCTAAAGTCTCTCTCGCCAGTTGGAATGACGTAGGGTGCGAAGAATCGGCCGAAGGCTCGTGCGGCGACTAGTCCGACCGTCTCGGCCGATTCTTCGCACCCTACGAGGTGCTAGCGGCGTCGCGCCGAGCTGATGTGCGTCGGCGACGGGACGAGTTGCAGACCGGCGGGTCGAACCCGCAGCCTCGCGGCCGGGTAGACGACGAGGACCTGGCGGAGCATTCGCAGGAAGCGCTCCCTGAAGGCCCGTGTCCTGCCGTAGTCGCAGCCGAACTGGAGCTTGAGGGCGGCCCAGGGGATGGGCTTCGAGGGCCGCTCGAGGTAGCTCATCCGGTAGGTCAGCCAGCAGTAGATGTCGAGGGCCAGGGGGCTCCGAAGCGCTTTGAGCGCTCGGAAGTCGACCGGTACGGGGCGCTCGGTGACGGCAGAGAAGAACCCGGGGCTGAGCGTGACGACGGATCCCCAGAGCGCCGCCTGGTCCGGGTGCTTCGGACTCCACCAGAGGTGGGTCTGCTCGGCGACGCGGAAGCCGGCGTCATGCCACTCGCCGTCGTCGCGGCCGTCGAAGGTGAAGGCGATCGTCGCGGCGAAGAGGCGCTGCATCTGGTCGCGGAGGCGGCCGATGGTGCCCCAGCGGCCGCCGCGAGGCAGGAGGCCGAGTTGCGCCATGAAGCCGCTGAGCGTGTCGCCCAGGTGGAGGGTCGCGCTCTTGGTGCGGACGGCCTCGGTGGTGACCCACGCCATCAGGAGCCTCGGGTAGCGGCCGTAGGGGAGTCCCAAGAGCGGGTGGGCCGAGACGGAGAGAATCAGGTGGCCGTTTCGTCGGAGGAAGGTGTTGGCGGCTGGGCGGGAGTGCGGCAGGGTCGTCTGGACGAGAACCCGGGCCATGAACCCCAGGGCGCCCGCCTGCTGAGCCTCTTCGGCCTCGATGGCGAGAGCCTCGGCGGCGAGCTTGCGAGAGCGGGATGCGCGGGTTCGGGATCTCGGGCGGCAAGATCTCGTACTAACGTAGTAGAAGAGAGCGCAGTGAAGCCTCGAGGGGCACCGGCGGCGTCGCTCACGGCCGCTGATCCGTGCGACACTCTCGCGACACTACTGGGGGCCAGAGGGGGCCAAACGAGGACAGCCGAGGACAGATGGCGCTTTCGGCAAACCGCTGAAAACGCAGTCCTTGTTGGTCCTGGAGCTGTCCCAGTCGGGACATTCAAAGCGGTCTTTTAATCCGCGGGTCCGGGGTTCGAGCCCCCGACGGCCCACCAAGCTAAGACATCTAGAATCAGGATCTTACAGCCCGCGCGGGGTTGGTCGCCGTGGGCGCTGGTTGTAAGGCGGTCAGTCCTGATCAGTCCTGGTTAGTCCTGGTCTGGACGGGTTGGGACACAGGCGAAGTTTCGGCCCGACGACTCGCCCGCTTGGCGAGTGGGGGAGCTCGCCGATTCCGGGTCGTTTCCGCTGTGTGTTCGTCCAATAACAAGGATTGATAAAGACTGACATCCGCGATAGGGTGTCCAGAGTCGTCGTTCCACGGCACCCAGATAGGAGAGTCTCTGTGAACGTGTCGCTCACCCCAGACTTGGAGAAGTTCGTGACCGCGAAGGTGAAGAGCGGTCGGTATCGGACCGCCAGCGAGGTGGTCCGCGAGGCCCTGCGACTGCTCGAAGATCGCGAGCAGGCCCGGCAGGCCGTCGAGGAGAAACTCCTGGTGGCCATCGAACGAGGCCAGTACAAAGACGCGGATGAGGCGCTCTGGAGCATGCTCCGGGAGCGGGCTCAGGGCAAGGGGAGGTGAGTGCGCCCTACCGCATCGAGCTCGCCGCGTTGGAGGACGTCGAGGGCAGCGTCGACTTGCTGGGATTCGCGTCTTTCCAGTGACGAGTCCCTTCGAGAACTGGCTAGTCTTCTACCGTGAGCTCACCGGAGTGGTCCAGATAGAGCGAGTGCTCCACGGAGCGCAAGATCTGCCAGCGGCGCTTCTCTAACTCAGTGCGAATCGGCCGAGAAACCGCCGGAGGCGTGTCTTCTCGACCGTCTGGACGTGATCCAGGTTGACGGCGGACTCTCGCTTGAGACCCTCTTCGATTCCGACCACCACTTCGCCGGGCGCCCCTCGAATCGTCGAGGTCACGGGGGCACTGTCAACTTGCCGGCTGTCGAGCAAGGCTCTGCCCGAGGCGCGGCCAGAGTTCGGTTGATTCAGGCACACGTCACCTCAGACCAAGCCAGGAAGGAACGGGCGCGCAGTATCCGGTGGTTGGCTGGGCGCAGCAGGTGTCGTCCGACCCGGAACAGATTCAGGATGACGCCGTGGACCGACAGGAAGCGTTGCGCTTGAGCGGCGGACTTGAACCGTCGCATCTGTCGCTCCCGCTGTCGGGTCGGCTGGTGGGAGACTTCAGCCCGATTGTTGGCGTACTTGGAGGTGTCATGGGGCACGGAGGGCATCACACTACGACGGGCCGCAGCGTAACTGCCCAGCTTGTCGGTGATGAGGCGCCTGGGCTCAGTTCGCTGTGTCGTCAACAGCCTGTGGAAGAAGCGCTCCGCCGCGCGCCGGTCCCGCCGAGGCTGGAGGAGGATGTCGATCGTGTCGCCGTCCTCGTCGACGGCGCGCCAGAGATAGTGCCGCTGCCCCCGGATCGTCACGAAGAGCTCGTCCAGGTGCCAGGTGTCGCCCAAGCGGCCCCGCCGCCGGGCGAGCCGGCGGGCGTAGACTGAGCCGAACTTGCGACACCACTGCCGGATGGTCTCGTGGGAGACGAGGATCCCGCGCTTGGCGAGGAGATCCTCGACGTCTCGGAAGCTCAGGCAGAAGCGGTGGTACAGCCAGACGGCGTGGCTGATGATCTCGGGCGGGAATCGGTATCCGCGGTAGCTCGGCGCATTGGCTTTCATCGGGCGAGTCTGGCAGGGTAGGGCGCAAGTTGACAGTGCCGTCTCCCTGACCTCGCGAAGCGGAGCCACAGGGTAAGAACAGGTCGCTATCTCGACCCGGTAGCGGGCCCGCGCGTCCTTCGAAGCTGTGCCAGCGCGATGACCGAAGCGCCTCCCAGCAGCGCCGCCGCCAGCCAAACGGGAGACGGGCTCTCAGTCGCCCCCGAGGTGGCGTAAAGCTGTCCCAGGTAGAGGACATAGACCAGCAGGAAGAGGCTGCCCTCCCAACGGTCGATGCAGAGCCGAGTGAAGAAGACCGGCAGGCACGCGACGCTCACGACCATCATGAACGGTAGATCGAATGCGCGTGCCGAAGCAGCGACGGGGATTCCCGCGGGCGAGGCAGCCGCCGATACTCCGAGCACGGCCAGGACATTGAAGATATTGCTGCCGACGACGTTCCCGACTGCCAGGTCGCGTTGACCGCGAACGGCGGCAACGAGCGAGGTCGCGACCTCCGGCAACGAAGTGCCTGCGGCCACCAGGGTTAGACCGATGACCAACTCGCTGATGCCGAAACTTCGGGCGATGGACGAAGCGCCTTCAACCAGCCAGCCGGCACCGACCGTGAGCATTCCGAGACCTGCGAGAGCTAGCAGAGCGGCTCTTCCGAGCCGGCTCGGCCGGCTGGGCTCTGCGGCTTTCGACGCAACGCCCTCCCTGCGAGCTTCCCAGAGAAGAAAGCCGAGGTAAAGCAAGAGGATCACCACCATCACGATTCCCTCGCCTCGGGCAATCACACCGTCGGCCCCAAGGAGCAGCGGTACCGCGGCAACCGCGATCATGATCGGCACGTCCAGGCGAACCAGCTTGCGGTGAACGGTGAGGGGAGAAATGACCGCGGCGAGGCCGAGGATGAAGAGGGCATTGAAGATGTTGCTTCCGACGACGTTGCCGAGAGCAAGATCCCCGCTTCCTGCGCGGGCCGATGCCAAACTGGCCGCGAGCTCCGGGGAGCTGGTACCGAAGGCGACAACGGTGAGACCGATGACCAGAGGAGAGATTCGCAGCGCCGTGGCGAGCCGAGAGGCTCCTCGTACGAGGGCCACGGCACCGCCCAAGAGCAGCGCGAGACCTGCAAGAAACTCGAAGATCTCAAGAACTGACATCATCAAGCGAAGATCGAGCCGTTCCAGGACAACACGTTCATGCTGCTCACGGGCCTGGCATCGCCGGTAGGCCTAATCGCGACGTCTTTCGAGCTCGTCGACAACCTTCGCGCGGTCCGGAAAGCCGGCCCCGACCAGAATGCGGGTCAGCTGGTTACCGCCGCGAGAGGCTATGAGGGTGTCGTCTGCCAGCACGTCGAACTGGCCCGAGTTGTCTGTGGGCTCGGTTTGGAGCGGCCTCAGGTGCCGCAGAAGCGAATTCCGATATTCATGGCGCGGCGTGACGATATCAGAGCTGTCCCTCGTCAATCTATCTCGTCGTAGTCGAGGCTGTGGTAGCTGTGGGCGGGGCCGCAGGCGCCGCCCGAGGGGATGAGGCCGAGTCGGGCCATGAAGCTGCTGAGCGATGGGCCGAGCTCGAGGACAGGGCTCTTGGTCTTGACCGCCTCGGTGCAGGCCCAGACGAGGAGCAGCCGGGCGTAGCGGCCGTAGGGCAGGCCGGTCTCGGGATGGGCGTAGATCGAGAGGCGCAGGATCCCGTTCTGGCGGTCGAAGGCGGACTGCTGCAGGTCCCGGTGGGGGAGGGTCGCCTGGACCAGGGGCCGAGCCATGAAGCCCAGCGCGCCGGCGGAGAGGGCGTCCTGGGATTCGATGGCCAGGGCCTCGGCCGCGAGCTTGCGGCCAGCGGAGCGCCGCCGGCCGGCGTCTTCAACGGAGTTCGGCGGAACGACGACGGAGGGCTCGAAGAGCGGCCGGTTATAGCTTGGTCGAGAGCAGCGGGGTCTGTAGATCCTCAGCGCGGCGGGTGATGAGCGCTGCCGCGTAGCCATGAGTTTGCTGGGCGGATGAGGTTTGCGGTAGGCACAGTGAGGAGCCTCCAGCGGCCAGCCCAACATGGTCCATGATGGCTCCTGTCGCTTGAGTGGATCGATCTCATGGTCCTTTCAGCTCCGGTGAGACTGGGCCGGCGGAGCCAACGTTCGAGTAGGATGAGGGCCGAAAGGAGGCCACCATGTCGGCGACCCGCGATCTGCCCGATTTTTCCCGTGAAGGAATCGAGACGGCGGTTCGGAATACTTGGCGGAAAGCGCTTGGACGGCGCGGTAGTAGGCCAGGGAGTGGACTGTGTCGTTGACAGGAGGTTGTCGCAGCCGCCTCCTGAGGGTGGCGAGCCGGATGGCATGGGCGAGGTGATCGAGGCTCGCCCCTCGCCGGTACGCTAAGCCCATAACAGCGGTAACGCGGAAAATTGGGATGCAATGAAACGTATTCTACTCTGGATCGTATCTATTTGGGCGATCGTGACGGCAGCATTGGGAATCGCTTTTGTGTCCGGAGGCGGACTGCAGATGCTCGCGTCACCGAGGTATCCAGATGCGTCCCCTCCACACACTTTAGCTTCGGACATGTCCTACTTCAGAGATTTGGTGCTGTTGAACGAGATCGGCCTCACCGATGAGCAGAAGCTTAGGTTCGACAACGTTTTAGAGTCAGCTAAAACGCCTGAAACGATCGACGAACTCTCGTTAACCATGCTTGAAGCGCTGGCGGTAATCGATAACGCTCATACGACTGTTCTTGCGCCGCGTATGTATCGACTGCCGGTTCGCTTTCACTGGACAACCGACGCGCTCATTATCGTCAAGACGCGACCAGAATATAGTGATCTACTTGGTCAACGGGTCTTGTCTCTAGGCGGCAGGACACCGGAACAGATGCTCGATCAGGTACATGTACTGGTTGGAGGCGGCACGGCAAATTGGAAGCGATATCGAAGCGAATTTTTATACTCAGCACCGAGCGCGCTTTCTCTGATGGGTGCTCAAGTTGAAAACCGTTCGGTACAGTTGTCGCTCGTGTCGCCAAATGGCGAACACGAAGTTATTGCGATTCCTGCGGACTCAGAAGCCATGCCTGGTGATCCGTTCTGGGATTTTCTCGATGCATTTCCGAGCAATAAGAGCTTTCAGACGGAAGGCTGGAAGACACTATTGTCTTCGGACCAGCCCTTGCCTCTATACCTCCAACAAGCCGAGCGCATACTGTTTGCGAAGAACCTTCCCAATGACAATGCGATTTACATCCGTCTCAATGGCAGCTTTAACGATGACAGAGAAACACTGACGGAGTTCCGCGAACGCGTCCTCTCAACAATCGATGAAGCAGCGCCTTGCAACATTATTGTGGACTTCCGCTATAATCGTGGTGGAGATTACACCAAAGTCTTGCCGCTTGTTCGAGACATTTCACAGTCAGTCCCGCCAGAAGGTAGACTGTACTTGATAACCGGCCCTAACACATTTTCGGCCGGTCTCGTCGCCGGCTCTCAGTTCAAGCGATATATCCCCGACCAGTTGACGGTTGTCGGCAGCGAAGTTGGCGATGTGCTGAGATTCAAGGCCGAGGGGTTTGCTCCAAAACTACCGGCATCAGATGTTCAGGTCTATCTCACAACTGCCTGGGGTGACGTCGGCGAAGGGTGCGGCTGGCTCGATGACTGCTTTCTACCCAATAAATTACTTGTACGAGGCATAGGATCCTTTGAGGTGGATATTCAGATGGAAAATACGTGGAGCGCTTTTGTAAATGGTGAAGATCTTGTGTTGAGGGCGATACAGAGCGACATCAAAGGACAAGCTGGCCAGCAATAACAAAACCTAAAGATCTCGGCCTCACCTCAAACTACGCGACGAAATTCTCCATTTGATCTGGAGTTGGCGAGAGGTTCCTCCCGAGGGCACTGTCAAGTTAGCGTCTGCCGAGCGAGGTTGCGTCCGAATCGGAGGCAGAGTCCGGGTGATTCAGGCACACGTCACCTCGGACCAAGCCACGAAGGAGCGGGCGCGCAGGCGCCGGTGGCTGACTGGCCGCAGCAAATGCCGTAGGGTGCAAATAATCGGCCGAGCCCCTCCTGCGGCCTCTCGGTGACCGTTTGTGGCGCTATTCGACACACGGTTTGAAATCGGGCATCCTCTGGTCATGGCAAACCGGCAGACGATGAATGTCTCACTTCCGCCGGAACAGGACCGCTTCGTCCGGACCCAGGTTGAAGTGGGCCGCTTTCGGACGGCGAGCGAAGTTGTCCGCGAGGGTTTGCGCCTGCTCGAGCAGACCGAGCATCGGCGCTTGCTCGAGAAGTGGCTCTACGATGGTCTTTCCCCGGAGGAAGAGGGGCAGCTCCCGCCCGAGCTCCTCGCGCGCGTGCACGCGCACTTCTCCAAGCTCATCGAGGAGGGAGTCCGCTCTGGCGAGGAGGAGGGCTGGGTCGACGGGCCCGAGGCGATCCAGCGTTTGCGCCAGCGGATCGAAGACCGCTTCGGACAGCGATAGGAGATGGCGACATGGGTCCTCTCCCCGGTCGCTGAGGCTGAGCTCGCTGACATTCTCGACTACATCGCGAACCACAGCGGCAGCCGACGCGTCGCCGAGAGTGTCCTCACCGACTTCTGATCCGTGCGACACTCTCGCGACAGCACTGGGGGCCAGAGGGGGCCAAACGAGGACAGCCCAGGACAAATGGCCTTTCGGCAAACCGCTGAAAATGCAGTCCTTGTCAGTCCAGGTTGGTCCTGGTCGGGACATTGGCGGGCCGTGTGGGGCTCGAACCCACGGGCGACAAGGGCCAGGCTTGACATGGGGGGCTCCGGACGGTAGTATGTGAACGCATACTCACAGCGAAATCATGCGCCCCCTCATCACCCCTTGGCCTGTCCACCAACCGCAAGACGTGCCGTCATGGCGGGACATGCGCGCGAAGCCAGATCCGGGATGGGCTGCGAAGTGACTCAAGCGCCGGCAACCTCGCGCCAGGAGGCGATCCTCGACCACACGTTCGAGTTGGTTCGGGAGCGGGGTCTTGCGGGGCTGACGATACGGCTCATCGCCGAAAGAGTAGGGGTGACCGAGGGGGCCTTGTACCGTCACTTCCCGAGCAAGCAGGCGATTCTGCTGGCTCTCGCGGAGCGCATTGAAGCCAGGCTCCTCGGGCCGATCCGGGAGATCGCGGAGTCAAAGGCGTCACCCCGAGAGCGAGTCACCGGAATCCTCCGTCACCATGTCCAGACACTTCTTGCAACCAATAGCGTCGCGCTGCTCTTGGTGGCTGAAGCCTCGTTCTCGGAGCACGAGGAACTTAGGAATCGGATGCGGCGGATTATTGCCGGGTACCTCGAGGCCCTCGAGGGCGTCGTCTCCGAGGTGACCGATGCGAAGTTGCGGAGCGACGAGCTGGCCATGCTCGCGATGGGCCTCCCAGCCGCCGTAGCCATTCGCCACCGCCTGATGCCTGAGCCCGATCTCGAGGAGCGCCTGGTTGGGCCAGTGGTGACGGAGTACGTCGCACGCCTTCTCGGCAGCGGCCTGACGCCCACCGCTGAGGAGTGAATCTGTGGGAATTGGAAGGTGCAGGCGGTTGTTTTCTGACTAGGTGAGTGAGTGTTTACTCCCAAGTCTTCGACCCATGCTGAACGTGCCTCAACCAGCCTTCCCATGAGGGAGTGAGAGAAATGAAGAAGCGCCTGATTATCGGTCTCTTGATCGCTGCCGCCGCAGCGGCAGTTGTCGCGTATCGCGCCACACGCCCAACCCTCGATCATGATCGACTGGCGATCTCCGGGAACATCGAGATCACGGATGTCGAGATCGCGTTCAGGGTCTCCGGCCGAGTCGTCGCGAGACGGGTCTCCGAGGGCGAGACTCTCCGCGTTGACCAGGTCGTGGCCACTCTCGACGACACCGAGTTCGCTCACGAAGTCGCTCTGCGCCGGGCGGAGCTGGGCGCCGCCAGCGCCCAGCTCGCCGAGCTGACGGCCGGCTATCGGGCCGAGGAGATCGGCCAGGCAAGGGCCGCCCTCGCGAGAGTCCGGGCGGAGGCTACTCGGGCCGAGGCGGAGTTCAAGCGGCAAGAAGATCTCCTGACCAGGGAGGTGATCTCCGAGCGGGAGTTCGAGACCGCTGAAGCTGCCCACCGGGTGGCGCGGTCCCAGGTCGAAGAGGTCGGCGAGAAGCTGGCGTTGCTCGAACGCGGCCCGCGCCGGGAACAGATCGAGATTGCTCGCGAGCGGGTCAAACAGGCCGAGGAGGCGCTGGCGCTTGCTCAAACGCGCCTCTCGTACACAACGCTGACCGCGCCGATGGCCGGTCTCGTTCTCGCCGAACATGTCGAGTCCGGCGAGAACGTCACTGCCGGTAGACCGGTCGTAACGGTGGGCGATCTGGCCACGGTCTGGCTCCGGGGGTACATCGACGAGACCGATCTGGGCCGCGTCAAGGTGGGACAGAGCGTGCGAGTCTCGACCGACGCCTACCCGGACAAGGCGTACGACGGCACGGTGACGTTCATCTCGTCAGAGGCCGAGTTCACTCCCAAGAGCGTGCAAACGACCAAGGAACGGGTGAAGCTCGTCTACCGCATCAAGGTGGAGATCGCGAACCCGGCCTCGGAGCTCAAACCGGGAATGCCAGCTGACGCCGAGATCGTGCTGGGGAGCGAGTGAGGTTTGGGGGCATGAACGCGATCGAGGTTCGCGACGCGCACAAGGCGTTCGGCGATACCGTCGCCCTGGCCGGCCTCAGCTTCGAGGTCGCCGCGGGCGAGATCTTCGCGCTTGTCGGACCGGACGGCGCCGGGAAGACCACGACCATGCGGTTGCTGGCCGGGATCCTGTCGCCCACCTCCGGAAGCGCGTCCGTCCTGGGTCTCGACACCGTGCGCGAGGCGGAGGCGATCAAAGAAGGCATTGGCTACATGAGCCAGCGCTTCGGTCTCTACCCGGATCTGAGAGTGGAGGAGAACCTCCGTTTCTATGCCGATATCTATGGCGTGCCGCGCCGCGGGCGCGAGGAGAAGGTCGATTGGCTCCTTGCGTTCTCGAACATGGGGCCGTTCAAGAAGCGCCTGGCGGGCAACCTTTCGGGCGGAATGAAACAGAAGCTCGGCCTGGCCTGCGCTCTCATCCACACGCCCAAAGTGCTGTTGCTCGACGAGCCGACCAACGGAGTCGACCCGGTGTCACGGCGCGACTTCTGGCGCATCCTCTATCAGCTCCTCAAGGAGGGCGTCACGATCCTGATCTCCACCGCCTACCTGGACGAGGCGGAGCGTGCCACGCGGGTGGGACTGTTGCACCAGGGCAGCCTGCTCGCCGTGGATACGCCGGATCGCCTCCGAGAGTTGATCGACGGGGTGCTGCTCGAGGTGCGTTCCGACCGACCGCGGCCCGCGGCCGCAATCCTCAAGAGGACGCTGGCCACCGAGACGGTCACCCTGTTCGGTGAGCGAGTGCATGTCGTGACCCGAGACGCTGGCCGGACGAGCGGGGCCATCGAGTCCGCATTGACTCGAGAGGGGATCGCGGTCACCGGCATCCGCGAGGCGGCCCCCTCTCTGGAGGATGTCTTCGTGTCGGTCTTGGCTCGGGAGGACCGGGAGAACCACAATGTGCGCTCGAACTGACGCCATCGCGGTCTCGATCGACAACCTCGAGCGCCGCTTCGGCGACTTCGTGGCCGTCGACAAGGTCAGCCTCGACGTGAAGCGGGGGGAGATCTTCGGGTTCCTGGGGCCCAACGGCGCCGGCAAGTCGACCACGATCCGCATGCTCACCGGCCTGCTGGCACCCACCTCGGGCTCCGGCACGGTCGCCGGGTTCGACGTCGTCACCGAGGCCGAGTCGATCAAGGCGCACATCGGCTACATGAGCCAGAAGTTCTCCCTTTACGACGAGCTGACGGTCGAAGAGAACATCGATTTCTACAGCGGGATCTATCGATTGCCCGCAGCCAAGAAGAGCGAGCGTAAGGCCTGGGTCTTGAAGATGGCCGGATTGGAACGCCACCGGAGCACGCGCACGGCATTTCTCTCCGGCGGTTGGAAGCAGCGACTGGCCCTCGGCTGCGCGATCCTCCATGAACCGGCGATCGTCTTTCTCGATGAGCCGACCTCGGGCGTGGACCCGCTGAGCCGACGCGCCTTCTGGGACTTGATCTACTCGCTGTCCGAACAGGGAGTGACGGTCTTCGTCACGACCCACTACATGGAGGAGGCGGAGTACTGCGACCGGCTCGGCCTCATCTACCGCGGGGAACTGATCGCCCTCGGGACGCCCGGCGAGCTCAAGACCGGCATGATGCGCGAGAAGGTCCTCGAGGTCGACTGCGACCGGCCGCAGGACGCCATGGAAGCACTGGAAGCCGTTCCCGGCGTGAAGGAAGCAGCGCTCTTCGGCACGGTTCTCCACGTTGTTGTGGAGGGAGAAGACGGCCTCGACAGTGCGATCGCCAGAGCGCTCGAGCAGAACGGCTTCAGCGTTCGCAAGGTCCAGCGCATCACGCCATCGCTCGAGGATGTTTTCGTGTCGCTCATCGAGGCCCGTGACCGGCAGGTCGAGCCCGTGGCCGAGGTGAAGCGATGAGCCTTCGCCGCCTGTGGGCCGTGGCGCGCAAGGAGACGATCCACATCATCCGGGATCCGCGCAGCCTCGGGATGGGAATCGCCATTCCCATGCTGCTCCTGGTCCTGTTCGGTTACGCGCTCACTCTCGACGTCGACGATGTTCCACTGGTCGTCTGGGACCAGAGTGAGACGACGGCTAGCCGCGATCTCATCAGCGGTTTTGAAGGCTCGCGCTACTTCTCCCTGCGCGCCTTCGTTCGGAACTACGCTGAGCTCGAAAGCGCCATCGATCGTGGCGAAGCGCTCGTGGCGGTCGTCGTTCCCGTCGACTTCGGCCAGGCTCACGGTGACGGTCGCAGACCGACAGTACAGATCCTGGTCGACGGCAGTGACGCCAACACGGCCGGCCTCGCTATCGGCTACGCCGAGAGTGTCGTGCGGCGCTGGGGGCAGGACGCTGCCGTCGCGAAGCTCCAGCGCCTCGGAAGCCGAAGCCCGGCCCTGCCGCTCGACGTGCGCCACCGCGTCTGGTTCAACGCCGACATGGAGTCGAAGAACTACATCATCCCCGGGCTGATCGCCGTGATCATGATGGTGATCGCATCGCTTCTGACCTCGCTCACCGTGGCTCGGGAGTGGGAGAGCGGGACCATGGAGCAGGTCATCTCGACCCCCTTGAAGGGCCCGGAGCTGATTCTCGGCAAGTTCCTGCCTTATTTCGCGATCGGGATGGTCGATGTGCTCATTGCGGTGCTCATGGGGCACTTCCTTTTCCAGGTGCCGCTGCGCGGCAGCGTGCTGTTGCTCTTCGGCATGGCGGCCGTGTTTCTCACGGGTGCTCTTTCGCTCGGCCTGGTGATCAGTATCGTGACCAAGAGTCAGCTCCTCGCCAGTCAGCTGGCCATGGTGCTCACGTTCCTGCCGGCGTTCCTTCTGTCGGGGTTCATGTACGACATCGGCAACATGCCGCGCGCGATTCAGGTGATCACCTACGTTGTGCCGGCGCGCTACTTCGTAGCGCTGCTCAAGGGCATCTACCTCAAGGGCGTGGGGCTCGAGACTCTCGCGCCGCAAGCGCTGCTGCTGGCCGCGTTCGGCGCCGTCATGCTCCTGATCGCCACTATGAAGTTCAAGAAGAGCCTGGAGTAACGGACATGCTCGAGCGACTCAAGCACATGCTGATCAAGGAGTTCATCCAGATCCTGCGCGACCCGCGGATGATGGGCGTGATCCTCTTGATGCCGATCGTCCAGGCCCTGGTCTTCGGCTACGCGGTGACGACCGACGTTCGCAATGTGCCCACGGCCGTCTACGACCTGGACAACAGCGTCGAGAGCCGCGAGATCGTCTCCCGTTTTCTTGGCTCGGGCTACTTTCTCGACGTGGCAAGAGTGACTGGCGATAGAGATGCGCAGCGACTCGTCGACGATGGGACGGCCCGCGTCGTCCTGCGGATCAACCACGGCTTCGGGAGCGACCTTCGCGCCGGTCGCACCGCGGCCCTGCAGCTGATTCTCGATGGCACCGACTCCAACACGGCGGGAGTCGTTCTCAACTACGCCGGCGCGATCGCGGCTCGCTACAACGACCGCGTTCTGGCGACGCGGCTGGCCGCCACGGGCGGCCCCATGTCGACATCGGCGGGAGCGAAGACGGTGACCCGGGCATGGTTCAACCCCAATCTCGAGAGCCGCAACTTCTATGTGCCGGGCGTGATTGCCCTGATCGTCACCCTGATCACCCTGATGCTCTCCTCGATGGCGGTCGTCCGCGAGAAAGAGATCGGCACCATCGAGCAGATCATGGTCACGCCCATCAAGCAGACGGAGTTCATCCTCGGCAAGACGCTGCCGTTTGCTTTGATCGCTTACCTGGACGTGGTTCTCATCGCGGGAATCTCTGTCTTCTGGTTCGACGTACCGATCCGCGGCTCGCTGCCGCTTCTCTTCGTGGCCACGACCCTCTTTCTGATGAACACCATCGGGATGGGTTTGCTGATCTCGACGGTCAGCCGCACCCAGCAGCAAGCGATGATGAGTGCGTTCTTCTACTACTTTCCGGCCGTGCTGCTGTCGGGGTTCATGTTCCCGATCGCCAACATGCCACTCGTGGTCCAGGGACTTACCTACTTCAACCCACTGCGTTACTTCCTGGTGATTATCCGTGGCGTCTTTCTCAAGGGCGTCGGCCCGGAGGTGCTGTGGACGCAGATGGCCGCTCTTGCGTTGCTGGGGACCGCAAGCCTCTTTGTCGCCTCGCGCAAGTTCCGAAAGACCCTCGCTTAGAGGACAAAGAAATGCATATAAACCAACCCACGAATATGTATCGACTTGCCATAGCATGGCTCGGCTGTGCCTTGATCCTGATGGTGGCGCCAGTCGCCGCAGAGTCCGCGGCAGAAGAGCTCGACCTCGATGCCTGCGTCCGAATCGCGACCGACGAGAATCCGCTTGTCCGCGCCGCCCAGGAGGGCGTAGCTGCCGCCACAGAGACCGTGGGAGTTGCGGTCGCCTCGTACTTTCCGGAGATCGGCATCGCGGCGGGCTACCGCCGCTTCGACGCCCACCTCTTCTTCCCCGCCGAAGTGTCACTCCGGGACTCCAACCTCGGAGCTACCGACGACTGGAGCAGTGCCGTCACACTGGGCTACACGCTGTACGACCACGGGCAACGGCGGGCCGAGCGCAACGCAGCCCTGGCGACGCAGGCGGTCTTCGAGCAGGACGCGGAGCGGGTGCGCCAGGACGTCGTGTTTGCCGTCCATCAGGCCTACTATCGAGTGCTGTCGGCGCTGGCGGCGAAGTCCGTGGCTGAGACGCGCCTGGAGCGTAGTAACGATCACCTGGAGTTGGCAAGGCTGCGCAAGGAGGCCGGAGCTGCGCCCCGAGCAGACGTCCTCCGTGCCCAGGTAGAGGTGGCGGATGCCGAGCTTGCCCTGGTCAGAGCGACAGGGGCCGTGCGGGTGGCGGATGGGGATCTCAAGACCGCGATGGGTCTTCCGGTGGACATGCCGATCCGCATCGCGAATCACGAGGAGGCGGTTTCCCCCCCGGCAGAGGATGAGACAGCGGTTGCTCTCGAACGCGCTCTCCAGCAACGACCGGAGCTGGAAACCGCGCGTGAACGGATCGCGGCCGCCACCAGCCAGGCAGCGGCGATCAAGGGTATCTACGGGCCGCGAGTCGGGACCGAGGCGAGCTTTGGTTGGCGAGACTCGGAGTTCCTTCCCGGGGACCGGAACTGGGCGGCCGGCGTCTCCGTTCGCCTGCCTCTGTTCACCGGTTTTGCCAAGACCCATCGACTGTCTCGAGCCGATGCCGAAGTACGGATTCTCGAGGCCGAGGCGCAGGCTCTGGCCGACCGCGTCGAGCTCGAAGTCTGGACGGCCGTCAGCAACCTTGCGGAGGCCCACGACGCAGTCTTGCAGAGTAGCCGCTTGCGCGCGATCGCCGAGGAGAGTCTCGAGTTCGCCCGCGCTCGCTACGAGGTGGGCGCCAACAAAATTGCCGACCTGCTGGACTCCGAGAGTGCACTCAGCCAGGCCGAATCAGCTCAGGTAGGGGCGGTCCTGGGATTCCGGGTGGCGCAGGCCCGTCTACTTCGGGCGCAGGGAGAGCTGTGAAGTGCCGACGAACAACTTCCGGTCTCGATGTCACCTGCCATTCTCGCGGCGGACGCAGCCCTCGAATCCGGATCGTCCGAGGATCTCATGGGCGACATGACTGAAGTCTTCACAGCTGGCGTGCGCGATCGGTTCGAACGTGCTCGCGAGACTCGCGCGCACTCGGAGGAGAGCGTCGCGGCCGGCCGTGGGTTTGTTGCCGCGTACGTCGAGCTCTTGGTGCGAACGGCCTCGGTGGTGACCCACGCCATCAGGAGCCTCGGGTAGCGGCCGTAGGGGAGTCCCAAGAGAGGGTGGGCCGAGACGGAGAGAACCAGCCGGCCGTTCCGGCGGAGGAACGTGTTGGCAGCTGGGCGAGAGTGGGGCAGGGTAGCCCTTTGTCTTCGACGTCGTCGGCTTCCCTCCGGGACCAGCCAGCTTGAGTTCTGGCCAGTCTCTGGCTAGAATATGGCCAGAATGCGGTAGGAGATCATTTTGGCACCGCAGGCGGTCAAGGACCTCCGCCGGTTGACTGCCCGTCAGCGGGCCACTGTGAAGGAGACGCTCGAGAAGCATCTGAGGTATGAGCCAAGAAAGGTGAGTCGGAGTCGGATCAAGAGACTGCGGGGTCTGAGCAGGCCACAGTACCGGCTTCGGGTCGAGGAGATCCGTGTCTTCTACGACCTGAGCGAGCCGCGTGTCGAGGTGCTCGCAATCGTGGCGAAGTCGTCTGCTGCTGGGTGGCTTGCCGAAGAAGGAGTCGAGGAATGAAACGCATCGCGCTGTCAGAGGTGAAGGACCAGCTTTCCAGGTACTTGAAGGAAGCCCGGAAAGAGGGCATTGTGATTACCAGGCACGGCAAGCCAGCGGGAGTACTCATCGGCTTTGCATCCGAGGATGAGTGGTTTGACTATCGCCTCGAGAACGACCCCCGATTCTTGCGGCGGATCGAAGCTGCGCGGGCTGAACTGCGCTCCGGCCTGGGTACGCCTCTCGAGGAGGTGCTGGAGGCTTCGAAGTGAGAAGACCTCCATTCGGGTCGATGACGGCTTGCCGCTCTTAGGCTGTCACCGCTCGAAGATCGATCAGGACGGGGCGGTCGACGATAGCGTCGAGGAAACGACGGCGCTGTCAAGTTGAGGTGGTTGCTGGCAGACTGGCCCGAGGATAACGACCAGGCCGAACTACTCGTCGGCCGCGTGATCGCATCCCGGGCCCTGGTGTCTGGACCTTGACAGCGACCGCTCGACAGTCTCCCGGCCAGATGCGCTGGCGGCGGATGAAGCTGGGTTCACTGGAACTGGCCTGGGAGCGTAGCACGCCTCCTGTCCGATACTCGGCAGCCTGCCGCCGCGGAAGGTGCGGCGCTCACCAGGGCGAGATGGTTCTTTCTTCCCCGTCTGATCCGGAGCCCAGCGTTTGATCCGCTGCGTGAGCACTCTCGGTTTCAGGCCGTCGAACGCGACTTTTTCGAGGCCATCGGCCCGCGGTCGCCTGCCGCCGCCAGGGCCGAGCCAAGCCGCCGCACGCCCGTGACGACCGCGTCGGTGGCGACGCTGGCGAAGCACAGGCGGAGGAAACCGGGCTCGACGTTGTGACAGGCCTTGCCTGGCGTCAAGTTGACGTTGGTGTGATCGAGCAGTCTCCTCCACAGTGCGTGCTCCGCCTCCCAGGTGGGCTCGCTGAGAAACTCTCGGAAGTCGCACAGTAGGAAGAACCCGGCTTCGGCCGGTAGGAAAGGGATACCCACTTCCGTGAGAGCCGCGGTCACCTCCGCGTAGGCGCTGCCCAGCGCCGACCGGACTCGGGCCAGGTAGTCGTCGACCCAGGCATCGTCGGCGATGACCTGGCCGAGCAGGTGCTGGGTGTGCCCTGAGCAGCAAGCCCAATAGGCGAGGCCGTCGACGGCTCGCAGCAGTGCTTCGTTCTCGCTCACCAGCACCCCGCAGCGCAGACCGCTGGCACCGAAGTCCTTGCTGAACGCCCAGACGACGTGGACCAGGTCGCCGAGCTCGGGCAGCACCCGGGCACAGCTCGTGAACGGTCGCTCGCCAAAGACCGACAGGGCGTAGATCTCGTCGAAGACCACGTGGATTCCCGCCGCCCTGCCCCACGCGGCGACCTCCTCGATCTCCGCCGCTGGATACACGCTGCCCAGAGGGTTGTTGGGGGAAGTGAAGAGCAGTGCCTTCACCGGTCGGTCGGAGGCTTCGACGGCACGCTCCAGCAGATCCGCGGTGAGTCGGAAACCGTCGGCGCTCTCGGTGTGCACCGGCACGATGGTGAGGCCGTCCCGGACCTCGAGGTCGGCCCAGAAGCCGGCGTAGCTCGGCGTAGGCACAAGCACGGCATCGCCGGGGTCGCAGAGATTGTGGAAGAGGATCTCGAGCACGCTGCCGGCACCGGCAAGCACCGCGAGCTGCTCGGACTCGAACCGGCGCCCGAGGAAGGTGCGGCCCATGAATCGAGCGAGTTGGCCGCGGAACTCCTCCGAGCCGACCATCGAGCCGTACCCCAGTACCGTCGGCGGCAAGTCGCGGACCGCCGCCATCCTGTCGAGCAGCACGGGTCCCAGGAGCTTGTTCTCGGCCACGCTCAAAGGAATGTAGCCGCCGGGATTCGCGCGCGGGTCAACCAGCGAGCCGACGCGATCGAAGTGCTCCTGCAGGTACTCCGGAAAGGGCGGGCTGGCGAGCAGCCGTTGCCCACGCCGTGAGAGGTGGATGCGTGGCATCGGCGGATGATACGGCAGGCCGTCGAAGCCGGCGCGGGCGCGGGGAAGCCGACGAGAGTCCGTACTTCAGGCAGCCGTGCTGCAGGCCCCGCCGCCAAGCACGCAGAATCGCGCGCAGTGCGGGTGGTTGAGCGCCACCGGCCCCAGCGATCTCGCCAGCGTGCCGCCGAGCTCGAACCGCGGGTCGTAGGGGAGCAGGGTACAGCTCACGACCACGGGGCGGGCGGCTTGGCGGCGCTTGACCACCATCCGGCCATGGGCGCACATCATCGCCGACGGCTCGACGCCCAGGATGCCCCAGCAGTCGACCGTGATCTCCGGCACGTCGAGCGCCGCGTTCATCTCCGGGAACAGCACCAGCTGTGCCGGGTCGGCGGCATCGAGCGGCAGCCGCTCGACCGCGAACAGCCGCCCGTAGCCCCGTCGTGCCTCCGGCTCCGTCTCGCCCCAGCAGGTGCGCCCGGCCACCGACAGCCGGAAGCCCCGCGCCGCGAGCCAGCGTAGCCCGCGCAGCGTCGGCTCCCAGGAGCCCGGGCCGCGCTCTCGTTCGTGCAGCTCGGGGCCATGGTGGTCGAGGCTGACCCGCAGATGCAGCCTCTCGCCATGCGCGCTCCGCAGCCCGAGGAGTGCGCCGCGGGTTGCCGGCCGCATCAGCGGCTGCATGGCGTTGGTCAGGACCAGGGCGGTGAAACCTCGCCCGAGGGTGTCCTCCAACATCGCCGGAAACTCCGGGTTGACGAACGGCTCACCGCCGGTGAAGCCGATCTCTCTCGTCGTCAGCCCCAGCTCGGCGATCTCGTCCAGATAGCGCGCCACCTCGGCGGCGCTCAAGTTGGCCAGCCGGTCGTTCGCCGGACCCGACTCGATGTAGCAGTTCCGGCACTCGATGTTGCACAGAGTGCCGGTGTTGAACCACAGGGTCTCGAGCCGTTCCAGCTCGACCCGGGCGCGCTTCGCCCCGCTGGCGGTTCGCTCCGGGTCGCTGAACTTCTCGGGCGCGAGCGGCAGTGCGCACGGTCGACTGGCAGGCGAGGCGCACATGGGAGACCAGCTCGCCCGGGCTCAAGCCTCGAGCGGCCGGAAGCCCTCGCCGCGCACGTCCTGCACACCGGTCACGACGACGAAGGCCTTGGCGTCGTTGCTGTAGACGATCTCCTTGAGCCGCGTGACCTGGCGGCCGCGGACGACACACATCAGGATCCCGTGCTCGCGGCCGCTGAACATGCCGGTGCCCTTGAGCAGGGTCACGCCGCGGTCGAGCTCGGCGAGCAACGGCTTGCCGATCTCCTGGATCTTGTCCGAGATGATGAAGACCAGGTGCTTGCGGCCGGTCGAGTGCAGGCCGCGGATGCTGCCCAGGTCGACCTCGAGGGCCTCGCGGGTGGCGGCGGCGATGCGCGCCCCGAGGGCGCGGAGCCCCTTGGGGACGGCGCCGAAGACCTCGCCCTCGGACTCTCGCAGACCGACGGTGAGGACGCCGAGGGCGATCAGCAGGACGTTGAACAGGAAACCGATCGCGACCACGGCGCCGCCGTGGATCGGGCCGATCGCGGCGCGGTCGAGAAACTCCCGCACGCCGCTGACGGCGCTGGGGTGGATCGCCAACTTGACGACCCAGGCTGCCGCCAGCACCAGGAACAGCGGCGCGTAGTTGCGCCGGTAGCGCCGGCCGAGCGCTTCGAGCAGGGTGATCGGGAAGCGCGGATGGTGCAGGCTCTCGACCAGGCGCTCGGCCCAGCCCGGCCGCTCGAGCGAGCCGGCCGACAGCTGGGGCGCGAAGTGGTTGGTCTCGAGCAGGCGGACGCGATAGGACCACAGCTCGTAGTAGCGGTAGCGCCGCGCCTCGATGAACAGGAACAGGAGCACCAGCCAGGTGAGGATGAGGATCACCGCGGCGGAGTGGTCGACGGTTCCGAAGACGAAGGTCAGGGCGGCGCCGGTCGTCACCACGGCCCAGTTGGTGGTGGCGTCGAGCCGCGTCCGCCAGGTGTTCGAGCGGCTCACCTCGCCGCGATAGAAGTGGGCCATCGCGGTGTTGAACTCGCCGGGCGACATCGCCGGCCGCGGGCTCGGCCGCGGCGGGGTCTCGCCGGTGGCGGCGGCTACGGGATCTTCGCTCGTCATGTCCATTCGCGTGCTGGCATTCTAGCTGTCCTCGGCCCACAGCTTGAACGGCCGCCGCGGTACGATCGTTCTGCATGTCCGCCAAGCCCACCGGGTCGCGAGGATCCGGAGCCAGATCCGACGCCCGCACTGGGACCCGATCCGGCGCCCGATCCGGGGCCCGGTCCGGCGCCCGGCCCGAGCGTCGGCGGGTGGAGGCCTCTGCGGCGCAGGCACGCCCGCATCGCTCGCGCCACCTCGCCCAGTGCACCCGCGGCCTCGAGCAGGTGCTGGCCGAGGAGCTGCGCGGGCTCGGCGCGGGCGAGGTCACGATCATCGCCGGCGGCGCGCTGTTCGATGCCGACAACGCCCTGGCCTGCCGGGCGACGTTCTGGCTGCGCTCGGCGGTGCGGGTGCTGGAGCAGGTGGTCTCCGGCCGGGTCGGGGACTTCGACGAGCTCTACCAGCTGGCGGGCCGGGCCCGGTGGGAGGAGCTGGTCGGCGTGCGGCGGACTTTCGCGGTCCGCGCCACGGTGACCAACGGCCCGTTCACCGATCGCCACTTCGCCGCGCTGCGCGTCAAGGACGCGCTGGTCGATCGCATCCGCCAGCGGCGCGGCGCCCGGCCGAGCGTCGACCGGCGCGACCCGGACGTGCCGTTGCGGCTGGTGGTTCGCGGGGAGGAGGCGTACGTCTTTCGCGACCTGGCGGGCGACAGCCTGCACCGGCGCGGCTACCGGCCGGTCCAGGTGAAGAGCCCGCTGCCCGAGGCGGTGGCCGCGGGGCTGCTGCTGCTCAGCGGTTGGGATCGCGCCAGCCCGCTGCTCGACCCGATGTGCGGCTCCGGCACCTTCGTCATCGAGGCCGCCGCGTTGGCGGCCGATCGGGCGCCAGGATTCGCTCGCAAGTTCGCCGCCGAGCGCTTTCCCGACGCCGACCCGGCGGTCTGGAAGCGGCTGCGCGAGGAGGCCGCCGACCGCCTGCGGGGCACGCTGCCGTTCCGGCTGCTCGGCGTCGACCGCCATCCGGGCGCGGTGGGAATTGCCCGCAAGAGCGCCCGGGCCGCCCGGCTGGACCGGCTGACGCGGTTCGAGATCGCCGACGCGGCGACGTTCGAGCCGCCGTTTCCGCCCGCCGTTGTCGTCGCCAACCCGCCCTGGGGCGAGCGGCTGGGCGAAGGCAGCGACCTGGTCGCCTCGTGGCGCGCTCTCGGCACCCTGCTGCGCCGCTGCCCCGGGGCGCACGCCTTCGTGCTCTCGGGCGCCCCCGAGCTGACCCGCCACATCGGGCTGCGCTCGAGCCAGCGATGGCCGATCAAGGTCGGCCCGCTCGACGCCCGCTGGCTGCGCTACGACATGCGCTGACGGCTCAAGCCTCGATCGGCCTCCGCGCCAGGCCCCAGACCACCACCGACGACGCCGCCGCGACAAAGCAGAGCAGGCCGGCGAAGACGAAGGCGAGGACATACCGCTCGGTGGCGTCGAACAGCACCCCGCCCACTACCGGGCCGAGGATGCCGGCGACACCGTAGGCGGTGAAGATCCAGCCGTAGTTGATACCCAGGTTCTTGGTGCCGAAGTAGTCGGCGGTGGCGGACGGGAAGAGGGCGAAGTTACCGCCGAAGTTGAGGCCGACCCAGGCCGATGCCAGGAAGACGGCCAGCGGCGTCTGCGCGCTCACCAGGATCATGAAGGCCATCCCCTGGGCCAGGAACATCATCATCATGGCGCGCGGCCGGTCGATGATGTCGCTGATCTTGCCCCAGAAGATCCTGCCGATGGCGTTGAAGATGGCCAGGACCCCGACCGGCTCGACAAACCGCCCGAAGGCGCCCATCCAGGCCGGCGCGAAGGTGGCGCCGCCGAGGACCGAGCTCATCATCGGCTTCCACTGGCCGATCGCCAGCAGCCCCGAGGTGGCGCCGAAGATGAAGGTCAGCCACAGCATGCAGGCGAGCGGCGTGGCCAGCATCTCGCGCCACTCGAGGTTGCGCTGGGCTTTGAGCACCGCGGCGCTCTGCTTCCATCCCGGCGGCGTCCAGCCTTCCGGTGGATTGCGCAGCAGCGTGGCGCCGAGCAGCACCGCGGCGCCGCCGACCAGGCCGTGCAGGACGAAGAAGGTCTTCCAGCCAATGCCGAAGCCGCCTCCCGGGACAATCCCCAGACCCACCAGCAGGATCTGGGACAGCCCGAGCGCCTCGCCGCCGTCGCCGGGCGGCAGCAGCAGCGCCGAGGCCGGCCCGGCGAAGAACAGGGCGCCGGCGCCGAAGCCGGCCACCGCGAGCCCGGTGATGAGGCCCTTCTTGTCCGGGAACCACTTGACCGCGGCGGCGATCGGGCAGACGTAGGCGAAGCCGATGCCGGCGCCGCCGAGAACGCCATAGGTCAGATAGAGCGACCACGGCCGGGACTCGGCGACGAACAGCGCGCCGAGCAGGAAGGAGACCCCGAGCAGGATGCCGCCGATCGACGCCACCTTGCGTGGGCCGATGCGGTCCTGCAGGCGGCCGGCCGGGATCATGGTGATGGCGAAGGCGGCCAGAGCGATCGAGAACGCCCACTGGGTCGTCGTCCGATCCCAGCCGAACTCGGCCTCTAGCGGCTTGACGAAGACGCTGAATGCGTAGACGGTGCCGAGCACGATCTGCACGATCAGCGCGCCGGCGATGACGGTCCAACGGCTCTTGACCAGGTCCCTGGGCATCTGTGTTCCCCTTTGCGGCTCTTGCCGGTTATCAGCTGGCGGCGGCGCGGACGGTGCTGCGTGCGGTCAGGGCACGCGGCTCGGGTCCGGCGGCTCGCGAGTCACGCTAGCAGCCGCCGGGCGCGAGGCCACGACCCGAACAGGTGGGGGGCTACCCCTGCCGCGAACCGGGTCGAAGCCGGCCGGACGTGGGATACCCGTGGCGGTGCTGGCGGAAAGCCCGGCAACTGTGCTCCACCACCCCGAGGTGGGGGGCGCTCGGCCTGCCGAATCGGGTACTGTGGGGCCTGCGGCTTCGCCGTCCGGAGTCGCCCGCAGGCTCGCACCAAACCCGACAGGAGAGAGCGATGAAGAGACTCGTGATTCCGTGTGCCCTGTTCCTGCTCGCCACCACGGCCCTGGCCGGCGAGGGCATGTGGCGGCCTGGCCAACTGCCCGATCTGGCCGACGAGTTGCGCGCTACCGGCCTCGAGATCGACCCGGCCAGCCTGGCCGACCTCACTGCCCACCCGATGAACGCGGTGATCAGCCTGGGCGGCTGTACCGCCTCGTTCGTCTCGCCCGAGGGCCTGGCGATCACCAACTACCACTGCGCCAAGGGGGCGATCCAGTACAACTCGACCGAGGAGAACAACCTCCTCGAGAAGGGCTTCCTGGCCCGCGAGCGGGCCGAGGAGGTCGCCGCCGGTCCGGGCAGCCGGATCCTGGTGACGGTCGAGGTCAGCGACGTCACCGACCGGGTCGTCGGCGGGCTCGACCCCGGCCTGGGCGGCGCCGAGCGTTACCGGGCGATCGAGGCGCGCGAGAAGGCGCTGGTGGCGGCGTGCGAGCAGGACGAAGGCCACCGCTGCCGGGTGCGCGCCTACCACGGCGGGCTCGAGTACGAGCTGATCAAGCAGCTCGAGATCCGCGACGTGCGGCTGGTCTACGCCCCGGCGGCGATGATCGGCGAGTATGGCGGCGAGATCGACAACTGGATGTGGCCGCGCCACACCGGCGACTACTCCTTCTACCGCGCCTATGTCGGCCCTGACGGCAAGCCGGCCGACCCGGCCGAGGAGAACGTCCCGTTCCGCCCGACGCACTTCCTGAAGCTCGCCACCGACCCGCTCGAGGCCGGCGACTTCGTCATGGTCGCGGGCTATCCGGGCCGCACCAACCGCTACCGCCTGGCGGCCGAGGTGGAGGAGACCTTCGCCTGGGACTACCCGAACCGCAAACGGGTCTTCGAGCAGTGGCGGCGGATCATCGCCGAGACCGCCGGCGACAACAAGGACCTCGAGATCAAGTACGCGCGCACCATCGCCGGGCTCGACAACGCCACCAAGAACTACGGCGGCATGCTCAACGGCTTTGCCAAGGGCGACATGCTGGAGCGCAAGCGGACGCTCGAGGCGGACCTGCAGGCCTGGATCGAGGGCGACGAGGGCCGCCGCGAGCGCTACCTGTCGGCGCTCGAGGACCTGCGCGCGGTGGCGGCGGAGAGCAACGCGCTCAGGGAGCGCGGCGCCTTCTACGAGTACCTGGCGCGGCGCGGCGAGCTGCTGCAGACGGCCACCACTCTCTACCGGCTGGCGCGGGAGAAGCAGAAGCCGGACATGGATCGCGAGCCGGGCTACCAGGAGCGCGACTTCGGCCGTCTGAAGGAGCGGATGGTGCGGATCAGCCGCTCCTACGCGCCCGAGGTCGATCGCGCCTTCTACCGCTACTTCCTGCTGCTCTACGCGGCGACGGCCCTGGACCAGCACGTGGCCGGCTTCGACGAGTGGTTCGGCATCGACGGCAACCAGGTGGACGAGGCGGCGCTCGACGCCAGGCTCGAGCAGATGTACGCCGGCAGCGCCCTGGGCGAGGAGGCCGTTCGTCTGGCCTGGATGGAGAAGCCGCCGGCCGACTTCGAGGCCAGCGACGACCCGTTCATCCGGCTGGCGGTGAAGCTGTTCGACAGCGACCTCGAGATCGAAGAGCAGCGCAAGGACCTCGCGGGCCGCTTCGACGAGGTGCGGCCGCGCTACATGGAGGCGCTGATCGCCTTTCTCGGCAGTCAGGGCAAGGCGGTCTACCCCGACGCCAACAGCACCCTGCGGGTGACCTACGGCACCGTGCAGGGCTACCGGCCCCGCGACGGCGTCGCGTACACGCCGTTCACCCGGGTCGAGGGCATCGTCGAGAAGCACACCGGCGAGGACCCGTTCGACGCGCCCGGGGCCGAGCTTGCGGCGATCCGCGCGCGGCGCTTCGGCCGCTGGACGGACGAAGCGCTGGGCACCGTGCCGGTCAACTTCCTGACCGACGTCGACACCACCGGCGGCAACTCCGGCTCGGCCACGCTCAACGGCAAGGGCGAGCTGATCGGGCTGATCTTCGACGGCAACTGGGAGTCGATCATCTCGGATTGGGACTTCCTGCCCGAGGTCACGCGGTCGATCCACGTCGACATCCGCTACGTCCTGTGGGTGATGGAGGAGCTCGACGGCGCCGGCCACCTGCTCGAGGAGATGGGGGTGGCGCCGCCGGCTTGATCCGCGTCACGGCTTGCCCATACGCTTGCCGCTCGCCGGTCGTTCTCAGCGGGAACGGCCAGGCCGGCTGACCCCATGCTCGACAACCTCAAGCGCGACACGCGGCGGCTGCGCGAGATCAAGTCGAAGCCGTTCCCGCTCTACGTCCTCGAGTCGCTGCTGTTCGAGAACGGCTACCAGGCGGTGGTGGCCTACCGCCTGGCCTCGTGGTTCAAGCACCGGCGGATTCCGCTCTTCGGGCCGCTGTTCGCCCGGCTGGGCCTCTTTTTCACCGGTGTCGACATCTCCCCCGGCGCGATCATCGGCCCCGGGCTGCTGATCAGCCACGGCACCGGCATCGTCATCGGCGCCGGCGCCAGGATCGGCGCCGACGCCCTGCTGCTGCACCAGGTCACCCTGGGCGCCTCGAGCAACCGGCGGATCGGCGAGATGCCGGCCGTCGGCGACCGGGTCTTCATCGGCGCCGGGGCCAAGCTGATCGGCGGGATCACGGTGGGCGACGACGTCTTCATCGGCGTCAACGCGGTGGTGGCCACCGACGTGCCGAGCGGCAGCAAGGTCACCTGCGGCGCCGGCGTCGAGATCGTGACGGGGCCCCGAAGCCCGACGGCGTAGCCCAAGCGCCGCTGCGGTTACCGCGGGACCGACTCGCCGTCGGCAGCCAGGCGCCGGCGCCACCAGTCGATCGTCTCGGCCAGGGCCTGGTCGAGCTTGGTGCCGCGGCGACCAGCCCGACCTCGTCGCGCAGCCGGCCGACGTCGGCGACGATCAGCGGTGGCTCGCCGGGCTGCGCCGCGACGGCGCCCAGCTCGACCAGGTCCGGGCGGCCGGCCAGGGCGGCGGCGCGGTAGACCAGGTGGGCGATGCTGGTCGGCTCGCCCGTGGCGACGTTGACCGGGCCCTCGACCTCGCTGTCGAGCAAGGCGGCCAGCGCGTCGGCCAGATCGACCGAGTAGAGGTAGTCGCGGATCTGGCGGCCGTGCGAGCAGCGCGCCGGCTCGCCCCGGAGCAGCGAGCGGATCACCGAGGCCATCAGCCGCCGCGGGCTCTCGTGGGGGCCGAAGAGGAAGAAGGGCCGCGCCCAGGCGCCGCTCGGCCGGTCGCCGCCGGCGAGATAGCGCGTGAATCCCTCGCCCAGCTGCCGCTTGGCGGCGCCGTAGCGGGTCGAGGGCCGGAGCGGCGTGGCGCGCTCGTCGCAGACCCCGTGGCTCCAGTCGTACTCGGCGCAGCTGCCGACGAAGACCGTCCGCCGCCCGCCGCGTTCGGCGAATCCCTCGAGCAGGCGGAAGCCGGCCTCGGCCCAGCGGTCGTTCTGGGGCGAGCCGTAGATGTCGGCGCCGGCGTGCCAGGCGAGGTTGAGCAGGTGGGTCGGGCGGCTCTCGTCGAGCAGGCGCGACAGCCGGGCCGGGTCGAGCAGGTCGACGTCGTGCCAGCGCGCGCCGGCGAGGCCGGGCGGGGGCGGCCCGAGCGTTGCCGCGTCGACCCGCCAGCCGCGCGCCAGCAGCGCCGCCACCGTCGGCTGGCCGATGAAGCCGCCGGCGCCGGTCACAAGAACCCGGCTGCCGGGCCTCGCCGCATCCTGCGCCGCGCCTGTCATCGGCAGAGGATACCTCCGCCGGGGGAATTCGATCGCCCGATTCCGGCGGTCGGTCGACGGCCGGCGCCGGCAAGGCCACCGGTGAGAGTCAGGGCGTCGATGACTCTGCGGGCTCGCCGCAGCGCTCGAGCAGCGGCGCCAGGAAGTCGGCGAGCTGCCGCCCGGCCAGGGCGTGGCCGGCGGCGGTCCAGTGGCGGTCGACGGGGTAGTAGAGCGGCTCGCCGCGGTCGAACGCCTCGTCGAAGGTGTCGATCAGGTCGAGCACCGGCACGCCGCGGCGCTCGAGCAGCGCCCGCAGCAGGCGGTTGGGCTGGCGCGGGTCGTGGCGGTCATCGGCGATCCCCAGCTGCTCGAGAGTCGCCGCCCAGCGGGGGCCGTCCACCTGGACGATATCGGGCACCAGCATGGCGGCCACTTGGAGGCCTTCCTCGTCGGCCATCCGCACCAGCCGGGCCACCGCGTCGTCGGTCCGCTCGAGCCCCTCCTCGACCAGGGGCGGCACCATCGGGTCGTAGATCATGAAGACCTCGCGGGCGTAGCGCAGGCTCCAGGGCTCGCCCATGCCCAGGATCGCCCGCGCCCGCTTCTGCACCCCGGCCGGCAGCGCGGTCTTGAGCAGGGCGTAGAGGTGGATGTTGTTGAACAGCCAGTCCTTGAGCGGGCTGTAGCCCGCCGGGGTGGCGAGCTGGCCGTTGCTCACCGACCAGTTGTCGTAGTCGGCGTTGGCGTCGCGCAGGTCGTTGCCGACGAAGATCGCCAGCAGCACCAGGTCGGGCTCGGCGCCGAGGCCGTGGCGCTCGAGCCAGCGCACCGCCTGGGGCACGCCGATCGCCGGGATGCCGCCGTTGAGAGCCTCGAGCGGGCGGCCCTCCCGTCCCGGCTCGGCCGCCGCAACCTGGTGGAACACCTCGGCGTCCTCGACCCCGAGCCCGAAGGTGAAGGAGTCGCCGATCGCCAGCAGCCGGCAGGCGTCGTGGTGATCCGCCGCCGGCTCGCCGCCGCGCATGCCGAGCGAGTTGACCGCGAAGCCGTGCCGGTACTCGGTGCGGTTGGTCACCTCGCCGCGGTGGCCGGGGCGGAGGCGGAAGAAGCCCTCGCCGTCGGCGACGAACGGCCCCGGGCGCCACAGCAGCACCGACTGCGGGGCGACGATGCGCACCGCGACCTCGGCGGTGACCAGGCCGACGCCCAGGCCGAAACCGGCCAGCAGCAACCGCGCCAGCCACTCGCGGGCGGTGCTCGAGCGGCGCTTGCTACCCATCGCTCGTCCTCTCCGCCACGACCTTGGCCACGGCCTCGCCGCCGCGGAAGAAGGCCAGGAAGCCGCCGCCGAACCGGCGCCAGAGGATCGCCAGGCTGACCGCGATCGCCACCAGCGACAGGGCGAACCGCAGCCACGTCCCGGCCTCGGCGAGCCACCAGGCGGCGGCAAAGAAGGGCAGCGGGATCAGGTAGATGTAGAGCAGCTGCCCGGTCAAGGTGCGGAACCCGGCCGGCGCCACCTGGTGCAGCGCCCAGGCCATCAGGATGGCGCCCAGCGGCAGCAGGTTGATCCACGCCATGCCGATGGGGCCCATTACCCCGGTCAGATAGACACCGCCGCCGAGGAAGGTCGCCAGGGTGATCAGCGTGCAGAGGATCCAGACCCGGTCCATGTGCTCGGTCTTCAGCACCTCGCCGCCGAGCCGGCTGAACGGGTCGATGATCGGCGCGAAGCAGAGGATCTTGAGGTAGGCCGGCGCCTCGACCCACTGCGCGCCGCCGAGGATCTCGAGCGTCAGCTCGGCGTTGAGGAACAGGAAGTAGGCCACCGGCACCTCGAACGACTGCATGAAGAGCGTCGCCAGGGCGTAGGCCTCGAACAGCTTCGAGGCCGCGGCGCGGAACGCCACCAGGGCCGGGTAGAGCGCCCGGGCCAGGGCCGGCACGATCACCTCCGAGACGCGGAAGGCGTTCTGGTAGGCGAAGGTGTAGTTGCCTACCACCGGGCCGTCGAAGCGCCAGCCGAGGATCAGCGGGTCGACGTGGCGCACCAGGATGGTGAGGAACCAGATCGAGGCCAGCGGCAGGCTCTCGCGCACCAGCGGCAGGGTGCGGCCGCGCTGGTAGAGCAGCGGGATCTCGCCCCAGGCCCGCCACCACAGCATCAGGGCGTAGAGCGCCGCGGCGCCGACGTTGGCGATCACCACCGCCCAGATGTCGAGCCCCGCCAGCGCCAGGCCGACCGAGGCGAGCGCCATGAACAGGTTGCGGGCGATCTCGGGCGCCACCGCCCGGCCGATCTTGAGCTCGCCCTCGAAGTAGGTCCGCGGCACCGTCGACAGCCCCTCGAAGAGCAGGAAGAGGCTCATCGCCCGCAGGACGTTGAGGATCTCGGGGTGGGGGTCGGCGTACGCCTCCGCCAGGATCGGGGCGCCGAGGAAGGTCAGGCCCACCAGCAGCCCGCCCCAGACCAGCTCCAGCGCCAGCAGGTTGCCGTAGGGCCGCGGCTGGACCCGCACGACGTGGTAGACCAGCCCCAGGTCGCGCACCGCGCCGAGGATCATGAAGACCGGCAGGGCCCAGTCCCAAAGCCCCCAGTCGCCGGCCGGGATCAGCCGCTTGAGCACCAGCATGGTGCCGAAGGTGACCACCACGCGCCAGCCCTGCGAGAGGATGGCGGCGCCGCTCGAGCGCAGGAACCGGCCCCGGGTGTCGTCGCCGCTCACGGGCGGCGGCCTCGGGTGGCGACGCGGCGCATCGGTCTCTTCATGGGGGCTTGGGGTCTGGCCGCCAGAAGCTGGCAACTTCCCGGCGCGACTATACTCGGCGCTGGTCGCGCTCAACCCGTTTGGTCGAACCGGGCTTCTGTGGTGCTCCAGCAAGACACCCTAGCGTTTCTCCGGCGGATCCACCCGCTCGATCTGCTGCCGGCGCCGGCGCTCGAGACGCTGTGCGGCGAGGCCGGCCTCGAGTACTTCCGCCGCGGCAGCCTGATCCTCGAGCAGGGCGGCGCCGCCGCCGAGCACCTATTCGTGGTCAAGCGGGGCACGGTGGGCCTCTCGCTGACCGCCGACGACGGCAGCGAGCTGGTGGTTGACTACCGCGGCGAGGGCGAGTACTTCGGCCTGCTGTCGCTGATCAGCGACGAGGCGCCGCGCAGCAACGTCCGGGCCGAAGAGGACACGATCGCCCTGCTGATCCCGAAGCGCGAGCTGCGCACGGTGCTGGCGGAGCACCCGGCGGTCTCCGACCGCTTCCTCAAGTCGTACTTCCTGGACTTCGTCGATCGCACCTACGACGAGAGCCGGCGGCGCTTCAGCAGCCTGTCGAACGGCCATCGCGTGCTGTTCGCCACCCCGGTCGGCGATCTCGTGCGCCGCGAGCCGGTGGCGACGAGCGGCAGCACCTCGATCCAGGAGGCCGCGCAGCTGATGGCGCGGCACGGCATCAGCTCGCTGGTGGTGACCGACGGGTCCGCGGCGCCGATCGGCATCATGACCGACCGCGACCTGCGCGAGAAGGCGGTCGCCGAGGGGCGCGACCTGGCGCAACCGGTGAGCGCGATCATGAGCTCGCCGATCATCCACGTCGACGCCGGCGAGCCCTGCTCCGAGGCGCTGTTCAAGATGATGCGGCACAACATCCACCACGTGCTGGTCACCGAGGCCGGCCGGTTTCGGGGGATGGTCACCAACCACGACTTGATGGTCCAGCAAGGCAGCTCGCCGACCCTGTTGGTCCGGAAGGTGCTCGAGACGGTGCGGCTCGAGCACCTGGAGGACGCCCGCGGCCGGCTCGAGACGATGGTCGCCGTGCTCTCCCGCGAGGGCGCCAGGGCGCACAACGTCACCCGTGTCATCACCGAGGTGGCGCGCAAGCTGGTGGTTCGCACCGCCGCCCTGGTCGAGGCCGAGCTGGGGCCGCCGCCCGGGAAGCTCACCGCCTTGCTCCACGGCGAAGCGGGCCGTTCGGAGCTGAGCCTGCATGGCGGCCCCGAGCTGGTGCTGGTCGGCAACGGCGGGGGTGATCCGGACGAGGCCTCGGACGGCGCGTACGCGGGCTATGCCGGCCGCCTGGCGGCCCGGCTGGCGGCGCCGCCGGTGTCGGCCCGCTGCGCCGCGGCCGGGCCCGTCACCGATCTGCACGCCTGGGCGGGCGTCTTGCGGGCCTGGGTCGCGGGCACGGGGCCGGCGCCGGCCGCGGGCGCGGGCCTGTTCGAGATGACCGCCGTCTCCGGCCAGGTGCGCATCTTCGAGGAGCTGCGGCTCGAGCTGGTCGGTGCCGCCGCCGCCAACGAGGCCTTTCGCGCCCGTCTCGCCGCGGCGGCGGTGGAGAACCAGCCGCCGCTGGGCTTCCTCGGACGGCTGGTCGTCGCCACCTCCGGCGAGCACCGCAACGAGCTCGATCTCTATCGCAAGGGCATCCAGCCGCTGGTGGACCTGGTGCGGATCCTGGCGCTCGAGCGGGGGATCGCCGCCCGGTCGACCGTTGGCCGGCTGCGCGAGCTGCGAAGCCTGCACGACTACGCCCACGCCGAGGAGGTCGAGAACGCCTTCGAGTACCTGCTGACGCTCCGGATCCACCAGCAGCTGGCGCGTATCGAGGCCGGCGAGACGCCCGACGACTTCGTCGATCCGCGGACGCTGGGCAACGGCGAGCGGAAGAGCCTCAAGGAGGCCTTCCAGCTGATCTCGACGCTGTACGACTCGCTGGCGCGCCGCTACGGCGTCGAGGACGGAGAACGATGAGATCCGGGCTCGCCAGGCTTCTGGCGCCCCGGCGCCGTGACCTGCCGGCGGAGCTGGAAAGGCGGGCGCGCCGCAAGGTCGCGCTCGATCCGCGCGCCGCGGTCGGCGAGGCCGACTACGTCGCGTTCGACACCGAGCTGACCGGGCTCGACCGCAAGCGGGACTCGATGATCTCGATCGGCGCGGTCAAGCTCCGGGGCGGCCGCATCTTCCCCGGCAAGACGTTCTACCGGCTGGTGCAGCCGGAGAGCGAGCTCAAGCCGGAGGGTGTGGTCGTGCACCAGCTCGTGCACTCCGACCTCGAGGACGCGGACCGGGCCTCGGACGTTCTGATCGACTTTCTCGAGTTTGTCGGCGACGCCGTGCTCCTCGGCCATTTCGTCCAGATCGATCTGGACTTCACCCGGCGGGCGATGAAGAGCATCTTCGGGGTTCGCCTGGCGCGCGCCGCGGTCGATACCGCGACGCTGCACGACTGGCTGACCGACAACGACCCCGGCTTCGCCCGGCACCACGGTGGGATCTCGCTCAAGAAGGACCTCTTCTCGACCGCCACCCGCTACGGCGTCGCCCTGGATCGGCCGCACGACGCGCTGTTCGACGCCTTCGTGGCCGCCCAGCTCTTCCAGCGCTATCTGGCCTTCCTGCCCGGCAACGGCGTGCGGACGGTCAAGGAGCTGCTGCAGGTCGGCAGACCGTGAATCCTGGAGACGAGCCATGACCACAGCACCCAGCGTCGACCTGGTCTCGCTGCGCGAGCTGCAGCGCAAGCGCGAGGCGTTGCGCGGCGTCGAGCTGTTCTCCTACAGCGAGGTGCTGCGCTCGGTGATGGTCAGCCCGGTGCTGACCTGCCGGCCGGACGACACGCTGGCGAAGGTGGTCGAGATGCTCGGGGGCGGGCGGGTCTCCTCGGTGGTGGTCGTCGGCGACGCGGGCGAGCCGGTGGGAATCGTCACCGGACGCGATGTCATGAGCCGGATCCTCGAGACCGGCCGCCTGGATCTCGAGACCACACCGGTAGCGGCCGCCATGACGCCGGAAGTCATCACCATGACGCCCGACAACACGCTTTACGAGGCGCTCTTCCTGCTGTCGTCGAAAGGCGTCAAGCACCTGCCCCTGGTCGAGCCGTCGGCGGGCAACCGCCTGGCGGGCATCGTCACGCTGCGCCAGCTGCTCAAGCTCCGGTATCCGGAGCCGATGACGCTGATCGCGGGGATCGCGGCGGCAACCGACCTCGAGGCCCTCGCCGCCATCAAGCGGCGGATGCCCCGGCTCGCCGCGACCCGGCTGAGCCGGGCCGCCCGGGCCTTCGACGTCACCGTCATGCTGTCGCTGGTCAACCGCGATCTCCATCGCAAGGCGCTCGAGCTGGTGCAGCAGGAGCTGGGCGAGCCGCCGGTCGCCTACAGCATGTTCGTCACCGGCAGCCACGGCCGGCTGGAGAATCTGCTCACCACCGACCAGGACTGGGGCCTTGTTCTGGCCGATCACCCCGGCGCCGACCGGCGCAGCCAGGCGGATGAGTATTTCGCGCGGCTGGCCGAAGCGCTGGCCGCGGCGCTGGAGACGATCGGCTTCGAGCGTTGCCCGGGGGAGGTGATGGGCGTGAACCCGGTGTGGCGCAAGACCCTGTCGCGGTGGAAGGCCCAGCTGGACCACTGGATCACCAGGCAGGTGCCCCACCTGGGCCGCTACATGACGGTGTTCTTCGATGCCCAGCACCTGGCGGGCGATGCCGAACTGTTCGCCCGCCTCAGCGACTACGCCTTCGAGCTGCTCGGCCGGCACCACGAGGTGCTGCGCATCCTGCACGAGGAGGAGGGCGGGCACCGGGTGCCCACCGGGCTGCTCGGCAGGTTCATCACCGAGCGCTCGGGCGAGCACCGCGGCGAGTTCGACATCAAGCGCAGCGGCCTGATCTTCGTCGTCGAGGGCGTTCGCATCCTGGCCTTGCGGTACGGCATCCGTGACACCTCGACACTCAAGCGGATCACCCGGCTGGTCGGTGGCGGCCATCTGCACGCCGACGACGGCGAGTACTTCGAGGGCGCCTTCCGCTTCCTGCTGCATTTCGCCCTCGACTCCCAGGTCGAGAAGGCGATGGAGCACGAGAAGATCGACACCTACGTCAATCCCAGCTTGCTGTCGCCGCGCAAGCGCGAGATGCTGCGCCACTCCTACAAGGCGGTCTCGAAGCTACAGGACCTGATCGCCACCGAGTTCGGCGAGCTGGTCATCTGAGGCCGCGCGGCTCAGTCGATCTTGTACATGCGCTGCTTGCTGTCCTCTTCGGGAAGCTGCAGCAGCCTCTCCTCGGCGGGCTTGGCCAGCTCGGCCTCGAGGTAGTCCGCCCGGTCGGCGATGGTCGGCGGCGTCTCCTGGACGTTGCGCAGGAAGCGCCACAGCCAGCCGGGTCCCTTGTTGAGCTTGTCGTCCAGGGCGAGGGCGGCGCGGTAGTCGGCCAGCGCCTTTTCATGCTCGCCCAGCCGGTCCCAGGCGATGCCGCGGTCGGCGTAGGCGACGGCCATCTCGGGGTCGAGGGCCAGAACCCCGTCGAAGCGCCCGATGGCCTCTTTCAGGCGGCCCATCTCGAGAAAGGTGACCGCCAGGCCGAGGTGGGCGCCGGTGTGCTCGGGTTCTTTGGCCAGGGCCGCCTCGAACTCTTCGATCGCCTGCTCGTAGAGCCCGTCTTCGAGCCGGTAGTGCGCCGTCCGGACCTCGAAGTCGCCCGGGGCGCTGTCGCCGGCGACCCGGCCGTAGACGAACACGGCGCCGGCGCCGAGGGCGATGCCCAGCACCAGGGCGGCGATCCACTTGTCTCGGGTCATGGCGTCTGTGGCAGCGGCGTCTCTGATCGGCGGCTACGGCTTCGGCAAGAGCCGGAACAGCAGGTACTTGTTGTAGAAGAAGGCGAAGGTCACCGCGATCGCCGCCGCCAGCACGGTCAGCTTGCGGCTCAGGTTCTGGTGTTCCTCGTCGGTGAGCTCGCGCCCGAGCTTGCGCTGCTGCCGGTTGACGCCCATGGCGATCATCAGCTTGCGCAGCGGCCAGAGGAGCAAGATGCCGAGCAGCAGCGACGAGACGCCGTACCAGATCGTTGGCAGCACGGGGCTTATCCTATGTCGTGACTCGACCGACCGGGGGCCGCCCCGCTCGCCCGAGCGCTCCGGTTGGGAAACGGTGACCGGCGCGGGAGGCCGCAGGCTCCCCGCGCCGGTCGTTGCCGATGGTTGCCGATAGGAGCGACTACGGCTTGTCGACGTCCAGCCTGGCCTGGTCGAGGTCGCCGATGTCCTCGACCAGCGCCACGATCTCCGTCTCCGGCATGGTCGACATCTCCATCTTGTAGGCCAGGAAGTACATCATCACCACGCCCAGGACCCAGAAGATGATGTGCCACACCCAGATCGAGGGCATGCCAAAGACCCAGCTGGCGGCGTCGTTGGGGTTGCCGAAGAGGGTGTTGCCGATGACCGCGCCGGGCCCGATGCCGAAGAAGAACCAGACCACCGCGAAGATCCAGGCCGCCGGCCGCAGCTTCTTCTTGGCGGGGGACAGTCCGGCGTGCTGGGCCAGGAAGTCGTGGTACGTCTTCTGGTGCTTCTTCTCCTTGTCGTTCTGGGTGAAGAAGGAGACGATGATGGCCAGTCCGAGGTTGAAGTAGATACCCCAGGCCGCCGAGTGCATGGTCAGCGGCCAGCGGCCCCAGGCGGTGATGCCGAACCACTGAGTGCCGATCGACTCGGTCAGGGTCACGCCGATGATGCCGGCGATCAGCCCGACCGTGACCCCCTTGCGGGTCAGGAACGGCCACCAGCAGATGCCGATCAAGGCGGGCCACATCTGGAAGCCGTAGGCGACGGCGAGACCTCCCAGCAGGACCAGGGCATCCGCCGAAGTGGTGGCGACGACCAGGGCCGCGCCGCAGATGACGACGACTCCGATACGGCCGAATAGCTTCTGACCGGAGTGGCCGACGCCCGGCTTGAGGAACCGCTTGTAGAGGTCACGGGTGAGCATGCCCGCGGCGGTCGACATGTAGGCGGCGCCGGTGGACTGCATCGCCGCCAGCGCGCATACGCAGAGCAGGCCGACGAACCATGGCGCCACGTCCTTGAGCATCATGATCAAGACCGGCACCACCTGCCCCTGGGCGCCCGGCATCTTCATGATGTCGCCGCCGATCTGGAAGACGTCCTTGGCGTAGCCCGCCTCGAGCATCGCCGGGTCGGCGCCGAGAAGATGGGCGCCCATGCCCTGGATAGCGGTGAAGATGATGAGGATGAAGCCGATGCCGAACGAGGAGGCCCACACCTGCTGCGGCGCGAACGGCCGCGGGTTCTTGTTCGAGAACGACCACATCGAGAAGGCCGGCGACGACTGGATGCCCATCAGGGCGAACATGTAGGTCAGAACCATCATGCCGGTCCAGGCGCCGCCCTCGGCCTTGGCGCCGGCGCTGACCCACTGGATCACTCCGGGAATCGCGATGTAGTGGCTGTAGCCGTCAGGCGTCCGCTTGGTGTCGATGGAGGCGAGGTTGGCGATGCCCTCCTGCAGGGCGTCCCAGCCGCCGACATAGTTCAGCGTGATCAGGCCGATGGCCAGGATGCCGCCCGCCAGCAGGACGCACTGCATAGTGTCCACGTAGGCCACCGCCCGCAGACCACCGGAGGCGACGTAGACGACGACGACCGCGGAGAGCAGCCACATCCCGGCCTCGATCGGCATCAGCCCGTTGGTGACTTCGTTGAAGAGGAATCCCGAGGCGCGCAGCTGAACGCCGAGGTAGGGGATGGAGAAGAAGAGGGCGACGACCACCGTCAGGACCCGCATGACGTCGGACATGTAGTAGTCCGAGAACATCTCGCCCGGCGTGACGTAGCCGAACCGCTTGCCGAGCATCCACTGGCGCTTGAGGAACATGACGCCGGTGAACGGGATCGTGATGGCGTAGAACGAGGCGTAGGCGTACTGGAAGCCGTCCCGGTAGACCAGGCCCGGGTGGCCCATGAAGGTCCAGCCCGAGAAGCTCGTCGCCGTCGCCGCCAGGACGAACACCCAGATCGGGATGGTCCTGCCGGCAATGAAGTAGTCGGACGCCGTCTTGGCGGTCCGAGCCCCCTTGATCCCCCAGAAGATGCAGTACGCCCAGTACGCGAGCACGAACAGGAACACCCACATGGTCGTAGTCAAAGCGTCCTCCCCTTTTGCTGGTTGACGATGGACACACCAAAGCACCCGGCGCCGACCCTGGGCCTCCGAGTGCGTTTCTCGAGCATCGAATTCGTTCTCTCCGACTGCGCCGACGACATCTTCCGTCGTGCCCTTCAGCCGGCACCCGGTCTCCCCGGATGAGGCTTCGGGAGGGATCCCGGCTTCGCGAAAACGCGCGGCTGTTGAGCTAGACGGCGGCGACGCTACAAGGTAGTTATCCGTTGGAAAACATCCCAACGGGTAGGTAGCGCCCCACCTCCTTGCACAGAGCCTTGGTTCACTGGAGCCGTCATAATAGCGACTCCTGGCACTGTCGCGCCAGCAGCGGAGGGGGTGTCCGTCACGCGGTAGCCGGCCGTCCGGCGCACGCGGCCAGGAAGAGCCCGACGAAGATCCGAGGCACGTCAACCAACCGGCAGGGAGGAACGCAGGCATGATTCCCGTCAAACCCCATATCGTCGAGAGAGCCCACATCAAGTCGATGGAGGAGTACGAGCGCCTCTACCGCCAGTCGCTCGATCAGCCCGAGGAGTTCTGGAGGGGCGCGGCCGAGCGGCTCGACTGGTTCCAGCCGCCGGCGGAAGTCGTCCGGGAAAGCCTGGAGGAGGTCGACTTCTCGTGGTTCGCCGGCGGCCAGCTCAACGCCTGCTACAACTGCGTCGATCGTCACCTGGCGGACAAGGCCGACAAGACGGCCATCATCTGGGCCGCCGACGAGGCGGGCGAGTACGAGCACATCACCTATCAGCAGCTCAAGTACGAGGTCTGCCGGATGGCCAACGTGCTCACCGCGCACGGCGTCAAGAAGGGCGATCGGGTGGCGGTCTACCTGCCGATGATCCCGGCGCTCGCCTACACCATGCTGGCCTGCGCCCGCATCGGCGCCATCCACTCGGTCGTCTTTGCCGGCTTCTCCGCCGATTCGCTGCGCGACCGGATCCTCGACGCCGGCTGCAAGATCCTGATCACCGCCAACGAGGGGCTGCGCGGCGGCAAGGCCATCCCGCTCAAGAAGATCAGCGACGAGGCCATCGACGGGCTCGAGATGGTCGAGACCGTGCTGGTGGCGACTCGCACCGACACCGCGGTGCCGATGCGGGACGGCCGCGACTTCGTGCTCGAGAGCGAGCTGGCGAAGCAGCGCTCGACCTCGCCGGTCGAGTGGATGGACGCCGAAGTCGCCGCTGTTCGTCCTCTACACCTCGGGGTCGACCGGCAAGCCCAAGGGGGTGCTCCACACCACCGGCGGCTACATGGTCTACACCTCGCTGACCCACCACTACATCTTCGACGTCCAAGACGACGACGTCTACGCCTGCGTCGCCGACATCGGCTGGGTCACCGGCCACAGCTACATCATCTACGGGCCGCTGGCCAACGGCGCGACCACCGTCATGTTCGAGTCGACGCCGCTCTACCCGGACGCCGGCCGCTACTGGCAGATGGTCGACGATCTCGGCATCACGATCTTCTACACCGCGCCGACCGCGATCCGCGCCATCGCCCGCGAGGGCGACGAGTGGGTGAACAAGCACCGGCGCGACAGCCTGCGCATCCTCGGCACGGTGGGGGAGCCGATCAACCCCGAGGTCTGGAACTGGTACCACGACGTCGTCGGCAACGGCCGCTGCGCGATCGTCGACACCTGGTGGCAGACCGAGACCGGCGGCATCCTGATCACCCCGCTGCCGGGGGTCACGCCCTGCAAGCCCGGCTCGGCGACCCTGCCGTTCTTCGGCATCGAGCCGGCGGTCGTCGACGAGGAGGGCAAGATCCTCGAAGGCAACGGGGTCAACGGCCTGCTGGTGATGCTGCGCTCCTGGCCCGGCCTGGCGCGCACCATCTACGACGACCACGAGCGGTACAAGGAGGTCTACTTCTCGCGCTTCAAGGGCAAGTACCTGACGGGTGACGGCTGCCGCCGGGACGAGGACGGCTACTACTGGATCACCGGCCGGGTCGACGACGTGCTCAACGTATCCGGGCACCGCCTGGGCACGGCCGAGGTCGAGAGCGCCCTGGTGGCGCACGCCGCGGTGGCCGAGGCGGCGGTGGTCGGTTACCCGCACGAGATCAAGGGCACCGGGATCTTCGCCTACGTCAACCTGACGCCGGAGTTCGAGGACCAGGACCCCGCCGAGGTGATCGCTATGCTCAAGGCGCAGGTGCGTCAGGCGATCGGCCCCATCGCGACGCCGGACCGCATCCAGATCGCCGCGGGTCTGCCGAAGACGCGCTCGGGCAAGATCATGCGGCGGATCCTGCGCAAGATCGCGACCGGCGAGTACTCCGAAATGGGCGACATCACGACCCTGGCCGATCCGTCGGTGGTCGAGAAGCTGATCGACGCCCACCGGAGCGGCTGATGCCATGACGGGACGATTCGACGAGGTCCACCGCCGCTCGCTGACCGACCCCGACGCGTTCTGGGCGGAGGCCGCCGAGGATCTGGTCTGGAGCCGGCGGTGGGACCGCGTCCTCGATACCGGCAGCGGCCCGGCCGGCTACCGCTGGTTCGCCGGCGGCCGGCTCAACACCTGCTACAACGCCCTCGACGTCCACGTCGAGAACGGCCGCGCCGACCAGGCCGCCCTGATCTACGACAGCCCGGTCACCGGCAAGATCCGCAGCTACACCTTCCGCGAGCTGCGCGACGAGGTGGCGACGCTTCGCCGGGGCCCTGGCGGCCCAGGGGGTCGGGCGCGGGCGATCGGGTCGTCATCTACATGCCGATGGTGCCCGAGGCGGCCATCGCCATGCTGGCCTGTGCCCGCCTCGGTGCCGTCCACTCGGTGGTCTTCGGCGGCTTTGCCGCGCCACGAGCTGGCGGTGCGCATCGACGACGCCCGGCCCAAGGTGATCGTCACCGCCTCCTGCGGCATCGAAGGCACGCGGGTCGATTCCCTACAAGCCGCTGCTGGACGAGGCGATTCGATCTGGCCAAGCACAAGCCGGACCGGTGCATCGTGCTGCAGCGGCCGCAGGAGACCGCCGAGCTCGTCGCCGGGCGCGACCTCGACTGGGCCGAGGCGACCGCCGGTGTCGCGCCGCACGACTGCGTCGCCGGTGGCGGCGACCGACCCGCTCTACATCCTCTACACCTCGGGCACCACCGGTGAGCCCAAGGGCGTGGTGCGCGACAACGGCGGCCACGCCGTCGCCCTCAAGTGGACGATGCAGCAACGTCTACGGCATCGAGCCGGGCGAGGTCTACTGGGCGGCCTCGCGACGTCGGCTGGGTGGTGGGTCACTCCTACATCGTCTACGCCCCGCTGCTCAACGGCAACACCACCATCGCTCTACGAGGGCAAGCCGGTGGGCACTCCGGATGCCGGGCGCCTTCTGGCGGGTCATCGAGCAGCACCGGGTCAAGGCGCTGTTCACCGCGCCGACGGCGTTCCGGGCCATCAAGCGGGAGGATCCCGACGGCAAGCTACTGCGGCAGTACGACCTGTCCGGCTTCCGTACGCTCTTCCTGGCCGGCGAGCGCTGCGACCCGAGCACCCTCGCGTGGGCCGAGTGAGAAGCTCGGTGTGCCGGTGATCGACCACTGGTGGCAAACCGAGACCGGCTGGGCGATCTGCGCCAACTGCATCGGCATCGAGATGTTGCCGGTCAAGGCGGGCTCGGCCGGCAAGCCGGCCCCGGGCTGGGACATCCGGGTCGTCGACGAGACCTGCGCCGAGATGCCGCGCGGCGAGACCGGGGCGCTGGTGGCCAAGCTACCGCTGCCGCCGGGCACCTTCCCGACCCTGTGGAACGCCGACGACCGGTTCCGCAAGACCTACCTGAACCAGTTCCCCGGCTACTACAAGACGGCCGATGCCGGGCATGTGGACGAGGACGGCTACGTCCACATCATGGCTCGCACCGACGACATCATCAACGTCGCCGGGCACCGCCTGTCGACCGGCGAGATGGAGGAGGTCCTGGCGGCGCACCCAGACGTCGCCGAGTGCGCCGTGGTCGGGGTGGCCGACGATCTCAAGGGCCAGGTGCCGATCGGCTTCCTGGTGCTCAAGGCGGGCTCGGGTCGCGACGACGACGAAGTCCTCGCCGAGGTGGTTGCGGCGGTGCGGGCGAAGATCGGTCCCATCGCCTGCTTCCGGCAGGCGGCGATCGTCGATCGGCTGCCGAAGACCCGCTCGGGCAAGATCCTGCGAGGCACGATCAAGAAGATCGCCGACGGCGAGGCGCCCAAGGTGCCGGCCACCATCGACGATCCGGTCATCCTGGACGAGATCTCCGAGGCGCTGCTCGGGATCGGCTACCCCCACCAGGGCTAGCCCGACCTTCTCACCAGCTCTCGACTGCGCCGACGTAGGTACCTGAATCTGCGAGACTTCCCTCGGTCGGTCATCCTCGACGTACTTCAAGTACGCCTGTGGTGCCCTCGGTCGGTAAGTCCCACATCTTCAGGCACCTACGCCGGCTCGCTGCGAGAGCCGGTGAGAAGGTCGGGCTAGCGCCCGGCGGGGGTCAGAAGCAGGGCGGGAACAGGCACTCGGCGAGGCCGAAGCGCTCCGCGGCGACCTTGGCCAGGGTCACCTGGACGATCGGGTCGCTCAGGGGTCGGGATCCTCGATGAGGTCCTGGGCCTCGGATTCGATCCGGAACGAGGAGCCCGTGGTGCCGGTGTTCCCGTCGCCGGCCCTCTCGTCGGGCTGCGAGGCGGGCTCGGCCATGGCAGCTGTCGCCGCCTCGCCGGTGAGCCCTTCGAGCTGCCGTATCGCCTGCCACAGCCGCCGTTCCCTGGCCGCGGCGGCGCGCACGAGGCCGTCGAGCGCTTCCTGCTGCCGTTCGCCGCGGAAGCGTGCCGCCTCGAGCTTCAAGACCTGGATGTCCGCATCGTGGCGGATGAGCCGGGTCTCGAGGCCGAAGCGGATCTCCTCGGCGGCGACCGCGACGCCGGCGGCCGGCCCGCCGCCGCCCACCTCGGCCGTGGTCCTGCCGTAGAGCTCCTCGAAGGCGGCAAGCGTCGAGGAGGGCGGCGCGGCGCCGCCCTCCTCGGCCCGAGCACCGGCCGCCAGGCACAGCGGCAGGAGGAGGGCCAAAGCCAAGGCACCGCGGGCGGTCACCGGCGCACCGGTCTCGAGCATCTGGTGCAAGTCAATCTCCTCAATAGGTGGTGTAGAGACCGACGACCAGGCTGCCGATCGAGTCCTCGCGCGAGGAGCCGATGTTGGCGTCGGCGTTGAAGCTCTCGTAACCGAACTTCAGGTTGGCGTTGTGGCCGGCCATGAAGTAGCTCACCCCGATCCGATAGAGGTCGAAGCTGCCCTTGCCGCTGGCGGCGTCGGAGCTCCAGCTGTCGTACAGGAACCAGGGCTGCCACTTTTTGTTGCTCATCAGGTAGCCGGCCTGGACGTAGAAGCCGTCGCCCTCGGCCTGGGGGTTCATGCCGTCGAGGTCGAGGCTGTGGTAGGCGGCCTCGAACGAGACCGAGCCGGTCCCCATCGGCTTCTCGGCGAACACGTCGACCTCGTAGTAGGTGTAGTCGGTCTGCGGGGTCGCCGATCCGGCGACGTCGGACTGGGTGTCGTAGGAGACGCCGATCCCGACGGTGTCTTTCTTGCCGAGGTAGCTGGCGATGCTGTAGTAGCTGGACTCCGAGTCGCCGAAGTTGACCTGCAGGCGACCGGTAATCCGCTCACCGTCGGTGCCCGCGGCCGGCAGGCCGTCGTAGGTGCCCAGGTACCACTTGAAATGCGTCTTGTCCTTAGAGGTCATGCCGAAGAGCGTGACGCCGGTGTCGCGAACCTGGGCCGGGCCGGAGAAGCCGGAGGCGCTGTCGCCGTAGGTCGCCGTGTCGAAGGTGGACAGGGCGCGGCCGCCCCAGGTCAGCGCCTTGTAGATCGAGCCCGGCCGATCGAGCGCCAACAGGGCGCCGGACGAGGTGATGGTCTGGCGGCTCGACGGCGCCAGGTGCTGGCCGACGAAGGCCTGGAAGCCGTTGTCTTTCTTGAGGTGGATGTAGGCGTCGATCATCTGGATGTCATTGCCCGAGACGTCGGTCTGGAAGAACATGCCGAAGTGCTCGTTGACGGTGCCCTTGAGGCGGAAGCGCGCCCGGCGGATGCGGAAATCGCCGAAGCTCTCGTAGTCCCCGTCGCCGTCCAGGTCGCGGTCGGTGTTGATCCCGAGAACCTGCAGGCGGAACCCGAGATCGATCTTCTCGTTGCCGTCGGCATCCTTGAGCTTGAAGCCCGCGTCGGCGGCGCCGGCGCCCAGCATCAGCAGGACCAAGCCGGCCATCATGGTGACTGCGGTGATTCTTCTCATCTTCACTTCCTCCCCTTTAGAAGGTTGTTTCACTCGCCCGCCCGGCCTTCAGATGCCCAGGTAGGCCTCCCGTATCTCGTCGGACTGTCGGATCTCATCGGGCGTCCCGTGCGCCTTGATCACTCCCTCGTGCATCACGTAGACGTAGTCGGCCGAAGCCAGGGAGGCGTCGGCGTTCTGCTCCACCAGGAGGATGGTGAGCCCCACCTCCTCCTTCATCCGGTCGATCGTCTCGAAGACCTCGAGCACCAGCTTGGGCGCCAGGCCCTGGCTCGGCTCGTCGAGCATGATCAGCTTCGGCCGCGTCATCAGCGCCCGGCCGATGGTGACCATCTGCTGCTGGCCGCCCGACAGCGAGCCGGCCAGCTGCAGGGCGCGCTCCTCGAGGATGGGGAACAGGGAGTAGACCAGGTCGAGCGACTCGTCCGCCCTCGCCTGCGCCTCCTTGCGGTAGGCGCCCATCATCAGGTTGTCGTAGACCGTCATCTCGCCAAACAGGTGCTTGCCCTCGGGCACCAGGGTGATTCCCAGGTCCACCTTCCGGTGCGTCGGCAATCCGGTGATCTCGCGACCCTCGAACTCTACCGTGCCGCCGCGTGGCGGAACCGCTCCGAACACCGTCCACAGCAGGGTCGACTTGCCCGCCCCGTTGGGCCCCAGCAGCGAGGTCACCGTGCCGGCGGCGACATCGAGGTCGGGACCCCAGAGGACCTGCATCGGCCCGTAGCCGGACTCGAGCTTACGGACTTTGAGCATCGGCCTCTTCCGGTGCGCGCCCGAGGTAGACCTCGATGACGCGCGGGTTGCTCAGCGCTTCGCTGGTCGGCTGGTCGGCCAGCTTGGCCCCCTGGTGCAGCACCACCACCCGCTCGGCGAGCCCGGCGACGGCGCGCATGATGTGCTCGACCATCGCCACGATGGCGATCTGTTCCTCGTCGCGGATCCGCTTGATCAGCTCGACCATCTGGTCGATGTCCTTGGGGTTCATCCCCGCCATCGCCTCGTCCATCAGCAGCAGGCTGGGTCGCATCGCCAGGGCGCGGGCGATCTCGACCAGCTTCTTCTCGGTCGGCGTCAGGCCGCCGGCGGGCTTGTCGCGGTGGTCGCCCAGCTCGAGCAGGCCGATATAGCGGTCCGCCTGCTCCAGCGCCTCCTCGACGCTGGTGCGCGCGCCTTCGGCGCCGAACATCCCGCCGATGGCGATGTTCTCTCGCACCGTGGCCGAGGCGAACGGCCGCGCGATCTGGAAAGTGCGGCCAAGGCCGAGATGGGCCCGCCGGTAGGCGGGCAGCCGGGTGACGTCGACGCCCTCGAAGACGATGCGGCCCTCGTCCGCGGGATAGACGCCGTTGATGACGTTGAACAGCGTCGTCTTGCCGGCGCCGTTGGGTCCGACGATGGCGAGCAGCTCGCCGCGGCCGATCTCCAGGCTGACGTCGTCGACGGCGACCAGGCCGCCAAACCGTTTCGTCACCTTCTCCAGGGTCAGTAGCGCCATCTCGCCCCCTAGACGACGAATCTCTCGAGCGCGGTGCCGAAGGTGCGGCGCTTGAGAAAGCCCACCACGCCCTCGGGGAAGGCGACGATGATGAAGATGATGACCGGGGCGAAGATCAGCAGCTGGAAGCCCGGCAGCGAGATCGCCAGGTAGTACTTGGTGAGCCCGTAGATCAGGCCGCCGACGATCGGTCCCAGCAGCGTCCCGGCGCCGCCCAGGAGCACGATGATGATCGCCTCCACCGTGTAGTGGATCTCGAAGACGTCCGGCGGGTAGACGTAGGTCAGCTTGAGAGCCCAGGCGACCGCGCCCAGCAGGCCGGCGAGAACCGAGCTCGAGATGAAGGCGATGATCTTGTACTTGGTGACGTTGACGCCCATGACCTTGGCGGCGTCCTCGTCCTCGCGCAGCGCGGTCAGGGCGTAGCCGACCTTGTTGCGGATGTAGATCAGGGTCAGCGCCGCCGCCAGGATGGCGACGCCGAAGACCATGACGTCGGCCCAGAAGGTGGACAGCGAGCTCGACACCTCGCGGCCGAAGGCCTGCCGCAGCTGGCCCGAGAAGATGATGCCGTCCGAGCCGTTCCAGATGCGCGCCCCCTCGATGAGGTAGCGGAAGCCCTCGTTGACGCCGATCGTGGCGATGGCGAAGTAGGCGCCGCGCAGCCGCAGGGCGACCGCGCCCACCGCCAGCGACAGCAGCCCAGCCATGACCGCCGACAAGCACAGCCCGATGACCAGGATCCCCATGCCGAGGCCCGAGTCGTAGAGGCCTGAGATCGCCAGCGCCATGCCGTAGGTGCCGACGCCGAGGAAAGCGACGTAGCCGAAGTCGACGTAGCCGGTCATGCCGAGAAACAGGTTGAAGGCCTGGCCGAGGGCGCAGTAGAAGGCGAGCTGCGAGATCAGCTGCCACTTGCCGGGCAGCGCCAGGCCGATGACGAAAAGCACCGCGTAGGCGGCGAAGACGGGCAGGATCGGCAGGTAGACGGACGGCTTTCTCATCGCGGCGCCCGCCTCACTTCGCCTTCAGCAGCCCGGTCGGGCGCACCAGCAGGATGACCAGCAGCATCACAAAGGAGAAGAACCGGGTCATGGCGAACGGCTCTAGGCCCGGCACCTGGGCGAACAGGGTGTAGCTGCCGTTCTCGACCAGGCCGAAGACCAGACCGCCGAAAAAAGCGCCGTAGGGCGACGACAGGCCGCCCAGCACCGCGATGACGAAGGCCTTCAGCGTGTAGCCGCCGCCCATGTACGGGTTGATGCCCACCGGGATGAACATGGTCAGCAGCACCCCGCTGACCACGGTGAGGCCGATCCCCAGGGAGAACGAAAGGGCGTACTGCCACTCGACGTTGACGCCGCAGACGCGCGCCCCGACGCTGTCCTCGACGACGCTGCGCATCGCCATGCCGGCGCGCGTCTTGCGGAACCAGAGGTACAGCAGCACAGCGATCAGGATGCTCCCCACGAATGCCAGGAGCTTGGTGTAGGGCAGCACCGTGAAGCCCAGTTGGAGCTTGCCGAGGTCCCAGTTGTAGCCCCGGGACTCGGAGGTGAAGATCTGCTTGACCACCTCTTCCAGGATGACTCCGAAGGAGAAGGTGGCCAGCAGAGACGCCAGCTCCGGGCCCCGGAGCAGCCGCTTGACCGCGGCGTAGTAGAAGAACAGCCCGAGCAGCATGCCGAGGGCCAGGGCCACCGGGATCGCCATGATCGGCGTGATCCCGAGCCCCTGGAACATCAGCAGCGCGACAAAGGCGCCGACCATGATGAAAGCGCCGTGGCCGACGTTGACTACCTTGAGGACGCCGAAGATCAGCGACAGCCCCATCGTCGCCATGCCGTAGACCGCTCCCAGGATGAGACCCTGGAAGAGGTTCCCGGAGAGCTGCTCGAGGATCATCGGCGCGTCCTCGATCGCGACCGCCGACGGCCGATCCGGGCTGCGCCCCCTCGCCTCTTGCCGGTCATGGCACTCCTCCGCCGGCCAGCCTCACTTGAAAGGCGGTTTCGGGTAGACGACGTCGGCGGTCTTGGCCGCCTCGGGCCAGACGATCTTCCGCTCACCGCCCTGCCACTGGACGTCGACCATCGAGTGGCCGGCCTGCTTGCCGGTCTCGTCGATGTCCCAGCCGCCGTAGAACGACATGAAGGTCAAATCGCCCAGGGCCTGCCGCACCGCGGTGGTCTCGACCGAGCCGGCGCTCTCGATGCCCTTGACCAGGGCGAGCACCGCGGCGGCTGCCTCGGCGGCGTGGTAGTCCGGCTCGACGTCGCCGGTGGCCTTCTTGAAGAGGGCTACGAACTCGTCCTGGCTGGGCCCGATCCAGTCGAAACCCTCGGCGGCCGCGCCTTCGGCGGAGAAGGTGACGCCGTACTCCCAGTGCGAGGGCCCCATCACGCCATCGGCCAGATCGCCCAGCGCCTCGCCGAAGGCGGGCAGGGTGGCGGCGGCGATCAGCGACAGTAGCTTCGGGTTGACGTCGAGATCGGCCATCTGGCGGTTGAACAGCTGTCCGTCCTCGAAGTGGCCGCCGCCCAGGACGATGTCGGGGCTGAAGCTCTTGAGGTCGGAGATCAGCGGCGTCAGGTCGGTGACGCCTTTCGGGTAGGTGCGCTCGAAGACGATCTCGAAGCCCAGCTCCTCGGCGTAGGCCTTGGCGCCGTCCATCACCGAGCGGGCGAACTCGTCGTCCTCGTAGGCCAGCGCCAGACGGCTGGCGTCCGGGTCCACCTGGCGCACCAGGTCGAGGGTGCCGGTGTGGTACTGGGAGCCGGGGCCGATGGTCTGGACCACGTACTCGAAGCCCTGCTGGAAGATCTTGTCGCTGGCGCCGCCGTGGTCCATGTAGATCATGCCGTACTTCTCGGTGACCGCCGCGCCGGCGAGGGTCAGCCCGGAGCTGTAGGGCGCGAAGGTGAAGTTCACCTTGTCGGTGGTGATCAGCCGCTCGAGCAGGCTGGTGACCGACTCCTTGCGCGACTCGCAGTCGTAGAACGTGTACTCGAGGGGCACCTTGGCGCCGCCCACGTCGACGCCGCCGTGGCTCGAGTTGACCCATTCGACCGCGGCCTTGATGCCGCCCACCGCCTGCTCGGCGGCCTTGGCGAACTTGCCCGACAGCGCCGCCGGATGGCCGATCACGACCTTCTCCAGGGCCGCCGGCTCCTGCTCGGTCTCGGTCTGAGGGCCGCCGCAGGCGAGGGCGAGCACAACGACTGTCAGGGTGGTCACAAGCCCGTGTCTCATTGCTGCCTCCTTTGCTCGGCTCGACGGTCCCCGCTGGTTCAGGTCGCCCGAGGCCCTATGCATCAGCGCCCGAAGCCCCCGTCTGCCTTGTCGACTGATGCGGATAGTGCCGAGCCGCCGCCCCGGCGTCCATACCTGCTGGGGTAGCTTTTCCCACTGCAAGGGGGTAGGCGGCGACCTGCCACTACCGGGCTGGGCCGCGGTGGCGTGGCCCGGCCTAGCCCTCTTCGGGCAGGCGCACGGTGAGCACCGGCACCGGGCACTCCCGGACCAGCCGGCGCGCGGTGCTGCCGAGAGTCAGCGACGATTCGCCGTGGACGCCGACAACCACCAGATCGGCGCCGGTGCTGGCGACCCTGCTCAGGATCTCTTCGGCGACGTGCCCCTCGGCCAAGATGACCTCGGAGACGACCTGCCGCCAGTCCTCCCCGGGCGCCTCGAGCTTGCAGAGCTCCTCGATGCGCTTCGGCAGGGCGGTCGCTGTCTCCTGCTTCGCCCGCTCGAGCAGCCCGCTCAGGCTGCCGAGGCCGGAGTAGCCCTCCACCAGCGCTCGTTGCCTGCCGCTGAGCGTCTCCATCACGTGGAGGGCGACGATCCTGGCGCCGGACTGCCTGGCCAGGGCCAGGGCGTAGCGGAAGATGTGCCGGGTGTTGGGACCCAGCCCGGTGCAGTAGAGGATGGTCTCGATCTTGGGCAGCATGGCGCGATCCTCGGGGTTGCGGGTCAAGCGGTCGCGGCGGCGGGCGCCGCCGGATCCGCCTTGTCCTTGCGCAGGTACTTCTGGCTGGCGTAGACCAGGCCGACCAGCACCAGACCCGCGCCGTCGGTGATGAAGCCCGGCCAGTAGAGCAGCACGGTGGCCGCGGCAAGCACCACCCACTCGGCGATGTTGGTCTTCTTGATGAAGTAGAGCATGGTCAGGGCGGCGAAGGCCATCGTTCCGAGGACGGCCGAGAACATCGACGAAAAGACATTGAATGGCCGGGCGCTGGTCTCGGCGATGGCCACCCCGCCGGAGATGAACTGCCCCTTCTCGATCAGGAGCTCCTTGATCACGCCGTCCTGGCTGGCGGTGATCTCACGCAACTGCTCTCCGTCCAGGACGACCGCCACGATGTCTCCTTCGCCCACACTGTCGCCGACCTGCGCCCGAACCTCCTGCACCATGCCGCCCATGATCTCGTCGTTCATCGGCGGCGCGGTGAGCGGCTTGCCCTCGAAGAGGATCGCCGGGGTGAAGGCGAAGAGGATCGGCACCACATAGAGCAGCTTGGCGAACTTGAACGCCGTCCAGCCGGTCTTCCACGGATCGGAGCCGGCGATGGCGGCGCCGGCGTAGGCGGCGACGCAGACCGGCGGCGTGATGTTCGAGTCCTGGCTGAACCAGTAGACGATCATGTGCGCGGCGATCAGCACCACGCCCATCTCGGTCAGCGGCGGCACCGCCAGCACGGCGGTGATCAGGTAGGCCGCCGTCACCGGCACGCCCATGCCCAGCACGAGGGAAGCCAGGGCGACCAGCAGGATCGCCGGCAGCAGGTTGCCGCCCGCCAGCGAAATGATGATGTCGGAGAACTTGAGGCCGATGCCGGTGAGCGAGATGGTGCCGACGATGATGCCGATGACGCCGAGCGTGGCGCCGATGATCAGCGTGTTGCGGGCGCCGGTCTGGATCGCCTCCCAGGTCTCCTTCGGCCCCATCCGGGTCTCCTTGTTGACCCAGCTGATGGCGATGCACGACAGCGTCGCCCAGAAGGCCGAGAAGCCGGGGGAGCGGCCGAGGATCATCAGCACGGTGATGATCACCAGCGGCAGCGAGAAGTACCACTGCTGCCTGAGCACCACCGTCCAGTGCGGCAGGTTCTCGTCGACGAAACCCTTGATGTTGTGCTTCTTGGCCTCGAAGTGGATCATGCAGAAGACCGAGAAGAAGTAGAGCATCGCCGGGAAGATGGCGATCAGCATGATGTGGGAGTAGGGCGTCTCGGTCAGCTCTGCCATCAGGAAGCCGCCGGCGCCCATGATCGGCGGCATGAACATGCCGCCGATCGAGGCCGAGGGCTCGATGGCGCCGGCGACGTGCGGCCGGAAGCCGGCTCGCTTCATCAGCGGGATGGTGAAGGCGCCGGTAGAGACGGTGTTGGCGATGGCGCTGCCGGAGACCGAGCCGAAAAGCGCCGAAGCCATCACCGCCACCTTGGCCGGTCCGCCGGTGGACTTGCCGGCCAGCGCCATCGGCAGGTCGATGAAGAACCTGCCGGCTCCCGACTTGTGCAGGAAGGCGCCAAAGAAGATGAACAGGATGACGTAGGTGGCCAGAACGTTGGCCATCACCCCGAAGACCCCGTTGGTGGTGAGATAGAGCGACGTCGCCAGCCGCTCGACGCCGAACCCGCGGTGGGCGATGACGTCGGGCAGGTAGGCGCCGAACGAGGCGTAGAGGATCATGACGATGCCGATCGAGGTCATCGCCAGCCCCAGCACCCGCCGGCACACCTCGAGTGACAGCAGGATGCCGACGATCGACACCATGGCGTCGAGCCCGGTCTCGGCCCCGGCCCGGTAGTTCAGGGCCTCGAACTCGTGGATCCAGTAGTAGACCACCCCGCCCGAGATCACCGCCAGAGCGATGTCGAGCGGGCTGGGATTCTCGGGCGCCCGCGGCGCCAGGCGCCGGTCGAGCAAGAACAGCACCGGCGCCAGGATGACGACCCCGACCACCAGCGGCCCGAGAGCCCGGGCCTCGCCGGCCGCCAGCGCGTCGTGGAACGCCGAGAAGTCGGCAAAGAGAAGCCGCCCCGCGGCGGCCGCCGAAGCGACCGCCGCGGTGCCCACCGACAGCAGCCCGCGCATCCCGTTCCTGGGCGCCGGATAGAGCAGGAAGACCAGGATGTAGGTGATGAAGACGTAGACGCCGCGGTGGTACTGGGTAGCGACCGAGGTGATGCCGGCGGTGTAGAAGTAGAACAACACCATCGCCCCCCCGAGCGCCGCCACCAGCCAATGCCACGGGCCGGTGGGGGCGCGGGCGGTCTTGGCGTCCTTCTCGAGGAGCTCCTTGACCTTCTCGTCCTGCTCCACCACCGCAGCTGCCAACTCCTCGGGCCTGGGTTCCGTCATCGTGCTGCCTCCCTATCGCTCATCCGAGAGCGTCAGCCGCGGGTCAATACCGCCGGTACGTCGTCGTCGCTGTGTCCGCCTCGTCAGCGGGCCGCCTGCTCGGGCGTCAGGGTCAGCCCGTTCTCCGTCCAGAAGCGCTCGGCGCCGGCATGCACCGGAGTGACGATGCCGTCGAGACCGCTGGCGATCGACATCGACTTGGCGGTGCTCTTGACCTGCACCATGTAGGCCAGGCCTTCCTCGGAGTAGATCTCCGCCATTGCCGCGTAGACCGTGTCCGCGCTGGCGTCCTTGTTGGCCACCCACAGCGCCGAGTCCTGGAACGAGTCGACGTCGTAGTCCACCCCGCCGTAGGTGCCGGCCGGGATGGTCAGCTGGGTGTAGAACGGATAGTCGTCAAAGAAGCCCGCTTCCGTGCCGGCGGCGACGAGATCGATCAGCTTCACGTCGTTCGAGGCGGCCGCCTGGATCACCGAGGAGTTGGGGTAGCCGGCGAACACCCAGAAGGCGTCGATCAGCTTGTCGCCCAAGGCTGAGGCGGCCTTGCTGTAGCCGAGGAACTCGGGGCTCATCTTGTCCCACAGGCCGAGGCTGGTGAAGTAACGCTGCGCGGCGCTCGCCGCGCCCGAGCCGGCGCCGCCGACCGCCACCCGCTTGCCCTCGAGATCCGCGACGCTGTTGATGCCGCCGTCGGCCAGCACCACCAGGTGGGCAGGGGCGCCGTAGAGGAAGGCCAGAGCGTGGACGTCCTCGTACTTGTTCTCGTCCTGGGTCAGCTTGCCGTTGCGCCCGAGGTAGGTGTCGCCCGAGTAGACGATGCCGAACTCCGCCTCGCCCGAGTTGACCCGCCGCAGGTTCTCGAGCGAGCCCGCCGACGCGGTGTTGGAGACCTCGAGGCCGGGGATCGACTTCGACAGCCGGATCGCCATGCCGTTCGAGAAGTACTGGAACGTGCCGCCTTCCGGTCCGCCGGAGAAGGCCAGCCTGACGGTCTTGGCCGCGGGCGCGTCCCCGCCGGTTCCACCGTCCGGTGCGTCCCCTCCGCCACAGGCCGAGACGGCGACCATCAGGAGCAGTGCTACGAGAGTCCTTCGTTGGGTCATGCTCACACCTCCTTGGTGGGCGACCCGAGCCTCTCTGAGTTGCGAGAGCCCGTCCCGCCCCGACTTTTTTCGCGTCTGCCGGCCACGCCCCCCACGCGCCTGACAGACCGCCTGGTTGAATGCGGTTTCTTATACGGTCTCGCTGGATGCAAAGTCAAGCGGGCGGCCTACCCGTTGGCGTGTTGCCGCAGCTTGCCCCCGCGGTGTAGGTAGATAGAGGATCGTGACAGGCCACCCGGATCCTCGCTTTCGGCTGAGGCGAGTTGCCGGGCTCGCAGGGTCGCACCGGTGACCGGCGAGCGCGAGGACCGACCACCCGCGAGGAAAAGAGCCATGCACAAAGCCCCGTCGAACTCCCGGCTTCTGTCGGCCCTCGTTCTCGTCTGTCTTGCCGGGCTGCCGCACCTCGATGCCGCCGCCGCCCAGGAGGCCATCCGGGTGGGCATCGTGCTGCCGCTGACAGGCTCGCAGGCCTTCTTTGGCGAGATGGAGAGCCAGTCCTTCGAGCTCGCCCTCGAGGAGATCAACCTGGCCGGCGGTGTGCGCGGCCGCCCGCTCGAGTTTGTCTTCGCGGACGACGAGGGGCGCCCCGAGGTCGGCGCCGCGGCGGTGGAGAGCCTGATCGACGAGGCAGGGGTCGTCATGCTGGGCGGCGGCTACTCGAGCGCCGTCACCCTGAAGGTCGCCGAGGTCGCCCAGGGCAAGAGGATGCCCTTCCTGGTCAACACCGGCGCCGCCGACGCCATCACCGAGCGCGGCTGGGACCACGTGTTCCGCCTGAACCCGCCGTCGCGCGAGTACGTGGCCAGCGCCGCCAGCTTCCTCGCCGAGGTCGTCAAGCCCCGCACCGCGGCCATCATTCACGAAGAGAGCGCCTTCGGCCGATCGCAGGCCGAAGCCTTCGAGGCCGCCTGCGAGAAGCTCGGCATCCCGGTCGTCGTCCACGAGAGCTATTCGCCGCCCGGCAGCAAGGCCTCGACGAGCGCCACCGAGGACTTCAAGCTCTGGCACTTCACCAACGCGCTGTCCAAGGTGAAGCGGGCCAAGCCGGACGTCGTCTACCTGGTCGCCTACCTGCTGGACGCCAACATGCTGATGACCCAGGCGAGCGCCCTCGGCTGGTCGCCCAAGGCCTGGATCGGCGGCGGCGCCGGCTTCACCCTGCCGAAGTTCTACGAGATGACCCGCGAGGCGGCCGACAACGTCTTCACCGTGACCCTCTGGGACCGCTCGCTGCCCTATCCCCGGGCGGACGTCTACTTCGCCAAGTTCGAGGCCCGCTACGGCCGCCAGCCCGACTACCACGGCGCCGAGGCCTACGCCGCCGCCTACGTCATCGCCGACGCCCTGGGCCGCGCCGATTCGCTCGAGCCCGCGGATGTTCGGCAAGCGCTTGCCGCGACCCGCCTCGACACCATCTTCGGGCCGGTCGAGTTCGCGACCGACGACCTCATGACCAACCAGAACCGCCTGCACGCCTACCTCGGCCAGTGGCTCGACGGCCGGCTGGAAGTGGTGTGGCCGCGCGAGGTGGCGACGGCGGAGTTCGTCTACCCGGTGCCGTAGGGGTCGGAGGGCGCGGGTAGGGCAGGGTCCGGCCCGGATCGGCGCGGGCGCGGACTCGGGCTCGAGCTCGGCGGCCGTGGGTGCGCGGGCGACTTCGCGCCGCCTTGCGGCCCAAGGTATCGCAGCCCCGTCCCGCGATCGTGGGGATTCGGCGCGATGTAGAGGTGGTGTGAAGCGCAGGCTAGGGTCGGCGCCAGTACCGCTCGCCACTGGCCTTGGCCACCGCCCGCTCGACGCGCCGCCGCATCCGCGCCGCGCTGCCGAAGATCGTCCGCACCTGCGAGCCGTAGGCTGCCATCGCCCGGCACCGCGCCTCGAGCGCCTCGGCATCGAGCGCGACCACCTCCGACCGCCAGCCGGGGTTCGGCCGCGGCCCCGGCCGATACCAGCGGGCGAGATAAGGGAAATCCTCCCAGTAGGCGACCTCGCGCCCGGCGCAGACCGTCTCGGCGATTCCCCGGACGAGTCGGTGATCGACGTGGCCGCCGATGGCGAAGGGCAGCATCAGCAGCTCCGACTCCGGCAGCTCGTCCAACGCCTGCCGCAGCAGCGGCCGCATCGGATCGCCCGGCCGGGGCCGCCCGAGCAGGGCCGTCACCCTCGGGTAGAGAATCCGCCCATCGACCGTGCCGATCCGGTACATCGCGTCGGGCAGCCGCAGGTGCAGCGCCTCGGCGCCCAGCCGCCGAGCAGCCTCCCGATCCTCCGCGCGCCGCCGCTCCATGGCGTCATCGCCCAGCCCGCCCCGCCGATGGAATCGCGCCGCGTACCCCGACAGCCGCGCCGGCGCCGGCGCCGTCGCCACCGTGGCGATCAACACCGACCGCCCCTCCCGCGCCTCCCGGTGGATTCGGCCGCCGCAGGAGAAGACCGCGTCGTCGAGATGGGGGGAGAGGTAGATCCGGTCGTAGGGGGGCACCGTGGAGGATTGTAGCCGCGCCCGCAGTCGCCCCGATCGGTTCCACCATGGGCCTGCCGGCCAGTCCCGATCGTCCCGCCATGAGCCTGCCGCCAAGCGGCAGGCTGCACCAGATCCGGCGACGATCGTGCCCCGGTGTCTGCTAGGATCTCGTCCGTCCGGGACGCCTCAGGGCGATCTCCGCCACACGTCCCCATCGTCTAGCCAGGTCAGGACTCCAGCCTTTCAAGCTGGTAACACGGGTTCGAATCCCGTTGGGGACACCATGCGCGGAGGCGCATGGTTCCCCAACGGGATTCGGTCGTCGCGCTGCCGACAGGGCGGCACCGCTCGGGAGCGAATCCCTGGCGCCCGGTGCGCGGAGGCGCATGGTTCCCCCAACGGGATTCGGTCGTCGCGCTGCCGACAAGGTCGGCACCGCTCAGGAGCGAATCCCTGGTGCGCTGCTGCGCGGACGTGCATGGTCCCCCAGAGGGATTCGGTAGTCGCGCCGGGTATTGCCGAAGCTCGGCAGCCTGCCAGTCCGTGCCCTGACCGGCGAGCGGGTCCGCGCCCTGCACCGCAGCATGAGCGCGACGCCGGCAGCTGCCAACCGGATGCTGACTGCTCTCGGCGCCGCCCTCGCCTTTGGCCAGCGCGAGGGCTTGGTCCCGACCGACCTCAACCCCTGCAGCCACGTCGAGCGCTTCCGCGAGGACGGCAGCCGCCGAGCGCTCACCCGCGAAGAGCTCGAGCGCCTCGGCACCGTACTGGCCCAGGCGGCAGCGTCCGGCAAGGTGGAGATCGACGACAGGCCCCACAAGCTGCACCCGTCGATCATCCTGGCCATCCGCCTCCTGGCCCTGACCGGCCTCCGCCGCGGCGAGCTGCTCGGGAGCCCCCAGGCCGAGCGACGCGGTGGGGTAGACGGGCTGAGGTGGAAGCACGTCGACCTCGACGCCGGCCTGCTGACCCTCGAGGACTCGAAGACCGGCTCGCAGCGCCGCGTGATCGGCCAAGCAGCGGTCGATCTCCTCCGCGAGGCGAAGCCGAAGTCAGCACACCCCGAGGACTGCGTCTGCCCGGGCCCAAAGGACCGCCGCAAGCCCTACCGAGCCATCAACAACGCCCGCCGCCTCGTCTGGCGAGCCGCCGACCTACCCCTCGAGCGCGGCTGCGACCTCCACTCCCTCCGCCACACCTTCGCCAGCCTCGGCGCCCACGTCCACAACGGCCGCTACGCCGCCTTCGTCGCCCCACTCCTGGGCCACGGCTACCAGAAGCGCTCCATCACCGAGCGCTACATCCACCAGAACCCGGAGGCGCTTGCGGCCGGCGGCAGATGCGATTGCAGGAGCCATCGCCAAGACGCTAGGTTTCGCCGAACAAGGGACCGTGGTCGCGTTTACCCGCTGAGGGAGCCTGACTGGCCGCTAGGCCGAGAACGCAGTTTCGGACTCACAAACAGGTCCTAGAAGGGCGACGTCTGGGACCCAAACGGCGTCGGCCCGCCACAGGTCCCGGTGCTCGAAGATGGGGTCTCGCCGCAGGACGAAGAAGCACGCTACCCCGCCGAGCAGAAGCGGCGGGATCACCGGCGGGCTGGCGAAACCCCAGGCGAGGACCGCCGGCAGGCCGCCGAAAAGAGCCACGAACTCGATCGCCCTGAGTGCTCTGGCCATGAGCGCCAAGGGTATCGGGTGCCAGGAGAAGCCGGCGCCCGGCAGCTCGTGCCCGGACCCTCTGGTAGTCTCGCCCAGCCCCAGCCAGGAAATGAAGACCGAGGGAGGGTTCATGAGGTGGCAGAGCATTCTTCTTGTCGTTCTCGTCGTAGCGGTCGGCGTTGTCCCTGAAGCGGCGGCCGGAACGCTCGAGGGAGGGCTGGCCGCGATGGAGGCGGAGCAGTACGACCGAGCGCTCGAGCTATTCACGCCGCTGGCCGAAGCGGGCTCGGGAGACGCCAGCTACCAGCTCGCGGTCATTTTCGACCAGGGCCTGGGCACGCCGCAGGACTACACGGCGGCCTTCGGTTGGTACAAGCGAGCCATTCAACAGAGCACCCAGCACCGAGCGGAGGCGGAGGACCGGATCTCGCGACTCAGGGCCAAGCTCCCGGCGACCGCTCTGGTCAAGGCGGAGTACGCGGCGTCGGTCGAGCGGCTGGAACTGGACGACGAGTACGGATGTGTCTCTTTCTCGGGTGAGACCTTCGATCCTCACGACGTTCTGTCGTTTCGGGCCGACGCCACGGTCGACCAGATGGTTACGGACATCGTCTACTACTCAGGGCTCAGAAGGAACTTCCGGGTCCAGCAGGGCAATGTGCCCAACGCGGCCGCCATGGTCCGCGGCTCGGAGCGCTTCCTGGTCTACAACCCCAACTTCATCAACGAGGTGGCGGACGCAACAGGAAACTCCTGGGGACCCTACTCGGTGATGGCCCACGAGATCGGTCACCATCTCCAGGGCCACACGATCCAGCCCGGGGGGAGCCGGCCGGACATCGAGCTCGAGGCCGACGAGTTCTCGGGCTTCGTCGTCGCGCACATGGGCGGGAAGCTCGAAGAAGCGCAGGCCGCCATGAGTGTTTTCGGTAGCCGGTCCGGGTCGGCAACCCACCCGGCGCGTGACCAGAGGCTCTCGGCGATCAAGTCGGGCTGGGATCGCGCCCGCTCGATGGGGGCCGCACAGAGACGCAGCGAGATTCCTCCGCCCTTGACGTCGCCGCCGCCGTTGCCCGATCCGGGGCCGCGGGAGCCGGCCGAATACCCCATGCCGAGCCCGTACCCCGTACCGCAGCGTCGGATCGCGCGTATCTGCCAAACCAACTTCGGTGCTTGCCCGATGATGACGCCGGTAGCGGTCGGAATGTCGTGCTACTGCATGACCCAAGCGGGTACGTTTCCAGGGATCGCACGATAAGCAGATGCTCCTGTCTCTTCGTCGGATCTCCATTGCCTCGGTCTTTCTCTTCGGCCTTGCCGGGCTTCTCGTTTCCCAGGCCGTTTCCGCCGACAGCTATGGCGACGCTTTGGCGGCGTATCAGTCGGAGGATTTCCGTGAGGCATTTCGGCTCTTCGGCCTCGCGGGCGACGCTGGAGACGGGCGTGCACTCTACTACCTGGGCCGGATGTACGAGCGCGGTGAAGGCGTGGCGCACGATACGGTTCGGGCTCACGCCTTTTTCAACCAATCGGCCGCGAGCTCCCATTCACTGGCCTCGCGGAGCTCGCGAGGCCAGAAGCCGCGTCGAGGACCAACTGACGCCTGAGCAGCTAGAGAGGGCGCAGCGGATCGCCCGCGGCGAGTCCGCCGAAGAACCCGAACTGCCACCGATCAGCGCCCAAGATCGCCGGTTCTGCGACCAACTTTTCAGCGTCGCACAGCGGTTGGCGAGAGGCGACAAGCCCGGAGTCTCCAACCCGCCGCAGAAGCTGAGGCGAAGCTATCTGGGAACGGACTATCTGTCGTTCGGTAGCCGCAAGGCGCACACCTACGCCAGCTACGACCCGGAGGACTCGGACTACCGGCTCCGTTTCCGGCTCGAGATGCCCGACGCCCGAGCGCTCGCGGATCTGATGCTCACTTGTACCGCCCAGAGCCATCCGGGCTGGAGCGTCGAGAACTACCGCCGGTCGTTCTACTGGACGGCCGAGAACGGCAGGCAGATCAACGTGCGCTGGGACACTGGGGCCAGGAGATCGGGAGTTTCTCCAAGGGCGCTGGATCAAGGGAATCGAGATCACCGTAAGAATCGAGGAGGCAAGCGGATCATGAAGGCCAAACTTCTTCTTCTCGTCGGCATGAGCGGGATCCTCCTGGGCGCGCAGCTCTCGGAAGCCGAGGACCTGTCGCCCGTCGACCTGGGGCGCTGGCTCTGCGAGTTGACCTCTTCGAGCAGCCCGGAGCAGCTGCTGGGGCAGTTCCCAGGCTCCGGACTGAGCACGCCACGCGAGACGACCGAGAGAGACTCGGGCACGACGACCCATACCTGGACCATGACCAGCGATGGCTTCGAGGTCGAGTACGAGTACGAAACCGAGCGCCGGCGTCGACAACGGCACAGGCATCTTCTCCATATCGACCCGAAGGTGCGGTATCCCCGCGGTGATCACATCATCTTCGGCTCGTACGAGGAGGCCGACCAGTGGCTCGCCTACCTCGGCCAGCCCACCGAGGGTCGATTCCGGTACCCGCGAGGTCGCGGGGGCCTGCCACGGGTCCTCGAAGTACGATTGCTTCTTCGTTGTGGAGATCGATGTAGAGGACGCGAGAGTCGAGGTGTGGTGGGAGACCGACCCCGAGATCATCCAGGACCTGGGGGCACCACAGAGGGGGTTCTGCAACTTCCGGTGAGGCGACTGTCGGCCTCGCCTGCCTTCGGAGTTTCGCCCAGAGTGCCGCCGTTTTGTGCTTTCTGGCTGGAGGGGTCGCGACCGCCGACCGCCTGTCGGCCCAGGTCGAAGAAAGGACCGTGACGGGCCGCTTCTTCGAGCCGCGGCTCGAAGCGGAGCTGGTTGCAAGGCGGACGCGTCATGGACTGGAGCTTCTGCGAGACGGAGAAGTGGTCTGGTCCGACGGTACTCTCTTCTTCATGTCGACCATCCTCGGCTCCTGCCGAGACCTCGCAACCGGTCGTGACCGGGTCTTCTACGCGACGTCCTCGGGTGGCTAGGACGGTGCATGCTCCACATGGTGGCCTTCGTGCCGGAGGCGGGTTTCGAGAGGGTCTTCGAGGACCGTGCCGTGAGACCGGAGCTCGCTCGCTATTTCAGACTTCCCGCTCTGGCTGAGGTGCCATTCGATTGCCTGCAGGGGGCGATCTAGATCGGCGACGACCGCCGGCGCATCGCGCGACTACGCTCGAACACGCGTAGCTACGGCGTAGCACGGCACGCCCCTTGTCTCCAGCCCCCCGTGCTACCGTCCAGCCACTTCCACCCGCGGACTGGCGCCGCGATCCCCTCGCTGGCCCTCCGTGACCCCACCCGGTACCCGTTCCAGGGAGGCCGACATGAGCGATTCCCCACGCCTGGTTCCCGATCCGCCCGCATCCGCCGCCCGCTTCGGCGACGGCGGCGACTACTACTGGCCCGGCCTGGCCACCCGGGAGCCCGAGCTCGTCCTCGCCGCCTGGTTCTTCCTGGCCGCCGAAGAGGAGCTGCCCGAGATCCGGGCCTCTCTTCGCTCCGAGGTCTACGAGCGGCTGCCCGAGGACAGGACCGACGTCTACCTGTGGCGAAACGAGGAAGATCGGTGGAAGCTCTACGAAGACGACTGGGCGCCGCCCTCGTGGGCCGTGCCGCCGGCTGGGTCATCCCGGGAGGCACATCCGATGCTCGAAGGCGTCCTGGCGCTGCGGGCCTGGGCCCGCCGCTTCCGTTTGACCAGCCACCCCTTGATCGAGGTCGCGGTTCGGATCCTCCTCGGCTGGCAGGAAGACGAGATCGCGGAGAGGAACGGCGAGCCACCTCTATCGACGAGCGGGTGGGGCCAGGACTTCGACATCCTGGCCAACGGCTGGGAGTCGCTTCCTGATCAGGAGCGCGCAGACCTCCAGCAGATCGACAGGTGGGTCGTGCCCTACGATCCTCTGGAGTTCTTGTGGGTAGACCTCTACGAGCGCTGGGATCCACGTCTCGAGACGCGGCGGGGATTCGCCCAGCGGATAACGGACGACTTCGCCCGGCAGCTCGAGCACTACCTGGACAAGAGCGAGCGCCGTCTCGAGGATCTCGGGTTCCAGAAGGTGCCGCGGAAGGCAGCACGGCACCACCTGACCTGGCTCGTCCAGCACCGGCTCTGCGGGCTGACCTGCGAGGAGATCGCCGACCGGCACGCGGAACGGAACCCGCAGCTCGAGAGCCCGCCGACGGGGGATGCGGTGTCGAAGGCGATTCGGCGGACGGCGGTGGCGCTCGAGCTGGCCTGAAGTCAGGTGTGCGATTCACCGCGCCTCTGGCCGCGATAGAGTCTGGTCATGAGCGAACTCGTGTTCGAGGTCACCCAGGAAGCCGATGGCGGTTTTGTCGCCGAGTGCTTGACGGAGGCGGTCTTCACCCAGGCCGATACCTGGTCGGAGCTCCGCGCGAACGTTCGCGAAGCGGTCGCTGCCTTCTACGAAGACTCGGAGCAGCCCGCCTCGATCCGGCTTCACCTCGTACGCGACGAAGTCCTCGCCACCGGATGAAGCTTCCGCGCGACCTCAGCGGCGAGGAACTGATCCGCAGCCTCTGCCGCAACTGGGGCTACCGCAGGGCAGGTCAGGTCGGAAGCCACGTGGCTCTGGTGACGGACGAGCCGTCTCACCAGCGAGTCGTCGTTCCAGCCCACAAGAGACTCCGCGTTGGAACGCTCAACGCGATCCTGCGGAGTGTGGCTGCTCACAAAGGTGTCGCGAAGAGCGAGCTTCTCAGGGCACTCTAGGTAAAGAGGCGTTTCCTGACCTCTGACCAGCGGACCGGCGTCACCGCTCTCGTGTCGAGATCCTCCACCCGCCGACGAATCGCCATCTCCCAGGCACCGGTCGCGTCGGAGTCCTCTTCCCCCTCCAGGCTCTCGATCAGAGCGCCCGCCACCGCCGCGCGGTCGGCCTCGTCCAGTGCCAGTGCCTCTCGCAGCAGCTGAGCAGCAGAAGGACTCACCGGTCCCGACCCTTTTCGAGATCCTCCAGCGAGTACCAGCCCTCCGGCTTGTCCAGCCGCTCGAGCGCGATCCGGCCATCCGACCCATCGTCGAGGCTCTCGGCGCACGTGCGGAGGCCCGCCTCCGCCTGGGCCCTGGTCTGAATCCTCGCTATGTGACCGGCCCAAGCCAGACCCAGTACTGCCACTGCCCCCAGCAGCGTACCAACGGACAAGAACGCATCAGCGACGTCGGCCTTCAAGAAGGGCCGCACTCTCAGGGCCGTCACTACCGCCTGGTAGCTGACGAGAACCGAGAGCGAGATGGAAGCAGAAGCGAGTGTCGCGTCGCCGGCTCGGTCTCGCACCCTGGCGGGCGCTCGGAACGGGGAGCCCGGGAGGCCGGAGTCTGGCAGGCCGGCCCCGGCTCGCCGGCCGCTGGCCGAGTTGCGCGCGCGCAACTCCCACCTCGAGGCCTTCCATGAGGTACCCGGAGGAGCCGCGCACCCTGGTTCGCGCCGTGCGCTGGTCGCCGCGCGAGTGGGAGCGGATCTGCCACCTCGCCGCCCGCGCCGGCGTCCGGCCGTCGAGCTACATCCGAGGGGCCGCCCTCAGGGAGAACTACGACCCGTCGAAGGCGCCTCGCACCGGCCGCACCCGCTTCGCCGAGCCGCGGGCGATCGAGCGGTCGATCCGGTTTCACGAGACGGAGTGGGAGCGAGTCGTCCGCCTGGCCGGAGGTGGTGGTGCTGCCGCCGGATCGCTTCGTCCGCGAGGCCGCGGTCGGCTACAGCCTTCACTCCCGGGCCGACGCGGAGGTGATCCGCCAGCTGGCGCCCTCTCATTTCGACTGGACCGAGTTACGGGGAGCACGTCACTGGTAGCACGATTCTAAGCCTCTGACATGCAGCGATTGACGGCTCTCGTGAGTTATCACCTTTCTTGTCGTCTCTGGCGTGAGTCAGCACAGAGTCAGCACCAGCGTGCCCGAATTTTCTCTGAGGCGGTATTGGCGCCGGGTTTGTCTGACGTTAGACTCGCGCGCAAGAGAGCGATGACACGAACCGGGGACCGATGATGGACAAACCCCTTCTGGACGACCAAAACCAGCACCCCACCGAAGCGATCATCTTCCCCCTGATCGGCCGGTCCAAGGCCGGCTGGCGGGTGCTCTTCGACCATCTCGGCGACGCGCATCCGGACTTCGAGAGCACGTGGAGGTTCTACAAGGACGGCGGGCGCTGGCTGCTGAAGACGACCCGCAAATCGAAGACGATCTTCTGGCTGTCGGTGATGCCGAAGCACTTCGTCGTCACCTTCTACTTCGGGGACAAGGCCGAGCCGGCCATCCTCGACAGCGCCCTCTCCGACCCGCTGAAGGACGCCTTCCGCAACGGCAAGCGCTACGGCAAAGTGCGCGGGCTCAGCATCGAGGTCCGGAAGAAGAGCGACGTCGCCGACATCCTGACGCTGATCGGGATCAGGCTGCGCGTCAGATGACCCTCGACCCGGCCCGCCGGCATGGGCCAGGCTCGACCTCGTTCAGGCGAACGACCGCGGACCGAATCACCTCCGACACCCGACAGGCGGCGACCCCATGGCCTGACCGGGAGAACTCCTCCGCGACGAACTCGGCGGCCTTCCGGGGGCTAGCCCAAGCGTCGAGATTCGGAGAACCTCCGAGAGGAAAGGAGTGGTTCCAACTCAAATGGGGAGTAGTGCGGGAGGCGAGAATCTCAGCGGTGATGGGCATCTTGACCTCCTTCGGGAGCCCCGCTGTAAACGCCCTCCTGAAGGGCACTTAGCTGTCCAAGCAACTCACTGATCTGGTTCCAACTCGGGATAGTTGGGGACACCATGCGCGGAGGCGCATGGTTCCCCAGCGGGATTCGGTCGTCGCGCCGGGTATTGCCGAAGCTCGGCGGCCTGCCAGTCCGCTCCCTGACCGGCGAGCGAGGCCGCGCCCTTCACCGCGGCATGAGCGCGACCCGGGCAGCGGCGAACCGGATGCTGACGGCTCTCGGCGCGGCCCTTCGCCTTCGGCCAGCGCGAAGGACTGGCCCCTACCGGCCTCAATTCCGGCAGCCACGTCGCGCGCTTCCGGGAAGACGGCAGCCGTCGAGCGCTCACCCGCGAGTAGCCCTGCATGACACCTTTGTCATCGAGGCACTCCGCTCTCTGTCATCCCAGCGTGTTGCGATTCTCCTGAGAAGAAAGGAGACGCAGCATGAAAAAGATTGTACTAGCCATCGTACTGTCCGCCGTCAGTGTGGCGGTGTGGGCCTACACTCGAATCGACGCAGGGGAGGCCGCCGGCTACCGCTTCGTTTCCGTCGAGCGCGGTGATCTGGAATCGGTCGTCTCGAGCACCGGCACGCTCGATGCGGTCACCACGGTCGAAGTGGGAACCCAGGTTTCGGGCCGGATTGCCGAGATCTACGTCGACTACAACGACACGGTCGAGGAGGGGCAGCTGATAGCCCGCATCGACTCGACGCTTCTCGAGATTGCTGTTCGCGAGGCGCAGGCCAACCTGGAACGCCTCGAAGCCCAGCAGCGGCAGGCCGAGCGCGAGTTCGAGCGCTCGACCAAGCTCTACGAGGAGCAAGTCCTGGCCGAAATCGACTTCAATCAGGCTCGGTACGATCTGGAAGTCGCCAACGCATCGGTGAAGTCGGCCGCCGTCAATCTGGACAGGGCACGGCAGGATCTGGCGTACGCAACGATCACGGCGCCGATCTCGGGAACCGTTGTCGAGCGAGGTGTGGATGTCGGCCAGACCGTGGCCGCCAGCTTCTCGGCGCCACAGCTGTTCAATATCGCCGGCGATCTGTCACGCATGCGGATTCTGGCCTCTGTGGACGAGAGCGACATCGGGCTGATCGAGGAGGGGCAGACCGCTCGCTTCACCGTACAGGCGTACCCCGAGGAGACCTTCACCGGCAGCGTCAACCAGGTCCGACTCGATTCCTCTAGTCAGGAGAACGTCGTCAACTACACCGTTGTTGTCGATGTCGACAACGACGACGGCAGGCTGTTGCCCGGGATGACCGCGACCGTGGAGTTTCTGGTCGAGTCCGCCTCCGACGTGATGAAGGTCGCCAACGCTGCACTGCGCTTCCGTCCGACGGAAGAGATGATGGCCGCGCTGCGTGAGCGCCGTCAGGAGGGGCGACCACGACCGACCGAGGCGTCGGCAGACGAGCGGAGTGATGCCGAAGGGGCGCTTCCGCCCGGCGAAGACGCAGGCAGGAGCGCGCCTGAGGACTCAGCCTTGTTGTGGTACGTGGGCGACGATGGCGGGCTCGATGCGGTGCCCGTGCGTACCGGTCTCTCGGACGGCCAGTCGACCGAGATCGAGGAGGGGGAGCGGCTCAGCGGTGTGATCGAGCCTGGCATGCAGGTGATCGCGGCCGTGACCGGCTCGAGTCAGAGCCGCTCGGGCGACAGCAGCTCCTCCAACCCCTTCCAGAGTCAGCAACAGAGTAGTCGTCCGGGTCCTCCCGGAGCCGGCTTCTGAAAAGAGAGAGCGAGCGAGATCGATGGTACCCAACCAAGTCATCCGAACCACCGGTCTCGAGCGGACCTTCACCATCGGCCCGACCGAGGTGCGGGCGCTTCGCGGTGTCGACCTCGACATCGAACGTGGCGAGATGGTCGCCATCATGGGAGCTTCGGGCTCCGGCAAGTCGACGCTGATGAACATCCTCGGCTGCCTGGACTCCTCGACGTCTGGCAGCTACCACCTCGACGGCATTCGAGTCGACGATCTCGACCGGGACCAGCTGGCGGACACTCGCAACCAGAAGATCGGCTTCATCTTTCAGGGTTTCAATCTGCTGGCCCGCACCAGCGCGGTGGAGAATGTCGAGCTGCCGCTCCTCTACGACCGCAGAGACGGAGCGAAGGACACCAAGCAGCTCGCTACCGCCGCGCTCGAGCGGGTGGGCTTGGGCGATCGCCTCGAGCATCACCCGAGCGAGCTTTCCGGAGGTGAACAGCAGCGTGTCGCGATCGCCCGCGCTCTGGTCACCAAGCCCTCGCTGCTGCTGGCGGACGAGCCCACCGGGAATCTCGACAGTCGCACGACGCTCGAGGTCTGCGGGATCTTCCAGGAGTTGAACGACACGGGCCTGACGATCGTCGTGGTCACCCACGAGCCGGAGGTGGCGCAGTACGCCACGCGGATCGTCGAGCTGCGGGACGGCCGGGTGATCCGCGACGAGCCGGTCGTCGACCGGCGCTCGGCCTCGCGCGACCTGAGCGGACTCGGCGAGAGAGGAAGGGAGGCAGCGGCATGAAGACAACAAACCTCGTCAAAGTCGCGTTCAAGAGCATCAAGAAGAACAAGATGAGAACCCTTCTGACCATGCTCGGCGTGGTGATCGGCGTCGGAGCGGTGATCGTCATGGTCGCCATCGGGGAAGGGGCGCAGTCGCAGATACGTGCCCAGATCGACAATCTCGGCACCAATATGATCGTCATCACGCCCGGCTCGAGCAGCCAGGGCGGTGTGAGCCAGGGGGCTGGAAGTCTGAACCGACTGACGACCGACGACGCCGAGGCTCTGGAGCGAGAGAGCTTCATGCTCTCGGCAGTCTCGCCGGTCATCGTCGCGCCCACTCAGATCGTCGGTGGCCAGGGCAACTGGCGAGCGGCGGTCTTCGGTGTCGCGACCGACTATCAGATCATCCGCGACTGGCCGGTCAGCCTCGGGACGGTTCTTCGACGAGAGCGACCTGCGCTCGATGCGCAAGGTGACGGTCATCGGGACGACCGTCGCCGAGGCTCTGTTCCCGACCGAGGATCCAGTGGGCCAGCAGATCAGATTGCGCAACGTGCCCTTCGAGGTGATCGGAGTGCTGAGCGAGAAGGGCCAGACCGCCGAGGGGTCGGACCAGGATGATGTGCTCCTGGCGCCCTACACGACGGTCAAGAACCGCCTCTCGGGGAGGAGCTTCATTGCCCAGATTCTCGCCAGCACGTCGACGCCGGACGATATCGCTGCGGCCCAGGAGGAGATCGGCCTGATCCTGCGCGACGCGCACGGGCTTGCCGATTGGGAGAACGATGACTTCACCGTTCGCAACCAGACGGATCTCGCAGCGACCGCCGAGGAGACCACCGAAGTCATGACCATGCTGCTGGCCGCCATCGCGTCGATCTCGCTCCTGGTGGGCGGCATCGGGATCATGAACATCATGCTGGTCTCGGTCAGCGAGAGAACGCGCGAGATCGGGCTGCGCCTGGCGCTCGGCGCACGGGGGTCCGACGTCCTCAAGCAGTTTCTGGTCGAGAGCACCGTGATGAGCGTTCTCGGCGGCCTGATCGGTGTAGCTCTGGGTATTGCCGGAGCCGAGATCCTCGGCCGGTTCGCCGGCTGGACCACTCTGATCTCCGCTGAAACGGTCGTCGTCGCGCTCGGCTTCGCCGCCGCCGTCGGCATCTTTTTCGGCTTCTGGCCCTCTCGCAAGGCGGCGGCGCTCGATCCGATCGAAGCGCTCAGATACGAGTAGGCGGGATGACGAGTTGGCTCCCGGCAGCTGACGGATCTGCCTTCGAGTCGCGCTGGAGGGAGGCGCCTTCCGGGAATGGCACAGGAGCATAGTATGGAGCGGGATGGAGACGGAAGAGAACCGATGAGAGTCCTGGTTGTCGAAGACGATCCGAAGATCCTGTCCTTCGTCCGGAAGGGGCTCAAGGAGCAGGGCTTTACCGTCGAGACGGCCGGCGACGGTGACCGGGGCCTCGATCTCGCAACGGCTTCGGCTTTCGACGTGGTCGTTCTCGACATCATGCTCCCGGGTCGGGACGGTTTGAGCATCCTCCGGGCGCTGCGCGAGCAGAAGAACACCGTGCCGGTGCTTCTGCTCACCGCTCGTAGCGCCTTGGACGAGCGCGTCGAGGGACTGGAGCTGGGCGCCGACGACTACCTCACCAAGCCGTTTTTCATGGAGGAGCTGATCGCCCGGATCCATGCTCTTGCCCGGCGAGCCTCGGGCGATCAGCTCAGCGTCCTGCAGACCGAAGACCTGGTGGTCAATCTGATCACTCGAGACATCAAGCGGGGGGAGGCATCCATCGAGCTGACGGCGCGCGAGTTCAATCTACTCGAGCTTCTGATGAGATCTCCGGGGCGGGTCTTTACGCGCACCCAGATTCTCGAGCATGTCTGGGGCTACGACTTCGATCCACAAACCAATGTGGTCGATGTGTATATCCGGAGGGTGCGCAAGAAGATCGATCGCGGGTCCACCGAATCCCTCATCGAAACCGTGCGAGGCGTCGGCTATCGCATACGGCGACCGGAGTGACCGAGGGAGGAGTTGTTTGGCGTTTCGTCTGCGTATTGCCCTTCTTTCTCTCGCCATATCGGGAGTGCTGCTGGTCGGGTCCGGGATCGTCTTTCTGACGATCATCCAGAGGGTCGGCCTCGAGCGCGTCGATCGAGAGATCAGAGCTGTGGCGGACAGCCAGCTTCGCGGTCGCCAGCCTGGAGCGCGTTGGCGCAACGTCGAGCGATCGCTGCGATTCATCTACGGCGAGGAAAGCGCCGCGCGGCTGGCGATCCAGGTGCGAGACGCAAAGCGGGAGATGCTCTTCACATCGCCTTCCTTTCCACAGGAGATCGTCTCGCTCTCTCCACCCGTATTGGCGTTCCGGCCCAGGCCTACGGACAGACCGGATCCCGGGAGCAACACCACCGACGAGGGCCGGGATTCAGGAGATCGCCCGCCCTCCGGTGAAGACCTCCTGACACGACTCGATACCGACGCCGACGGACGGGTGTCGATCGAGGAGTTCGATGGTCCGCCCGGGGACTTCGACGAGGTCGATACTGATGGTGATGGCTACGTGACGCAGACCGAGGTCGCGTTGCGACGCAGGCCCCCGAGACAGAAGGTACCCGTCTTCCGAACGGTGATGACGTCGACGGGGGAGTGGCGCGTCGGCTTCCTGGGCAACGAGGACATTTACCTCACCATAGGCGTGAGCCTGGCCGATCTCGCCCGGGAAACGAGCCGCTTCAGGCGGGCCTTTCTCCTGGCCACGACGCTCGCCCTGATGGGGCTTGCCGCTGCTGGATGGTGGCTCGCCGGTCGCGCCCTGCGTCCGGTTGCGCTCCTCACGCGCACGGCCGAAAGCGTCACCGCCGGCGGCCTCGACCAGCGGGTGCCCGAGGTTGCGGCCGATCGCGAACTGCGCCGTCTCGTGGAGGTCATCAACAGCATGCTAGAGCGCCTGGAAAGAAGCTTCGCGCAGGCACAGAGGTTCAGCTCTGACGCCGCGCATGAACTCCAGACCCCGCTCACGGTCCTGCAGGGCGAGCTCGACAATGCCATTCAGAAGGCCGCCCCAGGCTCCGACGAGCAACGCCAGTACAGCAGCCTTCTGGAGGAGGTACGCCGGCTCAAAGCGGTTGTGCACAAACTGCTCCTGATGGCGCGGGCGGATGCCGGACGGCTCAACCTCCATTTAGAGCCAGTAGCTCTGGCTGATCTCCTGGTGGAGGCGATCGAGGACGTCGAAGCGATAGCCCCCGGGGTGCGCGTCGAGAGCGCCATCGCTCCAGGAATTCACGTGCTGGCCGATCCGGACCTGCTCAACCAGGTCGTTCGCAACATGACCGGGAACGCGATCAAGCACGGAGAGCCGGATGGCGTGATTCGCTTCGAAGTCGGTGTGGAGGGCGACAACGTGAAGGTGACGCTCGCCAATACCGGGAAGTCGATTCCGGAGCGCGACCGGGACCGGATCTTCGACCGTTTCTACCGCGCAGATATCTCTCGCAACGAGCGAGTCGGCGGCTCGGGACTGGGATTGAGTCTCGCCCGGGAGATCGCCCGCGCTCACGGCGGCGATTTGGAGCTCGGCCCCGAGCGGGCGGGGATGACGGTCTTCGTCCTGACGCTGCCGGGCTGCGCGGAAGGATAGCAAGCGGTGGTGGCTCGTCCGATGACAGATCCGTCATCGAGGCGTCGCGGTTCCTGTCATCTCTCTGAGTTCAGATTCCCCTGGCCAAGGTGGCCGACTAACAAAGGAGAGTCGCGATGAGTTCAGAGAAGCAACGAAACAGCGCTGTGCAGCTCGCCGGAGCGCTCGCCCTAAGCCTCGCGCTAGTGGCGGCGCCTGCCACGCTCGCGCAAGTCTCGAGCTCGAGTTCCAACGCCGACGTCGGCGTCGGTGAGTTCGATACGGGCGCTTTGGCGGGACACTGGAAGCTCAACAAGGAGCAGAGCGACGACCCGAGCGAATTGAGGCCACAGGGTAGGGGAGGCCGTGGCGGCGGGCGCGGAGGCGGCTTCGGCGGGGGACCGAGTGGCGGCCCCGGAGGAGACCGTGGCGGTCGGCCCGGCGGCCCTGGCGACAGTGGAGACGGACCGTCGAAGCTCGCGATCGTCCATGGAGCCGACGAGATCGTCGTGACCGACGGTCGCGGCCGGGAGCGCTCCTACTGCACCGATGGCTGTGAGTCGACGGTCGAAGGTCCCCGTGGCGACGAGATCAACGAGTCCGCCCAGTGGACGGGCGAGGCTCTCGTTGTCAGCTCGAACGGCTCGCGCGGCGAGTCGACCGAGACGTTTCGCATCAACGCCGACGGCCAGCTCGAGATCATTCACGAGCGTCCCGAGAGTGAGGACCGGCCCGCGATCGAGCTTCGCAGGGTGTACGACCGCGTCGAGAACCAGTAGATTCTAGGAGAGACACAATGAAGCTCACATACAGGGCCTTCTTCGCGACACTGACGTTTGCTTTCGTGGCGACTGCCTCATGGGGCCACGAAGCAGACCGAAGGCTCGGGGAGCTCGCAGGGCTCTTCGACACTCGGACGGTCGTCGGTGGACCCGATCTCGTGCCCTGCACGCTGTCCGGTGGAACCGAGACGACGTGCTTCAAGATCACGGTGGTACCCGAACCGACCGACCATGAGATGGGGCCGTGGTGCCCGCGCAGTACATCCGACACGGCCGAGGTCGCCGGTGTATGGCTGGACAACGGAACCGTCTACGATGTCGACGGCCCGTTCGTCGAGAATCTCGCCGAGTTCTATGGTGATGAGGAGTGGCAGCTCTTCGACGCCGCCACGGGCGCAGTCAGGGTCACCGACAGCAAGGTGTCCTGCGAAGCGGCTGCGCGCCCTGATGTCGCTCCGGAGTACAACAACTACTGTGTGGAGTGTCTGACCTCCTATATGGAGGGCGATGTTCGGGTGACCCATGTCATCCCGCTCGAGCCCGTCCCGACGACCGGCCAAGGACGACTGGATCCGCGCGCGGGGATCGGCGTCGCCTTCAATGGAGTCAAACTGGAAGCGCCGGCACCGACGGATGCGATTCTCCGCGCGCACACCCTGGCGCCTTTCGACGACTGTGGTGGGCACGTGAACCTACACGTTGGATACCACTATCACGCAGTCATGGGCTGCTCCAGAGAGATGCCCTCGACGGAAGGGCGCGCGCCTCTAATCGGCATCGCCATGGACGGCTTTCCGATTCTCGCGCGACTCGACGCAGGCGGATCAACAGTCTCGGATCTGGACGAGTGTCGCGGGCACGAGGTCGCCGGACTTGGCTACCACTACCACGCGAACGAGCCGGGCGCCAACCAGATCCTCGGGTGTCTGCGCGGGGAGGTTGGGTGCTCGCTCACCGACGATAGCGAGACCTGCGATGCCTCGCGGGGTCCTCGGCGTCCAGAGGGGCGCCCGAATCCTCCTCCAGGCGGTCCGACGGCGCAGTAACGCGCGTCGCCGACAACCCCCAGGATAGAGGTTCCCCCAGGATAGAGGTTCCATCCGTTTCGGGCCTCTCTGCATAGGCATCAGCCTCAGCAGGCTCTGTCGCATCGCAGGAGGATCGACTCAGCGTTTGTAGCAGCACACTTGGCCGGTTCCAGGCGGAAGCGCGCCGACGAGAGCCGCGATCACCCAGGGCTTGGATGAAGGCTCGCGAGGCCGTGCCTCGGAGGCCCGGTGCCCTGCAGGTGTGCCAGGTGTGCTGTGGCGCGAGGCTGACCTACACCGGCGTTGCGGGTCGGCCGCGGGCGAAGGGCAAGGGAGGCGGGAAGCAACCCGCGGGAAACTCCACTCCCGGCCGGCCGCGTCTCAGGTCTTCGGCTGCCTGACGGAACATGAGCCGGAACTCGTGGTAGGCGATCTCGAGGCCCTTGCGGACGCGCCACGCATGAGCATGGAAGCGTGGGGCGGGCGAGCGCTGCGTGCTTTTTGGCCGGTCGTGCGGATCCTGGGCGAGGATTCGCCGGACGCCCAGCGGGGCTCTGTTCGAGGCCCTCAAGGCCCTACGGGCTTGGCGCTCGATCTCTCGCACGAGATTCCGCACTGCCTCGCGCCTTGCCTTGGGGGCCAGCGCCTTCCAGGCAGGGATGGGAGAGAGTTCGAGCGACTCCTCGTCGGCGAACTCGTACTTGCCGGGCCGCTGGCCCGAGCGGCGGGCCTCGTACTCCCGCGTGCGATCGAACCAGATGCCGCGCATGGGCCGGCCGTCGAGGAGGGCTTGGGACGCTTGGGCTCCAGGCCAGTCGAGGGGGCTGCGAACCAGACCCTCCTTCGTGCCTTGCTCGAGGAGGTAGCGCAGCCGGGCAACCTGGGCAGCCTCTTCGTGGCTGACCACGATAGCCGTGTAGCGCCGGCCCCAGATCCGTTCGCGCCAGCCGTGGAGCCGGCCGGCCTCTTTGGCCAGGTTGCCGTTGACGAAGCCCATGAAGCGGGCGAGCTGGCGCGCGTCGGCGGGTCGCAGAAGCAGATGGCAGTGGTTCGAGAGATAGGTGAAGTGGCAGAGCTTGACGCGATAACGCCCGGCGGCGCGGCCCAGGATGCCGAGGACGATCTCGTTGAGGTCGCGGGAAGGGCGGAGAAGGAACCGGCCATGCAGGGTGCGGCAGGTGACCTCCACAAGGCTGTCCGATGGCACGTAGCGCAGGGGGCGGGACATCTCAATGGGATTGGACGGATTCTGCCGAGGCAATCTTCGCCTCTTGAGTTCCGAAATGGGTGGAACCTCTATTGGCGGGCGATCAGGCGACCGGCCCTCGGCCCTCGCCACGAGCGCGGTCGAGCCCGCACTGAGTTAGTATTCCCCAGATTCGTCGCGTGCAGCCGGCTCCAAGAATGCGGGTTAAGGCCGGCAGCGCCTCTGTCAACTTGGCGACAGGGATGTCGCCATCGCGAAAAAGGGAGAGTTCCCAATGGCCAAGTACTCTTTGACACTTACGTATGTGGATGATGTGGCAACCGTCAAGATCAACGGCAAGGCGATCAACATCGCGGCGTTCAGGAGTCCGAAGAGGTACGAGAAGGACATCTCCAGCCTCGTGAAGTCGGGTGTGAACATCGTCACGGTCGTTGCCCAGAACCGGGCAAAGGAAGGCGGATGCGCGGGTTCGGTGAAGAAGAGTGGGAGGATCCTCTTCAGCTGGCACGCCGTGCTTCAAGCCGGCGAAGTGGCCACGGGGCCGTTCTTGGAGCAGTCCTGCAAGTTCCTCGCGTGACGTCGGCAACGTCGGCGCAGTAGAGAGGACGACCCCTCGCGGCTCGGGCAGCAACTACGGCCCCGGTCGAGGAGGGGTCTGCTTGCGCCCTCCCGAGGTTCCACCCGCTTCGGGTTCTTTGATTACTACTTGAGGCGCTTCGGGCCCCGTGGTGCTCCTCAGGCTGCGGAGGTCGCCTTCGCATCGAAAACCAGACGGCCGCTTTTCATCGACAGGGCAGCCTCTCGGTCGCTGGGATACTAGTTTCGAGACGCTCCGCGGGCGATCAGGTCACTGGCCTCGGGCCTCGCCACGTGTTCTCTACCAGCCGAGGAGCCCGGTTCTTCGGCACGAGCGATCGCTTATGGCTGAATCTCCAGACGCGATTCGATCCTCGACGTCAGGCCACGACACGCTGTCGGAGCGCCACTTGGCCTGGTACTCCACGACGTCCGAATCGTCTTCATGGGAAATACCGTCGGGTCGGACGTATCTCCCCGGGTCACGGTGGTACCTCCTGTTGGGGTCGACTGAGCCCCGTCTGCCTCGGTTCAGGGCCCGGCCTCCGCGACCGCCCCCTCGAGGCTGTCCTCCAGCAGCCCGGCCACCAGGCGCCGGAGCTCTGCCAGTTCGACCCGTAGCGAGGCGGTCTCGGCCTGGTGCTCTCGGATCAGCTCGGCGATGCGGGCGTCGTGCTCGATCTTGAGGCCCTGGATCGCGGCCAGGGCGACGCCGCTCGCGTCGATGGTCGCGATTCCTGTTTCGTCGGGACCCAGGCCGAACGCCGTATGGAAGTCTTCCGCCATCGGTCCGAGATGACGCGCGCCGGAGGGGTCGGTCTTGTAGGTCCAACGGCTGAGCGGCAGCTGCAGCACGCGATCCAGAATCTCCCGCGTGTCGACCTTCTCGAACGCCTCTTTGCTCTCCCGGCTGGAAAGCGTGACGACGGCCCCGTTGATACTCACTCCGGTGCTCTGGATGCGGATCGAATTCGCCGGGGCTCCTGGGTAGATGCGAAAGGGAGCGGGGTCGTTGGGGTTCGCCCCGCTGGTCACCCGGAATTCGTCATTGGTGGTAGAGACGACCCAGCTGCTCGTGGAGGTCGTGAGGCCCAGCGAGGCGATGGAGCTGCCGTTCGGGTCGAAGATGTCGAGATCCGCCACAGGGGCGCTGGTGCCCAGGCCGATCCTGCCGCTGGAGTCGACATAGATGGTTGATGCCGGTGCGTCGTCCTCCAGGACAAAGACCTCGTGGTCGCCCGGGTTGCGAGCGATCGCGAAGCCGTTGGGCGCGCTCGTCGGGTCCGCTTCGACCAACCAGGTCGTGCCGTCGGAGTCGACCAGGAAGAGGTCGGGGTCGGTGGTCTGAATCGTGACGTCTTCGTTGAAGATCTCCGCCCTGAGGCCCGCGCTGACGGCAAGCAGAAGAAACAGGAAAGCCGTGGCCGGTCGCATCATCTTCCCTCCTCGGTGAGCGCCGGAGCCGCCGCGGATTCGGATTCGCTCGAGACCGCGTCGTTTCTTGCCGGCACCGGTGCGACGAGCGCCCCGTCGCGGATCTCGAAGATGGAATGCTCGATCCTCGGGCGCCGCGGCGGCCACTCACCGCGGCGTCTCATCTGCCGCAGCAGCTCCTGCCGCCGCTGTCGGTCCGATTCGTGCCGCAGTGCCCGCATCGCCGGACGGTCGACGATCTCGCGCAGCTCGTAGCGATACGCCCCGTCAGGCAGCGGCAGTCCCTCCGCGTCGACCGGCTGGAAGGCCAGCAATCCCCGGCCTCGGAGGCGGAGGGCGAAATCCGGTCCGGTGACGGTCAACAGGGAATCGCCCTCGATGCTCGTGACGAAAGTGATCTGGTCGGGTGCCCAGGTCGTCGCTGTTCCAGCGGATGCCGCATGGGCTCCGTGAGCCGTGACGCATGCCCCCATCACGATCATCGTGGAAAGAACCTCGCGTGGTTTCAGCAGCATTTCTACCCCCCTGTCTTGATGTGGCGCGGCCGCAGCTGCGCGATGCGCGCACCGGAATCGACTTTGGGCCAAAGCTGCATAGAGCGTAGCAAACCGCCCTGGCGCTCGAGGCATGATGCCCGGTAGTGGTCGGGCATCGGTCAGGGTAGGCATCCGCCGGATGCCCGATCCGCCCGGTGTCGATCGGCGCTACGCGCCTGAGAAACAACTTCGAGCCCAGGCGGTCTCAGTGGTTCGGCGGCTCGGTTGGCGGGTCGTGGCGCGGCTGACTCCCGGCCCGGCTTTCAACGCTGTTCGGGTCACGGTGGCGCTGGCCAAGGCCTCAGCACGGAGCTCGGTCTCGCCGAGCACCAGGCGCTGATCGCCGAGCACGCCGACGGCGCCCAGCAGCACATCCACTTGATGGTGAACCGGGTCCACCCCGACACCGGAAGGGCCTGGGTGGGCTCGCACGACTATTCCAGCACGGATCATCTCCCGCGGGATGGGGCGCGGAATCGAGCGCTGAACTCCACGCCGTCCCCTCCGGCCAATCACGAAAGGGCAGCTGAGCGGGTGAGTCAGGCTTCGCGTCAGCTGGACGCGGCGCTGGGTCGGGTCTATCGCGATCCCGTGGCGGCACGGCAGCGGATCGAGGCGACGATCGAACGGCATGGAGCAGGGGCAACGGTGAGAGCGCTTGGCGAGCGGCCTGCCAGCGCCGGCAAGCTCCACGGCCATGTCGCCTCGCGAACTCGCGGTCAGGCGCGCGATGCTCTGCGCGAGAGAGTTCCCAGCGCGATCCGCAGCTACGCCTCGGCGCGTCAGGCGGAGCGTACTGCTCTGCGGCGATTGGAGCCCTTTCGCCGGAATCCGAAGCACTCAGTACTCGAGGCCTCCTTCGATGTCTACCTGTTCAGCACCTTCCGGTAGTCTCCCGCCAATGGGATGGAAAACCGAACGGATCCACGACCCAAGCAGGAGCACGGAACGAGATGAATCGCGCCGGTAGCGGGGCTTCCCCCGCCGAGAGGCCAGAACTGGACTGGGTTCTGCTTTTTTCGGCTTGGCTGATCACTGCGGTCGCGACCGCGGGTAGCCTCTTCTTCAGCTACGTCATGGGCTTTGCTCCGTGCGTCCTCTGCTGGTATCAGAGGATCTTCCTGTTTCCCCTGGTCATCGTGCTCGCCAGAGGGCTGTTCCCACTCGATCGCGCCGTGGTCAGGTACGCCCTGCCTCTGGCGACCCTGGGTTGGCTCGTGGCCAGCTATCACAATCTCGTATACGCCGGGATCGTCCCGGAACGCCTGCAGCCCTGCACCCAGGGCGTGTCGTGTACCGAGGAGTATTTGGAGCTCTTCGGATTCTTGTCGATTCCGATGCTCTCTTGGCTCGGGTTCACCGCATTGACCGGAATTCTGCTCGCCGTCCACCGGAGGAGTCCCAAGTGAAGCGCAACCTGTTCATCGTTACGTGCCTGATTCTGATTGTCGGTTTTTGGTTCGGCGCGTCGCAGCTCAAGAAGCGGCGCGCCGAGAAGCTGGGTTTCCTGGCTCAGGAGCGAGCCTCGACTTTCGTTCGGCCTCACTCGCCCGCTCTTGGTGCCGACGATGCCAGGGTCTACCTCGTCGAGTTCACGGATCCGGCGTGTGAGACCTGTGCCGCCTTCTCGCCCTTCGTGAAGCAGATCATGGACCGCCATCCGGGCAAGATCCGGCTCGTGATCCGTTACGCCCCGTTCCACGGGGGGTCAAGCGATGTGGTCCGGGTTCTGGAAGCGGCGCGGATGCAGGGGAAGTACTGGCAAACCCTCGACCAGCTCTATCGTTCGCAGAGCCTCTGGACTCAGCACCATCAGGTGAGGCTCGACCAGGTCTGGCAGCTCCTGCCCACCGTCGGGCTCGACCTCGAGCGGCTCAGGGCGGATATGAACGACCCGCGCATCACGGCCATCATCGAGCAGGATCTCGCCGACGCCGAGACTCTTGGTGTTCGCCTGACTCCGGGCTTCTTCGTCAATGGAAAGCCGTTGGAGCCGTTCGGGCTCGAGCCGCTTGCGGCGCTCCTCAGCGCGGAGTTGAGCAAGAACTACCCCGGCTGAGAGCTGCTCCGACCTCCGTCCCGCCTCCTCCGCCCCCCCAAAGGGACTTTGACGCGAGGCTGAGTAGCTTCGCCTCAGGTCCCGGGGCGGCCGGTCATCTCGGGCGACAGGCCGAAGACCAGGTAGGGCCCGGTTGGGGCCGGCTCGACGGTGCTCAGCAGCAGCAGGATCAGGAGGGGCATGGTTTAGCCGCCGATGCCGGTGACAGATCGTCGGTAGCTTGGCGCATCGCCGCCAACAGCTCTTCGGCCGGCTGCGCCCCGGAGACGGCGTAGCGCTGGTCGAGCACGAAAAAGGGCACCCCACGGACGCCGAGCCGCGCGGCCAGGGCCTGGTCCTGGCGCACTTCATCGGCGTGGGCGTCGCTCTCGAGCACCACGGCGGCGGCCTCGGGGTCGAGGCCGACGCTCTCGGCGAGTCCGCACAAAACGTCGTGCTCCGAGATGGCCAGGCCCTCGTTCAGATAGGCCGCGAAGAGCCGTTCCTCGAGGTCGGTTTGACGCCCGAACCCGACGGCCCACGCCAGCAGGCGATGAGCGGCGAAAGTGTTGGTCGGGCGCACCCGGTCGAACCGCAGCTCGAGCCCGACCGAGCGGCCGACGTCAACCATCCGGTCGATCATCGCCTGGGCCTCGTCAGGGGTCGTGCGGTACTTGGCGGCCAGCCGCTGGGCATAGTCGACTCGTTCCGGCGCCTCCGTCGGGGCGGCCGGGTCGAGCTCGAACGCTCGCCAGGTGAGAGCGACGTTTCCCCGGAATCCATCGATGGCTTCTTCCAGGCGCCGCTTGCCCACCCAGCACCACGGGCATGCGATGTCGGACCAGATGTCGATGGCAAGCGTCGTCACCGTGCAAGCCTATCGCTCCGGCCCGACACTCCAGGCTCGCGAGGGCGTCTCGGTCCCGCCGGCTGAAGCACTACGGCTCTATTCCGAGAAGGGTGGACCTCACTTCGGGGCGAAGCTGGGCAGGGAAATCGCCAACCACGAACGGGCAGCCCAGCGCGTGAGCGAGACCTCGCGTCAACTGGATGCAGCGCGGGGTCGCGTCTATCGCGATCCCGTTGCGGCCCGACAGCGAATCGAGGCGACGCTGGAACGTCACGGAGCTGGCGCAACGCTGAGAGCCCTCGGCGAGCGGCCTGCCAGTGCTGGAAAGCTCCACGGCCATGTCGCCGAGGTCGCGCACCGTCCTTCCCCGAAGGGCATGGCACCTGTGTCCAGGGGAGCGAGCACCCCAGCGCGTCAGTCGCGCGGTGCTAGGCGGGGCGTGGTCAAGAGCCGAGCGCACAGTCCCAGCAAGGCGATCACCATGCAGACCACCGGGTTGAGCAGGAACCAATACCATGGAGAGCCCGGTACCCAGGCCAGGAGCGGCCGTTCAGGCCGCTCCTCGTCGGCCACCGGCGTGCTTGCGACGATCTCGCCGTACATCGTGTATCGAATCCGGGCCCGCGACGTGAACAGGCTGATGATGTCGCCTGCGCCGACGTGCAGGCCCAAAAGCTTGCCGCGCGCGCCGACGTTCCAGCCGCGGACGAACCGCCATTCTTCGTCGTAGACCTGGACACGGTCGGCGCCCCGCAGGATCACCACCGCGTGGCGGTCGGAGGTTCGGGCCATGCCGTTACTGATCCCGGCCGGCCACTCGGTGGTCGGCGGGCAGAAGTTGAACATCACCTGCCAGACACTGACCAGCAGTCCGATCATGGCGACCAGCATCAGGATGCCGGCGACGTGGAAGGTAGCGTTCCGTAGACGGTGTCGGTTTGGCACCACGAGCCCAGGTCGTGTCAGGGTCTGCCGCCGGCCCCAAATGGACGGTCGAGACCCGCGAGGCTAGCAGTCGGTGACGCTCGCCGCCCCGCTTGCGAAGCCTACGGCACCTTTTGGTGCCGGATCGCTCGATCTGGACCGCCACCCGGAACCTCCCGGACCCCGACCCGGAGAAGGCCGCGGCCGTGATGCGCGCGACGGCCAACGCCTCGAGCCGCACCGAGAAGCCCGTCTATCACCTCTCGGTCAGCCTGGCCCCCGGCGAGCGGCTGGAACGGGCCGAGCTCGAGCGGGTCGCCGACCGGCTGCTCCAGGACCTGGGCCTCGCCGAGCACCAGGCGCTGATCGCCGAGCACGCCGACGGCGCCCAGCAGCACATCCACCTGATGGTGAACCGGGTCCACCCGGACACCGGGCGGGCCTGGGTGGGCTCGCACGACTACCACCGGATCGAGACCTCGCTGCGGGAGCAGGAGCGGGAGCTGGGGCTGCAGGATCGTGCCGGGGCGGCATTCGCCGGTGCCGGGGCAGGATCGGTACCTGGGGACGCGGCCGGGGAGAGGGCAGTTCGTCGAGAACGTGCGGGAGCTGGCGGGGGAGAGCTTTCGGGAGGCGAAGGGCTGGCAGGAGCTGCATGCGTCGCTGTCGCAGAAGGGGCTGACGCTGCAGCCGTCGCGGGCGGGGCGGGGGCTGGTGATCACCGATGGGCGGCGGTACGTGGCGGCGTCGAGGGTCGAGCGGGAGATGAGCCGGCCGCGGCTCGAGGCGCGGCTGGGGAAGTTCGAGCCGGCGTCGCCGGATCTGCGGAAGATCCAGGAGATCTCGCGGCAGCTGATGAGCCGGGGGCGGCTGGAGGCGATGCGGGGGCGGTATCAGGGTTCGCTCGCGAGGCTGGGCAGGGCCCTCGCCGACCACGAGCGGGCAGCCGAGCGGGTGAGCCAGGCCTCGCGCCAACTGGATGCGGCGCTGGGTCGGGTCTATCGCGATCCCGTTGCGGCCCGGCAGCGAATCGAGGCGACCCTGGAACGTCACGGGGCAGGGGCAACGCTGAGAGCCCTCAGCGAGCGGCCTGCCAGTGCCGGCAAGCTCCACGGCCATGTCGCCTCGCGGGCTCGCGGTCAGGCTCGCGATGCTCTGCGCGAGAGGGTTCCCGGGGCGATCCGCAGCTACGCCTCGGCGCGGCAGGCGGAGCGCACTGCGCTTCAGCGATTGGAGCCCTTCCGCCGGAATCCGAAGCACCCGGTGCTCGAGGCTGCAGGTCGGGCGCGGCAGGTTCTTGGACGGGCGCTCAGACGGCTGGAGGCGCTCGATCGACGCTACGCGCCGGAGAAGCGACTTCGAGCCCAGGCGGTCTCGGTGGTTCGGCGGCTCGGTTGGCGGGCCGTGGCGCGGCTCATACCCGGCCCAGCCTTCAACGCTCTTCGGGTCACGGTGGCACTGGCCAAGGCTCCGGCGCGGATCATCACTCGCGGGATGGGGCTCGGAATCGAGCGCTGAGCTGCCGCGCCATCCCTGCCCGAAACGCATGACATCTGTCCACGCGGAACAGCCACCCGTCCGGGTGGCGATCTGGCGCTAAGGTCAGGGCTAGGCTGGCGACAGCCACTGTTGAGCGGCTCGCGAGGCTGGCCAGCGGGCCGAGAAGGGAGGCACCCGTGATCGGCAGGTTCCTGGCACTGGTTCCGTTGGCGCTTCTGCTGACGGCGAGCCCGCAGGACGGACAGTGGGTCAAGGGCACCAACGGGGAGGATCTCGGGGACTACCAGATCTCCGGGCTCACCTGGGTCGACGACGGTGACACCGGCGGCCAGGCCCTCTGGGCCATCACCGACCAGAATTGCACCGAATGTGCGGAAGGTACCGGCCGCATGCTGCGCATTGGAGTTGGTGACGCGCAACTGACGCACCCGCCCGTGCCCATAGCGCGTTCGGACATCCGCAATCCCGACTTCGAGTGCCTCGCAGAGCTGCCGGACGGTGGCGCGAAGCTGCGGAAGTTCATCGCCGTGACCGAGGATGAGGAGACACCGCAGGTCGTGACGATCAAGGTCACGCACAACGAGACGGGCGGCTATTCGGCGGTCGTTGAGGATGCCGTCAAGATAGAGGGCATCGAGCACTACCCGGGGTCGAAATCAGAGGGGTCCCCTGACAACAGCCGCATCGAGGGCTGCGCGGTGGGTGACGACGGAGTCAGCCTGTACCTGGCCTTCGAGCGCGACGACGAGGAAAGACCGCTCCTCTTCAAGACAGCGGTCGGCGCGCCGAGACTCGATGAGGACTCTCTGGTTCTTGACTGGACCTCGCTCTCAGGCGCTGTCACGGAGGATTCCAACTTCAACGGACTGGCTTTGGCGAGGGGCGGCCTGCTCCTGATCTTGATGCGCAATCAGGAGCGAGTGATCTTCTGGGACCTCGGTCAAGACAAAGGCCAGGCACGAGAGGTTGTCGATCTGAATCTCGACGCGCGGCCCAAGCCCGAGAGGTTCTCCCCCGAGGGCATCGCGACCGACGGCAAGAGAATCTGGATCATCAACGATCCATGGAAGGGCAAGTACCTCGACTACCTAGATACACGAGACTCGACCGGGAAGGGCTTCACCTCGCTACTCTGGGTGCGTCCGCTGGGTGGCGCCGCTCGGGTGGATGCGCCTTCCGCGGAACGGAAGCGAGGCCCGGGAGCGCACAGAGTCACCGAGCCGCCCAGACCGCCGGAACCGCTGCCGCCGGCGCAGAAGGCAGTCGAGACCGAGCTTCTCGGCCGCGTCCGCGACTGGGCCGCCGCTTGGTCGCAGCAGGACATCGAGGCGTACCTATCGTTCTATGCCGCCGGGTTCCGGCCAGCGGGCCCCGCCGACCGGGCTACATGGGAGAGGCGTCGGCGCGAGAGGTTTGGTGAGCCTAGATGCATAGTGCAAGTGGAAGTCTCCGAGCCGATCGTCGAGCGGGCCGGGGATGGCCGCTACCGGGTCAGGTTCCTCCAGGCGTACAGGTCGGACCGGTTCAGCGACACCGGCAACAAGGTCTTGACCTTCGTAGGGGAACGGAACGTCTGGCGAATCCAGAACGAAGAGTTCAACCTGCGCTCGAAGGATGCGAATCTTGAGTGCCCCTGACGCCAGATAGGTGCCCAGATTAGTAGGTTTCATATGCGCCCGAGAGTCCTCAGGATCTTCGGGCGGAAGGTCGTGAGGAATCGGGTGTGAGGGCGGCTTCTAGTGGTGTCGACCGCCACAGATGTGCTGGGAGAGCCTGTGGCTTTGGTGCTCGGCGCTGCTCCGGCGAAAAGTAGGGAGACCCTATATTGGCGTGTGGCCACCCGTGAGGGTGGCGACACTGCTTTCGCCTACGTCATAGTCTGTCGAAACCAACCAGGAGGGGCAGGGGGATTGCGGTTGATTCCGCCGGCGCCAACTCGAAGGCATGAGGGCGATTCTGTGGGCAGGAGGCATCCTCTCGCGCTCGAGCCTGGCAGACTCGAGTACAGAGGGAGGCGCGTAATGGTGTTGAAACAGTCCTCGTGTGTTCTCATGATTCTGGCGATCCTCTCGTTGGCCGGTGCCTCACCGATGCTAGGTGAGGACCCACCGCCGGCGTCAGGGAGGCTCACTCTACGGGTCATTCTTGTGGCCTCGGACCTAACGCTGCGGCCCGTGCCCAAGCAGACTTTCGAGATCCGGCCGCAAGACGGCGACGGTGGCCCCACGGAGATCACAACCGGCTTCACCGGCGAGGCGGAGGCTGATCTGCCTGTCGGCCGGTACGTCATTTCGAGTCGGGCGCCGGTGGAGTTCGAGGGGGCGCGCTATCGCTGGGAGCTCGCCTTCGAAGTACCGGCCGAAGGTGGCACGGTGGTGGAGCTGTCCAACGACAACGCGGAGGTCGTCGAGCTGGAAACGTCAGTCGAGCGGAGCGTGGCCCTCGACGAGGGCGACATCTTCCGCCGCTTCAAGGACAGTGTCTTCAAGATCTCCGCCGAGGGCGGGCACGGCAGTGGCTTCCTGGTCGATGCCGAAGCGGGTCTGGTGCTGACGAACCACCATGTGGTGGCCGACTCGGAGTACTTGGCGGTCAAGGTCGACAAGCAGAACAAGTACTCGGCGAAGCTCGTGGCGCAGGATGATCTCAATGATCTGGCGGTGCTGCAGGTCAATCCGGTCGCCGTGAAGAACGCGCGCGCCCTCGAGCTCGCTGGCGAGACTCCAGAGCGGCCGTCCTTCGGAGTCGGAGAGCGCGTCGTTGCCATCGGCAGCCCGTTGGTGACGGAAACGATTCTCACCAGCGGCCTGGTAAGCAAGGTGGAGCAGGGAGCCATCTACAGCGACGTGAACATAAACCCTGGGAACTCCGGTGGCCCCCTTTTCGATTCGCGCGGGCGGGTGATCGGCGTCAACACATTCGGCATAGGGTCGGGCAGGGTCGGCCCGGGCGTGTCGGGAATTGTCAGGATCCACCTCGCTGCCGCGGTGCTCGAGGAGGCCCGTGCCGGCCTGGGCGAGAGTTCGCCGCCGCCGCTGGAAAGGCTGCCGATTGAGTCGACGTTCACCTTTCCCGCGGAAGAGCTGCGCGTGCTCGCCCAGAGGAAGAACCTGACACCGAATCTCTACCACCTGGAGGCGGGCAAGATCGATGTGGAGTTCATGACGCCGGTGGTTATCGCGGCACTGGAGATCGAGGTCGAGAAGGCCGCGGCAAGGACCCGCAACAAGAGGACCAGGAGGAAGGCGAACGCAAGGAAAGTCTCGGATCCGGGCGACTTCTACGAATGGCGCCGCTATGCCGGAGACTACCGCCCAGTGGTCGTGGTGCAGGCCGTTCCTGAAATACGCATGACGACCGGATCCGCCTGGGCGGTGGCACTCGCCGGGCCGAGCGTCCCCACCCGCTACAGGTTCAAGACCGACTTCGAGAGGATGGAGCTCTATCGAGGCCAGACCCTCGTGCAACCGATCCACCCGGGCCGCATCGCTCAGGTCGTCAGCATGGAGGCGGGCCTGCAGAGCATGGACGACATCGGTTTCTTCGGCGCCTACGAGTATCCCCCGGAGGCTTTCAGGCCCGGCGCAGCACTGATCATCAAGGTCTGGCGCCAGGAATCCCCCGTGCCTAACGTCAAGGTCGTCGACGCCGGGCTGGCAGGTCGCATCTGGGCGGATTTCCTGCCGTACTTCGAAGCCCTGGAGGCGGCTACCGCGGAGTCGGAAGAGTAGGCGAGTGAGGCCGAGGAATCGGCTCTCCTCCTCGCTGGAATCTGCTGGCTACAGCTTGGAGAGAAGGTATTCTCGGAGCGAATGCGGAAGCCAAAGGAACCAACGCGACCCGGAGAGACGAGGCCGTCTACCGTGGACGTACTCGCTGAGATCCTGTCTTGGTCAGCGTCTCTTCCAGCCTGGCAACGAGATGCCCTCCGGCGTCTAGTCACCCAGGGAGAGCCCGGCCAAGAAGATGCCGAGGAGTTGGCCGGTCTCTGCAAAGCGGAGCATGGCCTCGCCGACCCAGAAGTCGCCGTGGCCCATCCTCTAGAGAAGCGTCACCTCCCACAAAGGACACCGGGATCTTCGCCAACGAGCCTATCTTCGCTAACCCACCTCGCCGGCGTAAACGCACTCGCGGCAGGGCAACAGATCGAATTCGGCCCCGACCTTACGATTGTCTACGGACCGAACGCTGCCGGAAAGTCCGGGTATACCCGCATACTGAAGCGGGCCTGCCGCGCGCGAGGAGCTGAGAGCATTCTCGGCAATGTATTCCAGAGCCAAGCGCCGGCCCGGCCGGCGGCGACGATCTCGTTCAGATCGGGAGACGAAGAGAAGGAGTTCGCGTGGGCCGACCAGGATGAGCCTGACAATGCGCTCGGCCACGTGAGTGTCTTCGACACCCACTGCGCCAGCGTGTACTTGCGGGAGAAGACCGACGTAGCGTTCCGGCCGTTCGGCTTGGACCTCTTTGACGGACTCTCCAACGCTTGCCAGGCGGTCAAGCGGATCCTCGAACGGGAACAGCGAGTCCTTGAGGCTCAGCGGAACGCCCTTCCTGAGCTTCCGGAGGGTACTGAGGCGGCGAAGCTACTTGCCTCGCTGAGTTCACTCACGCAGCCAGAACGGGTACGTTCCCTTGGCACGCTCGCAGAGGAAGAACAGCGTGCGCTCGCGGAGTTACGCAAACGGCTCGACGACCTAAGAGCACAGGACCCGAAGAGACTGTGCAGCGACCCTGCGGCTGAGAGGAGAGCGTGTCGAGGCACTCGCAAGGCACGTGGACTCAGTGGTCTCCGTCGTGGGTGACGAGGGACTGGATTCGCTGTTCGACCGGAGGACGGCATTCTCAGAAGCAGAGTCGGCAGCGACTGAACACCGCCACCAGGTTCTTCCGGCTGACCTGCTTCCAGGGTCTGGTGGCCCCCTGTGGCGAAAGCTCTGGGAGGCGGCACGGGCCTTCTCGACCGGGAGTGCGTACCGTGGCAAACCGTTTCCACATATCCACGAAGGGGCCCACTGTGTGCTCTGCCAGCAGGCCCTGGCTCCCGCCGCCGTGAGGCGGCTCGAGCAACTTCGAGGACTACGTAGGGTCAACGCTGCAACAGAGTGTGGACCAGGAGAGGGTGTCGTGGCAGCGCTCAGTCCTCGAGCTCAAGCACTTGTCCGACCGCCACGAAGCCACAGAGAACCAGCTGGCCGAACTCCGCCTAGAGAACACCGCCCTGGCTAGCAAGGCCGCGGGGCTCATTGCCGCAGCGAGAAACGCCAGCAAGAGGTTGTTGTGACTCTCGACAAGGGCTCGGAGATGCCGGCTGGTCTGCCGCCATTGCAGGCCGGGCTTGCAGCGCTAATCCACGAAGAAAGTGCTGCGCTGCAGGCCCGTAGCTCCGAACTGGCCGGCCAGAAACCGCAGGCGGCCGCCGAACAGCTCCATGGCGAGATTCGCGAGCTCTCCGCCAGGGAGAGTCTCGGGAAGGGGGCGGACGCGGTCATTGCCGAGATCGAACGAAAGAAGCAGCTAGCCGCGTACAGCCTCTGTCTTCGCGAGACGAACACGCGGGACATTACGCGCAAGAGTACGGATGTTACAAAGCGGGCTGTCACGGACCAGCTGGCAGGTGCCTTCCGGACGGAGCTCGAACGCATCGGCTTCACCCATCTCGAAGTAGTGCTCGAAGCTGCTGGGGGTCAACGTGGTGCCCTCTACCATCGGCTGGTCCTGAAGCGTGCTCCCGGTGCCACGCTGTATCGCGTAGTGAGTGAAGGGGAGGCTCGTGCTCTTGCGATTGCCTCGTTCTTCGCGGAGCTGGCTACCGCCTCCGATGAGTCGGCCATTCTCTTCGACGATCCGGTATCGTCGCTTGACCATGTGTGGCGCGAGAATGTGGCACGTCGCCTAGCCCAGGAGGCGCAGCACCGCCAAGTCGTAGTGTTCACCCACGACATCGTCTTCGTGCTGGCCTTAGCTGGCGGAGCGGAGGAGGCTGGTTGCGAGTGCGTGTACCAGTACGTGAGGAGCGACGCGCTTGGGGCTGGCGTTGCGTCACCGGAACTCCCGTGGGTCGCCATGCGCGTCAAGGACCGAATTGGCGTGCTCAAGCAGAAATGCCAGGCGGTAGAGAAGCTCTTCCGGAAGAGTTCTCGAGACGTCTACGAGAAGGAAGCCATCTACATCTACGGCTTACTCCGCGAGGCGTGGGAGCGTGCGCTCGAGGAAGTCCTATTGGCTGGCGTCGTCCAACGCTACCGCCCTTCCATTCAAACGCTCCGAGTCGGCCTGCTCTCAGATATCAACGAGAAGGACTGCAGGACGCTGGAGGCCGCAATGTCCAAGGCCTCCCGGTGGCTTCCCGGCCACGACCAAGCAGCAGCGGAGAATGTACCTGTGCCCGAGCCGGAGGAGCTCACCGCAGATGTTGCTGAGCTAGAACGCTGGGTAAAGGGAATCCACAAGCGCAGAGCCGGGACCCGCTAGTCGGCAAAGCTACGCGCTGCTGCCCATCGCCGAAGTCGCTAGCGTAGGTGACCAAGAAGGTCACCACCCATTCAGTTGCTGCTCGTAAGTCACTCAAATAGGGAGACTTGCTGGATTCTGCACCCAGCCTTTCAAGCTGGTAACACGGGTTCGAATCCCGCTGGGGACACCAACTCTTTCCCTCCTTTTTCCAGCTAGCCAGACTCGTTTAAGTCACTGTAGTAGAGTGGCTTACGCGGTGTACCAGTCTCCTGAGGCATATCCCCAGCTGGCTCCGTTCATCGAGCGCTGGGCGGCCATGCGAGACGAAGCGCTGGCCCTGAGCGACCGTATGCTGACGGTCAATGACGACCGCGCCGCTGCCGGTACCTGGAGGGCGCTGCCCCTACGGGTCGAGGAAGAGGACCGGGGGGTGGTGCCACAGGCTCTGCTGCTGAGGAACAGAACGCTCGCTCCGGCGACGGCCGCCACGATGGAACGAGCTTCCGGCATTCTGGCCTGTTCCTTCTCGGCCCTCGCGCCGGGGGCGCGGATTCGCCGCCATGTGCACCATCAGCCCCACGTCACGGCGTCGCTCTGCCTCCAGGCCGACCCCGGCGCTCAAATCATCGTCGACGGAGCACGGCGAGACTATGTCGCAGGAGAGGTGCAGGTTTTCGACTATACGCTGCCCCACGAGGTGGTCAATCCTGGTCCGCGGGAGCGGATCGTGCTGCTGCTCCTGATGAAAAACCGCTGGAGGTATTCGGGGCCCGGAAAGGGGCCGGCAACCCGGCCGGGCGTCGGAGGCTGAGCGTGTCGGCCGTCGACCTGCGTTCCCGTTTTCGTTGCATCCGCGACCAGAAGGGGCTCGAGTCCTGTCTGGCGCTGGCCGTCACCGATCTGGTCTGGTGGGAGGGGGCCCGATCGCTTGGTGACGGCGCGGGTGAGGCCTTCGACCCCTCGGCGCTCTTCCTCTACTACAACGCCCGCAAGCTGGGCGGCAACCAGAATCACAATATGCCGATCCGCCCGTCCGAGGCGGTACGGGCGTTAGAGCGATATGGTCTATGCGCCGAGCGGCTGTGGCCCTACGAGCCCGATCGCTTTCGGCAACAACCACCGGCGCGCGCCTACGCGCTGACCGGCCCTGACGAAGCCCTCGGCCTCGAGCCCTTGAAGCAGCGGGAGGAGATCCTACGTGCGAGCCTCGAAGACGAGCGCCCCTTCCTGTTTTGCCTGCGCCTCACAGGCTCCAACGTCCACGTCTTCGAGGCCGGAGGGATCCGCGGGAGTGGGCTGCTGCCTCTTCCCGTCGATGTTTTTCCGGTTCGCAGCCACGCGATGACCGCCGTGGGCTACGACGAACGCTCGGCGGCCTTGGTGGCCCGCAACTCAATGGGCGCGGCCTGGGGTGACAGCGGCCACGCGCGCGTGCCCTTCGACTACATCCTCGACCCGCGCCGGGCCTATGGCTTCCTCTGCGCACTCCGCAACCGATGAGCCGAGAAGCCTGGCCTCAGGCCAAGGCTCATGGCGCTACAGGACTTCCTTGCCGTAGCCTGCCATCAGGTGAACCACGGGCGCGGTGACGCTGGAGACGGCGAAATCCATCGCACCTTTGGCGAGGGGAGAGGTCGGAACGCCGTCAACCTCCGAGGCCAGCGCTACCGGCCCCCAGATGAGAAAAGTGAAGGCCAGATTGAGGCCCGAAACCAGGGTGATCAAACCCTCCGCTCGGTCCTGGCCGTCCTCTTGGTCCCAGTGCCCCAGGGTGGTAACCATCGACGCCAGGACCGCCGCCAGACCGACCAGGCTCATTAGCGGCTCTTTCGGCACCTTGCCCAGGCCCTTTACGGAGACCTTGCCGTAGGTCTGAGCGGCGCCCGCGAGTTGGCTTCGCACGCCGAAGACCATGGCCCCCGCGTGGAGGACGGAGGGCGTGAACTCGAGAACCCGGACGACCCGGATTCTACTGCCTCTGCCGATCTGGCCGCAGACGATCCAGAAGCTGACTTGCGCCAAGATGGCGGTGATGTGAGAGGCCAGGCCGAGCAGGAACATGCCGGTTCCCACGTTCACCTCCTCCTTGGCCTGATTGCCGGTTTCCTCCGGGTCTTCGGCGTTGATGTTCCCCTGCAGGATGTCCTGTGCTCCCGATAGAAGGCCGTTGAAGAACACGAAGATCAGGTGGCTGACGTCCCACCACTTGGTGGCGGCCGAGACGCTCTCTGTTTGACTTGCTCCGAAGCTCTGGCGAGCCGCCAAGTCCGCATCCTGGCTGTTACCGAACAGAGCGTTGCTCCCGGCAGCGCTCTTGAACTCTCCCTTGTCGAACTTCGGCAAGCCGATCACGGCACCTACGAGGTGCACCGGGATCGCCACCAGGAGGCAAAGCACGTCGAGAATCGTTAGCGAATCGCCGCCGGTGATCAGTTTATAGAGATCCGAGATGAACGGGATGTGGATCTCCTGATTGAGCAGGTCCTTGATTCCAGCGACGAGCAGCTCGCAAATGTACATGATGGCGAGAGTGACATCTTCGGCGAGATCGAGCAGGAGAGTCAGCAAGTCCTCGACCAACGAGAGAAGCTCGTGAGGCGTCAGCGCGGTGAGGCCTCCCGGCTGATCCAGAAGGGCTTGGAGGTCGCCGACCAGCTGCTGGAAGGCTTGGTTGAGGTTTAGGTCACCCTGGCTGGTGAGCGCGCCGATCTCTCCGAAAGGCGGGTCTCCGGTCGGCGCCTGACGAAAGGGGTCGCGAGGCACCGACCTGTGGCCGTGCCCGTGCTCGCGGATCTTGTGGTGGAGGTAGTGCGACTTGTTGCTGCCCGCGTGGGAGAGCACCTTTGCCGAGGTTCCCGAAGCCTGGTGCCCGTAACCCCTCAGGGCGCCGCCACCACCGCTGCCCGTTGCGCCGAGTGCCTTGTCGAGAGCCTTCTTGGCGTCCGCAAAGGCGCGCTTTGCCTCCTGGGGCAGGACCTTCTGCAGATCTGCCTTCAGTCCTTGGAGGTTCTGATTGATCGTTTCCCTGAGCACATCGTGAATCTCCAGGGTCACCGGCCAATCGAACAGCGCCCGCAGGAAATTGATGACGTCCTTGATCAGCGTCCCGATCTTCTTGAGGAAGGCCACCACATGGGTGACGACGTCCTTGACCGTCTTGATGACCCACTTGCCGATCGCATTGAGGTCGTCGGCGACCGTCACCTCCACGAAATGCGCCACCTGCTTGAGGTCTTTCTTGGCTTCGTCCCAGGTCTTGACCACGAAGTGTTTGGCCTTGTTCCAGGCTTGGGTGACGCCGTGCTTGAATGAGTGCCAAGCACTCGATATGTGATGTTTGAGGCTCTTGAACCAGCCGCCGGCGGGGTCGTCGGGGCCGCCGTAGGCGATGTCCCGAGTCAGCTCGGTGTAGGTCTTGCCCAGCTTGGTCTTCAGATGAGCGTCGAGGTCCTCTGCGCTGTGGAACTCCGTATAGGTCATGGTCATGCCATCCAGGGACACGACAAAGTGCCTGGCCGACATGTAATCGGGCGTGATCGGCGCCCGGTAGCGCTGATGGGCCGCCTTGAGGATCGACGCCACGGCGTCCGGCGGTGCCAGGTCGGGGTTGTCGCCCTGAGCGCCCGACCACAGCGGCGTTCCGCTGCCGCCGGCATGAGTCGTCCCTTGCGGCTCGTGCTGGGCAGTCAGCCGAGCCATCTGGTTCAAGGCCTTCGCCACCGATTCGCTCGAGTCGGTTTGTTTAGCGATCTCCTGCGGCACCAGGGGAGTCCGGTTGGGCCGGTCGGCGGTGAGTTTCGCCCTGCCCGCCACCTGATCCCCAGTGACCTGGGAGAGGGTCTTGTGGCCCTGCTCGGCCGGGCCAAAGACGACGCGCGCGCTCCTCGGCATGAACCCCGCCCGGACCTGGAGCGTGGGTACGTCGAGGAGGTTGCCATCGGGAGTCGATTTATCGGGGATCACCAGCACGACCGTGCCGTCGTGCCCGGTCTTGAGCTTGACCGAGTTGCTCTTATTGACCGGATAGGCGGTCCCCTGGCACTCGACGGTGACGTGGTCGTCGGCCCAGATCTCCAGGTCTTCGCCGGGCAGCGGGCTGCCGTCGCCCGAGAGCGCCGTGATCGTGGTGCGGATCGCGGTGATGTCGACGCCCGGCTGGAGAACGACCTCGCCGTTTGCACCCTTGGTGCCGAGCGTGTCCCCGGGCGCCCAGTCGTAGTCCTGGAGCATGGCGGACTTGACGGTCAGCGTCGGCGGCGGCAGCGTAACGTGCCTCTGGCTCTCGCGGACCGAGCTGACCAGGAAGCGTTCGTTGGGGTACATGAAGTCGGCGTTGACCTCGAGGACCGGCGAGGCCACCGGCTTGTGCGAATCGACTCCCTCGATCTTCCAGCGCAGAACGGCCCGCCCGTCGGTTCCCGCCTTGGCGCTATAGGTCGTGCAGCCATCGTGGCCGCCGGCACTGGTCGCTCCACTCGCGACCTGGATCTCTCCCGAGGCCGGCTTGGCAATGTCGATTGTGAGCTCTGTCTCCGGCCTCGGCGTACCGTCGGCCCGGCGCGCGGTGATGGTGGTGGTGAAGGTGGCCGAGGTGATGGTTCGCCCGTGGCCTTCGGAAAGGGGCGCCGTGACCAGCTCGCCGGCCTTGGTCGAAGCGGTCAGGAACGGGTAGCGCGGCTGCTCGAAGCTCAGGTCGGTGAGCCAGCGGCTCAGGGGGCCGACCGGGTCATGGCCGAGCTGATTGGGAGAGGCGTCGAGTACCGCGGCATCGTCGAAACGCCAGCAGGCGAGCAGATCCGGCTCGTCGCCGCACAGCCTGACGTTGCAGCGCCCAGCCACTTCAGCGTCGTGAAGCCACGTATTCCATACGCGGACTTCGTCCAGCATTCCGCGGAAGGTCGAGTCACCACTGCCTCCGACGGTGATCTCCGGCTCTTGCACCGGCTCGGGTACGCCTTGCAAGTCCTCGTAGCTGGTGTTGGCGAGCTTCGCTCCGTCGACGAAGAGGTGGCAAAGTTGTTGACCGTCGGCGCCGGTTCGGAATGCCGCCGCCACGTGGTGCCAACGCCCGATCCGTCAACCCGGTGTCGATGCTGGTGAACCGCCGCGCCGACCCGGCGGCGAGGAAGTCGGCAACGAGCCCTCCACCGCTCACGGCCAACCGGAAGCCGCCGTAGTCGTGGCCGCTGTGAGTCCAGGGCGGGAGCGAAAGCAGCTCGTAGTCGCCGGCCGGCGCGGCGTTCATCCACAGCTCGAGGCTGAAGGTGCCGGTGGCGAAGGCGTTGGCCGCCGGCGAGGCGGACGCCCCGGCGAACTTGCCTGCTACTCCAGGCACGGTGAGCGCCTCTTCGCTGCCTTTCCGATAAAGCGCCAGGTTTTGACCGAAGACCACCGAGTGCATGGCTTCGGCGTCGCTGTGGCCACCGTCGTCGCAGCCGAAGTATGCCGCTCCGCAGCCGGCGTACGCCGCGCTCACCGGGGGTGAGTCAACCTCCGCACGGGCGCGCAGCATCCCGTGTGCCAGATCGTAGACATAGACGCCGCCGGGGATCTGGCCTCCGGTGCCCTTGCCTGTGACGTAGGCCGTCTGGCCCTCGATCACCGGCGCAAAGGCGTATGGGATCGTCAGTCCGGGCAGGGTGGCGGTGCTCACCTGGGCGCCCGAGCCGTAATCCAGGAACAGCACACGACCTTGGTCTGTCGTTGCGACCAGACGGTTGCCCGCCGCCGAAGCGGCGAGGCCCACCACCGCTTCGCCGGCGGGGACGCTGGGCGGTGCCCAGGCCTGGGACTTGGAACCGCTCGCCGTCTCGACCTGCGGCACCTTCAGAGTGCCCGCATCGAGCGACTCGATCCAGGCGCCGCTCCAGAGGAAGAGCCGGCCGCGCTCGACGCACATCCGGGGCTCGGAGCCGGCCTGAAGCTCGACGGGGGCCGAGGCCGCCACGACGCTTGGGGACGCGTCGGCGAAGCGGTAGAGCTTGTCGGCCGCGAGGTACACGCTGTCGTGGCGAGCCGCCAGCTCGCCGCGGATGGCGCTGGTCGCGGAGTAGGTGCCCAGGACCTCGCCGGTTCCTTTGTCCAGCCAGTAGACCGTCTTGCGATCGACCGAGACCACGACGCACCGGTTGGAAACCGCTAGCAGTGGCCCGCTGGCGGCGGGTACGTCGGAGGCTGGCTTCTGCTCACTCAGGTCGATGGCCTGCCACGGGCTGCCGCCAGTCTCGGCGTCGACGGCGACGACCTTCGTGCCCGACGTGACGTAGAAGGTCTTTCGGTCGGACGCCGGCTCGCTCGGCGACGCGAGCTCGCGCGCCCATCTGCGTGTGCCGTGAACGGCATCGATGGCGTAGAGCCACTGGTCGGTGGTGAAGGCCAGCACCTCGCCGCAGGCGGCCGGGCGACCACGGGGCGCGTCCTCGCCGCGCGCGATCCAGCGTTCCTTGTTGGGCCACTCCGCCGTGACGCTGTCGAGCAGGTAGGGGAAGAGGCTGTTGTCCAGGCTCAGGTTGGTCGGCTTGAGGCTGACTCCTGTGGCCGAGTCGACCTTGCGGTCGTGGTGGCAGAGGTCTTTGAAGTCCTTGGGCTCCGCCTGGTTGAGGGGCCAGTCGCCGAGCAGGCCCGGCTCGTTCCCCTTCAGCTCCTTGCTCGCGCGGTCTTGAATCTGGCGGGCACCGAGAGGCGTGCTCCACAGGCGCACGTCCGCGATGAGCCCGGTAAAGCCCTTGACATCGGCGTCTTCGAAGACGGGATCGGAGGGGCTGTCGCCGCCGATGATCAGGGCCTCGGGCGAGTCCACCTCGGGGACGATCAGGTCGCGCGGCAAGATCGAAGGGGGAAAGAACACTCAGATTGGGCGGCAGCTGGTTCCGGTGCTCCTCGGGCACCAGGGACAGGTGGAGCATGGTGTCGACCGGCAGGCTCGTACCGTCGACGAAGATCTCGACTTCGTCGCCTTTGCGGATGAGGCCAGGGGCAGCGGCCGTCGGCGATGGGAGTCGCCGACGACTGGGCGAAGAGCAGGATCGAGGCGACGGGTGAGGTCGCGGCGGACGTCTCTGCCGAGCCCAGCGAGAAGACCACGCGCCCGTCCCCGTAGCGCTCGGCGTCTGGGTTGTCGAGAAAAACGCGTCGTTGACCACCTCGAGGCGGAAACCGGTCTTGCCGGCGGTTGTCGGGGAGCGGAACGGGACGGTGCCGCCGGCGGTCGTGCGCACCCAGGCCTCGACGCTGAAGGGGCCGGCGCCTAGCAGGTAGTCATCGGACTCGGGGACGGTCACCTTCGGTTTTCCGCTGAAGAACGGCGCGGTGGTCTCGACGAAGGAGGTCGCGGTCACCTCGCCGCTGCGGGAGGAGGTGAACACCGTGCCGTTGGCGACAGCCGGAGCCGGAGCTTTGTCCCGCGGCGGGTCCTGCACCTCGACGTGCGAGCCGAGCTCCACGGCGTACTTCTCGTCTGTGGCCCGGCTGCCGTCGATCGTCAGATCGAGGACGAACACTGCTCCCATGGCGGCGCTGCTTGCCGGCACGAACACCCTGCTGCCCTTCCTCAGACGGCCGGTGGCCACGTCCACCAGGGTGACGTCCTCCTCGAGGATCGGCGCCTGCGCGGCCGGGTCGGTCATCGAGAGGTTTGAAGATCTCGCCAGGTCGTCGACCGTGCTGTTCCAGAAGTGGGCTTCGCCGGTCGCCTTTCGCAGGGCATCGCGTTCGTCGGCCGCGAGCGGGTAAGCGTACACATGACCCTGGGTGCTGGTCACGAACAGGCAGCCGCCGTCCCAGGAGACAACTGGCGTGTTCCACGTCTGGCCGGCCGGCACATCGATCTTCCAAACGGCCTCTCCCGTGTTCCAGTCCAGGGCGTGCAGGTGAGCCTGGCCGCTGACGATGACCAGGCCGTCTCCGACCAGGGCGGCGGATCGGGCGGCCAACGAATCGCCGTCGCCGTCGAAGCAGAAGCGCTGCTGGCCGCTGCGGACGTTGACGGCATAGAGCTTGTCGTTGGCGAAGGCGAAGACCGCGCCGTGCCCAACGCTCGGGTGCTGGGGCGTCGCGCCCTCCCCGATTCTCGTCATCCAGAGCTGGTCGGCAGTCTGGCTGTCGAATCCATAGAGCCCGCCGTCCGAGGTGCTGATCAGAACCACACCGCCTTCCACGCGCGGGCTTTGCAGGTCGGAAATGTCCTTGGTGGCCGTCAGCCACTCCTGCTTGACCGTTCCCGTGCCGGCGTCGATCGCGACAAGGATGTTGTCCACGAACGGGTTGTCATCCCCACCCCAATCAGCGGGAGTTCCCAGGAAGAAGACCGTACCGCCGGCGCTGGAGAGGTCGGTAACGGGCGCCGTGACCGAATGCTGCCAGACGTTCGCGGAGTCGTAGATGCTCACTCCGTAGAGGTGGTTGGCGCCAGATACGACGAGCACGTCGCCCGCTATGTGCGGCGCGGTGCTGAGTTTCCTGGACTCGGTGATGAAGGACTTCTTCCAAGGGCCGGTACTCGCTTTGCTCATGGGTTCCTTTCTATGGCTTCGGAGTTCTGCGGAACTGGTTACCAGGTGAGGTCGGCCACGACGACGTTCAGCTCGCTGGTCAACCATGCCACCTTGTCCCGTTCGGGGGCCACGGCGATGCCCTGTGGATCCCCTGCTATTCCGGGCGCAAGTTGTGCCGCGATCTGGTAGCTCAGGGTGTCGATCACGAAGATCTCGCCGGTAGCGCCCTCCGAATAGTCCAGGCCCTGGACGAGCTGTCCGGTGACCAGCAGCCACTTGCCGCCAGGCACCAGGGCGAGGTCATAGGGTGCGCGCGGCTGGCCGTCGCTGCCTATGAGCGGAATCGTCTTGACGCTCTGGTAGCTGGGTGAGTCCCCCTTCTCGTTCATTGAGACCTGAAACACGTGGACGCTGTAGTCGGCATTGGGCGCCATCGGCGGGCGGTTGGCGATATAGAGAGAGGCGGCCCAAGGTGGGCAACCGGTACCGGCGATCCGGAAGGGGTGGCTCATGCCCAGATCGACAGAAAACGTTTTCCACTCGGGGAAGTCCGCGGTCATGGAACCCGTGCGGCTGATGATGTGGGGCGCATGATCCCCGCAAGATAGGCACGGCAGGACGGCAATCGCGATCGATTCCTTTACCGTCGGGATCGTGTGCCGGTTCTTCCAACTGGCGGGATCGCCGGAAAGCTCGAGCTTGACCGTGGCGGAGTCTTGGACGATGTAGGCAGTTCCTTCAGGAGTGTCGTCGATGCAGATGGCGGCCGGGTTCGTCACCTGCAATGTCGTGCTCGACCGGGATGGCAGCTCTGCTACGGTTACCGTGTTGTATGTCGAATCGGGGGCCAGTAGAAAGGTCTTCCCGTCAACCTCTCTCTCGAAGACACCCACACCTGCGGATATCGGCCCACTGAAGCCGCCCGGTACGGGTTGCGACACTTCAAGCTGATCTAGTCGCCATACCTCGACGCTTCCTCCCCACTCATCCCACGTGGTTACTATCAACACGCGGGTCCAGTTCTCGTTGTTGCCTGTGTTGGGCAACTTGGCGTGAGCGAACGCACACTCCGACCATTTGGGAACCGAGGGCGTGCCGAGGTCCATCTTCCTCCAGGTCGTGAGGCCAGGCGCCTTGGGGTCGGGAGAGAATTCGACATACTCCGACACAAAAGTGGCTTCTTTTCCATCTACGAGCGCGGTCCCGGTCATGTAGACCTTGCGATCGCCACTGCAAACCGGGCCATGGGAGCGCTGCAGGTCGATCGTGTACTCGCCGATCACGGTAGCGAGGTGATCGGTGCGCCGGAGTTGGACGGTATCGTCGACGGCCAGCAGGAAGGTCGGCGGTGCCTTCGCGGGAGGGTTTGCCGCGCCGTACAGCGCGGTTCCAAGGCTCTTGCCGGCAAAGCGGCGCCATGACCGCGGTTCGGTGTACCACGGGCACCCGATCGGACTGACTTTTTGCGGTTCATCGAGAGGAATCCATGAGAATAGGGCTGTCGAGAAGTCCCACGGACTAGGGTCGATGACAGGCTGTCCTGCTGGGGGATGGCATATTGCCATGCCAGCCTCCTGCCGTAGATGGAGGACCTTTGCAGACCTCGACTCGCCGTCTGTCAAAGTCGTCAAGCAGCTTGGTAGCTTCTTGGTGCTCAGGTCACTCCGCGTCACGAGTATCCAGCAGAAGGAGCGGTCGTCGCGCAGGATCACACTCATGTATCCTTCGCTTCTCCTTTGCCACGCGATCAGCGGAGACGCGGCTGTCCACCCGTCCGATGCGTCATCGTATTCCTTCAGATTCAAGCGCCATTGCTCGGCACCACTTTCCAAGTCGATGGCCAGCAGGTAGTGATCGACTTGATAGTAGAGCCAGGTGCCGTCGGTGGCCGGCGGCCAGTTCACCAGGCCGGCTTGCGGAGTCACCTGCCAGCCGGCTGAGCCGCGGTCAGTTCCCCAGTCGCGTGAGACCTTGTAGACGGTGCCCCCTTCGTCGATGACATAGATGTGGTCCTGGCCTTCATGCGCGACCGGGGGCAAGAAGTCGTTGCCGGAGGTGCTCTTGAAGAATCCTTCTTTCCATTCCTTCGGTCTCGTCCCGTCGTCGACGTGCAGGGCGTAGAGCGTGTTCCCGGCCACGCAATAAGCCACGTCGTTCGACACCGTCAGGCCCTTGGGGCAGGCACCGGCGGGGAATTTGTGCGTCCACTTCGGCCACAGACGGAGGCTCGTGTCAAACGCCTGCAGTGTCGTCTCTGTCAGCACCAGCAAGGCATCGTGCGCCGTTCCGGAGAGCACGGGGCACTCGACCACCGGGGCGTCGAGCACTTTCCTTTGGATTGCAGTTACCTTCGTGGTCATGGGTTGGTCCTCAGAAGCCGGCATTTGAAAGCAGGAGAACTCGCAACTCTCCTGCGTGTCAGGTAGCTTGGTTAGGCTAGGTTGTCGATGACGAAGCAGGCACCACCCGGCGGGGTGGCAACTACCGATTAGGTGCCGACTAGGCGCCAGGGCCCGGCCCGGCCTGGCCACCTGGCAGCCCGAGTTCGTCCTCGCCGCCTGGTTCTTCCTGGCCGCCGAGGAAGAGGTGCCCGAGATCCTGACCTCGCTTCGTTCCGGGGTCTACGAGCGTCTTCCCTTCGACAGGGCCAGTTGGTCTGAGTCGCCGGCCCGCCCAGCCCGAGTGGGCGCGGGCTTCCGGTAGCCGGCGGCCTTGCCCTGAGAGTCTGCATATGCAAACATATGTGCGTGTACGAAGTTCGCTTCGCGGTCAGCGTCGTCAAGGACGTGAAGAAGCTACGCGCCCGCGAGCGCCAGAGGATCCTGGACGAGATTGAGCGGAAGCTGTCCCATGAGCCGACCAGGCCCACGAAACACCTCAAGCAGCTGCGCAAGCTGGTACCTCCCTTCGAGGCGGTGCCGCCGATCTGGCAGCTGCGTGTCGGCGACTATCGCGTCTTCTACGATGTCGCCGAGGAGGACCGGCGGGTGTTCGTGCGGGCCGTGAGGCGGAAGCCGCCGCACCTCACGACGGAGGAGATCCGATGAAGACAGTCACTGTGCGAGACCTTCAAAAGAGCGTCAAGAAGGCGGTGGACTCCGCGCAGGACGACCGCGTCGTGGTCACGCGGCACGGCCAGCCGGCCGCAGTCCTCGTCGGGGTAGAAGGCCAGGATTGGGAAACCGTGGTTCTGGAGACTAGCTCCGAGCTCTGGAAGCTGATCGAGGACCGGCGAGGGGAAGCGACGGTCTCGCTAGAGGAACTCGAGCGCAAGCTCGCCGGGGACTGACACGGCTGAGGGCGCCGTCCGGTTCAGCGAGCCCTCCGTCGCGAAGGCAGGCCTTTGCCAGTTGAGCGTGGTCTTGCATGGAATCCAGAACGCTACGATCGGTGGCCCGGCCTTTGGCTCGGTCGGATTCGCGATATCCTCACGACCCGCCCCATGCCTTCCTGCGGGCCGTGCTCCTCGACGGCCGCCCCTCGAAGACCCTCTGAAACTACGGGAGCTGAGCCATGAGCCTTCTTCTGACCGTCGTCGCCGTAACCCTGCTCGTGTCGGCTTTCTGCTCGCTCTTCGAGGCGACCCTCTACTCGACCCGGGTCGCCACTCTCGAAGCGGCGAGAGCCCAGGGACGGCATGTTCAGGGCGCCGAGGCCTTCCTCGCCCTCAAGCGAGAGATCGCCGAGCCGACGGCCGCGATCCTCATCCTGAACACGATCGCCAACACAGCCGGAGCCACGATCGCCGGCATGCTCGCCGCTAGCGAGCTCGGGGTCGGGGCCGTGCCCCTCTTCTCGGTCGGGCTGACCTTTGCGATCCTGATGTTCGCCGAGATCCTCCCGAAGACCTACGGCGCCGTCCACTGGCGAGGCCTGTGGCCGTTTCTGGTGTGGCCCCTCCTCGCAATCCGCAAGGCGCTGGCTCCGGCGATATGGGTCACCGAGAAGCTCTCATCGCTGGTCACTCGCGGCCACTCGGCCCCGGTCACCACGGTGGGGGAGATCCTCGCCATGATCCAGCTCGGCGCCAAAGAGGGCGAGGTGAGCCCGACCGAGCTCGAGCTATTGACCGCGGTCTTGAAGTTCGACGAAACCACGGTCCGCCAGATCATGGTGCCGCGACACGAGGTGGTCACGATTGACGCCGGCTGGTCCCTCGACCGGTGTCTGAGTGTGGTCGACGAGCGCAAGCACACCCGATACCCACTTTGCCGGGGCTCCCTCGACGACGCTGTCGGTGTCATCCACGTCAAGGATCTGGTCGGCTCGTCCCGTGACGAGATCGTCGATCTTGACACCTTCGCCAGGCCGCTCGAGCGGTTCCCCGATCTCCTACCGATTCGAAAAGTGCTGCGGGTGATGCAGTCCAGCCGCTCGCACATGTCATTGGTGGTCGACGAGCTAGGCTCGGCGGTGGGTGTGATCACCCTCGAGAACGTGATCGAGCAGCTCGTTGGTGCGGTGCAGGACGAGTTCGACGCCGAGGAGCCGGAGCTCGTCGAGGGCGACGCCGGAACCTGGATCGCCCAGGGTCAGCTACCCCTCACCCGGCTCAATCAGGAGCTCGAGATATGGGTCGGGCGGCCTGGTGTGTTTACGCTCTCGGGCCTGCTGACATCCGAGCTCGGCCGCCTTCCGAGAGTCGGAGACAAGATCCGTCTCGACGAACTTGAGGCCGAAGTGCTCGAGGTGCGCCAGCACCGGGCCCGTCGCGTCCGCCTGTCGATCCTCGCCGATCCCACCGATGGGGTTGAGACCGAGAAGGAGACGTCTCCCTGACCTCGCGGTCCTGGGACCTGAGCGGGCCTGACTTCCCACCCCTGAGGGTGTTGACGTACTGCTCCGCTGTGTGAAGCCTGGGGAGGAGCGACCCGGGACAAGAGTTCACCTGGGAACCCCGGGCCAGCTTGAAGAAGCCCTCGGCCTCGTTTCCGGCCAGCCAGTCGGTCCTGACACTTATGGGAGCAACTTATGGGAGTCCCGCCTGAAATCTCCGCAAAGCGCCCGTCCGATAAAGCTTCGGAGCCTTGGGAGCTGAAAGAGTTTATCCTCGCAAAATACATTCAAGATCCCAAAGAGATCGATGAGATTCTCGCGGCAAATACGGTTTGCCGAATCGCTCTGGTGGATACTACCGGGGAGATTCGGCGGGTAAAGGCCACGGTTGAAGGGACACCTTCCCGGTTCGCCAAGAAGTACTTGCCCATGCCGTATGTGATCCCGATGGGATACGCCTACAAGAATGAAGGCGATAGCTTCAAGCACAAGAAGATCTATCTCCATTCCAGGAAGACCGAATGTGAGGGGCTCAAGACCAGACTGATCGAGGAACATGCCAGTGTTTGTTTCGAGACAACTCAAATCGAGGGATTGAAGCATCCCGATGATCCGGAAAAGCCTTGCCATTTTGGGCAGAGCTACCGGTCGGTGATCGGTTTTGGAACGGTCTCGATACTGGAGAGCAACAAGGAAAACCAGGCTGAGCGAGCTGAGGCCCTGGATGCAATCATGGCTCAGAATGGGATCCGCAATCCATTGGGAAAAGTGTGGGACTATAGCGAGTACATAGACGAGTTGGTGATCTTCAAGATCACATTCAGGCAGCCGCTCACCGGTAAGGCAGACCCGCCCATTGGCGCCAAAAGGCTGGACCCGGGTTTTCCCTTTTCCTAAAAGGAAGATTGTCGAGAGCCGCTCGCCGGGGACTGGCAGGGATCGCTTCCGCACTCGGGTGAAGTAGTGCTGTCAGCACCGGAGTGGGAGTTCATCCCAGTTGCTGTAGGCTCGAGGCCGCGCCTCTTCCAGGCGTTCGGCACTCGACCCGAGGAGGAATACCATGCTACGAGCCGTACTCTACGACCCAGCCAGCGGGCAATTGCGTGACGGCGGAGCGGAGTTGATCGACGAGTGGGATCAGTCAGCGCAGAGCACGATCTGGGTCGCGCTCGAGGAGGAGCCGGCCGAGTCCGAGTCGGCGCTCCTGGCGAGCCGTTTCGGCGTGCACCGGCTGGCGATCGCCGATGCGTTGCGCGAGCGGCATCCGCCGAAGATCGAGCCGTTCAAGGACAACACCTTCATCCTGCTCAAGGGCCTGGACGCCACTTCGACGTCACTCGATTTCGGGACCATTCAGCTGTCGCTGTTCGTCGGCGAGCGCTTCCTGGTCACCCGCAGCTCCGGACGTTCCTTGAGCAGCGAAAGAATCCTCTCCGAGCTGACATCAGGCGCGATTGCGCCGGAGTTTTCTCCCGCCGGCCTGGCGCTGCTGCTCTGCCGCACGGTGGCCGACCGCTTCTTGCCCCTGCTACTCGCCGTCGAGAAGCGGCTCGAGGAGATGGAGACCGAGATGCTGGAGAAGCCGAACGACGAGCTGCTGGCAGAGCTTGTGCGCCAAAAGGGCGATCTCAAGAAGGTGCTCCGCATCCTGCAATATCACGCGCAGGTCTTCTCGTCCGCTCGCTCGAAGACGCCAGCGCAGCTCGGGGGGCACGATCACGAGTTGACGGACGTGCAAGAGCAGCTCGACCGCCTGCTGAGTCTCGCTCGCCTGTACTACGAGCTGACGGACGACCTCATGAACGGTTATCTTTCGCTTTCCGCCCACCGCCTGAACCAGATCATGCAAACGCTGACGATCGTGACGGTGATCTTTGTCCCGATCACCTTCATGGCGGGAATCTACGGCATGAATTTCGAGTTCATACCCGAGCTCGGATACCACAAAGGGTATTTCATCCTGCTCGGTGCGATGCTGAGCGTGGTCGCGACGATCCTTCTCGTGTTCTATAAGCGAGGCTGGCTCGGAGGCCGCCCACCCCGGCGCTGAGCGTCCGATCTGATCGGCACAAGAATGCCGGCAGCCGGGCGCACGATTCAGCTGCGGGGCGCGCCGGAGCGCAGCGCCGCGGCCTTGTGCCAAACCCGCTCCTCGACGTCGTCCACGAACAGCTGAAGGTGCGGGAACGGGATCTCGATCCCGGCCTTGTCGAGGGCCAGCTTTGCCGCTTCCATGGCCTTGAAGTAGGTGCCCTGCCGGTCCTTGGCGGCGTCGATCCACATCCGGACTTGCAGATTGACGCTCGAATCTCCCAGCCCTTCGACCACCACGTCGGGCGCCGGGTCGCTCTTGACCGTCTCGATCTTGCTCACCGCTTCGAGCAGGACGCGCCGCGCGGCCAGGATGTCTTCCTTGTAGGCGATACCCACGGCAACGTCGACACGCAGCTCGCCGTGCTGGCTGAGGTTCTCGAGCACGGCGTCGATGATCGCCTTGTTGGGGATCACGACATAGGTGTTGCGTGGGGTGCGGATGCGGGTCGAGCGCAGTGTGATGTTGTTGACACGGCCGAACTGATCTTCGACCTTGATCCAGTCACCGACCACGAACGGCTTGTCCCAGAAGATGATGATGCCGGAGATCACGTTGGCCACGGAATCCTGGGCCGCAAATGCCAGCGCCAGGCCAACCACACCGAGGCCGGCCAGAGCGGCCCCGACGTTGATCCCCAGCTGCGCGGCCGCCATGACCAGGCCGAAGACCATCACCCCGTAATAGAGGATGTTGTCGACCAGGAGGCCGATCAACGCCTTCTCCATCCCGGCCCCGGTCATGATGCGGCGCAGGACCTTCCCCAGCACGCGCGCCAGTATCCAGAAGATGACCAGGAGCGCCAGCGCGGCGACGAGCCTGGGCACGAACGCGATGACTTGGGTCATGAGTTGTGAGACGTCGATCGAGTCGAGCAGCTTCTGCATCGGGTATGCCTCCGGCGGACTGTGGATGGCTCGGGCGGCGAAGGATGGCCTGCGACTCTACCCCAAGCGAGAGTCGGGCGGGCGGCTCAGGAGTGAGTCAGAGCCCCGCCGCCAGGGCCGAGAGTCGCCGAGCTACAGCTCCTGGAAGAAGTCGTTGCCCTTGTCGTCGACCAGGATGAAGGCCGGGAAGTCCTTCACCTCGATCTTCCAGACGGCCTCCATGCCCAGCTCGGGGTACTCGAGGACCTCCACCTTCGTGATGTTGTCCTGGGCCAGCACGGCGGCCGGGCCGCCGATCGAGCCGAGGTAGAAGCCGCCGTGCTTCTTGCAGGCGTCGGTGACCGCCTGGGAGCGGTTGCCCTTGGCGATCATGACCTTCGAGCCGCCGAGCGACTGGAAGAGGTCGACGTAGGAGTCCATGCGGCCGGCGGTGGTGGGGCCGAAGGAGCCGGAGGCCATGCCCTCGGGGGTCTTGGCCGGGCCGGCGTAGTAGATGGGGTGGTTCTTGAGGTACTCCGGGATGCCCTCGCCGGCGTCGATCCGCTCCTTGATCTTGGCGTGGGCGATGTCGCGTCCGACGACCATCGTGCCGGTCAGCGAGAGGCGGGTCTTGACCGGGTACTTGGTGAGCTCGGCCAGGATGGCCTCCATCGGCTGGTCGAGGTCGATGCTCACCGGCTCGCTGGCGTCGGTCGCGGTCGCGCTCGTCGAGCCAGCGTCCCGGGTTCTTGTCCAGCTTCTCGATCCAGAGGCCGTGCTTGTCGATCTTGGCCTTGACGTTGCGGTGGGCCGAGCAGGAGACGGCCATGCCCACCGGGCAGGAGGCGCCGTGGCGCGGGCCGCGGATGACGCGGATGTCGTGGGCGAAGTTGGGGCCGCCGAACTGCGCGCCGAGGCCGATCTTGCGGCTCTCGGCCAGGAGCTGCTGCTCGAGCTCGAGGTCGCGGAAGGCGCGGCCCGTGGCGTCGCCGCTGGTGGGCATGTTGTCGCAGTAGCCGGTCGTGGCCAGCTTGACCATCTTCATGACCCAGTCGGCGCTGGTGCCGCCGATGACGAAGCCGATGTGGTAGGGCGGGCAGGCGGCCGTGCCCAGGCTCTTCATCTTCTCGACCAGAAAGGGCAGCAGGGTCTCGGGATTCAGCAGCGCCTTGGTCTGCTGGTAGAGGCTGGTCTTGTTGGCCGAGCCGCCGCCCTTGGCGATGAAGAGGAACTTGTACTCGTCGCCGTCGGCGGCGTAGAGGTCGATCTGCGCCGGCAGGTTCGTGCCGGTGTTCTTCTCCTCGTACAGATTCAGCGGCGCCGTCTGCGAGTAGCGCAGGTTGTCGGTGGTGTAGGTGTTGAAGACGCCCCGGGTGAGGGCCTCCTCGTCGCCGCCGCCGGTGAACACCCGGGCGCCCTTCTTGGCCACGATGGTGGCGGTGCCGGTGTCCTGGCAGAGGGGAAGCCGGCCTTCGGCCGAGACCACGGCGTTCTCGAGCATGGCCCGGGCCACGTAGCGGTCGTTCTCCGACGCCTCGGGATCGCTCAGGATGGCGGCCACGCTGGCGTTGTGCGACTCGCGCAGGAAGAACGACGCGTCGTGCATCGTTCTTTCGGCCAGGAAGGTCAGGCCTTCGGGCTGCACGACGAGGACTTCCTCGCCGTGGAACTTCTCGACGGCGACGAAGTCGCTCGTCAGCAGCTCGTACTCGGTGTCGTCCTCTCCGAAGCTGGCGAGGGGCTCGTACGCGAAGTCGACCATCTGAGCCTCCTTTTTGAAGGTTTCCGGCGGCTGTGGATCGCGTCCAGCGTGACGCGGTGCCGGTATCCAGGCTACCTGGCGAGGCATCGCCGTGCGCCGCCTGAAGAGGTGGGCGGGAGGCGTGGGCAGGGCGGTAGGCTGCGGGGGGAGGGTTCCATGACGAATCCAGCCCGGCCGAGAGAGCGGATCCCGTGGCTGAGGCGCGAGGCTCTGCTCGTGCTGTGCTTCATCCTCGTCTCTTTCGGCCTCAACTGGTTCTACCTGCTGGGCGGTTTCCAGGCCGACGAGTTCTTCTTTCTCAACTACTTGAGAGAGGATCCGCTGCCCTTCTCGCGGTGGCTGGGCCTCTGGGCGGTCGAGGATATCTCGGCCATGTCCGGCCTTTGGTGGTTCGAGGGCGGTGATCTGGGAGTCTTCTGGCGACCGGTGCCCTCGCTGATCTTCGAGGGCTCGATCCGACTGTTCGGTGAGCGGGCCTTGCCGCTGCATCTGCTCGCGGTCGTCACCCACGGCCTGGTAGCGGGAATCCTCTTCCTCCTCGTGCGTCGGCTGACCGGCCGGCCGCTGTTGGCTCTGCTGGCCGGCCTGTTCTTTCTCGCCTGCGAAGACCACAGCATGACGGTGGGCTGGATCGCGACCCTGACCGACCTCATCTGCTCGCTGTTCGTCATGGTGGCGCTGACGGCTCACGCCGCCTGGCTGGGGAAGAGATCTCCTTGGCAGCTGGCAGTTTCGGTCGCTGCCCTGGTGTTGGCGTTGCTGTCGAAAGAGAGCGCTGTCGTCGCGCCTTTGCTGCTGGTGCTCATGACTCTGCTGATGCCCCGTGGGCGCGCGGAAGACGCGTCGGCCACGTCTGCCGTTTCGCTGCGCGCTCGAGCCGTCGGATTCCTCGACGATCGGCTGTCCTGGATCCCGCCACTCGTCGTCCTCGTCGCCTATCTGGTGGCTTTCAAGGCCCTCGGTTTCGGCGGGCTGAGCAGCGGCCTCTACATCGACCCGTTCACGGATCCCGGTCGGTTCTTGGCTCAACTCGCGTGGCACGTGCCGGTCATGTGGCTGGCGGCTCTGTCGCCCGTGCCGCCCAGCCTTGCCATGTTCATGCCGGGCACCATTCCGCCTCTGGCGGTGGCCGGCGCTGTCCTGTTCGCGGTCTTCGTCGCCGGCCTCTGGTGGCTGCGCCGCAGCGCGGTTGCGCTCTGGGCGCTGGCCGTCTTCTTCCTGGCCCTGATCCCCCAGATGAGCGCCGGGGCCAGCGAGCGAGCGCTCTACCTCCCGGCGATCGGCTCGAGCATCCTGCTCGCCATGCTCCTCGTCGAGATCGGCCCCATAGCCCGCCGGGTCGCCTCCAAAGCGTCGCCGGCGCCCGGCCTGACCCGCGCCGTCGGCTGGGCAGTGCTCGTCGTCGTCCTGGTGCCCGGCATCATCCTGTCGGCCGCCTATCCGTTCATGTACCTGCCCAGTCTGGAGAGCGTGCGCGAGAACGTGGCAACCGCGGTGCCTCATGTCCAGGAGCGGCAGCCCGAGCACGTGCTGCTGCTCAACGCTCCGGGCCTCTTCTATGTGTTCTATCCACCGCCGATCATCGATTTCTACGTGGGTCGGGCGGTGGACGTGCGGGTTCTCTCGGCCCTCAACGGCATCGCAACCGTCGAGCGCTCAGATGAGCGGAGCTTCGTCATCCGTACCGATCGGAAGGGCTGGCTGACCAACATATTCGCCAAAATGCTCCGCTCGCCAGGCATTCCCGGGACCGGTACGGTCTACGACAAGGCCCCGGTGACAGCCACGGTTCTCGAACTGACCTCCAGCGAGAATGACGTCGCTGCGGTGCGCTTTGAGCTCGACCGACCCCTCGAGGATCGAGGCCTGCTGTTCCTCCGGTGGGATGGCGCCACCTATCTCCCCATCGATCTCGCCGCTCTCCGCGTCGGGGAACGCGTCACCCTGGCCGACACCTCGGACGTGTGGGCGAGCATGATGTGAGCTCCCGTCTAGCCGGTCCTGCTCGAGCGCCCCGGCGGGCTGCATCCGTTGAGCGCGCCGGCTAGAGCCTGCTGACGAGCATCTCGCGCTCGAAGATCAGCTCCTTGGGCAGGTGGTCGCTGAGGTCGAGGAACAGCTCCTGGTGCTGGAGCGTCTGCCGCTTCCAGGTCTTCCGATCGATCTCCATCAGTTCGTCCCAGGTCTCGCGCGGGAAGTCGAGGCCGTCCCAGCAGATGTCCTCGTAGCGCGGCACCCAGCCGATCGGGGTCTCCCTGGCCTTGGCGCCGAAGCGCGAGCGCTCGACGATCCACTCCAGGATCCGCATGTTCTCGCTGAAGCCGGGCCACAGGAAGTTGCCCTCCTCGTCCCTGCGGAACCAGTTGACGTGGAAGATGCGAGGCAGCTCGCCGAGCCGCTTGCCCATCTTGATCCAGTGCCGGAAGTAGTCGCCCATGTGGTAGCCGCAGAACGGCAGCATCGCCATCGGGTCGCGCCGGATCTTGCCCACCGCTCCGGTCGCGGCGGCGGTGGTCTCGGAGGCGACGGTCGCGCCGAGGTAGACACCGTGATTCCAGTTGAACGCCTGGTAGACCAGCGGCGTCGTCGTCGTGCGCCGGCCGCCGAACACGAGCGCGCTGATCGGCACCCCCGCGGGATCTTCCCAGGCCGGGTCGATGGTCGGGCACTGGGCCGCGGGTGCGGTGAAGCGCGCGTTGGGATGCGAGGAGACGCCGCCCGCAGTCGGGTGTCCAGTCTTCACCCTTCCAGTCGATCAGGTGCTGCGGAGGCTCGGCGGTCATCCCCTCCCACCAGACGTCGCCGTCGTCGGTCAGCGCGACGTTGGTGAAGATCGAGTTGGCCTTCATCGACTCCATCGCGTTGGGGTTGGTCTCGTAGGAGGTGCCCGGAGCCACGCCGAAGAAGCCGGCCTCGGGGTTGATCGCCCGCAGCTTGCCGGTCGCGTCGGGCTTGATCCAGGCGATGTCGTCGCCGATGGTCGAGATCTTCCAGCCGTCGTAGGCGTCGGGCGGCACCAGCATCGCGAAGTTGGTCTTGCCGCAGGCGCTCGGGAACGCCGCGGCGATGTAGGTCGTCTCTCGTCTGGGCGACTGGACGCCCATGATCAGCATGTGCTCGGCCATCCAGCCCTCGTCGCGTGCCATCGTCGAGGCGATGCGCAGCGCGAGACACTTCTTGCCGAGCAACGCGTTGCCGCCGTAGCCGCTGCCATACGACCAGATCTCGCGGTCCTCGGGGAAGTGGACGATGTACTTGTTGTCCGCGTTGCAGGGCCAGGGCACGTCCGGTTGGCCGGGCTCGAGCGGCATCCCGACCGAGTGCATGCACGGCACGAACATCCCGTCACCGAGCACCTCGAGCACCTTGCTGCCCATCCGGGTCATGATCCGCATGTTGACCACGACGTAGGGCGAGTCGGTGATCTCGACGCCGATGTGGGCGATCGGCGAGCCCAGCGGCCCCATGCTGAACGGGATCACGTACATCGTGCGGCCCTTCATCGAGCCGCGGAACAGCTTCATCAGCGTCGATTTCATCTCTGCCGGGTCGACCCAGTTGTTCGTCGGCCCGGCGTCGTCCCGGTTCCTGCAGCAGATGAACGTCTGGTCCTCGACGCGCGCCACGTCGGCCGGGTCCGAGCGGCAGAGGAAGCTGTTGGGCCGCAGCGTCTCGTCGAGCTTGACGAGGGTCCCCGACTCGACCATCCCGGCGCACAGCGCGTCGTACTCCTCCTGCGAGCCATCGCACCAGTGGACCTGATCGGGCGAGCAGAGCTCGGTCATCTCGTCGACCCAGCTCAGTAGGCGTGGGTTGGTGGTTGGTGCCGCTGTTGGGATCGTCATGGTGTCCTCCGTCCGTCTGGAGGCCGTTCTAGCCTCCCAGGGTAGCCGTACCGTATCCGAAACCTCGAGCCCTTCAGCAGCCCCGCGGTCCAGAGGCTTTCTCCGGACCCGGGGCGTTCGAGCCCCGGCCTTCGCGCGGGAATGCTGTCTCGAGGCAGGTGCGAGGCTACGTGCCCGGCCGGCTTGCCGTCACCACCCGGCCGGGCGGGGAGATGGCTCGCTACTCGAAAGCCCCGCCATCCACCAGTTGCTGGAAGAACTCGACCACGGTCCGCTCGAGCGGGCGATAGCTCATGCCGAGCTCGCGCACGCTCTTGCCGTTGTCGCCCCTGAAGGGGAGGCCGGCGTTGAGGCGGATGGCCTTGCGGGTCATGAGTTTGTTGGCCAGGGGCCCGACCAGCCAGAGCAGCCACTTCGGCAGGGTGCGTGGGGGAAGGGGGTAGGCGGCGCCAAAGTGCTCGCGCAGCGGGATGGCCAGGTCCGCGAGGTCCGCGTTGTGGCCGGAGACGATGTAGCGGCCCGTCGCGGCGGGCGTGAAGCCGGCGCGGTAGTGGGCCTCCGCCACGTCCCGCACGTCGACGATGCCCATCCCCCAGCGGGGCACCCCCGCCTTGAGCGTGCCGTCGCCGTACTGCTTCATGATGGCGAAGCTCTCCGAGGTGCCGTGCGGGTCGATGCCGGGTCCCATCACCAGCGAGGGGTTGATCGTGACCAGGTCCCAGCGATCCTGCCGGCGGTGGATCTCCCAGGCCTCGCGCTCGGCCAGGGTCTTGGAGTAGGAGTAGGGCTGGTGCTCTACCGACGAGCTGGTGTTCCAGATCTCTTCGGTGAAGACGCCTTCGGGGGTCCGCTCGAGATCGGCGTTGTCGCCGTAGATGGCGGCGCAGCTCGAGGTCACCACGACCCGTTGGACCGCGGGCGTCTGGTTGGCCTGCTCGAGCACGTTGCGGGTGCCGAGCTTCGCCGGTTCGATGAGCTGCTTGAGCGGGTCCCGAACGTTGACCGTGAACGGCGAGGCCGTGTGGAAGACCAGCTCGCAGCCGGCCATGGCCTCCGCGTAGGAGCCCGGCACCAGGAGGTCGCTCTTGAAGTAGCGGATGGCCCCGGGCAGGGTCTCGGCCAGCCCGCTCAGATACTGGAGCTTCTTCTGATTCTCGGGGTCCCGCACCGCGGCGTGCACGGTGTGGCCCTCTTGCAGCAGCCTCTCGACCAGCCGCCCGGCGACATAGCCGGTCGCGCCGGTGACCAGCACGGGGGCTTGGGGATCGATCGTCGTCATGGTCTTCTCCTTGTCGGTAGGCTAGCGCGAGCCGAAGACGAAGCGCAGCCCGTTCGAGATCTCGCCCTGCTATCCCATCGGGTGGTGAGTTCTCCCAGCCTGGGAGGGACAATCGGCGGGTAGGGCACCGTAGGATGGAGTGATGTCGTTTCCAGGCCGACGCCGTCTCAAACCCGATCTCAAGGCGGGGCGAAGCGGACTGCCCCTGCTGTGGGGCCGCCACGGCTTCTGGCAGATCCGGCTGCGCTGGGCGGTGGCGCCGCTGATGATCGCCGGCATGGCGGCCGGGCATTTGCTCGGCTTCAGCTTCGCGGTCGGGCCGATCCTGGCCATCGCCCTGGCCAGTCCGGTCTACAACGGCCTGCTGGCCATCCTCCTCGGCCGCTACCGGGATCGGCTCGATGCCGATCCGCGCCTCGACCGGATCTTCACCACCACCGAGGTGGCGGCGGATTACGCGGCGATGTTCCTGCTCATCTACTTCACCGGCGGCCCCTCGAGCCCGCTGGCCATCTTCCTGCTCTTCCACGTCGTCATCGCCGCGATCCAGTTCACCGCCAGGACCGCCTACGCCCTCGCCGGGGTGGCGAGCGGCGGCCTGTGGCTGATGTTCCTGGGCGAGCTCGGCGGTTGGCTGCCGGACCATCCGATCGCCTTCCGCGGCGTCGTCCTGGGCCACGCCGACCGGCCCGCGCAGGCGGTCCTGATCCTGGTCTTTCTCACCGCCACCCTGTTCATCACCGCCGACATGATCGGCCGGCTCTCGGCGCGCCTGCACCAGCGGGTCGGCGACCTGGCCGAGGCGACCTCGGACCTCGCACGGTCGCACGACGCGATCGAGGAGTTGATGCAGGAGCGCGCCTCGTTCACCCTCGAGGTGGCGCACAATCTGCGCGCTCCGCTGGCCGCCGGGCTGGGCATCGTCGATCTGCTTCTGGGAGGCTATGTCGGCGAGTTGGCGGAGCCCCAGCGCGACAAGCTGGCCAAGCTCGACCACCGGCTGCGCTCGCTCAACGAGACCATCGGCAAGCTGCTGGCCATCGCCCGCACCCGCGACCGCAGCCGCCAGATCGAGGACGTGGACGTCGACCTGGGCAAGCTGGCGCGACAGGCCGAAGAGACGTTTCGCGGCGAGGCCGAGACGCGTGGGATCGAGCTGCGGGTCTCCCTCGACGACGGCCTGCCCCCGGTGCCCAGCGGCGTCGGCCTGCTCGAGCAGCTGATGGAGAACCTGGTCTCCAACGCGATCAAGTACACCCCCGCCGGCGGCGAGGTCTCGGTCCGGTTCGAACGCGCCGAGCCGGGCTGGGTGCGGCTCACCGTGCGCGACAGCGGCATCGGCATTCCGGCGGCCGAGCGCGACCGGCTCTTCCACGAGTTCTACCGCGCCAGCAACGCGCGCGAGATGACCGCCGAGGGCACCGGTCTCGGTCTGGTGCTGGTCCAGCAGACGGTCGATCGGCACGAGGGCACCCTCGAGCTGACCAGCCTCGAGGGCGAAGGGACCACCGTCACGGTCCGGCTGCCGGTGGAGCCGGGGGCGCCCGCCACGGAGCCGCTCGCCATGGGGCCGCCGAAAGAAGGACCAGCCTAGGCGGGCTGCGACTCGGGCAGGGCGGCGCGCAGCACGTTGAGGAAGTGCTTCCGGTCGATCGGCTTCTGGAAGACGCCCGCCAGGCCCAGCGCCGTCGAGTCGGTCGTGATGCTGAGGTTGTCGCCGACCGAGCTGAGCAGGAAGATCGGCACGTCGCTGCCCAGCAGCTTGAGCTCCTTGACGAAGCGGGTGCCGGCGTCCACCTCCTCCATCATCAGGTCGAGGATGATCAGGTCGGGCTCGGCCCGCCGGTAGGCCCGCAGGCCCTCCTCGGCGCTGGCGGCGCCGGCGACCTCGAAGCCCTCGGCCTCGAGCACGGTCTCGAGATACGACAGGAAGTCCGGGTCGTCGTCGACGCACAGGATGCGGTGTTTCTGCTGGCTCATGGAGCAGCCTCCCGATCGGTTGGCGAGCCGCCGGGAGCAGCCGCCCCCGGCGAGGTGGGCACCTCGCACAGCCCTGCGCCATGCAGGGCGTCGCCGAGGTAGTCGGCGGCAGCCGCCAGGTTGGCCCGCGCCCGCCGGCTCAGCCCCTCGTGAAAGCTGTCGAACTGGTAGCCGCGCACGCCCACCAGCCAGGCTTCGGGCTCCCGGCCGAAGAGCATCCGGGTCAGCGCCAGCAGCCCGCCGGGCGAGACGCTGTGCGAGCTGAAGCTGAGCTCCGCGGCGGCGGGCGCCAGGCGGCGGCAGGAGAACGGCTCGGGGCCCGCGCGGTCGGCGTCGACGAAGAGCACTCGCTCGTGGCTGGCGCAGTCGGCGGCGTCCTCGACCTGCAGCTGGTAGTTGGAGGCCACGTCGACTTCCGGCGGCGCCCCTCGGCCGAGCAGCTCGGCCAGCGCCGGCCCGAGGCCGTCGTCGCCGCGACCCGCGTTGCCCCAGCCCAGAACCAGCGTTCTCGCCATCACGGCCTCGCCCGCCGGTCGACGACCTCGCCGCCGGCGTCGACCAGCGTCACCTCGAGCGGCATCTGGCCGAGGGCATGGGTGGCGCACGAGAGGCACGGATCGTAGGCCCGGACCCCGACCTCGATGTTGTTGAGCAGCCCCTCGGTGATCTCGGGGGCGCCGGAGAGCTCGCTGGCCGCGATCCCGGCCACCGTCCGGTTCATCGCCTCGTTGTTGCAGGTGGTCGAGACGATCAGGTTGGCCATCGTCACCTGGTCGTTCTCGTCCACCCGGTAGTGATGGGTGAGGGTGCCGCGCGGCGCTTCGAGCATGGCGACGAACTCGCCGCGCCGCTCGCCCGGCGGGGCCACCAGGTCGTCGCCCTGGAGGTCGGGGTCGTCGAGCAGCAGGCGGATCTTCTCGGCCGCGTGCAGCAGCTCGATCATCCGCGTCCAGTGGTAGGCCATGGTGACGTTGCTGGGCTTGCCACCGGACAGGCCGAGGAACTCCTGCCGCGCCGCCTCGGCCTCGGGAGTGTCGATGCGGTCGCAGGTGTTGATCCTGGCCAGGGGGCCGACCCGGAACCAGCCGGTCTCGGGGCCGAGACGCTTGAGGAACGGGAACTTCATGTACGACCAGGGGCGGACCTCCTCGCCGATCTCGTCGAGATAGTCGAGCGGGTCGACACCGTCGAGGATCGTGGCGCCGTCGGCGGCGACGGCGCGCAGCCGGCCGTCGTAGAGGTCCATGGCGCCGTCGGCGCGGACGATGGAGAGGTGGTTGGAGTCGAAGGCGCCGAACCCGGAGACCTTCTCGAGGTTCTCGAGGGTATAGCCACGGGCGAGATCCACCGACTCGAGGCTCCACGCCAGCATCTGGTCCATCTCGGCGAGCAGCGCGTCGCGCTCGGCGAGGGTTAGGTTCTTGTTGATGCCGCCGGGGATGGCGCCGGTGCCGTGCACCTTCTTGCCGGAGGTCGCCTTGATGATCTCCTGGCCGAACTTGCGCATCTTGACGCCCTGCATCGCCAGTTCGGGGTGGGCGGCGATGACCCCGACGACGTTGCGCTGCTCCACCGGGGCGTCGAACCCGAAGAGCAGGTCGGGCGAGGCGAGGTGGAAGAAGTGCAGCGCGTGGGACTGGAAGATCTGGCCGTAGTGCATCAGGCGGCGCATCTTCTCGCCCGTGGGCGTCAGCCGGTCGACGCCGATCAGGCCGTCGACCGCCTTGGCGGCGCAGAGGTGGTGGCTCACCGGGCAGATACCGCACAGGCGCTGCACCAGCACCGGCAGCTCCCAGAACGGCCGGCCCTGGATGAACCGCTCGAAGCCGCGAAACTCGACGATGTGCAGCCGCGCCCGGGTGACGCGGTTCTGCTCGTCCAGCAGGATCGACACCTTGCCGTGTCCCTCGACCCGGCTCAGGGGCTCGATCACGATTCTGCGGGTGGCTTCAGGCATCGCGCTCTCCTAGTCGTACTTGACCAGCTCGTAGGGCAGTTCGACCGGCTTCTCGGTCAGCAGGGCCGTCAGCGCCGCCCACAGGGTGTCGGCCGAGGGCGGGCAACCGGGCAGGTGATAGTCGATCCGGACCACCTCGTGAGCCGGGTAGACCCGGTCGAGCAGCAACGGGATCTCTGAGTCGTTTGGCACCTTGCCGCCGGGGTTGACCACCGACGGGCCGTCGACGAAGGCCTCGTCCAAGCACTCCTCGAGCGGCACCATGTTGCGCAGCGCCGGCACGCCGCCGTTGATCGCGCAGTCGCCGACCGAGATCAGCACCTTGCAGTGACGGCGGAACTCCTCGAGCACCCGGACGTTCTCCTCGTTGGCGCAGCCGCCCTCGATGAGGCCGATGTCGACCGGACCGCGGATCGACTTGATGTCGTTGATCGGCGAGCGGTCGAAGTCGACCAGCTCGACCAGCTCCAGGATCCTCTCGTCGATGTCGAGCAGCGACATGTGGCAGCCAAAGCAGCCACACAGGGAGGTCGTCGCGACTTTTGCCTTGGCCATGATCTCGCCCTTCAGTCTGCCGTCGCCGGTCGCTCGATCTCGGAGCCGATCGGTCGGTGATCGTACTGGCGTTGCCCCACCGGCACGGTGTAGCCGCCCCGCTTTCGCAGCAGCGTCCCTGTCGGGCAGGCGTCGATCGCCCGGTCGCTGGCGGCGGCGTCGGTGTCGCCGAGACCGGCGGCGGCGTTGACCGCGATCCGCCGCTCGATGCCGCGGCCGACGACGCCGAAAACGCTCTTGCCGTCGAGCTCCTCCGAGGCGCGTACGCAGCGGCTGCACAGGATGCACCGATTGCGGTCGATCAGGATGTCCGGGTGGCTGGCGTCGATCTCGCGCTGCGGGAACCGGAACGGGTACTTGGGCGCCGCGATGCCGAACCGGTAGGCGAGCGCCTGCAGCTCGCAGGCGCCGCTCTTCTCGCAGAACATGCAGAAGTGGTTGCCCTCGATGAAGAGCATGTCGATCAAGTCGCGGCGCAGGCCCCGGAGCTCCTCGCTGTCGTTCTCGACGATCATGCCGGGCGCCGCGGGCTGGGTGCAGGCGGACTGCGTCCGGCCGTTGACCCGCACGGTGCAGACGCGGCAGGCGCCGGCCGGGGTCAGCCCCTCCATCCAGCACAGGCGCGGGATGTAGACGCCGGCAGCCTGCGCCGCCTCCAGAATGGTCTGGCCGGCGAGGGCCTCGATCCGCCGGCCGTCGATGGTGAGGGCGATCTTGCGCTCGCTCATGACTCTGGGCTCCCGGGTTCCGGTTGGTCGGTGGCGCGGCCGGCCAGCTCGCGGGCCGGCGCCAGCGCCCGCTCGATGTCGAAGCCGGCCAGCCGGCCGTCGCTTGGCGTGATCAGTCGCTTCTCGAACTCGCCGCGGAAGCTCTCGAGCGTCGACAGGACCGGGTGCGGCGAGCTCTGGCCGAGACCGCAGCGGCTGGTTGCCTTGACCGTCCGCGCCAGCTCTTCGAGATAGTCGAGGTCCGCCGCCTCGCCCCTGCCGTCGAGGATCTTCTGCAGCCGTTCGAGCAGCAGCTCGTTGCCCACGCGGCAAGGCGTGCAGTAGCCGCAGCTCTCGTGGGCGAAGAACCGCATGTGCTCGGCGGCGATGGCCACCACGTCGCGGCCCTGTCTGAGGACCATCAGGGCGCCGCCGGTGGCCAGGTCGTCGAAGCAGATCTTGCGGTCGAAAGCGTCGACGCCGACCATCTGGCCGCTGGGGCCGCCGACCTGGACGGCGAAGGGCTCGTCGGCGTAGCAGAGGTCCAGCACCTCGCGCAGGGAGACGCCGAACGGTACCTCGTAGATGCCGTGCCGGCTGCAGTCGCCGGAGATCGACAGCAGCTTGGTGCCGGTCGATGCCGGCGTGCCCATCGACGAGAACCAGCCCGAGCCCATCTCCAAGATGCGCGTCACACAGCACAGCGTCTCGACGTTGTTGACCGACGTCGGCTTGCCCAGGTAGCCCTCCTGCGCCGGGAACGGCGGCCGCGTCTTGGGATCGCCCCGCCGGCCCTCGAGCGAGGCGATCAGCGCCGTCTCTTCGCCGCAGATATAGGCGCCGGCGCCCAGCTGGATACGGATGTCGAAGTCGAAGCCGGGCCGGCCGCGGATGCCGGTCCCCAGCAGGCCGGATGCCCGCCGCTGCTCGAGACGATGTTCCAGGAACGGTCGCAGGTAGGCGTACTCGCCGCGCAGATAGAGGATGCCGTGGCGCGCGCCGAGCGCGTAGCCGCCGACCGTCATGCCCTCGAACAGCATTTCGGGCCGCTCGGTGAGGATCAGCCGGTCCTTGAACGTGCCGGGCTCGCCCTCGTCGGCGTTGCAGATCAGGTAACGCTCGTCGCTGTCGGCGGCGCGGGTGAACTCCCACTTCATCCCGGTCGGAAAGCCGGCGCCGCCGCGGCCGCGCAGCCGCGCGGTCTTGAGCTCGCGGATGACTTCCGCGGGGCTCATCGCCAGGGCGCGGTCCAGCGCCGCCCCCGGCTTGGACTCGCCGAAGATCACCGGGCCCGGCTGGCGCAGGTTGTTGCGCACCGCCGAGCGCACCAGCGGATGGGCGTTGTTGCCGTCGCCGTGGTCGCGGATCAGGATCCGCTGCAGCTCGTCGAAGTCCCCTTTCTCCCTGAGCACCTGGATGCCGCGCCGGGCCTTGCTGGTCCCCAGGCTGGGCACCACGATGTCGTTGACCAGCGCCGCCGGCGACTGGTCGGTCATGCCGATGCAGGAGGCGTGCTCGAGGCTGAACAGGCCGTCCGGAGTGGTCTCGCCAAAACCGATCCCGAGCTCCTCCTGGATGCCCTGGCCGACCCGATCGGCGCCGCGCAGGCGATCGATGACGTCGTCGCACAGGCGGATGACCACCTTGCCCCGGGGCTCGGCCTGCAGGAAGGAGTAGAACGAGACCAGCTCGTCGACCCGCACCCGCGGGACGCCCACCTGCTCGGCGACGCGATCGATCGCCTGGTTGTCGAGATGGCCGAGCTCGGCCTGGACACCGAGCAGGATGTCCAGCAACCGCCTCGGGTCGTTGCCAAAGGAGTCGCAGATTGCTGTGATGGATGCCACGCTCTCCGGGCTCATGAAACCTGCCTCCTTCACCGTTGGTCGCCGGCTTTTGCGAGGCCGTGCCGTTACGGTGAGTTGTGCCGTTCTTCCCGTCGTACGAGCGGCGGCCGCGGATTCCCGCGGGCGGTCGGCTCCAACGCCAGTCTAGGCAACCCGCCAGCGGTTCGCCCGACCCCGTTGACGGAGCCGTTCTCCCACGTCATTGGGTAGCTACCGACCCCCGGAGGGGGCTGCGACCGCCAGGGTACGATGGGCATATCCAGGACGGCCGAGTCGACGGAGACCAGGAGTTGAGGAGGCAGGTAGGCGTGAGCCCGGAGGCAGGGGGGCCAGAGACGGGGAAGTTCGAGCGGCTGGGCCGGGTCTGGGGCTCACTGGCGCTGGTATTCCTCAACACCTGCCTTCTTCTGGTGGTGCTCAACCTGGCGCTTTGGCTGGCCTTTTGGGTGCTGGACGGCCGCCGGGCCCGGCCGCACCGGGAGGCCCGCTCCCCGGAGACCCTCTCGGGCCATGCTGAGGTCCATCCGGGCCTCGAACAGGACGAGATCCGGGCGCTGTGGGAAGAGACCTACCTCGCCTCGTCCGGCTTCGTCTACGAGCCCTTCACCCAGTTCCGGGTCAAGGCCTTCGCCGGCCGCTACGTGACGATCGACCGGCACGGCTTTCGCCGTCACCCGGGGGCCGGCCCCTGGCCGCCGGACCCCGAGGCCCTCAACGTCTTTCTCTACGGCGGCTCGACCGCTTTCGGCTACGGCGTGCCCGACGACCTCACCGTGGCCGCCCACTTGCAGCGCCACCTGGCCGACCGGATCGGCCGGTCGGGCTTCGAGCGGCCGGTGCGGGTCTACAACTTCGGCCGCGCGGGCTACTTCTCGACCCAGGAGCGGCTGCTCTTCGAGCGCCAGCTGGCCTTCGGAACCGGGCCCGACGTGGCCGTCTTCCTCGACGGCCTGAACGACTGCCGGATCGCCGACAAGCTGCCGATCTTCAGCGCCAGGCTGGGGTCCCGTTTCGAGGACGGTGACGGCTCGATCTCCACGCTGCTGGCGCGGTTGCCGATGATGCGGCTGGCCCGCGCGGTCGCGGGCGCCGCTCGCCGGCCGCCGGCCGCGGTCGAGGAGTCGTCTCGCGGCGCCGGAGGAAGCCGTCGCGGACCGGACGGCCCGCGTCTACCTGGCCAACCGGCGGCTGATCGAAGCGGTCGCGTCCGCCCACGGCGTGGAGGCGCTGTTCGTCTGGCAGCCGGTCTCGTTCTATGCCTACGACCGGCGCCATCACCCGTTCGCCGGCGCCGAGGAGCCGCCGCACGTGCGCGCCGGCTACGAGCGAATGGCTGTCCTCGCCGGCGATGGGCAGCTCGGGAGGGGATTCCTCTGGCTCGCCGACATGCAAGCCGGTAGCGAGGAGCCGCTCTATGTCGACCCGGCGCACTACAGCGGCGAGATGAGCCGCCGCATCGCGGTCGAGATCGGCGACTGGATGTCGACGCAAGGCATCCTGAGCGGCCCGCCCATTGCCGATCCCAATGCCGATCCCAGTGCCGATGCCAGCGCCGCCGCCGAGGGGCCGCTCTTCCGGCAGTAGGGCGATGGGCCGTGCCGGGCCGGCGCCGGTGCTCAGTGGGGACCGGCGACGCGGCTGGGACGGGCGCGCGGTTCCGCGGGCGGCGTCACGGCGCGCTTTCGGGCCCGATTGGCAAGTGGCCTGCTCGGATATGCGGCGGGCTCGGCAAGCGGCTTGGCGAGGGTGCGTTGGACCCGCCGCCGCCATTCGAACTGCCACCGCAACGACCACGAAACCTGTCGCATGTAGGCGCGCAGACCGCCGATCTGTCGCAGCGAACGCCGATCCGAGAAGATGCTCAAAGCTGTTCCTCAGCTGTGCTGCGGCTGCCCAAGCCCGTTATCTCTCAGGCGTCCTCACGGCTCGGGTAGAGCTGGGCATCACGGTTGCTCGCATCGCGTCTGCTGTTTTGTCAGAGCGTTTTGCCGACTCACAGCGACTCTCTTCGCTGCCGACGCCATCTTCGATGCGTCGGCCGCTTCAATCCTTCGCCGTCCGGCCGCTGCGGGACGGAAGCAGCGTCGCCGAAGGATTGGCGATAGCCTCGCATCCAACAGAGCAGGCGCAGCGGGAGCGCCGCCTGGAGTCGAGCGAGAATCGGGCGAGCAAGATGCAGAACGGGGAGGCGGATTGAAGCGATGATACCCAGGGCAGAGGAGCGGGAGTTTGTCCGCCGCATGATCGACGGCGACGAGTCCGCGTTTGACGTGTTTGCCGACACCTATGTCCCCGCGCTCTACCGGTTCGCGGCGCGGCGCCTCGACGGCAATCGTGAGCTCATCGCCGACATCGTCCAAACCACGCTGTGCAAGGCGATCGCCAGTTTGCCGAGATTCCGCGGCGACGCGGCGCTGATGACCTGGCTGTGCAGCTGCTGTCTCAACGAGATCGCCGGCCACTACCGCAAGAAGATGCGCCCGGTGCGCGAGGTCGACCTCGATGTGGTGGAGGAGACCTCGGCCGCCGAGCTGGGCATCGCGGCGCCCGAGATGGCCGACAGCGCGGCGCTGCGCAACGAGACCCGCCGTCTGGTGCACGCCGCCCTCGACGAGCTGCCGCCGCACTACGGCCAGGTGCTGGAGTGGAAGTACCTGCAGGACCTGCCGGTCAACGAGATCGCCGTCCGGCTCGAGGTCGGGCCCAAGGCCGCCGAGTCGCTTCTCACCCGAGCTCGGGCGGCGTTTCGGCAGGTCCACGCCCGCCTCAACGCCGCCCCCCGGCCTCCCGCCGAGATCTCTCGGTTCCAACCTCAGAGAATGGAAACCGCGCTATGAACAAGCAATTCGGAGTTGCAGACGAGCAGGACGTGCGCGATCTGATCGCCGGCGCCGGACCGCGGGCCCCGGTCCCCCCGGAGGAGGTGGCGAGGATCAAGGCGGCGGCTCGCGCCGAGTGGGGCGAGATGGTGGGGCGCGAGCAGCGCCGGCGCCGGGGGTTGCGGGCGCGTGGCGGCCTGGCGCTCGCCGCCAGCGTGCTGCTGGCCCTGGCGATCGGCTGGTGGTGGGCGAACCGGACCGCTCCGGTCGCCCCATCGGTGGTAGCCAGCGTCGAGCTGCTCGCCGGATCCGTCCGCACCGCTGGGGCGGTGGATTTGGCGATCGGCAGCCAGCTGACCGCCGGCGACTCGGTGGAGACCGGCAGCTGGGCTGACGGCTCGCCGGCAGGAGCGGCGCTCCGCCTCGAGGGCGGCCGGTCGCTGCGGCTGGCGGGCGACACGCGGGTGCGGTTGACCTCGGCGCGTCGTGTCGAGCTCGAGCGCGGCACGCTCTACGTCGACTCCGACCCGGCGGCGATCGGCGACGGCGTCGAGGTGGTCACGGTGCTCGGCACGGTGCGCGAGATCGGCACCCAGTTCGAGGTGCGGCTGAGCGAGGGCGACGCCGCGCTCAGGGTGCGGGTGCGAGAGGGCCGGTGCTCGCTCGAAGCGGGCGCCGACCGCCATCCGGCGGCGCGCGGCGAGCAGCTCAGCCTGCTTGCCGACGGCTCGGTCACGCGCGCCGGGATCGAGCCCTACGGACCCGAGTGGGACTGGGTCGTCGCGACCGCACCGAGCATCGATGTCGAGGGCCGGTCGCTGAGCTACTTCCTGGATTGGGCGTCCCGCGAGATGGGGCGTGAGATTCGCTGGGCCGATCCGGCGCTGGCGCGGGCGGCCCCCGGGATCGAGCTGCACGGCTCGACCGAGGGCTTCAGCCCGGAGGAAGCGCTGGAGTGGAGGCTGAGGAGCAGCGATCTGGGCTTCCGGCTGGAGCCGGGCACGATCCTGATCACCCAAGCCCGATGAGCCCGGCCGGAAATACCGGCTAGAACTCGAAGCTCAGGCCCAGCGACGGCAGGATCCCCGCCCACTGTTCGGGGTTGGGCATCAGCGTTCCCAGCTCCTCGTCGATCATGAAGTCGAAGCCGGCGACGTTGCCGCGGTCGTAGGCGTTCTGGACGTCGACGAAGAAGCCGAGGGTGCCGGTGCGCAGCGTCCAGGTACGGCTGGCCCGCAGATCCAGCCGGTGGTAGTCGGGCAGTCTGGTGCTGTTCCGCCGGCCCGCTACCGGCACGAAGACGGCCTCTCCGTCCTCGTCGAGCTCGGGGACCAGTCCCAATGGGGTTGTCGGCCAGCCGGTGTGGTACCTCCAGGCCAGGTTGAGGGTCCAGCGATCGGTGATCCGCCAGTCCAGATCCAGGTTGACGGCGTGGGCCTGGTCAAAGCGGCGTGGCGACCGATCGCCGCCGATCTCGTCCTCGGTCGACGACCAGGTGTAGTTGACCCACCAGCCGAGCCGGTCGTTGAAGGTCCCGCGCAGGAACAGCTCGACTCCCTCCGCGAGGGCGCGATCGGGGGCGACGCGCACCCGATCCGGCTCCACCTCCGGGAACATGTTGATCGGCTCGTAGAGGTTCTCCCAGCGCGGCAGGGGATTGAGGACCTTCCGCGAGTAGGCTTCGACCCGCAGCGCCAGCGCCCGCCGGCCGGCGAACAGGTGCTCGAAGCCGAGCACCCGGCTGTCCGAGCGCTCGATCGAGCTGAAGTCGGTCTCGCCGTCCTCGACCTGCAGCTCGTAGGGCCGCTGGCTCTGGTTGAACCGTCCCAGCGAGGCCCGCACGACGCTGCGGCTGCCGACCGCCCAGGCCAGGTTGAGCCGCGGGCTGAGGCGGTTTTCGCGGGTCAGCGAGTGGTGGTCCCAGCGCAGCCCGAGCTCGAGGGTCAGCTGGCTGCCCAGCCGCGACCGGCCGGCGAGATAGGCGCTGTCGTGGCGCTCGTCGAGACGGCTCTGGAACAACGTCGCCGCCTGCTGGTCGTCGCGCAGCCGGAAGAGCGGGTTGTCGAACTCGCGCGTGCCGCGGTAGTCGTAGAGGGTCTCGAAATCGCGCAGCTCGAGGCCCCACTTGAGCGAGTGGTGCGGCGCCAGCTGGAAGTTCCAGCCCTGGCGCAGTCCGAGGACCTGGAAGTCCCGTCGATCGAGGATCGTGAAGCGCACGTCCTCCTCGAGCTCCACGGCGCGACGCTCCCTGCCGACCTTGGCGCGCGAGACCGCGGTCTCGACCAGCAGTCGACGGCCGATCAGCGCCTGATGGGTCACCCAGGCGTAGCTGCTCTGGTAGTTGGTCTCGATCCGCTTCGACTCGGGACCGACCGTTTCGCTGATCTCGAGCTCGTCGTCGGCGTGGAGCAGGTTGACACGCAGGCTCTGGCCGGCGGTGAGCTGGTAGTCGAGCTTGGCAAAGGCGTCCCAGTACTTCGGTCGCTCCGGGCCGAGCAGCCGGCTGGCGAGATCGATCGAGCCCCGCCGGACATGTCCCAGCCAGCTGCCGCGCTGGTCGTCAAACGAGCCCGAGCTGCCCAGGTGGGCGTTGAGGACGCTCAAACCAACGCTGGTGCGGCGGGGCCCGGTGGGGGTCACCGTCGTCATGTCCAGCACGCCGCTCATCCGATCGCCGTGGTTGACCGGAAAGCCGCCGGTGGAGAGGTCGACGCTTTCGAGCGTCGTCGTGGCCACGACGCTGAGGGCGCTGTCGAAGTCCTTCAGGTGGAAGGTGTCGTACAGCTCCTGGCCGTCGAGCAGGATCCGCGTCTCGTCCCGCCGGCCGCCGCGGACGTGGAACTGCGCGGTGACGTCGTTGGCGGCGACTCCGGGCAGCAGGCTCAGGGCGCGAAAGGGATCGTCGCCCAGATGGGGCAGGGCGAAGATCTCCTCGCGGCTCAGCGCCAGCGGCGTCTGCGGCTCTTTGCGCAGCAGCGACAGGCGGCTGGGGGTGACCACCAGGGTCTCCGCGGTGATCGGGGCCGGGTCGAGCAACACGGCGATACGGGTCGGCCGGCCGGCCTCCACCAGGACGCCCTCGAGTCGCTCGACCACGAAACCGCGTCGCCGCACCTCGAGCGTGTGCGAGCCGGCGGCGACGTCGGCGATCGCGAAACTGCCGTCGGCGGCGCTGATCGTCGCGCGCGCCAGCTCGGCGAGGCGCAGGCTCACGCCGGCCACCGGGGCTCGCGTCGCGATGCGATCGGACCGTGCCGATGACGGGCGAGCCGGCGGGGCTCGCGCCCTCGGTCGCCGGCGCCGCCATGCGCGGCACGATGACGATCGCCTCGTTGGGCCCGTCGAGCGCCTCGAGCCCGTGGGGCGCCAGGAGCTCGTCGAGGGCGGCGCGGGGCGCCGCGGCGCCGAGCCGGCCGGCGACCCGCATCTCGGGCCGCACCACGTTGGAGGTGTAGAGGAGATTCAGGCCCGCGGCGCGCAGCTCGCGCAGGGCCTCGGCGAGAGGCCGATCCGCGATCGTGGCAGCCGCGCCGGACTCGTTGCCGGCTGCCGCCGCCGCGACGGCCGGGGTCGCCGCCAGCAGGGCCACGAGGAGGATCCGGTGCGCCCCGGCAAGCGCGCGGCCCGGGCGGCGCCGCTGCTGCCGCCGCTCGTTCTGCCGCTGACCGCGTCGCCACACGCGGCAGACGCTATCAGGAGCCGAAGGCGTCACGCCGGGCTGCGCCCGGGGGACCCGGTGGCCGGCGCCGTTCGCTGTGGCGACCGGCGCGTGGGCCGCCGGTGAGCGGCCCCGCTCAGCCCCCGGCCGCCGGGTCCACCATCCGCTCGACCGTCTCACCGGCGGCCAGCGAGACCTCGATCGTGCGCCTGCCGCCGCGGATCTCCTGGACCGTGACCCGGTAGTCGCCGGGCAGCAGGATGAAGCTCTTGGGGTTCGACGTCTCGCTGGTGTAGGTGCGTCCCTGGCCCACCGACTTGCCGGTCGCGGCGTCGACCAGGTTGAGGGTGGCGTCGACCAGCTCGCCGTCGCGGGCGGCGCCCACCTCGAGCGTGCCCGACTCCCAGGCGTGCGCGAGCGCGGCGGAGCCTCCGGGCTCGATCTCGACCGTGCCCAGCTCGACCCAGGGGTTGCCGCTGATCTCCACCGAGCCGACCGCGACCTCGTAGGTGCCGGAGGTGATCCGGACCTTGGCCGGGTTCGACCTCTCGTTGGCGTAGGTACGGCCGGTCGCGACTTCGGCGCCGCCGCCCGGCAGCTTGACCTTGTAGACCGCGTCCGAGAGCTCGCCGTTGCGGCTCACGCTGATGGTCAGCTCGCCGGTGGAGAAGTCGGCCACCCGCTCGACCAGGCCGCCGTCGACGATCTCGATGGTGAAGGTGCGGCTGATGTCGCCCTGGAAGCCGACCGCCTGCACCCGGACGTCGAACTTGCCGTCGGGCAGCGGGATGAGCCGCGGGTTGGTGTCGGGCGTGGCGTAGGTGCGGCCGCCGCCCAGCTCTTCACCGGTTGCGGCGTCGGTGACGAATACCGCCGCATCCTGCAGGCCGCCGTCGGCGATCGCCTTCAGCGACAGCCGTCCGGGCGGCACCTCGGGCGCCATCGCCACCGCCTGATCGAGGGCGGCGGAGAGCTCGGCGGCGTTCTCGGCGCTCAGGAACAGCCCCTCGCCCGCCTGCGCCGCGCACTCGAGCTGCGAGACGTCCTCGCCGGCGACGTCGAAACCGACCACGTGCAGGCGGAAATCGAGCCCCATCTGCTTGGCCGCCCGCACCGCGCCGCAGGGATCGCCGCCGCAGGTGTCCAGCCCGTCGCTGATCAGGATGATGCTGGCGCCGCCGGGGCGGTCCTTCAGGCTCTCGAACGCCTGCTGGACCGAGCGGGTCAGCGGCGTCTTGCCCTTGGGGTTGAGCCCGTCGACAGTCGCCTTGACCGCCGCCTTGTCGAGCGGCCCGATCGGCACCACGGTCTCGATGTCGTCACAGTCGCCCTCGCGGCGATGGCCGTAGGCGACCACACCGACGTCGGCGCCTGCGTCGAGGCCGTCGACCAGCTCGCCCAGGACCCGCCGGGCGATGACGATCTTGTTCTCGCCCTCGATCTGGCCCCACATCGAGCCCGAGGCGTCGAGGATCAGGAGCAGCGCGGGGGCGGATTCCGCCTCGGCCGCCGAAGCCGGGACGGCGGCGAGGGTTAGCAGCGCGATGGCAGCGGCTACGAGCGATCGTCTCAAGGACATTCGTCGGTCCTCCTCGGACAAGAGGTGTGGTTTGGGAGACCCTGAGTCTAACGCAAACTGCTGCTCCAGCCTCGGGCGGCGGATGGCCCACTAGCGGCCACGGGCTACGCCTCCGGGTCGCCCCGCGGTCGCTTCGCTCTGTATGTTTATGCTTCGCTCCTCGCGGGACGCCCACTCCGGCTACGCCCTCCGATTGCGCAATGGGGGCCGGGCTACGCCTCCGCCCCCCCGGGCCGCCGGGGCTCAGCGCGCCGCCGCCAGCCGTTCGGCCTGCTCCAGGTTGGCGTGCGCCTGTTCGTTGCCCGGCTCGAGCGCCAGCCCGGCCCGGTAGGCCTCGGCGGCTTCGGTTGCCCGGCCCAGGCCGAGCAGCAGGTCGGCCAGGTTGAAGTAGGCGAGGGCGCCGGCCGGGTCGTCGTCGATCGCCGCGAGGTACTGTCGCGCCGCTTCGTCGAACCGTCCGGCTGCCGCCAGCAGGTAGCCCAGGTTGTTGTGCACCGGGGCGAGCTCGTCGTCGAGCTCGAGCGCCCGGCGGTAGGAGGCCTCGGCCGCCGCCGCCTCACCGTGGCGGTCCTGCAGCTCGCCGAGCCGCCGGTGGGCCGTCGCCGAGCCCGGGTCGAGCTCGATCAGCTCGCGCAGCTGCCGCTCGGCCTCGTCGCGGCGGCCTTCCCGGTCGAGCAGATCGGCCAGGTTGGCGCGCGCGGCTGCGCCGGCCGGGTCGATGGCGGTCGCCTCGCGGTAGAGCCGTTCCGCTTGCTGCCGATCGCCGGCTTGCTCCAGCACCGTGGCCAGGTTGACCCGCGGCTCGGCGGACCCCGGCCAAAGCTCGAGGGCGCGGCGCAGCTCGGCGGCCGCGGCGCCGGCGTCGCCGGCCTCGGCCAGCGCAAAGCCGAGCCGGTTGCGCCAGGGCGCGACCTCGGGCAGCCGGCTGACGAGCTCGCGCCAGGCGGCCACGGCCTCCTCCGGGGCGCCTTGAGCGTCGAGCGCCCGGGCGTACAGCTCGAGCAGCGGCAGGTCTTCCGGGCGCCGGGCGAGCGCCCGGCGATAGGCGGCGAGGTCGGCGTCACGGGCGGCCCGGGCCCTCTCGCGCAGCCGCAGCGCCTCTCGCTTCGAGGCCTGCCGCCGTGGTTCGTGGCCGAGCTGGCCGGTGAACGGCGGCCGGCGGATCATCTGGTGGATCGAGGCGGCCATTTGCCAGCGCTCGCGGGCGGTCAGGGCGAGACGATCGGCGACCCGCTCGAGGGAGGCGGGCGGCCCGGTGGCGGCGCCGTCGCGGATCTCGGCCGGCAGCAGCGGCTCGAGTTGCTCGAGGAACGCCTCGGCCAGCCGGTAGTTGCCGGGGAACCGGAGATGCACGTGCTCCCAGAACAGCTCGCTGCCGGGCAGCCCGAAGCGGCTCTCCGGGGCCGCCGCAAGCAGCCGTTCGGCATCCACCAGCCGGACCGTCCCGGGCGCGGTTGCGGAGATCCGGCGGACGGTGTCGTTGATACCGGTGTCGGCGCGGAAGCGCAGGGCGTCCAGGTCGCGGGCTTGCGACAGATGGCGCCGGGCCTCCGCTGCGGCCCCGGCCAGCAGCTCGAGACGGCCGATTCGATAGCGCAGCCCGGCGTGACGGTCGTCGATCGCGAGCGCCGCGGCGAGCTCTTCCAGCGCCTCCTCGGCACGGCCCTCGGCAGCCAGCCGGTTGCCGCGCTCGCTGGCGGTCCGCCAGCGCTCGAGCTCCGCCTCGCCCAGTCCGTCCCGATGCAGCGAGGCGAACGGCGGCGTGTCGCGCAGATCCACGGCGACCGTCGACAGCAGCAGCGGCGCGCCGGAGCGTTGCGCCAGCCGGGCGATCGCCATCAGGTTGTCGCCGAACTGCCGGTAGGTGCGATCCAGACGGGGGTCGCTTGCCGCCACCTGGCGGTCGAGGAACATCTCCATGCCGCGCCATTGCGCCGGCGCGGTCGCCGGCCGGCGCCCTGCGGCCAGGCCGCGGGCGATCAGCTGACCGGTGCGCAGCCGGCGCAGCCGCAGCCCGAGGCGGATGGCGCCCAGGTCGGCGCCGGCCGCGGTCGAAGACCGTGCCCGGCCCGTACGGCCCGACCACCTCGTTGTTGCCCAGGTAGACGGCGAGAAGATCGGGCCGGCGGCGAGCGCAGTCGCGGGCGATCTCCACCACGACGTGCGAGTTGATCGCCGCCATCGCGGTGTTGACGACCTCGAACCGGCTGCCCGGGTAGCGCTGCTCGAGCATCACCTCGAGCACCCGGCCGAAGGAGAATGCCGGCTCGGGGGTGCCCATCGCCGCCGAGCCGCCGAGAACGAAGATCCGGTAGCTACCGGCCGGCTTGGGCCGCGCCAGCCGGCCGACCACCGGGCCGCGGGCGATCGCCGGCGGGAAGAACCGCCAGCCGAACCGGGGGTTGGTCATCTCGGCCGGCTGTCCGGAAGCCGGCACGAAGAAGCCAGCCGGGTGGCCCCATCCGGCGGCGCGCAGGCCGAGCTCGAGCAGACCCAGAAACAGGGCCGGCGCCAGCGTCGCGGCGATCGCCGGGAAGAGCCAGCGTCGCCAACCGAGTAGAGGCGGCCGCGTTGGGCGTTCGCCGGAGCGCCGCGCCATCACTCGCCGGTCCGGTCCGCCAGCAGACCGTGCCGGAACTGGTGGGCCGGTGTGAACAGCCGGCGGTAGCTCAGCAGCACCACTCCCAGCGTGCCCAGCGCGGTGGCCGAAGCGATCAGGAACATGATCACGACCTGGTAGCGCACCGCCTGCGCCGGTGCCACGCCGGCCAGCAGCTGACCGGTCATCATGCCGGGCAGGCTGACGATGCCGACGATCATCATCGAGTTGAGGATCGGGATCATGCCGGTGCGCACCGCCGCGGCGACCGGCCCGCGCGCCGCCTCCCAGCGGGTGCCGCCGAGGGCCAGCAGTCCCTCGACCTCGAACCGTCGGGTGTGCAGCTCCTGGCCCAGCCGGTCCAGCCCGAGCGAGACGCCGTTGAGCGCGTTGCCCAGGATCATGCCGAGAAAGGGAATCGCGTACTGGGGCCGGAACCAGGGCTCGACGTCGACGACGCCGAACAGCGCCGCCGCCGTGATCACCCACGAGCTGGCCCAAACCGAGACGATGCTGTCGACCCAGATGCCCGGGTAGCGCAGCGGCGTGCGGCGCACCGCCGCCACCCCGGCGGCGACGCTCATCCAGACCATCAGCGCCAGCACCAGGTACCAGCGGCTGAGTCCGAAGACCCAGTCGAGCACCAGCCCGACCAGCAGCAGCTGCACCGTGGTTCGCAGCGCCGCGATCAGCAGCCGGCGCTCGAGACCGAGCCTGAGTGCCAGTGAGATAGCGGCGTTGATCAGGATCAGCAGCGCCGCGCCGCCGACCTGGAAGTAGGACAGCTCCAGGTATTCAGTGCTCATGTCGGTTCCTCGCGGCGGCGATCTTCGAGCCGGCCCTCCGCGAGCCGCAGGTGGCGGTCGGCGACCCGCCGGCCGAGATCGGCGTCGTGGGTCACCCAGAGGTAAGCGCGGCTGCCGCCGTCGCCGGCCTGCCACTCGTCGAGCAGCGTGCGGGCGAGCTCGGCCGAGTCGGGGTCGAGCGCCGCGGTGGGCTCGTCGAGCAGCAGGATCGAGGGCGCGAGCTGCAGCAGCCGCACCAGCGCGGTGATCTGGGCTTCGCCGCCGGAGAGCTCGCCGCGGCGACGGCCGAGGAACCCCTCATCCTTGCCCAGCCGGCGCAGCAGGCCGGCGGCTCGCGCCCGGTCGTAGCTCTGCCCCTGGTGGGCGGCGAGCGCGAACGGCCGCCGCAGATTGGCCTCGACGGTGCCGGCGGCCAGCGCCGGGGTCTGGTGCAGGTAGCCGACCCGGCAGCGAAAGGCGGGCACCTCGGCGGCCGCGACGGGCCGGCCGCCGAGCCGGATCTCGCCGCCGTCGAGCGGGTCGAGCAGCGCCAACGCGCGCAGCAGGACGGTCTTGCCGGCGCCCGAGGGACCCGACAGGGCGATCCGGTCGCCGCCGGAAACCACCAGGTCGAGATCGCGCAGCAGCCAGTGATCGCCGGCGCGGCGGACGATGGATCGCGCTTCGAGCATGATGACCGGCCGAGCCTAGCCTGGATTATTCACCACGCCACGGCTGCAAGCGCGAACTGCCCGCCATCTCGGGCCGTCCTCGCTCCTCAGTCCTCGACGTACTGCAAGTACGCCTGCGTCCCTCGTCACTGCGGTTCGGCCCGATCTGACAGACATTTCGCACTTTCGCTTCGCGCCGTGGTGAATAACCCAGGCTAGCGTAGACGCTCCGGGGCCGGGCTTCGCCTCCGGGTCGCCCCGCCCGCCGCCGCCTGACGGCTGGGTAAACTCTTTCTCCGTCACTGCCGTCCAAGTGGGCGTGAGAGCGAGCTACGCCATCGCCACCGGCGGGTTGACGGCGCGGATGCCGATGATGGCCGGGTCGCCCGACAGCGAAGCCGATCTGGTGCGGCGCGCCCGGGGTGGCGAGATCGAGGCGTTCGAGGATCTCTACCGGGCCCACGTCGGCCGGGTCTATGCCGTCACCGTGCGGATGGTGGCGGACCCCGGCCTGGCCGAGGAGTTGACCCAGGAGTCCTTTGTTCGCGCCTGGCGCAGGCTGTCCTCGTTCCGTGGCACGAGCGCTTTTGGCACCTGGCTGCACCGGCTGGCGGTCAATGTGGCGCTCGATGCTCTGCGCGCCCGCCGCCGCTGGCACGAGCGCTTCACCGACGAGCAGCCGGCGTGCCCGCCGACGGCTTCGACGGCCGACCCTGCGGGGGCTCTGGACCTGGAACGGGGCATCGCTCAGCTGCCGCCGCGAGCGCGGACGGTCTTCGTGCTGCACGACGTCGAGGGCTACAAGCATCGCGAGATCGCCCAACTGCTCGAGCTGTCGGTGGGCGCCTGCAAGGCCCATCTGCACCGGGCGCGCCGCCGACTGAGGGAGGAGTTGAACAGATGAGCCACCCGAAAGAGCTGGATGGGGCGAGGCTGAGCAGCGCGCTCGGTGAGCTGCCGCGAGAGCTCCGCCCGCGGCGCGACCTGTGGCCCGGAATCGCCGGGCGGCTGGAGCGGCGCCCCGAGGCGGCGGCCGGCGGCGGTTGGTGGCGCCTGGCGGCCGCGGTCATCGTGACTGCCGGCGGGCTGCTGGCGGCGGTTATCCTGGGTCCGACGGCCCTGCCCCTTCGACCGGGCGTCACGGCGGCGGTGGCGGCGGCCCCCGAGTTGGCCGCGTCGCGGATGCGGCAGCTGGACGGCGTACTGCACGCACACCGCGACCTGGCTACCGTGATCGCGCGGCGCGGCGGCCGGCTCGACGCGGCGGGCGCGGCCGCCCTGGCGAAGGGGCTGGCGGATCTCGAGTCGGCGACGGCCGAGATCGCCGCGGCGCTCGAAGCCAGCCCCGGCGATCGGCGCCTGCGGCTGGCGCTGGCGGCGGCCTATCGGCGGGAGTCCGCCTGGGCCTCGCGGCTGGCCCATGTTTGATCGGTAGTTCCGAGACGACTTGAAACAGGGAGATGGAAACGATGCGCAAGATGATTCTCTGGTCCTTGGTGATCCTCGTAGCGGCCGCGGCCGCGGCGCCAGCCGAACAGCAGGTCAACGCCACCCGGTCGGTGGCGGCCGACGCCAAGATCTCGATCGAGACGGTCGCCGGGTCGCTGACGATCGTCGGTACCGACGGCACCGAGGTGCGGGTGACCGGCACCATGGGCGACGACGTCGAGGAGCTCGACATCCGTGGCGATGCCCGGGATCTTTCGATCGAGGTGGTCGTGCCCGACGGCAAAGGCCGACGGCGGAGCCTCGAGATCGCCGCCGACCTCGAGGTGCAGGTGCCGCGGGGCGCCGCGCTGGAGATCGAGGCGGTGAGCTCCTCGGTCGAGATCCGCGGCGTCAACGGCGAGATCGAGGCCGCCTCGGTGAGCGGCGCGGTGTCCGCGGCGGGGGCCGGCAGCGAGATCGAGGTCGAGTCGGTCAGCGGCATGGTGTCCGTCACCGGCGGCAGCGGCTCCATCTCGGCGGAGTCGGTCAGCGGCAAGGTGATGCTCGCCGGGGTCTCCGGCGACATCGAGGCGAGCACCGTCAGCGGCGACATCGAGATCGATGCCGGGACAGTGGGCGACGTGGAGATCGAGAGCGTCTCCGGTGACGTCCGCTTTCACGGCCAACCCCGCACCGGCGGTAGCCTGGAGATCGAATCGCACAGCGGCAACGTCGAGGTGCTGTTGCCGGCCGATGTCAGCGCCAGCTTCGAGCTCAGCAGCTTCAGCGGCGGGATCGACAGCGACTTCGGGCCGCCGGCCCGGCGCTCTGACCGCTACGAGCCCGGCCTGACCGCCGAGTTCACCACCGGCTCGGGCGGCGCCGAGGTGTCGCTCGAGACCTTCAGCGGCAACATCGTGCTGAAGAAGAAGTAGGGGAGGCTAGACCTGCGGCCGCAGCAGGCGGTCGAGCCGGCCTCGCGCCCGGGCGAGGTCGGCCCAGCTCGCGATGTCGAGGACGATGACGGCGAGATAGGCGGTCTTGAGGATCACCGGCTCACCGGCGAGCAGATTCACCAGATCCTCGAGGTCGGGGTTGTGGCCGACGATCATGACGATGTCGTCTTTGTCCCGGGCTCGGCGGCCGATCTCCTCGATGTGCCGCCCGGCGCCGCTGCCGTAGAGCGTCCGGGTGGGCTCCAGCCGGGCTGCCGCGCCGCTTGCCGCGAGACACCCGCGGGCGGTGGCCTCGGCCCGACTGGCCGTCGAGCTGAGCACCAGATCGGGCGCCAGGCCCGCGTCTCGCAGCTGCTCACCGATGCTCACGGCGCCGCGCCGGCCGCGCTTCTTGAGCGGCCGGTCGTGGTCGTCGAGCTCGGGGTCGGCCCAGCTCGACTTGCCGTGACGCAGGACCAGGAGGGTCTTCACCCGGCTCCCCAGCCGGCGGCGCTCACGCGGGGAACTCCAGGAACTCGATTCCCGCCCGGTACTTGGGGGTCCAGTCGACCCCGGGCTCGGTGGCGCGCAGCCGGCACCACATCACCCGGGCACGCACGCGGACCCGCTGTCCGGGCGGGCCGAAGGAGAGGAAGAGCTCCTTGTGCACCGGCAGCGCGTCCCAGGTGAGCACGGCGACGCCGCCGGCCGACATGTCGACGACCTCGCCGAGGACCGGCTGCACCAGCGGCATGTCGCGGATGCCGCGCCGCGGGTAGCGGCGGCGCTCCGGCCTCCGGGTCGCGGCGGGAGGGGCTGCCTCTGTCATGGTGCTCGAAGATCTGTGCTCGGTCATTGGAGGGGCCCCTGCCGGCGGCGAGGGCGGCGAGGTCGGTGAGTATAACGACCGGATGTGGCGACCGGGTGTCGTACGGTCCTACATCCGCAGCAACATCGCGGCCCAGTGGAAGCCGGCGCCGAAGGCCGTCAGGAGCACCAGGTCGCCCGGTTTGCACAAGCCCTTGTTCCTCGCCTCCCACAACGCCAGCGGCACCGAGGCCGAGCCCGTGTTGCCGTACTCCCGGACGTTGACGTAGAACTTCTCCTCGGGCAGATGGAGGGCCTTGCGCACCGAGTTGATGATGCGCAGGTTGGCCTGGTGGGGCACCACCAGCGCCAGGTCGGCGGCGCTGACGCCGCTCGTCTCGAGTACCTGTTTCGCCGCCGCCGTCATCCGGTGCACCGCCTCCTTGTACACCTCGCGGCCCTTCATGATGACTTCCAGGTGCTCGCCGCGCTGGGCCCGCTCGAGCGTGAACGGGCGCCGAGTGCCGCCGACCTCGCGGCCCAGAATGCCCGCCTTGCTGCCGTCGGTGCCGGCGGTCGAGCCGACGATCTCGATCGCCCCCGCGCCGTGTCCGACGACGGCGGCGCCGGCGGCGTCACCGAACAGCACACAGGTGTTGCGGTCTCGCCAGTTCATCAACCGGGTGATCAGCTCCACCGCGACCACCAGGATCTTGCGGCCGCCGGCGGCCCGGTCGCGGGCCAGCTCGAGACCCAGGAGCCAGCCGGCGCAGCCGCTGCCGGCCAGGTCGTAGGCCCGCACTTCGCGCGCCCCCAGGCCGACCTGAACGTAGGCCGCGGTGTCTGGCGAGTAGACCTCCGGGGTGTCGGTGGCGACGATGATCTCGTCGATGTCCGTCGGCTCGAGGCCGGCATCGGCCAGGGCGACCCGCGCCGCGGCGATCCCGAAGTCGGCCGTCGACTCGTCCTCGGCGGCGACCCGGCGGGTCTTGATGCCGGTGCGCTCCGTGATCCACTCGTCGGAGGTGTCGACCCACTGGGTCCACTCGTCGTTGGTCATCACTCGTTCCGGCACATAGGCGCCGAGGCCGAGCAGGCCGATTGTCTGTCCGGTCATGCGATGCAGTCTATCGCCAGGTGGCCGGGCCGGAGACTCGGTGGCGCCGGCCGGCAAGAAAGTCTTCGCCACCAGCACGACCTACAACGGCAGCCTGGGCAGCATCTCGGGGGCCCACGCCAAGTGCCAGTCGCGGGCTTCCGCGGCCGGCCTGGCGGGCACCTCCACCGCGAGCAACTCGCAGTGGACGATGACCAGCAACACCGGCTGCAACAACAGCTTCCGGCTCTACTGCTTCGAGCAGTAGGGACGGGCAGTCAGCCGAGCCAGAGCGGCACGAGCTCGAAGCGGTCGACGTCCACCAGGCCCTGGTCGGTCAGCTTGAGGCTGGGGATCACCTCGAGGCCGAGGAAGCTCATCGCCATGAAGGGGTCGTGCAGCCGGCTGCCCAGCTGGCGGGCGGCCTCCAGGGCGCGGTCGAGATCCTGGCGCACCTCGCCGATCGGCCGGTCGCTCATCAGGCCGGCGAGGGGCAGGGACACCTCAGCCAGGACCTCCGTGCCGTCGGCCACCACCATGCCGCCGCCCACGGCGGCGACGCGCCGGGCGGCGGTCAGCATCGAGGTGTCGTCGGCGCCGACCACCACCAGGTTGTGGTGGTCGTGGGCGATCGACGAGGCCAGGGCGCCGCGCTCGAGGCCGATGCCGCGGACGAATCCGAGGCCCACGGCGCCGGATGAGCGGTGGCGCTCGATGACCGCCATCTTGAGCAGATCGCGCGCGGGATCCGCTACCGCCAGGCCGTCGACGACGGTGGGCTCGTCGACCAGGCTCTCGGTGACCAGCTGGTCGGCGACGGCGCCGATGACCCGCATCCTGGCGCCCTGGGCGGGCACGGTGAGATCGATGTTCTCCCAGTCGACGTTCATCGTGCTGCGCAGCGGATAGGGCCGGCGGTCGACCCGCGGGGCGGTCATCCGGCCGTCGCGGGCGAGGATCCGGCCGCCGCGGAAGACCAGGTGCGGAGCCGGCGCCTCGAGATCCGCGAAGACGATGAAGTCGGCGCGGCGCCCGGGGGTGATGGCGCCCCGATCGTGCAGCCGGAAGTAGCCGGCCGGGTTGCAGGTGGCCATGCGGATGGCGGTCATCGGGTCGATGCCCTCGGCGATCGCCGTCCTCACCATGAAGTCGATATGCCCCTCGTCGAGCAGGTCGGCGGGCTGGCGATCGTCGGTGCAGAGGCAGATGCGGTGCTGGTTGGCGGCGGTCACCAGGGGCAGCAGGGTCTTGAGGTTGCGCGCGTTGGTCGCTTCGCGGATGAAGATGGTCATGCCCAGCCGCAGCTTCTCGCGCGCCTCCTCGACCGTGGTGCACTCGTGGTCGGAGCCGATGCCGGCGGCGGCGTAGGCCATCAGCTCCCTGCCGGTCAGGCCCGGGCAGTGACCGTCGAGCACCAGGTCCCCGAACTCGCGGATCTTGGCCAGGACATCCGGGTCGCCCTGGACGACGCCGGGGAAGTTCATCACTTCGGCCAGCCCGAGCACCCAGGGGTCGGTCTTGAACGAGGCCAGGTCGTAGCTGTGCAGGACCGCGCCGTTGGTCTCCATCGCCGTTGCCGGAACGCAGGACGAGGCCATCACGAACATGCTCAGCGGTCCGCCCTTGGCCGACTCGAACATGAAGCGGATGCCGTCGAGGCCGAGCACGTTGGCGATCTCGTGGGGGTCGGTGACCACCGTGGTGGTGCCTCGCGGCACTACCGCGCGGGCGAACTCGGCCGGCGTCACCAAGCTGGACTCGACGTGGACGTGGGCGTCGATGAAGCCGGGGGCGAGGTAGGCGCCCTCGAGGTCGAGTCGCTCGCGGGCCTCGTAGTCGCCCAGTCCGACGATGCGCGAGCGCACCACCGCCACGGCGGTTTCGATGATCTCGCCGCCAAAGACGTCGACCACGCGGGCGTTGTCGATCAGCAGGTCGGCCGGCGCGTCGCCGCGCGAGTAGCGGGTGATTTCTTCGAGCTCCAAGGGCTGATTCCTCCCAGGTGATTGTAGCCTGCCGCCGCCGCGCCGGCCGCCTTCGAGCCGCTAGCACATACGTCGGCGTAGCCGAGAGTTGGCGAGAAGGTCGGGCTAGGCCGCGCGCCATCGGCAGGGGCTGGCGAAACCGTCGGGCCCGGCCGTACGTCCTACTTGGTGAAGGCGGTCGCCGCCCATCGTCAATGCAGCCCCGCTACCCGCAGATCCGCGTCCGCACGCGCAGCCGCAACCCGCTGGCCCTGGTCGCCGCAGTGCGGGAGGAGCTGCGCCGGGCGCGCGCCGGCGAGGAGGAGATCCGGCGTTTTTCGCGCCAGGCCCTCACGGTGCGCGAGCCGGCGCGCGTGCGCGAGGTGTGCCGCAGCTGGGCGGTGATCGAGAGCCTGCCGCGTCGGTCTTGACACCGCGCCCCCGCCGGTGCCCGATGCCGAGGTCATGGCGCGGATCCGCATGGCGGGCGGCACTCGGATCAGTCAGGCCGGTTCGCTCCCGAGCAGCCGGCGCAGCCGCGGGCCGATCTCGCCGAGCGGCAGGGTCTCGCGCACCGCGCCGAGCTCGATGGCCGCGCGGGGCATGCCCCAGACCACCGACGAGGGCTCGTCCTGGGCCAGGGTGTAGGCGCCGGCGGCGGCCAGCTCGGCCATGCCGCGGGCGCCGTCGCGGCCCATGCCGGTCAGCAGGACGGCGAGCACCGAGCGGCCGGAGGCGCGCGCCGCCGAGCCGAACAGGGCGTCGGCCGAGGGCTGGTGCAGGCCGCCGGCGTCCGGCGCCTCGCCCAGCCGGGTGCAGAGCGCGTTGCGGCGCCGCTCGAGGCGGACGTGGCTCCCGGCCGGCGCGATGTAGACGGTTCCCGGGAGCAGGCTCTCGGCGTCGCCTGCCTCGCGCACCGACAGCGGTAGGCGGCTGTTGAGGCGCTCGGCGAAGGCCCGGGTAAAGCCCGGCGGCATGTGCTGGGCGATGACCGCGGGGACCGGCAGCCGCGGGCCCAGATCGGCCAGGACCCGCTGGATCGCCACCGGGCCGCCGGTCGATGCGGCGATGACGACGACCTCGAACTGCCGCCGCACCGCCGGCTCTTGGGGGCCGGCCCCGTCCGGCGCCGGGCGCTCGAGCGGCGAGGGTTCGGTGCGGTAGCCGGAGACCTCGAGGATGCGGTGCACGAGCACCTCGCGCAGGGCGTCGAAGTCGACCAGCGAGTAGCTCCGCTTGTCGATGAAGTCGACCGCGCCCCGGTGCAGTGCCTCGATCGCCAGCGGCGCGTCGGCGCGCGAGCGGCCCGAGAGCACGATCACCGGCGTCGGCCGGGTGGAGACGATGTGGTCGAGAGTCCGCAGACCGCCCATGCCGGGCATCGACAGGTCGAGCGTGATGACGTCCGGCCGCCAGTCGGCCAACCGCTCGATCAGCTCTTCGCCGGACCGGGCCGTGCCGACCACCCGGATCCGCGGGTCGTCCTCGAGCATCCGCACCACCGCCTTGCGGATGAACGAGGAGTCGTCGACCACCGCGACGCGGACCGGCGTCAACTCTCTCTTCTCTGGTAGGCGATGCAGCGCGCCAGTCGCACGGTCTCGAAGTCGTCCGAGATGCCGATGATCGACTCGGCGTGGCCGAGAAACAGCAGGCCGCCCGGTCGCAGGACGCTGGCGAAGCTGGCCAGCGCGCGCCGCAGCGCGTCCTCGGCGAAGTAGATGAAGACGTTGCGGCAGAACAGGACGTCGTAGGGGGCGCCGGCGCGATAGCCGCGCGGCTCGAGGATGTTGCCGCGCGCGAAGACGACGTCGCGGCGGTAGCGCTCGCGCAGGCTGAACCGGTCGGTGCCGCTGCGGGCGAAGAAGCGGTGGATCTGCTCTTCGCTGGTGGCCCGTAGCGAGCTCGGGCCGTAGGTCGCTTCGCTGGCGGTGGCCAGCCGCGCGGCGTCGATGTCGAAGGCGTGGATCGACAGGCGGGCGCCGCCGAGGGCGAGCGGCCGCGTCTTGGCGAAGATGTTGAGCGTGTACGGCTCCTCCCCGGACGAGCAGCCGGCGCACAGGATGCGCAGCGTGCAGTTCTCCGTGGCGTCGGCGAGCAGTCCCTCGGCCGCCTCCTCGAGCAGCGCCTCGAACTGGGTGGTCTCGCGAAAGAAATAGGTCTCGTTGTTGGTCACCAGCCGGGTCAGGTGCTCCTGCTCGCTCTCCAGCCGGTACTGGAGCATCAGGTAGTAGTCCATGTACCGGCTCAGGCCCAGCGCCTGCAGGCGCGGCCGCAGCCGCGTCGCCAGCAGCTCCTGCTTGCCGTCCGGAAAGTGGATGCCGAAGCGCGCGCTGATGAACTCGTTGAGGAGCTGGTGCTCCTCGGGAGCGATCGGTAGGGTCGTGGGAAGCACGTCGTTCGGCCGGTTGGGCTCGCGGGTGGGGAGTGGTGGGCTACTGTTCGAGGCTGGAGATCGCGCGCTGCGCCACGATCGCCACCGGATCGGCGGCCAGCCGGGTCAGGGTCTCCATGTTCTCCGGCCGCGAGAATCGCCCCAGGACGTCGGCACAGCTCAGCCGCACCAGCCAGTCGGGATGCGCGGACGCGGTGCGGAACAGCTCCTCGTCCTCTTCGGCGGCGCAGCCGGCCAGGGCGCGGAAGGCGTGGCGCTGCATCCCGGGCTCGTCGTTGTCGGCGGCGTGGCGCAGGGCCCGCCGCGCTTCCGGGCCGCCGATCCGCCCCAGGCTCTCGATCACCAGGGGCCGCAGGCCGGTCTCGGCGGAGTCGAGGATGGCCAGCAGGGCGGGGACGCTGTCGCGGTCGCCGAAATCGCCGGCGGCGAGGATCAGCTCCGGCTTCGGGTGTCGCTCGAGCGCCTGCCGCAGGGCCGGCAGCAGGTCGCGCAGTCCGGCCTGGACGGCGACGCGGGCGGCCAGGTCGGCGTAGACCTCCGGCGCGCGGGACAGCCAGCGCGACCACGGCAGCCGGCGCAGCACGTCGCCGCGGTCGGCCAGGCGCGGAATCACCTCGGCCCGCTGGGCGTCGTCGAGCTCGACGACGCCGCCCGCGACCGAGCTCGCCGAGGCGCCCAGATCGGAGGCCAGGACCAGCGCCTCGCGCGGCGGCAGATCGGAGCGGCTCGCGGCCGCGGCCGCGACCCCTTTGCGGTGGGCGCGCAGCGCCGATGCCAGCTCGCCGCGGAGCTCGGGTGGTTGCCGCAGGTAGAGGTCGAGCAGCGGCTCCGCCAGTCGGGGGTCGCGCCGCCGGTCGAGCAGCGCGGCGATCGGCACCAGCAGCGCGGGGTCGTCCTCCGTCTCGAGCGCCGCCGCCAGATCGCCGACGGTCACCTGGCGCGGGTGGCGGGCCGCCAGCAGATAGCCCCAGTGGCGCTGGATGCCGCGGCGCTCGATGAGCGTTGAGATGAGATCGGCACGCCCCGCCAGGCAGCTCGGCAGCGGCAAGGCGTCGCGCGCCGCTCCGGCCAGGCGGTTGAGGGCCTCGGCGTCCTCGGGGCCGGCGCCCAGAGCCAGCAGGCAGCGGGCGGCCGAGACGCGCACCTCGACATAGGGGTCTCGCAGCCTCTCCGCCAGGCTGGCGCGCAACTCGTCCCACGGTCGCGGCGGCCGCGACAAGCCCTCGGCGACGTGGGCCAGCAGCCCCAGCGCGGTCTCGGGATCGAGTCGCTCCTGGTGGCGCAGCCAGTGGGTCGCCAGCGTGCGAAAGGCCCGCCCGCCGCCGATTCGGGCCAAGGCCTCGGCGGCCAGGGGGCCGATCATCAGATCGGGCAGCAGGTCGGCCAGCGGCCGTACCGCCCGCGGCGAGCGCAGGTCGCCCAGGGCTTCTACCGCCGCCATTCGCAGCCAGATGTCGGTCTCGAGAAACGGCAGCAGGTCGGAGATCGTGCGGGCGTCGCCGAGATGGCCGATGGCGACGATCGCCGCCTGGGCGACATTGCTGTCGGCGTGGCCGAGCACCCCGCGCAGCGGCTCCAGGCCGCGCGGGTCGCCGATGTGGTCGAGCAGCAGGACACCCTGGAGGACCAGATCGGCGTCGGACTCCTGCAGCAGGTCGATCGCCAGCGAGAAGCTGCGGGCGCCGCGCAGCTTGAGGATCTCGAGACCCGCGTTGCGCAGCACGGCGTCGGCGTCGTCGCGCAGGTATCGGGTCAGGGTGGCCTGCGGCAGGACTGCCGCGCCGACCCGGAGCGCGCGCTCGCGCACCCCGGGACTCGGGTCGCGCAGCAGCAGCTTGATGGCGTCGGCGCGTTCGGCGACGGCCAGCGCCGGCAGGCGGTCGAGCAGGCGCATGCTCTCCTCCCACCGGGGCGCCGCCGCGGCGGGCGTTGGGTTCTGACTCATGCGGGCTCTCCTGGAGGGGCGGCGCCGGCCGGCCGCTCAGACGGTGAAGACGTCTGCGATCTCCTGCAGTTTCTGGGCCTCCTCGACCAGAGTGGTGGTGCTTTGTGACAGCTTCTCGGCGCCGAGCAGGTTCTGATGGGCGATCTCGGCGATCTGCTCGACGGCGCGGACCACCATGTCGCCGCCGCGCTTCTGCTCCAGGCCGGCCTCGGCGACCTGCTGCGTCATGTCGTTCATCGACTCGACGGCGCGCAGGATCTCGCGCGCGCTCGCGGCCTGCTCCTTGGCCGCGTAGGCCAGCTGGCGGGTGGTCTGCTGCATGTTGGTCGAGGTGGCGACGATCTGGGCGGCGCCCTGGCTCTGCTCGTCGGTGGCGGTTGCCACCTCGGCGACCAGGGCGGTGGTCTTGGTCACCGAGTCGACGATCTGCTGCAGGATCCGGTCGGCGAGGGCGACCGCCGACTGGGTGTCGGTCTGCACCGACTCGACCAGCGTGCCGATCTCCTGGGTCGACTCGGCGGACCGCTCGGCGAGCCGCTTGACCTCGTCGGCCACCACCGCGAAGCCGCGGCCGGCGTCGCCGGCGCGGGCCGCCTCGATCGCCGCGTTCAGCGCCAACAGGTTGGTCTGGTCGGAGATATCGTCGATGATGCGGACGATCTTGCCGATGTTCTGGGCCGACGCGTCGATGCCGGAGATTGTCTCCGAGAGCTGCTGGCCGCCCTCGCGGGCGGCGGCGGCCGCCGCGGTGGAGACGGTGTCGACGACCCGCACCTTGCCGGCGATGGAGTGGATCGAAGCGGTCATCTCCTCGATGGTCGCCGAGGTCTCTTCGACCGCCGAGAGCAGGCTGTCGGAGTTGCGGGCGACCTCGTCGATCGAAGCGCTCATCTCCTGGATCGACGACGAGGTCTGCTCCACGTTGGTGGCCAGCGACTGGGTGGACCGGGCCACGCTGTCGATCTGGCTGGCGATCTCGACCATGGTCGAGGAGGTCTCCTCGGTGGCCGACGACTGGTTCTCGGCGCCGCCGGTGATGCCCTCGGTCGAGGCGGCGATCTGCTCGGCCGAGCTGCGGACCTGGGTCGAGGCGTTCTTGAGCTCGGTCAGCATCCGTCTGAGGTTGGCCCCCATCTTGCCCAGCGCGCCGCCGAAGACGTCGCTGTCGGATCGCGGAGTGACCTGGTGGGTCAGGTCGCCCTCGGCGACGGCATCGGCGACGCTCGCCATCTCCCTCAGGTAGCCGACCATCAGGTTCATCGAGCCGCCGAGCTGGCCGATCTCGTCGCGCGAGCGGATGTCGAGCTCGGCTTCGAGATCGCCCTCGGCGAGGCGGTTGGCGAATTGCACCGCCGCCCGCATCGGTTTGGCCATCGTCTGGCTCAGCACCAGCGACAACAGGACCAGGAGCACCAGGCAGACGGCGATGACCAGCGAGATCCGTAGGATCGCCGCGCGGCCGTTGTCACGCGCCGACTGGAAGGCGACCCGCATCTCGCTGGTCTGCCGCACCGCCATGGCGTCGATCCGATTGCGCAGCCGTTCCAGCGCCTTGCGGCTGTTTTCGAGGTCCGGCAGCATCTGCTCGCTGGCTCCCTCGAGGATCAGCCGCTCGGTGGTCAGCCGGGCGGCCTGGTAGTAGGCGCGGAACTCCTCGGCGAGCAGGTCCATCTGAGCGCCCGGCAACAGTGGATTGGCCCGGCCGGTCTCGACCAGGTCGAGAAAACGGTCGCGCGGCGGTTCGCTCTCGGTCAGCAGCTCGAGCGCCACCATGCCGGCGGCGTCCGCGAGCTTCTGCTCGACCTCGGCCAGGGTCTGCTCGAGGTCGCGGCTGAGGTTGAGCGCCGGAAAGTAGCCGTTCTCGATCCTCTCGGTGACCTGTTCGTTGCCGCGTCCCTCGAAGCGGACCAGGACGAGCACCAGCAGGAAGCCGAGAGCGGCCAGGGCCGGGAGGAGCATGAGCTTGCGTCGAAAGCTGACGTTCTGGAACATGGTCTACTCCCCCAGGGTGAGTACCGCGGTGAGATCGAGCAGCCGCGTGCGGCGTCCTTCGTCCAGGTGCAGCCCACGGACCTCGCGCGGCTCGGACTCGGCCGGCGGCGGCTGGATGGCGCTCCGGGCAAGTTGCGCCACGCGCTCGACGGCGTCGACCAGGAGGCCGATGCGCCGGCCCTGCGACTCCACCAGCACGATCCGCGAGCCGGCGCCGGGCGCCGGCGCGGGCAGGCCCAGCCGGGCCCGGAGGTCGATCAGCGGCACCACCCGGCCGCGCAGGTTGATGACGCCGATGACCGGGAACGGCGGTTGCGGCACCGGCGTGATCTCCTGCACGCGCAGGATCTCCCGGACCTGAGCCACGGGCAGGGCGAAGGTCTCGCCGGCGAGCGCGAACTCGACCCAGGTCTCGAAGACCTCGCGATCCTCCTCCTCTTCCTGGCCGAGCTGCAGGCTGTCGGTGAAGGAGTAGATCCGCTCGACCTCACGCCGGACGTTGCCGTCGGCTTCGGCCCGCGGTTTAGCGGGATGAGCGGGCTCGGCGGGATGAGCGGGCTCGGCGGGATGAGCGGGCTCGGCGGGCTCGGCGGCGAGCTCGCCGCGCGCCAGCTTGTCGAGGATCTCGTCCGCCATGCCGGAGTGCGGCAGGCGCGGCGGCGGCTTGCCCTGCCCGGACTCGTCGCTCACGCCGCTTCTCCCAGGCTCTCGCGCAGGTCGACCAGCCCCTGCGGATCGAGGATCAAGACCACGCTGCCATCGCCCAGGACCGAGGAGCCGGCGACGCCGGGCAGCCCTTGCAGCAAGTCGTCGAGCCCCCGCACCATGATCTCGAGCGGGCCGCGGGTGGCGCCGACCGCCAGCCCCAGCAGGCGTCCGCCGCCGTCGACGACCACCACCCGGCCGCGGCGGCGGCGTTCGGATCGGCTGCCGAAGGCGTGACCGACGTCCAGCAGCGGCAGCTGGCGGTCGCGCCATTCGACAACGTTGCCCGGTGCGGTCTCCCGCCAGGCGATGGTGTCGAGGACCGCCGAGACCGGCAGGGCGTACTCGCGGCCGTCCGCCTCCAGCAGGACCGCCTTGGCGATCGAGACGCTGGTCGGCAGCCGCAGGCGGAAGCGGGTGCCGACGCCGGCCCGGCTGGCGACCTCGATGCTGCCGCCGCAGCGCTGGACGCCCTCGAGCACCACGTCCATGCCGACGCCGCGGCCGGCGCTGAGATCGGCGGCGTGGCGGGTGGTGAGGCCGGAGCGGAACATCAGCGCCTGCAGGTCGCCCTCGGCGACCTCGATGCCGGCGGCGTGGGCCGCTCGGCGCAGCGCCTCCTGGTCGATGCCGCCGCCGTCGTCGAGCACGTCGATCTGCACCGAGTCGGAGAGGACGCCGGCTTCGATGCGCACCAGACCGGCCGCGGGTTTGCCGGCGCCCCGCCGTCTTGCGGGCGGCTCGATGCCGTGCACGACGGCGTTGCGCGCCAGGTGGCCGAGCACTTCGGCGGCGGCTTCGATCAGCGTGCGGTCGACCGCCGTGTTGCCGCCTCGGGCTTCGAAGACGACCTGCTTGCCTGCCCGGCCGGCCTCGTCGTGGACCAGCCGGCGCAGCCGCCCGAACAGGGTGCTGACCGGCACCAGCCGGAGCTCGAGCAGCTCGCTCTGCAGGCGTTCCAGCAGCCGTTGCAGCTGGAGCCAGGCCTCGCCGCAGCGCTCGACCGCTGCGGCGGCGGGCCGGCCGGCGGTGGCCGCGTGTGCCGCCGCCAGGGCTTCACTCATGCGGTGACGGGCGAGAAGCTGGGCGCCGAGCCCCTCGACCAGGCTGTCGAGCCGCTCGTGGCCGAGGCGGGCGGCAGCGGCTGGCGCGTCGCGCCGGCCGCCTTCATGCCGGCGATCGAGGGCCGCGGTCTCCGAGCGCAGCCGGTCCAAGCCCTCGAGCAGCGGCTGGATGTCGGGCAGCGAGGGGTCGAGGCCGTCGCTCAGGTCCTCGAGCTGATGGGTGGTGATTCGCAGGGAGTCGAATCCCATCATGCCGGCGTTGCCCTTGAGCGTGTGGAGCTCGCGACGGGCTTCCCGGATCAGCCGCGGTGCCTCGGCGCCGCTGCCGGGCAGATCGAGCAGGATCTGTTCGACCCGCGCCGTCCGCTCCTCCGCCTCGGCCAGGAAATCGCCTAGCAGAGCTCCTAGATTTTGACCGGTCATAGCATTGTTCCCAGCTTATCCTCGCCGGCTGGGCCGGTTTGTCAAGGGAGTGGATCGCTTGATACCCCGGGTCGATTCGACTACGCTAATCATTGGTTCGGTGCCAATCGGTCGCCTCGGGCTGGAGGGCTCGGGCAAGCCTCGGGAGAGTTGTTCCGTTGCGAACAGCACAGCCAAAGAAAGTCCTGGTCGTGGATGACTCGCGTCTCATCCATAAGATGTTCGAGGTCATGCTGCGCGACTTCGAGCTGCTGCACGCCGCCGACGGATTGGAGGCGCTGCAGCGGTTGGGCGAGGACCCTGCCATCGACCTGATCCTGCTCGACATCAACATGCCGAACATGAACGGGCTGGAATTCCTCGAGACGATCAAGCGGGATACCGCGCTGGCGGACATCCCGGTCATCATCGTCAGCACCGAGGGCAAGGAGGAGGACACCATCCGCGGCCTCGAGGCCGGCGCCGCGGCCTACATCAAGAAGCCGTTTCGCAGCGAGGAGATCCTGGTGATCATCGAGCGGCTGGGGCAGGACGGGTTGGCGTGAGCGAGCGCGAGGCGGCCGCCGTCCAGGCGCCCGGCGCGGCCGGGGCCCTGCCGCCGGAAGATCTCGTGGCCGAGCTCCACAGCGCGCTCGAGCGCGCCAGCGAGCTGATCCACACCCTGCAGCGGACCGAAACCCGGCCGCCGCCCCTGCGCGATCCGGGTGTCGACAAGATGTCGTTGCTGAAGCACCGGCTGGCCGCGGCCGAGGCCGAGCTGACCGAGCTGTCCGACCGGCTGGTCGAGACCGAGCACCAACGCGGACGGCTGATGAACCTCTACGTCGCCACCTACCAGCTGCACGCGACGCTCGACCTGGACGAGGTCAAGGCGACGATCGGCGAGATCGCTCGCGACCTGCTGGGGGCGGAGCGGTTCCTGCTGCTGATCAAGGAGGGTGAGGAAGGGGATTGCGAGGTGGCGCTGCAGCAGGGGCTGGACCCGGTCTCCGGCAACCTGTACGCCAACGGGCGCTATACCGGCGGCGATCTGGTGGTGGATCAGACGCTTGCGGACGGCGTTCTGCGGATGGGTGCCGCGGCGGACTCGCAGGCGCTGGCGGTGGTGCCGCTGACCGTCCAGGGCGTCACCGTTGGGGCGATCGTCATCCTCAAGCTGTTCGACCACAAGCCGTCCCTGACCGCCGAGGATCGCGATCTTCTGGACCTGCTGGCGGCGCACGCGGCCTCGGCGCTGTTCGCGGCGCGCGTCTACTCGACGACCGATCGCAAGCTGCGCACCCTGGAGAGCCTGCTCCAACTCGTGCGCGGCACCTGAGCGGGCTGGCGCTCTGACGCGCGGTCTGGCGGTGCCGGCGCAGTAGGATTGCCACCCGGACGACCGGCCCGGCCGGGGTCCGAGCCAGCCCATCATGAGCATCTCAGGCAACCTTGAAGACGTCTCGGTCGCCGAGGTCCTGCAGTTCGTCCACATCGGCCGGCGCACCGGCACCCTGGTGATCACCGGCGGCGACGGCCGCGGCGAGGTCGGCTTCCATCGCGGCCGGATCATCAGCGCCTGGTCGCCCAGCTCGAAGAAGCTGGGCGATCTGCTCCTGGCGCGGGGACTGCTGGCGAGACCGCAGCTCGACGAGGCGCTGCGGCTGCAGGGGACCCGGCTGCCCCGCCAGTCGCTCGGTCAGATCCTGGTCGAGGGCGGGCTGGTCAAGTCGGCCGATCTGCGCAAGGCGGTGGCCGAGCAGATCGAGGAGACGGTCTATCGGCTGGTTACCTGGAGGCAGGGCAGGTTCGAGTTCGCCATCGACGAGCTGAGGCCGGTGGACGACATCGGCGTCTATCCGGGCGACATCCTGCCCGACATCAACCTCAACACCCAGATGCTGGTGCTCGAGGCGCTGCGTATCTTCGACGAGAAGAACCGGCGCAACGAGGAGAGCCCGCCGGGCGGCATCTCATCCGACCGGGGCATGGAGCGCGAGACCGACGAGCTGTTCACCTCGCCGGTGGCCTTGCCTGGACCGGTCGCCGAGGCGGCTACCGAAACGGTGGACGCCGAGATCGAGGAGTCCCTGGGCCGGCTGGAAGATTCCGGCTGGAAGAGGCCGCCGGCCAAGGGTCCGGCAGGCGCGGGGACCGGCCCGTCGCCCCTGCCGCTGCGGGTCCATCTGCTGGGCTCGGACCCCGCCCTCGGTGAGATGCTGACCGGGCCCGAGCTGGAGGAGGTGGCCCGAGTGACCCGGGTCGAGCTCGTCGACGCCGGTCTGACGCTGCCGGGCCAGTCGTCGCCGGTCGTGGTGGTGGACCTGCGCGGCGACGGGATCGGTCCGGACGACATCGCCAGCCTCCTGCGCACCCGGCCGCATGCCGCGGTGCTGGCGGTGGTCGACGAGGAGGGCCAGGCGGCGGGCGCCTACGCGGCGGGCGCCCTGGCGGCGGTGCCGGCCGAGAGCGGATCGCTGATCGCTTGCCTGCGCTCGTTGGCTCGCGAGCGGCGGGATATCTGGGCCACCGAGCTCGATCCGGCTCGCCGCTCCGCCGCCTTTGCCCGGCTGCGTCGAGTGGTCGCCGACCTGCGCTCGGGCCTGTTGTCGGCGACGGTGGCCCTCAACCTGATGAACGTGATCTCCGAGTCGGTCGAGCGGGCGATCATGTTCCTGGCGCGCGATCGCCGCCTGGTGGCGCTGGGCGCCTTCGGCTACAGCATGAGCGGGGTGCCGCTGGCACAGGTCACCTCACAGCTGGAGCTGAGCTTCGACAGCCGGAACGCCCTGAGCGAGGCCCTCGACGACGGCCAGACCCGGTCCTTGAACTTCGACGACGCTGGCCTGCCCGAGCGTTTTGCCCAGGTCGTCGGCCGTCCACGCACCGGCCAGGTGGTGATCTTCCCGGTGCTCGGCAGCCAGCAGGTGATCTCGGTGATCTACACCGACAACGGGCCGATCAGCCGCGAGATCGAGGAGATCGAGATCCTCGAGCTGGCGGCGGCGCAGGTCGGGGTCGCCTTCGAGAACGAGCTGCTGCGGCGTAGAATGGCGCGCGAGAAGGCCGATTCCGGCTCATGAGCGAGATTCGCAAGATCATCCTGCAGTTCCCCTCGCTGCGCGCCTTTCTGGCCGAGTACGGCGAGCGGATCTCGGGCGACGGCATGCTGTTGCGGGGCGACTCGCCTCCCGCCGACGGCAGCACGGTCGACGTCGAGGTGGTCGTGGCCGAGGGCATGCGCCTGCTGCGCGCCCGCGGCGAGGTCCTGTGGAGCGAGGCCGGTGAGGCCGGTGGCCGGCCCAAGGCGGCGGCGCTGCGTTTTCGTGAAATCGACGAGGCCAGCCGGACTCTGATCGGCAAGATCGTCGAGCAGCGGCAACGCGAGGGCGCCGAGCCGTTCAACCTGGATGAGGTTCCAGGGCCGCGTGAGGCGCGCCTGCGCGATCTCACGGTGCCGGCAGCGGCGGTGTCGGCGCCATTGCCGGCGGCAGCGGAAGCCGGCGAGGGGTCGGTCTTCGATCTGGCGCAGCCACCACGGGCCGCCGCCGCGGACCTGTTCTCCTCGCCGAACGAAGAGGAGTCGCCGAGCGAAGAGGAGGGCAGGCGGCCGCCGCCGGTGCCGCTGCTGGCCGACCCGGAATCGGCACCGCTGTCCGCCGATCTCGATCCGAAGCTGCCGCCGGCCGCACCCGAGACCGATCCGTTCGACCTCCCGCTCGAGCCGACGACGGAGGGGGGCGCGGTCGGCGACGCCGGCCTGAGGCTCGAGCCCGCGCCGCGTGTCGACGACGGTCCCGCTCCAGGTGCCGACGAAGATCCCGGGGCTACCGTCCGCTACGACCTGAGCGACCTGTTTGGCGGCGACGAGCCGCTGGTGCCGCCGGCGCGCGGGCGCACCGAGGCCTTCCCGCCCAGCTTCGTCGACGAGGTCGAGGCCGAGCTCAAGGCCGGTGGTGCCCCCGCGAGGGCCGGGTCGCGGGAGGACATCGGAGAGTTCGAGATCCCGCTGGAGCTGCCGGTCGATACGCCGGGGGAACCGGATCCGATGCCTGAGACGGCGCCGCCGCTCGAGACCCGGGTGGTGTCCGAGATCCGGTCCGAGCTCGGCCGGGACGTCGAGCACACGGTCGCGCCGGTGCCCGAGGTCGCGCCGGCCGGGGAGCTCGAGCCCACTTTGGAGCTCGAGCTCGCGGCAGAGCCCGAGCCGGCGACCGAGCCCGAAGTGGCGGTCGAGCCCGTGGAGGATCTCGAGCCGGCGCCCGAGGTAGCGACCGAGTTGAGCGCGGATCTCGAGCCTGAGCCCGAGGTAGCGGTCGAGTTGAGCGCGGATCGCGAGGTCGAGCCCGAGGTGGCGGTCGAGTTGATCGCGGATCTCGGGGCTGAGCCCGAGGCGGCGGTCGAGCCGGCGACGGATGTCGACCCCACGCCCGGATCGGTGCCCGAGGTTGCCCGATCGGCCCAGCCGGAAGCAGAGCCGGATGCAGCGGTGGTCGCCAAGCCGGCGTTGCCGGCCGACCCCGTGATGCCGGCTGACGTGGCCCGGCGAGCGGCGCTTGCCTTCAACGCCGAGCACGGGCCCGAGACCGTGGAGATCCCGGTCGTCACCCAGCGGCCTGCGGCCGATCCGGTGCCGCCGGGGCCCGCGCCAGAGCCGGCCCCGGCCGCGTCGGAGCCGCCGCCGCCCATCGACGACAACCTGCTGACGATTCCCGAGCTCGGCATGGGGAGCGCGCCGGTGCAGGCAACCGACGCGGTCGCGGTGACGGCGGATCTGCCCTCTTCAGCCCGGTCGCTGCGTGGCGCCGCCAGCAGCTCGCGGCATCTGGGCACCTGGCTGCTGATCGCCCTGCTGGTTGCCGCCCTCGGCGTGGCCGGCTACTTCCTGCTCGGCCTGATGCGGGGCGGCGACGACGGGTCGGTTGCCGAGCTGCCCGCCGGCGGATCGGGCTCTGCGCCGGGGCCGGGCGCGCGCTCGACGCCGGTCGGCGGCGAAGGCTCCGGCGACGCCGCCACCCCGGCGGGCGCCTCGCCACAGGCTGCCGAGGAGATCTTCGCCACCCCGGCCGAGGTGCCCGCGACGGGCGCCGAGGCCGGGGCGGGAGCGGCCCGCTCAGGAGTCCCGGAAGAGCCGGCCACGGCCGAGACCGGGCCGGGTCCGGCGCCCGTCGAGGCCGCGCCGCTGACCGGCCTCGAACGCATTACCTGGAGCGAGAGCGGGGAAGAGACGGTCCTGGCCCTGGTCGGCGATGGCGAGATCTCGCGCCAACAGGTCGAGCTGCTGCCGATCACTGGCGGGCAGCCGCGGCTGGTGATCAAGATCCGGGGCGTCGAGCGCCCCTTCCAGCCCGCGGTCCTCGAGGTGGGAACCTCCCACGTCCTGCGGGTGCGAACCGGGTTGCATGCCGGCGGCGAGCTGCACGTCGTGGTCGACCTGGCCGCGCCGGGGGTTTCGGTACGCGATCTTGCGGCCCGCGGCTCACGCCTCGAAGTGCGTCTCGGGGGAACCTAGTGTGGTGTCTCCGACTTGCCTTGCCGTATGGGCGAGCTAGCGGCGTCGCTGGCAAGGCGCGCTGACGCAGGCATAGCCGAGCCTATGTCGAGGAAGCGCAACACCGCCAGTGGCGTCGATAGCCGTCCAGACGGTAAGGCGAAGTCAGAGTCACTACACTAGGGGGGATCGATGGAGCGACGCGAGACCAAGCGCAAGGCCCGGCGGGTGCAGGTGAAGTTCTGGGATGTTGCCGATCAGGATGCGCGGACCGGCTACACCATCAACGTCTCTCCGACGGGGCTGTTCGTCGGCACCAACCGGCCGCTGCCGCCCGGTCGCAAGGTGCGGCTGTCGATCTCGATCGACGATGACGAGCTCAGCCTCGACGGTATCGTGGTGCATGCCGCCCGGGTCTCGCCGCTGCTCCAGCGGCTGCGGCCCTCGGGTATGGGGGTGCGTTTCGACGGCGAGCATCCCGAGCTGCGGCAGCTGCTCAAGAGCTGACCACGCCCGAGCCGAGCCCCGGCCCGCCTCGGCGCTCGGGAGCGTCGGGCTGTCGATCGCCCGGCCGGATCTCCAGGCCGCTTCTACCGGGCGCGGATCGGCACGGGTTACAATCCCGTACGAGGAGGTAGTCCAAGTGCCTTATAGCCCACTGATGGTCATGCCGATGAAGCAGGAGTTGACTGCTATCGGCTTCGAAGAGCTTCTCACCGCCGCCGACGTCGATCGCTGGATGTCCGACACCGGCAGCACGGGAATGCTGGTAATCAACTCGGTCTGCGGCTGTGCCGCCGGCCAGGCGCGGCCCGGCGTACGGCTGGCGCTCGAGCATCCCGCCCGGCCGGAACGGCTGGCGACGGTGTTTGCCGGCCAGGATGTCGAGGCGACGGCCCAGGCGCGCGGCCACTTTGCCGACATCCCGCCCTCGAGCCCGTCGATCGCCCTGTTCAAGGACGGCGAGCTGGTCTACTTCGTGCCCCGCCACCGCATCGAGAGCCGCAGCTCCGAGCAGGTGGCGGCCGATCTGACCGGGGCGTTTGACCGTCTCTTCGCGGTTGCCGCGCCGAGCTAGCCCGAAAGCGCCGGGCAGGCCGACGATGGGCACGTTCCACGACGACAAGCACGAACTGCACGGCATCACCGTGGTGGTCGACACAACGGGGCCGGAGGTCTGGCTCGGCCGCTGCGACGACATGGACGAGCGGCAGATCCTGCTGGTCGATGCCGACGTTCACCGCGACGGCGACGACGGCAGGTCGAAGGCTGAATACGTCGAGCGCGCCGCCAGCCTCGGCTTCTGGAAGAAGCACGACCGGGTGCGGATCGATCGTCGGGCGGTCGCCTCGGTGCGCCGGCTGGGCGATCTCTAGCACGGTCTGCCAGGCCTGCGGAAAGCTCGGTGATGCAGCAGGCGGCGCTCTGGATCGGTCCCGCGCTGTGTGCCCTGGCGGTGCTCGCCGGTGCCTTCGGGGCGCACGGGCTCAAGGCTCGGCTGACGCCGGATGCGCTGGCGCTCTGGGAGACCGCCGCCCGCTACCTGATCTACTCCGGGCTCGGCCTGACCCTGCTCGGCATCGCCGCCCGCCAGTGGCCCCGGCCAGGATTCGGCTGGGCGGCCGGCGGTCTGCTCGTCGGCGGGGCGATCTTCAGCGGCACGGTGGCGGCGCTGGCGCTCGGCGGGCCGCGCTGGTTGGGGGCGGTGACGCCGCTGGGCGGGTTGATGCTGATTCTGGGCTTTGTTCTGTTCGCCTGGACGGCGTTCCGGCTCTAGCTCCACTACGCCGATCGGCACGGCGTTGCGAGCCGCGCCGGGTGCATGGGAGACTGCCAGGGTAGCGACGGGCCTCGACAGGGCCATGGGAGGGATCGGATGAGCAACGCCATCGTCAACGTGCCGCCGCCGCGAAACGAGCCGATCCGGGACTACGGTCCGGGCTCGGCCGAGAAGGCTTCGCTCAAGCGGCGCCTGGCCGAGATGCTCGGCGAGCGGATCGAGATTCCGTTGATCATCGGCGGCGAGGCCGTGCGCACCGGTGACACCTTCGAGGCCGTCTGCCCGCACGACCACGGCCACGTCCTGGCCGAGGTGCACCAGGCCGGGCCGGCGGAGGTCGAGCGGGCGATCGCTGCGGCGGCGGACGCCTGGCACGACTGGTCGGCGATGGACTGGGAGCAGCGCGCCGGAGTGTTCCTCAAGGCGGCGGAGCTTCTGGCCGGGCCTTGGCGCGACACGCTGAACGCCGCGACCATGCTCAACCAGTCGAAGACCGTCTTCCAGGCGGAGATCGACGCGGCCTGCGAGCTGATCGATTTCTGGCGGTTCAACCCGGACTTCATGCGGCGCATCTACACCGACCAGCCGCAGTCGGCGCCCGGCATCTGGAACCGGGTCGAGCACCGGTCGCTCGAGGGCTTCGTCTTTGCCGTGACGCCGTTCAACTTCACCTCGATCGCCGGCAACCTGCCGACCGCGCCGGCGATGATGGGCAACACGGTGCTGTGGAAGCCGGCTTCGACCGCGCCGCTGGCGGCCTACCAGATCGTGCGATTGCTCGAAGAGGCCGGGCTGCCGCCGGGGGTGATCAACTTCGTGCCCGGGCGCGGCCGCCAGGTGGGCGACCCGGTGCTGGCGAGCCCCGAACTGGCCGGCATCCACTTCACCGGCTCGACGCCGGTGTTCCAGGGAATGTGGCGGACGGTGGGCGAAAACATCGCCTCCTACAAGACCTATCCGCGGATCGTCGGCGAGACCGGCGGCAAGGACTTCGTCTTTGCCCATCCCTCGGCCGATCCGGCGGCGCTGGTCACGGCGCTGGTACGCGGCTCCTTCGAGTACCAGGGGCAGAAGTGCTCGGCGGCCTCGCGCGCCTACCTGCCGCGGTCGCTCTGGCCGGCGGTGCGCGCGGGGCTCGAGGCCGAGCTGGCGCGCATCGAGGTGGGGCCGCCCACCGATTTCCGCAACTTCATGTGCGCGGTGATCGACGAGGCCTCGTTCGACAACACCCTTGGCTACATCCAGCAGGCCCGATCCGGGGGCGGCTTCGAGATCGTCGCCGGCGGCGCCGGCGACAAGTCCACCGGCTACTACATCCAGCCCACGGTCGTGGTCTCGGAGGACCCGCGCTCGCGGCTGATGTCCGAGGAGCTCTTCGCGCCGGTCCTGACCGTCCACGTCTACGACGACGACCGGCTGGAGCAGGCCCTCGAGCTGTGCGACGGCACCAGCCCGTACGCGCTGACCGGAGCCATCTTCGCTCGCGACCGGGGCGCCATCGCCGCCATGACCGTGGCCCTGCGCCACGCGGCCGGCAACTTCTACGTCAACGACAAGCCGACCGGCGCGGTGGTCGGCCAGCAGCCGTTCGGCGGCGGTCGCGCCTCGGGCACCAACGACAAGGCGGGCTCGATGCTCAACCTGACGCGCTGGTCGTCGCAGCGGTCGATCAAGGAGACCTTCGTGCCGCCGACCGACTTCACCTATCCGCACATGGCCGAGGAGTAGAGCTGCCGACCGACGGGCTTGCCATGGACACCCCGATCGAGCCCGCGACCCACCAGGCCATCGACCCGCGCCTGTGCGGCGAGCCGCGCGAGCTGCGTGAGGGCTTCGCCCGGGTCGAGCTGGCGGCGAGCGAGCAGATGCGCGCCGATGCGCGCGGGCTGGTCCACGGCGGTTTCGTCTTCGGGCTGGCCGACTACGCGGCGATGCTGGCGGTCAACGAGCCGAACGTGGTCCTGGGTAGTGCCCAGGTGCGCTTCCTCAAACCGGTGGTATCCGGAGAGCGGCTGATCGCCGAGGCCACCGTGATCGAGCGCGACGGCCGCAAGCGGATCGTGGCGGTGGACGTCGAGCGCCGCGGCGAGCTGGTCTTTCGCGGCGAGTTCGTCTGCTTCGTCCCCGATCGCCACATCCTCGACAAGGCGTCCCGCTGATGGATGCGGCCGGCGACGGCGGCGACCGCATCGCCCGGATCCTGGAGCGTCAGGGCGTCCGCCATCTGTTCACCCTGTGCGGCGGCCACATCTCGCCCATCCTGGTCGGCGCCAAGAAGCTCGGCATCGACGTCATCGACGTGCGCGACGAGGTCTCGGCGGTGTTCGCGGCCGACGCCACGGCGCGGCTCACCGGCGTGCCCGGCGTGGCGGCGGTCACCGCCGGCCCGGGGGTGACCAACACCATCACCGCGGTCAAGAACGCCCAGCTGGCGCAGTCGCCGGTGGTGATCCTGGGCGGCGCCACCGGCACCGTCCTCAAGGGCCGCGGCTCGCTACAGGACATCGACCAGCAGGCGCTGTTCGCGCCGCACGTCAAGTGGCAGGCGTCGGCGGGGCGGGTGCGGGACCTCGCGCCGCTGGTCGAGGAGGCCTTGTGGCGCTGCCGCGCCGGGGTGCCGGGGCCGGTCTTCGTCGAGTGCCCGGTCGACCTGCTCTACCAGGAGTCGCTGGTGCGCCAGCTCTACGGCGATCAGGGCGGCACGGCCAGGAGCCTGGGCGCCAAGGCCCTCCAGGCCTATCTGCGGTTTCATGTGTCGCGGCTCTTCGCCGGCGCCGAGCGGCCGCTGCCGGCCGCCGCGGCCCGGCCGGAGCCGGCCACGGCCTCGGCCGCCGACGTCCGGCGCGCGCGCCGCCTGCTGGCGGCGGCGAAGCAGCCGGTGCTGATGATCGGCAGCCAGGCCACCCTCGAGGCGGCGGCGATCGCCGAGTTGGCCGCGGCGGTGGAACGGCTGGGGCTGCCGGTCTATCTGTCGGGAATGGCGCGCGGGTTGCTGGGCAGGGGGCACCGGCTACAGCTGCGGCACCAGCGCCGCAAGGCCCTGAAGGCGGCCGACCTGGTCATCCTGGCGGGCGTGCCGTGCGACTTTCGCCTCGACTACGGCCGTCAGATCGCCGGCTCGGCGCGGGTCATCGCCGTCAACCGCAGCCGCGCCGAGGCGGCCAGGAACCGCCGGCCGAGCCTGCTGGTCGAGGCCGACCCCGGCCGGTTTCTCCGCCGGCTGGCCGAGGGCGGGCCGGCGGACTACGACCCCTTCTGGCTCGAGACGCTGCGCGGGCGCGACGACGGGCGGGAGGCGGAGATCGCCCGGCAAGCCGCTGCCGAGACCGACTATCTCAACCCGCTGGCCCTCTGCCGGGCGATCGAGGCCGCCCTCGACGAAGACAGCGTGCTGGTGGCCGACGGCGGCGACTTCGTGGCCACCGCCTCCTACATCACCTCGCCCCGAGGGCCGCTGTCCTGGCTCGACCCCGGGGCGTTCGGCACCCTCGGGGTGGGCGGCGGCTTCGCCCTCGGCGCCCGGCTATGCCGGCCCGGTGCCGAGGTGTGGCTGCTCTGGGGCGACGGCTCGGCGGCCTACAGCCTGGCCGAGTTCGACACCTTCGTGCGCCACGGCCTGGGTGTGATCGCCGTGGTCGGCAACGACGCCTCCTGGGCGCAGATCGCCCGCGACCAGGTGGAGTTCCTGAACGACGACGTCGGCACCGTCCTGCGCCGCACCGACTACCACAAGGTGGCCGAGGGCTACGGCGGCGTCGGTCTCCTGCTCGATCGGGTGCGGGACATCGAGCCCACCCTGGCCAAAGCAAAGGCCGAGGCGGCCAAGGGCCGGCCGGTGCTGATCAACGCCCTGCTGGGGAAGACCGACTTTCGCAAGGGCTCGCTGTCGATGTAGCGGTGGCTCGGCTAGCCCGGGATCCAGATCTTGTTCGAGACGATCAGCTCGGCGTCGCTCGGCAGGTGCAGGGCCTCTTTGCTCTTGGTGAAGAAGGCGAGGCCCTTGTAGCTGGTCAGGTACTGGTGGTTCGTGCCGAGGAAGCCGCCCTCGGCGGTGACCACCAGCGGGCTTTCGACCCGCGAGACGATCTTGAGGAATTCTTCCGGCTCGACTCGGACGATCGCGCCCGATGCCTTGATCGCCTGGGCGATCGCCGCCCCCGCCGCCGCCGCTGCGCCTGCTGCTGCCGCACCACCGTTGGTCATTCTCGGTCCTCCTGCTCCGTGTGCTCCTGGTCCCGTGTGCTCCTACGGCTGAGAGTCCCAGCGTATTCCAGAGAAGGGTACGCTCGTGGGGGCACGAGGCGCCAGCGGCGCCCGCTCAGCCCGTCGTCGTGCACCTCGCCGCTGGAGAGCGGTTATCCTCCCGGGCGCGGGAAGATGTCCTGGCGGCGATCTGGGAGAAGTTCCTCTTCATCTGCCCGGTCAGCGGTGTCGGCGCGCTGACCGGCAGGACGATCGGCGAGTTCCGGGCCGATCCCGTGTCGCGGGCGATGGTCGAGGCGGCCATGCGCGAGATCGTGGCCCTCGCCGCCGCCCGCGGCGCCGAGCTGCGGCCGGACATCGTCGAGCGGACGCTGGCCTTCCTCGATCGCCTGCCGCCGGATGGCACCGCCTCGCTGCAGCGCGACATCGTCGAGGGCCGGCCCTCGGAGCTCGACTTCCAGAGCGGCGCGGTGGTCCGGCTGGGCGGGGAGAGCGGCGTGCCGACACCGGTGAATCAGGAGATCTACGACCGCCTGCTGCCGCTCGAGCGACGCAACCGCGGGCGCCTGCCACCGGGTCCCTGACCGACGGCCGACCGCGCCGCGGCCGCCATTACACGATAGAATCGCGTTGCGTCCGCGGTTTCTTGAACCGCTCTTCGGGCGCGCCCACCTCCCACCTCGAAACAGGGAGATCTACTGATGCGAAAACTCGGCATCCTGGCCTGCATCTGCCTGCTCGCGGCCCCGGCGGCCGCCGACGAGGCGGAGAGCCATCCGTTCAACATCAACGATCTGGTCACCATGGACCGGATCTCGGACCCGCAGGTGTCGCCCGACGGCGAGACGGTCGTCTTCGGCCTGCGCACGACCGACCTCGAGGCCGACCGCGGCCGCACCGACCTCTGGCTGGTGGGCGTCGACGGCGCCGACCCGCGCCGGCTGACCTCGCACGAGGCGAGCGACTTCAATCCGCGCTGGTCGGCCGACGGCGCCGCCGTCTTCTTCCTCTCGACCCGCTCGGGCTCGTCGCAGATCTGGCGGATCCCGCTGGCAGGCGGCGAGGCGGAGCAAGTCAGCGACCTGGCCCTCGACGTGGGCAACCTGGTGGTCTCGCCCGACGGGCGGCACCTTGCCTTCACGCTCGAGATCTTTCCAGACTGCCCGGGGACCGCTGAGGAGCCGGCCGCGGACGGCGCCGGACTGGCAGAGGCCGGGGAGAGCGGCACTGGCGAGGGCGACGGCGAGCATGCGCACGCGTCGCCCGCCGACCCCGCGGGCGGCTTCGCGGCGGTCGCCTGCACCAAGGAGCGGCTGACGGCCCGCGAGGAGGGCAAGGTCACCGGTCGGGTCTTCGACTCCATGTTCGTCCGTCACTGGGACACCTGGAAGGACGGCCGGCGGTCGCATCTGTTCGTCATGTCGGCGAGTAGCGAGCACGCCGGCCACCTGCACCACGTCACCCCCGGCCTTGACGCCGACGTGCCGTCGAAGCCGTTCGGTGGACCCGAGGAGATCGCCTTCACCCCCGACGGGAACGGCCTGGTCTTCAGCGCCCGGGTGGCCGGCGCCGCGGAGCCCTGGTCGACCGACTTCGACCTCTGGCTGGCGCCGCTGCACGGCACGACCGAGCCCGAGTGCCTGACCGAGGCGAACCAGGCCTGGGACACCGCGCCGGTCTTCTCGCCCGACGGCAGGACCCTGGCCTACCTGGCGATGCAGCGGCCCGGCTTCGAAGCCGACCGCTTCCGCATCATGCTGCGCGACTGGCCCGCGGGCGAGACCCGGGTGCTGGCCGAAAGCTGGGACCGCTCGCCGGGGGGTATCGGCTTCTCGCCCGACGGCAAGACGATCTACGCCACCGCTGGCGACATCGGCGAGGTCAAGCTGTTCGCGATCGACGTCGCCACCGGCGCGGCCCGGCCGCTGGTGAGCGGCGGCCACGTGCGCTCGCCGGCGGTGGCGGGGGAGCGGCTGGTCTACGGCCGAGACGACCTCGGGCACCCGGTGGACCTCTACACCGCCGCCCTCGACGGCTCCGACGAGCGCCGCCTCACCGAGGTGAACCGCGACCGGCTGGCGGCGATCCGGTTTGGCGACTACGAGCAGTTCTCGTTTGCCGGCTGGAACGGCGAGACGGTCTAGGGCTACCTGGTCAAGCCGGTCGACTTCGACCCGGCGAAGCGCTACCCGCTGGCCTTCCTCATCCACGGCGGCCCGCAGGGCTCGTTCGACAACGACTTCCACTACCGCTGGAACCCGCAGACCTACGCCGGCGCCGGCTACGCGGCGGTGATGATCGACTTCCACGGCTCGACCGGCTACGGCCAGGCCTTCACCGACTCGATCAGCGGCGACTGGGGCGGCAAGCCGCTCGAAGACCTGCAGAAGGGCCTGGCGCACGTGCTCGAGCAGCAACCCCTGGATCGACGGCGACCGGGTCGTGCGCCCTGGGCGCCTCCTACGGCGGCTACATGGTCAACTGGATCGCCGGCAACTGGCCCGACCGGTTCCGCTGTCTGGTCAACCACGACGGCGTCTTCGACATGCGCTCGATGTACTTCGCCACCGAGGAGCTGTGGTTCCCCGAGTGGGAGCACGGCGGCCCCTACTGGGCGAACCCCGAGGGGCACGAGAAGCACAACCCGGCGCTGCACGTCGAGAAGTGGAAGACGCCGATGCTGGTGGTGCACGGCGCCATCGACTTCCGCATCCCGGAGAGCCAGGGGCTGGCCGCCTTCACCGCGCTGCAGCGCCAGGGCATCCCCAGCCGGCTGCTCTACTATCCCGGACGAGAACCACTGGGTGCTCAAGCCGAACAACTCGATCCAGTGGCACCAGGAGGTGCTGCGCTGGCTCGACCAGTGGCTGGCGGCCCCGTAGGGCGTGCCGGCGGAACGATAGCGATGAGCTCCGCGGCAAGATGCCTCTGGCTGGCGGCGCTGGCTCTGCTGGCGGCGGCGGGCTGCGCCCGGATGTCCGATCCGTCCCCGGAGACCGTCCCCGCGCCCGGCGCCACCTTCGACCTCGCGGCCGCCGAGATCATCGACCTGAGCCACGCCTACGACGCCGACACGCTCTACTGGCCGACCTCGCCCTCCCGCTTCGAGCTCCAGGTGCTGGCGCACGGCATGACCGAGGGCGGGTACTTCTACTCGGCGAACGCGATCTCCACCCCCGAGCACGGCGGCACCCATCTCGACGCGCCGATCCACTTCGCCGAGCAGGGCTGGACCACCGCCGAGATTCCGCTCGAGCGGCTGATCGGCCCGGCGGTGGTGATCGACATCTCGGAGCGGGCCGCGGCCGATCCCGACACCCGGCTCGATGGTGAGGACCTGTTCGACTGGGAGGCCGATCACGGCCTGGTGCCGGAGGGAGCCATCGTTCTGCTGCGCACCGGCTGGTCGCGGCGCTGGCCCGACCCGCTGGCCTATCTCGGGGACGACACCCCGGGAGACGCTTCCAACCTGCACTTCCCGGCCTACGGCGAGGAGGCGGCGCGCACCCTGGTGGAGGAGCGCAAGGTCGCTGCCCTGGGCGTCGACACGGCGAGCATCGACCACGGCCCGTCGACCGACTTCATCGTCCACCAGATCGCCAACGGCGCCAACGTCATCGGGCTCGAGAACCTGACCCAGCTGGAGCTGGTGCCCGACACCGGCGCCTGGGTCGTCGCCTTGCCGATGAAGATCGCCGGCGGTTCGGGCGGCCCGGCCCGCGTCGTCGCGCTGCTGCCTCCGGCCGGATAGGCTCGGCGCCGTGCTGGAGCCGAGCCCCGACTTCGTCAGCGTCGTCATCCCGACCTACCAGCGAGCTGCGCTGCTGGGGCGAGCGCTCGAGTCCGTTCGGCGGCAGACGCGGCCGGCCGGGGAGGTGATCGTCGTCGACGACGGCTCGACGGACGGCACCGGCGAGATGGTGCGCAGCGAGTTCCCGTGGGCGCGGTACCTGGCGCAGGAGAACGCCGGCGTCAGCGCGGCCCGCAACCGCGGCATCGGCGCCGCGCTCGGCGACTGGATCGCCCTGCTGGACTCGGACGACGCCTGGCTGCCGGAGAAGCTGGAACGGCAGCTGGCAGCGCTGGCCGCGGCTCCCGATCATCGGTTCTGCCACACCGACGAGCTGTGGATTCGCAACGGCCGGCGAGTCAACCCGGGGCGGCGCCACCGCAAGCGCGGCGGCCGGATCTTCCGCCACTGTCTGCCGCTGTGCGCCATCTCGCCCTCGGCGGCGCTGATCCACCGATCGGTCTTCGATCGGGTCGGCTGCTTCGACGAGGGAATGCCGGCCTGCGAGGACTACGACCTCTGGCTGCGGATCACGGCCGTCTACCCGATCCTGCTGGTGGACGAGCCGTTGGTGGAGAAGCACGGCGGCCACGCCGACCAGCTGTCGCGCACCGTCAGCGGGTTGGACCGCCATCGCATCCGGGCGCTCGCCGGGATCCTCGCGGGTGACGATCTCGGGCCGGAGGAGCGGGACGCGGCGGCGGCGACCTTGCGGGAGAAGTGCCGTATCTGGGCCGACGGCGCCGAGAGGCGCGGGCGCGCCGCCGAGGCGGCCCGCTTTCGAGAGCTGGCGCAACGTTGGCGGCGGGACCGAGCCGACAGGGCGGCGACGGCTTGATCCGGCTGGTCGTCGCGCTGCGCGCCGAGGCGCGGCCGTTGATCCGGCGATTCGAGCTGGCGCCGGCTGGGCGCGAGAAGTTCCCGCTCTGGCGCGGGGCGGGGATCGACCTCGTGATCAGCGGCATGGGGAGCGAGGCGGCGAGCGCGGCGACCGCCTGGCTGGGCCGTCGGAGCCGCGGCGAGGCGGCCTGGATCAACGTCGGCATCGGCGGGCATCGCGACCTGCCCCTCGGGCAGGTCGTCCTGGCTCACAAAGTGGTCGCAGCCGGCGGCGGCGCCGCCTGGTACCCGCCGCTGGTCTTCGAGCCGCCGTGCGCCACCGCAACGGTGACCACCGTTGACCGACCCGAGACCGGCTATCCCGAGGACACGATCTACGAGATGGAGGCGGCGGGTTTCTGCGCCGCCGCGGCGCGGCTGGTCTCGGCAGAGCTGATCCATGTGATCAAGGTGGTCTCGGACAACGCCGCCGCGCCGCCCTCCGGGCTGACCGCCAAGCGAGTGGAAGAGCTGATTGAAGGGCGGATCGACACCATCGCGCACATCGTCGAGCAGACCGCGGAACTGGCCGGCGAGCTCGAGGCCCGGCGGGCGGCCCATCCACCGGGGATCGGTTAGATGGGGCGGGCCATTCGGCGCATCTATGTCGAGGAGGTGGTGGCCGGGCACCTGGGCGCCGTGGCGGTCCGGCGGCGGTGCTCTCTGCAGGGCATGTTCCGCCCGAGCTCGAGCGGGAGATGCTCGGTTTTTGTGCCGAAGAGCTGGCCTCGCGCATCTCCCGCGAGCGCCTGTTCAGCTGCGGCTGATCGCGGAGGCGGTCCGCGCCCCGTGCTCAGTAGCCGGTCAGCTCGACGTAGCCGCGGCCGGCAACCGGCTGGCCCGAGGCGGTGCCCGCGAAACGCACCGCCCCTTCCCAGTAAACGAAGGAGTGACTCAGCTCCTGGTCGGCGAGCAGCGGCTCGAGCTCGAGCTCCAGGCCCTCGGCGGGCAGGCTGAGGCGCCACGATGAAGGGTAGGCGCGGCCGGTTCGGGGGCTGCGCCAGGTGCCGAGGGGCTCGATGCGGTAGTCGCTGGCGGCCAGGGTCGTCGAGACGCCGTCCGCCGCCACCAGGGCGCCGGCGCCCAGCGGATCGGCCGAGCCGTCCTCCCGCCGCAGCTGGTAGACCATCAGATCGCGGCCGTCGTCGAGCTGGAGCGAGAACCAGTCCCAACCGACGACGCCTTCGCCGAGCACGCTGGTGCTCCACTCGCGGTCCATCCAGCTGGCGCCGGAGACCTCGAAAGTCTCGCCGGCCAGCGAGATCCGGCCGCGGGTGGGCAGTCTGGTGAGGGAGTAGTAGTAGGAGGCGTTGCCGGGTTCGCGGCCCTTGCGGCTCAGCCCGCGATCGCCTTGCAGCACGGGCGGCTTGCCGGGGGCGAGATCGAGCTCGATGGTCGCCTCTTTGGTGGCGGCGCGGAGACGGATCGGCGGCATGCCGTCGCCGCCCTCGGCCGTCCAGTCTTCGACCCATACGCGGAAGGGCCCAAGCTCGGCTCCGGCCAGGCCGGCGGCGCCGCGGGCGAACCGCTCGAAGCTGTAGAAGCCGCCATCGGGGCCGCCGGGGGCGGCGACCGCGAAGTGGGCCATGTAGACCTGCGAGGCGGCCCAGGCGGACTCCCGGGGCTCGGGATCGCCGCCCAGAGCGGAGCGGAAGAAGGTGAGCTGGTAACCGAAGTCCCGCTCCGCCGCCGGTCCGGTGCCCGACAGGTTGCCGGTGAAGTACCACCACTCGGTGCGAAAGGCCGGGTGGGGCCCGTGGTCCGCCGGGAAGTCGAACTGCCGCGGCGCCACCGCTCGGGCGAAGGAGCCGGCATCGCCGGAGCCCAGCATGTCGGCCACGCTCAGCGTCTCGACCGCCGACTCGGGCGGCGCCGGGGCGCACGCCGCAAGCGCCGCCATCGCCGCGAGAGTAGCCGCCCAGGAGCCTCTGCGCGCCACCACTGCTACTCCTCGCGCAGCGCCGCGGCCGGGCTGGTGCGCGCCATCTTCCACGCCGGGTAGAGCCCGGCCGCCAAAGCCGCGCCCACGGCCAGCCCCAGGGCGGCGACGAACGGCCCGGGTTGGGTATTGAGCTCGATCGTCCAGCCGAAGGAGCGCAGGTTGATCACGCGCACCATGATCACCGCCATGATCCAGCCCAAGGGCGCCGCCAGCAGCCCGGCGATCAGCCCGAGGACGGCGGTCTGGCTGCTGACCACCGCCCAGAGCTGGCCCGGCGTCAAGCCCAGCGCACGCAGGACTCCCAGCTCGCGCTCCCGATCCAGCTGTAGCGCCATCAAGGCGCTCAGCACGCCGACCAGCGCCACGACCACGGCCAGCAGCCGCAGCACGTCGGTGATCAGGAAGGTGCGGTCGAAGACCTCGAGCGACTCCTGGCGCAGCCCGCGGCTGCTGCGCACGCGCGCGCCGGGGACCTCGGCAATGGCGGCCCGGACGGTTGCGGCCAACTCGTCCAGCGCCGCCTCGGGTGTGGCGTGCAGCGAGATGGCGGTCACCGCGTCGTCGGCCCAGGCGCGCTCGTAGAGCGTGCGGCTCAGCATCATCGCCCCCTGGTCGGAGGCGTAGTCGGCGTAGATCCCGGCCACCGGCAGTGGCAGCTCGCCCGATGGCGTCGGCAGCAGCAGTTCCGAGCCGACGGCGAGGCCGCGCCGGTTGGCCAGCGGCTCGGAGACGATGATCGCGTCGCCGGCCTGGAAGGCGGGCCAGATCTCCTCCGGCCGGCCGGAGCGGAAGTCGATGGCGCCGTAACTGCGCTGGTCGAGGTCGATCGCCAGCGCCCGCAAGGGACCGGCGTCGGTGGCCAGCTCGAGGTGCCGCAGGCTGTTGAGGCGGGCGACCCCGTCGAGGTCGCGCAGCCGCTCGACGACGTCGGTCGGGAAGGTCTCGTGGGCGGTGAAGCGGCGTCCCGGCGTCGAGTAGATCGACAGGTACAGGTCGGCCGGCAACGACAGCTCGAGCCAGCGGGTGACGGTGTCGCGGAAGCTGCGGATCATCAGGTCGACACCGACGGTCACCGCCACCGCCATGCTCAGCGCGGCGACCGCTACCGCCGTCCGGCTGAGCGCGGTCTCGAGGCCACGGGTCGCGATGCGGCCCAGTTGGCCGAACAGCCGCCCGGCGGGGCGAGCCAGCAGGCGCCCGCCCAACACCGCCGCCGCCGGCGTCAGGCTGGCGGCGCCGAGCAGCACCGCGAACATGCCGACAAAGCCGGCCACCAGCCCCCAGTCGGGCAGCAGGACCAGCACGCCGAGCCCCGCCAGGAGCACGCCGCCGAGACTCACCGCGGGCAGCAGCCGGTGCAGCCGCGACTCGAGCTCCGAGCGGGCCAGAGCGCTGCGTGGCGCCACCGACATCGCCTCGATCGCCGGCGCCAGGGCGGCGACGGCGGCGATCGCCAGGCCCAGCAGGACACCCTTGGCGTAGGTCCCCGGCGCCAGCTCGACCGAACGCACGGTGACGGCGAAGTAGAGGTCGTTGATCGTCTGGGTCACCAGTCCGAGCAGCCGCCGGCCCAGCAGTTGGCCGGCGGCGGCGCCCAGCAGCGAGCCGGCCAGCCCGATCAGCAGGCTCTCGCCCAGCACCAGCGCCAGCAGCTTCCGCCGCCCGGCGCCGAGGCAGCGCAGCACACCCAGCAGCCGGCGCCGGCGCACCACGCCGAAGGCCACCGTGTTGTAGATCAGGAAGCCGCCACACAGCAGCGCCAGCAGTCCGAGGGCCTTCAGATTGAGGCGAAAGGCGCGGGTCATCGAGGTGGCCGCCGCCGAGCGGGCTGCGGCCGGTTGCAGCCGCACTCCGGGCGGCAGCAGCCCGGCGACCCGCTCCGCGGCCGGCTCGCCGTTCGAGCCGCTGTCGAGGATGAGATCGATGCGCGACAGCCGCCCGGCGAGGCCGAGGATCTCCTGGGCGGTGGCGATGTCGGCGACCATCAGCTCGGCCAGCGCCTCCTCGCGGGCGCCCGCCTGGGAGCGCAGGAGGCCGGCCAGGAAAGCGCCAACGGGCCGCCCTCCCACCAACAGGGCGAGCTCGTCACCCGGCGCGACGCCCAGCTCCATAGCCACGCGCTCGCTCAGCAGGACGGCGCCGCGACGGGTCAGGAAGGTGGCGAGGTCGGGCTCGCCGCCGGGCCCGCCGCCGACATAGGAGCGAAAGTCCCGCTCGGCAAACGGGTCGAGGCCGAGCAGCCGCAGCCGCATGTCGGGCCGGCCGTCGACCTCGACCAGCCCCTCGACGACCGGCGCCGAGGGCCGCACCGCGTGCTCGACCCGCAGGCGGCGGTAGAGGTCCTCCGGCAGCCCGGTGGAGTCGCCGACCACCTGGTGGGTGGCGCGCCCGAGCACCGCCTCGGACGCCAGGTCGAACGCCTTGAGCGCGCTGCCGTTGGCCAGATCGACCGCCACCACCACCGCCACGCCGACCGCGACGCCGATCACCGCCAGCCCCGCCTGCCAGGGATGTTGTGACCAGTCCCGCAGGCCCGCCTTGAGCAGGGTGGTGTTCACGCCTCGACCTGCTCGAGGCGGCCGGCCTCGACCCGCAGGATGCGGTCGGCCACCCCCACAACCCGCCGGCTGTGGGTGGCCATCACCATGGTCTTCCCGGCCTGGCGGGTGAGACGGTCGAGCAGCTCGAGCACCTGGACTCCGGTCTCGAGATCGAGGTTGCCGGTTGGCTCGTCGGCCAGGATGAGGTCGGGATCGTGCACCAGGGCGCGGGCGATCGCCACCCGCTGGCGTTCGCCGCCGGACAGCCGGTCGGGGAAGCTCGCGGCGCGGTCGGCGAGCCCCACCGCGGCGAGCAGCTCCGCCACCCGGTCGTCCCCGTCGCGGCGGTTGTTGAGCTCGAGCGGCAGCAGCAGGTTCTCGGCCACCGTCAGGGTGGGGATCAGGTTGAAGAACTGGAAGACGAAGCCGACGTGGCGGCGCCGGAACCGCGTGCGGGCCGACTCGCTCAGCCGGTTGATCGCCACGCCGTCGACGACGACCTCGCCCCGGTCGGGCAGGTCGATGCCGCTCAACAGGTTGAGCAGGGTCGACTTGCCGGAGCCGCTGCGGCCCAGCAGGATGGTGATCTCGCCGCGGCTCAACTGGGCGTCGACGCCGTCGAGGACGCGATGCAGGCGATCGCCTTCGCGGTAGCTCTTGTCGACCGCGCGCAGCTCGACCAGGGGATCCTCGGGCCGCCGCGCCGGGCGGTTGTCAACTGGTGGCCGCGACATGCCGGCGCCTAGCCTGGATTATTCACCACGCCACGGCTGCAAGCGCGAACTGCCCGCCATCTCGGGCCGTCCTCGCTCCTCAGTCCTCGACGTACCGCAAGTACGCCTGCGTCCCTCGTCACTGCGGTTCGGCCCGATCTGACAGACATTTCGCACTTTCGCTTCGCGCCGTGGTGAATAACCCAGGCTAGCGGATGGCGGCGCGGACGAGATCGCGGATCGTCTGCTCGGTCTCGTCGCTCATGCTGACGAATTCGATGCCGAGGCGCGATGCGGATTCACCCCCGGGCCGCGGCTCCATGCGGCTGCCGTGCACCACCCGGCCGCTGACGTTCAGCCGCTCGTCGCCGAGGATCAGCTCGAGGTCGAGCACGGTGTCCGGCGCGACAAAGGTGTCGCTCTCGACCTCCATGCCGCTGAGGCTGATCTTCTCGACCCGGAAGGCGGCCTGGTGGTCGAGATCCGCGGTCTCCGACTCGTGCAGCCGAAAGCGGCCGAAAAGCCGCTTCTCGAGCGCGATGACGGCATTGCTGCCGAGAAAGCGATGCACCTCGCGGGCGGTGCCGCTGAGCAGGTTCTCGAACTGCAGGCCGGCGCTGTACCGCGCAACGCTCTCGCCGCTCTCGACGCTGGCCGTGCCCACCAGCCGGCACCAGACCACCCGGCCGCGCAGGGCCAGATCCTCCCCTTCACGGCTCAGCTTGAGCGAGTAGGAGCGGCCGACCTGCAGATAGTCACTGGTCTCGAGCGCCATGCCGTCGAGGCTCAGGTTGAGGATCTTGGCGTTGGTCGAGAAGCGAAAGCCCCCCGAGAGGCCCTCGACCTCGAGGCGGGGGTGCCCGCGACGCTCTGGGCCGCCTCCGCCTGCTGTCGAGCGCCTGTCGGGGGACATCCTTCTCATGGTCTATCACAACCGCCCCGGGCCGTCGCCGTCCCGGGGCGGCCGGCCGGGCACGTGGTATAAGTGCGCCGTGACCGACCGCAAGTACCGCCAGCGCGGCTACAGGGACGAGGGCGGTTCCGAGAGCCCCCGGCGGGATCGGCCGGCGGGCCCACGGACGCCCCGCGAGGGGCCGCGCGGCCGCGGGCTGGGCGCGCCGACGGCCGAGGCGTTTCGCTGCGCCAACTGCGGGCGGCAGGCGGCGGCGCCCGCTGCCGGCGAGACGGCGGCGACCTGCTCGTCGTGCGGCGCCGATCTGCACAGCTGCACCAACTGCCGCCATTTCGACAGCTCGGCGCCGCTGGAGTGCCGCAAGCCGGTGCCGGCCCGGATTCGCGGCAAGGCGAAGAACAACGACTGTCAGCTGTTCGAGGCCAAGGTGACCAAAGAGTTCGCCGCCGATAGCGGTCGGCCGGACGACCCCAGGGCCGCCTTCGACGCCCTCTTCAAGCTCTAGGCTCTAGGAGAATCGATGGAGGCATTGACCGTCGCGGTACAGCGTTTCGGCGACTTTGTCTGGGGCCCGTACCTGCTCATCCCGCTGCTGCTGCTGACCGGGCTGTTCCTGACGATCCGGTTGCGCGGGCTGCAGTTCACCAAGCTGTGGCACGCCCTGTACCTGGGCCTGATCGTGCGCCGCGAGAAGGGCGCCGAAGGCGATATCTCGCACTTCCAGGCGTTGATGACCGCCCTGGCGGCGACCGTCGGCACCGGCAACATCGTCGGCGTGGCGACGGCGATCGCCCTGGGCGGCCCGGGCGCCCTGTTCTGGATGTGGATGACCGGTCTGGTGGGCATGGCCACCAAGTTCTCGGAAGCGATGCTGTCGGTGCAGTTCCGCGTCACCGATGCCCGCGGCGAGCAGGCCGGCGGCCCGATGTACTACCTGGCTCGCGGCATCCGCTGGCCGTGGCTCGGCAAGAGCCTGGGCTGGCTGTTCGCGCTGTTCGCCGCCGCGGCCGCCTTTGGCATCGGCAACATGGTGCAGTCCAACTCGATGGCCGACGCCCTCGAGGGCTCTTTCGGCATCAAGGCCTGGGTCAGCGGTCTGGTGATCGCCGTCGCCGCCGGGGCGGTCATCCTGGGCGGGATCAAGTCCATCGGCCGCTTCACCGGCTTCTTCGTGCCGATCATGATCGCCGTCTACATGCTCGGCTCGGGGATCATCCTGCTGCTCAACGCCGGGCAGATCCCGGCGGCGCTGGCCGAGGTCTTCCGCGGCGCCTTCAGCGGCACCGCGGCCGGCGGCGGCTTTGCCGGCGTCGCGGTGGCGCAGGCGATCCGCTTTGGCGTCGCCCGGGGGATCTTCTCCAACGAGTCCGGGCTCGGCTCGGCGGGCATCGCGGCGGCGGCCGCCCAGACCCGCGAGCCGGTGCGTCAGGCGATGGTGTCGATGACCCAGACCTTCATCGACACGCTGGTCGTCTGCACCTTCACCGGCCTGACCATCCTGGTCAGCGGCGCCTGGCTCGAGGGCTTCAACGGCGCCGCCCTGACCCAGGAGGCGTTCGGCCGCGGCCTGCCGGGCGAGTGGGGCCACATCATCGTCACCGTCAGCCTGACCATGTTCGCCTTCTCGACCATCCTCGGCTGGAGCTACTACGGCGAGAAGTCGATCGAGTACCTGATCGGCGAGTGGGCGGTCTTGCCCTATCGCTTGCTGTTCACCGTGGCGATCTACTTCGGCGCGGTGAGCCGGCTGGAGTTCGTCTGGACGGTCTCGGACGTGATGAACGGACTGATGGCGCTGCCCAACCTGATCGGGCTGCTGCTGCTGAGCGGCGTCATCGCCCGCGGCGTGCGGGACTACTTCGGGCGCCAGACCGATCCAGGCGGCTAGCAACCCGTGGTCTACCGCGTCCTGGCCGACGCCGTCGTCGTAGTCCACGCGCTGTTCGTCGTCTTCGTGGTCCTCGGGGGGCTGGCGGTGCTGCGCTGGCCGCGGCTCGCCTGGGCGCATCTACCGGCGGCGGCCTGGGGCGCCCTGATCGAGTTCGCCGGCTGGATCTGCCCGCTGACGCCGCTCGAGAAGCGGCTCCGAGCGCTGGCAGGGGAGGCCGCCTATGAGGGCGGCTTCATCGAGCACTACCTGCTGCCGATCCTCTATCCGCCGGGCCTGACCCGCGGCACCCAGGTCGTGCTCGGCCTGGTGGTGCTGGCGATCAACCTGGCGGTCTACGGTCTGCTGCTCTACCGGTGGTCCGCGCGACGCCGTGGAACCGGGCCGGCTGGTATATTCCCCTCGCCATGAAACCCCTCGTCGCCGTGATCATGGGTTCGAGATCCGACTGGTCGGGGGCCATGGAGCACTGCGCCGCCACCCTGGAGGAGCTCGCGGTGCCGCACGATGTGCGCATCCTCTCGGCCCACCGCACCCCGGACGAGCTGGTGGCCTACGTGCGCCAGTCGGAGAGCGACGGCGTCGAGGTGTTCATCGCCGCGGCGGGCGGGGCGGCCCACCTGGCCGGCGTTGTCGCCGGCCACACCTTGAAGCCGGTCCTGGGCGTGCCGATGCAGTCGAGCGCCCTGCAGGGCCTCGACTCTCTGCTGTCGACCGTGCAGATGCCGGCGGGCATTCCCGTGGCGACCCTGGCGATCGGCAAGGCCGGCGCGGTCAACGCCGCCCTGTTTGCCGCCCAGATCCTGGCGGGACCGCGCCCCGAGTTCGCCGACGCCCTGCTTCGCCACCGTGAGGCGAGGCGACAGCGGATCGCCGACGACCCCGATCCGCGGCGGCCGCCACCGGAGTAGAGTCCCAGGGTGCGCTGCGCTCGACGTCTCCTGCCGCTCGCGCTGTGCCTGGCGGCCCTCGGCACAATCGCCACGCCCGCCCTGGCCGCGGAGGATGGGGGCCTCAGCCCCGAGGCCCTGGCGCGCGCGGTCGAGCTGCGCGACGGCGCCGCCGCCGGCAGCGGCGCCTGGGACCTGCTGCGATCGGTGACCGTCGAGGCCTCGCCGCGCTTTGCCGGCACGCCCGGCGACCGGGCCGGCGTCGAGTGGGCTCTCGCGGCGATGCGGCGGTTGGGCTTCGACGAGGTGTGGTCTGAGCCGGTCACCGTGCCCCAGTGGGTGCGCGGCGAGGAGGCCGGCTGGATCCTCGATCCGTCGCTGCGGCTGGTGGTGCTGACGGCGCTGGGCGGCAGCGTGGCGACGCCGGAGGGTGGGCTCACCGCCGAGGTCGTGGCGGTGGAGGATCTGGAGGCGCTGGCGGCCCTGCCGATGGCGGCGGTCAGCGGCAAGATCGTCTTCTTCACCCGCCGCATGGAGCGCAACCGCGAGGGCTCCGGCTACCGGCCCACCGTGGCGGCGCGCGGCGCGGGCCCCTCGGCCGCGGCCGCCAAGGGAGCGATCGGCATGATCATGCGCTCCGCCGGCACCTCGAGCGACCGGATCGCGCATACCGGCGGGACCCGCTACCGCGACGACGTGCCCCGCATCCCGGCCGCCGCCCTCTCCCATCCCGACGCCGACGTCCTCGAGGCCCGGCTGGCGCTGGGCGGCCCCGTCCGCTTCCGCCTGCGGCTCACCTCCCACTACCTCGACGACGCCCGATCGGCCAATGTCGTCGGCGATATCCGCGGCCGCGAGACGCCCGAGCAGATCGTGCTGCTGGCCTGTCACCTCGACTCCTGGGACACCGGCGAGGGGGCGCAGGACGACGGCGCCGGCTGCGCCATCGTCCTCGAGGCGGCGCGGCGGATCGGCGAGCTGCCCGAGCGGCCGCGCCGGACCGTCAGGGTGGTGCTCTTCGCCAACGAGGAGTTCGGCCTCTCGGGCGGCCGCGCCTACGCCGAGGCGCACGCCGACGAGGTCGGCCGGCACGTCCTCGGCGCCGAGTCGGATCTGGGGTCGGGGCGGGTCTGGCAGTTCAACTCCAAGGTGCTGCCGACGGCCCTGCCGACGATGGAGGCCATCGCGCGGGTGCTCGAGCCGCTGGGGATCGAGCGCGGCGACAACGAAGCCCGGGGCGGTGCCGATCTCAGGCTGCTGCGCGCCGCCGGTATGCCGGTGCTCGGGCTGCGCCAGGACGCGACGGAGTATTTCGACATCCACCACACGGTCAACGACACCCTGCTCAAGGTCGACCGCCAGGCGCTCGGCCAGAACGTCGCGGCCTACGTCGCCGCGGCCTACCTGGCCGCGGAGACGACGGCGGAGCTCGGGCCGGTGCCGGTGACGGGCGGACGCTAGCGCGACCCTAGCCCGCCCTTCTCACCAGCTCTCGACTACGCCGACGTATGTACCTGAATCTGCGAGACTTCCCTCGGTCGGTCATCCTCGACGTACTGCAAGTACGCCTGCGGTGCCCTCGGTCGGTAAGTCCCACATCTTCAGGCACCTACGCCGGCTCGCTGCGAGAGCCGGTGAGAAGGGCGGGCTAGCCTGCCCGCTCAGTCAGGAGACGGCGATCTTTGGCGATGCGCGCCACGCCGACTCCCGCCAGGACGCAGACCGAGGGCAGCAACGGCGCCCGGTAACGGGCGCTGCCGTGCTCACCGCCGGAGAGCAGCAGCAGGCAGAGCGCGACCAGGGCAACCAGGGCGAGGGCGCGGTTCGCGCCCGCCCGCCGCAGCGCAACGATGCCGAGCGTGTAGTAGACGGCCAGCTGCACCGTTTGGAGAAAGGCGAGCAGCCAGAAGAGCGGTCCCCTGGCGACCAGGAACCGCCAGGCGGTTCGCCATCGTCCCCGGTTGAGCTCGAAGAGTCCCGACCTGCCGTATCGATCCGGGGGCGGGTCGCTCTCGAACAGCCGAAAGGCGTAGGCGGTGCCCGGGTGGCCGAGGACCGCCGCGACTCCGATGCCGTAGCTGGCCGCGAACGCCACAGGGCTTCTCGCGGATCGAGGCAAGGCCTCGCGAGCGCATCTTCGAGATCGATGCGGCGTCGTCCGGCGTCTGCGGCTCGCCGCCGTTGAGGCTCTCCTCGAGGTGCCGGCGCGCCTCGAGGTATGAGGCCTGGTTGTCACCGGTCCCCGCCGCGCTTCCCCCAAGGTAGTAGAGCGCCCGCTCGAACTGGGAGGAGAAGCCCCAGTAGCCGGCCACGAGCCCGTTGCGCAGGTGCCAGACACCCAGCAGGGCGACGGCCAAAGCAAAGGCGACCACCACGCGTCCGAGGTGGTGTCTCGATCGCCAGCGCAGCGCGAACCAGAACACGATCAAGAACGGCAGCACGTAGCCGACGAGCCGCACATAGGCGCTGGCGCAGCCCAGAGCCACGGCCAGCAGCAGGAAGCCCGGCTGGGCCGACCGCTCGTAGCGGAGCGCGCTCCACAACATCGCTGCGACGAGAAAGACGAACAGCGTCTCGGACAGCACATAGGAGTTCCAGACCCAGAGCTCGGCTGCCGCCGCGAACAGCAGCGCCGCTGCCGCGCCAGCCCGCGCGCCGGCGAGCTCTCGGGTCAGGGCGTAGCAGAGAAGCACCGTCGCCGCTCCAAGCAGCAGCTGCAGGGCCAGCGTCACCGCGACGGGATGGCCGGTCCGGACGCCCAGAGCGACCAGGGCGGGGAAGCCCGGCACTCGCCTCAGCTCGGGCGCGCCATCGGTCCGGTAGCTGCCGGATGTCGCAAGCGACTCTGCCAGCGCCAGGTACTCGTGGCTGTCGGGAACGAGAAACGCCGCCGGGTCCTGGCGGACCAGATAGGCGGTAATCGGTAGCAGGGCCCTTGCCAGCAGAGTGATCGTCAGCGCCAGGACGAGCGCCTTCGGCAGCTTGCTCGCGGCGCCTGCGGCTGGCAGCTCACCCACGGCGGAGGATCTGGACCAGCGCCGAAGGCCGGAGCGCAAAGGTAGCCTTGCGCTCGTTGAGGTAGGCAAGCGAGCAGTCGCCGCAGTCGTGCACGCGCGCGCGGTCCAGGGCCGCCTCGAATCCGTCGCGCAGGATGTTGGCGGGCTCGAACCTGCCAACGTGCATTCCGCATGGATGGACGTCGCCGTTGGGCTCGATGTGGATGTAGAACCGACCGGCCATACAGGACGACGGGCCGTCGCTGCGGACAGTAGAGGTGCGATAGTCCGGCCAGCGGGCGGTGCGCTCGTAGGACCCTGCCGAGAACATGATCGGCCTCCCGGCACGCCGCCACTCGGCCAGCTTGCGGTGCATCTTGCTTTCGACTTCCTGGGGCAGGCGAAGCCCCTCGGCGTTCGAGTCCTGGTAGTCGTGACCGAACATCACGGCCTGGGCGTTGAGCCCGAAGCCGTTCTCCTCGCAGAGCTCCAGCATCGGCTCCAACTCGGCCAGCGTCTCGCGGTGAACGACCATGTTGACGTAGGCCCGCACGCCGCGCTGGCGGGCGTGGCGCAGGGCCGTAAGCGCCGCGGCGTGCGAGCCGGCACCCCGGAAGCGATCGTGCTGCTCGGGCTTGAAGGCGTCCAGGCTCACCACCACCTCGTCCAGAGAGTCGAGCAACGAGGGGCGGGCAGCGATGGCAGAGCCGTTGGTCACCACCGCGGTCACCAGGCCGGCGGTGCGTGCAGCCTCCGAGAGCGTTCGGAAGTCGGCTCGCAGCGTCGGCTCGCCCCCCTGGAACTTGATCCGCAGCGTGCCCACCGCGACCAGCTTCTCGAAAATCTCGCACCAATCTTCGGTCGACATCTGGGGAACGATCATCTCAGGGCAACGGCAGTAGCTGCAGCGGAGGTTGCACTGGTTGAGCAGCACGGCCTGCACCTCGAACGGGTGGTGCGGCCGGAATCGATGGCGCAGGTAATGGGCGGCCAGCCCGGCTGCCCGTCTCACGGGGAGCCGATCCGATCGAGCTTGGCGGTCTTGCGGCTGAACGGGTAGGAGAGCAGTGCCAGCGACAGGATGCACAGGGTCAGGGCGGGGTAGAGCACGATCATCGATCTCCGGCCAGTCCGCCTCCACTTCAGGGCCCACAGACCGCCGAACACGGCACCAAGTGACGCCGTGGTCATCACGGCCGGCCCGTCCGGCACCGTCGCACTCCGTGCCATCAGGCCGAGAGCGAGGAGCGCGGCCGCCGTAAGGACCGGGATGCCGAACAGCGCCAGCGCCCGCCAGCCGAAGATGGCCCGACTCGCCCACGGCATCCGGCTCAGAGCGGGTAGGAACCGCAGAACCTCCCGCAGATAGCCGCGGGTGCGCCGCACCTTGTGCCGGAGAACACCCCAGCCGGAGGAGGGCGAGCGGATCTCGACCACCGTCACCTCCGCCAGCCCGACACGCGCGCCCGTCGCCGCCGCCCGGCAGGCGACGTGGACGTCGTCTGCGGCACAGTCATCGGGGAACCGGTCGATCAGCCCGCGACGGAACAGGTAGCAGGTCGCGACCACCAGGCCGGTGGTGCCGAAACGACTCTCGCGACGGCGAATCCAGTTCGATAGCCGCCAGTGGAGCCGCTCGATCTCGTGACCCGGAGTCGAGGCCAGGGCTCCGACGACGGCGACGCCGGGCCGCTTGCGCGTCTGCTCGATCATCGCCAGCAGCGTGCCCGCAGGCATCCGGGCGTCGGCGTCGGTGACCAGGACCCAGTCGGCGGTGCTCCGATCGAGCGCGGCGTTGAGTTGCGCGGCCTTGTCGGCAACGTCGATCGCCAACCAGTCGACGCGTGGGTCCCTGGCCGCCCAGGCGGCGACCTGGGCCGCAGTACCGTCGGTCGAGCCGCCGTCGACGATCAGGAAGCGCAGACGGTCTGGCGAGTAATCGAGCGCCTCGAGGTCGGCGATCTTGCCGGCGATCGTCGCGGCCTCGTCGAAGACGGCGACGAGAACGTCGACTCGGGGAGTAGGTGCGCTCCTGCCCTCCATCTGGTGCTGGGAGTATAGGCGGATCGCCCCTTTGCGGTCAGCGTGGCTCGGACGGGGGCGGCGGAGAGTCCGTCGCGCCGCGCTCTCCGTCCGCTTCGTCGGCGCCGGTCCGGAACCCCTTGACCAACGTCAACTCGGGTCCGCGCCGTGGTCTTCTGCCGGGCAGGAACCAGCCGAAGACCAGGAACTCGCCCACCATCCGTAGCTTCTCGCGCAGCGTGTACTCACGCCGCCCGGCGGGGGGCTCGCGCACCCCGGTGCGCTCGAGGAAGTCGCCGATCAGCGCCGCCGCCTCCTCGCGGTCGCCCTCGTGCACCCAGATCGCCTTGCGGTTGTAGTGGGCGATCTGCGGGCCGGCCATGAGCGAGCCGAAGCGCTCGTTGTGGACGTAGTAGGGAAGGCCCGCCTCGTCCAGGAGGCTCTTGAGAAAGAGCAGCTCGCCTTCGCTGTCGGGGGAGTGGAGCTCGATCACGGGCCGCTCCCGGCGGCGCCTGGCGCAGGCGTGGGCTCGGCGATCGGCGGCTCGATGCCCGGCTGCAGGAGGGGCTTGCCGTACGCCCTCTTGGCGGCTCGGACGATCTCGCGGACGTCGGCGAGCAGCGCCGGGGCGTCATAGATCACCCCGTCCTTGATCGTGTAGCGCACGCCGCCCACCCGCACCGGCCGGTTCTCATCGTCCAGCTTGATCGCGCCGGTGCCGTAGAGCACCTTGAGGTTGGCCAGTGGGTTCTCGGGCACCACCACCAGGTCGGCCAGCTTGCCGGGCTCGACGGTGCCGATCTGGCCGTCGAGGCCCAGCGCCTCGGCGCCATGAAGGGTCGCGGACCGGACCACCTCGAGCGGGTGGAAGCCGGCCTCGCGCAGCAGTTCGAGCTCGCGCACGAAGCCGAAGCCGTAGATGCGGTAGATGTAGCCGGCATCGGAGCCGGTCGTCACCCGCCCGCCGCGGTTCTTGAACTCGTTGAGAAAGGCCATCCAGAGCCGGTAGTTCTCCTTCCAGGCCACCTCGTCTTCGGTGGTCCAGTAGAACCAGTAGGAGCCGTGCGAGTCGCGGTTGGGGCGGAACCACTCCCACAGCGAAGGCAGGGTGTAGTCGTCGTGCCACTCTTCGCGCCGCGCCCGCATCAGGTCGCGGCTGGCCTCGTAGATGGTCATCGTCGGGTCGATGGTGAAGTCGAGAGCCAACAGCTCGTCCATCACCCGATTCCAGCGCTCGGATCCGGGCGGAGCCGCCTGGCGCCACAGCCGGCCCGCCTCGCCGAAGCGGTCTTGCTCGTCGAAGTAGTTGTAGCCGACCGGGTAGTCCTGCACCGTGCGGCCGTCGAACAACGCCTCGGGCAGGCCGTACCAGTGCTCCATCGTGGTCAGGCCCCAGCGCGCCGTGTCCAGGACGTCGACCCGGGCGACCGCCAGCTGGGCGTGGTGGCAGGCGGTGCGAAGGCCCTGCTTGCCGGCCTCGTCGAGCGCCGCCTCGAGGATGTCGGGCCGGTGGCCGAAGAACTTGATGCCGTCGGCGCCGGCGGCGGCGATGGCGCGCACCCACTCACGGGCCTCGGCCGGTCGGGTGAAGGGCTCCTCGCGGCCCTGGCCGAAGACCGGGTAGGCCTCGATCCGCGGCGCGGTGATCTCGTTGGCGGCACTGTTCCGCTTGTGCTCCAGCACCCACTCGAGGCCGTTGCCGGCGGAGGGGTCGCGGATCGTGGTGATGCCGTGGCCCAGCCAGAGCTTGAAGACGTACTCCGCGGGCGTGCCCTGGTCGACGCCGCCGATGTGGCCGTGCATGTCGATGAAGCCGGGCAGCACGTACATGCCCTCCAAATCCAGCTCGCGATCGCCCGCCGCCGCCTTGGGACGCTTCTCGGGGTCGGTCGGCAGCCCGGGCACGCCGACGCCTTCGATCTGGACGATGCGGTTGCCCTCGATGACGATGTCGACCGGTCCCCGCGCCGGCGCGCCGGTGCCGTCGACGAGGGTGGCGCCGCGCAGGATCAGGCGGTCAAAGGGCCCGTCGCCCTCGGCCCGCTTCGGCGCCGGCGTGATCGACTTGGGCTTCCCCTCCTCGGCCTGCCCCTGGGCGCACACCGCCGGGGAGGCGGCGGCGAGCAGGGCGAGCAGGAGCGTCAGGTGGGTGGGGTGGCAGCGGCGCATGCGGATCTCCCAGCGGTCGAGAATGGCCCCGCTGTTCTATCACCGCGGCTTCGATCCTGCTTCAACGTCGGTGCCGCTGCCATACAATCCGCTCGCGGAGGTCAGATACGAGATGGCGGCCAAACCACTGTTCAGCGAAGGGGATCTGAAAGCCGTTCGCGCCGCCGTGGCCGCGGCCGAGGGCACCACCGCCGGCGAGATCGTGCCCTATGTGGTCGACGCCAGTGACGCCTACGAGGGCGCCCTCTGGAAGGCCGCAGCCCTGGGAGCCATGGGCGCCGCGCTGCTGGCGGCGATCGGGCACGCCAGCGCCGGCCTCTGGGGCGGCGGGGTCCTCTGGCTCGGTCTGCCGGCGGCCGCCGGCGGCGCCCTGGGATTCCTGCTCGCCGCCCTGGTTCCGGCAGTGAAGCGCGGCCTCGTTCCCCGCGACGTGCTCGAGCGCCGGGTGCGCCGGCGGGCCGCGGTCGCCTTTCTCGATGAGGAGGTCTTCAGCACCGACGACCGGACCGGCATCCTGCTCTTCCTGTCGCTATTCGAGCGCCGGGTGGTGGTTCTGGGCGACGCCGGCATCAACGCCAAGGTGGGTGAGGAGGAGTGGAAAACGATCACCTCGGCGCTCGCTTTGGGCATCCGCGGCGGCCGCCCGGGTGAGGCATTGGTGGAGGGCATCGGGGCCTGCGGCAGGCTGCTGGCCCGGAGCGGCGTCGAGATCCAGCCGGACGATCGCAACGAGCTGCGCGACGATCTGCGGAGGCGGGACCGGTGAGCCGGGCGGCGCGGTTCCGGCTGCCGGCAGCGGCCGCGGCGCTCTGCCTCCTGCTGGCGCCCGCGGCGGCGGCCCGCGAGGTGCCGTTCCTGGCCGGCCGGGTCAACGACACCGCCGAGATGATCCCGCCGGAGGTCGAGCAGCGGATCGAGGACAAACTGACCAGGCTCGAGGAGGCCACCGGCGCCCAGATGGCCGTGCTGACGATTGCCAGCCTCGACGGTGAGGCGCTCGAGGAGTACTCGCTGCGGGTGGCCGAGACCTGGAAGCTGGGCCGCGCCGAGCAGGACGACGGCCTGCTGCTGCTCGTCGCCCGCGACGATCGCAAGATGCGCCTCGAGGTGGGCTACGGACTCGAGGGACAGCTGACCGACGCCCAGAGCGGCCGCATCCTCAACAACATCGTGCGGCCGGCCTTCCGCGGCGGCGACTTCGGCGGCGGCATCGAGGCCGGCGTCGACGCGGTCATCGGCACGCTCCGGGGCGAAGACGTCATCCCGCCCGACACGCTGGCCTCGCCGGCGAGCGACATCTCCGATGCGCCGCTTCTGTTCAAGGTCTTGTTCATCGGCATCTTTCTCTTGGTGGTGGGCTCGTTCAGCATGGCGGCGCTGTTTGGCAGCGGCTGTCAGAGCTGGTTCCTGTGGCTCTTCCTGACGCCGTTCTGGGGCGCCTTTCCGATGGTGATCCACCCCTGGGCGGGCGCGGTCTGCGGCCTCGCCTGGTTTGTCGGCTGCCCGATCGTCAAGCTCCTGCTTGGCAAGACCGGCGCCGGCAAGCGGTTTCTCGCGACCTACCCCACGCTGACCACCTTTGGTAGCGGCGGCGGCTGGAGCAGCGGCGGCGGCGGCTTTTCGGGCGGCTTCTCAGGCGGCGGCGGCAGCTTCGGCGGCGGCGGCGCGTCGAGCAGCTGGTAGGCCGGAGGCGGCATGAGCGAGGCCGGGTTCGTCGTCGTCACCGGGGTGAGTCGTGGGCTCGGCCGGGCCCTAGCGCGGGGCTTCGCCGCCGCAGGCTGGAGGGTTGCCGGCCGCGCCCTGACCGTGCCCGGAGCCTGAGCCGCCGTGCCGAGATTCCGCTGCAGCGTCTGCGAGGCCGAGTTCGAGGTGCCGCAACCGGCTCTCGAAAAGTACCCCGGCTGGACGCCGAAGTACTGCCGCCGGCACTCGCCGAACAAGACGCGGGCCTCGGCCTCGGGTGCCGAGAGGCCCCGACGCAGCACCAAGCGCACCCCCACCCGCAGCGAGGAGAACCTGACCCTGGCGGAAGTGCTGGCGAAGTACGACGCCGGCCCGGATAGCGGAGTCTTCACCGATGGCAGCGCCAGCCCGAACCCGGGCCCCGGCGGCTGGGGCATGGTCTGGGTCCAAGGCGGCGAGATCCTCTCCCAGGGTCACGGCCACGAGAATCACACCACCAACAACCGGATGGAGTTGACGGCGCTGATCGAGGCCTACAGGGCCCTACCGGAGGATGCTCGCGTCACCGTCCACTCCGACAGCCGCCTGTGCATCGACACCATCACCAAGTGGGCGCCCGGCTGGGAGCGCAAGGGCTGGAAGCGCAAGGGCGAGCCGCTCAAGAACCTGGATCTTGTAAAGCCCCTGCTGGCCCTCTACCGGGCCCATCCGAAGTGCAAGCTGGTCTGGATCGCGGCCCACTCGGGCGATCGGTGGAACGAGTACGCGGACTCGCTGGCGACGGCCTGGATGCGCGATGAGGCTTGATCGCGGCCGCGCCGGCGAGCCATGCGATTTGCGTCCCTCGGCGGTGGCTGAACGGCGCGAGGCGTCCGGGGAGCTTTACGGGGTGCGGTCGGCCGGCCTCATGCCGCCGACTCCTCCAGTTTGGCGATCTCGGTGTAGTCGCTGGCCGCCAGCTCGATGAACGGCGTCACAATCTGCGGATCGAACTGGTCGGGCGAGGATTCGCGCAATCGCTTGAGCGCCTCCTCGATACCCAGCCCCTTGCGATAGCTGCGGCTCGACAGCATCGCGTCGAAGGCGTCGACGACGCAGACGATGCGCGCGCCAAGCGGGATCTGGTCGCCCTCGAGCCCGGCCGGGTAGCCCTTGCCGTCCATCCGCTCGTGGTGGTGGAGGACCACCAGGCTGACGCTCTCTAGGCCCGGCACCGCGCGCAGGATCGCCCAGCCGTACTCGGGGTGCTTCTTGACCTGGTCGAACTCGTCGGCGGTCAGCCGGCCTGGCTTGAACAGGATCTCGTCCGGGATCCCCACCTTGCCGACGTCGTGCAGCATCGAGGCGTACTCGATGTCGCGCAACTCCTCCTCGCCGAGACCCAGCTCCTCCCCGACGCGGACCGCCCACTCGGCGAGCCGCGTGGCGTGCATGCCGGTCTTGAGGTCCTTGAGATCAAGCAGCAGCGTCAGCGCACAGACCGCGCCGGCCTGGGTCTGACGCAGTGCCTGCTCGAGCTGCTTGATCCGCAGGGCTGGCAGCGGCGCCTTCTTGACGCTGCGCTGCCGCGGCGGTCGGAAGCGGAGGTTCTGCAGGACATCCGAAGCCATGTGCGATTCCCGGCGGTACCGCTCGGTCGCTGGGTCACCGGCCTAGCGTCGACGGACCCGAATGCTCATTCTAGCGCCCCTGCCCCTTCGGGGGCAGGGCTCGATCAACTAGCGTCCTCCGGCGGCGAGTCGAGAAGGCAGAGATCGTCGGCACCCACGCGCAGACTGCAGTCTGCGAGCATCCGCTCGAAGCTGTTTGCGTCGCGGCCGAGCTGCTCGACGACGGCCTCGTCGTAGCGCGACCCGGCGCCATCCCGGAGGCGCTCGATCGCCTCGCGAAGGGGCATGCGGGTGCGGTAGCTGCGATCGGTCATCATCGCCTGGAAGGTCTCGGCGACGTAGAGGATCCTCGACGGCATGGGGATCTCCGGGCCCCGCAGCGCGGCCGGGTAGCCGAGGCCGTCGGGCCTCTCGTGATGAACGCCGACGATACGGCCGACACGCTCAAAGCCGGGGATGCCGCCAAGGACCGCCTCGCCGAGTTTTGGATGGCGCCGCAGCAGCTGCCTCTCCTCGGGCGTCAGCAGGCCGTGCTTGCTCAAGATCTCCGCGGGCAGGCCCAGGAAGCCGATGTCGTGCAGCAGCGCCGAGAACTCGAGATCGCGAATCTCGCTGGGCGAAAGGCCGAGCCGCTCGCCGAGCTTGAGCGAGAGCACGCAGACGCGGACGCTCTTGTCCGCCAACTTGGAGCCCGCAAGTTGGAGCACCGTGTGCAAGGCGTCCACGGCACCCGTCTCGAGGTGCCGGATCTCCTCCGCGAGTCGCTTGATGCCGAGATCCGGGAACATCAGCGGCGGTGGTGGCCCTTCGACAAAATCGCCCCGCGCGGCCCCGGACAGTGGATGAGAGAGCAGCGAGCTGATCACGTGGCGGACACGCCCCTGCCCTAGTTGGGCCGGTGGCTCCAGAGGTAACGCTGGTCGGCCGGCCGCGATCCGCTCCACTCGTAGCCGTCCGAGTCGGTGGCCTTGGCCTCGTCCTCGGGCTTCTCGGCTGCGGGCTCGGTCTGCGAAGCAGATGGGGCGATCTCGGCGGCAGGCGCGCGGACCGCGGAGGCGCTGTGCATTGCGGCCGGATCCGTGCGGCTGTCGTCGGAGAAGGCGGGGCCGGTTCCCGCGGCCGCCAGGGCCACCAGTACCGCGGCGCCGAGGACCACCAGGAAAGCCAGCTTGTCGATTCCGTTGCGCATCATCAGTCCTCCGGTTCGCGTATCCCGTCGAGGAATAGAGCAAAAGGCATACCGACGGTTCTGGCGGACCGCTCCAGGTCCGACGGGGCAGGCCGAACGCACAAGAGCCTCGGCGGCAGTCTCCTAAACGCATTGATTCCAAGGGGTTGGGCGGAGCCGTTGGGAAGCTGCCGTGACGACGGTGCCCTGCTTTTGAGAACGGAAAACGGTGGGCTGCGGACCGCCCCGAAAAAATACGGTGAAGATTCCGACCGGAGGCGAAAGAAATGGCGCTTTTCGGCACGTCCAGCGACCGAGTCGCGGGATCGGTGCCGCGTGGCCGGCGCGGGGGTTGGCGCCGGCCCGTCCGCCTCCTTCTCGCAGGACCTCAGATGAACCTTGTAACGATCGCCGGCCCGGATTGACTCAACCCCTCAGAGAGAAAATCAGGGCGCGCATGCAGTCTTCTCAAGGAGCCGCCCAGAATGTCGTCAGCAAGCCGATGGTGCACGAGCCGCTCAGACCGTTTTCGATACCTTGGAGATCGACCCCGAGCGTTGCCGAACGAGTGCGCTCGTGCTAGAAGGCCTGGGGGGTCGGTCCCGTGGAAAGGCGCCTGTGACCGAGGAGAACCAGACAAGCAGTATCCGGCAAGCCGGCGAAGTATCGCGGCGCAAGCGGGACGGAGCTCTCGTCGAGCGCCTGCGAGAGGGGGACCAGCGGGCCTTCCTCCGGCTGTTTCATCGGTGGAATCCGACGATGATCCGTGTCGCCCTCAACTACGTCCGCGGACGCGCGGTAGCCGAAGAGGTCGCGCAGGAGACCTGGCTGCACTTCATGCAGCAGCTCGGACGCTTTGGCGGCCGCAGCTCGCTCAAGACGTGGACCTTCCGCATCCTGGTCAACCGGGCCATCAACCGAGGAAAACGTGAACACCGGGCCCTGTCGCTGGTGAGAGATGCCATGGCCACCAGACCGCCTCGAGGGTTGCTGCCCGATAGCCGTCAAGGGGGTGCGGCCCCACTCGCCAGATCACCCTGGGCATCCGGCGGCGACGCCCCCCGCGATCCCGAGCAGGCCCTGCTCGACACCGAGACCCGAGCGCGCCTCGAAGAAGCGATCCGCGGCCTGCCCGACAGGCAGCGACTGGTGCTGACCCTACGGGACGTGCAGGGCTGGAGATCCGCCGATGTCTGCGAGTTCCTCGACATCAGTCCCGAGAACCAGAGAGTGATCCTGCACCGAGCCCGCGTGCAGGTCCGCAACGAACTGGCCGGCTATTTGAGGCAGGACTGAAGATGTTGACTGACGAACCGCTGGCACCCGACTGCCGCCACCTCCGCGACTCCGCGAGCGACTACCTCGACGGCCATATCACCGACCACGAACGGGCCGGAATCGAAGGCCATCTGGATACGTGCCTGCCTTGTGCAAACTTCTTTGATGGGCTTCAGAAGACAGTTGGGTTGTTGTCGGAGCTTCGTGAGGGGAATCCATCGGAGATCCAGGAAGACTATGTCGCTCGGGCCTATGACGAGTACTACCCCGAGCCTGAGGTGCCGCATTATCTTGAAGACTGGACCGCGATAAAACTGCTTTGGGGCGAACTCGCTCAGCTGGCCCAGCGGCAGCGTGCAATGGCGATTCAAGGAGACAGCGCCTATTTGGATCCGAACCTTTGCGACTGGCTCCTCGGGCGAGCAAGGCGAAGCTGTTCTGTGAACCCAGATGGCTCGGTGTCGCTCGCCCAGGCTGCCGTCGAGATTGCCCGAGTGAGAAACCGAGATCTCGGAGACTCGGTGCGCTTGGTCAGGTCTCTAGTGGTTCTCGCGCGGTGTCTAGTAGTCTTGCAGGAGTTCCCGGCGGCATCGGAAACCCTGCAGGAATTGGGAGAAGTCTGTTCTGTGACTGATGTCGGACCTGAAGAGAGGGCTCAGTGTCTAGCTACCCAGGGTTTGTACTACTCCCAGACAGGCGAATCTCGGAAGGGCGAGCTTTGCCTTGCCCGTGCTCTAGACCTGAAACGCATCCACGGAACCCGGAAAGGCGTGATTTGCGAGCTTGTAAACTTGGCTGCCACAATGCTCATTGCTGAGAACCACTCCGGGGCACTGAGGCTCTATCAGGAAGCCACCGGCTTGTTAGATACTGACAACGACCCACCTCGGCTTCAGCATGCTGTTCATTGTCAGCACGTGCTCGCGTTGTGTGAAGTTGGCAATACTCCTGAGGCGCGGGCGCTACTCCCAACAGTGCGTGACCTTTCTTATACTGTCGGGGGCTGGTATGCGAGGGTGTACACGACTTGGCTAGAGGGCACCTTGGCATCGACTGAGGGACGACTGGAGAAGGCAGCAGAGATCTTTGAAAGTGTTCGCGCCGAGTTCGAGACGCGAGGCCACCTAGTCTGGTACGTTGAGGCCTCCCTTGATTTGGCGCGCGTCCGATTGGCCCAAGGTCGGCTGGCAGCTCTGGGGACACTGGCATCGGAATTGATAGTTAGGACCGGTAGTATGCGGACGGACAAGCGGGTGAAAGCGGCCGTCGTGAGATTTGCACAACTAGTGAGACAGCGAAGCCTCTCTAATCAGGTGATTAGCTCGATTGCGATAGCCCTCAATTCTGTGAAGCGGATGCAGCGCCCGTAGGTTGTAGCCTGTGACGTGCTCCCCAGGTTGACAGCACGGGCAGTGAGAGATTCTCGGCTCATCAGCGGCTTGTAGCAGCCTCCCGGGTGGGCGGGGGCAAGGGAGGTGCGGGAATCGACGCAGTTCGGCTGGGGCCCCGCCTCTCCAGAGGCGGACTCAGGGTTCGGTAGCCCCGTGAGCTGTGTGGTCGGACGGTGTTGAAGTCGAGCCGCCAGATCTCGATCCGGCCACCCCGCATCGGCGAGGCTGGGAACCCAGTGGACGTTGAGGCTCTCGTCGCGGAGGCGGCCGTTGGAACTCTCGATGAAGGAGGTCTCGATCGGCTTGCCGGCCGGATGGAGCACAGTTTGACGCCGCGCAGGTAGGCCCACTGATCGAGGGCCTTGCTGGTGCAGTCGCGACCGCTATCGAGGACCAAGCGGCTCAGGCAGCTGGCGGGCTTCTCGCTCTTCGTTTCGGAGCACCCTCCAACGAGAGCCGAGGACCCCGATGTCATCCTGCTGTGAGTGTTCTTCGGGTACCGAGCGACGCCTTACCGCGAGGTGAAACAGTTCCTAGGCGTTTGACCTGTGCGATGGCCAAGCAGCGGTGGGGCACTGAAGCGTCGCTAGGGACCTAATAGCATCAGCTTCGTTTTGTGCCGCTCCTTGGTGCTCAGTCCAGGGAGATTCTGGAAGTTTAGTCAAGGAACTGGTACTTAGTGCGTGGCCTTGCCTGCTGAATCGGTCGGGAACGGCGCACCGCCTCAGAATTGGTTCCCGTTCGGCGAGGGACCACTTGCTGGATTTCTCTAGCGTGCCACAACGCGCCCTCGAGAGGGCGCGTTGGCAGCTACTTGCTGGTTCTACTCGACGATGGTCTCGACCGACTGGCCAGCCTTGAGTTGAGTCTTGACGTTCATGGCTTCCTCCTAGTGGGGCGTGATCTTGGAAGTTCCTCTCTGCTTGGTAACGCGAGATCGGGAAGGAAGAGTGATCACCCATTTCTCTGAGAAGGCCCTGGGCCCAGACAGGATTTGGCGAAACACCCTTGTTGAGGACCTCCTTCTGCGGTTTGTGGGCGTGGTAGCGGCTGTGGAAACGGTCGGAGTTGTGGGGAAACCCAGAGGGTTCGCCAGGGCGAGGGGACGGGAGGGCACCCTTCCACGGTCTAACACAGCCCGGGCGCCGCAGGCCTTGCACGAGCAAAGGCCATTGCCAGGTCCTTTGGTGTTTCACCGAAGTCGTCGACCGACATCGGCCCTGGTCTCGGTCGTGGCGGAGTGCTACGTGCGAGGAATTCCGACCCGTCACGTGGAGGGCCTGGCCCAGACGCTCTAGGTCAAGCGGTTGTCGAAGTCCCGGGTCTCGGAGATGGCGATAGAGCCTTGACGAGTCCGTCGAGGGCTTTCGGCACCTCCCGCTTGCGAGCGCCTATCCGTTCGTCTGGCTCGCTGGTGCGCTAGATCTCCTTGCAGCCGGATGCGGAGGCGGTCTCGGCTCAGCACCGGCAGGTCGTCGAGAAGCGCGAGAAGCCCTTCGCCAAGTCGCCGGACTGCTCCTCGCCTTCACTGCCTTCCCTTGCCGTTTGACCTCAGATCTGATCCAAGAACCCCAGGAGAGGCACAACAAGCAAACCCGACGCCGCACCGACGTCGTCGAGCTCTTCCCCAACCGCGAGGCGATCTTCAAGGTCGTTGGGGCCGTGCTCGCCCAGCAGAAGGACGAGTGAACAATCGTCAGACGATACATGAGCCGCGAAGCCACCTCTACGAACTACGACTCCTGAACAGCCCACTAAGAAGGCTCTGCCTCTGATCACGCAGCAGTTAGACTAAAGAACTGGGCCCTGGTCACAAGTGTACAGACCCTGGCGACCAAGGAGCCCCAGAAGAGAAAACAAAGGGCCGGTTCGCCCCAATGACCCGACTACTTGTTGCTGAGCAAATCAACAAACCAGGTCACTTTTGGTTTTTTGGAAAACGTCTTTGACGCCGCTAACTCAACGCCTGTCCTTCAAGTCGAACCGTAAAAACGGATCTCCAATCAGGAAGAGACCTGCCCAGTCTTGGATCGCAGCCCCGTCTTGCATCATCGTTAGTGTGACGGTCCTGTGAGCAGCTGCGACCTCGCCCCCTTGGAACAGCTCGGTATAGAGCCGGCGGGCATATTCACGATGCACGCTGGGTTGGCTATAGCTTGCAGGTATAGCGGCGCAACGAGCCCCAGAGGCGAGAAGGGCCCTCCAAAGAGCTGACACCTGTCGATCACCACTTGGTACGTCGGGTGTGAAGCCCTGGCCCTCAATCGTAATCATTGGGCTGAGTATTCTAGATCTATACAAATCTAAGATTGTCAGCTCCTCCCTTCCGACCGCTACGCCCGAGAAGAGTGGATTGTCTTGCCTGAGCCGAGCTCTAGCAACAAGGTGAGTCGCTGTCCGCCGTTTGGAAGACGTCCCTTGATCCGAATCAGTGAGTACCTGGCCGGGACGCGAAACAATGGCTCTAGCGTCTTCACGAAGACAAGAAAATACATCGATCGAGTCTTCGTCCGTTGAAGAACCTATGGAAGCAAAGCCTCCAACCTTCAGGGGCTGCTTTGAGACCACCTTGACTAAGGTAGCGGCACTGGGAAGGTAGCTGACGGGAGCGTGCTCAATCAGGTGACGCTCATTCTTCACCAGCGCGTGAAATGGAAGAAGGAACAAGAAGCCATGTGGGGCGACTAGAAGTGGGGAATCTCCCAGGAGCTCTTCTACGGGCAGAAGCAGTTCACCGTAGAGCTTCCGAAGAATCATTTTTAGTGGATCGAAACCCCCTTGCAGGGGACTCTTGCGTTGGGGAGAGTAGTGAAGGTAGTGCCAGAGCCGGCGCTGCAAGTCCTGTACCGTTGAAAGAACTGCTACCGGCACGATCTTCCGGTCGCGAGCCGTAACCACAAGTGCCATGACGATATCGTGTGCCAAGAAAAACTCAGCAAGGACAGTCTCGCCAAGTAGACTCTGCAGCGTGTCCAAGTCAGTGATGCCAATTTGCTCTGGATCTACCTCGGAGGTCTTGGAGGGAATGCGAAGGGAGGACAGCGTCTGTGCGAGCTCCCTCTCCTTCTCTTGGCTCTGGGCCTGAAGCGAGTCCACTACGGATGGTCTCGCTGTGCCGTCTGGCAATTCAGACCGATCAATGCGGCGATAAAGCCAGTTCAGTTCCCGGCGCAGAGTAGAGACCTGGTCGACGAGTTGACTCCTCATTGGAGTCTGGGCTCGTGGAGGGACCCCGGAGAGAACCATCAGATCTGCGAAGCTGCGTGCTTTGGCAGTCTGCACGAGCCGGAAGATTTCTGAGGTTTGGTCAGATACTTGGTCGCTGCTGTGGAAGAGACCCACAAGATGAGCGTATAGCTGTAAAGGTTGAGCGACCGTTGACACGAGCATCTGCGAAACGGTCAGACGCTGACGCAGCTCTAGAAGGTACTGCTCGGCCGTTGAGAAAGCCTCGAATGCCCCGGTTGGATCGCTCTGCGTATCGAGAATCCGACCAAGCAGGAAATATGTTTGAAAGAGGGAGTCGGGCTCCCTAAATGCCAGGAACGTCTGAAGACTAGTGCGGCAGTGTTCTTCCGCTTCGATGAAAGCTCCCTGTGCGAGGTCGATCTTGGCTAGAAACAGGCGCGCGAGAGCTGCCTTCCGAGGGAGTCGTGACTCCTGGAAGCGGTTGAGCGCCAACCGGGCAGAGCGTCTTGCCTCAAAGAAGCGGCCCTCAGAGGTAAAGACTGATGTGCGAAGAAGCTCAATTTGACCAGGCCAGAGGATATTGCCTTGGCCCGAGAATGCCTCGGAGGCGGAGCCTAGGAGGCTCAATGCTTCGCGTGGATCGCCGCGACGAGATCGGACGAGCGCCAGGTGGAACAGTGCCTTGGCTGCTTCGTAGGGTCTCTGTTGTTGTTTGAACTGAGTCGCGGCGAGCTGAGCGACGGTGTCAGCTTCCTCAAGTAGATTGAGCTCCAAGTAGACTTCCGTTTCGTCCAGACTGCAAAGCGACTCATGATAGATGTCCCCAAGGTCTCGACTTCTGGCACGTGCCGCTTGGTAGAGTTGCAGCGCGCGGTGGTGATCACCCTCTAGGTAGTGCAAGTAGGCAATGTTGTAGTCTATTGCGTGGATGCGAAAGGTGTACCCGTGTCGCACGCAGAGTTCGCGAGCCTGTTTGTAGTAGTCTCGGGCCTCGGTGGGCTGATTGAGGCTTATGGAGCAGACTGCTAGGTTTCGCAGGGTTGCAGCTTGGTCTGACGTTTCGCCAATCTTTTGTAACGTGTTATTGGCTGCAGTCCAGTGCCGCAATGCGCGCGTGAAATCTTCTTGGCGAAAGAAGAGTACTGCCAGGTTATTCTCTAGGCGGGCGAGTCGGAGTTGATCGTTCTCGTTCTCAAAGGTCTTTCGAGCTTTGCCCGCCCACTCGAAGGCGGAGTCGACGCCTAGGGTATCGGTTACGATTGGCAGGGCGCTGCTTCGCGTAATTGCTGCTTGCCGTGAGTCTTCGAGGGCGAGGAAGATCTGCAGTGCTGCTTCATATTCGGAGAGTGCTTGGGTGGGTTTTGCCCTTGCGGCAAGGATGTTGGCGAAAGTCCGGTGTGCAAGGCCCTCCGCGGGAAGGTCTGACAGGGTCCTGGCAAGCCAAATGGCGGCCTCGGCTGCGCCTACGGCTAGGCCGGGTTCCTCTAGGGCCCAGCAGGTCGCTTGATCGCAGAGAGCGAGAACAGCCTGAGGGCTTCGGAGAGTTCGTTCCTCTCGGAGGAGGCGGCTGCGCGTCTTGTCAGAGCCAGCGGACGCAAGGTCGCGGATTAGGTCGGAAGTCAGGGGTTTCGGCAAGGTGCGCTCTTTGTTGGGCGGTCGCGGCGTTTGTGCTTGATGTTGGTTTCTGTCGTTAAGTGACGGCCATCCTCCTGCTAAGAGCGTAGTAGGCGAGGAATGCGGCCAAGAGGGGCAGCGACGGCAAGAGCATCCAGTAGTAGTTGGCCAGTACGTGATACTTGTGAAGGGACGCCAATATATTTCCCCAGCTGGGCTGAGGCTCTGAGATGCCGAGACCAAGAAAAGAAAGAGTTACTTCTGCGAGGACGTAGGTTGGAATCAGAATTGCAGCTTGCGTAGCCACTACCTGGTAGGCCTGAGGGAGGACGTGGGTCTTTAGAATGCGTGCCAGGGAAACGCCGGAGCCGTGGGCTGCGGTTACGAAGAGGCGTTCTCGGGCGGTTAGTGCAACACCGCGGAGGAGTCTTGCGGGGCGGGCCCAGCCGATGAGGCCTACAACGAGTATGAGGAGGAGGAAGGAAGAGATAGGAGGCAGGTTTAGTGGTAGGAAGGCCCGGAGGCCTAGCAGGAGGTATAACCATGGCAGTGCGAGGAACAACTCCGCCACCCTCATTAGGACTTTGTCTGTCCTGCCTCCAAGGAATCCGGATGTGACACCTACTATGGTGCCGAGGAGAAGGGCGGCGCCCGCCGCAAGCAGGCCCGTGAAGAGGGAGGTTCGCCCGCCCACCAGGATGCGGGCAAACACGTCGCGGCCGAAGCCGTCGGTACCGAGAAGGTGGAGGTTTGCGGGTGGGTCGGCACCGAAGAGGTGGAGGTCTGTGGAGACAAGGCCAAGGAGGTCATAAGGATCACCGCGCACAAGGAAGCGTAGGCTGCAAGGGATTGTGCGATTTTCTACGTAGGCTCCGATATCTTGCGGGTGTGGGGTTTGTGGAAAGACGAAGGGGCGGACGTGGAAGCGTCCATGAGAGTCGATGAAGTGGAGAGCAGTAGGTCTAGCCCAGGGAGCATTGCGGTTCTGCTTGACGGCGGAATGCGGTGCGATGAAGCCTCCGAGCAGACTCGCGAGATGTAGCGCGACGAGGACGGTAAGGGGCACGGCCAATCGCCATTGCCGAGTCACGCTTCTTCCCTCCGAATCCGCGGGTCGATCACCAGCAAGAGCACATCAGCCACGAGATTCCCACCCACAAGCAAGACCGTCGATGCCATCACCGCGCCGATGACGACGTAGACGTCGCGGGCCTGGATGGCGCCGAGGAGCAGGGTGCCGATGCCGGGCCAGGACATGATGAACTCGATCAGCAGGGAGGCCGAGAGGAGGCCGGCGAGGGAGAGGCCGAGGAGGGAGATCATGGGATTGGCGGCCACGGGTAGAGCGTATCGGTAGAGCAGCCGGCGGTGGGGGACGCCGCGGGCGCGGACGGCGGCGATGAAGGGCAGGGCCAGCACTTCGTCGACGCTCGACTGGACGTGGCGGGCGATGGTCGGAGCGGTGGTCAGGGCGAGGGCAGTGACCGGCAGGAAAATATGGCGGCCGATGTCGAGTGCCTTCTGCCAGGCGTTCATGGTGTCGAAATCGAGGGAGGTCATGCCGCCGGCAGGCAGGAAGTCGGTCTGGACGGCCAGCATGAGGAAGGCCAGGCCGAGCACGAGATCGGGCATGGCGAGGCCGGCGGAGGTGACGCCGCCGAACAGGGCGCGGCCCCAGCCGCGCTGTTGCGCGGCCCAGATCCCGAGGGGGACGGCGGCCAGCCAGGCCAGCGCGGTCGCGGTGACGGTCAGCAACAGGGTGTTCTTGGCCCGCTCCCAAAGCAGCGGAGCAACCGGTCTGTTGAAGGCCATGGAGTAGCCGAGGTCGCCGCGCAGCACGGAGCCCAGCCAGCGCACGTAGCGCCGGGGCAGCGGGTCTTCGAGGCCGAAGCGGGCGCGCATCTGCTCTACCGCATCGGCCGAGATCTCGGGATTCAGGGCCAGGTCGTCGAAGAAGTCCCCGGGCGCGAGCTCGGTGAACAGGAAGGTCAGGATGGAGACGCCGACGAGCAGATAGAGGCCGTGCAGCAGGCGCTGGGCGAGAAGGTGAGCCATCCGGTCAGCGCCGGAGATCGCTAGCAGGAGCGCTCATGAAGCGGTAGGCCTCGGCGCGCCGTGGTCCCGGTCCCTGCGTGACCTCGGGCTGCCCGTCGGCGGCGGTCCGCCAGAGGAACTCCTGGGACAGCAGCTGGTAGGCGCGGGCGCCGGTCGACCGGGGGTCGTATTCGAAGATGGTCAGGCCCTGCTCCGGCGCCTCGGCGAGACGGATGTTGGTCCGCACCTCGACGGCGAAGACCCGGTCGCCGTAGAGCTGCCGCAGCCGGGCGGCGTTCTCCTTGCCGGTGCGGGTGCGGTAGTCGACCATGGTCAGCAGGATTCCGGCCAGTCGAGCGCACGCCCCGTAGCGGCTGCGCATGCGCCGCACCGCCTCGAGCAGGTTGTGGACTCCCTCGAGCGCCAGGAATTGTGGCACCACCGGCAGGATGAACGAGTCGGCGGCGACGAGGGCGTTGGTGGAGATCAAGGACATGGCCGCCGGGCAGTCGATCAGGGTGATCTCGTAGTCCGGGGTCAGATCGACCAGCGCGCGTTGCAGCCGGTTGGCCGGTTCCGGCATCTGCGTCAGCTCTTCCTCGATGCCCTGCAGGTCGGCCGAGGCGGTGAGCAGATGCAGGTTGGGGAGGGCGGTCGCCCGTACGGCGCGCCAGGCAGGCATCTCGCGCAGCAGCACGTCGGCGGTCGAGGGCGCCAGCAGGTGACGCGGCACGCCCAGCGACAGCGAGGCCGAGGCCTGGCTGTCGAGGTCGATCAGCAGGGTCCGGCGGCCCGCCAGGGCCAGAGCGGCGGCCAAGCTGACCGCCGTCGTGCTCTTGCCGACGCCTCCCTTTTTGCTCACCAGTGCGGTGATCATCTTCCCGAGTCCCCCGATCGAGGAACCTATTCTAGCGAACATCGGGCTTCGCCGTTTCCGGCTCGCGCCGCGTCGAGCGAAGCACTGGCGATAAGCTACCGCCCGGAGCTTGAACTTGGCCGACTCGTCAGCCAGCGTTGGTGCCTTCCTCAGTTCGTCGGCGATTGTCGACGCCACGGGGGAGACACGTCGCAACCTCATCGTCGAAGGGCGTATCGACGCCCGGGTGCCGCTGCATGCGCACGGCGTGGCGATTGCCACCACGGGTCGGGTGCGGGGCGACGTTCACGCGGCGATGATCCGGGTCGAGGGCGAGGTGGTCGGTGATCTGTTCGGCACCGTCCAGGTGCGGGTCTGCTATCTGGCCTCGGTTCGCGGCGATATCATCGCGCCCAACGTGATCGTCGAGGAGGGCGCCCGGTTCGAGGGGCGGGTGGTGATGGCCGAGCCCGAGCCCTTCGCGGCGGCTGAGCGCGGCGGCCGGGGCCGGACGATCGTCAACGGTTGATTCTGTCGATGGGCACTCGATGACGAGCGAAGAGCACAGATCGTCGATTCGCGTCGAGCAGCGGCTGGAGGTCGAGTTCTCGAGCAACTGTCCACCGATCCGGGCTGATGTCGAAGACCTGAGCGAAACCGGCATGTTCGTCGACGTCGATCGGCCCCTGCCGGCCGGCAGTACCCTGGAGTTCAGCCTCTCCCTGCCCGACTCCGAGCCCGAGACTCCGGTCACCGGGAGCGCGGTCGTCGCCTGGTCGGCGCCCACCGGCATGGGCGTCGAGTTCACCAAGCTGAGCGACGCGGCCCGCGAGCGGATCCACTACTTCGTTGCCGCCGTGCACTTCGGCCAGCCGCCGGACCTGCCGGTCTCGTAGCCCCTTCCCAACCCGCGGCCGCGGCTAGCCTGAGCTTTTCACCGGCTCTCGTCGCGAGCCGGCGTAGGTGCCTGAAGATGTGGGACTTGCCGACCGAGGGCACCACAGGCGTACTCGAAGTACGTCGAGGATGACCGACCGAGGCAAGTCTCGCAGATTCAGGTACATGCGGCGGCGTAGTAGAGAGCTGGTGAGAAGTTCAGGCTAGAGAAAGCCCGCCACGCCCCCTTGGGTGTAGACCCCTGTGGCCCAAGGCCACCTGTGGGTCGATGCAGGGCGGAGCGGGCTAGGGATGAGGCAAGGGTAGCAGCAGGGCCGTCAGCCGCGGCTCAGCACCAGCGCGCGCACGCCCTCGACCAGCCGGTCGATCTCTTCGGCTGTCGTGTAGACGGCGCAGCCGGCGCGGACCACTCCGTCCGGCTCCAGGCCCAGTCCCGCGATGACGTTGGGGGCGTAGAAGTCGCCGTGCGAGACGAATACCGCCCGACGGGCGAGTCGTCGCGCGACGTCTCGCGACGTCCAGCCCTCGACGACGAAGGCCAGCGTCGGCGTGCGCGGGGCGCCGGGGGGCGGCCCGAAGAGGCGCACGCCGGGGATCTCGGCGAGACCGTTCCAGGCCCGCTCGAACAGCGTGGCGCTGCGGCGATGCAAGGCGGCGAAGGCGTGGCGCAGCCGGCTCGGCCGGTCGGCGCCGGTACCCAGCGAGGCGAGGTAGTCGACCGCCGCCCCGGCGCCTACGATCGCCTCGTGACAGAGCGTGCCGGTTTCGAGCCGCTCGGGCGGCTCGTCGCTTGCCGGCGGCAGCCGCGGGACGTCGAGTTGCGCGATCAGCTCGCGGCGGCCCGCCAGGAGGCCGAGGTGGGGGCCGTAGAACTTGTACGGCGAGCAGGCGAACAGGTCGCAGCCGATGGCGGCGAAGTCGAACTTGGCGTGCGCCGCCAGGTGCACGCCATCGACGAATGCGAGCGCCCCAACGTCGTGGGCCAGTTCGACGGCGCGCGGCAGGTCGTTGATCGTGCCGATGGCGTTCGACGCCCCGCCGATGGCGACCAGCCGGGTGCGCTCGGTCACCCGCGCCTCGAAGGCCTCCCAGTCGAGCGTCCCGGTGGCGGCGACGATCGGCACCGTGCGGACTCGTAGCTGGCGCTCCCGAGCCAGGTCGCGCCAGGGGGCGATGTTCGCCTGATGGTCCAGGTCGGTGACGACGATCTCGTCGCCGGGCTGCCAGGCGCGGCCCAGGGCGCGGGCGACGTGGAAGGTCAGGGTCGTCATGTTGGCGCCGAAGGCGATCTCGTCCGCCGTTGCCCCGACAAAGTCCGCGCAGGCGCCGCGGGCGCCGGCGAGAGCCGCGTCGGTCTCGGCGCTCGTCGGGTAGGCCCAGTGGGTGTTGGCGTTGTGATGCAGCAGGTAGTCGGCGACGGCGTCGGCCACCACCCGCGGCACCTGGGTGCCGCCCGGGCCGTCGAAGTAGGCGACCGGCAGGCCGTGCTCGCGTCGCGCGAGCGCAGGGAAGGCGCGGCGGATCTCGTCGATCGAGAGGGCGTCGGGGAGCGGCTTTGGATCGGTCATCGGTCAGTCCTCCGCGCCGACCGGGCCAGCGACGATCTCACCACCGGTCACCCCGGGGAGCTCGAACGCCAACTCCTCACCGAAGGCTCGTGCCGGGGTCCACGCACCGGGCTCCACCGCGCCGTCGAGCACCCGTACGGCGCACTCCACCGATGACAGCGCCGTAAAGGCGTAGCCTTCCGGCGTCTCCATCGTGGCTTGGCGTACCTCACCGGCCTCGTTGCGGACTTCGCCCCAGAGGCACACCCGGGCGCTCTTGCGGACCTCCTCGTCGGGTCCGGTGACGGTGCGGCCGATCCACCATTGGGCGAGCCGCTTGATCGGTGTGAGCCCGGCCAGCGGCAGGAAGGGCCGCAGGCGGCGCATCCGCTTGATGGCGCTCGGCGGCGCGCCGCTGTAGACCCGGATGTTGGGGATGCCGGTGGTGTGGAAGGCGGTCGAGACGTCGCCCCACGGGATGGTCATCGCCCAGCGGCTGCCGCAGGTGAAGTCGAACTTCTTCGCGTCCATGGCCAGCGGCACCGGCACGATCCTGCCGTCTTTGCGCACCGCGCCGGCGTAGGGCAGGCTCTCGACCATGGTCTTCATGGTGCCGCGGCTGGTCGAGCCCCCTTGGTGGGTAAAGGCCAGAGTGAGGTGGGTGGCGTCGGGCAGGGCGGCGGCGAGCCGGGATGCCAGGCAGTCGGTGGGCACGACGTCGAAGCCGACGCCGGGAATGAGCACCACCCCGGCCGCGCGCGCCTCGTCGCCGCGGCGCTGCACCGACTCGAAGACGCCGATCTCGCCGGTGATGTCGAGGTAGTGGGCGCCCGCAGCCAGGCAGGCGGCGATCATCGGCTTGCTGGTGCGGATGAACGGGCCGGCGCAGTGGAGCACCGCGGTGACCCCTTCGAGGGCCGCGGCCAGGGCCGCCGGATCGTCAAGGCCGAAGGCGCGGCTGTCGAGCTCGAGCCGGTCGGCCAGCGCGGCTACCGCTTCGCCGTTGCGGCCGGCCAGCACCGGGCGTAGGCCGCGCCGCACGGCCTCCTCGGCCACCAGTTCTCCGGTGTAGCCGTTGGCGCCGTAGATCAGCAGGGTTGCATCGGGCATGGCCGACGATTGTACGCGCTGGCCTTCGGATAGAACCAGCCGGTGTCTCGCGCCTTTGGGTTGGTGCGGCCGCCCGTGGTGGCAGGTCCTGTATCCGCGCCGCCTGGCAACGAGAGTCGGCGTGTCGGACGGGCTAGAATGCCCGAGGAGGGACGCGATGGAGAAGAAGCTGCGACGCTATCCGGGTGCCGGGATCACGGTCAGCTACGACGCCCGCCGCTGCATCCACGCCGCCGAGTGCGTGCACGGTCTGCCCGAGGTCTTCGACATCGAGCGGCGGCCGTGGATCGACCCCGACGGCGCTGCCCCCGAGCGGGTCGCCGCCGTGGTCCGGGAGTGCCCCACCGGCGCATTGAAGTTCGAGGCGGCAGGCGGAGTCGAGGCCGAGACCCCGGCCGAGAAGAACACCGCCACGCTGGTCGCCGACGGGCCGATCTACCTCGACGGCGATCTGGTGCTGGTGAACGGGGCGGGGGAGGAGAGCCGCGAGATGCGCGCCGCCCTGTGCCGCTGCGGCGCCTCCAACAACAAGCCCTTCTGCGACAACAGCCACCGGGAAGCCGGCTTTGCCGACCCCGGTGCGATGCCGGCTCCCAAGCTGGCGCCGCTCGAGTCAGAGGGCGAGCGGGGAAGCCTGCGGATCGCCGCCGCCGCCAACGGCCCGCTGCTGATCCAAGGCCCGGTCGAGCTTCGTGCCGCTTCCGGCGAGACCGCTGCCGGCCGCAAAGGCGCCCTGTGCCGCTGTGGCGCCTCGGCCAACAAGCCGTTCTGTGACGGCTCGCACGTGGCGATCGGCTTCGAGGCCGAGGCCTGAGCTCACTCCCTGGCGGCGGCGTGCGACGGGGGTCGGATCCATGCCCGAGCCGCCGCCGGATGGCAACGCCGGACGCCGAGTTGCGTACGTAGGCAGTAGAGGTGGTTGTCTCGGCACCGACCGCCGGGATTGGCCGCGGGTAGAGGGCGCGCCAGCTGTCCTGAGAGGATTCCGGAGCTGGGCAAAGGAGGGTACAGCGAGATGAGGGATTGGCGAACATGGCTCACGTGGCGCGTTCCGGTGTGGCTTCTTTCCCTCTGCCTGTGCGGCGCTGCGGCGTTTGCCCAGACGACGGGTACCATCCGCGGCCGGGTCGTCGACGAAGCCGGTCAGGCCCTGCCGGGCGCCCGGGTGACCGCCGAGCATCTGGCGACCCGGGCCGAGCGGACGGTGATCAGCGGCGCTGAAGGCCGCTTCGTCCTGCCCCTGCTCGCCGTGGGCGGCTACGAGATTCGGGCCGAGGCCGAGGGCTTCCGCCAGCTGGTGCGTAGCGGCGTGGAGCTGACCGTCCGAGAGACGGTCTCGGTGGAGCTGCGAATGACGGCGGGAGACTTCAGCGAGTCCATCACCGTCACCGACGCGCCGCCGCCGGTCAACACCCAGTCCGGTGAGCTCGGCTTCCTGGTCAGCGCGCAGGCGGTGGAGGGCCTGCCGCTGAACGGCCGCAACTACACCGATCTGGCGCTGCTGCAGCCGAACGTCCAGCTGTTCCAGCAGCGCGACGGGGGGTCGGTGGTGGCCCACGGCCCGGGGATCAGCGTCAACGGCAAGGACCCCCGGGCCAACGTCTACCTGCTCGACGGCACGTTGCTCAACGACTTCACCAACGGGCCGGCCGGCAGCGCCGCCGGCACGGCGCTGGGCACCGAGACGATCCGCGAGTTCCGGGTCGAGACCAACGCCTACGGGGCCGAGTACGGCCGCATCTCGGGCGGTCAGATCTCGCTCGTCACCAAGAGCGGCGGCAACGACCTTCGCGGCTCGGCCTTCGGCTTCCACCGCAACGACCGGCTGGATGCCCGAAACTACTTCGACACCGGTGAGAAGCCCGACTTCGCGCGCTATCAGGCCGGCGCGACCGTGGGCGGCCCGATCGCCGAAGACAAGCTCTTCTACTTTGTCGGCGTCGAGCATCTGCGCGAGGACCTCGGCCGGACGATCTCGACCTTCGTGCCGGACGACGACGCGCGGCTGGGGCTGCTGCCGGATCCGGCGACTCCCGGCGGCTTTCTCGACGTCGGTGTCGATCCCGCGGTGCGCCCCTACCTGGAGGCCTATCCCCGCCAGAACGGGCCGAGCATCGGCGACGGCCTCGCCGGGCACACCTTTCCCTTTTCTCAGGAGCTGCGGCAGACCTTCCTGCAGGGGCGGCTGGACTACGCGCCGCAGTCGAGTCACCGCCTCTTCGCCCGCTACACGCTGGACGACGCCGAGCAGGTCCTGCCGACGGATTTCCCGCAGTTTCCCCGCGCTTTCTTGTCGCGCAACCAGTTCCTGACCGCCGAGTACACCCACGTCGCCACCCGCGCGATCCAGACGGCCCGTTTCGGCCTCAGCGCCACCCGGATCGGGCAGGACGTCGAGGCCAACCTCGAGACGCCGCTGGCGCCGTTTGTTGCCGGCCGGCCGACGCTGGGGAACATCGACATCGGCGGCATCCCGCGCTTCGGGCCGCAGATCTCGGCCGACGTCGAGCTCGATCAGGACGTCTACAGCCTCGAGTACGGCCTCGTCTACAGCCGCGGCGCCAACCTGTTCAAGGCCGGCGTCCTGGCCGAGCGCTACGCCCAGCGAGAGTTCAACCCGACGTTCTCGCGCGGCCTGTTTCGCTTTCCCAGCTTGCGGCGGTTCCTCGAGAACCGCCCGGCGATCTTCATCGGCCTGACGCCCGAGGCGGACCTGAATCGCGAGTGGGAGTCCGACCTCGTCGCCTTCTACGTGCAGGAGGAGGCGCGGCTCGGGGCCCGCCTGTCGGTGAGTCTGGGGCTGCGGTACGAGACCGCCTCGGTGCCCTCGGAGGCCCTGGGCCGTGACGTGGCGCTGCCCGATCTCGGCGCCCCGGAGCCGACCATCGGACCGCTCTACAAGAACCCGACCGGCGACAACTGGTCCCCCCGGTTCGGCTTCGCCTGGGACCTCATGGGCAACGGCAAATCGTCGCTGCGTGGCGGCTTTGGCGTCTACTACGACACCAACATCCAGCAGAACCTGATCGTCACGATCACCAACCCGCCGTTCACGCCGCGGCCGGTGATCCCGGCGCCGAGCTTCCCGCAGCCGGTCTTCGGCGGCGGCAGCATCTCGATCCGCCCGATCCAGTACGAGCTCGAGAGTCCCGAGCTGACGGCCTGGAACCTCAGCTTCGAGCGCCAGCTCTGGTACCCGGTGACGGTGGCCGTCGGAATCGTCGGCTCGCGTGGGCGGCATCTTCTGCGCAACAGCGACGTCAACGTCCCCACGCCCGAGATCCTGGCCGACGGCACGCCCTTCTTCCCGGCCGGCTCGCCGCGGCCCAACCCGGCCTTCTCGACCATCGAGCTCAAGAGCAGCGACGGCGACTCCTGGTACCGCGCGACGTTTGTCGAGCTTCGCCGGCGCTGGAACGGCGGTCTCAGCTTCAACGCCTCCTACGTCAGGTCACGGTCCGAGGACACGACCCAGGCCTCGACCTTCTTCTCCGACGCCACCAACGGCACCACCTCCGCCTTCCCGGAGTCCCTCGGCCCCGACTACAACCGCGGCCTGTCCGACTTCCACGCCAGGCACAAGGCGACGGTGACCGTGGTCTGGGACATTCCGTGGGGTCGCGACCGGCCCGGCCTGGCGGGAAAGCTGCTTGGCGGCTGGCAGGTCTCGGGCATCGGGCGCTACCGCAGCGGCAACCCGCTGACGGTTTTCGTCCAGAACAACTGGTCGCGCTCGCAGTGGGCGCCGGCGCTGGCGCCGGGGGTCGGGCGCGACCGGCCGAGCTTCGCACCGGGCCGTGACGGCGGCAACGCGGTGCTCGGCAGCCCGGATCAGTGGTTCGACCCGACCGCCTTCGTGCTCCAGCCGGCGGGCACTCCCGGCAACGCCGGGCGCGGCACGCTGATCGGGCCGGATCTCGAGACTGTCGATCTGGCGCTGGTCAAGAACACCGCCTGGCCGCGACTCGGAGAGCACGGTCGGGTGGAGCTCCGGATCGAGGTCTTCAACCTGCTCAATCGCGCCAACTTCGGCACGCCGTCGCTGATCGCTTTCGCCGGCGCGCGCGAGGGTGAGGAGCCGCTGCCGACTTTCGGCCGGATCCGCAGCACCGTCACCTCGGCCCGCCAGCTGCAGCTGGGTGTCCGGCTCGCTTTCTGAGCGCGCGCTCGCGGCGCCCCGCCGGGCTCGGCCGATAACAGGCTAGAGTGGATACTCGAGCTCGGATGGAACCGACGATGCCGATCTTCCGCTTCAGAGTTGCCGCGGCCGCCTTTCGCGCTCCTGACGCTGGCGAGCTGCCGGGCGGAACCGGAGGCCGAGGTCATCGCGACGCCGGCCAACCTCCTCTACGTCGATCCGGCGTCGCGCGACTTCTCCGACAACCCCGAGCTGCTCGAGCGCATCCTGGCCTCACCGCACGGCTACTTCCGCTTCATCAACATCCCCTTCGCCAGCGAGGTCTGCCGGCGCTTCGGCGTCTCGGTCTCCGGCACGCCGCTGTTCAACCTGCACGGCGACGCTCACCTGGAGCAGTACGCCGTCACCGATCTGGGCCGCGGCCTGACCGATTTCGACGACTCGTCGAAGGGCCCGGCGGTGGTCGACCTGCTGCGCTTCGGCGTCTCGCTGGAGCTGGCCTGTCGCGAGCAGGGTTGCGCGGGCGAGATGGATCGGATCTACGACGAGTTCCTGCGCGGCTACGAGGTGGCGCTCGAGGATCCCGAGGCCGAGGCGCCCGAGCCCGCGGTCGCGGCGCGCCTGCGTCAGGGATTCAGCTTCGACCGCGAGGCCTACTTCGAGTGGATCGCCTCGGTCATGGAGCCGGTGCCCGACAGCGTCGCGCAGGAGCTGGCCGAGGCCATGACGCCCTATGTCGAGGCGATGAGGAGCCAGGACGCGAGCCTCGGGCCACGCTTTTTCGACACCGTCGCCGTCGGCTATCTGCGAATGGGCATCGGCAGCGCCCTCGATCTCAAGTACCTGGTGCGCATCCGCGGCGCCAGCGACGATCCGCTGGACGACCTGGTGCTCGAGATCAAGCAGGTGCGCGAGCTCGGCGAGATCGACTGCATCGCCGTCTCCAGCGGCTCCGATCCGTTCCGCATCCTGGTCGGTCAGTCGCGCATCGCCTACCGGCCCTACGGCCTGCTGGGCTACCTGCGGATGCACGATCACACCTTCTGGATCCATGCCTGGGTAGCGAACTACAAAGAGCTGGGGATCGGTGATGACTTCGCCTCGGCCGACGAGCTGGCCGAGGTCGCCTACGACGTCGGCGTCCAGCTCGGCCGCGGCCACCCCAACCAGATTGGCGCGCCGCTCGACCTCCAGCTACGGCGCGAGCAGATGCGTCTGCTGGCTCGTGACCGCGAGCTGATCGTGCGCGAGCGACGCGAGCTGGCCGAGTTGGTGATCGACGCCTGGGAGCGATTCCGGGCGGCAGCCCGCACCGCGCCGTCCTCCGTGCGAGAATGACCGGCGCTCGCGCCCCGCGCGGCCCGCACTGGAGATCGCCCGAGTGACCGACTCAGAACGTCTGCCCCGACAGGGCCCGCTGCCCGGCGCCGAAAGCCCGGCCGCGGCCCGCGACCTGCTCAGGTCCGAGGCGTTCCCGGCGCCCGACGTGCAGCGGGTGACGCTGACCGCGACCGAGCTCACCTCGATCTGCCCGCGGTCGGGCCAGCCGGACTTCGGTTCGGTGGTCATCGAGTATGCGCCGCGCGAGCGGTGCCTCGAGTCGAAGTCGCTCAAGGTCTATCTGTGGTCCTACCGCGACGAGCCCGCGTTTTGCGAGGCGCTGGCGGCGCGGATCGCGGATGACGTGGTTTACGCCATCGCCCCGGCGAGCGTGCGGGTGGATGTTCATCAGAACGTCCGCGGGGGCATCGGCATCGTGGCGACGGCGGAGAGGTCCGCGGACACTTGAGCGAGACGCCCGGCCGGGCCATGGGGCTGGATATCGGCGGCAGCGGCGTCAAGGCGGCGGTGGTCGACATCGCCAGCGGCGAGTTGGTGAGCGAGCGGGTGCGGATCAAGACTCCGCAACCGGCAACGCCGGACGCGGTGCTCGGCACCGCCGACCGGATCCGCCGCAAGCTGGGTTGGGAGGGGCCGGTGGGCTGTGGGTTCCCGGGCACGTTCCGCGGCGGCCGGATCATCGCCGCGCCCAACCTGGATCCTTCCTGGGTCGGTGTCGACCTGGCGGCCGAGCTCGGCCGCCGCCTCGAGGCCGACCGGGTCGCGATCGGCAACGACGCCGACGCCGCGGGCCTGGCGGAGATCCGCCTGGGCGCCGGCCGCGGTGTGTCCGGCACCGTGGTGCTGGTCACCCTGGGGACCGGGATCGGCACCGCGGTCTTCACCAATGGGATCCTGCTGCCGGGCACCGAGCTGGGGCACCTCGAGATCGCCGGCGCCGAGGCGGAGTCGGTCGCCGCCGAAAGCGCCCGGACTCGGCATGGATGGAGCTGGAAACGGTGGGGAGCCGAGGTCGACCGCTACCTGGCGCATGTCGAGTACCTCCTGCACGTCGACCTGTTCATCCTCGGCGGCGGCGCCAGCAAGAAGGCGGACAAGTTCGTGCCGCGGTTCGAACGAGTCGGCTGCAAGGTGGTCGTGGCGCAGATGGGCAACCTGGCCGGCATCGTCGGCGCCGCCCTGCTGTTGGCCGAGCCGGGTCGCTTGCCCGCCTGACCGGGCGCCCCCGGCGACGGCAACGCTCGCCTGCGGCACTTCCGCGACAGCGTGCGCCTCGGACGCGGCCGGTTCGGCTATGGCGACGCCGTGAGGTCGGCCTGGCGGCGCGCGAGGAGCTTGTCGCGCCGCGCCAGCAGCGCCTCGATCTGCTCGTCGTCGACCAGGCCCGCGAGCCGGGCGGCCAGCCCGGCGCGGTCGAGGCCCGCGAGGGCCGCGGCGAGCGGCGCCGGGATGGCGATGGCTCGGTCCAGCTGCGGCGGCAGGTCCGGCGAGGTCGAGAAGGCCCTGGAGTGGTCGATCAGCAGAATCTGGTCGCGGTTGACCAGCCCGAGGATGTCGGCCGGCTTGCGGGCCGGGTTTCCGATCAGCGCGTCGAAGACCCGGGCCAGGGCGAGCTGCGACACCTTGCCCTTGCCGTCGAAGAACTCGAGGTTGTAGTCGCGGGCGGCTTCGAGGTCCAGCGCCCCGTCGACCCAGGTCTGGAGCGAGCCCGGCCGGCCGTCGAGGGTGCGCAGCACCGTCACCGGCACCATGCCCAGACCGAGGGCCCGGTCCAGCCGGTAAGCCGCCACCTCGTGCTGGTAGCGATCGCCGCCGGCGGCATCGTCGACGGTCTTGAAGACCCCGCGGCGGACGTCGCCGCCCCGTTCGAGCTCCACCAGCAGCGGCCGGGTGCTGCCCTTGCCCAGGTCGCGGGCGGCGATAACCGGCGATCGGGCCAGAAACTGGCGCAGCTGCTCTTCGGGCAGCTCTTCGCCCCTTCCGGCGCCGAGCTGCCCCAGCGGGAACTCGCGCACCGGTGTGGTTCTCTCGCCCGTGGCCGAGTCGAGCACCAGGATCTCGCCGTCCTCGGCGACCAGGGCGAGCGGCTTGGCGCTGCCGCCGATACCATGATCGATGCGAAAAAGCCGGCTGTGGAACCTGGAGGTGATCCGTTTCGTCGAGGTCGGGCTGTGGGCCACGACCAGCGCCTTGGCGTCGAGCAGCTGCAGCGTCCGGTCGACGATGTCCCGCTCGAGCCGCTCGTCCCGCAGCGCGTTGCCGCGGTACCAGAGCGGTCCCTGGCCGCCCAGGACCGGGCTCTCGGCGGCGCCGATCAGCTCCTCGGCGGCGTCGCGCCGGCTCGAGGCGCGGCCGCGCCATCCTCGCTCGGCGGTTTTGCGGGCCGCTTCGAGCACCTCGAGGACGTCCATCACCGGCGAGACGACGCCTTCGTCCTCGAGCACGGTCCGGGCGTCGAGGTAGCGGCGAATCTCGGCTGTCACCGCCCGGTTGATGCCGTCGATCCCCAGCGCCGCGAACTGCTCGTTCAGCCCGCCGTGGGTGTAGACCACCCGGTTGATCTTGACGACCGCCGGCAGCCCCATCAGCCAGCTGCCGTATTCGCCGTCCGGAGAGAAGCTTCGCAGGCGGGCGAAGTAGCCTGGCGGGAAACTCCGGTTGAACCCTCGGAGGCCGGCCTTGCCTTGGCCGCCGCCGACCAGGCGGACAAACTCGCTGGCCGCGGCACGCCGCTCGGGCTTGCGCTCGTCGGTCGCGAAGGCGCGGTAGCTGTCCGGGTTGACGTAGCGTAGATCCCGGAAGAGGTTCATCACCTCGTGGTTGCCCAACAGCACGTGCACCCGGCCGCCGGCTATGGCGCTCTCGTCCTGGAGCCGCAGCAGCAGGTCCATCAGCGCCCGGTCGTCGAGGCCGCGGTCGAGGAAGTCCCCGGCCACCACCAGATGGGTTTCGCTGCCGATCCACCGGCCCTCGCCATCGATCAGCTCCGCGGCGGCGAGCAGCTCGCGTAGCTTGCCCAGGTTGCCGTGGACGTCTCCCACGGCGACCACTCGCGAAACCTCCGACCATTCCGATGCCGACGGCCGCTCGGCCGCGGCACGGAGGGGCGCCAGCGCGCCGAGCGCGGCGGTCCCGAGCAGACAGAAGATCGCCGCGAGTCGCCGCGGGTCGCTCGTGGGCGGCAGGCAGAGCTTCAAGTGGTTCCTCCGATCACGGTGCCAGCATAACCGTGAAGGCGTTCTTCACCGCCGCGGGCCACCTACTCGTCGAGCCGCGTCGCTTCGGCGAGCAGGCGCCCGTGCGACCGAGTGAGGAGCAGCCGCCAGGGGCTGCAGCAGACTTCGCAGTCCTGCACCAGTTCGCCGGCCAGGTCGGCCTCGACCGCGATCGTCACCGTCTCGCCGCAGTAGGGACAGACGACCTCGATCTCTTCGATGGGATCGAATGTAGGCACTCGGGTGTCTTCGAGGGCCACCCCCGGCCGGATGCCGGTGCCGGGTCACGGCTGCGGCCGGATCTCGGCCCAGGCTACGGGCAGGACGAGCAGCTCGAGCTCGTCAGGCTGACGTCGGCGGAGCAGATGGCGTTCGAGCCGGTGGCGCAGGCAAGCGTCTCGAGGCTCGATCCCTGGCTGAAGAGCCCGTTCGAGAACTCGTCGAAGGCGGTCTCGCCGATGAGCATCGATCCCGCCGCGACGGTCATCTGCGACGCGCCGGAGACGACGTTGCCGCCTGGGACCGGGTTGAAGACCTGCCGCGAGTTGCGCAGCTCGATCCGGCTGTCCCCATCCGCTCGGATCGCGCCGTCGATGGTGGCGCCTTGCACGGAGATGCTGCCGCTGTCCCGGGCGTCGAGGGCCACATAGCCGGTCACCGTGGTGCCGTTGAGGGCGGCGACGGAGTTGAACCGGAAGCTGAGCGGCAACCCGGCGGTGATCGAGCCGCGGAACAGGGTCGCCAGGGCCCCGGCCGAGCCGATCACGCCGAAGCCCTGATCGGCGGAGGGGTTGTCGGCGACCGTGCAGTCGTCGCAGCGGAGGTAGGCGGTCTCGGACAGACCGACGCCGGCGATGCCGTTGCCAGTTATCCACAGGTCGAAGCCCACGACCAGCGAGTTGGAGGCCACCAGGCCGACCTCCTGGTTGCCTTCGATGCGCAGGTTGCGCAGGATGGTGCTGCGGCGAACGTCCTCGATCAGCAGACCGGCGTGCTTGCCGCCGGTGAGCTGGAGGTTCTCCACGTTCACCCGCCGGGCACCACGGATGTAGAGTGCTGCGCCGTAGGGGTCGTCCACCGTCGCTGCCTGGATGCCGTCGACCGCCGGGTCGACGCCGCGCAGCGTGACGCGATCGCGCCGCACCACAACGTCCTCGGTACAGATCCCCGCGATGTTGATGATGAGCTCGGTCTCGTTGCGGTCGAGGGCGTGGTTGATCGAATCGCCCTTGGCACAGTCGATGTTCAGCACCTTGAGCGGCTTCGGCGCGGCCGCCAGCGGCCCGGCGCCGATCAGCAGCAGGACGGCGATGGCGGCGCGTCCCAGAAGAGTGGACCGGTGGCACTGCGGTCGTTGGGCGTGATTGACGTTCATCTCGAGCCTCGTTTCTGTTTCCCCGAGCCAGGGCTGCTGCACTGCCTGTGCCAGGGCAGCCGGTGCTCGCTCAAGAAGCTGCGAGTACCTGGGTAAAGCCATTATGGACAGGGGGTTAGGACTCTCTATCGGGGCCCGCTCCCCAAGGTCCGCATGCTGAATCTGGACATGCATTGGCAGCAATACGGTCATTTTTTGTCGCTTAATGCGAAAACTAATGGTTGATGGGTCGAAAATTTGGAGGTCTATACAGTCAACTCACCGCGTCTAGCCGCTGCTGCCCCCAGGGCTGCCCGGAAGCTCGAGAAGGCCGTGTTGGCGCGGCGCGTGGCATGCGAGGCCGCGCTCGAGCGGCGCGGAGACGAGGGTGCCTGGCGAGTGCCGCTCTTGGGGGTGCCCTGGTGGGCCGACGTCTCGTCGGCCGGGAATCAGCCGGCGTAGATCTGCAGGTCGGTCCCCACCGCGTCGGCGATCCGCATCGTCGTTTCGAGATCCGGGTGGCGCACCATCAGCCAGCCGTCTGAGAGCAGCGTCTGCTTCCAGTTGCGGCGCATCTCCCCGGGTGGCAGCAGCTCGATCGCGACGATGTGGCGGCGGAAGCGCCCCAGCAGACTCTCGAGCCCCTCGATGCGCTGGATCCGGCCTTCGCCCTGCGCCCGCTTGAAAATCACCGCCGCGTTGTAGAGGCGCCGCACCGGCTGGCTGAAGCGGTGGTGGCATACCGCCTCGGCCCAGCCGCGAAAGACGTCGATGTCGCCGCCGTAGTTCATGATCTCGGTCGATCGGGCGCCGGGCGGGCGGGCGCCGATCTCGCCGAAGACGGCCTCGCCGTCGTCCTTGAGGAACCACTCCATGTGGGTGAAGCCGTTCTCATAGCCGAGGGCCTCGAGGACCCGGCGACCCATCTCGACGCCGGGTCGCAGATGGGGGGCGTCGACGTCTCTCAGGGTGATGGTCTGTGGGCTCACCCACTGCAGCGTGCGGGCGATGAGCGGGTGGGGGCGGTACCAGGCGATGTTGAAATAGCCGATCTCGCCGCCGTGGCAGATGGTGTCGAAGGTCAGCTCCTGGCCGTCGATGAACTCCTCGACGCTGACCTCGGGGACGTGGCGGATCCGGCGCAGGATCTCCTCGAGCTCGGCCGGGCTCTCGACGCGGTAGGTGTCGGCCGAGCCGGCGCCGGCGATCGGCTTGACGATCAGCGGGTAGCCGACGCGCTCGGCGGCCTGGCGGCAGTCGTCGGCGCTGGCGGCGCGGTAGGCGCGCGGAGTGCGGATGCCGGCACGGTTGAGCACCTCTTTCATCGCCGCCTTGTCGCGGAACGGCACGGTCTGGGCGACGGTCATCCCCGGCAGCCCGAGCGCCTCGCGCAGCCTGGCGGCGAGGAGCATGCCCGGCTCCCACAGGCACTCCACCTGGCTGATCTGATAGCGGCCGGCCTCGCGCCGCACCAGCTCGATCACCTGGTCCTCGTCCCACAGCGACGGCGTCTGGATGTAGCCGGACAGGGCCCGGCGGGCCCGCTCGGGCAGCGCCGCGGCGGGCTGGTCGCCCAGGCCGACGACACGGGCGCCTATCTCGGCCAGGCCGGCGGCGAAGAAGGGCATCTCGCCGGGGAAGCCCGGGGAGAAGAAGAGCACGCTCATTCGCCGGCCTCGACCCGCAGCAGCGTGATCAGCCGCGACAGGGCCTTCTCGACCACCGCGGTCTCGGGGTGGCGCACCAGCACCCAGCCGTCGCCTTCGTAACCTTCGCCGCGCGGCTGGCCCGGCTGGGGCAGGTGCGCCTCGACCACCACTTCGCCGAGCTCTCGCTGCGCCTGCTCGAGGCCGCGGATCCCGGCTACCCGGCGGCCCTCGCCCTGGGCGCGCAGGAATGCGGCGCCGGCGGCGTACTTGCGCTCGGGCGGGTCGAAGCGGTCGTGGATCATCAACCGCGCCCAGGCACGGTAGAGGTCGAAGTCGTGCGCCAGCGAGGTCGTGTTGGTGATCTGGGCGCCGGGCGGCCGGGCACCGACCTCGGAGACCGCGACCCGCCCGTCGGGCAGCTCGAACCACTCCATGTGGCTGAGGCCGGTCTCCAGGCCGAGCGCCCGCAGCGCGGCGATGCCGACCTTGCGAATCGGGTCGTATTCGGGGCCGGAGATGTCGCGCGGCAGGTAGACGCACCACTGGATCCACGGGTTCTGCAGCGCCTCGAGCGGCGTCGGGAAGTAGCGCGAGATCGAGTGCCAGACCGGCCGGCCGCCGATCATGACGGTCTCGAAGGAGCGCTCGCGGCCGGTGAGGTGCTCCTCGAGCAGCACCGGCGCGGCGGCCGAAGGGTGGGCGAAGCCGAGGATCTCTTCGAGCCGCTTCAGGTTGTCGACCCGGAAGGTGGCCTTGGCGCCGGCTCCCGCCGGCGGCTTGACCACCAGGGGACCGTCGATGCGGCGGGCGAAGTCGAGCGCCTGCTCGCGGCTCTCCGCCAGGCAGTGGCGGGCGCAGGGGATTCCGGCCTGCCGCAGCACGCTCTTCATGCGCGCCTTCTCGCGGAAGTTCTTCGCCACCTCGCCGCCCATGCCGGCGATGCCCAGCCGGTCGCGCACCACCCCCAGCGGCACCTGGAGCTGCTCGAGGACGCCCATCAGCCGGTCGACCGAGCCGAGTTGGCCGGCGATGCCCCGGACCGCGGTCTCGAGCTGGCCGGGGTCGAGCGCGTTGTCGACGCGCCAGTGGGCCCGGATCGCCCGGCGCAGCCGCTCGGGCGTGTGCTCCAGGGGCTGATGGCTGATCAGGCCGAGCCGCCCGCCGGACTCGGCGGCGGCCGCCAGGGCGAACCGCATGGTGGCCTCGGCGGGGTAGGGCGCGACGAAGGCTACGTTGGGCATGGCGCGCCATTCTATGCCGCGGGCGCCCGGCGAGTGCCGAACGCCGGCGGTGCCCTCGGCCGGCAATCCACACATCTCCAGGCACCAGCGCCGGCTCGCGACGATGGCCTGTGACAGGGAGTGGCTAGCCGTCCGCCGGATTCCTGCCCAGCGCCAGCTCCAGCCGGATGCCGGCGCGCACCTCGTCCAGCCTTGCCAGCTCGCGGCGGGTCGTTTCGCGGCGCAGCGCCGACTCGGCCTCGAGCAGGTCGTTGGCCGTGATGCGCCCGGCCTGGTAGCGCTCGCGCTCGACCCGGACGGTCTCGGTGGCCTGGGCAATGCCGCGCTCGCCGACTTCGACGGCGCCGCGTGCCGTGGCGATCTCGGCCAGGGCGGCGGCGAGCTCGAGCTCGACGCCGCGCGCCGCCTCCCGGTAGTCGGCCTCGAGGGCGGCGATCCGCTCGGCGGCGGCGGCGGCTCTGGGGGCAACGGTGCCGGAGCGGAACGGCGCCCATCGCAGCCCGACCCTGCCTTCGACCCACTCGGTCTGCTCGAACGGGGTTCCGGTCGAGTAGGTCCAGGTGGCGGCGGCCTCGAGGCTCGGCCAGCGCTCGGCGCGGACCGATTTGCGGCGCAGCTCCAGCGCCCGGATCTGCTCGCGCAGGGCGGCCAGGTCGGGGCGCCGGTCGATCGCCTCGGCGACCGTGGCCTCGAGATCAGGCGGGTCGGAGGCGGCCGCGACGCCGTCCCAGGTGGGCTCGACCGGCCCGTCCAGGCCCACCGCGCGGCCCAGGCCACGGGTGGCGACGGCGCGGCGCTCGGTCAGGGCGAGGCGGTTCTGCAAGGCGGAGTCGAGCGCCAGGCGGACTTTGAGGGCTTCGCTCTCGAGCACCCGGCCGGCCTCTACCCGGGCCTCGGTCTCCCTGAGGCCGGCATCCAGGCTGTCGATCAGCGCCTCGGTGGAGGAGAGCGCGGCATCGACGGCCAGCACGCCCAGAAACGCCTCGGCCGCCTCGGCCGCGGCGGCCTGGCGCGAGCGCGCGGCGGCGAGGCCGGCACTCTCCGCCTCGGCGCGGGCGGCGGGCGCCGCGTAGAGCTGCCGGCTTGGCTCGAACAGGGGCTGGGTCAGGCTGACCGCAAGCTCCTCGGCCCGCGCCGGCTGGAAGGGGAAGGAGCCGATCGGCGTCGCCAGGAGGAGGGTGCGGTCGCGCTCGGAGAGGCCGGCGCCCAGGCTCAAGGTCGGCCAGAGACCGGCCCGACGCTCGGCGCGGGCTCCGAGCAGCGCCGCCCGGGCGCGGCTCTCGGCGGCCTCGACCCGCGGCCTCGCGGCGCCGAGGCGCAGAGCCTCGGCCAGGGTGATCCGCTCGCGACGACCGGCGGGTGCGGCGCCGGGGTCGCCGAGCGCCTGCGCCCTCAGCGTGCCCGCGCCGGTGAGCGCCAGCAGGGCCAGGCCGGTAACCGCGGCCAGCCGCTTCGCCGGCCGGCGAAGCCGCCAGAAGTCGGACGGGGAGAACAGCAGCAGGTAGAGCGCCGGCACCACCAGCAGGGTCAGCACGGTCGAGGCGGTGAGCCCCGAGATCAGCGCCCAGGCCATCGGCGGCCAGAGCGACGAGGCAGACAGCGCCAGCGGCAGCAGCCCGGCCACCGTGGTGGCGGTGGTCAGCAGGATCGGCCGCAGCCGGCGCTCGATTGCCTGGCGCACCGCGGTGGGCACGTCGGCGCCCTCGTCGCGGCTGGTCTCGATCACCTCGATCAGGACGATTGCGTTGTTGACCACGATGCCGATCAGGGCGACGACGCCGAGCGTCGACATGAAGCCGAACGGCTGGTTGCCCACCAGCAGCCCCGGCACCACGCCGGCCGCGGCCAGCGGCACCGTGACCAGCACCAGGGTGACGCGGCGGAAGGAGCGAAACTCCGCCAGCAGGATGCCGAGCAGCAGGATCAGCCCGATCGGCACCATGCGGACGATTGCGGCGTTGGCGCTGCCGGACTCCTCGGCGGCGCCGCCGACCCGCAGCTCGACCCCCGGCGGCAGCTCGAGCCGGTCGATGCGGGGCATGACGTCGGCGATGACGTCGCTGTAGGTCGCCCCCGGCTCGAGCTGCGAGTAGACCGAGGCCACCCGGCGGCCGTTGTAGTGGCCGATCGCCGCCGGGCGCCAGTCGACCTCGACGCGGGCGATCTGCGCCAGCGGCACCGGGCTGGCGCCGGGCGCCGAGACGTCGATCGACGCCAGGTCGTCGACCGGCATCTCTTCGCCCAGCGACGAGCGCACGACCACCGGCAAGGGGTCGTCCTCGGCCCGGTACTGGCCCACGGTCAGGCCGCGGGTGTGCCCGTAGAGCGCCGCCGCGACGTCGGCCCGCGTCAGGCCGCGGCGCGCCGCCGCGGCGTCGTCGATCTCGAACTCGAGCAGCGGGGCGCCGTTGCTCAGGCTGTGGCGCACGTCCACCGCGCCGGGCGTGCGCCGCACCTCGCGCACCACCATCTCCACGCCGTCGGCCAGTGCCGGCAGCTCCTTGCCGTAGAGCCGCAGCTCGACCGGCGCCGGCACCGGCGGTCCCTGCTCCAGGGTGCGCAGGATCACCTCGGCCTCGGGGACTTCTCGGCGGGCATATTCGCGCGTCCAGGCCACCGCCGGGTCGACCGTCCCGGTGGAGGTGGTCTCGACGATCAGCTGGCCGAAGTGCGGGCTCCAGGGGATCTGGTTGATGTTGTAGTAGAAGCGCGGCGCGCTGCGGCCGACAAAGGTGCTGACCGAGGCCACCTCCGGGCGCGCCAGCAGCTGGCGCTCGAGCCGCCGCGCGACCTGGTCGGTGGCGTCCAGATGCGAGCCCTCGGGCAGCCGCAGCTCGACGACGAACTGGTTGCGGTCGGCGCCGGGGAAGAACTCGAGGTCGACCCAGCCGGCGGCCAGGAAGGAGCCGCCGACCAGCGCCACGGCGAGCAGCACCACCAGCAGCGGCCGCCCCACGGCCAGCGAGGCGACCCGGCTGGCAAAACGGCCGAACAGCTCGTTGCCGCGGCCGGTGCTCGGCTTGAGGAACATCTGGCCGAGGATCGGCGTCACCAGCATGGCGAACAGGAAGCTCACCGTCAGGGTGATCATCACCACCACCGGGATGGCCCGGGTGAAGTCGCCGGTGGTGCTCCGCGCCAGGAGCATCGGCACGAAGGCGGCCAGGGTGGTGGCGGTGGCCGCGGCCAGCGGGGTTGCCAGGTCGCGTACCGCCTGCCGCGCCGCCTCGGCCCCGTCGAGCCCGCGGTCGATCCCCCACTGGATCGATTCGCTGACCACGATGCCGTTGTCGACCAGCATGCCGAGGGCGATCACCAGGGCGGCAATCGAGATCTGGTGCAGGACCCCGCCGCCGAGGTTGTAGATGCCGACCGACGACAGCGTGACCAGCGGCACGATGGCGGTGACCACCAGGCCCAGGCGCGGGCCCATGAAGAGCACCAGTACGCCGGCGACGATTGCCGCGCCGAGCAGGAGCGAGCGGACCAGGCTGCTCAACCGGGCGGCCACCCGGCCGGGCTGGAAGGCGATCTCGTCGATCTCCAGCGGCGCCAGGGCCGGGGCGAACGCGGCGACCCGTTCGCGCACGGCCTCGCCGAACTGGACCAGGTTGATGGCGCGGCGCGGCACGACGCCCACACCGACCATCTCCTCGCCCTCGTAGCGGGCGCGGAAGCGGGCCGGCTCCTCGGGGCCGCGGCGGACCTTGGCGATGGTCGACAGCGGGACGATCTCGCCGCCGGGCAGCCGCACCGGGGTGGCGCGGATCTCGGCCAGCGATTCGAAGTCGGTGCGCGGGCGCAGCCGCACGTTCTGGCCCTCGAGGTGGAGTGAGCCCCCCGGCACGATGCGGCTGCGCGCCGCCAGCTGGGCGACCAGCATGCCTGGTGTCAAGCCCAGCCGGCGCGCGGTGGAGTCGTCGAGCTCGATGGTGATCTGGTCGCCGGGGTCGGCGATGATCTCCACCTCGGCGGTGCCGGGGACCGCCAGCAGCTCGTCCTTGAGCCGGTCGGCGGCGGCGGCCAGCACCAGCGGGTCGGCGCTGCCGGTGACCGCGTAGAGGACGGTGGTGGCGTCCATGACCCGGTCGTCCAGGACCGGCGCGCCGACCCCCTCGGGGAAGTCGCGGCGCGCCTTGTCGAGGGCCTGGCGCACCCGGTCCCAGGCGGTGTCGGTCTCGCCCAGGTCTTCGCGCAGGTCGATGATGATCAGCGCCAGCTCGGCCCAGGCGGTCGACTCGATCCGCAGCACCTCGTCGACCTCGGCCAGCGACTCCTCGATCGGCTCGATGACCAGCCGTTCCACGGTCTCGGCGTCGGCGCCGGGAAAGTGCACCTGGATCTGGCCGAAGTAGTCCGGCAGCTGTGGGTCCTCCTGACGGATCATGGTCAGCCAGGAGATCAGGCCGAGCCCGGCCAGCAGCACCACCAGGGTGATGACCAGCTTGCGCTGTTCCAGACAGCGTTCGACGAAGGTCATCGCAGCACCTCCACCCGATCTCCGGCCACCAGCGAGGTGTGGCCGGTGACGACTACCTCGTCGCCGGCCGCCAGATCGGCGCGGACGGCGACCCGGTCGCCGAGCAGTTCGAGGACTTCGACGTCGACGGCCTCGACGGTGTCGCCGGTCAGGCGGAACACCCGCGGCCGGTCGCCGCCGGGGTTGAGCACCGCGGTCAGCGGCACCGCCAGCGTCTGGCCGGTCGCCAGATCGAGCTCGACCTCGGCGGTCATCCCGGGCAGCAGCCGCGCCGCGGGGTCGAGGGCCACCAGGACGGGGTAGAGCCCGCCGCCGCCGGCAGCGCGGCCCACCCGTGCGAGCCTGCCGTCGGCGGCGATCCCGGCGAGCGGCAGCTCGACCCGAACGGGGTCGCCCTCGCGGATCTCGCCCACGACGGTCTCGGGCACCCGTACCTCGGTCTCGAGCGCGCCGCTGCCCGAGAGGATCACCACCGGGTGCCCGGGCGCCACGAACTCGCCGGGCTGATGGCGCACGTCGGTGACGATGCCGGCGAACGGGGCGGTGAGGATCGCTTCGCCGAGCAGGCGGCGGGCGTCGCTCAGGCGCGCCGTGGCGGCGTCGCGGGCGGCCGCCAGGGCATCGGCGCCGGCGGCGACCTGCTCGAGCTCTTCGGCGGTCGCGGCCGAGGCGGCGAACAGCCGCTCGACCCGCCGGCGCTCACCGTCGGCCTGCGCCCGCCGGGCCTCGACGTCGGCCAGGCCGGCCTCGGCGGCGGTGACGGCGTGGCGCAGCTCGCGATCGTCGAGCCGGGCCAGGACGGCGCCGGCGGCGACCCGCTGTCCGACCTCGGCCGGCCGGGCCGCCAGCCGGGCGCCGATCGAGAAGGCCAGCTCGGCCCGCTGGGCGGCGCGGGTGACGCCCGCGAAGCGCACGCTGCGGGCGGCGGTGACCGAGGAGACCTCCGCCACGCGGACCCGGCGGACGCGCTCGGTGAAGCTGGTCTGCTCCTGCTCGGGCGAGGTCACCGCCAGGGCCAGAGCCGAGGCCATGAAGAGGGCGGCGAGGACGATACTGCCGATGGATCTGGGTTTCATTGTCGAGTGCCTCCGGTGGAACTGGGGGTTGGGCTCTGGGGTCGGGCTCTGGCGTTCGGGTTCAGGTGTTCGGGTTCAAGGGGTGGGAGTCAGGGGCAGGGGGTCTGGTGTGGTCCCTGTCGGGGCTTCTAGTGGACTGGCCGACCGGTCAGTTATTTGACTCAAGAAAGGAACACCGTGTTTCATCCGGCGGTCTTCTGCGGCAGGACGCCCTCGAAGAAGATCTTCATCATGTCGGCGAGGTAGTGCTCGTCGTCGCGCAGCTCGTCGTCCGGCGCCAGCGCCCGGCAGTGGATCTCCTTGCCCTGGAACCAGTGCTCGGCCAGACCGAGGAAGGAGACCAGGATCGAGAACGGGTGCAGGTCGTCGCGCAGATGGCCCTGCTGCTGGCCCTCGCGGATCTTGTGGATCGCCTCGCGGGTCAGCATCTCGCCCAGCGGGAAGCTCGACTCTTCGGTTCGTTCGAGCTGCATCCAGGCCATCATGCGGACAAACGAGGGATCTTTGCCCAGAAAGCGGAAGTAGGCCTCGACCGAGCGCTCGAGCAGGTCCGCGGTGCCGGGCGAGCCCAGCATGGTCATCTGGGCGTCGAAGTACTCGCGGAAGTGCCGTTCCTTGATCGCGTTCCACAGTCCCTGCTTGGAGCCGAAGTGGTGGTGGATCAGGCTCTTGGTGACCCGCGCGGCCCTGGCGATCTCGCTCACCGAGCTGCCGCGAAAGCCCTTCTCGGCGAAGATGGGCAGGGCGGCGGCCAGGATCCGCGCCTGGGTCGCTTCCTTGTCTCGGGTGTGGGCGGGTGGCATCGGGCGCTTCTTATTAACTGGCCGGCCGGTCAATTATAGGAACCTCGTCGCGTCTGTCAACCGCCCCCGAGCCTAGCCCCGTGGCTCCGGCATCCCGGCGGCCGCGCTGGGCGGCCGATCGACGGCGGCCGTGCCGTTACGATGTCAGCGTGGGCGAAGCCGGACGGCGACGCTTCGGCACAGCAGTGCGCCACGCCCCGGCCGAATGCACGTATCCTAGAGTTCGCCGATGGCCGACCCGCTCAAGCTCTGCTTCGTCTCCGCCGAGGTCACGCCGTTCGCCAAGACCGGCGGGCTGGGCGACGTGGCGGCGGCGCTGCCGCGAACGCTGCACCGGCTGGGCCACGACGTGCGGCTGTTCCTGCCGTTCTACGCCCGCATCGACCGCGATCGGCATGCGATCCAGCCGGTCGACTTCCTGCGCGACATCCCGCTCGAGCTGGGCGGGCGGCGCTACCGGTTCAGCGTCTACGCCACCGAGATGCCGCGCTCGAGCCTGCCGCTCTATCTGATCCACTGCCCGGCGCTGTTCGATCGAGCGGAGATCTACGGCGGCGGGGTGGAGGAGGCGGTGCGGTTCGCGCTGCTCACCCGAGCGGCGATCGAGTGCTGTCAGCGGATGGGCTTCGGGCCGGACGTCTTCCACGCCAACGACTGGCACACCGCCCTGCTGCCGCTCTATCTCAAGACGCTCTACCGTTGGGACGAGCTGTTCGCCCGCTCGAAGACCGCGCTGACCATCCACAACATCGGCTACCAGGGCGTCTTCCCGGCCGCGACGGCGCCGCTCGTGGGCCTCGGCGACCACACCGGCATGCTCCACCAGGAGGATCTCGGCCGCGGCGTCCTCAACTTCATGACCACCGGCATCCTCTACGCCGACGTGGTGACCACCGTCAGCCCGACCCACGCCGGCGAGATCCGCACGCCGGAATACGGCATGGGGCTCGACGGGCTGCTGCGCCAGCGCTCCGGCAGCGTGGTGGGCATCCTCAACGGCATCGACCCCGAGGAGTGGAGCCCCGAGACCGATCCGCTGATCCCGATCAACTACTCGGCGGACGATCTCGAGGGCAAGGCGTTCTGCAAGCTGGCCCTGATGCGCGACCTCGGCCTCGATCACGACCCCACCGCGCCGGCCCTGGGGATCGTCACCCGACTGGTCAAGCAGAAGGGCATCGACCTGCTGCGCCAGGTCCTGCCGCGGTTCCTCGCCGACGTCGACTGCCGGCTGGCGGCGCTGGGCAGCGGCGAGCGGGAGTACGAGGAGTTCTTCGCCGCCCTCCAGCGCCGCTTCCCGGGCCGGGTCTGCTTCTACCGCGGCTACAGCAACGAGCTGGCGCACCGCATCGAGGCCGGCTGCGACCTGTTCCTGATGCCGTCGCTGTATGAGCCCTGCGGCCTCAACCAGATGTACAGCCTGGCCTACGGCACGCCGCCGATCGTGCGCAAGACCGGCGGGCTGGCCGACGCGGTGCAGCTGTTCGAGCGCGGCGGCGGCACCGGCAACGGCATCGTCTTCGACTACCCCTCGGCCGACGCCCTCTCCTGGGCGCTGGGCTACGGCCTGGAGCTCTGGCGCGACCGGCCGGCCTGGGACCGGATGGTCCAGAACGGCATGCGGCGGGATTTCTCGTGGGAGACGCAGGCCGGGCAGTACGTCGAGCTCTACCGGCGGCTGGCACGCACGGGCCCATGACCCCGAGGCGCTGCGACGAGATGACGGTCCACCGTCACCAGGTGAGCTCCTAGACGAACGCGGTCGCCGCCAGGAAGTGATCGGCCGGGTCGTTCTGCGGCAGATCGAGATCGGCGACCGCGGTCGCGACCTGGAAGCTGAGTGGAGCCTCGCGTAGCGGCAACTGGAGGTTGCTGGCTAGCCCGACCTTCTCACCGGCTCTCGCAGCGAGCCGGCGTAGGTGCCTGAAGATGTGGGACTTACCGACCGAGGGCACCACAGGCGTACTTGAAGTACGTCGAGGATGACCGACCGAGGGAAGTCTCGCAGATTCTTGCTACTACGTCGGCGCAGTCGAGAGCTGGTGAGAAGGTCGGGCTAGACCATCTCGCCCAGGTACTTCGGCAACATCGCCCGCCAGGTCGGCCAGTCGTGCTTCCACTCCTTGCCCCACAGGTCGACCCGGTTGGGGATGCCGCGCGAGCCCAGGGCGTGGGCCACCTTCCACGACTCGGCGGGCTCCTCCCAAGCGCCCTCGCCGGTGGGGATGGCGACGAAGCGGGTGCGCAGGCGCTTGAGCTGCTCGCCTTCCTCGGCCAGGTTGGGGACGAAGTGGATCGGCGAGCCGAAGTAGAAGTCCGAGTTCCAGCGGCCGTCGAGCCAGTGCTCGAAGTCGTAGGAGCCGCTCATGCAGATCGCCTTGGAGAAGATCTCCGGGTGGCGGCAGAGGATCGACAGGGCGTTGAAGGCGCCGATCGAGGCGCCGGCGGCGACGATCTCGGCTCGCGGCGCCCGGCAGTCGGCACGGATCGCCGGCACCACTTCGTCGACGATGTAACGGGCGAACAGGGTCTGCAGCCGCGAGCAGTACGCCGGCGAGTGGCGCTTGGAGATCCAGGCGGCACCGGCGATCGAGTCGACCGAATAGACCTTGATCCGGCCGGCCTCGAGCAGCGGCGCGAGCGCCTGGATCATCAGGAAGCGCTCGACCTCCTCGGCGTCGCCGCCGGCGGTGGGGAACAGCAGCACCGGCTGGCCCCAGGTGCCCCAGCGCACCAGCTGGGTCTCCTGCTGGACGTTGTGCGAGAACCAGCGGCTGGTCTCTTTCACGACGCCCCGCCGTTCGACCCGAGCCCGAGCCGGTCGGCCTCGGTCTTGCGCCAGAACTGGATCAGGCCCCAGAAGTGGTCGGTGAACTGGTCGTGCTCGTGGGCCGGGAACAGCGCCTCGACCTTCTGCCGCACCGCGTCGCGGGCCGTGTCGCTGCCGAAGAACTCGAGCGCCAGCTCGTCGAAGTGGGCGAGGTGGGTGGCGCAGAACTCCTCGAAACGGTCGCTCTCCAGCCGCTCGCGGGCGATCTTGCCGTACTCGCGCAGCCGCTCGCGGTAGGGCAGGTCGCGGTCGAGCACGTCGTAGTAGGGCTGCCAGTCGAGCGTGCGGCGCATCTTGCGATCGGTGGCGGCGCAGAACAGGGCCCACTTGACCTTGGCCTTGACCAGCCAGGGGAAGTGGAAGTGGAGCGAGGTGACCTGCGAGTCGGGGCAGGCGTTGGCGAAGTCGATCGGGTAGAACTGGCCGTCCTTGCGCAGCGTCTCGCAGGAGTTGAAGTCCCAGCCGAAGAAGGTGTTGATGGTCAGCACCATGTCGGCCAGCAGCTCCCACTGGTCGTCGTCGAGGAAGTCGAACCCGACCTTGTAGCGCGCGTGCAGTGGCGCGTCGGGATCGTAGGGGATCGTCCGCACCTGCGGCCCGACGCCCAGGGCGCGGACGAACAGGTCGAAGCCCTCGACCGCCTTCTGCAGGTGCATGATCCGCCGGCCGCTCTCGTCGTAGGCCGACCTCAGCTTCTCCGCCGTGTCGACCCGGTTGACCCCCACCCAGGCGCCGCCGTCGAACGGCTTGATGAACATCGGGTAGCCGAGCTTGCGGCCGACCTCCGGCAGGTCGAACATCTCGGCGTAGCGCTCGAGCGTGCGGTCGAGATCGGGCGTGCGGTCGTACTCCTTGGGCGGCACCATCCAGGTCTCGGGCACCGGCATCCCCAGGTGCATCATCGCCGCGTAGGTGGAGTGCTTCTCCATCGACTGCACCGACCACGGGTTGTTGAAGACGTAGAGGTCGTTCATCAGCACCGACTTCTTTATCCACTCGCGGCTGGTGTGGTACCAGTGAGTCACCCGGTCGATGACCACGTCGAACCGGACCGGCTGGCGCAGGTCGAAGGGCTCGATGGTGACCCGCTCGACCTCGAAGCGGAGCTCGTCGCCGCCCGCCGGCACCCGCAGGTCGAGCTGGCGGACCAGCTCCTCGAAGCAGATCGGCCAGCAGATGTCGGCGCCCAGGGAGAGGCCGATGCGTTTTGTGATGACAGCCATGAGAGGTCTCCGTCCGCGGTAAGGGGTCAGATGCCGGGAAGGCCGCCTATTGTGCCACTCCCGGGGCTCGGCGTGACGGGTCCGCGCCGACCGGTGCCCGGGGTCACTCGTAGACCATCCAGAGCGGCCCCGGAAAGAGGAACGACAGCCCCTCGCGCAGCCGGTCGCGCCAGTTCTCCCAGTTGTGGCCGTCGCGCGACTCGACCCAGCGCACCGACATGCCGGTCTCCTGCAGCCGCGGCACCAGCGAGCGGTTCTCGTAGATCAGCGACTCGTACTGGCCGCAGCTCAGGAAGACCTTCTCGGCCGGCCGGCCGGGCTCGGCGCGGAAGCGGTTCATGAAGTCGACCACCGGCTCGAACACCTCGCCCCGCCGGCTCTCGCCGATGTCGGTGAAGGCGAACGAGCCCGACTGCAAGAGCAGCTTGCCGAAGACCCCGGGGTGCATCCAGGCGGTCGACAGCGCCGCCACGGCGCCGAAGCTGGCGCCCATCAGACCGCGCGCCTCGGGCCGCGGGTCGATCGGCAGGCGGGCCTCGAGCGCCGGCACCAGCTCCTCGACGACGAAGGCGGCGTGGCGCGGGTCGGCGGCGTACTCCACCAGCCGATCGGGCGAGCGGGTGAGGGCGGCGATCATCGGCGCCACCTCGTGGCGGTAGATGAGGTTGTCGAGCACGGCCTTGAGGCTCGAGTACTCGAGATAGTCGGGGCCGTCGTGGACCACCAGCAGCGGGTAGCGCTGGCTCTTGCGCAGCCGCGGCGGCAGGTAGACCTGGAGGTCGCGGGGGCCCCCGAGGTGGGCGCTCTCGAGCTTCAGCGCGACGATCTCCCCGGGCCGCGCTTCGGGGTCTTCCAGCGCCCAGTCCGGAGCCTTGTAGTCGCGTCCGTGGAGCACCGAGTTGGAGCCGAACGGGTCGTGCGCCAGGAACTGGTTCAGCGGGTCGCGGATCAGCTTCCGCTTGCCGCCGCGCACCACTTCCAGCTTGTACTCGATGCGCGAGTCCGAGGGCAGCTCCTCGACCAGGAACCACAGGTCGGTCTCGGGGGCACGCTGGAAGGGCAGGGTTCCCGGCAGCCCCCAGATCCAGTGCCGCAGCAGCACCTTGTCGGCCTCGCCGCGAAAGATGAAGGTCGTGCTGCGGCCCTCGTTGAGCGGAAACCGGTGCCGCTCGAAAAACTCCTTCAGCGCCGCCTCGTCGGGCGGGCCGTCGGCCAGCAGCCGATCGATCGCCAGCGTCTCAGCGCTCATCCGGCGACCTCGAGCGGGCCGCTCATGGGGGCGACGTTGCCAAACTGGCTGAGCCGCCGGGCGGGCGCCACGGCGGCCCAGCCGTCGGCGCCGTGGGTCAGGTGGTCGCCCTCGTCGAGGGCGATGCAGATCGCGGGCGCGAAGCGGCGCGCCAGCAGCGCGACCCGCAGCGGGTCCTGCAACCGCAGGCGGCGGCGGGCGTGGGGGAAGGGGAGCAGGCCGCGCAGGCGTCCGAGCCCGGTCTCCAGGACCTCGGTGTCGCCGGGCCCCTGGGGCGGGCTGTCGTGGAAGACCACCACCCGCTCGGCCAGCGCCATGGCGCCGGCCGACCAGGCGAGGATCGGCCGCTCGGCCGCGAGCTCGAGCAGATCGAACAGCCGCAGCCGGTTGAGCAGCACCGCCACGTGGCCGCCGGCGATCGCCAGCGCGTCGCAGTCCTCGAGCAGCCGCGCGATCTCCGCCTTCTGGCGGCGCAGGCCGGCGCGGCGGTCGGGGCGGGCCTCGGCGCGGAACCGCCGGTGAATGCTCTGCGCCGTCTCGAGGTGGCGCGCGTCCAGCTCGCGCACGGCGCCGACCGCCTCATGTCGCGCCTTGTCGAGCAGCTCGGACTCGTCCTTCATGGCCAGCAATTCGCGCGCCGCGGCCAGGGTGTGGCGCAGTCGGCGGCGGTAGATCCGCTGCGCCTGCCGCAGCCTGTCCTGACGCTGGCGGTGGAGCTCGAAGAGCCGCTCGTCGTCGGCGAACAGCTCCTCGGCTCGGCGGTAGAGCTTCAGGTTGACCACCCGGCCGCCGAGATGCTCGCGCAGCTCGGCGTCCTCGCCCTCCCGATCCTGCCAGCCGGCGGTGACGGCCGCCACCCGGCTCCTCGCCACCCAGGGCCGCCAGCGCCGTGACCAGCGTCGGCCGCAGGCGCTGGGGTCCGAGCAGGATCAGGTCCGGTGGCGGGGGGTTCGAGGGCGGCATCCGTCAGAGGCTATAATCCCCGGACCAGTTACACCACCGCAGGAGGTCCCATGCACGTCCTGTTCGTCGAGCCCCGCTTCCCCGCCAACCAGCCGGAGTTCGTGCGCGGGCTGCACGCGGCGGGCGCCCGCGTCACCGGCATCGGCGAGGCGCCGGTCGACGCCCTGGGGCCGACCCTCAAGAGTTGGCTGCACGGCTACGAGCAGGTCCGATCGGTGGTCGACGAGCAGGCGATGCTCGACGCCGTGCGCCGCGTCCAGGCGCGCGAGTGGGTCGACCGGCTGGAGGCGACCGTCGAGGCGCACATCCTGCCGGTGGCCAAGGTGCGCGCGGCGGCGACCATCCCGGGCACCACCGTCGAGACCGCCTTCCTCTGCCGCGACAAGCCGGCGATGAAGGAGTTCCTGCGCCGCCACGGCATCGCCACGGCCGCCTCAGCCGGGGTCTCCTCGCCGGAGGAGGCGCGCGCCTTCGCCCGGCAGGTCGGCTACCCGATCATCCTCAAGCCGCGCGCCGGCGCCGGCGCCGCCGCCACCGATCGCATCGGCAGCGAGGAGGAGCTCGAGCATGCCATCCGGACGCACGGCATCGACCGCGGCCACTCGGTGGCGGCCGAGGAGTTCATCGAGGGCCACGAGGGCTTCTTCGACACCCTGACCGCGGGCGGCGAAGTCGTGCACGAGTTCATCTCCCACTACTACCCGGGGGTGCTCGAGGCGATGCGCCACCGCTGGATCACGCCCTACGTGATCACTACCAACCGGATCGACGCCCCCGGCTACGAAGAGGTCCGCCGGATGGGCCGCAAGGTCATCCGCGAGCTCGGCCTGGGCACCTCGGCCAGCCACATGGAGTGGTTCTACGGCCCCAAGGGCCTCAAATTCTCCGAGATCGGCTGCCGCCCGCCGGGCGTCTCCGTCTGGGACCTCTATGCCGCCGCCAACGACTTCGACATCTACCGCGAGTGGGGCATGACCATCGCCCACAGCCGCTCCGACGCCAAACTCTCGCGCCGCTTCTCGGCCGCCATGATCGCCCTACGGCCCAGCCGCGACGGCCGGGTGGCGGGCTACGAAGGCCTCGACGCCATCCAGCACCGCTACGGCGAGTGGATCCTCGACTCCCACCTGCCGCCCCCCGGGCAGCCGACCCAGCCGATCGAGGCGGGGTACATGGCGAACGCGTGGATCCGGTTGCGTCACCCGGACTACGACGCGCTCCGGGGGATCTGTGACGAGATCGGGCGGACGGTGCGGGTGCACGCGGAGTAGGCGGGGCGCGTTCTTTAGCATAGGCGCGCAGGAGGCACCGTGGTCGGACAGACCGTCTCGCACTACCGGATCATCGAGAAGCTCGGCAGCGGTGGCATGGGCGTGGTCTACAAGGCCGAAGACGTCCGTCTGGGCCGCAGCGTCGCTGTCAAGTTTTTGCCGGAGAAATACTTTGGCAATCCAGAGATCCGGGAGCGCTTTCAGCGTGAGGCTCGCGCCGCATCGGCGCTGAATCACCCTCATATCTGCACCATCCACGACATTGGGGAGCACGAAGGTCAGCCCTTCATTGTCATGGAGCTGCTGGAGGGCAGCACTCTCAAGGAGACGCTGGAGGGCCAACCACTGGAGACCGGTCAGATACTGGACATCGGCATTCAGCTTACCGATGCGCTCGAGGCCGCTCACGGCAAGGGGATCATTCACCGCGACATCAAGCCCGGCAACATCTTCATCACCGACAGGGGAGACGCCAAGATCCTTGATTTTGGGCTGGCCAAACTGGTGGCCGACGAGATGGGGTCGGACTCTCACGCTGCCACGGCGGTCGCCGAAGAGCGCCTGACGACCTTCGGTACGGCAATGGGAACCGTTGCCTACATGTCACCGGAGCAAGCCCGGGGTGAGGAGCTGGACGCTCGAACCGACCTCTTTTCACTCGGTGTGGTGCTGTATGAAATGGCCGCCGGATCACTGCCTTTTGAAGGGACCAGCACGGCGGTGGTCTTCAAGGAGATTCTGACAGGAACGCCCTCATCAGTCGTCCGAAGGAACCCTGACGTGCCCGATGAGTTGGGCCACATGGTCAGCAAGGCTCTCGAAAAAGACCCTGCCCTTCGTTACCACTCCGCGGCTGAGCTGCTCACCGATCTGAAACGCTTGAAACGGGACACCGATTCAGCACAGTCGGTGCCGGTGCCGGCACAGATTCGGGCAGAACAGCAAACGCGTCCTTGGCTCAAGATAGTAGGCGGCGCTGCCGTGACCCTTCTGGTTCTGCTCGCCTTGTGGTACGCGGGTGTGTTCAGCGCCAAGGCACCCGATTCAGGCACACCAAGGGTGGTTGAGGATCTGGAGCGCTCCATTGCCGTTCTTCCCTTCGACAATCTCAGCGGAGATTCCGATCAGACGTACTTCAGCGACGGTTTGAGCATCGAGATGATCGCCCAGCTCTCGAAGATCCGCGACCTGGGCAAAGTGATCGCGTTCTCTTCCTCGCGAAGGTACCGGGAGAGCGAGGCGGATCCATCCGAGATCGGTCGCGAGCTGGGTGCGGCCCTGCTGCTGGACGGGACGGTTCGGCAACAGGGAGAAAAGGTCCGGGTGACCGTCCAGTTGATCGCGGCCGAGGAGCAGGAGCAGTTGTGGGCGGAAACCTACGACGGAGAGTTGAGCGACATCTTCGCCGTCCAGAGCCAGATTGCCGAGCGGATTGCCGCCGCCCTGCGGGTGGAGCTGTCTCCTCAACAACGGGCTCAGATCGAAAGACAACCCACCGAGAGCCTCACCGCGTACAACTTCTACCTGAAGGGGCGGGAGTTCGCCTCGCGAAACAACAAAGAGGCCAACGAGAACGCGATCGAGCTGTTTCAACGAGCATTGAAGGAGGACCCGGGGTTCGCTCTGGCCCGGGCTGGGCTGGCGAACGCCAGCGCTCTGCGCGCCTACCTGTACGGAGGGCAGTCGCGCTGGCTGGACCTCGCCATCGAGGAAGCGGAGAAAGCTCTCTCCACCGACCCCGAGCTGGCGGACGCACACCTTGCGCTGGCTACGGCCTACGCCATCAAGGGCTGGATTGGGAAGGCCCTCGAGGAAACCGAGAGCGCCATCGCTCTGAGTCCCAATAGCGAGGGGTATTCCTCGTTGGGGTATGTCTACGCTTTGAACGCGAGATGGGACGAGGCCTACCCTCAGTTCCGCAAGGCCCTCACTCTGAATCCCCTGCACTCGCTCAACTACTGGAGCATCGGTTTGCTCCATCTCGGGCTGGGCGACTTCGAGAAGGCGGAGCGGTGGACCACCAGAGCCCTGGAACTGCAGCCGGACGACACCATGGCCCATCTCATGCTGTGGATGGCGGTCCTGGCACAAGGTCGGCTCGAGGAGGCTGCCGCGACCAGCGAGAGAATGCTCGCCTTGAGCCCCGAGGACCCCAAGAGCCAATTCGTTGCCGGATACGCTGCGCTGATTGCCGGCGATTTCGGCAAAGCCGAGGGTCACTTTCGGAAGGCCTACGAACTGGCGCCGGAGACCCTGACCGGCGATCTTCGCAACGCTACTTCCCTGGGCTGGTTCCTGTGGCAGGTAGGAGAGCGGGACGAAGCGCAGAAGCTGTTCGCACAAAGCCTCGCGCTCGACGAGGCCGCGTTGGAAGCCGG
>CAWAET010000016.1:0-198616 GCA_963781065.1 Thermoanaerobaculia bacterium | reverse complement strand
CGACATCCGTGCCGCCGGGGCCGCTGGGCATCGCCTTCGACCTGGCGGGCGACCCGGCGGTGCCGGCCACCCTGTACACCGCCCTGACCTTCGTCGGCTCGACCTGCAGCCCCGGCTCGGGGTTCGTCAACGGCGTCTACAGGTCCACCGACACCGGCGTCACCTGGGTCAAGGTCTCGAACGCCGTCATGGACGCGCTGATCGTCGACGGCACCACCAACAACGTCGAGATCGCGGTGGACGGGCTGCGACGTCTACGTCAACATCATCCAGTCGGGCCGCTCGGTGGGGATCTTCCACTCGGCCGACGGCGGCACGACCTGGGCGCCGATGGACCTGCCGCGCACGCCGGAGGGAGCGCCGCTGCCGATCGGCACGGTCTTTCCCGGGCACTCCGGTGACCATCGACACGACGCCGTTTCCGCACGGCTTCTTCGGGCTCGCCGAGGAGGTCGAGATCATGGGCGTCGCGGCCCGGCGATCAACGGCGTCTGGACCACCGCGTCACGACCCCGACCGCTCTTCTCGCTGGTGGGCAGCTCGGATATCACCGCCTGGACCCCGGGCACCGGCACCTGGGTCAAGGTCGTCGGCCTCAGCCCGAAGGAGAAGCCGGGCTCGCAGGGCGGCATCCACGCCTCCATCCGCGCCGACCCGGCGACCCCGACGACCGTCTACGTCGGCGGCGACCGGCAGGACCTGCCGTTCCCCAACTTCATCGGCGCCGGCGACTATCTCCGGCCGGCTGTTCCGCGGCGACACCACGGTGGCGCCCACCGGCGGCATCCCGTCGCCGCAGTGGGAGAACCTGACCAACATGACCGTGGCGGCGATCCCGGGCGGCGGCACGATCGAGCGGCAGCTCGCCGCACGCCGATTCGCGCGAGATGGTCTTCGACGCCAACGGCAACCTCGTCGAGGGCGACGACGGCGGCATCTACCGCCGCACCAGCCCCGGCTCGAGCGCCGGCGACTGGTTCTCGATCAACGGCAACCTGCAGGTGACCGAGCAGCACGACGTGGCCTACGACGCGATCTCCGACGTCATCATCAGCGGCAACCAGGACACCGGCACGACCCAGCAGCAGACCGTCGGCGGCAACCTGACCTGGGACAGCGTGTCGACCGCCGACGGCGGCGACGTGGCGGTGGACGACGTGACGGCGGCGCCCGGGGTCTCGACTCGCTACTCGAGCTTCCAGTTTCTGGGCGGCTGGACCCGCCGCGAGTTCGACGCGACCAACGGACTGCTCAGCACCACGCCGCCGACGCAGACCCTGATCGGCGGCTCGCCGCCGCCGGTGTTCAACTTCGTCAACCCGGTCGAGCTCAACGCGATCGTTCCGACGAGCCTGGTGATCGGCGCCTTCAACGACATCTACGAGTCGTTCGACAAGGGCGACTCGATCAACGCGCTCCTGGCCCTCGGGGTGACCTCCTTCGCCCAGAACGCCATCGCCTACGGCGGCGTCAAGGCCGCGGTGCCCAACCCCGACGTCCTTTGGGTGGGCGCCGGTGCGGTCGTACAGATCCGCACCACGCCGGACCCGGCGCCGCTGGTGGCCACGCCCACCGCCTTTCCGGGCACCACGGTGACCGACATCGTTCTCGACCCCACCGACTGGGGCACGGCCTACGTCAGCGACGCTACCGGGGTCTTCCAGACCCACGACTCCGGCAGCACCTGGACCGCGATCACCGGCAACATCACCGACATCCAGCTGCGCAGCCTGGTGATCGATCCGGGACCGCCAGGTCGCTTGTTCGCCGGCGGCCGCGACGGGGTCTACGAGATCGCCCTGCCGACCCCCGGGGTGGTGGCCGGCGGGCCGTTTGTCTGGGGCGAGATCGGCACCGGCCTGCCCAACGCCCCGGTATGGGACATGGAGTGGGACGCGACCGATGGCAAGCTGGTCGTCGGCACCCTTGGCCGCGGCGCCTGGAGCCTCCAGGAGAACGGCGCCTGCGGCGGCGGGCTGGTCCCCGACCTGCTCAAGGTGCGCAACCAGTGGGTCGCCGCGACGCAGCTCGATGAGGCCTGCGTCCGGATCACCGGCGGGCCGGCGCTCGACGTCAATTCCGGCGGCGACCTTACCTTGAAGTCGCCGACGGTCCTGCTCCAGACCGGCGTCGCGGTGAAGACGGGCGGCAAGCTCAAGGTCGACAACACCCTGCCGTAGCGGACAGGCCAGTGCTGCGCGCCGCCGCCGACGCCGTCTGCGGTCGGTGAAACGGCCGCGCGCGTTCGCAGCCAGCTCGCCGGGAATCGCGCCGGTTGCCTCGAGCTCCGTGCCTGCCGGGCTGCAACCGGCTCCCGCCGGGTGGCGTCATAAGTGCGTTACCAGGGAACGGGAGGAGCTCGATGATGACGCAGCGAACACGCAACGAACTTCACAAGGCGCTGGCGGCGGCCCTGCTGCTGGCCGTGGCGGCCTGCGGCCAGGCCGACGCCGGGCCGCGCGAGATGACCGGCGAGCAGTGGCAACAGGACCTCGCGTGGCTGGCGGAGAAGCTGCCGGCAAAGCACGGCGACGCCTTTCAACAGGTCTCGCGGACCGACTTCGAAGCGGCGGTCGCCAGACTGGACGAGCGCATCCCGAGCCTGGAACGCCGCGAGGTCCTGGCCGAGCTGGGGCGGATAGTCGCCCTGGTGGGGGACGGCCACACCGAGCTCTGGCTGCCGCAGGAGGCCACCGGGTTCCGCCGCCTGCAACGGTGACGCTGCGCCCGTTCGACGCCACCGAGGCCGAGTGGGTCTACGCCTGGCAGGCCGCCGGCTCGCCGCCGCCGCTAGCCCGACCTTCTCACCAGCTCTCGACTACGCCGACGTATGTACCTGAATCTGCGAGACTTCCCTCGGTCGGTCATCCTCGACGTACTTCAAGTACGCCTGTGGTGCCCTCGGTCGGTAAGTCCCACATCTTCAGGCACTTACGCCGGCTCGCTGCGAGAGCCGGCGAGAAGGTCGGGCTAGGCCAAAGGCCTGACCAGGCGGAAGTGGATCCAGGCCAGGAGAGAGGTCTCGAGGGCGATCATCCCGGTCCACAGCGTATAGGCGTTCAGGGTGCCGTTGTTCTCCCAGGGCAGCCAGCCCAGGGCGACGATCGCCGACAGGACGAGCAGCACGGCGGCGTTGGCCAGGATGATCGGTCGGGTGCTGGCGCGGGAGATGAGGATTCCGCGCAGGACCAGGCGGAAGCCGTTGAACAGCGGCAAGGCGGCGCAGATCATCAGGGCGGGGACGGCCAGGCGCACCACGTCGCCGCCCGGCTCTTCGTTCATCAGATCCACCAGGATCCACTCTCTCAGCGGGGTGAAGGCGACCAGCGCCAGGACCAGGCTGATCGAGCCGCCCACCAGCGCGCCGAAGCGGAGCATCGGCGCCGCGTCCTCCGGCCGCCGCACCTTGGCGGTGGTGATCGGCTGCAGCGCGAAGGCGGCGGAGCCCGGCAGCCAGAGCAGGGTGCGCACCTCCTGGAAACCGGCCAGCGAGGCGACCTGGAAACCGGCGGGCACCATGGCGGCGACCCGCAGGTAGATCGCCGAGGCCCCGACCCCGAGCAGATTCGCCAGCATCAGCGGCAGGCCGAAGCGCACGGCGCTGGCGATCTCCTCTGTCGAGCGCGCCGGCAGAGTGTCCAGACGGTGGGTGCGCATGCCGATGACGACGGTCTCGATCGCCATGCCGACGACGAAGCAGATCGCCCCGAGGACCGGCCCCGAGATCGGCAGCCGTGGCGCCAGAACCAGGCCGAGCGCCGCCGTGAATACGAGCCTTGCCGACGTCCCGAAGGCGACGAAGAGGGTGTCGTCGGCGCGGATGCGCTGCGCCTGATAGACGCCCTTTACGACGATCAGCAGCGGCAGCGGCCAGGCCCAGAGGAAGGCGCCCTGCGCTCCCCGCACCACCTCCGGTCGGTCGCTGAACAGCTCGAGCAGCCGGGTGCCGAGCGGTGTCAGGGCCACCAGCAGCTCGGCCAGCACCACCACGGAGGCGGCCGCCAGGCAGAAACGCAGCGCCTGCCGCGCGCCGGCCCGGCTGACCGACATCTTGATGGCGATCTCGCGGGTCACGAAGAGCGGGCTCTGGAGCACCAGCGCCAGCGCCACGAAGACCCCGAAGGCGGCCAGGTCCGCCTCGTGGTCGCGCAGCGGCAGGCGGTTGATCGAGGCGTTGATGATCGGCGCCGAGCCGGTGATGAGCAGAAACGTCGCGGCCAGCGGCGCCCACAGCGCGAGCAGGCGCGGCAGGCGCAGGTCGCTCCGCGCCGCGGGCGCCTGTCGCGCCGGCGGCCTTAGCAGGCTTCGATCCCGGCCTCGACACAGACCCGGTCGAGCAGGGCCCAGTAGGCGTCCAGCGCCTCGCTGGCCGCCCCCTGGATCTCGTCCGCCGTGGCGCCGGCGTCGAGGCACCTGCGCAGCGCTCGCCGCTCGCCGTCGCGATGCCGCACGTCGGCCTCCGCGTGCACCTCGAAGTAGGCCAGCGCCCGCGGCGCGTCGACGCCGTAGAAGGTCCGCAGGCCGCTCGCCTTGGTCCGCGCGACCTCCGGCTGCTGGGACTCGTAGGCGTAGAGCGCGGCGAGCGCGCCGGCGATGGGCCCGCCGGTCAGCCGCTCGAACGCCAGCACCGTGTCGTGGCTCGGCGCGGTCCGGCCGGCGGCCGCCACGGCGTCGCGGTCGAGGTCGAGGCCTTCGCAGAAGTCGAGCCAGAGCTCGGAGTGGGCCTTGGGCTCGGCGAGCTCTTCGGAGAGATTGTCCAGCAGCTCGGCCCGGATCTGCTCGTCTCCGGTCGTTTCGATCGCCGACCTCAGGTAGCCGGGGAAGGCCTCGACGTGCGGGTAGTAGAGGCGGGCGTAGGTCTGCAGCTGTTCGCGGGTCAGCTCACCGGCGTTCCAGGCGACGTAGAACGGATGATCCAGGATGGAACGCGAGTGGATCACCTCGTCGAGTTGGTCGAGCACAGAGTTCGGTGTCATCGAGCGGGCTCCTCAGGGTGTCGGTTGCGGCGAGTCCCACGAGGGGATGGCTTCACCATCGGGATTCGCGGAGTATCCCACGCTGCCGGCGGTCGGGGCCAACAGAGGCGGACGCTCGGCCGCGGCCGCGGCCGCGGCCGCGGGCGCGGCTTCAGGGCAGCAGGCGCAGCCCGAGCTCGCGGGCCAGGGGCTCGAAGTCCCGCCGGTCTGTGGTGGCGACGCGGGACACCCCGAGCGCCTCGGCGATCGCCACGATGGCGGCGTCGACAAAGCCCAGATCGAGGTCCGCGTACCGCCGGTCGAGCTCGGCCACCCGCGCGTAGCCACGCTCGGGCAGGTCGACGACCAGGTAGTCGCCGCCTGCGATGCCCTCGTAGAACACCTTCCGCGCGCGCCGGCCGAGCCGTCGGCCGAGCAGGTGATCGACCTCCGGAATCACCGGCGCGGGCAAGAGGAGCGAGCCGTCGGCCTCGCCGAACACCTCGACCGACCGCTGGTGCCAGGCGTCGGAGGCGTCGTAGTAGGCGTAGACGATGCCGGTGTCGAGCAGGACCGACAAGGCCGCGCTCAGCCGTCTTCTCCGAAGCCGGTCTCGGCCAGGATCTGCTCGGCGCGCTCCGCGGTCCGGGAGCGTCCGCTTGAGAACTCCCCGGCGCCGGGCGGGCGCCGATCGCCGACCGCTGGCAGATAGCTCCGCACCGCCTCGCGCACCAGGTCGGCCATGGGCACGCCCCGCCGGCGGCACTCGCGCTTGAGCCGCAGGTCGAGGTCGGCATCGAGATAGATGCTGGTCCGACGCATAATGCGTATGCTAGCACATACGTCACCCAGTCCCTGGCTGACGAACGCGAGGTAGGACGAAGCAGAAAGTGGATCCGCGCCCGGCGCCTCCGGACTCGACCCGGGCCCTGCCGCGGTTCGCCCTGGCTCGACGATCAGCTGGTCGGGCAACACCGGCAGGGGCGTCGCCACGGCGGCAATGGCGGGCGAGGTCACGGCCACGAGCGCCGTGATGCACCGCAGAAGCCGGCCGCCGCGGCGGGCATGACAGCATCACCGGATGGAAAGCGCAACGGAGATCAGCCGGCAGACGCCGATCTGGAGCTACTCGCCGCTCTCCCGGTATGCCGTACCGGGCGAGCCGTCGACGGAAGCCCTGGGCCGTCTCCGCCGAGGCTGGAAGACCGTGGTGGGTGCGCTGCGGCGGTCGAGGGCCGAGGAGACGGCACCGGAGGAGCGCAACCGTCCCTCGCCGGAAGTGCTCGCCGGTCTGTTGCCCTGCTTCGATGTCGAGGCGGCGACCGTCGCGCTGGCGGCCGCGCTCGAGGACTGGCCCGCCGGTGACGGCTCGGTGAGCCCGACCCGCGTGGTGGTCGGGCCGCCGGGCTCGGGGACCAGGCAAGTCATCGAGGAGTTGGCGCGACGCCGGGGCTGGATGGAGGTTCCGCCGCCGCCGCGTATCGAGCTGCTCGAAGATACCGACGCGGCCCGCCAGCGGCTGGCCGGGCTCGACTCGGAGACCGGCCGTCCCGCCGTGATCGCCGAGCTTCAGCGCTGGCTGCTGCGCAGCGAGCGCGGCCTGCCGCTCATGCGCCGGCTGCTGGAGAGGATGCGCGATCCGCCAGCACCTGCGCTGATCGGATGCGACAGCTGGGCCTGGTCCTTCCTCGACCTGACGCTCGGCATCCGGGACCTGCTCGGCGAGCCCCTGGTTCTCGACGCGTTGGATGCTCCAGCGCTGAGCGTCTGGCTGGGGGAGCCCTTCCGGACCAGGGGCCTGGCCTGCCGGCCGATGGAGAAGCCTGACGAGATGGTCTTCCCCGACCCGTCGCCGGGCACCGGTGTGGAGCGCGAGGCAAACGGGGAGTCGGCCTCTCCGGTCCCGAGTTCGCCGCTGCTGGTGCGGCTGGCGTCAGCGTCTCGCGGTAGTCCCGGCGTCGCTCTCGAGCTCTGGCGGCGCTCGTTGCGGTTGGCGAAGGAGCAAACGCGTCAAGACTCGGAAGCTCGCGGCGATCGCCGGGCAACGGTGTGGATCGCGCCCGTCGAGGAGTCGGGTATCGCCGTGCCGTCCCGCCTCGAATTGAGCCACCGGCTGATGCTCCACACGATTCTGCTGCACGGCGGGCTGGAGCGGGATCTGCTGGCCGCGGTGCTGCCGCTTCCCCGCCACGAGGTCCTTCGCCGCCTGCGGGACCTCGGACGGGAGGGCTTGGTGGAGGAGAGCGGCGCCGAGGTATCGATCCCGATCGCCGCCTGCGTCGCGGTACGCGACTATCTCGAAGCTGAGGGGTTCATGGTCGATGGCTTCTGAGGAGGACTGCCGATGAGCGAACCGAGCACGGGCGTCGGAACGGCGACCCGGATCTTCCGCGACTGGAGCGAGGTCGAGTACGTCCACGCGCTGCTGGCCCTGGCGCTGGCGGTGGCACTGATCGCTTTGGTGAAGTTCCTGGTGCCGAAGCTCGCCTCGTGGCTGCCCGACCGGTTCCGCTTCTGGATCCTCCCCTGGGAGCCGATCCTGCGGCTGCTGGTTCTGGGCTCGGTGGTGCTCTACATCACGCCGCTGTTCATCGAGCCGACGGTCGAGAACCTGCTGGCCATCGGCGGCGCGATGGCCCTGGCGCTCGGCTTCGCCTTCAAGGACTACGCCAGCAGCCTGATCGCCGGCATCGTGGCGCTCTACGAGCGTCCCTATCGTCCAGGGGACTGGGTGCAAATCGGCGATACCTACGGCGAGGTTCAGCGGTTGGGCCTGCGCACCGTCCAGCTCGTGACTCCCGACGACACCCAGGTTTCGATACCCCACCTCAGGATGTGGAGCTCATCGATCCACAACGCCAACAGCGGGCGGGTGGACCTGATGTGCGTCGCCCACTTCTACCTCGAGCCCGAGCATGACGGTGCTGCCGTGACCGAGGCGCTGCAAGACGTGGCCTGGACCAGCGCGTATCTGCACCTGAAGCGGCCGGTGCTGGTGGTGGCGGCCGAGAAGCCTTGGGGCACCCACTATCGGCTGAAGGCCTATCCGATCGAGGGTCGGGACCAGTTCCTCTTTCTCACCGACCTGACGCTGCGCGGCAAGGCCATGCTGCGGCGGCTCGGAATCCGCCCGAGCTCCGTGCCGGCGATCGAGGCCCCCGGAGGCTAGCCCGGGCTAGCTCTCGTGCTCGCCGCCGTACTCTTCGCGCAGGGACTCGGTGTCCCAGCCGGCGTCGCGGCTGTCGTCGATCTCCCCGAGGTCGTTCAGCAGCAGCTCTTCGAGATCCTGGATCCGCTGGCGCGCGGTGTTGATGTAGAGCGTCTTGTCGTGGCGCATGGCGGCGAGCTCGCGCAGCGCGGCCTCGTCGTGGCGGCGGAAAGTGCGCGCCGCCCGGTGGGCCTGGTAGCCGCGAAAGCCGAGCAGCCGCAGGGCCTGAACGCCGGTGCGCAACGCCGAGTCGAGCTTGTCGCGGAAGACGTGCTCGAGCCCCGAGTCGAGCAGCTCGTAGGCCTCGCCGCGGTTCGCGGCCCGGGTCAACAGGGTGAGGTGGGGAAAGTGGCGCTGGGCGGTGGCCACCAGCTGACGGCACTTCTCCGCGTTGTCCAGGGCCACGACCAGCAGCCGGGCCTGCTCGGCGCCGGCGGCGCGTAGCAGCTCGTAGCGGCTGGCGTCGCCGTAGAAGACCTTGAGACCCAGGCTGCGCAGCAGGTCCACCCGGTCCGAGTCGACGTCGAGGACCGTGGTGCCGACCCCGTTGGCGCGCAGCAGCCGGCCGACGACGGCGCCAAAGCTGCCAAACCCGGCGATGATCACCGGGTTCTCCTCGTCGATCTCGTCGTCGACGCGGCGCTCGGCTTCGAGAGTGCCGAAGCGCGGCCGGATCAGCTTCTCGTTGACCGCCATCAGCACCGGCGTTGCCGCCATGGTCAGGGCGACGGCGGCGATCAGGGTGGCGGCAAGCGTCTGCTCGACGACGCCGTAGCGGGTCGCGAACGACAGCAGCACAAAGGCGAACTCGCCGCCCTGGGCGAGCGAGACGGCAAACAGCAGATTCTGGTCGAGGCCCATCTTGAAGACCCGGCCGAGCACCAGCAGCACCAGCAGCTTGAGCGCGATCAGGCCCGCCATCAGCCCGGCGATCAGCCCTGGCCTGGCGGCAATCAGGCCGAAGTCGATCGCCGCGCCGACGGCGATGAAGAACAGGCCCAGCAGCAGTCCCTTGAACGGCTCGATCACGCTCTCGAGCTCGTGCCGGTACTCGCTGCGCGCCAGCACCACGCCGGCAAGGAAGGCGCCCAGGGCCGGGCTGACGCCGACCTTGGTCATCAGCGCCGCGGTGGCGATGACCAGCAGCAGGGCCGCGGCGGTGAAGATCTCGCGCAGACCGGAGCGGGCGATCCAGCGGAAGACCGGTTGCAACAGATAGCGCCCGGCCAGGATGATCGCCAGCACCGCGGCCAGCACGACCAGGGTCTCGGCCCATCCGGGCAGGCCGGCGACCCAGGTCTCGCCATGGCCGTCGCCGCCGTGTACCGAGGCCCCCGGAGGGGCGAGCAGCGGCAATACCGCCAGGATCGGGATCACCGCGATGTCCTGGAAGAGCAGCACGGCGAAGGCGCTCTGCCCGCCGCCGGTGCGCAGCAGCCCCTTCTCCGCCAGGGTCTGCAGGACGATCGCGGTCGAGGAGAGAGCCAGCGTCAGGCCGACCGCGATCGCCACCCGCGGGCTGAGGCCGGCGGCGACGCCGCAGGCGGCCAGCGCCGCCGTGGTCAAGCCCACCTGCAGACCGCCGAGCCCCAGGATCGGCGCCCGCAGCTGCCAGACCCGGCTCGGCTCCAGCTCGAGGCCGATGAGGAAGAGCATCATGACGACGCCGAACTCGGCGAAGTGGAGCACGTCCTGCCCTTCCGCGCCGACCAGCGCGAGCGCGAAGGGGCCGATGGCGACCCCGGCCAGCAGATAGCCCAGGACCGACCCCAGGCCCAGCCGTTTGGCGATCGGCACCGAGACCACCGCCGCGGCGAGGTAGACCAGGGCCTGGGTGAAGAAGTCGCCCATCAGCCGGCCTCGCCGCCGCCGCGGATCAGCTCGTCCAGGCGCGGGTTGAGATGCGATTCGGCGCGCGCCGCGGCGAGGTCGAGCGTGCCGTCGCGCAACGCTTCGATGGTGCGCCGATAGTCGCGGGCGTGGCGCCGGATCTCGTTGTTGGTCATGCCGAGCGCCCCGTGGACGATGAACGGCGGCAGGTACTCCATGCCGCAGAGCACGAAGGTCTGCTCGATCGGCGCCAGCAGCTGTCGCATGGTGAAGCGGTTGTGGCCCTCGGGGTGATAGGCCGCCGCGCCACCGCCGGTGGTGACGGCGCTCAGTATCCTCTTACCGGCCAGCGCCGTGCCTTGCGAGCCGTAGGCCCAGCCGTGCTCCAGCACCAGGTCCACCCACTGCTTCAGCAGCGGCGGCGCCGAGTACCAGAAAAACGGGTGCTGAAGCACGATGATCGCGTGCTCCTCGAGCAGCTTCTGCTCGCGCCGGATGTCGACATCGAACTCGGGGTAGGCCTCGTAGAGGTCGTGGAAGGTCGTGCCCTCCAGATCGCGCACCGCATCCGCCAGCCGCCGGTTGATGCGCGACCGCTCGAGGGCGGGGTGGGCGAAGAGGATGAGGACCGGGGTCATGGTCGCGCGAGGATACACAAGGCCCCGCTTCTCTGCGCTCGGGCTGCCGGACCGGCCTAGTCGCTCGCGGCCGCCATCGGCACCGGCGCAGGCGTCGCGAAGGCGTAGGGGCTGCCCCGGGTCCGCACCAGCAGCCGGTCGCCGGCGATCGCCGCTGCCGTCAGCGCGGTCGATCGCGACGATCACCAAGGCTCCGGTGTCGCGGCGTGAACTTCGCGGATTATAGAGGGGGGCGCGGTATGCTCGATCTGGCGATGCCCTTCACCGAGAGATCGGCCGCTCTGCCGCGCTCCTTCCGGCGCGCGCCGGCGATCCTCGCGCTGACGCTCACCTTTTTCACCGGCGCCGCCATCGCCGACGAGTGGCTGGTCTACATCGGCGCCGGCCTCGAAGCGATCGAGGGGGGTTGGGAGGAGCGCCGCGGGCAGGTGTTGTTCCGGCTGCGCGGCGGGACGCTGGTCTCGGTGCCCTATGCCGACGTCGACCTGCCGGCGAGTGCCATCGTCACCTGGCAGCTGGGCGGCCGCCGCCGTCCGCCGCCCCGGGCGCCGCTGCCCGAGGCGCCGCCGGCGGAGTCGGTCGAGGCGCCGCCCTGCGTCGAGGGCCGCGTGGTCCGGCTGCTGAGCGGCGAGACCCTGTTGGTGAGCGACGGCGCGCGGCGCGAGGTCGTCCACCTCGCTTGCCTCGACGCCCCCGAGATCGAGCACAAGTACCCGCAGCTCGGCTGGTTCGGCCGCGCCACGCTGAGCGCGCTCGAGCTGGCGGTGCCGCCGGGAGCACAGGTCTGCCTTACCGAGCAGACGCCGCCCAAGCGCGACGGCGAAGGCCACCGCGTGGTCTACGTGACGCTGGCCGACGGGCGGGACTTCACCGGCGAAGTGATCGCCGGCGGGCTCGGGCTGTTGCGACCGGCAACCTGTGCCCGCGCCGCCCACTACCGCCGGATCGAGGACGCCGCGATTGCTCGCCAGCGCGGCCTGTGGGGCGCGATGAGCAACCAGGCGGCGTTCTCGGCCGCCAACCTGGCGGTCTCGGTGGCCGGCGGTCCGCCGCCGCCGCGGCGCTCGGGCGGCGGCGGCCGGGGCTGACGGATCCGCTGAGGGCCCGGGCCGGCCCTCCCGCTACGAGCGGTCGCCGTCCGCCGCCGGGTAGAGATCCCCCTCCTTCGACACCTCGAACTCGCCCGACTTGCCCGGCGGGATGCTCAGCCACTGCCAATCGTCGCCGGCGAACTGCTGCGCCAGCAGGACGATCTGGCCGACGTGGTAGGCGTAGTGGGTCAGCTGGCGGTTGATCGCCGCGATCACGTTGTGCGGCTCGCCGCGGATGGTCACCGTTCGCTCGAGGTCCTGCCAGCCGAGCCCGGCGATGGCGTCGAGGGTCGTCTGCCAGCCCGATTCCCAGCTCCGGCGCAGGTCATGGGCGGTCATCTCGCAGCGCTCGAACTCGGCGTCGCGATGGCGGTCCGGCTTCTCACCGTCGGTGGTCAGGAAGTCGGTCCAGCGCGACCGCATGTTGCCGGCCATGTGCTTCATGACGATGGCGATCGAGTTGCCGCCGCCGTCCAGGGGGGTGAACAGCTGCTCGTCGTCGACCTGGGCGATTGCCCGCTCGGCGAGCTGCTTGTACTTGCGCAGCTGGCGCAGCACGTCTTCGAGATAACGGTCTCGGATCATGTCGCCTCCTGGGGAGCCTGGCAGCGGTTTGCGGTCGTTCCGCGGTAGTCTAATGGTCTTGGTGGCAGAGATCTCCTCGCAACCGGAAGCCCGTCGGGGCTGCCGCCCGCTGGCCTCGGATGGCGGATCAAGGGCCGCGGCGATCGGCCTCGTGGCGCTCGTCCTGACGCTGGCCCCGGCCGGCGCCACCGCCGCCGAGCCCGATCTGTTCGGCTGGGCCGAGCCGGTGGTGCTCGAGGAAGCCGGTTTTCTGCTCGAGGCCAAGCTCGACACCGGCGCCGACACCTCGTCGCTCGACGCCGTCGACATCCGGCGGGTCCGCCGCAAGGGCAAGACCTGGATGCGCTTCACGGTGGAGGACCAGGACGAGGGCAAGACTGTCCGGCTGGAGCGGCCTCTGCTGCGGCGGGTGTACATCAAGCGGCACGACGGCGACTCGCAGCGCCGCGCGGTGGTCTCGCTGACCGTCTGCCTCGGCGACCACCGGCGCAAGGTGGAGTTCAGCCTCATCGACCGCAGCGAGTTCGACTACCCGGTGCTGCTGGGCCGGAGTGCCCTGGCCGGCATCGCCATCATCGACCCCGACGAGACCAACACCTCCGAGCCCGGCTGCGGCGACGAATGAATCGTGCCTACCTGTTCGTTCTTGCCGCCCTCCTGACCGTCATCGGCCTGGGGGTCTTCACCTACAAGGCCGCGGTGCTCGGCTTCCCCCTGCTGCCCGAGGCCGAGACCAAGGTCTGGACCGTGCAAGCCCGGTTTTCGATCCAGGCCGGGCGAAAGCCGGTCAAGGCGGTCCTGCAGATCCCCAACGGGCAGCCGGGCTACTCGATCCTGGACGAGAAGTTCGTCTCCCGCGGCTACGGCTTGACCCTCGACGAGCAGCAGGAGGGCGGCGGCCGCGAGGCGCGCTGGGCGATCCGCCAGGCGGCCGGGCGCCAGACCCTCTACTACCGGGCGGTGGTCTATGCCGACGACGGCCAGCGGCTGACCGACCGGCCGTCGCCGCCCGCGCCACCGATGCTGGTCGAGCCGTTCCAGACCGCTTTCGAAGGCCTGGTGGCCGAGGTGCGGCGAGAGTCGGCGGACACGATCACCTTCACCGCCGCGGTGCTGCGCCGGTTGGGCAAGGACGAGACCGACGAAACCGCCGAGCTGCTCATGGGCTCGGGCCGCGCCGCCGCCCGCCGGGCGCAGCTGGCGGTCCAGCTGCTCGCCGCCATCGGCGTGCCGGCGCGGGTGGCCTACGGCCTGCCGCTCGAGGAACGCCGGCGCCGGGCCCGCTTCCGGCCGTGGCTCGAGGTCTACGACGAGGGCCGCTGGCTGGCCTTCGACCCCGCCACCGGCGAGGAAGGCTGGCCCGACGACCTGCTGATCTGGTGGCGCGGCGACCGGCCGCTGATCCAGGTGCAGGGGGCGGGCAACCCCGAGGTGCAGATCTCGGTCCAGTCCGACGCGGTGGCGGCGATGGAGGTGGCCGAGCGTCGCGCCGAGCTGCGGAGCTCGCGGCTGGTGGAGTTCTCGCTCTTCGGCCTGCCGATCCAGACCCAGGCGGTCTACGGGGTGATGCTGCTGATTCCGGTCGGCGCCCTGCTGATGGTGCTGCTGCGCAACGTCGTCGGCATCAAGACATTCGGCACCTTCACCCCGATCCTGGTGGCGTTGGCCTTTCGCGAGACGCGCCTGGTGTGGGGGATCGTGCTGTTCACCCTGGTGGTCTCGCTGGGGCTGGGGCTGCGCTTCTATCTCGAGAAGCTGCGCCTGCTGCTGGTGCCGCGGCTGGCGGCTGTGCTCACCCTGGTGGTGCTGTTGATGGCGGCGATCAGCGTACTGAGCCACCGGCTGGGGATCGAGACCGGGCTGTCGGTGGCGCTGTTCCCGCTGGTCATCCTGACCATGGCGATCGAGCGGCTGTCGATCGTCTGGGAAGAGCGCGGCGGGTCCGAGGCGATCCAGGAGGGGCTGGGCAGCCTGCTGGTGGCGGCGCTGAGCTATCTGGTGATGTCGCTCGACGTGGTCGAGCACCTGGTGGTCATCTTCCCCGAGCTGCTGCTGGTGCTGCTGGCGGCGATGCTGCTGCTGGGCCGCTATCGCGGCTTCCGACTGCTCGAGCTACGGCGCTTCCGGGCCCTGTCGGGCGAGTGATGCCGGTGCGCGGATTGAGGGCCAGCCCGTGATGCTGTCGCTGCGGCGGAAGCTGGCGGCACGCGGCGTGCTGGGCATCAACCGGCGCAACGCCGACTACGTCTCGCTGTGGAACTCGCGGCGCCTCTTCCCGCTGGTCGACGACAAGCTGGAGACCAAGCGTCTGGCCATCGACGCCGGCATGGCGGTGCCCGAGCTCTACGGTGTCATCGCCGAGCAGCACGACGTCGCCGGCCTGCCCGAGCTGCTCGCCGGCCGCGACGACTTCGTGCTCAAGCCGGCCCACGGCAGCGGCGGCAACGGCATCCTGGTCATCGCCGGCCGCAGCGGCAGGCGGTTTCGCAAGATCAGCGGCGAGCTGATCGACCCCGAAGAGCTCGACCACCACGCCTCCAACACCATCTCCGGCCTCTACAGCCTCGGCGGCCACCGCGACAAGGTGATGGTGGAGTACCGGGTGCGGGTCGACCCGCTGTTCGAGAAGGTCACCTACAAGGGCGTTCCCGACCTCAGGACCATCGTCTTCCGTGGCTACCCGGTGATGGCGATGGCGCGGCTGCCCACCCGCGCCTCCGACGGCAAGGCCAACCTGCACCAGGGTGCGGTGGGTGTCGGCATCGACCTGGCGACGGGCAAGACCGTAGGCGGGGTGCTGGGCAACGAGACGGTCGGCGAGCACCCGGACACCGACCAACCGCTGACCGGCATCGAGATCCCCGGTTGGCAGGATCTGCTGGAGCTGGCGGCGCGCTGCTACGAGATCACCGGGCTGGGGTACCTGGGGGTGGACGTGGTGCTGGATCGGGACAACGGGCCGATGATCCTCGAGCTCAACGCGCGACCGGGGTTGAACATCCAGATCGCCAATGGGCAGGGGCTGCTGGAACGGCTGCAGCGGGTGGGCGCGGATCGCGACGGCCAGGCCGACCCGGCTAGCCGCGTGGCCCAGGCCCGTGAGTGGTTTGCCGGCTAGACGGGCGATCAAGCGGACGACATGGCGCGCGCGCGATGCTCCTGAGGGCTGACGCCTCGTACCCTCTTGAACGCCGTGCTGAGCGCAAACGGACTGCTATAGCCCACCTTTGAAGCGACGGTGCCGACGGTTGCTTCCGGCTCGCAGAGAAGATCGGCGGCCAGCGCCAGACGCCATTCGGTGAGGAAGGTCATCGGCGGCTCTCCCACCACCTCGTGAAACCGGCGCGCCAGCGCCGCCCGCGAGACGCCGGCCTTCGCGGCGAGCTTGGCGAGCGTCCAGCGACGGGCGGGATCGCCGTGCATGATGCTCAGGGCGCGCCCGACGACGGGGTCGGCCCGCGACCGATACCAGGCCGGCTTCTTCGCCTCCGGCCGCGCAAACCAGGCGCGCAGCACCTGCATCACCAGAAGATCGATCAGGCGGTCGAGCACTGCCGCCTGGCCGGGCTCGTCCTTTACGACCTCGTCGCACAACATCGGAAACAGCGGCGATCCCCACTCGTCTTTTGACAGCCAGAGGAGCGGTGGCAGCGCGCGGAGCAGGCGATCACTCAGGTCGCCCAAGGACTCGTAGGCGCCGATCAGCAACACGGTAGAGCCCTCGGGATCGTTGCCCCAGGTGCGCACCCCGTGCATCATCTCCTCCTCCATCGACTCGCCGTCGAGCGAGCAACACCGCTGACCGGGGTGAATCACGACGTCCGGGTCGGTCTCAGGATCGCCCGCGACGGTGTAGTGGTGCGGGCCGCTGGTGACGGCGACATCTCCGACACCGAGCCGCACGGTCTCGCCCTGGTCGTGAACGATCCACACCTCTCCGCTGACGGTGGCGAGCAGCGTCAACGGCGACTCGGCGAGGACTCGCAGCGACCACGGCGGACGCATGACGCAACGAAGGGCGAAGGCGCCGCGAGCCCGTGGCCCATCGAGAAGGCCTACAAATGTGTCCATCGGCGCCGAATTGTAGACGATCGCGTATGAAGTTGAGCAGCTGAGCGATGGCCTGTCTCCGGCATCGTTCCTACACTCCTCATGTGACGGGAACTACCCACTACCCACCCAACGCAAGGAGTCATGACATGTCAGCTCAACTCATCAACGCCACCCCCAACCCACGAACCACGCTGGTGCTCGGTGCCACCGGCAAGACCGGTCGGCGAGTTGTCGACCGGCTCGGAGCGGCTGGACTGCCGGTGCGGGCCGCCTCCCGGTCTGGCGACACCCGGTTCGACTGGAACGACGAAGCCACCTGGGCTCCCGCGCTGGCCGGGGCTCAGGCGGCCTACATCATCTACTACCCCGATCTCGCCTTTCCCGGGGCGGCCGACACCGTGGGCGCCTTCGCCGAGTTGGCCGTTGCCGAGGGCGTGCGGCGACTCGTGCTGCTCTCCGGGCGGGGTGAAGAGGGAGCCCGCCAGGCCGAACTGCGCGTCGAGCGTTCGGGGGCCGACTGGACGCTCGTGCGCTGCGCGTTTTTCAACCAGAACTTCAGCGAGACCTTCGTCGAGCCGGTGCGCCACGGCGTCCTCGCCATGCCGGGCGGCGACACCGCCGAGCCTTTCCTCGACGCGGAGGACATCGCAGACGTGGTCTTCGCCGCCCTGACCGACGACCGGCACATCGGGCAGCTCTACGAGCTGACCGGGCCGCGCCTGCTCACCCTCGGTCAGGCCGCCGGTGAGCTCGGCAGCGCGATCGGTCGCAACGTGCGGTACATCCCGGTCAATGCCGCGGAGTACGCCGCCGAGCTCGCCGACCACGGCATGCCCGATGAGGTGGCCGGGCCCCTCGCCCAGCTGATCGCCGAGGTGCTCGACGGTCGCAATTCGTACCTCACGGACGGCGTCGAGCGGGCACTGGGCCGGCCGCCGAGGGACTTCGCCGACTACGCCCGGGAGACCGCGGCCGGCGGCGTCTGGGAGCTGGAGCGTAAAGCGTCATGAGCTCATTCGCTCAAGCGATGTCGATCCTCTGCGCCGTTGGCGCGGCTGCCGCGGCCGGGACTTTCTTCACGTTCTCCACTTTCACCATTGGGGGCTTGAAACGCCTCGCGCCCGCGCAAGGGGCGGCCGCCATGCAGGCGATCAACAAGGAAGCGCCGACGCTGCCGTTCATGCTGCTCTTGTTTGGCACCGGCGCCGCCTGTCTGGTGTTGATGGCCTACTCGGCTCTGCACCTCGAGGACCCCGCCTCCAAGTACCGCCTGGTGGCCGGCGGGCTCTATCTGGTGGGCGTTGTCCTGCTCACGGGCCTCTACCACGTTCCCCGCAACGACCTGCTCGAGGGCCTGGATCCGAGCAGCTCCGAAGGGGCCGCCTACTGGGCGATCTATCTCGAGGAGTGGGTGAGGATGAACCACGTGCGCACGATCGCGCCGTTCGTTGCGGCCATCCTGCTGACGGTCTCGCTGTTGGTGGATTGAGCCATGCTGGCGGCGTGCGTCTCTCAGTTCGCTCGCTCGTCAGAGCGAGGTCTCTGCGGTCCGCTCGATCCACGCCGCGAAGGCCGCCAGGAATCCCCCCAGCCTCTCCCCGGTCTTCTCGTCCGTCAGCTCGCCGCCGTCGTCGAACAACCGCTTGACGTTGGCGATGTAGATCGCCGGCGGCAATTCCCGGCGGTACGGGCGTCCGTCCAAGCCCGAGGACCTCGTCCGCCGGCGCCTGCGAGCGCCGCCATCCCCCGCGACCGTGGGGAGTTCGCTCTGTTACGCTTGCCCCGCCGGCGCGGTGGTTCCCCGCCCGCCAATCCGCCATGGTCACAGCCTCCCAGCCCGCCCGGCCCGCGGCCGGGCCGGCGCCCGACCCGCCGGGGCCCCGGGGTATCCCATGGTTCGGCAGCCAGGGCGAGGTGCGCGCCAACCCGATGCGGTTCTACACCCGCATGGCCAACGAGTACGGCGGCATCGCGCGCTTCTTCTACGGCCGCAAGCCGACCTATCTGATCTCCGAGCCCGAGCTGATCCGCGAGTTCCTGGTCGAGCGGCGCGACCTGTATGTGAAGAACACGCGCTACTCGCTGCTGGTGCGGGCGATCGGCAACGGTCTGCTGAACTCGGACGGCAAGGTGTGGCAGGAGCAGCGCTCGGCCTCGCAGCCGGGCTTCTCGCGCTCGCGCATCCACGCCCAGGCCGGCCGCACGGTCGAGATCGCCACCCGGCACGTCGAGCGGTGGGAGCGCTGGGCCGACAGCGGCGAGCCGCACGACATCGAGCCCGACATGTCGGTGCTGATCCAGCACCTCATCGGCCACAGCCTTCTGGGCCCGGTGTTCGGCGAGATCGGCGAGCGGTTCGTCGATCTGGTGGAGGAGATCCGGGTCTACTGGCCGCCGACCGTGCGCACCCTGCTCGGCCACCTGAGACCGCCGCCGCTCGGCAAGATGCGGCACCTCAAGGGGCTGCTCGACCAGCTCGATGCCATGGTCTTTGCCGCTATCCGCCAGCAGCGTGAGGGCGGCGAGGAGAACGACTCGTTGCTGTCGATCCTGGCCCGGGCCGAGCTGGACGAGGACGGCCGCCGGTTCGACGAGCAGTCGCTGCGCGACCAGTTGCTGACCCTCTACTTCGCCGGCTTCGAGACCTCGGCCTCGACCCTGACCTTCCTGCTCTACCGGCTGTCGCTGCAGCCCGGTATCCGCCGGCGGCTCTGGGACGAGGTCGCCGCGCTGGGCGGCCGGGCGCCGGAGGGGACCGACCTCAAGGCGCTGGGCTACACCGAGCAGTGTCTCAACGAGACCCTGCGGCTCTACCCGCCGGCCTACAACTTCAGCCGGGTGATGCTCGAGGAGACCACCGTCGGCGGCTACCGCGTCGCCAAGGACGCCATGGTGATCGTCTCACCCTACGCCACCCACCGGCTGCCGAAGTGGTGGCCCAACCCCGAGGGGTTCGACCCGGATCGCTTCTCCGAGGAGCGCGCCACGGGTCGGTCGCAGTTCGCCTTCATCCCGTTCGGCGCCGGCCACCGCTACTGCATCGGCGGACCGCTGGCGATGGTGCAGATGAAGCTCATCACCGCCGTCATCGCCCAGCGCTACCGGCTCGACGTCAAGCCCGGCCATCCGGTGGAGCCGATCCCCGGCACCGTCATGCGGCCCGAGCAGGGCATGCCGATGCTGATCGAGCGCGTCTCGACCTGAGCCTGCCGAGCGGGCCGGTAGCTTCATGCAGCGGGTAGGCAGGCCGTTCCGCGATCACGACGCCGGCGCCGCCTACGACGCCATCGTCATCGGCTCGGGGCTCGGCGGGTTGACCGCGGCGGCGCTGCTCGCCCGCCACGCCGGCAAGCGGGTGCTGGTGCTCGAGCGGCACTACATGCCCGGCGGCTTCACCCACGTCTTCCGGCGCGGGCAGTACGAGTGGGACGTCGGCCTGCACTACATCGGCGAGGTCCAGACCCGGCGCTCGCTGACCCGCCGGCTGTTCGACCACATCACCGACGGCGGGCTGGAGTGGGCCTCGATGGGCGAGGTCTACGACCGCATCGTCTTCGGCGACGACGCCTACGACTTCACCGCCGGCGCCGAGCCGTTCGTCGACTCCCTGGCCGGACGGTTCCCGAGCGAGCGGGCGGCGATCGAGCGCTATGTGCGGACGATCCGCGAGGTGGGGCGGAAGAGCGGTCTCTACTTCGCGGAGAAGGCCCTGCCCGCCCCGCTGGCGACGCTGGCCGGGCCGCTGATGCGGTGGCCGTTCCTGCGTTGGGCGCGGCGCACCACCGCCGAGGTCCTGGCCGAGATCACCCCGGACCCCCGGCTGCGGGGTGTCCTCGCCGGCCAGTTCGGCGACTACGGCCTGCCGCCCAGCCAGAGCAGCTTCGCCATGCACGCGATCCTGGCGCGGCACTACCTGTGGGGCGCCAGCTACCCGGTGGGCGGCAGCTCGCGGATCGCCGCGACGATCGCGCCGCTCATCGAGGCCGCCGGCGGCGAGATCCTGTTCAACGCCGAAGTGGAGGAGATCCTGCTCGAGGGCGGCCGCGGCGGCGGCCGGGCGGTGGGCGTGCGCATGGCCGGCGGCGCCGAACTGCGGGCGCCGCTGGTGATCAGCGACGCCGGCGCCGGCAATACCTTCGGCCGGCTGCTGCCGCCGGCGGTGGCCGAGCGGCACGGGCTGGTCTCGCGGCTCGGCGCGCTGGCTCCATCGGCGGCCCACCTCTGTCTCTATCTCGGCCTGTCGCGGACGGCGGCCGAGCTGGATCTGCCGAAGAACAACTTCTGGATCTACCCGGGCTACGACCACGACGCCAACGTCGCGGCCTTCGTCAGCGACCCCGAGGCGCCGCTGCCGGTGGTCTACGTCTCCTTCCCTTCCGCCAAGGACCCCGACTTCGAGCGCCGCCATCCCGGCCGCGCCACGATCGAGCTGATAACCCTGGCGCCGTGGGACCGCTTCGCCGCCTGGGCGGGAGAGCGGGTGCGCCGGCGCGGCGGCGACTACGAACAGCTCAAGGCGGTGCTGGCCGAGCGGATGCTGGCCGAGCTCGACCGGCGGCTGCCGCAAGTGCGCCCGGCGATCGACCATCAGGAGGTCTCGACGCCGCTGTCGACGCGGCACTTCGCCAACTACGAGCGCGGCGAGATCTACGGCCTGGCGCACTCGCCCGAGCGATTCGCGGCGCGCTGGCTGCGCCCGCGGACGCCGATCCGCGGCCTCTGGCTGACCGGCCAGGACGTCGCCACCTGCGGCGTCGCCGGCGCCATGGCGGCCGGCTATCTCACCGCCTCGGCCCTGCTGCGTCGCAACCTGCTCAAGGCCGCGGACCGCTGACGCCAGGGTTCTGGGCTGTAATCGTCACCTTGCGGGCATTGCTGGCATTCGGCGGGGCATGAGCGCGCAGTCGCATGAGGCGCCTCTCGCGACGGGCGCCGGCCGCTGGCGCATGCTGGCGCTCGTGGCCGGCGCCGAGATCCTCGGCATGTCGGCCTGGTTCTCGGCCAGCGCCGTCTCGCCGCGGCTGGCCGAGCTGTGGTCGCTCGATCTGCCCCAGGTCGGCTGGCTGCTGGGCGTGGTGCAGATCGGCTTCGTGCTCGGCACGGCGCTGGCGGCGGTGCTCAACCTGGCCGACGTGCTGCCGGCGCGGCGCTATTTCGCCGCCTGCGCCCTGGCGACGGCGGCGGTCAACGCCGGGCTGATCGTGGCGCCGGGGTACCGCACCGCGCTCTGCCTGCGGCTGCTCACCGGGGCCTTCCTGGCAGGCGTCTACCCGCCGGCGATGAAGATGATCGCCACCTGGTTCCGCACCGCCCGCGGGCTGGCGATCGGCACGGTGGTGGGAGCGCTGACGGTGGGCAAGGCGACGCCCTATCTGCTCAAGGCGATCGACCCGGGCGATCATCGGGTGGTCATCCTGGCCACGTCACTAGGCGCCGTGGCGGCCGGCGTGATGGTCCTGGCGGGCTACCGCGACGGTCCGTACCCGTTCGAGCGCCGGCCGTTCTCCTGGAAGCTGGCGGGCAGGGTGATGGCGCACCGGCCGACCCGGCTCGCCACGCTGGGCTACCTGGGGCACATGTGGGAGCTGTACGCGATGTGGACCTGGGTGCCGGTCTTCCTGGCGGCCAGCCTGCGGTCGTCGGGCGCGCCGGCCGGCTCGTCCGCCGCTGACCTGCTGGCCTTCGGCGCCATCGCCGCCGGCGGGCTGGGCTGCGTCTGGGGCGGCTGGCAGGCGGACCGGTCGGGCCGCGAGCGGGTGGTCAACCTGGCCATGGCGGCGAGCGGCGCCGCCTGTCTCGGCGCCGGTCTGGCCTTTGGCGCCGAGCCCTGGCTGCTGGCGCTGGTGACCTGGACCTGGGGCTTCTTCGTGGTCGCCGACTCGGCCCAGTTCTCGACCCTGGTGACCGAGCTGGCGCCCCGGCACGCGGTGGGCACGGCGCTGACCCTGCAGACCTCGCTCGGCTTCCTGCTCACCCTGGCGACGATCCAGCTGGTGCCGCGGCTGGCCGAAGCGGCCGGCTGGCGCTGGGCCTTCGCGGTGCTCGCCCTCGGCCCGGCGTTCGGCATCGGCGCCATCGGGCGGCTGGCGCGGCTCCGCCGGCGCGTCGGGTAGTCCTGACCGGGCTCGAGTCGGTCGCTGCCGACTCGACCTGCTGGCGCTCCCCGCTAGCGCACCCGTTCGCCGAAGCTCGCCGCCAGCATCCGCTTGGCGTCGCGCGAGTCCATGCCCTTGCCGGTGAAGTAGAAGACCTTCTTGCCGAGGACCGTCTTGAGGATGATGCGATCCGGCGAGCTGGCCATATCGATGTCGCCGCTGCCGTGGCGTTCCACCCGGATCTTGGTCACCTGGCCGTCCTGGACGGCGAAGTTGCCCTCGCTCTCGGCCAGGATCTGCTCGGAGCTCATCCCGGCATAGCGGGCCGCCAACTCCTCGCCTCGGGCCGACTTCTCGCAGGCCGCGACCAGCAGACCGCCGTTGTCGATCAGCACGCTACAGGGCTGGTAGCGCAGCAACCCGACCTTGCGCTTCAGGCCGTGGATCACCTCTCGTTGACTCGATTCGCTCATTTCGTGGATCACCTCCTGCAGGAGAGAGTAGGAGAGGCCGCGGTGCCCCGCCACGTCCGATGGGGTGGGAATCCGTGCCGGCGGCATCGTTCGATCCGGTACAGTCGCGGCGACCTGGAGGAGCCATGAGCGACACTGAACGCACGATCCGCTGGGGCATCCTCAGCACCGCCCGCATCGCCGCCAAGGTCTGCCGGGCCATCCACCGCGCCGAGGGCGCCGCGGCGGCGGCGGTGGCCAGCCGCGACGCCGAGCGGGCGCGGCGCTGGGCGGCGGAGCACGGCGTCGGGCGAAGCCACGGCTCCTACGGCGAGCTGCTCGAGGATCCGGGAGTCGACGCGGTCTACATCGCGCTGCCGCCGGCGCTACACGCCGAGTGGACGCTCCGGGCCGCCGAGGCCGGCAAGCACGTGCTGTGCGAGAAGCCGCTGGCGGGGAGCCTCGCCGAGGCCGAGCGGATGGCGGCGGCCTGCCGCCGCGCCGGGGTTCAGCTGATGGACGGCGTCATGTGGAAGCACCACGCCCGCACCGCGGCCATGCGCGGCCACATCGAGCGCGGCGAGCTGGGCCGGCTGCGCCGGGTCACCTCGGCCTTCACCTTCTGCTGGGACCCGTTCCCGGAGGACGACATCCGGCTCTCGCGCGAGCTGGCCGGCGGCTCGCTGGGCGATCTGGGCTGGTACTGCGTCGGCGCCTCCCTGTGGGCCTTCGACGACCTGCCGACCCGGGTCTGGGCCACCGCGCGCTACCACCGCGACGTCGAGGTCAGCCTGTCCGGCTTTCTCTGGTTCGCGGGCGACCGGGCGGCCTCGTTCGACTGCGGCTTCGACACCCTGCTGCGCAAGTGGTTCGAGATCGCCGGCACCGCCGGCTCGCTGGTCTGCGACGACTTCACCGGCCCCCACGACGAGGCGAAGCCGCGCTACTGGGCGCACGACGCCGCGGCCCGGAGCACCGAGCACATCGTTCCGGACGCGGCCCAGGAGGTGCGGATGATCGAGCGCTTCTCGGCGATCGTGCGCTCCGGCGAGCTGGACGGTCGCTGGCCGGCCGAGTCGCTTCGCGTCCAGCGAGTCTGCGACGCCCTGGACGAGGCGGCACGCAGCGGCCGGCCCGTCGAGCTGGACCCGGCGGGCTGACGGGACCCCGCCAACCGGGCGGGGCGGCCGATCAGCCGCCCTGCTGCTTCTGGATCTTCGCCCAGGTGTCGCGCAGCCCGACGGCGCGGTTGAAGACCAGCCGGTCGCCCGCCTTGGCGTCGCGGCAGAAGTAGCCCCGGCGCTCGAACTGGACGATCTCGCCGGGGCCGGCGGCGGTCAGGGCGGGCTCGAGCCGGCAGCCGGTCAGCACTTCGAGCGAGCCCGGGTTGATCGGGTCGTCGCCGCCCGGCTGCTCGGCGGTAAACAGGTGGTCGTAGAGCCGCACCTCGGCGGCGACGGCGTGGCGCGCCGAGACCCAGTGGATGGTGCCGCGGACCTTGCGGCCGTCGGGGGCTTGGCCGCCGCGGGTCTCCGGGTCGTAGGTGCAGCGCAGCTCGATCACCTTCGCCCGAGTCGTCCTTGACGACATCGGTGCAGGTGATGAAGTAGCCGTAGCGCAGCCGCACCTCGCGACCCGGGGCGAGCCGGTAGTACTTGCGCGGCGCCTCCTCGAGGAAGTCGTCGGCCTCGATCCACAGCTCGCGCGAGAAGGGCACGCGGCGGCTGCCGGCCTCCGGGTCCTCGGGGTTGTTGACCGCATCGAGTTCGTCTTCGCCGTCCTCGGGGTAGTTCTCGATGACCACCTTGAGCGGGTCGAGCACGCCCATGCGCCTGAGCGCCCGGCGGTTCAGGTCCTGGCGCAGGCAGTGCTCGAGAAAGGCGACGTCGACGGTGCTGTTGGCCTTGGCGACGCCGATCCGGTCGCAGAAGTCGCGGATCGCCTCCGGGGTGTAGCCGCGGCGGCGCATCCCCGACAGGGTCGGCATTCGCGGATCGTCCCAGCCGTCGACCAGCCCGTCGTCGACCAGCTTCTTGAGCTTGCGCTTGCTCATCAGCGTGTGGGTCAGGTTGAGCCGGGCGAACTCGTACTGACGCGAGGGGAAGATCCCCAGCTCCTCGATGAACCAGTCATACAGCGGCCGGTGGTCTTCGAACTCGAGCGTGCACAGCGAGTGGGTGATCCGCTCGATCGAGTCCGACTGGCCGTGGGTGTAGTCGTAGGTCGGGTAGATGCACCAGGCGTCGCCGCGTCTGGGGTGGCTCGCGTGGAGGATGCGGTACATCACCGGGTCGCGCAGGTTGAGGTTGCCCGCCGCCATGTCGATCTTCGCCCGCAGCACCCGCGCGCCGTTGGGGAACTCGCCGGCGCGCATGCGGCGGAACAGATCCAGGTTCTCCTCCACCGAGCGGTCGCGGTGGGGGCTGTCCCGGCCGGGCTCGGTCAGGGTGCCGCGGTGCTGGCGAATCTCTTCGGCCGACAGGTCGTCGACGTACGCCTTGCCCTCGCGGATCAGCTGCTCGGCCCACTCGTAGAGCTGCTCGAAGTAGTCGGCGGCGTGGTACTCCCGCTCCTCCCAGTCGAACCCCAGCCAGCGGATGTCCTCCTTGATGGCGTCGATGTACTCCTGCTCCTCCTTGAGCGGGTTGGTGTCGTCGAAGCGCAGGTTGCACTTGCCGCCGTAGTCGGCGGCGACGCCGAAATCGAGGCAGATCGCCTTGGCGTGGCCGATGTGCAGATAGCCGTTGGGCTCGGGCGGGAAGCGGGTGCGCACCGCGCCGTCGTGGCGGCCCTCGGCCAGGTCGCGCTCGACGATGGTCTTGATGAAGTTGGAGGAAGCGGTGGGCTCGGGTGCGCTCATGATGGGAGGGATTCTAGCCGCGATGAGCCGCGGCATGCGCTGATCCGGGCGGGACTATGGCGCTCGGAGAGCGCGGCGCGGATTGACAAACGGGCCGCGCCCCCTGACCATGGCGGGTCGATGCGAACCGAAAGGGGTAGGCGAATGAGGACGATCTCGAAACACACCTGGGTCTCGGCCGCGCTGCTGGCGGCGCTGGCGGCGCCGCTTGCAGCGGGCCAGGCCCCAGACCCGGCCCCCGAGCCGCGGTACGAGGCCACCCGCGAGTTGACGGCTACCGTGCGGGACGCCGCCGAGCTGGTCGCCGCCGAAGGGATCGACGCGGCTTGCGCGCAGTTCCGGGTCAAGGACTCGCGCTGGTACCAGGGCGACGACTACGTCTTCGTGCTGGCCATGGACGGCGAGGCGCTCTGCCACCCGGCCCGCCCGAGCCTCGAAGGCCGCAACCTGATGGACCTGCGCGACCCCAGGGGCCGGCCGATCGTCGTCCTCATGTTGCGCGAGCTCGACACCTCGGACATGGGCTGGGTCCACTACCTCTGGCCGCGGCCCGACGAGCGGATCTTCGAGTGGAAGACCACCCACGTGCGCCGGGCACTGGATCCGGGCGGGCGCGAGGTGATGGTCGCCAGCGGCCGCTACCAGATGGAGATGGAGCCGTTCTTCGTTGCCGAGCAGGTCGAGGACGCGATCGAGCTGATTCGCGCGCGGGGCACCGCCGACGCCTTCGCCGCCCTGCGCGACAAGTCGAGCGGCTTCCTCTTCTACAACGCCTACGTCTTCGTGCTCGACGAGAACGGCACCCTGCTGGTCAACAACGCCTTCCCCGAGAACGAGGGCAAGGACCTGAGCGCTCTCGAGGACAGCGACGGCAAGCCCTTCGTGCGCGAAATGCTGGCCGTGCCGGCCGACGGCTCGGCCTGGGTGGACTACAAGTGGCCGCGCCCCGGCGACACCTGGCCGTCGGCCAAGTCGTCCTACGTGCGCAACGTGGAGATCAACGGCCGGCGGCTGTTCGTCGGCTCGGGGGTCTACTTCGGGCTCGAGCCGAAGGTGCGGGAGCCTGCGGAGGGCTCCTGAGCCGAGAGCGCCCTGGGCGTCCGGCTAGAACCGGTCCGACTCCTCACGGTCTCGCTTTAGCTGCTCGAGGGCGCGCCGCACCTGTTCTGAACTGAGAACGCCCCGCAAGCGTGCGAACGCCTGATCGATCCGCGCCAGGCAGCTCTCGCGGCCGAGGATCTCGAGGGTCTCGAACATCCCGAACCCCACCGCCTTGCCGGTGACCGCCACCCGCAGGGCGTGGATCACCTGGCCCAGCTTGACGCCGCGCTCCGCGACGTAGTCGCGCAGCAGGGCCTCGAGCGCGGCGGCGTCGAACGGGTCGGCCGCCGCCAGCCGGTCGCGAAAGCCGGCCAACAGCTCGGCGGCCTCGGGCGGTTTGCGCAGCCGCTTCTCGAACGCCTTCTCCTCGTAGGGCAGCTCGCCGTCGGCGGTGAAGAAGTCGGCGTAGTCGAGCACGTCGCCGGCGACGGTGATGCGGTCGCCGGCCGCGGCGACGATCGCCGCCACCTTCCGCCGGGCGGCGTCGTCCGGCGGGGCGGGCACCAGGCCGGCGCGCTCGAGAAAGGGCAGGCAGAGCTCGAGGCGCCGTGCTGCCGGCAGCTCGCGCATGTAGCGCTCCTGGAACGACTCCAGCTTGGCCGGGTCGAAGCCGGCCGGCGAGCTCTGCACCCGCTCGAGCGAGAAGTGGCGGATCATCGCCTGGCGGTCGAGAATCTCGGTCTTGTCGTCGAGCGACCAGCCGAGCAGCAGCAGGTAGTTGAGCAGCGCGTCGGGCAGGTAGCCGATGGTCTCGTAGAAGTCGACGATCACCGGGTTGAACGCCTCGTCGGCCGTGTCGTGTCCGATCGCCGCGGCGATCCGGCGGCCGTGCTCGGCAAGCTGGGCGAAGTCGGGCCGCGTCAGGTACTTGGCCAGCTTGCGCTTGCTCAGCTTGGTCTTGCTGCCCGGCTCGGCGACGTAGGGCAGGTGAGCGTAGGCCGGCGGCTCGGTGCCGAGGCCGGCGGTGATGAAGAGGTGGCGCGGCGTGTTGGAGAGGTGCTCCTCGGCGCGGATGACGTGGGTGATCCCCATCTCGATGTCGTCGACGGCGCTGGCCAGGTGGTAGAGCACCGTGCCGTCGGCGCGGTGGATGACGTGGTCCTGCTCGCGCGCCCACTCGAACTCGACCTCGCCGCGCACCAGGTCGGTGAACCGGCAGACGCCCTCGCGCGGCATCGCCAGCCGCACCGCAGCGTCGCGGCCCTCGGCCTCGAAGCGGGCGCGATCGGCGTCGTTCGCGGCGCGCCAGCGGCGGCTGTAGAGGAACCGCTCGCCGGCTTTCTCGGCGGCCTGCCGCTCGGCCTGGATCTCCTCGGGGCTGGCGTAGTCGTGGTAGGCGTGGCCGCCGGCGATCAGCCGGTCGATCGCCCGCTGGTAGATCCCCGAGCGCTCCGACTGGTAGTAGGGCCCGTAGTCGCCGCCCACCTCGGGCCCCTCGTCCCAGTCCAGGCCGAGCCAGCGGAAGCCGTGCGAGGATCGGTGCCAGGGCCTCGTCGAGGTTGCGCCGGGCGTCGGTGTCGTCGATCCGCAAGATGAAGCTGCCGCCGTGGCGGCGGCTGAACAGCCAGTTGAACAGCGCCGTTCGGACGCCGCCGATGTGCAGGTAGCCGGTGGGGCTGGGGGCGAAGCGAGTGCGGACCAAACCGGCGGCAAGGTATCACGCCGGGGGAGGCGTGACGATTCCGGGACTTCGGTGGCAGGATCGATTCCCCGGTCGCGCCGGAGGTCGACCGCTACTCGACCTTGGGCTCGACCGGTCCCTCGGGCTCGGGGGCGGGGGCCGGTGCGGATCGTTGGGCGGGGTCCGGGGCGCCGGCCTGCTCTCCATCGGATGACGAGCGGCGGAAGGCGCCGATCAGCACCAGCAGGCCGATTCCGACCAGGATCAGCGGCCAGTTGTCGAACAGGAAGCGGAAGATCAGGGCGGTCCGGGGCACGCCGATGAGGATCAGGATGACGCCGGGGATGAGCGGCCACCAGTGGCTCTCCCCCTGGTAGATGCGGGCGATCACATAGATCGCGAGGAAGCCCACGCCGAGCCCGAGCTGGGCGCCTTCCGGGGACCACCAGAAGCGGTCGTCGACCAACGCGCCGCCGCCCAGCCCGAGCAGGACCCCGGCCGGGATCAGCAGGCCGTAGGCCTTCTGGTAGAAGTAGGCGACCAGGAAGGCGGCGCCGATGATCAGCATGACGACCTCGTTGCCGACCGTCTCCAGCCGCTGCACCAGGAAGAAGCCGAGGCCGATGAGCACCAGCACGACGCCGGCGGTGAACTTCTGTCTGTCGGGCTTGTTCATGGCTCACTCCTCGAGGAGTTGGCGTGCCCGCCGCACGACCTCGTCCACGGTCAGCAGGTACTCCGCCGCCAGGTCGGCGGCCGGCGCCGAGGCGCCGAAGCGGTCGACGCCCATGATGGCGCCCTTGGGGCCGACGTAGCGCTCCCAGCCGAGCGGCACGCCGGCCTCGATCGCCAGCCGCTTGCCGATCTTGGCCGGCAGCACCCGGTCGCGGTAGGCCGGTCCCTGGCCGTCGAACAGCTCCCAGGAGGGCAGGCTGACCACCCGGGTCGGCAGCCCCTCCGCGGCGAGTTGGCGGTGGGCGGCCAGCGCCAGGGCGAGCTCCGAGCCGGTGGCGATCAGGATCGCCCTGGGCGCCTCGCTCTCGGGGTCGGCCAGCACGTAGCCGCCGCGCTGCACCCCCTCGCCGGCGCGCTTGCCGGTCTCGGCCAGGACCGGCAGCTTCTGGCGGGTGAGCGCCAGCGCCGTCGGCCCGTCGCGCCGTTCCAGCGCCACGTGCCAGGCGACCGACGGTCTCGTTGGCGTCGCCGGGCCGGATCACCGTCAGGTTGGGGATGGCCCGCAGCGACAGCAGCTGGCTGACCGGCTGGTGGGTCGGCCCGTCCTCGCCGAGGAAGATCGAGTCGTGGGTGAAGACGTAGATCACCGGCAGCTCCATCAGCGCCGCCAGCCGGATCGCCGGCCGCATGTAGTCGGAGAAGACGAGGAAGGTGCCGCCGTAGGGGCGCAGCAGCCCCGACAGCGCCATGCCGTTCATCACCGCTCCCATGGCGTGCTCGCGGACGCCGAAGTGGAAGTTCTTGCCGCCCGGCTCGGCGGCCGAGACGTCGGCCTCGCCCTTCAGGTAGGTGTTGTTCGAGCCGGTCAGGTCGGCCGAGCCGCCGACCAGCTCGGGCAGGCCCGGGGCGATCGACTCGAGCACCTTGCCCGAGGCCTTGCGGGTGGCGATGCGGGCCGTCTTCGGGGGCGAACAGCGGCAGCGTGTGCCGCCAGTCCTCCGGCAGGCCGAGCGCCAGCCGCCGGTCGAGCTCGGCCGCCAGCTCGGGGTGGTCGGCGCGGTAACCCGCCAGCAGCTTCTCCCACTCGTCGGCCTGGCGGGCGCCCTTCGCCGCCGCCGCGCCGAAGGCCGCGCGGGCCGCGTCGGGCACGTGGAAGATGGGCTCCTCGGGCCAGCCCAGGTTCTTCTTGGTGGCCGCCACCTCGTCGGCGCCGAGCGGCGAGCCGTGGGCGGCCGCGGTGTCCTGCTTGGCCGGGCTGCCGAAGCCGATGTGGGTGCGCACCGCGATGAGCGACGGCCGGCCCTCTTCGGCCACTGCAGCCTCGGTCGCCCGGGTCGAGGGCCTCGAGGTCGTTGCCGTCCTCGACCCGCTGGACGTGCCAGCCGTAGGCCTCGTAGCGTTTGGGAACGTCCTCGCTGAACGACAGCGAGGTCGGGCCGTCGATCGAGATCTCGTTGTCGTCGTAGAAGACGATCAGCTGGCCGAGCCCCAGGTGGCCGGCGAGCGACGACGCCTCCGAGGCGACTCCCTCCATCAGGTCGCCGTCGCTGGCGAAGACCCAGGTGCGGTGGTCGAACAGCGGGTAGCCGTCGCGGTTGAAGCGCGCCGCCGAGCAGCCGCTGCGCGATCGCCATGCCGACCGCGTTCGACAGCCCCTGGCCCAGCGGCCCGGTGGTCGTCTCGACCCCCGGCGTCAGGCCGTGCTCGGGGTGGCCCGGCGTCAGCGAGCCGAGCTGGCGGAACCCCTTGAGCTCGTCGAGCGACAGCTCGTAGCCGGCCAGGTGTAGCAGGGCGTAGAGCAGCGCCGAGGCGTGGCCGCAGGAGAGCACGAAGCGGTCGCGGTTGGGCCACTCCGGCCGTTCCGGGTCGAAGCGCAGAAAGCGGCTCCACAGCATGTAGGCCATCGCCGCCTGGCCCATCGGCGCCCCGGGATGCCCCGAGTTGGCCCGCTCGACCATGTCGACCGCGAGGAAGCGGATGGTGTTGACGGCGAGTTCGTCGCGCTCGTCCGGGGTGTGGGGATCGGCCATGGCGGCGGGCTCCGCGTTGTGCTCGATGGGCGATTCAGGCGTCGCTGGGACGCGCTCGAAGGACCGATTCGGGACGAGCCGGAGCATAGCCGCTGGGCCACGGCGGTGCCAACTCCGGGTCCCCCGCGGTCGCTCAGATCTCGACGATCTCGAGGAGCTCCGAGAGCCCCGCGAAGTCGGTCGGGTTCCGGGTGTACAGGGGCAGCCCATTGGCGGCGGCGGTCGCGGCGATCAGCAGGTTGGCCAGCCGGCTACGGCTCCTTCGGCCGCTGCCCCTCACGGCGGCGAAGATCCGGCCGTAGGCCCGGGCCGCGTCCACGTCGAACGGCAGCGGATCCCAGGTTGCTGCCGCCCACTGCAACCGGTCCTGACGCCGCGACCGCTCCTCCGGGTCGTCCGTCGCGTGGGGACCCGCGGAGAGCTCGGCCAGGGTTACGGCGGCGATCGCCGACGCCTCCGGCAGCCGCTCGGCGTCGATCAGGTCGAGATCGATGACCACCGCGGTGTCGAGGATGCCGCGACTCGATTCAGACATCTGCCCTCGGATCTACGATTCGGTCGAGCTCCCTGCGCAGCCGCTTGGCGTCGATTCGCGGCGCTTTCAGGGCCGCTTCCGCGATCACCGAGCGGGGAACGAAGCGTCGCGGTGCCACGGGTCGAAGCTCCGCGACCGGCGTGCCGTTGCGAGTGACGATCAGCGTGCTTCCCGCCTGGACCTCACGCAATACCGCCGCGGAGTCGTTGCGCAGCTCGCGTTGGGTGATTCGTTTCATCGGGCGTAGCGTAGCGGTTGTAGCGTTTCGTAGCAATGTGGTGCCCTTGCCCCGTGAGAAGGACGGATTCGGCCTGGCCGAACTTGCCGTCAACTGACGGTTGGTGCAGGGCACCACACGTTCGCCGGTGCCGGTTGGGATTCATGGCTCGGAACCGCTGGGCGCCCGCCCCGGAGGGTGGTGCCGATCGCCAGCCGGGCGACTAGCCTGGAATCCGGTGGACTCGATGCCCGGAACCGTCAGCAGGACCCGGATAGCGGTTGCGCTAGGCCTCGTTCTGTTTCTCGGCACCGTAGGCGAGCTGCCGCACGGGCACGCCGAAGCCGAGATCTCGAGCCGGTCGGCACTCGCGCCGGTCGAGCTGCATCGCTCGGGGCCGGCCGCGGTGGAGGACGACGCGCCCTGCGCGGTCTGCGTGCTGCAACGCCTGCTGAGCCAGGCGCGGGCCGCAAGCCCCAACGCGTTCCAAGAGCCCGGCGCGACTGCCACGCTCGTTCGACCGCCGGCTCTCGATGTCGCCGAGTGCGTCCTCTGCTCCGGTAGCCCCCGCGGTCCCCCTCTGAGCGCCTGACCTACCGCGTGGCCGGCCCAGGCGGCCCGGCCCAGGCGGGTGCGCGGCGAATCGCCGCGCCTCTGCCCCGATGGTTTACGCAGCCAACTCGAACGCTCGGAGGAATCGATATGTTTCTTGGCACTGGAAGGTCCAGGGTCGCTCTGACCCTGTTGCTGTTGAGCGGCACTCTGCTGCTCCATCCGCCCGCCGCGGCACAGACGACCGGGGAGGCGCCGCCCGCGGGCGGCGACCGGCAGCCGGATCTGGCCGGTGAGGTCGGCCGACTCGAAGATCAGCTACGAAAGAGCGAAGCGGCGCACGCCCGCCGGATCCGCGAACTGGAGGAACGGCTCGCGGCCCTCGAAGCCCGGCTGGCAGCCGCCGAAGGCGCTCGCCCGGCGGACGAACTGGGCGAGCTGCTGGCGGAGGCCGAGGCGCTGACCGCAGGTGAGACCGCTCGCGAGGCGCAGGCGGCTCGCGAGCGCGACACCTTCGTCGGTGGCGAGCGGGCGCTGCAGGCGCTGAACCCCGAGATCAGCTTTCTGGGCGACTTCTCTTACGACTACGCCTCGGGTCCGGTGAAGGACGGCTTCCTGGCCCGCGGCATCGAGATTTCGTTCCAGGCGCCGCTCGACCCGTACACCCGGTTCAAGGGTTTTCTGGCGGGGCACGGGGAACCCTACGAGCTTCAACACGAGGAGCACGATCACGAGGCAGAGGACCCGGGCCACGTCCATGGCGAGGAGATCGGGGTGAACGTCGAGGAGGCCTATCTGGAGTGGGTCGCCCTGCCGTTCAACATGCGTCTCCGGGTCGGCAAGTTTCGCCAGCAGTACGGCACCCTCAACCGCTGGCACCGGCATTCGCTGCCCTCCGTCGACAGTCCTTTCGCGCTGCAGAACATCTTCGGCCACGAGGGGCTGGTCGGCATCGGGGTCGGCATGGACTGGCAGCTGCCGCGGCTCTGGGCGAGCAGCAACGGGCTCACGGTCGAGATCACCAACGCCGACAACCCCACGGCGTTCGCGGGCGCCGACTGGAACGACCCGGCGTTCCTCATCCGCCATACCGGGTTCTTCGATCTGGGCGCGGACAGCTATCTGGATCTGGGCTTGAACTGGGCGTTCGGCCCCAACGACGCCTCCGGCGAGCGGACGACAGACGTCTACGGTGCTGATCTCGCCTTCGTCTGGGAGCCGGTGAACCGGGCCAAGTACCGCAATCTGGAGCTGCGCGGCGAGTACATCCGCACCCGCTTCGAAGAAGAGGACGCGACCGTCTCGTCGGACTCCTTCTACGCTTATCTCTCGCGCCGGTTGAGTCGTCGTTGGAGCCTTGGCTTCCGCTATGACGACGCCGAGCTGCCCTGGGACCGCTTCGAGCTTTTCGATGAAGTCGCGTTCCGCGAGGGCCTGCGGGAGCGCGCCCTGACGCCGTTCGTCACCTTCTGGCAGAGCGAGTTCGTGCGGCTGCGACTGCAGTACCAGAACGTCAGCCGCGACTTCGCCTTCCCCCGCGGTGACCGGAGAGACGAGAAGGTCTGGCTGCAGGCGACGTTCGCTGCCGGACCGCACAAGCACGAGTCCTACTGATGAGAGGAAGAACAGTCATGAAGAAGAACCCGATGCGTGGTACAGCGGCAGCCGCTTTCGCGGTGATGGTCGCCCTCGGTCTTTTCGCTCCCGGTCTCTTCGCCTCCGCGGCCCGGGCCGAGGGGCCTCTGCGCGTGGTCACGACGATTTCCGACTACGCCTGGGCGGCGCGTGAGATAGGCGGAGAGCTGGTGAGCGTCGAGGCGATCTGCCGCGGCGATCAGGACGCTCATTTCGTGCGCCCCAAGCCCTCTTTCCAGATGCGGCTGCGCGAGGCGGACCTGTTCGTTTCCACCGGTCTCGACCTCGAGCTGTGGGTGCCGACGCTGCTCGACGCCGCCGGCAACCGGCAGGTGCTGGAGGGCGCCCCGGGCTACGTCGCGGCGTGGACCGGTATCGAGCTGCTGGAGAAGCCCACCACCCTGAGTCGATCGGAGGGGGACGTGCACATCTACGGCAACCCGCACATCCATACCGATCCGCTCAACATGGTGATCGTCGCGCGCAACGTGCTCGCCGGGCTCGAGAAGGTCGATGCCGCCAACGCCGAGCTCTATCGCCAGCGGGAGAAGGCGCTGGAGGACCGGCTCCACCGCCGGCTCTTCGGTGACGAGCTGGTCGAGATTCTCGGCGGGGACACGCTGGCCCGGCTGGCGCGGTCCGGCAAGCTGTGGCCGTTTCTCGAGGGCAAGGAGTACCCCCGCGGCTCGGGCAGGACCCTGGCGACGCGAGTCGGCGGCTGGCTCGAGCAGGCGGCGCCGCTGCGCGGCCGGCAGATCATCGGGTACCACAAGAACTGGGTCTACTTCGGCGATCGCTTTGGCCTCGAGATCGTCGGCTACGTGGAGCCGAAACCGGGCATCCCGCCGACGCCGCGTCACGTCGAGAAGATCATCGAGCTGATTCGCGACCAGGGGATTCGGGTGATCCTGAGCGCCAATTACTTCGACCCGGCCAAGCCGCAGGCGATCGCCGACCGCACCGGAGCGCGAGTGGTCGGCGTGCCGCTCTACAGCCAGGGCGAGGCCGGGATCGACGGCTACGAGCAACTCGTGGATGCCTGGATCGGACGCCTCGTCGAGGCCTTTCGCGAGACCGGAGGCTAGTCCGAATGTCTGACATCTTCGAGCTGATGGCGGCTCCGTTCGCCGCCTGCGTCGTGCTGGTCGGCATCCACGCCTACCTGGGCCTGCACGTCATCCAGCGCAAGGTCATCTTCGTCGATCTGGCCCTGGCCCAGATCGCCGCGCTGGGCGCCACGTTCGGCTTCCTGCTGGGAGTCAGCCCGCACAGCAAGACCGCCTATATGTTCTCGCTTGCCTTCGCCATCATCGGCGCCGCCATCTTCGCCTTGACGCGCATGCGCCACGAGCGCATTCCGCAGGAGGCGATCATCGGCATCGTCTACGGTGTCGCCCTGGCGATGGCGATCCTGGTGGCGGATCGGGCGCCCGAGGGCTCCGAGCACATCAAGGAGACCCTGACCGGCGCCCTGCTCTGGGTGCGTTGGCCGACGATCCTCGAGACCGCGGCGATCTACTCGCTGGTGGGTCTGCTGCACGTTGCCCTGCGCCGGCGCTTCTTCCAGATCTCCTTCGAGCCGGAGAAGGCCTACGCCGAGGGCAGGCTGGTGCGTCTGTGGGACTTCATCTTCTACGTCACCTTCGCTCTGGTGATCACCTCGTCGGTGGCCATCGCCGGGGTCCTGGTGGTCTTCTCGTTCCTGGTGATCCCGGCGGTGATCGCGACGCTGTTCGCGCGGCGCGTTGGCGCGCGGCTGGCGCTGGGCTGGTGCGTCGGGCTCGCTGCCTGCGCGGTGGGCCTGGTGGCTTCCTACCGCCTGGATCTGCCCTCCGGCCCCTCGGTGGTCGCCGCTCTCGGCGGCGCGCTTGTGCTGGCGGCGCTGATCTACTCGGTATGGACGTCCGAGACGCGGGGCCGCACCCTGCTCAAAGTGTCCGCCGGGCTCGGCACGGTGGTGATGATCGTCGCCGGGCTGGGCGTGTTCATGACCAGCGGTGCGTTTCTGCACGTGGCGCACGAACACGACTGGGACGAGAGCTCACGCCTGGGGACCGAGCCGCCCGCCGCGTCTGGCGACCTCTGGACGCGGCTGCGGACGACCTGCGCGGAAGACCCGGTCTGTATCGCCGAGCGCCTGGGCAGGGAACCCGATTGGCCGGCCGCGGCGGACCGGCGTTTGCGGCAGGCGGAGGTCGGCGAGCGCGAGGCCCTGATCGAGGTCCTGGGCGTCATCGACACCGCCGTAGCCCGCGATCTGCTGGCGACGGCGGCGGATCAGGAGACCGATCCGTTGCTGCGGCTGCGAGTCGCCGAGTTGCTGGTCGCCGGCGGAGACGGGCGCGGCATGGTCGTCGCTGGCGACCTGCTGGGCGAAGCCACGCCGCGGTTCGTTCGGGAGGAGGCCCAAAGGCTGTTGGCTGACCGTGGCTTCTGAATGGCGGAGAGGGAGGGATTCGAACCCTCGGTCCAGGTAACCCCGGACAACTGCTTAGCAGGCAGCCCTGTTCGACCACTCCAGCACCTCTCCGCAGTCGAAGCCGAACCATTCTACGGGGCGGTGGAGGGGTTTTCCAGCACCGTCAAGCCGTGTAGGGTCTTGCCATGGACGCCATCGATCCGAGCACCGGCGAGCGGTTCGCCTCCTACGAAGAGCACGATTCGGCCGAGGTCGAGCGGCGGCTGACGGCCGCGGCGGCGGGATACGCCTACTGGCGCCGCGTGCCGCTCGTCGAGCGCGCCGAGGCTGTCGCCGGCGCCGGCGACGTGCTGCGGCAGCGGCGCGACGAGCTGGCCGGTCTGATGACCCGCGAGATGGGCAAGCCGATCGCCGAGGCCGAGGCCGAGGTCGACAAGTGCGCCTGGGTCTGCGACTACTACGCCGAGAACGGCGAGGTGCTCCTGGCGCCCACGCCGGTCGAGACCGACGCCGCGGAGAGCTTCGTGCGCTACGACCCGATCGGCCCGGTGCTGGCGGTGATGCCGTGGAACTTCCCGTTCTGGCAGGTCTTCCGCTTCGCCGCGCCGGCGCTGGTGGCGGGCAACGTGGGGCTGCTCAAGCACGCCTCGAACGTCCCTGGTTGCGCGCTGGCCATCGAGGATGTTTTCCGCCAGGCGGGTCTGCCCAAGGGGGTGTTCACCACCCTACTGGTGCCGGGCCGGATCGTGCCGCGGCTGATCGCCGACCCGAAGGTCGTCGCGGTGACCCTGACCGGCAGCGAGGCGGCGGGCCAGGACGTAGCCTCGGAGGCCGGCCGCCAGCTCAAGAAGTCGGTCCTCGAGCTGGGCGGCTCGGATCCCTTCATCGTCCTTGCCGACGCTGACGTCGGCCGCGCGGCGGCGGCTGCCGCCACGGCCCGGACCATCAACTCGGGCCAGAGCTGTATCGCCGCCAAGCGGTTCATCGTCGAGGAGCCCGTCGCCGACGAGTTCGCCGCGGCGCTGGCGGGCCACATGGCGGCGCTGGTGGTCGGCGATCCGGCGGACCGCGAGACCCAGGTCGGGCCGCTGGCGCGGCAGGACCTGGTGGACGAGCTGCACGACCAGGTGCGCCGCACCGAGGAGCGGGGCGCCGACCTGCTCACCGGCGGCGCGCCGCTCGACCGGCCGGGCTTCTTCTACGCCCCGACGGTGCTCGACGGCGTGGTGCCCGGGATGGCGGCCTTCGACGAAGAGACCTTCGGCCCGGTGGCGGCGGTGGTGCGGGCGCCGGACCGCGCGACGGCGGTGGAGCTGGCCAACCGCTCCGACTTCGGTCTCGGCGCCGCCATCTGGACCGGCGACGCCGCGGCCGGCCGCGAGCTGGCGGCCGAGATCGAGTCCGGCTGCGTCTTCGTCAACGGCATCGTCAAGTCGGACCCGCGGCTGCCGTTCGGCGGCGTCAAGCGGTCGGGCTACGGCCGCGAGCTGGCCCGCGAGGGCATCCGCGAGTTCGTCAACGTCAAGACGGTCTGGGTGGGGTAGCCCCTCACCGCCAGCCAGCAGAGCCGGTCCCGCAGCGGTCACAAGCCTCGCGAAACCGGGCCGGGCTGCGCTGAGTCGCCTCAGTCTTCCTGCCGGCGCACCGTCAGCACCGGGCAGCCGGCGTGCTGCACCACCCGCTCGGCGGTGCTGCCCAGGAACAGGTGGGCCAGCCCGGTGCGGCCGTGGGTGCCCATGGCGATCAGGTCGGCGCCGGACCGCTCGGCCTCGTCGACGATGACGTCGGGCGGGTAGCCCTCGACGGCGCGGGTTTCGACCTCGAGGCCGTCGGCGACGAGCTTGGCGGCGATCTCGGCCAGCTTCTCCTGCGCCGCGCCTTCGACGTCGCGGGTGTAGTCGATCGACATCGGGATGGTGCCGTAGGCGGTGTACTCGAAGGGCAGATGGTAGGCGTTGAGCAGCACGATCCGGGCGCCCTCGATGTCGGCGCCGAGCAGCCGCTGGGCCGCCGTCGTGGCCGATTCGGCGTCGCGCGAGAAGTCGGTGGGCACCAGCACCTTGCGGATCCGGCGGTGCTCCTCGTGATCGCCGGGGTGGACCGAGAGCACCGGGCAGGTGGCGTGCTGCACCACCCGCTGGGCGGTCGAGCCGAGCAGCAGGTGGCTGACGCCGGTGAGGCCGCGGGTGCCGATCACCAGCAGATCGGCGTTCTCCTCGCGGATCGCCTCGAGAATCGCCTGCGACGGCAGCCCGAGCCGCAGATCGCTCGACACCTCGACGCCGGCGCTTCGGACGCGGTCGCAGACTTCCTCCAGCCGGGCCGCCGCGGCCGCCTGCAGCGCCTCGGTGAAGTCGGGCGGCGCCGGCACGTAGTCGGTCATCCGGCTGGCCAGCAGCAGCCCGTGGACCAGCCGGATGCTGGCGCCGTGGTCGCTGGCGACCTCGATCGCCCAGTCCACGCCGGCCCGGGCGGTCTGCGAGAAATCGGTGGCGACGAGGATGTTGCGTATCGGCTGGCTCATAGTCCGAGTATAGTCACGGTGCGGCCTTCGCCGCGCCACTCCCGTGGGTGGGTGCCGCGGTCGCTCATTTGACCCGAAAACCCCATATTTGCTAGGCTTTTGAGTCCTGCTGGGACGTCGTTCAATGGTAGGACACGCGGCTCTGGACCGCGGAATCGGGGTTCGAATCCCTGCGTCCCAGCCATCCCTCGCTTAGCTCGGTCAGGCTGGGCCGCAGGGATTCGGTCGTCGGACTTCGCGCGGGGCGCGAAGTCCTCGGGAGCGAATCCCTCTTCTGCTGGTGATCTCGCTTTGCTCGCTCGCTGGGGGTAGGTGGTGGTGCTGGTGATCCTGCTCTCCGGCCAGGAGGCCTCTCTGCGGGCGGCTGATGCCCTGCACCTGGCGATAGCACTCCTGGCTGAGGCGCGGACGATGGCGACGTTCGAAGAGCGAATGGGTCGAGCAGCAGAAAGGTCGGGCCTGGCTGTGTTCCCGACGATCCGGGGCTCGTCGGAAGCTCCCTGATACCCGTCCTCAGGCTGAGCGGCCCCTGCCCCTGGGTCATCAGCTCGAGCCGCTGCCGAGGCGTGAGCTGGCGCTTGCGGCTGTGGTCGACGTGAGTGGCGAGCTACTTGAGCGCCTCGGGCCGGCCGAGCTCGGGGATCACCCCTTCGCCGTCGTTCCAGATTCTCAGGCAGGGCGTCTTCTTCATCCGAACTCGCGTCACTCGGACAGAGCGCGCGCCGGCGTCGAGGCTGTTATGGACCAGCTCGGCCTGCGCTGAAGCCGGGGGTCTGAAGCAGCGCTGTATGATCCGGTCGATGTCCTCCGAGACCAGCGCTCTGGGCCCGGCAGGGCCCGGGGATGCGGCCCGACCGGAAAGGCGTTCCGCCTCGGCGGAGGCGCTTGACGGCGCCGAGCCTTCTCTCGATGGCGCCTTCTCCGCGGACGGAGTCGACCTCACCGTCATCCGTTGGATGCTGGAGCGCACGCCGGAGGAACGGCTGCAGGCCGCGCAGCAGTTGATCGACGCGGCGTGGGCTCTCCGCGGCGATGAGGACTGATCTGCTGGCGCTGCAGATGCGGCGTCGGGGTAAGTCGGGGGAGCGCTAGCCCGCTCGCGTCGCCGCCTCCCTGGCCCGACGCAGACAGCACTTCTTGTACTTCTTGCCGCTGCCGCAGGGGCAGGGTGAGTTGCGGCCGAAGCGCGGGCGGCCGCGCTTGCGCTCGCGGGCCAGGGCGGCGACGCGCTCGTGCAGCTTCTGGTTGAAGACCCGCGAGAGCATGCGGTACAGCTCGGGGTGCTTGCGCTGCATCACGCCGGGGCGCTCGAAGAAGTACTCGCTGGCGACGGCGAAGAACTCGGCCTCGTTGGTCAGGGCGTAGTCGTCGATGTCGGAGTCGCCGCGGCGGATCTCCTCCATCTTGCGGCGCACCAGTTCGAGCCAGGGGCCGATCGACTGGCGGTCGAGGCCGACCCCGGGCAGGCCGTCGATCGTGCCGTCGGACTTGTCCACCAGGTGGGCGAACTCGTGCAGGCCGACGTTGCGCTTGTCGGCCGGGTTGCGGAAGCCGGCCAGCAGGTCGGGCTTGGCCAGGATCATCATCCGGTTCATCGCCCCGGTGCCGACCATGCCCAGGGTGTGATGGCCGTCGCCGTCGTCGAAGGCGAACTCGTCGTTGAAGCGCGACGGATAGATCAGGACCTCGCTGATCTGGTCCCACTCCCACTCGGGAAAACCGAAGATCGGGATGATGGCGCTGGCGGCCGCCAGCACGCGGGTGGTGTCATCGACCTGGGTCTTGATGCCGGTGATGAGCTTCTCGCCGATGAAGACCTGTAGCTCGCGCCGGAAGCGGACCTGCTCGGCGGGCTCGAGGGCGCGGAAGAAGACGACATCGCGCTGCAGCACCTCTTCCCAGGCCGGAGGAAACGGCTGGCCCAGGATCTTGCGCCGCCGGCGCAGCTTCCGGGTGAGTAGGTCGTAGAGACCGTAGGCGAGGACTGCCGCGAAAGGCAGGGTCAGCCAGAGCGGCTTGCCGCTGGGCCGGATGGCGAAGGCCAGGGTGGCGAGACCCGCGAAGGCGAGGGCGGCGAAAGCCGCGGCCGTGCGGATGGTCCGCCGTTCCCAGAGAGTGTCGAGACGCTTGGCGGGCTCGGCCATCTCCCGGATCGTAGCCCGAAGCCGGGTCCTGCGGGTCGAGCAACAGCGGCAGCGCCCCTGGTACAGTAAGTTTGTCTAAACAACCGGATAGAAGGAGGGAGCTGATGAAGCACCCGATACCCCTGCTCGAGCCAGGCCGCGCCGCTCGCGTCGTCAACGCCCTGACCGAGTGGAACGAGCACCTCTCGGCCGACGAGCTGCACGAGAAGTACTGCCGCATGGCGGTCTCCCCGTTCGTCTTCTACCGCGGCACGGCGCACCTGTTCTGGGCCGACTTCGCCGACGACTGGCGGCAGCACAGCTTTGGCTGCCGCCGCACCCGCACCTGGCTCCAGGGCGACGCCCATGCCGAGAACATGGGGGCCTTCAACGACCAGAAGGGCAAGCTGGTCTACGGCCTCAACGACTTCGACGAGTCGGTGATCGGCGACTACCAGTACGACCTGTGGCGCTTTGCCGTCAGCCTGGTGCTGGTGGCGCGGCGCAACGGCGGCTTCTCGGGCTCGAGCAAGGCCAAGATCGTCAACGCCTTGAGCGCTTCCTACCTCGACGCCATGGCCTCCTACGTGGGCAACAAGCAGGCGCTCGGCCGGTCGTTCTCCGCCGGCAGCACCACGGGCCTGCTGCAGGCCTTCCTCGAGGAGACCGAAGCCGACAAGAGCCGCAAGAAGCTGCTCAAGAAGTGGACCGACAAGGCGGACGGCGGGCGCATGTTCGACATGTCGCTCGCCAAGCTCGGCCCGGCCTCGAAGTTCGAGCAGTCCGACATCCGGGCGGCGATGCCGGACTACGGCAAGACCCTCTCCGGCTCGGTCAGCTACGACGGCAAGGCCTTCTCGGTGCGCGACATCGCCCGCCGGCTGTCGGCCGGCACCGGCTCGCTGGGCACGCCGCGCTACTACGTGCTGATCCAGGGCGGGGGCGAGTCGGACAAGGGCAACCGCATCCTCGACGTCAAGCGCCAGGGCAAGCCGAGCGCCTACCCCTATCTGAGCAAGGAGCAGCAGGTCGACTACGACCGCACCTACTTGAACGACGCCCAGCGCCAGGCGGTGGCCTACGAGGCCCTGGGCAGGCAGCCCGACGCCTTCATGGGCTGGATGAAGCTGCACAACGGCTACTACTCGGTGCGCGAACGGTCGCCGTTCAAGGAGACCTTTCCCACCGAGAGCCTGACGACCGCGACCGCCTTTGTCGAGCTGGCCGGGACCTGGGCGGAGGTGATGGCCACCTACCACGCCCGGGCGGTGCGCGACCTGCGGGTCGACGGCAAGGAGTACTCCATCGCCGAGGAGGTGACCGAGCGCACCAACAGCGCCGCCGGCCGCCGCGACTTCCTGGCCATGGTGCGCGACTACGCCTTCGAGTACGCCAACCAGGTCGACGCCGACTACGCCACCTTCATGGAGGCGATCCAGCCGGACGACTGTGGCGACTTCGCTTGACTACCGGAGACGCCTGGATGCGCCTTTGGCTCGCCCTGACCCTGCTGCTCGCCACGCCGGCCACGCCCGTCCTCCTGGCGAGACCCTCCGGCCTCGAACGGCGTTGACCGGCGCCTCTCAGCAGCCCGCCCCGGCTGAAGGCTTCGAAGACCGTGGCCCCGTTCGCCCATCGCGGGAGTCGAGATGCAGTCCCGAGCCCGGCAGGGTCGCGCAATCGGATCTCGGACCCTCGCCGCTGTAGCCGTGGAGCAGGCCGCTCGCGCCGACGGATCCGGCGCGGCGATGCGTGTCGGTCAGCTCGAAGGCGCGTGCCACTACGCCGGCGATCGCTCTCGATGGCCACTGCTCACACCCTGTTGTAGCTGACCTTCCGCGCCGGCCCAGCCATGCGAAGTCGGCGTAGAGCACGATCCCCGAGCCGAGTAGCCACCGCCATCACCGGGATAGACGTGACTGCGGTCTACCGGCTCGCCGCCGAGGCCGACGGCCGCTTTCGCAGCGCGGTGTTCACCATTCCCGAGCCGCTCCGCTTCGCCGGCGACTGGCGGTTCGGGGATCCGCTCGACGGCTTGGAGCCCGAAGATCTGGAGCCGCGCGAGGGCTGCGCGGTCGTCCTGCGCCGGGCGGACGAAGCGACCTTCGCCGGCGCCACCGAGGGGACCGGCTGCTCGAGCACCCTGCGCGGCGCCGCCTACGCCACCTCGGAGGTGCGGGTGAGCGCCGGCTCCGCCACGGCATCGAGAGCTGGGACCGCGGCTTCGACGCCGCGGGCGAGCAGGTCTGGGGTGCGGAGCAGGGGCCCTACCGGTTCCGCCGCAGCGAGACCCGGCCGCTGACCCACCAGGCGCTGTGGCTGATGGACCGGGTCGGCGCCCCGGCGCCGTCGCCCGACGGCCGCTGGGTGGTCTTCCCGGTCACCGAGCCCTCGTACGAAGAGGAGGGTGACGTCACCGATCTGTGGCTGGTGCCCGCCGACGGCAGCGCCGCGCCGCGGCGACTGACCTCGGGCGAGGGTGGCGAGGGCGATCCCGCCTGGAGCCCGGACAGCCGCCGGCTGGCTTTCACCGCCAAGCGCGGCGCCGACGAGCAGAAGCAGGTCTACGTGCTGGACTTCGCCGCCGGCGGCGAGGCGGTGCGGCTGACCGACGCGCCGCTCGGCGCCCGCACGCCGCGCTGGAGCCCGGACGGCAAGACGATCGTGTTTCAGGCCGGGGTGCGGCCCGGAGCCGTCGACGAAGAGTCCAACCGGGAGCTCGCCGAGCGGTGGGAGGAGCGCAAGTCGAAGGTCCGCATCTACGAGACCTTTCCGATCCGCCGTTGGGACCGCTGGCTGGACGACACCAGGACGCATCTGTTCACCATCGCGGTGGACGGCGACGGCGCGGCGCGGGACCTTCTGGCGGGCACCGAGCTCGCCGCGGCGCGGGGATTCCGCGGCCGCAACAGCCGCTCGGGCGACGACCTGGATGCGGTCTGGGCGCCCGACGGCGAGTCGATCCTCATCGTGGCGACGACCGAGGGGCACACCGCGGCGCACAGCCGGGTGAGCACCCACCTCTACCGGGTCCCGGCCGCCGGCGGCGAGCCGGTCCGGCTGACCTCGGGGGAGAGGAGCTTCACTTCGCCGGCGTTCTGGCCCGACGGCAAGGGCGTCTGCTTCCTGCTGCGCGACGACCGGGCCGACCTCTACTACGCCCACAACCGGCTGGCCTGCGCCGGCTGGCCCTGGGACGGCGAGATCCGCCCGCTGGCCCACGACTACGACCGGGCCGTGCGCGACTTCGCCCTCGGCCCCGACGGCTACGCCTATCTGACGGCTTTCGACCACGGCGGGGTGAAGCTCTACCGGGCGCCGCTCGAGGGCGGCGCGATCGACCCGGCGGTCGACGGCGAAGGCGGCGCCTTCGCCGACCTGGCGATCGCCGCCCGGTCGGAAGAGCTGGTCCTGGTCTCGACCTGGCAGACGGCTACCCGGCCGGCGGAGATCGTGCGGCACGACGCGACCGGCTGGCGCGACTTCCTCACCGCCTTCAACAGCGCCGAGGCCGCAGAGCTCGACTGGCGGCCCCTGCGGGAGTTCTACTTCACCAACGGCAAGGGCCGGCGGAGCCACGCTTGGATGGCGCTGCCGCCGGGCTTCGACGAGTCGCGCAAGTACCCCGTCCTGGTGCTCATCCACGGCGGCCACGCCAGCATGTGGCGCGACGCCGTCTCGCTACGCTGGAACTACCACCTGCTGGCGAGCCCGGGGTTCGTCGTCGTGGCGCCGGAGTACCGGGGCTCGGTGGGGCACGGCCTCGACTTCACCCTCGACATCCTGGGCGACCCGCTGCGCGGCCCGGCGGAGGACATCGCTCTGGGGCTCGAGGAGGCGCTACGCCAGTTCCCGTTCCTCGACGGCGACCGGGTGGCGGCGGCCGGCGCCAGCTACGGCGGCCACCTGGTCAACTGGCTCGAGGCGACCACCGACCGCTACCGCTGTCTGGTCAGCCACGCCGGCCTCGCCTCGCTCGACATGCAGTGGTCGACCAGCGACGTCATCTACCATCGCGAGCTGATGATGGGCGCGCCGTTCTGGGAGAAGCCCGAGGCCTGGCTCGACCAGAGCCCGCTGGCCAGAGCCGGGGAGTTCAAGACGCCCATGCTGATGTCGATCGGCGAGACCGACTACCGGGTGCCGCTCAACAACACCATCGCGATGTGGAGCGCGCTGCAGCGCATGAAGGTGCCGAGCCGGCTGCTGGTCTGGCCCGACGAGAACCACTGGGTGATGAAGGGCGAGAACAGCAAGGTGTTCTACCGCGAGGTCGCGGACTGGCTCGGCGGCTGCCTGGGGGCTGCAGGGCGGCAAGATTCGACGCCCTGAATCCGTCCATCTCTGGTGAGGGTCCGCATCCCGTGGGTCCTTGCCCTTGGCACTGCCTTGCATTACATTGCAGTGCATGAATGCCCAGGTAACCGTGCGCCTGCCCGCTGAGCTCAAGAGGTCCCTCGACGAGGCGGCTCGGAGGATGCGGCGAAAGAGCTCGGACGTCGTGAGGATCGCGCTGCTCGAGTACCTGGAGGGCCGTGCCGATGCGGCACCGAGGCCGGCCCAACGGGTGCGGCACCTGCTCGGCTCGCTGGAATCGGATCTGCCCGACCTGGCCCAGCGCCAGCGCGAGCTTATTCTCGAGTCGGTGAAGCGTGGCGGGTGAGCTGCTGCTCGATACCGGGGCGCTGGTGACGCTTCTGGATCGGAGACAGAACCACCACAGGCGGTTCGTCGAGTTCTTCGACTCCTGGCTCGGCCCGGTCATCAGCAGCGAAGCGGTCCTGACCGAGGCGACGCACCTGCTCGCGCGGTCGCCGGGCGGTCGGCGAGCCTGCGTGGAGTTCTTTGTTGCCGGTGGCGCGGTCCTCGCCCCTTCGTCGCCAGCATCCCTGGAGCGTTGTCACCAGCTGATGAGCGACTACTCCGATCTGCCGATGGACTTCGCCGACGCGACGCTCGTGGTGCTGGCCGAGGAGCTTGGAACCGACCTCGTCTTCACCACCGACCGCAGGGACTTCAGTGTCTACCGGCTCCCGGGGCGCGGCGGCTTCCGCATCCAACCCGATTCCTGAGGGCGGCTAGACGGTCGGACCGGGTGGCTCTTCGCAGTGCCGCTTCACCAGGTCCAGATCCTCTTCGATCGCGCCGCGGACCAGCGGCACGACCATGGGGTTCATCAGCCTGGCGACCAGCTGGTACGCCCTGGCCTCCATGGTCAGGGTCAGCGCGGTTCCCTCCGGCACCTCCTCGACCGCGAACACCGAGTCCCAGATCGTGCCGTGGCTGTCGGCCACCATCCGCAGCCGCTCGTTGGCGACGTACTCGGTCACCTCGAGCTCGGTCGTCGACTCCTTGCCCTTGATGAGCCGAGTCTCACGGAAGCGGGTGCCGATTCCCGTCCGGCTCTCCGACAGGAACTCCACCCGGATGATGTGCGGGATCGCCCGCTTGAAGTTCTCGATGTCGGCGATGGTCTCGAAGACCTGGCCGAGCGGGGCGGCGATGATCTTGGTTACGGTCGCTTGCGTCATGGCAGGCGATAGTACCGCCTGCCCGAGGCTGTCTGCTCATTCGACCAGGGGCAGTCCGCTGGGGACCGCTGCCGGCACGTCGTTCCGCAGGTCGATGCTCGCCGGATCGGTGAGGGCGTCGAGGAAGGCCAGCAGGTCGTCGATCCGCGCCGGCTTGAGCTGGGTGGGCGCCAACTCGTTGGCGCCGGCGATCTCCTGGCGGCGCACCGGATCGCTCATGACGACGAAATCCAAGGCGTCGAGGTCCGGGCGCGAGGGCAGCATCGCCTGGCCGGGGTCGTAGCCTTCGAGGCCGGCCACCGGATCCAGCATGTGCTCGACCATGGCGCGCAGCGAGTCGTAGGCGCCGGCGTGACCCCACGGCCCGGTGAGGGAGACGTTGCGCAGCGTCGGCGTGCGGAACCGGTACCGGTCGGCCGGGTCCAGCGTGACCTGCTCGCGGCCGTAGTCCTCATGCCCGTCGTAGCCGTCACCGCGGCCCGGGCCGATCTGGGGCATGGCGACGGCGTGGTAGTCGAGGTCCGTCAAGAGCGCGCCGCTGTGGCACTCGGCGCATCCGGCCTGGTGGTAGAACCGCGCCATCCCACGCCTCGCGGCGGGCGTCATGGCGCTGGGCTGACCCCGCAGGAAGCGATCGAAGGGGCTGTCGTCGGCCCGCCAGGCGAAGGCCTCGAAGGCGGCAATGGCGTTGGCGGCATGGAAGAACTGGATGTCCGCGGGGGCGGTCACGTCCGCGAAGGCGTCGATGAAGAGATCGGAATAGTTGTTGAGCGGGTCGCGCAGGCGTGCGGCCAGCAGTTCCCACACCAGGGGCAGGTCGGCGGGCGCCGCCGCGGCATTGGCGATCGGGTTCTCGGTTGGCTGCCCGGCCATCTCGGTCGGCGAGGTCACCGGGAACATGGCCTGCGCGGCCAGCACGTTCTCGAGGCCCACGGGTAGCAGTCCGCCCGCCGGTGAGTCGAAGCCGGAGGGCTGGGCGGGATTCACCGCCACCCGTCCGTCGTGGAACATGACCTCGAAGTCACGCACCCCCAGGTTGAATACGGGTGGGGCATTGCGCGGTACCCGCTCGACTATCGGCGTCAGCGCCAGTTCGCCCGTCTCTCGGGTGACACCCAGCCCGGAGCCGCCCTCTCCCACCGGCAGCGACAGGCCGTCGCCGGTATCCAGCAGTGCGTGATGGCAGGTGGCGCACGAGATGTTCCGGTTGCCGCTGAGCAGCTTGTCGTAGAACAGCAGGCGCCCGAGCTCGACCTTGAGCGGGTCCGGAGCCCCCTGATCGTAGTAGTCGGCATCGGTCAGGGGGGCCGGCAGGTTGGGGACGCGGCGAGCCGCGGTCGGGGTGGGTGGGGCGGCGGCAGCCGACAGCCAGAAGCCCAGCGCGAGCGCAGCAAGGCCGGTGATACGACAGCGGCGACGGAGAACGGTAGGAGTCATGGTCTTGCCCTCTGGAGTTGCCTCGTTCGTAACGAAGCCCGGCGGAGTTGTCACCACCCGATTGAGTGGGCCGGCGGCGGGCTCGCCGGATGCGAGGGCTCGACTGTTCCCCGCTCTGGCGCCGGCGTGGTGTCCGATAACTCCATGCCAGACGCAAGCTGGGGCCCAGCGGCGGCCCTGTGGGATGATTCCAGGCAATGGCCCGGCTCCTCCTGCTGTTCATCGTCGTGCCGGTCGTCGAGCTGGCGCTCCTGATCCAGCTCGGCAAGGTGGTGGGTCTGCTTCCCACCCTGGCGCTGATCGTCTTCACCGGCGCGCTGGGCGCCTTCCTGGCGCGCCGCCAGGGGCTGGCGGTTCTCCGCCAGGTGCAGGCCGAGACGGCCGAGGGGCGGATCCCGGCCGGGCCGATCGTCGACGGGGTGATCATCCTGCTGGCGGGGGCGGTGCTGATGACGCCCGGGGTGCTGACCGACGCCTTCGGCTTTCTCTGCCTGGTGCCGGCGTTTCGCCGCTGGCTCAAGGGCCGGCTCAGACAGCGATTCGAGCGCGCCATCAGGCGCGGCGACGCCACCTTCTCGGTCGATTTCGGCGGCGGCTTCACTTCGCGCGAGGTGCGCGACGTGACGCCTCGGGACGACCGGATCGAAGGCTCCGAAGCCCCACCCGGCCCCTGATCCGCGCCGCCGGGCCGGGTGCGCCGCTGGGGCGCGCCGGATCCCCTACCCCCCGGGGCTGCCGGCGGTCCTGCCTGCCGGGACGTTGCGCCGAGAGGCGCGGTCGGCCACGTTGTTGTGATGAACACAGCCTACGAATTGGCTCCCCGGCGCGGGAGCTATGTCGACCTCCGCGCGAGCGCGCATGACGCCGCGGCCCCTCTCTCCGGCGAGGAGCTGCGGCAGTTCGAGATCCTGGATCTCGTCTACCGGTCCCTCTGTGCCCTGATGTTCAACTACGTGCCGATGTCGGGGCACCCCGGGGGCTCGATCTCCTCCGGGCGGATCGTCGCGGGCATCCTGTTCGACGCCATGGACTACGACCTGGCCGACCCCGACCGGGCGGAGGCCGACATGATCTCCTACGCCGCCGGCCACAAGGCGATGGGGCTGTACGCGATGTGGGCGCTGCGCGACGAGATCGCGCGCATGGCGGCGCCCGACCTGCTGCCCGGCGACGTCAAGCTGCGGCTGCGGCTCGAGGACCTGCTGGGCTTCCGCCGCAACCCGGTCAACCGCACGCCGCTGATCGAGAAGTTCGGCGCCAAGGCGCTGGACGGCCACCCGACCCCGGCGACGCCCTTCCTCAAGCTCTCGACCGGCGCCTCGGGCGTCGGCGTCGCCAGCTCGCTGGGCCTGGCGTTCGCTGCCCGCGACTACTACGGCGAGGCGGCGCCGCGGCTGCACATCGTCGAGGGCGAGGGCGGCCTGACGCCCGGGCGCGTGTCCGAGGCGCTGGCCGCCGCCGGCACCGCCTCGCTCGGCAACGTCATCCTGCACCTCGACTGGAACCAGGCCTCGATCGACTCCAACCGGGTCTGCCGCGACAACGGCCAGCCGGGCGACTACGTGCAGTGGAACCCGATGGAGCTGTTCCAGCTGCACGACTGGAACGTGGTCTACGTCGAAGACGGCCGCGACCTGCAGCAGGTCATCGCCGGCCAGCGGCGCGCCAAGGAGATGGACAACGGCCAGCCGACGGCGATCGTCTACCGCACGGTCAAGGGCTGGCAGTACGGCATCGAGGGCAAGGCCTCGCACGGCGCCGGCCACAAGCTGTGCTCGGACGGCTTCTGCCAGGCGCTGGGCGGGCTGACCGGCAACGACGAGCAGATGCTCTCGGTCTGCGACGAGGACAACCAGCGCTGCAAGACCAGCACGGACGGCGCCGCCATTCTCGAGGAGTGCTTCTGGGAGTCCCTGGCGCTGGTGCGCAAGACCCTCGAGCTCAACCCCGACACGGTGGCCATGCTGGCCGCCAGGCTGCGCTCGGCGCGCAAGCGGCTGGACGGCCGCAAGCGCCGGCCGCGCGAAGGGGCGCCGCGGGTCGAGGCGGTCTACGAGGCGGCGGCCGCCGAGATGCCGCCGGAGCTGGCGCTCGAGCCTGGCACGTCGACGACGCTGCGCGGCGAGCTCGGCCGGGCGCTGCAGCACTACAACAAGGCCTCGGGCGGCGCGCTTTTCGCCGCCTCCGCCGACCTGCTCGGCTCGACCAGCGTCAACACCGTGGCGGCCGGCTTCGGCGAGGGCTTCTGGAACGCCTCCTCCAACCCGCAGTCGCGGTCGTTCTCGATGGGCGGCATCTGCGAGGACGCCATGTCGGGGGTGCTGGCCGGGCTGTCGAGCTACGGCCGCCACATCGGCGTCGGCTCCTCCTACGGCGCCTTCATGGCGCCGCTGGGGCACATCTCGGCGCGGCTCCACGCCATCGGCTGCCAGGCCCGCCACGCCATCGCCGACGACCCCTACAAGCCGCTGGTGCTGATCTGCGCCCACGCCGGCCTCAAGACCGGCGAGGACGGGCCGACCCACGCCGACCCGCAGGCGCTGCAGCTGCTGCAGGAGAACTTCCCCGCCGGCACCGCGGTCACTCTCACGCCCTGGGACCCGGCGGAGATCTGGGCGCTGCTGGCGGCGGCGCTGCGGCTGCGGCCGGCGGTCATCGCCCCCTTCGTCACACGGCCCAACGAGACGGTGCTCGATCGCGCCGCCCTGGGCCTGGCGCCGACGGCGGCGGCGGCCGAAGGCGTCTATCTGCTGCGCCGGCCCAGCGGCGAGGGGCGCGGCACGATCGTCCTGCAGGAGAGCGCGGTGACCTACGCCTTCCTCGAGGGCGCCCTGCCGCGGCTCGAGGAGGCCGGGCTCGACCCGTGGGTCTACTACGTCGCCAGCGCCGAGCTGTTCGACCTGCTGCCGCGCGAGCGGCAGCGGCAGATCCTGCCGGAGGAGCGGGCGCAGGAGGCGATGGGCATCACCGGCTTCACCATGGCGACGATGTACCGCTGGGTGCGCTCGGACTACGGCCGCGAGATGTCGCTTCATCCCTACCAGCACGGCCACTACCTGGGCAGCGGCCAGGGGCAGGCCGTGCTGGCCGAGGCCGGGCTCGACGGCGACAGCCAGCTCGAGGCGATCCGGCGCTATCTCGAGGGGCTGCCGGGCTAGAGTCAGGGCCGCGTCGTGTCGCTCCGGTCCCTGGCCGCCGTCGCCCGCGCGCCGTTTCTGCTGCTGCCGGTGACGCTGGTGGCGCTGGGCGCGGCCGCGGCCGCCTGTGGCGGGCACCTCTCCTGGCCCCGGACGATCGTCGCCCTGGTCGGCCTGGTGGGCTTGCATGCGGCGGTCAACGCGTTCAACGAGGCGAGCGACTTTCGCACCGGGATCGATCTGCACACCTCGCGCACTCCCTTCAGCGGCGGCAGCGGCACGCTGCCCGCCGGCGAGCTGAGCCCGGCGGCGGCCGTGGCCCTGGCAGTGGTCGGCTCGTCGGTCGGCCTGGCGGCGGGAGTCTGGCTCCTGTTCCTGGTCGGTCCGGCGCTGCTGCCGATCGTGCTGCTGGGGGCCGTCGCGACGCTGGGGTACACGGAGCTCCTCGCCCGCCACTACCTCGGCGAGCTCTTTGCCGGTCTCGGCCTGGGGGGGCTGCCGGTCCTGGGCGCGGCGCTCGTCCAGGGCGGGCCGTTGGGGCCGCCGGCGCTGCTGGCGGCGCTGCCCGCCTTCCTGCTGACGTTCAATCTGCTGCTGCTCAACGAGTTCCCCGACGAGGCGGCCGATCGCGCCGGTGGCCGGCGCAACCTGGTTCTGCTCCTCGGGCGGCGGAGCGCCGCGCGGCTTTACGCGGTCCTGGCGCTGGCGGTGCCGGCGATCGTGGTGGCCGGCGTGCTGACGCGGATCTGGCCGGTCACGGCGCTGGCCTCGGCGCTGCCGTCGCTGCTCCTCGCCGCGCCGCTTGGCTGGGCCTTCCGGCGGCCCGGCGAGGAGGTCCCGGTGGCGGCGCTCGGCGCCAACGTCGCCTGGATCCTCCTCACCAACACCCTGCTGGCCGCCGCGCTGGCCCTGGGCTGCTGACGCCGGCGCCGCCTCAGGCGAAGTCGAAGAGCTGGCGCAGGCGCCGCCGGAGCGCCGCGGTCTTGCGGGTGCTGGTGGGCAGCACCAGGATGGTGTCGTCGCCGGCGATCGTCGCCAGCGCCTCGGGCAGCCGCAGCCCGTCGAGATAAACGGCGACGCCCTGGGCCCGGCCGACCTGGGTGCGCACGATTGCCGCCACCTCGTTGCCGTCGACAGCGACCACCTCGGCGGCGGCGATGCCGCGCAGCGCAGCCGGCGCGGCCGCGGCCGACGCCTCCTCGCCGGCGGGCAGATAGCGGTAGCCGCCGGCCACCGGCACGCGCAGGACCCGCAGCTGCTTGAGGTCGCGCGACAGGGTCGACTGGGCCACCGCATGGCCGCGGATCTCCAGGCCCCGCGCGAGCTCCTGCTGGCTCGAGACGGGGCGCGACCGCACCAGTTCGAGGATCGCCTGCTGCCGGCGGGCCTTGGCGACGGCGTTCACCGTGCCTCCGCCGGCTCGGGTCTCGGCCGCGACAGGACAGCCAGGGCCCGCTCGACGATGCCGAGTGCCTCGTCGATCTCCTCGCGGCTGATGGTCAGCGGCGGCACGAAGCGAACCACGTCGGGGCCCGCCGGGCAGGTCAGGGCGCCGTGCTCGCGCAGGGCGTCGACCAGTTCGCCGGCGCGCGGCTCGGCCAGCCGCAGCCCCAGCATCAGCCCGCGGCCGCGCACGCCGGCCGCCGCCGGGTCGGCCGCGGCCAGCCGCTCGAGCCCGGCCCGCAGCCGTTCGCCCCGCCGGCGCAGGTCGTCGAGGAAGCCCTCGGCCAAAACCACGTCGAGCACCGCGTGCGCCGCCGCCGAGACCAGCGGGCCGCCGCCGAAGGTCGAGGCGTGGTCGCCGGGCTGGAAGGCCGCGGCCGCGGCGCCACGGGCCAGCAGGGCGCCCATCGGCAGGCCGCCGGCCAGCGCCTTGGCGCAGGTCACCGCGTCGGGCACGACGCCCTCGCCCTGGTAGGCGAAGAAGGTGCCCGTCCGGCCGAGGCCGGCCTGAACCTCGTCGAAGATCAGCAGGGCGCCGGTCTCGTCGCAGCGCCGGCGCAGCAGGTCGAGCCATCCCGGGGGCGCCGGCCGGACGCCGCCCTCGCCCTGGATCGGCTCGACCAGGACCAGCGCCACCCGCTCGTCGATGGCCCGCTCGGCGGCCTCGAAGTCGCCGAAGGGCAGCACCTCGACTCCGGCCAGCAGCGGCCGGAAGCTCTCCTGGTAGCGCGGCTGGGCGGTGGTCGACAGGGCGCCCAGGGTGCGGCCGTGAAACGAGCGCTCGAAGCAGAGGATCCGCCGCCGGCCGGGGCGCGCCTTGCGGGCCAGCTTGATCCCGGCCTCCACCGCTTCGGCGCCCGAGTTGCAGAAGAAGGCCCGGTCCATGCCGGCGGCCGCGGTCAGCCGTTCCGCCAGCCGCACCATCGGCTCGGTCCAGTAGAGGTTGCTGACGTGCAGCAGCCCGTCGGCCGCCTGGCGGATCGCCGCGACGAGCGCCGGATGGGCGTGGCCGAGGGCGTTGACCGCGATGCCGGCCACGAGGTCGAGGTAGCCACGCCCCGCGGAGTCCCACACCCGGCAGCCGCGGCCGCACGCCAGCTCGATCGGATAGCGGGCGTAGGTCGGCAGCAGGGCGGCGGCGCCGCGCTCGGCGAGCGTGCCGGCCCAGGGCGGTTGGTCGCTCAAGGTGCCTCCTCCTGCTGCTCCTCCCGGGCAGGCTCCTTGGACGCCCCCAGGACCTCTTTCTCCAGCTGCGCCTCGCTCGCGGCATCCTCCTGCAGGATCGGGTCGTCCTGGCCCACCACCAGCGTGCCGACACCGCGGTCGGTGAGGATCTCGAGCAGCAGCGCGTGCGGCAGGCGGCCGTCCACCAGGTGCACCCGCGGCACGCCGGCGGCGATCGCTTCGAGCGCCGCGCCCAGCTTGGGCCGCATGCCGCCGGTGGCCTCGTCGTCATCGAGCAGCCGCTGGACGCCGCCGGCGTCGAGCGTCGGGCAGAGCTTGCCGTCGGCCATCACCCCGCGGACGTCGGAGAGGAAGATGAGCTTGGTGGCGCCCATCGCCGCCGCCACCGCTCCGGCCACGACGTCGGCGTTGATGTTGTGCGGCTGGCCGTCGACGTCGGCCGCCGTCGAGGAGAGCACCGGGATGTAGCCGTTGTCGAGCAACAGCCGGATCGGCCCGGTGTCGACCGCGTCGACCACGCCGACAAAGCCGATGTCGCGGCCGCCCGGCCGGTGACGCCGCACCCGCAGCATGCCGGCGTCGGTGCCGGACAGGCCCACCGCCCGGCCGCCGGCGCGCTGCAGCCGGGAGACCACCTGCTTGTTGATTCGTCCCGACAGCACCATCTCGGCCACCTCGGCGCTCTCCGCGTCGGTCACCCGGTGGCCGTCGACAAAGCGGGTCTCGATGCCCATCCGCCGCATCGTGCGGGTGAGCGCCGGCCCGCCGCCGTGGACCACCAGCGGCCGCAGCCCGACGTGCTCGAGCAGCACCACGTCGCGCGCCCAGGAGTCGGCGAGCTCGTCGTCGACCATGGCCGCGCCGCCGTACTTGATGACCACCCGCGCGCCGCGGAACTGCTGCAGGTAGGGCAGCGCCTCCATCAGCACCCGGGCGCGCGAGGCGAGCTCGTGAACCGGTTCGGGATGGGTGTCGGGCATGGCTCGGCCTCGCGTTGTCGGCTCAGGTGCGGTAGTGGGCGTTGATGTCGATGTAGCCGGCGGTCAGGTCGCAGGTCCAGGTCGTCGCCTCGGCCGTGCCGTCGCCGAGATCGCACTCGAGGACGACCTCCGGCTCCGCCAGCCGGGCGGCGGCCTCCTCCTCCGAGTAGTCGGAGTGGTAGCCGGGAGACATGACGACGAGGCCGTTGATCCTCACCGTCATCGCCTCGGGCCGCACGGGAACCCCGGAGCGGCCGGCCGCGGCGACGATCCGCCCCCAGTTGGCGTCGCCGCCGTGGACCGCGGTCTTGACCAGCAGCGAGCCGGCGATGGTGCGCGCCACGGCCAGCGCCGCGGGCTCGTCGCCGGCGCCGCTCACCCGCACGGTGACCAGCCGGGTGGCGCCCTCGCCGTCGCGCGCCACGGCCCGCGCCATCTCCACCAGGACTTCGGTCAAGGCCCGCTCGAAGCCGTCGGCCTCGGCCGCGATCCCGGCGGCGCCGTTGGCCAGCACCGCGATCATGTCGTTGGTCGAGGTGTCGCCGTCGACGGTCAGCCGGTTGAACGAGCGGTCGGCGGCGCGGCGCAGGATCGCGGCCAGCTCCCCGGCGGGCACGCTGGCGTCGGTGGTGACGAAGGCCAGCGTCGTGGCCAGGTCGGGGTGGATCATGCCCGAGCCCTTGACCATGCCGCCGATCGTGTAGGCGCCGCCCGGGGTCTCGACCCGCCGCACGCACTCCTTGCGGCAGGTGTCGGTGGTCAGGATCGCCTCGGCGGCGTCGGCGCCGCCCGCGACCGAGAGAGCGGCCACGGCGCTGGGCAGCCCATCCAGCAGCCGGTCCACCGGCAGCTGCTGTCCGATGACGCCGGTCGAGGCCACCAGCACCCGGTCGGCCGGCAGGTCCAGCAGGCCGGCCAGCGTCTCGGCCGTCCGGCGGGCGGCGCGGTCGCCCGGCGCCCCGGTGCAGGCGTTGGCGTTGCCCGAGTTGACGACGATCGCCCGCGCCCGGCCGCCGCTTGTCGCCAGCGCCTGGCGCGACAGCGTGACGGGCGCCGCCTGGACGAGATTGCGGGTGAAGACGGCCGCGGCCGCGGCCTCGCGCTCCGACACCAGCAGCGCAAGGTCGGGATGGTCGCGCCGGATGCCGCAGCGAATCCCCGAGGCCAGGAAGCCGGCCGGTGCGGTGACCCCGGTGTCGCGTCGCCCGGTCCCGCTCATTCCGTCCTCCCACCCGTGCCGGGCAGCAGGCCAGCGGTCTCCGCCAGTCCGAACGCCAGGTTGAACAGCTGCACCGCCTGTCCCGCGGCGCCCTTGAGCAGGTTGTCGATCACCCCGACGATGACCGTCGAGCCGCCGGCGGCGTCCGCCACCGGGGCGAGGTCGCAGAAGTTGGTGCCGGCGACGTGGCGGACCGCCGGCAGCGTCTCGGCCGGGTCGCGGACGCGGACGAAGGGCGCCTTGTCGTAGGCCCGGCGATACGCCTCGAGCAGGTCCCCGGCGGAGCCGGCCGCCGCCGGCAGCACGACGGTCGCGGCGATGCCGCGCTCGATCGGCGCCAGGTGTGGCACGAAGGTCACGCGCACCGGCCGGCCGGCATGTCGCGACAGCCCCTGGGCGATCTCGGGAGCGTGCTGGTGGCGGCCGACCCGGTAGGCTCGCAGGTCGCCGAAGACCTCGGAGAAGCTCAGGGCCAGCTCGGCCTTGCGGCCGGCGCCCGAGGTGCCCGAGATCGCCGTCACCACCACGCTGTCGGCGCTGGCGCCGGCCATCGCCAGCGCCGGCGCGGCGGCCAGCTGGGTGACGGTGGCGTAGCAGCCGGCGCAGGAGACGAGCTCGGCGCCGCGCAGCCCGTCCCCGAACAGCTCGGGCAAGCCGTAGACCGCCTCGCCCAGCAGCTCGGGCGCCGGGTGCTCGCGGCCGTACCAGCGGCGGTAGGTCTCGGCGTCGGGCAGCCGCAGGTCGCCCGACAGATCGAGCACGCAGCCCACCTCGCCCCGCAGCGCGCGCGCGGCGCTCGCCGAGGCGCCGTGGGGCAGGGCGAGGAAGACGGCGTCGAGCCCGGCCAGGGCGGCCGGCTCGAAGGGCCGGATCTCACCCCGGAAGAGGTGCTCGCGGCCGCGGTAGAGCTCCTCCCACTGCTCCCCGGCCGAGCTCGCGGCACACACCGCGGCCAGCTCGGCCCCGGGGTGGCCAGCCAGCAGGCGCACCAACTCGGCTCCCGAGTAGCCGGAGGCGCCGACGATGGCGGTACGGAGCATTCTGCGAGGTTTCCTGACGTTCGGCGGCCGAGCCGTAGCGCATGAACATACAGATATCCGCATTTTCATGCAAGTCGCTCCAGGACGGCCACGTGCTAGGGCCGGTCGGCTCGGAGACGAATGCCTGGCGTCAGCGCGGTTGGCCCGATCGGCTATGGAGTCGAAACGTGGGCGTTGACGTGCTGGCCCGGTCGGCGATGGATGCGTGGGCTCGGGGGTTAGCGCGCTGGGTCCGGTCGGCTCTGGAGCCGAGAGGTGGGGGGCCCCAGGTACCGGCTCGGCTCAGTCGGACTATCAACGTCGCCTCGCCTGCGCACTCCCGACGCGCCGGACCGCCTGAGGTCTCCGAACGCTCGTGCTGTAGCGCTGCTCGTGAGCTACCTGAGACCCCCCACCTCTCGGCTCCGCCGCCGACCTCCGGTGGCGGCTGGCTGGGTCAGCGTGCCTCAGGTGCCGCCGACCTCCGTCGGTGCCAGGACGGGTCGGCGTGCCTCGATCGCCGCAAGACACCGCCGGCCTGGATCTTCCGGTACTGCCACCTCACCGGCCCTGAGCACCACGCACTCCCTCTCTGCCTCCTCCTGCCCTCACCGCGGCGTGGGGCGTTCGCCGGGACTCGTCGCAGCCGACCGCATCGCCCGAGGGGTCAGATCACATTGCGATAAGGCGCCCATGCCTTGTGGGGCCACTCTTCGCAGGGCACCGCCGCAGCGAAGAGCCGCTGAGGTGTTGCCTCGTGCAGCATAAAAGAGCGCCGAACGGCACGGCACGAACGCGGCCGGGCCGAGCGGATGGCCTAACCGGCGACGATCAGGTGCGGCCGGTCGATCTCGACCGGGCGGGCGAGCCGCAGCCGGCCGTTTGCGGTCGTGGCAGGCAACTCTGACAGCGTGCCGGTGTCCAGATCGATCAGGGTGATCGAGTCGAGTCGGGCCGGCGCGCCCTCGGCCAGTTCGCCTAGCTCGAGACGCCCGGAGGGCAGGGCGGCGATGAGCAGCCGCGGGCCCCGGCGCAGGGTCACCAGCTTGCCGGCCGGCAGCACGTCGAGCCGTGACTCTTCGATCGCGCCCCGAGGCGAAACGCGCCAGGGCGGCGTTGAGGTGGCGCAGCACCCGCGCCGCCAGCCGCGGGTTGTAGCGCCGGTCGACCAGGCCGTGGCTGACGAAATAGCCGCGGTCGACGTCCTCGAAGGTGTCGAGAAAGAGGTCGACGTTGCCGGCCGCGGCGGCGGCCAGGGTGGCCTCGGCGACCCGGTTGGCGGTCGCCAGGTCGTCTACCAGGCGCTCGGCCGTCAGGTTGCCCGCGAAGACGATGTGGGCCTGGTGGCGCAGGCCGGACTCGCGGCCCAGCCCGCTGATCTGCCGGATCCCCTCCCAGGGAGCGGTCCTCGGCTCGCCGCGCCGGCGGAGCCTGAAGACCAGCCCGTTGAATGCCTTGCGGACGTTCGCCGCGGCGCACAGGGCCTGCGCCTTGTGCGGCTCGTGGATCTGGAAGCCGTAGTTCGCCTCGTGCCTGACGTTGGCGTCGTTGACCTGGCTGCGGTCGACGTCGCGCAGCTCGCTCAGGAAGCACGGCAGGTCGAGCGCTGCCAGCTTGGCCGCCACCGAATCGACCTCCCCGAGCTCGAGCACCAGCTCCCAGCCGGCGAGCAGCTCGCGGTCGCGCTCGACCAGTTCGTGCTCGGCCGCGCCGGGCAGACCGTAGCTGTAGGCCTGGAACTCGTAGCCCCGCTTGCGCAGCGTGGCCACCCGCCGGCGGACGTCGTCGGCCTCGAGCTCGTGCAGCGCCAGCCGGATCCGGCGCACTCCCATCTCCTCGAGCGCCAGGACCGCCCAGTCGTTGCGCGCGCGGCGGCGGGTGAAGGGGGAGACCGAGTTGTTGGGGCGCAGCGTCTGCAGCCGGAGCCAGTTCTCGCGCATCTCGAGCGCCACCGGCCGCTCGGCGCTCGCCGGCGCGGGCTCGAGCGTGGACGCCGGCTCGAGTCGCTCGCCGGGAGCGAGGGTCGATCCGTGGGTGCGAATCACCTGGACCCGATGGCCGTGCTCGTGCACCTCGACCAGGCCGTAGCCGAGCTTTTCGCGGTCGTCCCGGCCCCCCTCGGGGCCCACCGGGGCGACGCTGAACAGCTCGCCGTAGTCGTGGCGCACGAAACTGGTCGCCGGCAGCGTGTACAGGTCGGCGCCGCCGAAGCGGTTGTAGAAGTAGTTGTGGACGTGGCCCGAGAAGACCGCCTCGATCGGGTGGCGGGCGATCAGGTCGAGCAGCCACGAGCGGCCCGGCTCGTCCAGGTTGTCGTAGCCGCCAGGCTCGTCCCGAGCCGCGATGAAGGCGGGGTAGTGCATCAGCAGCCAGAGGCGGCGGCCGGCGCGCCCGGCCTCGGCCAGGTCGCGCTCGAGCCAGGCCTGCTGCTCTGCCGCCGCCTCGAGCGGCGAGTTGAAGAGCAGCGAGTTGAACGCCGTGAAGTGGCAGGGCCCGTGGTCGAAGGAGTAGAACTGTTGGCCGTAGTGCTTCTCGAAGGCGGCCAGGGACTCCGCCGAGACCCGCGGCACCGGCACCCAACCGGTGGGCTTGTCGCCGACGCAGTGGTTGCCGGGCACCAGATGGAGCGGCGAGGTCAGCGGCCGGACCATCTCGCGGAAGCGGTCCGCGGCCGCGGCGTAGCCGTTCAGCCCGGGCAGCGGGTTGCCCATGTCGCCGAGGTGGACGGTGAAGGCGGGATCGCGAGCGGCGATCGCCGCCACCGCCCAGCGCAGCCGGGCGTCGGTCAGCCGGTTGGCACGGTAGGGGGAGGTGGAAACGCCCTCCTCGGCGTTGATGTGCGAATCCGTCAGGACGGCAAAGGTGAAGAGCCGGTCGCCGAGCGTGTCCCCCACGGCGCCGAGTCTACCCGCCTACGGCCAGAGCCAGCCGAATACGCCGCCGGTGAGCAGCGAGTAGACCAGGCCGTCGAAGACGAAGCGGCAGGTCGTGCTCCACTGCTGCGCCTTCCAGATCGACTCGCTGACGCTGGAGACGCCGTAGGCGATGAAGGCGACGGTGCCGGTGATGCGGAACACCATCAGGTACTCGGTGCCCGGGCCGAGGGTGCGGCTGGCGATGTAGGCGCAGAAGATGCCGATCACGATGCAGAAGGCGAACCAGCTCATCAGGTACTTGCCCATCGCCGGCGGCCCGCTTGGCTTGACGTTCATGAAGCCGACCGGCCCCTGCTTGTATTTCTCGACCATCTCCGGCGAGTTCCACTCCTTCGGTTCGTCGGGGCAGGGGAAGGCGTAGTTGCCCGGCTCGAGCCCAGCCTCACGCATGGCCGCTTGCAGCTTCTCCTCGTCGGGCAGCTTCCGGTAGTCCTTGAGGTGGAACTTGAGGACCATGTGCAGCACGGAGCTGGCCAGGAAGACGACCACCGCGGAGAGCAGGATGGGGAGCCAGAGGGCTGGAAGGGAGATCATTGGAACCTCCTTCTTGCGGAAGTTTGCGAGCCCGTCTCGCCGCTCGAGCGAGCGGGTGGCGATTTGTCTGGAGCGGCCGAAGCGTAGCATGTGCCCCGCTCGTCGCCCTTGCGGCGGGGCCGGTCTGCGGCCTGCAACAGCGCCTTGACTCGGGGCCGTCCGTTCCAGAGGGCCGGTCGGCTGTGGACCTACGAGGTAGGTACCGCGCGCTCGGGCCGGTCGGCTTCGCAGACGCCGGCTGAGCGTGGGCGTGCAAGGGCCGGTCGGCTCTGGAGCCGAGAGGTGGGGGGCCCCAGGTACCGGCTCGGCTCAGTCGGACTATGGGGGGTGGCCTCGCCTGCGCACTCCCGACGCGCCGGATCGGTCGAGACCTCCGGTCCCTGGTGCTGTAGCGCTGCTCGTGAGCTACCTGAGACCCCCCACCTCTCGTCTCCGCCGCCGACCTCCGGTGGTGCTGGCCGGGTGGGTGAGCCCCAGAAGCCGCCGACCTCCGGCGAAGGCTGGCTGTGTGCGTATGCCTCCGGAGCCGCCGACCTCCGGCGGAGGCTGGCTGGGTGCGTATGCCTCCGGAGCCGCCGACCACCGGCAGTGGCCGCCTGACCCCGAGAAACGGCCGGGCGCACCCGGCCGAGACACCGCATCCTCGTGTCGTCGGCATCCGCGCCGCCGCGAGGCACCGCCAGGTCCCAGGTCTCGACGGTGGTGCCGCCTCACCGGCCCTCGGCACCACGCAGTAACACTCTGCCTCTCCTGCCCCCGTCGGCGGCGCGGGCGGCCGACCAGAGATCGGACCTCGCCCGTGACGGTGCGCGTGGGCAGAAGGTCCCCGCAAACAGGTGGCACCTCCGCAGGGCACGACCGCAGCGAAGAGCCGCTGATGTGTTGCCTCGTGCAGCATAAAAGAGCGCCGAACGGCACGGCACGAACGCGTCCTCCACCTCAGCTGACGGCCGTGGCTCTACGCCCCAACCACCACGCGCGATAGCGGAACGAGGCGACACTTCAGCGGCTCGTAGCGGCCTTCGCGCTCCCGCCGCTCGCCCCCGCGCTGCCGACCGCTATCGAGCCATCAAGTCCAGCACCGCCGACGTCATCGCCAGCACGCCGGTTCGGATCGCCGGGCCGGGTAGGGGGGCGAACTCGCTCGAGTGGAGCGAGGGCAGTGTGGCGCCGGTCTCCTCGGCCTGGCGGATCGTCTCCGGGTCGACCGCGCCGAGCCAGAAGATGTGGATCGGGATCTCGCCCTCGAGGGCGTAGCGCGAGAAGTCCTCGCCGCCCATCACCGGTGCCATCCGCACCACCGCCTCCTCGCCCAGCACGCCCGAGAACACCTCGGTCAACCGCTCCACCAGCTCCGGGTCGTTGTAGGTCGAGGGCGTGTACTCCTCGTCGTGCTGGGTCACCACCGGCAGCAGCTCGTCCGGGAAGCCGGCGGCGCGGGCCGTCTGCTCGGCCGTGCGGCGGATCGCGTCGAGCAGATAACGGCGCACCTCCGGCTTGTAGGAGCGCACCGTCAGCTGCAGCTTCACCTCGTCGGGGATGATGTTGTGCTTGGTGCCGCCGTGGATCGAGCCGACCGTGATCACCGCCGGCTCGAGCGGCGAGACCTGGCGGCTGACGATGGTCTGCAGGTTGGTGACGATCAGCGCCGCCAGGGTCACCGGGTCCTTGGTGGTGTGGGGGTAGGCGCCGTGGCCGCCGGCGCCGCGGACGGTGATGTCCACCGAGTCCACGTTGGCCAGGGCGTAGCCCGGGACCAGCCCGACGCGGCCGGCGGCCAATGCGGCGTTGGTGTGCAGCGCCAGCGCCACGTCGGGCCGCGGGAACCGCTCGTAGAGGCCGCCGTCGAGCATCGCCCGCGCCCCGGCGCCGCGCTCCTCGGCCGGCTGGCCGATCATCACCAGGGTCCCCGACCACTCGTCGCGGCGCGCGGCGAGCATCGTCGCCGTGCCCAGGAACGAGGTCATGTGCAGGTCGTGGCCGCAGGCGTGCATGGTGAAGACCTCTTCGCCGCCCTCGGCGGTCTGCCGCGCCCGGCTGGCGTACGGCAGCCCGGTCCTCTCCTCGACCGGCAGGCCGTCGAGGTCGGTGCGCACCATCACCGTCGGGCCGTCGCCGTTGGCGAGCACCGCCACCAGCCCGTAGGAGGTGCGGCCCTCGACGCCGTAGTCGCCCACCTCCTCGGTCACCGCGAATCCCAGCCCGCGCAGCCGTTCGGCGACGAGGCGCGAGGTCTCGCGCTCCAGGTAGGAGATCTCCGGGTTGGCGTGGAGGTGGCGGTAGGTCTCGAGCAGCGCCGGCAGCTCGGCGTCGACCGCCTCCGCCAGCTCTCCGGCGGCGGCCGGCAGCGGGGCGAGCAGGGCGAGCAGCAGCGGAACGAGGGCTGGGGCGGTTCGTCGGGCCTTCATCGGGGTCGGTCCTCCGGATAGAGCCGCGGAGCGGCGGCTGCCGGAGGTTATACCGGGCCTCGTGGCGGCCCGCTTCTCGCGGCGTCAGCTCTCGGTCGAGCGGACGACTCGCTCGAGCGCCGCGCCGACCTCTTCCCCGACCTCCTCGAGCGCCGGGTTGTCGAGGATGCCCATGACGGCACCGGGGTTCATCGCCCGGACCACGGTGGATCCGTTCTCCACCGAGACGGTGACGTTGCAGGGCAGCAGGACGCCGACCTCGGGCATGGCGGTCAAGGCGCGATAGGCGGACGGCGGATGGCAGGCGCCGAGGATCACGTAGGGCTCGGTGTCCACGTCGAGCTTCTTCTTGAGCGTCGCCTGGACGTCGATCTCGGTGAGGACGCCGAAGCCCTCCGCGGCCAGCGACTCGCGGCAGCGCTCTACGGCCTGCTCGAAGCTCAGGTCGGTGGTGGTGGCCAGTGCGGCCTGAGTGGTTTCCATGAGTGTGCTCCTCCCTGTTGCGGGCCGATCGTAGCGCTGGAGAGCCTTGCGGTCGAGGTGCGATGCTGCCCGAGCTGCGTCTGCCGCGACCCCTCAGGTACCTACGTCGGCGCAGCCGAGAGCTGGTCAGAAGCTCGGACTAGCGGCTCGCGGCCGCCCCGACCTCGGCGACGCGGCTGCCGCGCCCGCGGCCGTCGAAGGTGGCCAGCTTGACGGCCCCTTCGACCGCCACCGGACCGGTGTAGAGCGCCGACGAGGCGGTCGGCTCGCTGCCGTCGGTGGTGTAGCGGATCGCCAGCCCGGGGAAGGCGCTGTTGGCCTCGAGCACCCCGTCGCGGATCACCGCCCCCGGCGGCGGCAGGCGGTAGAGGACGCCGCCGGCGAGCCGGTCGAGCCGCGGCAGCTCGCGCTGGCCGAGGCGGTTGGCGAACTCGTTCCAGGCGGCGGCCTGCTGGCGGTCGCGCGCGGCGACATCCTCGATCTGTGCCCAGGCGGGTTGCGCCGCCCAGGCGCGCTCGGCCAGGCCGAGCAGCTTGGGGAAGGCCTGGTACTCGAGGACCGCCTGGCCCAGGGAGTTCTCGGCCCAGAGCTGGCCCTGGATGCCGTCGATCCGCTGGCGGCCCTCGGCGGTGAGCCGGGCGCGGCCGGCGAAGGCGGTCGCCGGATCGAGGGGATTGCCCATCAGGTCGGCGCGGCCGTTCTGGTAGAGGTCGAGCGGCACGAACTCCCACGCCTTGCGGGTGTCGACCATGCCGGCCCAGGCGTACCCCGGTTCCTCCGGGTGCTTGTCGTAGGCCAGGTCGAAGTAGAGGTTGGTGGCGTTGGCCAGCACCACCCGGTAGCCGGTGTTGGCCAGCTGGTAGCCGATGTCCTCGGCGCCCCAGCCCCAGACGTTGTTCCAGACGTAGAGTCGGAAGTCGCGCTCGAGGAACTCCTTGCTGGGCTTTTTGGCGGTGCCGTGGGGGCCGGCGGTGAGGCCGATCTCCTCCCAGCCGGCGGTGGCCAGGCCGCGCTCCGCCAGGATGTCGCCGAGGCGATGGAGAAAGCGGTCCCAGAGGTCGTCGGTGCCGTTGAGCTCGGGATCTTCGCGGAGCAGCTGCTGGCAAGCCGGTGACCCTTCCCACACGCCCGCCGGGATCTCGTCGCCGCCGACGTGGATCACCTCGAGCGGCGCCTCGGCCTCGGCCCAGATACCGACGATCTCGTCGACCACGGTCTCCAGGAAGCGGTAGGTCGAGGGCATGCAGACGTCGATCACGTTGTCGTCCCAGCCCTGAACCGAGCGGTACTCCGAGGTGTCGTCGGGGTGGGCGAGCAGGAACTCCTCAGCCTGCTCTTCCCGGCCCGCCGCCAGCATGCGGGCGTGGCGCGCCGCCATCGCCTTGATCGCGGCGCGGGCGTGCCCCGGCACGTCGACCTCGGGGATGACCCGGATGTGGCGCTGGTTGGCGTGGCGCAGGATGGCGACCAGGTCGGCCCGCGTGTAGGCGCCGCTGCCGTGCGAGACCGCCGGGTCGGGGTCCGGGCCGGAGCCGAAGGAGGGGATCAGGCGGTCGCTCTCGTCGGTGGTGTGGCCGCGGCGGCCGCCGACCTCGGTCAGCTCCGGGCAGGGAGGCCACCGGCAGCCGCCAGCCCTCGTCGTCGGTGAGGTGGAAGTGGAAGCGGTTGAGCTTGTAGAAGGCGGCCAGGTCGAGCAGCTTCTCGACGGTCGGCCGCGGGTGGAAGTTGCGCGACACGTCGAGATGCAGGCCGCGGTAGCCGAAGCGCGGGGCATCCTCGATCCGGACCTCCCGCAGCGTCGCCGCGGCCGCGCCGGGCCGCGGGACGACCGGCAGCAGGGCGCGCAGGGTCTGGATGCCGTAGAAGACGCCCGCCGGGTCGGTGCCGACGATCTTGACTCCGGTGTCGGGGGCGGCGGTGAGCCGATAGGCCTCGTCGCCCGCCTGGCGGGGCGTGCCGTCGACGGTGACCGGGCCGATGCCGAGGAAGAGGGCGCCGGACGGGGCCGCACCGGCAGCCATGACGGCCGGTCGACGTCCGAGCCAGGGCTCCAGGTACTCGGCCAGGAGAAGAGCCTCGCTCTCGAGCCCGGCCGCGAAGTGGATTCCCGCGGCCGCATCCAGCACGAACTGCCCGGTGCCGGCCTCGAGCCGAACCGGAGTCGGCACCACCGGCCCGACGCTGTCCGGCGGCAGCGCTTCGAGAACCCGGTGGCGCTCGAACAGGACGCTCGGCGTCGCCACGGGCACCCGGTCGCCGGCCGCTCGCTTGAGCCGCTCGATGTCGCGGAACGGGGCGACCGTGTAGTCGGCGATCGCCCGCGCCTGCCCGTCGCCGGTGACCAGGTAGGGCCCGGCCGGGGCATCCGAGCGCCGCGTCACCGCGCCGCGGCCCAGCAGGGCGAAGCGGCGCTCCTGCCCGGGCTCGAGCGGCGCGAAGCCGGCGGTGGGGCGGAGCCGCCAGAGATCGCCGTTGACCTGGTCGAGGACGATCTCGGGCTCCGCCTCCGGGCTGCGCATCGGCCGGCCGAAGTTGAAGTACAGCTCCCAGCCCTGGCCCGGCAGCGCCGTGGAGCCGCGGTTGATCAGGGCCAGCTCGGCCAGGAACTCGGCCTTGCCCTGGTGCTGGTTCTCGATCAGCGCGAAGCGGACCGCCAGCCGTTCGCTGCCGGGCGCGGTGGCGGGGCCGTCGGCGGCGCCGGCTGCCAGTCCGGCGGCCAGAGCCGGTCCGGCTGCCAGCGTCAGGACGGCGGCGGCAGCGATCGACCGGGGCCGGCGCGATGTCGCGGCCGGGCTCGGGTTATCGGATGACGGAGTCGGTTTCATGGGCTTCTCCCTGGGATTGGACGGCCTGGGATTGGCCGGCCTGGGAACGGCCGGCGCGTCGGCGCTACGCGAGGATCGCCGGCCGGGACAAGTTTCGCAGATTCTCGTTGCTATGCTGGCCGGTAGAGAGCGGGTAGGGCCGGGCCTAGTCCGTGAGCGCCCGGGCGGCGCCCACCAACGTGGCCTGCGGCAGAGTGATGAGGTAGACGGGGATCGGGCGCAGATAGTCGCGGAATCGGCCCTTGGCGAGGAAGCGCTCGCGGAAGCGGTCGGCGTCGAACACCGGCCCCATCTTGGGCAGGATGCCGCCGCCCAGATAGACGCCGCCAAAGGCGCCGAGGGTGATCGCGAGATCGCTGGCCACCGCCCCCAGCCAGCTCGAGAACAGCTGGGTCGCCTCGACGCAGGCGGGCGAGGAGCCTTCGCGGGCGCCGGCGACGACCGCTGCCGGCGTCAGGCTCTGGGGCTCCGTGTCCGACAGCCGCGAGATGGCCTCGTACAGGTTGACCAGCCCGGGACCGGAGAGCGCCCGCTCGACCGAGACGTGCTCGAAGCGCTCGCGCAGCTGGCGCACGATCTGCCACTCGCGCTCGCTCTGCGCCGCCAGATCGCGGTGGCCGCCTTCAGTGGTCAGGGCCGTCCAGCTCTGCCCGGCCCGCACCAGGGCGGCCACCCCGAGTCCCGTGCCGGGGCCGAGAACCGCCTTCGGCGCGTGCTCCGCCACGGTGCCCGCCTTGATCTCGGTCAGGTCGTCGCCGGCCAGCGCCGGCAGGGCCAGGGCCAGGGCGGCGAAGTCGTTGAGCACCTCCAGGCGGTCCAGCCCGAGCTCCTGGCGCACGCCCTCGATCGAGAAGGCCCAGACGTGGTTGGTCATCCGCACGGTGTCGCCCTGCACCGGCCCGGCGACGGCGAAGGCGGCCCGCCGCGGCCGGGGACCGGCGCTCTGCGCGAGGAAGGCCCGGGCGGCCTCGGTCAGTGTGGCGTAATCGGCACAGCGCAGGGTGATGGCACTCTCGATGCCGGCCGGTGTCTCCAGCCCGAAGCGCACGTGGGTGCCGCCGATGTCGGCGACCAGGGTGGGATGGCGAGCCTTGGCGTTCATGGGCGGGAGCGCGAAGCGGCAGCCGATGCCTCGGGGGCGGCACCACCTTGGAGCCGGGGCGGTGCCGCCGTGGATCATCGCACACGGCGAATCGCGGGATCCCGCGCGGCGGTTTGGCGGCAGCGCCGGGCGGGGTTATTCTCCCGCCCATGCAGGTCGAATTCGTTGCGCTGGACTGGATCTGGGTAGGTCTGTTCATCGGTCTGATGGTGCTGTGCGGGGTGATCTTCTACCGCCTCGGCAAGCGCAGCGAGGCCGACTTCTTCCTCGCCGGCCGCGGTCTGCCGTGGTGGCTGCCCGCCACTTCGGTCTACGCCACCCACACCGCCACCGACACCCCGATGTGGATCACCGGGACCATCTACCGCTGGGGCATGCGGGGCATCTGGTACCCGTTCTTCAGCGCCTGGTGCGCCATCTCGCCCTTTGTCTCGACGCGCATCTTCCGGCGCTCGCTGGCGATGAGCCAGGCCGAGTGGCAGAACCTGCGCTACTCGGGGCTCGGGGCCGAGCTGCTGCGCGGCTGGCTGGCCGGCTGGCAGACTTTCATGAACATGTTCGTCGTCGCCTGGGTGTCGGCGGCCATGGGCAAGGTCTGCGTCTACCTGTTCGGCTGGCAGCCGTGGATCGGCGTCGTGCTGTTCACCTCGATCTGTGCCATCTACGTGCTGAGCGCCGGCTACTGGGGCGTGGTGATGGCCGACTTCCAGCAGGGGCTGATCAGCTTCGCGGTCATCACCCTGGTGTCGCTTTGGGGGATCTACGAGGCCGGGGGGACCCACCGGCGATCGTCGAGCGCATGGCCGAGCTGGGCCAGGGCTGGCGGCTCGACCCGTTCCACTTCGACGCCTTCTGGGGCCTCGACGGCGACAAGTTCTACGCCCTGGACCTGATCACCCTGCTGGTGATGGCGATCTTCGGCGGCCTGGGCATGGGCAACTTCATCGACTGGTACCCGGAGGCGCAGCGCATCCAGAGCGCCCGCTCGGTGCGCGACGCCGCCTACTCGATCTGGGCCGGGGGGCTGGCGGCGATCTTCCGCAACTCGTTCTGGGCCGTCTCGATCCTCGCCTTCTTCGTCCTCTTTCCCGACATCGGCTCGCCAGGCCGAGTACGAGTTCGGCTGGTTCCGCCTCGGTTTCGACTACCTGCCGGCGGGGCTGATCGGCATGCTCTTCGCCGCCATCATCGCCATCCACCTGTCGACCATCTCGACCCACCTCAACCTGGGCGCGCTCTACGCCACCCGCGACCTCTACCACCACTACGTCAACCCGAAGGCCGATCAGAAGAGGCTGGTGCAGGTGGGGCGGATCTCGACCCTGCTGCTGCTGGTCGGCAGCTTCGTGCTCGGCCTGTCGATGGAGCTCGATCACCGCCTGGCTGATCTTCGCCCTCTGGCTGCAGGCGGCGGGGATCTGGGTGCCGTCGATCCTCCAGGTCCTGTGGTGGCGGTTCAACTCCTGGGCCTATCTCGCCAGCTGGATCGCCAACCTGGCGATGAGCTGGCTGGTGGTCTTCGTGCTGCCCGCGCTGGGGGTGCTGCCGCAGCTGCCCGACTGGGCCAACTTCTGGCTGCTGGCCGTCCTCGTCGCGCTGGTCTACGTGCCGGTCTGCTTTCTCACCAAGCCCGACGACATGGATCACCTGGTGCGCTACTACGTCCAGGCGCGGCCGGCGGGGTTCTGGGGGCCGGTCAAGCGCGAGGCGATCCGGCGCGGCCTGGTGCCCGCCACCGAGAGCCATCGGGCGCACGGGCTGTTGCAGCGCGACTGGACGCCGGAGGAGGCCGACATGTGGACGGCGCACGACGTCGTGGCGGCGGCGCTGTCGGCCGCCTGCTACATCCTGGTGGCGGTGGGCGTGGCCGGGACGCTGCTGTTCGAGACCTGGGGTTTCGTCTGCCTGGCGGTCAGCATCGTCTGCGCCTGGGCGATGTTCCGCATCATCGACCCCAAGCTCAAGGCGATGTCGGTGGCCTTCGAGCACGCCCAGGAGGGCTACCTCGAGCAGATGAACCGCAACACCCGCTGGGAGGGACCGCACGCATGATCGACGACGCGATCGGCAAGATCCTCGGCATGGCGATGGCCTACGGCGTCAGCGCCCTGGGGCTGTTTCTCGCCTACGTCAACTACCGCCGCCGGATCGTCAAGGCCGACAGGGTGATGACGCCGGCGGCCTGGGCGGTGGTGGCGCTGATCGTCGTCGGCGTGGTCGGCGGCATCCTCGTCGTGGCCTCCCTGGCCGGGGCGCCGGCGGGCGAGGCGGTGGCGGCCGTGTCCGAACCGGCGGCCGCGCCGGCGATCGAGGCCGCGCCGGCGATCGAAGCGGGGCCGGCGACCGCGGTCCCGCCGGCGAGGCCGGGAGCGGGCGCCCGCTGGCCGCTGGTCGGCATCTTCATGCCGGCGGCGATCTTTCTCCTGGCGACCTGGATAACCGCCGGGCTGTACCGGCATTTCTCGCACGCCGGTCACTGACCGGCCGGACGAGAGGGCCGCGGCGGGGCGCCGGCATGATGCCGGCGCTACCCGGGCCGCGGGCGACGACTCGAGGAGGTGGAGACGGATGCGAGCCAAGACGCAGTGGAGAACGACCCTGTTGTTGCTGGTGGCCGCCGCGGCCTTCGCCGCGTCGGCCGCGCGCGCGCAGCCCGATCTCGAGCTCGACGCCCGCGACCCGATGCGGCCGGCGCGGGCGGCTCTTTTCCGGGCGCCCGGCTTTCCCACGATCGACGCGCCGGCGATCGACCCGGCGACCCTCGACCGCGCCGTGGCTGGGTTGCCGGTCGACGTCCTGGGATCGGTGGCGGCGCTCGAGCGCGACTTGCGGCTGCGCCGCTACGACGTGCTCGTCCTGCCCTATGGCAGCGCCTTTCCGCTCGACGCCTGGGCGGTGATCCGTGCCTTCGTCAAGCGGGGCGGCGGGCTGGTGGTGCTGGGCGGGGCGCCGTTCCACCAGCCGGTGCGCGAGGTCGACGGCGGCTTCGAGCTGGGCGTGCGCCAGCCCACCTTCGCCCACGAGTTCCTGCTCGGCCCGGCCGAGGTGTGGTCGCGCGCCACCGCCGAGCAGCGCCTCGGCCCGCTGCGGGAAGTCGCCGCGGCCGCCGGCGGCTGGACCGGCGGCCTGCCCGCGGCCGACACCGTGTACGAGCTGACGGTCCGCCTGGCGACCCGCAAGGACCTGCCGGGCGAGCACGGCTCGGAGGGGTATCGCGACGGCGTGCTGCGCCCGCTGGTCCACGTGGTCGACGAGCAGGGGATCCCGCGCGCCTGCCCCCTGCTGGAGATCGACCGTCTGCGCGGCGACGAAGCCGGCGCCCGCTGGGTGCTGGCCCCCTCCGACGCGACGCTCGATGCGGCCACGATTCGCGCGCTGATCGAGCGCGCGCTGGACGGCGCGGCGGAGCTCGATGCCGGACCGGTCCACGCCAGCGTCGAGCCGGGCGAGGTGCCGCTGGTGCGGGTCGCACTGCGCCGGCCCCTGGCGCGCGCCGGCGAGACGGCGCCCGACCGCGCCGCGGTCGTGGTGCGAGACGGCGCCGGGAGCGAGGTCTTTCGCGACGAGATCGAGCTCATCGGCCAGCCGGAGTCGCGCCACGGCGTGGCGCGGGTCGAGACAGAAGAGCCCCTGCCCCCGGGCCTCTATCGCGTCGAGGTGACGGTGCCCGCGGTGCCCTGGGCGCCGCGTCCGGCGACCACCGGCTTCTGGGTCCGCGATGCGGAGCTTCTCGCCGCGGCGCCGCCGGTGACGGTGTCGCGCGACTGGCTGCGCCGCGGCGGCGCGGTCCTGCCGGTGATCGGCACCACCTACATGGCCTCGGACGTGCACCGCAAGTTCCTCTTCGAGCCCGACCCGCACGTCTGGGATCGCGACTTCGCGCGGATGGCGGCGCTGGGGATCAACTTCGTCCGTACCGGCCTGTGGACCGGCTGGTCGCGGGCGATGCTCAACCCCGGGGCCGTCGACGAGGGCTTTCTGCGCGCCCTCGACGCCTACGTGCTGAGCGCCGCCAACCACGGCATCGTCGTCAACTTCACCTTCTTCGCCTTCCTGCCGCCGGCCTACGGCGGCGCCAATCCCTACCTCGACCCGCGCGCCCACGAGGGGCAGCGCGAGCTTTTGACCCTGGTGGCCCGGCGCTACCGCGGCGTCCACTGGGTGCACTGGGACCTGATCAACGAGCCGTCGTACGCGCCGCCCGAGGGCCTGTGGTCGAACCGGCCGATCGGCGACGAGCACGAGGCGCGCGCCTGGCGGGAGTGGGTGCGCGCCCGGCACGGCGACGACGAGGCGCTGCTGCGCGACCGCTGGCAGGACCCGGAGAAGAACCTGCTGGCGCTGCCGCGGGCGGACGAGCAGTGGTACTCGTCGATCCGCGACCGGCGCCGGCCGCGCAAGGTGCGCGACTTCGCCCTCTTCTCGCAGGACGTCGTCACCGCCTGGGCCCGCACCCTGCGAGGAGCCCTGCGCGACGCCGGCGGCGACGTGCTGGTCACCCTGGGCCAGGACGAGGGCGGCACCTTCGACCGCTCGTCGCAGCAGCTGCACGCCGAGGCGGTCGACTACACCGGTCTCCACCCCTGGTGGCGCAACGACGACCTGCTGGCCAGCGGCGTCATGGCCAAGGTGCCGGAGAAGCCCAACCTGTTCCAGGAGACCGGGCTGATGCGGCTCGAGGACCTCGACGGCTGGCCCTGGCGGTCGCCGGAGCTGGCGGCGCGGGTGCTGGAGACCAAGTACGCCTACGCCTTCGCCGCCCGCGCCGCCGGCGTCATCCAGTGGGCCTGGAACATCAACCCCTACCAGCCGATCGACAACGAGTCGGTGATCGGCTTCTTCCGCCCGGACGGGACGGCCAAGCCGGAGCTGGCGGTGGTGCCGGAGCTCGCGAAGTTCTTCGCTGCCGCGGCGCCCTGGCTGGACGACTTCGAGCCCGATCCGGTGGTGGCGGTGATCCCGCACTCGCGGCTGCTGATGAACCGTCCCGGCGGGGCGGAGGGCTTCAAGCGGATGGTCCGGGTGCTGGCCGAGCGCTTCGGCGTCGTGCCGACGGCGCTGTCCGAACTGCGCCTGACCGCCGAGCGGCTGCGGCACGCGAAGCTCATCCTGGTGCCCTCGCCGCTGGTGCTGGAGGACAGCGCCGCGGCGGCGCTGCTCGAGGCCTCTCGCGGCGGCGCCAAGATACTGGTCACCGGCGCCGTCTCGGGCAACCCCTACGGCGAGCTCTCCGAGCCCCTGGATCGGCTCGGCATCGTCGATCTCGGGCGACCGGTGAGCCTGCGCGAGCCGACCAACTGGTCCGCGGCAGGAGACGGCTGGGCCACCTTCGACCGCGACCTGCGCGAGCAGTTGAAGCGCAACTCGGATCCGGGCCTCGCGTCACTGGACGGCAACGTCTGGCACGAGCCCCTGCCGCTCGAGTTTGCTCGCGAGGACGGAGCCCCTGACGGCGCTGCTCGAAGCCGCGCTGGCGGCCGCGGGAGTCGAGACGCAGCCCTCGGACAGCGCCGTCGCGGCGCGTCTGCTGGTCGCGCCGCGCTCCGTCCTGGCGGTCGTCGTCAACGAGACCGCGGTCGATGCGCGGCGCGCGTTGACCCTCGAGGGCCGGCGCTACGAGTTGCCGGTGGCGGCGGGACGATCGCGGCTGGCGCTTTTCGAGCGCGAGACCGGCCGGTTGCTCGTTGCCACCGCGGGCGAGGCAATCGAGGAGACCGGTCCGGCAGAGACCCGAGCGGAATAAGACCGGCGCGGTGGCGGTGCCGCGGAGCTCCGGCACGGGCTGCTAGCCCAGGCCAGGGGGCGCCCTCCAGGCGGCGCTACCGGGTCCGCTGGCGGCGGGCCGGGCGCGGCGTTCCGCGAGAGATGCATCGACATCGTTCGATTTGACATCTGCCGCCGGAATCTGGAAAATCCGCCAGAGTAAATCGGTTTATCCCTCAATCAGCCACCCCAACGCCCGGGCTCGGACCTGGTTGTCCGAAGCGCTCGGGCGCTCTGAAGGAGATCTCCAATGCGCCGCGACCGCCCCCGTCTCGCTATCGCCGCTGTGTCGATCCTCGTCGTTTCGACGTTCATGATTGGGGCGGCCCAGCCGGCAGTCGGCCCAGTGCGCCGACCTGCCCGGCTGTGTCCTGGTCTGGGAGGACAATTTCGACGGCACCGCGGTCGACCTCTCCAGGTGGACCTTCCAGCTCGGCGACGGTAGCGAGGTCGGCCTGCCCGGCGGCTGGGGCAACAACGAGCTGCAGTACTACCAGGCCGAGAACGCCACGGTCTCGGGCGGCTTCCTGACCATCACCGCCAAGGAGGAGTCGGTGGGCGGCCTCGACTACACCTCGGCGCGGATGCGCTCGCTGGACAAGGGCGACTGGACCTTCGGCCGCATGGAGATGCGCGCCAAGATGCCGATCGGCCAGGGCTTCTGGCCGGCGTTCTGGATGCTGTCGTCCGACACTTCGATCTACGGCCCCTGGGCGGCCAGCGGCGAGATCGACATCGTCGAGTACATCGGCAGCGACCCGAATCGCATCTTCGGCACCATCCACTACGGCGCGTCCTTCCCCGGCAACATCTTCTCCTCGCACCGACTACTTCCTGCCCAGCGGCACCTTCAACGACGACTTCCACGTCTTCGCCATGGAGTGGGAGTTCGGCGAGATCCGCTGGTACGTCGACGGCATCCTGTTCGCCAGCCGCGACAGCTGGTTCTCGACCGGCGGCCCCTTCCCGGCGCCCTTCGACGTCGACTTCCACCTGCTGCTGAACCTGGCCGTCGGCGGCAACCTGCCCGGCCCGCCGGACGGCACCACGGTCTTCCCGCAGGAGTACGTCATCGACTACGTGCGGGTCTACCAGGTGCCCAACGACCCGCCGGTGGTGGAGATCACCAGCCCGACGGCCGACGACGTCGATCACCCCCGGCGACGATCTGACGATCACCGTCAGCGCCACCGACGACGGCGCGGTCCAGCTCGTCCAGTTCCTGCAGGACAACGCCGTCCTCGGCGAGGACACGACGCCGCCCTACGAGCTGACGGTGCCGAGCGTCGCCGCCGGCTGCTACACCTTGAAGGCGCGGGCGCGGGACGACGGCGGCAAGCTGGCCTCCTCGGCGCCGGTCGAGATCATGGTCGGCAGCGGCTGCCCGCAGGCGCCCTACCGGATGACGCCGGCCGCCATTCCGGGCACGGTCGAGGCCGAGAACTACGACCTCGGCGGCCAGGGCGTCGCCTACAACGACGCCGACGCCAACAACAACGGCGGCGCCTACCGGCCGGCCGAAGGCGTCGATCTCGAGGGCACGACCGACGCCGGTTTCGGCTTCAACGTCGGCTGGACGGTGCCCGGCGAGTGGATCGAGTACCCGGTGGACGTCACCGCCGGCACCTACGACGTCGAGGTGCGGGTGGCCTCGGCCGTCGGCGGCGGCACGCTGCACCTCGAGTTCGACGGCGTCGACGGACCGGCCCGATCGCCTTCGCCGGCACCGGCGGCTGGCAGAACTGGACCACCGTCGACGGTCGCAGGACGTCGACCCTCGACGCCGGCGTGCAGACCATGCGTCTGGCGATCGACTCCGGCGAGTTCAACGTCAACAAGATCACCATCGGCGCCCCGGCGCCGCCGGGCCCGGGTGGCACGATCGTCTTCGACGACATGGAGCACGGCAACCCTTTCGGCAACGGCTGGTTCACCTTCGGCGGCTCGGTCGGCGGCGGCGGCATCGGCCCCAACGCGGCCGACCTGCCGCCCGAGGACGGCGGCCTGTTCTCGCTCGAGACCGGTTGGGGCTCGGGCGGCACGCCGGGCTTCTTCGGCGGCTTCGGGCGCACCAACCCGAGCGACCTCACCGGGGCGACCCACTTCAACTTCTGGATCAACCCCGACGCCGGCCAGGACTACACGCTGGAGGTCAACCTTCAGGACGACGACAACGGCGACAACACCACCACCCCGCCGGATGACGAGGAGTTCCAGTTCAACTGCGTGGTGAGCCCGATCGGGCCGTGCGCCACCAGCGGCGGCGGCTGGCAGCTGGTGTCGATCCCGCTGGCCGACTTCGTCAAGGACACTTCTTTCCTGTTCGGCGGCAACGGCGTGTTCGACCCGGTGCCGGATTCCGAGGGCGGCAACGGCCAGCTGATCAACGTCGTCTTCGCGGTGATCTCCAACTCCGGCGCCGACGCCACCTTCCGCACCGACTACTGGACCTTCGGCGGCCCGGCGGCGCCGTCGCTGGCGGTGTGGGACGACTTCGAGGACGGCGACAGCTCCGACTGGTTCTTCTTCGGCGGCAACGCAGCCGGGGGCGGCGGCGGCGTGCTCGCCGACCGGCCGCAGGAGGGCAGCTTCTACTTCTCGACCGGCTGGGGCGGCCAGGGCTCGGCCAGCGTCTTCTACGGCGGCGCCTTCAAGAACGTGCCCGAGGCCGACCAGCTCCAGACGCCGATCAGCCCGTGGTTCAACGTCTGGGTGCTCAACCAGTCGAACGCCACGGTCGACCAGTACACCCTCGAGATCACGATCCGCGAGGATCTCGACGGCGACGGCTGGACCAACGGGCAGGAGGACAGCTTCCGGCTCGACACGGTGTTCCCCGCCTCGACCTTCGACGACGAGTGGACGCTGGTCAGCGCGCCGCTGTCCGCCTTCACCAACCTCTTCACCGGCGGTGACGGCACCTTCGACGGCAAGCTCGACGAGGTGGTGATCGTGATCTCCGGAGTGCAGGGCGGCAACCCCTCTACCGTCGAGGTCGACTTCGACTACTTCGCCCTCACCGCCGGCGGCCCGCTGGTCGAGCCGACCGAGGTGATCTTCGACGACATGGAGCACGGCGACCCGTTCGCCAACGGCTGGTTCACCTTCAACGGCGCCGGCGGCGGTGGGATCGATCCCAACTTCGCCGACTTGCCGCCGATCTTCGGCGGCACCGCTTCGCTCCAGACCGGCTGGGGGTCGGGCGGCAACCCCGGCTTCTTCGGCGGCTTCGGGCGTACCAACCCGGTGGATCTGTTCTCGACCACCCACTTCAACCTCTGGATCAACCCCGACGCTCTCGACGGCGCCGGCCGCGACCAGGACTACCTGCTGGAGATCCAGCTCCAGGACGATGACAACGGCGACGGCGCGATCCCGTTCCCGCCCGACGGCCAGGACGACGAGTTCCAGTACAACTGCGTGGTCTCTCCCACGGGACCGTGTGCCGTGAGCGGCGGCGGCTGGCAGCTTCTGTCGATCCCGCTCGACGACTTCTTCGACGACAACTCGTTCCACTTCGGCGGCAACGGGGTGCTGGACGCGGTGTCGACGGCCCGCGGTGGTAATGGCGAGCTGATCAACGTCATCCTCGGGGTTCTCAGCAATGCCGGCTCGGATGCCACCTTCCGCACCGACTACTGGGCCTTCACCAACGGCTCGCTGGACGGCGACGGCGACCGGGTGCCGGACGCCATCGACAACTGCCCGCTGGTCTCGAACCCGGACCAGGCGGACAACGACGGCGACGGCGCGGGTGACGCCTGCGACGCCGACGACGATGACGACGGGGTGCCGGACGGGACCGACAACTGCCCGCTGGTCTCCAACCCGGATCAGGCGGACAACGACGGCGACGGGGCGGGCGACGTCTGCGACGCCGACGACGACAACGACGGCGTCGCCGACGGTGACGACAACTGCCCGCTGACCGCCAACGCGGACCAGGCGGACAACGACGGCGACGGCCAGGGCGACGTCTGCGATGCCGACGACGACAACGACGGCGTCGAGGACGGCGCGGACAACTGCCCGCTGACCGCCAACGCCGACCAGCTCGACTGGGACGGCGACGGGCTGGGCGACGCCTGCGACCCGGACATCGACGACGACGGCGTGCTCAACGACGGCGACGTCTGCGAGTTCACCGCCGAGGAGGCCGTGGTCGATCCCACGAGCGGCTGCTCGATCGCGCAGCTCTGCCCGTGCGACGGGCCCTTCGGCAGCGACCTGCCGTGGAAGAACCACGGCAAGTACGTCAAGTGCGTCAAGGAGACCGCTCGGGACTTCGAGGACCAGGGCCTGATCACCAAGGACGAGAGGAAAGCGATCGAGAAGGAGGCGAAGAAGTCCAGCTGCGGCAAGGACGACGACGACTCGGACAGCGACTCGGACGCCGACTCGGACTCCGACAGCGACTCGGGCTGATGGGCTAGCTGCTAGCCCGACCTTCTCACCAGCTCTCGACTGCGCCGACGTAGGTACCTGAATCTGCGAGACTTCCCTCGGTCGGTCATCCTCGACGTACTTCAAGTACGCCTGTGGTGCCCTCGGTCGGTAAGTCCCACATCTTCAGGCACCTACGCCGGCTCGCTGCGAGAGCCGGTGAGAAGGTCGGGCTAGACCGTCTCCCACCGCCGGCTCGCGGCCGACCGCTCCCAGGCCGCGAGCACCTTCTGGTTGCGGACCCCGTCCGCGAAGTCGGGTTGCGGCGAGCGGCCGTCGGCGATCCCTTCGAGCAGGTCGTAGACGGTGTGGGTGAAGGTGTGCTCGTAGCCGATGATGTGCCCCGGCGGCCACCACGAGCCGATGTAGGGGTGGTGCTCGGGGTCGGTGACCAGGATGCGCCGAAAGCCCCGGCGCCCTGCGGTGGCCGACTCCAAGTAGACCTCGAGCTCGTTCATCCGCTCGAGATCGAAGGCCAGCGAGCCATTGCTGCCGTTGATCTCGAAGCGGTTGTAGTTCTTGCGCCCTGGCGCCAGCCGGGTTCCCTCGATGGTGCCCAGGGTGCCGCCGGTGAAGCGCACCAGCGCGATCGCGGCGTCGTCGACGGTCACCGGGCCGGTCGTCGCCGGGTCGTCGGGTAGCGGCCGCTCCTTGATGAAGGTCTCGAGATCGCCCGAGACCTCGGCGATCTCACCGACCAGGAAGCGGGCGAGATCGACCGAGTGGGAGCCGATGTCGCCCAGCGCCCCCGAGCCCGCCTTCTCCTTGCGGAAGCGCCACAGCAGCGGCAGCTCGGGGCTCACCACCCAGTCCTGCAGGTAGGTGCCGCGGTAGTGGTAGATCTCGCCCAGGTCGCCGGCCTCGATCATCCGCCTGGCCAGCATCACGGCCGGGGCGCGGCGGTAGTTGTGACAGATCATGTTGACCACGCCGGCCTGCTCGACCGCCGCCAGCATCGACTCCGCCGCGGCCACGGTATTGGCCAGCGGCTTCTCGCAAAGCACGGCCTTGCCGGCCTCGGCGGCGGCGATAGCGATCTCGGCATGGCTGTCGCCGGGGGTGCTGACGTCCACCAGCTGGATGTCGTCGCGCCGCACGACCTCGCGCCAGTCGGTGGCGGCCTCTTCCCAGCCGAGGCTCGCCGCCGCATCCGACACCGCCGCGGCGTCCCGGCCGCACAGCACCTTCATGCGCGGCACCAGCCGCGGCGACATGAACGGCCCCACCTGGCGGTAGGCGTTGCTGTGGGCCCGGCCCATGAACTTGTAGCCGATGAGTGCGACGCCAATCTCGCGGGGTCCGTCGTTCACGTTCCACCTCCTTGCAGGTCAGGATACTGAATGCGCCGTTCTTGGTGCTAGCATCGAGGCCTCGTCAGCAAAGTCCGATCTACCCGGGAAGGGGGAACCCGCTCTCATGACCCGCCGACAGGTCTTGCAGGGGATCACGGTGCTCCTCGGGGGCATCGTCTCCTCCTCGCTGGCCGGCGCGATCCTGGGCTGCGATCGGCGGCGGGCCGGCGGCTCCGACTGGCGGCCGCGCACGCTCACCGGCGAGCAGGACGAGCTGATCGGCACCATCGCCGAGCTGATCCTGCCCGCCACCGATACCCCGGGCGCCAGGGAAGCCGGAGTGAACCGGTTCATCGACCTGCTGCTCACCGACTGGCTCGATCCCGAGGAGAGCGCCGGCTTCCTCGCCGCGCTGGCGGAGTTCGAGCGCGACTGCCAGGGCCGGTTCGACCGTTCCTTCCTCCAGCTGACCCCCGAGCAGCAGCTCGCCGTGCTGGTACCGCTCGACGAGGAGGCCGCCGCGTCTGAGGCAGGCGGCGCGAGCGGCGGGGCTGACCGAGGTCGAGGACCCGCCCTTCTTCCTGACCATGAAGGAGTGGACCCTGGCCGGCTACTACACCTCCGAGATCGGCATGACCCAGGAGCTGCAGCATCTGCGGATCTCGGGCACGTACCAGGGCTGCATGCCGCTGGCCGAGGTCGGCAGGAGCTGGGCATGAGCGCCAGCGGCAGCCACGACGCCATCGTCGTCGGCTCGGGCATCACCGGCGGCTGGGCCGCCAAGGAGCTCACCGAGAACGGTCTCGACACCCTGCTGCTCGAGCGCGGCCGCCCGATCGAGCACGGCAAGGACTACCTGGGCGAGCACAAGGCCGACTGGGAGCTGCCCTATCGCGGCTGGGGCGATCGCCGGCTGTACGAGAAGGACTACCCGGTGCAGAGCAAGTGCTACGCCTTTGGCGAGGACACCCGCCACTTCTTCGTCAAGGACAGCGAGCACCCCTACCGGCACGACGAGGACAAGCCGTTCCGCTGGATCCGCGGCTACCACCTGGGCGGCAAGTCGCTGATGTGGGCGCGGCAGTGCTATCGCTGGAGCGATCTCGACTTCGAGGCCAACGCCCGCGACGGCTTCGGCACCGACTGGCCGATCCGCTACGCCGACATCGCCCCCTGGTACCACTATGTGGAGTCGTTCATCGGCATCAGCGGCCAGGCCGAGGGCCTGCCGCAGCTGCCCGACGGCAGGTTCCTGCCGCCGATGGAGATGAACTGTGTCGAGCGCGCGGCGCGCGAGAAGATCGCCAACGCCTTCCCGGGGCGCGTCATGACCATCGGCCGTACGGCCGTGCTCACCCAGCCCCACCGCGGGCGGGCCGCCTGCCACTACTGCGGCCCCTGTCAACGCGGATGCTCCAGCGGGTCGTACTTCTCGAGCCTCAGCTCCACCCTGCCGGCCGCCGTCGCCACCGGCAAGCTGACGGTGCGCACCCACAGCATCGTGCACAGCGTGATCTACGACGAGGAGAAGGACCGGGCGGTGGGCGTGCGGGTCGTCGACGCGGTCACCAGGCAGCCGGTGGAGTTCCGTGCCCGGGTGATCTTCCTCTGCGCCTCGACCCTGGGCTCCGCCCAGATCCTGCTCAACTCCACCAGCCGCCGGTTTCCCGACGGGCTGGCCAACTCCAGCGGCGCGCTCGGCCACTACCTGATGGACCACACCTTCCAGGCCGGCGCCACGGCCGAGATGCCGGGGTTCGAGGACCGGTACTACCATGGCTACCGCCCCAACGGCACCTACATGGCCCGGTTCCGCAACGTCGACGAGGCCCACCCCGACTTCCTGCGCGGCTATGCCTTCCAGGGCGGAGCCTGGCGTGAGGGCTGGTGGCGGGGCGCCCGCGAGCCCGGCCTCGGCGCCGAGCTCAAGCAGCGGCTGCGTCAGCCCGGGCCCTGGATGATGAGCCTGGGCGGCTTTGGCGAGTGCCTGCCGCGCTATGAGAACTTCGTCGAGCTGGACCACGACAACCCGGACGCCTGGGGCATCCCCCAGCTCAAGGTCCACTGCGCCTGGAGCGACAACGAGGACCGCATCCGCCAGGACGCCCGGGAGACCGCGGCGGAGATGCTGGAGGCGGCGGGCGGGCGCGACATCGTGACCTACGATCGCAAGGCGCCGCCGGGCTTCTGCATCCACGAGATGGGCACCGCCCGCATGGGGCGCGACCCGAAGAGCTCGGTGCTCAACGGTTGGAACCAGGCCCACGACGTGCCCAACCTGTTCGTCACCGATGGGGCGGCGATGGCTTCGACGGCCTGCCAGAACCCCTCGGTCACCTACATGGCGCTCACCGCGCGGGCGTGCAACCACGCGGTGGCCGAGATGAAGCGAGGCAATCTTTAGTATCCCAAGGGCTGCAAGCGGGAGGTAGGAACGTGGTGATGGATCGAAGATCGTTTGTCAAAGCCACTGCGGGCGTCGCCCTCGGCGGCATGCTCGGGCTCCGCCGTGGGCCCGCGGCGTGGGCCGCGGCGAGGGTGAGGACGAGATCGCTCGGGAAGATCGGGGTACAGCTCTACACCGTCAGGTCGCTGATGGAGCGGGACTTTGCGGGCACGCTCGAGGCGGTCGCCGACGCCGGCTTCCAGGAGGTCGAGTTCGCCGGCTACTTCGGCCGCCCGCCGGAGGAGGTGAAGGCGATGCTCGAGGGTGTGGGGCTCGAGGCGCCGGCCGCGCACGTTCCCCTCGACGCCCTGACCGGCGACCTCGCCGGGACGGTCGAAGCGGCGCGCGCGGCCGGTCATCGCTACCTCCTCTGTGCCTGGCTGGCGCCGGAGGACCGGGTCTCGATCGCGCGCTACCAGGAGCTGGCGGCCTTGTGGAACGAGGCGGGGCGGGCCTGCCGCGAGGCCGGAATGCGGTTCGGGTACCACAACCACGACTTCGAGTTCGAGACGATCGGCGGCCGGATGCCCTTCGACGTCCTGCTGGAGGAGACCGACCCCGAGCTGGTCGACTTCGAGCTGGACCTGTTCTGGATCACCAAGGGGGGCCAGGACCCGCTGCGCTACTTCGAGCGCCATCCGGGGCGCTTCCCGCTCTGCCACGTCAAGGACATGGCCGCCGACGGCGAGATGGTGGAGGTGGGCCAGGGCGGGATCGACTTCGCGGCGATCTTCGCCCAGGCCGAGCTGGCCGGCCTGAAGCACTTCTTCGTCGAGCACGATCAGCCGGCGGACCCGCTGGCCTCGATCGCGGTGAGCCACGACTATCTCCGGGCGCTGCGCTTCTAGCCTGGCGTGGTGAACAATCCAGGCTAGGTTTGCGGGGATGAGCAGCGCCAGAGGCCGCAGGAAGCTCTCGCCCGCACTGCTCGGGGTGATCCTGTTGGCCGGATCCGCGGTGACGGCTGGCCCAGACTCGGGCGGCGCAGCCACGGCCAGCCCAGCCCCGGACGGCCCAGCCCCGAAGGCCCGCGGGGTCTTCGATGGCCAGACAGATGTCGGCGAGCCCGAACGGCCGGGTGGGACGACGTTCGACGCTGACGGGCAGCGCTACCTGCTCGAAGGCTCCGGCGCCAACATCTGGTCGACCCACGACGAGTTCCACTTCGTCTGGAAGCGGCTGACTGGCGACTTCATCCTGCGCGCCCGGGCCGGCTTCGTCGGCGCCGGAGCGGACCCGCACCGCAAGCTGGGCTGGATGGTGCGCGGCGGCCTGGAGCCGGACGCTCCCTACGTCGACGTGGCGGTCCACGGCGACGGTCTCGCGGCGCTGCAGTTCCGGCGCGCCGCCGGGGCCGAGACCGGGGAGATGCGGTCGCCAGTGGTGGCGCCCGACGTCATCCAGCTCTCGCGCCGGGGCACCACCTTCTCCGTGTCGGTGGCACGCTTCGGTGAGACTTTGTCCGCGCCCCAGGAGCTCGACCTGGACCTGGGGGACGAGGTCTACGCCGGGCTCTTCGTCTGCTCGCACGACGCCGCGGTCGCCGAACGGGCAGAGTTCCACAACGTCCGCATCGTCGTGCCCGCGGGGCCGGACCTCGTCCCCTACCGGGACTACCTCGCCAGCAATCTCGAGATCCTCGACCCGGCCACCGGCGAGCGCCTGATCGTGCACCGGACCCCGGACTCGCTACAGGCGCCAAACTGGACGCCGGACGGCCGCCACCTGATCTACAACCGCAACGGCCTGCTCTATCGCTTCGACCTCGCCGCCGGCACGGCGGAGGTGCTGGACACCGGCTTCGCCGACCGCAACAACAACGACCACGTGCTCTCGTTCGACGGCACCATGCTCGGCATCAGCCACCACGCCGCCGACAGCGGCGGCCGCTCGATCGTCTACACCCTGCCGGCGACGGGCGGCGTGCCGCGGCGGGTCACCGCAGCGGGGCCGTCCTATCTGCACGGCTGGTCGCCGGACGGGCGCTTCCTGATCTACACCGCCGAGCGCGGCGACGGCGAGTACGACATCTACCGCATCCCGGCCGCCGGGGGCGAGGAGGTCCGGCTGACCGCCGCCACCGGCCTGGACGACGGCTCGGAGTACTCGCCGGACGGGCGGTGGATCTACTTCAACTCCGCGCGCAGCGGCACGATGGAGATCTGGCGTATGCGGCCGGACGGCAGCGAGCCCGAGCAGCTCACCGACGACCCGCTCAACAACTGGTTCCCGCACGTCTCTCCCGACGGCGAGTCGATCGCCTTCCTCTCCTACGGCGCCGAGGTCGATGCGAGCGACCACCCGTTCTACAAGGAGGTCTACCTGCGCCTGATGCCCGCGGCCGGAGGCCGGGCGACGGTCATCGCCTACGTCTACGGCGGGCAGGGGACGATCAACGTGCCCTCCTGGGCGCCGGACAGCCGCAGGCTGGCCTTTGTCAGCAATGGCGGGGGCAACTGAGCGGCGCCGGGATGCGGCAGCGATTCGAGGAGACGAGGATGCCCGTAGAGCCCTTTCACCCCCGGTTCATGAAAGTCGGCGTGCTGACGGCGGCGCTGCAGGAGCTCACCCCGCGCGAGGTCCGCGACGCCGATCCCGACCGCGCGATCGAGGACTGGGCAGCGTTCGCCCGCGAGATCGGGGCGGACCACATGCAGCTCTCCGCCGCGCTCCACCCGGACGAGGCGGACGTCCCGCCGGAGGCGATGCTCGACCCGGTGGCCAACACGCTGGATCTGCGCCGGCCGTTCGAGGAGCCGCGGGCGCGCCGGGTGCTGGCCTCCCTGGCGGAGCAGAAGGTCGGGCTGTCGGACCTCGGCTACTTCGATGACCTGCTGCACGAAGACCCCGAGATCCGGGCTCGCAAGCACGACTTCATGAGACGGGTGATGGACGCGGCGGTGCTGCTGGGCGTCGATGCCGTCTGCGGCTTCGTCGGCCGCAACCAGGCCCTGTCGATGGAGGCCAACCTGGCCGACTTCGCCGACAGCTTCGTGCCGCTGCTCGAGTACGCGCGGGAGCGGCGTCTGACCTTCCGAGTGGAGCAGTGCCCGATGCCGGGCTGGACCACCGGCGACAACTGGCACAACAACATCGCCTACACGCCGGGGACCTGGATCGCGCTGCACCGGATCTGCGAGAAGCACGGCGTCGGCGACCAGTTCCGCATCCACTACGACCCGTCACACGCCATCCTGATGGGCCAGGACAGCCGGTCGATCTTCCAGTACCTCCGGGAGGAGGGCTACGGGTTCCTGATCGCCGGTTTCCACGTCAAGGGCCAGGTGGTCGACGCCCGGGGGTTTGCCGCCTGGGGCCACGGCGGCCAGACGGTCGAGCGGGGCGACTGGCGGAACGGCCGCCCCTCGACCGAGCCGGCCGACCAGCTCAACGCCTGGAAGAAGCAGACGGTGCTCGCCGAGCACGAGCTGCCGGGCACCGCCCGGCACGACCCGCTGGCCTACCTGCAAAACCGCTCGGTCGACTGGCTCGACCACCAGCTGGCGGCGCGCGAGCTGCTCGAGCTGGACGTGGCCAACACGCATCTGGTGGTCGAGCACGAGTTCCCGCCGGCCCGGGTCCAGGATCGGGCGCGGGTGGCGCCGATCCTGGCGGCGTCGATCGCTTTCACCCGCTACATCGACCGGGCGGCGGCGTGCATGTTCGCCCTGCAGGGCGAGATCCTGCCGGCTCAGGGCATCGCCCCGCAGGGCCGGGGGCGAGAGCCGTTCCGCAGCTGAGCCGGAGAGGGCGCGCGCCAGACCGATCAGGAGAAAGGGGACGAGATGGGAATCGCCGGCCGACTCGGAGTGATGATGTTCCTCCAGTACGTCATCTGGGGGACCTGGCTGCCGCTGCTGGCGCTCTACCTGTCGCGCTTCCTGGGCTTTACCGGGACCGACATCGGATGGGTCTTCGCCACCTTGGCGATCGCCTCGGTCACCGCCGTCTTCGTCGGCGGCCAGGTGGCCGACCGGCTGATGTCGACCGAGCGCTTCCTGGCCATCTCGCACCTGGTGGGCGGGCTGGCGATGTTCGCCCTGCCGTTCCAGAAGGCCTTCTGGCCCTTCTTCGCCGCGATGCTGGTGCACAACCTGATGTACGTGCCGACGCTGTCGCTCACCAACTCGATCTGCTTCCACCACCTCAAGGACGCCAAGAAGCAGTTCGGCCGCGTGCGCATGTGGGGCACCATCGGCTGGGTCGCCGCCAGCTGGCCGTTCGTCTTCATCCTCCGCGGCAAGGAGGATGCGGCGCTCGAGTCGGCGCTGACCGGCATCTTCTGGATCGCCGGCGGGGTGTCGATCGCCCTGGCGATCTACTCGCTGACCCTGCCGCACACGCCGCCGGCCCGCAGCGGCGAGAAGAACGCGCCGCTCGAGGCCTTGAAGCTGCTGGCGGTGCCGAGCATCCTGGTGCTGTTCGTCGTCACTTTCATGGACTCGCTGGTCCACGCCTGCTACTTCCAGTGGACCAGCCCGTTCCTGTCGCAGATCGGCCTGGCCGAGAACCTGATCATGCCGGCGATGAGCATCGGCCAGATCGCCGAGATCGGCACCATGGCGGTGCTGGGCGCCTTCCTCAAGCGGCTGGGCTGGCGCAAGATCATGACCTTCGGCATTCTCGGCCACGCCATTCGCTTCGCCATCTACTCGCTGGGCGGCCCGGTCTGGCTGGTGGTGGCGAGCAACGTGGTGCACGGCTTCTGCTACGCCTTCTTCTTCGCCACGGTCTACATCTTTGTCGACGAGTGCTTCCCCAAGGACGCCCGGGCCAGCGCCCAGACCCTGTTCAACCTGCTGATCCTGGGTATCGGGCCGTTCCTCGGCAACCTGATGTGGGGCAAGCTGGCCGACCTGCTGACCACCGCCGACGGCATCGACTTCCGGCTGCTCTTCCTGGCGCCCACCGCCCTGGCGATCATCGCCGCCCTGACCCTGTTCCTCGGCTTCCGGCCGGCGGCGCTGGAGCCCGCGGGCGGGGAGAGGCGGGCGGAGGGCTAGCCTGCTAGGGAGCTGCCGCTGCCGCCTCCAGCCTGACGGCCGGCAGAAGCCCGAACCGCGCGGCCTGCGTGTCCGCCGAGCTGGTGCCCACAAAGACCTCGAACTCGCCGGGCTCGGCCTCCCAACGGCCGCGCGGGGTGTAGAAGGCGAGATCCTCTTCTTCGAGGGTGAAGCGAACGGTCCGCGCCTCGCCGGGCGCCAGCTCGATCTTCTCGAACGCCTTGAGCTCCTTTACCGGGCGGGTGGCGCTGGCGACCAGGTCGCGGATGTAGAGCTGCACCACCTCGGCGCCGGCCCTGTCGCCGGTGTTGGTGACGGTGACCGTGACCTCCAGGCTGCCGTCGAGCTCGATCTCCGCTGCGCTCAGGCGCGGCTCCGAGACCTCGAAGGTGGTGTAGCTCAGGCCGTGGCCGAAGGGGAAGAGGGCGGTATTGGGCGCGTCGGTGTAGTGCGACCAGTAGACCATGCCGGTGTTGAGCGGGCGGCCGGTGTTCTTGATGTTGTAGTAGAGCGGCTCCTGGCCGACGTGACGCGGGAAGGAGACCGGCAGCTTGCCCGAGGGGTTGGTGTCGCCGAACAGGACGCTGGCAATGGCGTGGCCGGCCTGCGAGCCGAGGTGCCAGGCCTCGACGATGGCGGGGACCGCCACCGCTTCCTCAGGCAGGGCCAGCGGGCGGCCGTTCATCAGCACCAGGACGATGTTCTCGTTGACCGCCTGGATCTCGCGCAGCAGGTCCTCCTGGACGCCCTTGAGGCCGATGTCCACCTGGCTGCGGCCCTCGCCGGTCTGGAACGCCACCTCGCCGAGGGCGAGGATCACCACATCGGCGCCGCGTGCCGCCTCGATCGCCGCCGGGAAGCCGGAGCGGTCGGTCTCGTTGAGCGTGATCTCGAAGTTGAACGAGCCCTCGCCGACCATCAGCGGCGCCCCTTGGGCATGGCGCACGGTGACGCCCTCGCCGGCGGCCGCCTGGAGGCCCTCGAGCAGGGACACCGCGGTGTTGCTCACCGCCTGGCCGCGCCAGCTGCCCAGCGGGCTGTCCTTGTCGTCGGCCAGCGGGCCGATCACCGCGATGGTGCCGCCGTCCTTGGCCAGCGGCAGCAGGCCGCCCTCGTTCTGGAGCAGCACGATCGACTTGCGCGCCATATCCAGGGAAGCGTCGTGCATCTCCTCGCTCAGCACCCAGCGCTCCTCGCGCTCGGGGTCGGAGTAGCGGTAGGGGTCCTCGAACAGCCCGAGCTGGAACTTGACCCTGAGCACCCGGCGCACGGCGTCGTCGATCAGCCCGGCGTCGACCGCGCCCGCTTCGACCAGCGAGGCGAGGTGGGCCGAGAAGGCCTCGGACTCCATGTCCATGTCGCTGCCGGCCGCGAGCGCGATCCTCGCCGCGTCGCGCTCGTCGGCGGCCACGCCGTGGGTCACCAGCTGATCGATCGTCGCCCAGTCGGTGAGCACGAAGCCGTTGAAGCCCCATTCGTCCCTGAGAATCGTCCGCTGCAGGTGGTGGCTGGCGGTCGCCGGGATGCCGCCGATGTCGTTGAAGGCGTTCATCACCGTGGCGGCTCCGGCCTCGACCGCGGCCTTGAACGGCGGCAGGACGACGTTGCGCAGCGTCTGCTCGGAGACGTCGACGGTGTTGTAGTCGCGGCCGGCCTCGGCGAAGCCGTAGCCGGCGAGGTGCTTGACACAGGCGGCGATGGTGTCGGGCGCCGCGAGGTCTTCGCCCTGGAAGCCGCGCACCCGGGCGGCGGCCATCCGGGCCCCGAGATAGGGGTCCTCCCCGGCGCCCTCCATGATCCGGCCCCAGCGGGCATCCCGGGCGATGTCGACCATCGGTCCGAAGGCCCAGTGCAGGCCCGAGGCCGAGGCTTCGATCGCCGCCATGCGGGCCGACCGCTCGACGGCCTCGAGATCCCAGCTGGCCGCCTCCGCGAGGGGGATCGGCGCCATCGTCTTGTAGCCGTGGATGACGTCGTAACCGAAGATCAGCGGGATGCCCAGGCGGCTGTTCTCCACCACAAGCTGTTGGATCTTCCGGGTCGCCTCGGCGCCGGTGACGTTGAGCATCGAGCCGACGCCGCCGCTTTTCAGCATCTCGTAGCGGGCGCGCGCCCGCCCGGCCGCCGGTGGCGGGCCAGTGAAGTCGTAGAACGAGCTGTGCTGGTTGAGCTGGCCGATCTTCTCGGCCAGGGTCATCCGCCCGAGCAGGGTGTCGATCCGGGCCTCGATCGCCGGGTCGACCCGCAGCTGGGCGAGAGCCGGGGCGGCGAGCAGAGCGAGGGCCGTCAGCAGTTGGATGGGCAACAGACGAGATGGCGCGTGTCGCATGGCAGGGGGACCTCCAGAGCTTGTGAGTTGGTGAGCCCTCTACCGCGCGGCCCGTTTCCGCGGCCGAGCCTAACCCGAAGAGCGCCGCGGGCGGGCCGCCGCCCGGCCGAGCCGCCCGCCCGCCTTCCCCGCGGCCCTCTCCGCCTCGATACAATCGCCGCCCATGCGAACCCCTGGGCCGAGGCGCCCCGCATCGGGCCCCATGGCGCCCGCAACGCGACCGTCCAGACTTCTACGGGCTGCTCGGACCTTGGCGCTGGCGCTGGCAGGCGCGGTCTGGGCGATCGCCGGCCTGGCGGCCGAGCCCGCCGCGGTCGAGGCATCCGCCGAGCCGCGGCTGCTGCGCCAGTCGTACGTCAGCAGCGCCGGCGACGAGCGGCGGCACCTCGTCTATCTCCCTGCCGGCTACGAGACCGACACCGAGCGCCGCTGGCCGCTGCTGCTCTTCCTGCACGGCAACGGCGAGCGCGGCGACGGCCGTGAGGACCTGGACTGGGTCCTGGTCCACGGCCCGCTGTACGAGGCTTGGGTGCAGAAGCGCGACCTGCCGTTCGTGATCGTGGCGCCGCAGCTCGACCTGTTCGGCCTCGACGAGACAGTGGACTACATCCGCGATCGCGATCCCGCGACCATCCCGCGGCGGCTCGCCGAGGGCGTGCCGCCGCGGCCGGGAGACTTCCCGACCCCCGAGCCGATGGCCGGAGCGGTTCCGGACGCCGAGCTGCCGTACGGTCCCGAGGGGCCGCCCGACGGCTGGCCGCGCCGCGAGCGCGACCTGCTCGCCATTCTCGATCGGGCGCTCGAGCTCTACCGGGTAGACCCGGAACGGGTATATCTCACCGGGCTGAGCTACGGCGGCTTCGGCAGCTGGTATCTCGCCTCCCGCCACCCGCGGCGGTTCGCGGCCATCGCGCCGGTGGTCGGCTGGGGGCACCCGGCGCTGATGGCGCCGCTCGCCGAGGCCCGCATGCCGGTCTGGGTCTTCGCCGGCGGCCGCGATCCCGCGGTGCCGGTGCGGTACTTCTACGCCGGCTTGAACGAGTTGGAACGGCTGGGGCACGACGCGGTGCGGTTCACCATCCACGAAGACGGCGGGCACGACGTCTGGAAGCGCATCTATGGCGGCCGCGATCTCTACGACTGGCTGCTGTCCCATCGGCGGGGCGATTGACCGACCGCCCCCGCGGGCGAAGACCCGGCGGCCATCACCGAGGCGGCCGGCTGATGCGCCGCCGCCTCGCCTTGCTGCTGCTTGCCCTGGCGCCGCTCGCCGGCCCGGCCGCGGCCGAGCTGCGGCTGCCGCGTCTGATCGGTGACGGCATGGTGATCCAGCGCCATGCGAAGGTCCCGGTCTGGGGGTGGGCGGCGCCGGGCGGCGAGGTCGTGGTGACCCTGGACGGGCATAGACGAGCGACCCGCGCCGACGAGGCCGGGCGCTGGCGGATCGAGCTGCCGCCCCGCGCGGCCGGCGGCCCCTTTGAGATGCGGGTCGAGAGCGCCGGCGAGCGGTTGCGGGTGCGCGACCTGCTGGTCGGCGACGTGTGGCTCTGCTCGGGCCAGTCCAACATGGAGTGGCTGGTGCGCGACTCGCTAGACGCGGCCGCCGAGATCGCCGCCGCCGACGATCGCTCGATCCGCCACTTCAAGGTGCCGCGCTCGTGGGCGGCGGCGCCCGAGCCGACGCTGGCCGGGGGCGCCTGGGAGGTGGCGGACCCCGAGCACGTGGGCGGCTTCACCGCCGTCGGCTACTTCTTCGCCCGCCGGCTGCGGCCGAGCCTGGGCGTGTCGATCGGCCTGATCGACGCGACCTGGGGCGGCAGCCGGATCGAGCCCTGGATGAGCGCCGCGTCGCTGGGGCTCGACGCGGCGGGCGTGCGCGAGGTCCTGGCCCGGGAGCGACTCCGGGAGCGGGAGATCCTGGCGGGCATCGAGGCCCGCGCCGGGGGGCTGCCCGATCGGGATCGCGGGCTCGACGCCGGAGGCGTCGCCGTGTGGGCGGCCCCCGAGCTCGACGAGTCGGGCTGGCACGAGATCGAGGTCCCCGCCAGGTGGGAGGAAGCCGGCTGGGAGGGGATGGACGGCATCGGCTGGTACCGCACCAGCTTCGAGCTGACGGCGGCGGAGGCGGCGGCCGGCGCCCGGCTCGCCCTGGGGACGATCGACGACTCCGACACGAGCTGGGTGAACGGCCGCCGGGTGGGCGGCACCGAGAACGCCTGGAACCGGGCGCGGCTCTACGAGGTGCCGCCGGGCGCCCTGGTCGCGGGCCGCAACGTCGTCGCCGTGCGCGTCGAGGATACCGGCGGCGGCGGTGGTATCTACGGCGACCCCGACCTGCTCTACGTCGAGGTCGAGGTCGATGTCGGGGTCGGGGGCGCCCGGCGCCCGCTGGCCGGCACCTGGCGGTTCCAGCTGGGGGCGGTGTCGCTCAACCTGGAGGACCGCAAGCGCGAGGTGCCGACGATGCTCTACAACCGGATGATCCACCCGCTGCTGCCGTTCCCGATCCGCGGCGTCCTCTGGTACCAGGGCGAGTCCAACACCGCGCCCGGCGACGCCTACTCCTATCGCCACCTGTTCGCGGCGCTGATCGAGGACTGGCGGCGCGGCTGGGGTGACGAGAGCCTGCCGTTCCTCTACGCGCAGCTGGCCGCCTTCCTACCGCCGCCCGACGAGCCCGGCGAGAGCGGCTGGGCGGTCCTGCGAGAGTCGCAGTCGGCGGCCCTGGCCCTGCCCGCCACCGCCCAGGCGGTACTGATCGACGCCGGCGACGCCGACGACGTCCACCCGCGGGACAAGCGGATCGTCGGCGAGCGACTCGCCCTGGCCGCCCGCAAGGTGGCCTACGGCGAGGACGTCGTCTTCTCCGGGCCCGTCTACCGTGGGCACGAGATCCGGGGCGGTCGCGTCCTGCTCGACTTCGACCACGCCGGCGGCGGGCTCGTCGCCCGCGATGCGCCCCCGGGGTCTCTGAGCGGCTTCGCCGTCGCCGGCGCCGACCGGAAGTTCGTCTGGGCCGAGGCGACGATCGAGGACGGCCGCGTCGCTGTGTGGAGCGAGCTCGTCCCGGGCCCGGTCGCGGTCCGCTACGGCTGGGCCGACAACCCCGCGGGAGCGAATCTGTACAACCGCGAGGGCCTTCCCGCGTCGCCGTTCCGCACCGACGACTGGCCGGTCGCGAGCTCGCTCGAGCCGTCCCGCTGAAGCGCGCTCAACCGTCTTGACGACTCTCACCTGTGCCGAGTCGGTGCCGGACTGGGAAGCGCGCCGCCGCGTCAGCGCGCCGCCGTCGGGCGGCGGCGGAGGAGGCCGACCAGCTCCTTCAGGCTGACGGTGGCGTTGTCGACCAGCGGCTTCGCCCAGATGCCGATCGCCAGGATGTAGCCCAGCGTCAGGTAGAGCACGGTCATCCCGGCGCGCAGACCGAACCGCTCGCCGAGCCAACCGACCAGGAGCGACACGACGGCGCCGCCGACGATGCCGGTGCACAGGATGCCGGAGAACGAGCCGTGGTGCTGGGCGACCGAGTTGAGAGCCAGCGAGAAGATCACCGACCACATGACCGAGAGGAAGAAGCCGACGAGCATGAAGGAGTAGTAGGCCACCTGGGCGCCGCCGACCAGGGCGCAAGTCAGGCTGGCGATCGCCGCCGCCGAGAACCAGATCAGCACCTTGCGGCAGTCGAACAGCTTCAACAGCACGAGCCCGAGCAGACAGCCGGCGGTCAGCAGGCCCCAGAAGTAGGCGACGGCATGCGCGCCCTCCACCTGCGGATCGAAGCCGTGGTAGGTCTGCAGGAACTTCGAGATCCAGTTGGCGACCCCCTGCTCGGAGCCGACGTAGCAGAAGATGCCAAAGAAGTAGAGCAGCACGACCGGGTTTGCGAGCAGCTGCTTGTGGGTCGCCCAGGCGCCCGCCCGCTCGTCGTCCTTGAGCTCGAACCTCGGCAGCCGGACCCACGCCATGAGGACGACCATGGCCAGCGCCACGGCGGCGAACACCCAGTAGAGCGAGACCCAGGGGAGACCGGCGGGAACCCGCGGCGCCAGGGTCTCGAGGATCAGGTTGCCGCCGCCCTGGTAACCGTCCAGGTTGGTGACGAGATAGGAGTAGACCCAGGGGCTCAAGAACGAGGCGGCGCCGAAGACCAGCTGGCCGATCACCGAGTTGAAGGCGAAGTGCTCTTCGCCGCCCGCCGCCCGCAGCAGGGGGTTGATAGCGACCTGGAGCATGGTCATGCCGATGCCGATGACGAACAGCGACGTCAACGCGACGCCGAAGGCGGGCTGCGAGGCGAAGAGCAGCGAGCCGCAGAAGGCGAGGGCGAAAGCGGCGACGATGACCGGCTTCTCGCGGAAGCGCTCGAGCAGCATCCCCGCCGGGATCGACATGACGCCATAGGCGACGAAGAAGGCGAAGGGCAGGAAACCCGCTAGCCCCAAGCTGAGCTGGAAGCCGTCGATGATGTCGGGGACCAGCGGCCCGAGGATGTTGGTCAGGAACGAGACCACGAAGAAGATCGCGAACACGAGCAGCACGACGAGCGGGTAGCGTCTCTTCATCTCGGTGGCGCCTCTTTCCGGTTGCCTACGGTTTCGGGTCGGGTGGGTCACTCGCCGCCGACGTTGATGCCGGCGTAGTGGAAGACCGGCGTCTCGCCGGCCAGGGCGTGGGCGGGGATCTCGCCGTGGATCTGTCGCGTCTCACCCGGGGCCAGGGAGACGTAGTTGTCGCTCCACAGAACCGGCGCCGCCAGCCGGCCGGAGTCGGCGCCGACCACCTCGAGCTCGATGAAGAAGGCCAGCTTGTCCGAGGGGTTGGCCAGGGTGACGTAGACGGCGTGACCATCGGCGGTCTTCTCGAAGCGGTGCTCGACGTCGAGCGCCACCGGCGGCATACGGGCCAGCCCGGTGAGGTCCGCGTAGCGGGCCGTCGGGGTGTAGAACCACTCGGAAGCCTCCCAGTCCAGCTCGTCTTCCTCGGTCGACAGCCAGTAGAGGCTGGAGGCCAGCAGGGCGCCGTCGGCGGCCGTGATCCTGGCGTCGACGAAGTAGGCCTTGCCGGCGGGCGACACGGCCGGCACGGTGAGCACCGTGCGCAGGCTCTCCGCCGGCACCGCCAGGCTCTCCGACTCGTCGAACAGGACCTCGGAGCCGAGGTCGAAGACCCGCACCCGCGCGGTGACGTCGGCCAGCGGCGCCCCGGTGTCGTTCACCACCACGACGCTGCGGTCCTCGTAGTCGAAGGCGATGTTGACCGGCCGGGAGGCGTCGCGGGCGCCGTAGAAGGCGCCGTTCGGCACCAGGTAGTGGTCGTAGAGCTGCCAGTACATCTCCGGCCAGGCCGAGTTGAGCATCCACTGGATGATGCCGGTGGTGGCGGGCCGCCGGATCGAGAAGGCCTCGAACATGGCCCGCATGCCCTCGTAGTTCGCCAGCTGGGCCTTGCGCGCGAAATCTTCGAGATCGGCGGCCGGGCCGTAGCGGCGGTCGAGGGCCCGCTTGTAGCGGTCGAGCGTGTTGAACTCGTTGCGGCCGCAGTGGTACTCCCACATCTCGTCGATCGGCCACCAGTTCTCCTCGGGCAGCATCCGGCGGATGCTCGCGGCGGGCGGCGGCTGCGGCCCCGGGCCGGTCTCGGTGTTGAAGCCGTAGGCGCCGCCGCGCTCGCGATCGAGGTACCAGTAGCTGGGCGGCACCCATTCGTAGGGCCCGTTCATCTTGACGCCGCTCGGCCCGCTGACCGCGCTGTCGCTCACCGCGCACGAGGCGAGCGCCGGACGCGTCGGGTCGATCTCCGCCAGGGTCGTCCGGTAGCGCGTCTCGAGCTCCGGCCGCGGCAGCATGTCGCTGCCCAGCACCCAGACCAAGACGCTCGGGTGGTTGCGCAGCCAGACCACCTGGTCGCGCAGCGAGCGGGTGACCAGCTCGATCTCGGCGGGGGTGTCGATGCCGCCGAACTCGTCGACCGGGCCGCCCAGGTACTCCTCCCACTCCCACTGACAGCTCCAGCCGATCATCACCAGGATGCCGTAGCGGTCGGCGAGCTCGAACAGCTTGTGGCTGCTGCCCCAGAAGCCCTCGAGCCGGATGGTGTTGAGGTTCATGTGCCTGACGTAGCGGATCTGATCCTCGATCTTTCGGTCGTCGTCGGCCAGCAACAGGTCGTCCACCCAGCCGCCGCCGCGGATGAGCAGCTTCTTGCCGTTGACGGCGTAGCCCCGGTGCCCCTCCTCGGTGAGGTAGTCCGCGACGTGCCGAATACCGAAGGAGAGCTCGCGGCGGTCGGCGACCCGGCCGTCGACCGAGACCGTCAGCGCCAGCTCGTAGAGCTCGGGCTCGCCCAGGCCGTTCGGCCACCACAGCCGGGGCCGGTCGATGACCAACTGCTCGAATCTTGCCGGGGAGAGCTCGATCCGCCGCTCCTGCCGCGGCGCCAGCTCCTGCCGGTGCTCGATCTCGATATCGTCGCCGATCCGCGCCGCGACGAACGCCGTCACCCGGCGGTCGGTGTCGTTGCGCAGGGTCGCGGTGATCGTCACCGACGCCCGCGCCAGCGATTCGAGATCGAGGTCGCTGCGGACGAAGACGTCGTCCAGCGCGACGCCGCCCGGGAGGCGCAGCTCGACCCCGCGCCACAGCCCCATGTTCCTGTCCGGCGGGGTCGGGTTCCAGTCGACGAAGCCGATGGTGGGCTCGCCGGGCTCGGGCGGATGGACCTTGACGGCCAGGGCGTTGACGCCGGCGACGAGATGCGCGGAGACGTCGAGCGCGAAGATCCGGAAGGCGCCTGCCAGCTCCTCCCGGTCGCCGATCTGCTGTCCGTTGAGCCAGACGTCGGCGCGGTAGTTGATCCCCGCGAACACCAGCCGGGCCCCGGGTTCCGGCGGCCGGTCGAGGGTGAGCTCCGTGCGGTACCACCACGGGTGCTCGAACTGGCCGGTCGGGATGGCCTCGAGATTCTTGCCGAAGTAGGGGTCTTCGATCTGTCCGTCGCCAACGAGCGCGGCTAGCACCGTCGACGGCACCCGGGTGGGCGTCCACCCCGAGGTGTCGAAGCCCGCCGTCGCGACCTCGGGCTCCGCCGCCGTCACCGCGGCCGCCGAGGCGATCTTCCAGCCGTCCTGGAGCGGGACCGTGGTCTCCGGCGCCGGCGGGGGGACCTGGGTGCAGGCGAGGGCGAGGGTCACGGCGACGAGCAGGCCCGGGACGCCGAGCGCCCTGCCGCCCCGAAACACCCTGCTGCCCCGAAACACCGGGCCGCCACGAAACACCGGGCCGCCACGAATCATCGTGCCGCCATGAGACACCATGCTTCCCTGAGAAGTCGTCCTGCCATGGAATGGGCTCCGCTTCATGGTCACCTCCTCGCTTGGCCGGGGGCCCGGCCGGGGGCGGGACAGGTCAATTCTCGCCATCGTCCATCGAGTATCCGGGCGCGCCTTGCGGCCGCACCATCGTCGCCAGCCTTCGCCGCTCGATGATCTGCCGGTAGGTGACGAGCTCGATGCCGCGCGCCGAGATCGCCTGGCGGAAGGCCGGCGAGGTCAGCGCCTCGAGCTCCGCCTGGCGATGTTGCGCCACGCGGAAGGGATCCGTCGGGTTGTTGACGTCGACCAGGGCCGACATCTCCGGGGTCTCGAGCCCCAGGTGCATGACCAGCAGGCTGGGCCGGCCCGGCAGCAGGCGCCCGACGATGTCGAGCAGGGTGCTCAGCTTCTTCCCCGGTGCGGTGTCCCAGAGCGAGGCCGACCTCTCGTTGAAGTACATCGCCAGGCCGAGCTCGTACTCGCCGGCGAGGCCTCTCCACGATCTCCCGCAGCTCTGGCGTGGAGACGGCCGTGAGCATGTGGTAGTCGAGGTAGTCGATCCGCAGCCCGGCCGCGAGCGCCCGCTCGATCTGCGCCCGCAACTCCAGCTCGACCTCTCCGAGATCGGGCCCGGCGGCGGCGAAGGCGGCCTCGGTGGCGTGGAAGTGGCCGTTCTCGTCCACCAGCGAGGGCACCCGCGATCGTCCGAGGACCGGCCCCCACTTGTAGTGCTCCCACTCGGAGTTCAGGGTCAGGTGGATGCCGATGCTGACCTGCGGCTGGTCGCGCAGGATCTCGGCCGCCTCGAGATACCAGGGGCAGGCGATCATGACCGAGGCCGAGAACGGCATCCCGGTCGCGACGAGCTTGCGGATCGCGGTGTTGCCGGTGTGGCACATGCCGACGTCGTCGCAGCGGATGGCCAGCTCGACGGCGGGCGCCGGCTCGGCTCCGCCGCCGCTCCGCGCGCCGGCGAGGGCCAGGGTGCCGATGACGAGGAGGGCTGGGACGCGGAATCGCTGCATGCTCGGATCTCCCTTTTCGACGATCAACCGGCTCCGGGCCCGCCGCGGCCGCCGGCATCCAGGTAGAGGGCCGCGGCGCCCAGGACGGCGACATGCTCGACCTCGCTGACGGCGATGGTCAGCCGCTCGAGCGCATGCGGGTAGGCACAGCTCGCGAGCCGTTCCCGCATGCCTGCCTCGAACAGCCGGTAGGCCTTGCTGACCGACCCCCCGAGCACGATCAGCTCGGGGTCGTAGGTGTAGATGACGGTGAGGATCGCGTGGCCGAGCTCGAGGCCGAACCGGTGGAAGAGCCGCAGCGCGTCCTGCTCGCCGCGCTCGGCGCGGGCGAAGGTCCGGTCGCCGGGCTCGCCCGCCTCGCGCTGGAAGAGCTGCCCCGAGCAGTAGTACTCGAGGGTGTGGTCCCGGTAGGGAATCGTGCCGATCTCGCCGGCGCCGCAGTTGCGCCCGCTGTGCAGGCGGCCGTCGATGACGATGCCCGCGCCCAGCCCGGTGCCCAGCGTCAGGGCGACGACGTCGCGGCAGCCGCGGGCCTTGCCGAAGTGGAGCTCGCCGACGGCGAAGGCGTTGGCGTCGTTGTTGATGAAGGCGTCGACGCCGTAGCGCTCCTCGAGCTTCCGCTTGAGCGGCACCTCGCGCCAGGAGGGGATGTTGTCGACCGTGTAGACCACTCCCCGCTCGACGTCGACGACGCTGGGGACACCGCAGCCGATGCCGACGACGCTGTCGTCGCAGACGCGGTCGACCGTTTCGAAGATCTCCCGCAGGACATCGTCCTCGGGCGCCTGGGCGGAGATCCGGCGCTCCGCCAGCTGCTCGATCGCGCCGCCGCGCACCCGCCCGGCCCGGACGTTGGTGCCGCCGAGATCGATGCCGACGATCGTTTCGCTTGCCATCGCTCGCGTTGTTCCTGGCCTGCCGGACGAGGTCACGATACCAGCGCGCCGCCGGCCTGTGGTCGTGTCCCGGGGACACGGCCCTCAACGTGCCGAGCTTTGCGGTCGCGAATCGTCGCGAATCGAACCGGCGCCGACGACTGTAGACTGAGGCCGCGCCAGCGGGCGCGGAGCGATGAGCGTCGAATCCGAGATTCGCGAGCAGCCTGAGGTCCTCGAACGGCTGTTGCGCAGCCGGCGGGAGCCGGCCGGCGAGGTGGCCGAGGCGATCCGCCGCCGCGGCGTGCGCTCGATCTTCATCGCCGCCCGCGGCACCTCGGACAACGCGGCGCTCTACGCCAAGTACCTCTGGGGATCGGTCAACCGGCTGCCGGTGGGGCTGGCGACGCCGTCGCTGTTCACCGTCTACCGCACGCCGCCGCGGCTCGACGGCTCGCTGGTGGTGGGCATCTCGCAGTCGGGGCAGTCGCCGGACATCGTCGGCGTGGTCGAGGAGGGCCGCGCCCAGGGCGCCCTCACGCTGGCGATCACCAACGAGCCGGCCTCGCCGCTGGCCGCCGCGGCGGAGCTGGTGCTCGACACCGCCGCCGGCCCCGAGCTCGCCGTCGCCGCCACCAAGACCTACACCGCGCAGCTGATGGCCATCGCCCTGCTGAGCGAGGCGGCGGCGGGCGACCCCGAGCGATTTGCCGAGCTCGAGCGGGTGCCCGCCCTGGTCTCCGAGGCGCTGGCCCTGGACGGCGAGATCCGCCGGGTCGCCGAGCGCTACCGCTACATGGACCACTGCGTGGTGCTCGGCCGCGGCTTCAACTACGCCACCGCCTACGAGTGGTCCCTCAAGCTCAAGGAGATGACCTACGTCGTCGCCGAGCCCTACTCCTCGGCCGATTTCCGGCACGGCCCGGTGGCGATCGTCTGCGACGGCTTCCCGGTCCTGGCCGTGGCGCCCGCCGGGGCGGTCTTCGACGACACCCTGGCCTTGCTCGAGACCCTGGCCCACGACCACCGGGCCGAGCTGCTGGTGCTGTCGAACGACGAGCGGGCGCTGGGTCTGGCGCAGACGCCGCTACGCCTGCCGGCCGACCTGCCCGAGTGGCTCAGCCCGCTGGTCGCCATCGTCCCGGGGCAGCTGTTCTCCTACCACCTGACCCGGGCCAAGGGCTACGACGCCGAGAACCCGCGGCGGTTGCAGAAGGTCACGCGTACCGTCTAGCGAGACGGCTCTCTCTGGCTTGGCTCGTGGAAAGAGAGCCTCCAGCCCGGTCTCGGCGCGGTCAGGTCAAACCGACTGGGATGGGGCGGGATACGTCGCCCTTCTCGTACGTGGGCGCAGCCTTCCGCAGAGCGACCAGCTTGCTCTCGCCCGCGGCCGTGATCCGCCACTCTCTGAAGCGAATCGTGGGATAGAAGGTCCCGGCCTTGTGACCGCGGTGGTCCGCGTAGTTCTCGCCGGTGATCACCTCCGCGCACTCGACACAGAAAAAGAGGCGCTTCTCGCCTTTGCGTTCTCCGAGCTGCGACACGACGAGGCCCTCGCCTTCGAGCCACTTGAGGTCGCCCGCGTTCCCCAGCTGCTTGGTGGACAGCCAGTCCTTGGTAGCTCGCCCCAGCAGTCGCATCCGGTCCCTGGTCACCTGGTCCTTGCTTCTTCGCATGAGAGAACCTCCTTTGCGGCCTTCGGCAGCCGGGCGATCTTGCTGACGGAAGCGAGGACCCTCGGCCTTACGACACCGGCTTTCACCGGCTGGGCCTATTCATCGCCTCATCAGGCTAGAGGCCGGTGCCCGCCTTGTCGCCACTCCTGAGGGTAGGCGCCTCTTCGGGGCAGCGGCCGTTAGATGTCCGACCTGCTGTGCGAGACCGTGCCCGAGAACTACGTCCGCTGATCACGGACCGAGACCCACGGTCATGAACAAGACCCAGGTCCTCGCGCTCCTGAAGGAGAACCGCAACGACCCACACAAGCACCTGACCAGCGAGCACGTGAAGAAGAAGCTCGCGTGCTAGGAGGGACACTCTTCGCGCTTCTTGCAGCGAGGAGCCTGATAGCGTCACGGGGCCTTGCTCGATCACGGCGTCAACCGGGTGAATTCGCTGAGTGTTCGCCTCGTCGGGCTGTGTGCGCTGACTCTTGCGCTGGGGTGCCAGGCGCCTCGAGTCCAGGAGCGGACACTTCCTCTGCGATCGAGCTGGGACGAGAGGCATCGGGAATGCGGGCCTATTGGCTACGAAGGTCTCTTTCCGACGTTCTGTGGAGACCCCGCCGCTGGGGGCGCCGAATCTCCGGGCGACATCGCAGGGCTCCTCGAGCAGCGAACGGACGCGGCCCTGGAGAGGGCGGGCGCGCTCGCCGAGAGCAGTGTGCGGCGCTCGCGCTCGCCGGCCGGATTGATGCTGCTTGCAGCGATCCGGTTTTCGCAAGGGCTGGCAGAGGACCGTGGAAGTCTCTTGACCGAGGCCTACGAAATGATCGCCGAAGTGGGCGACCTGGGGGCGCCGCAGTCGATGGTCGACTTCAATCGAGGGGTCGTGCTGACGAGCCTCGGACTCTGGGAACAAGCCAGGCGAGCCTACGGGCAATCCCTCGACGGCGATTCGATCTCGGGCTGGGCGGAAGAGGCGCGACAGCGCATTCTGAACCTCTATGCCCTCGAACGCGAGCTGCTCGCCCCGCGCTCGCCGGCGCGACGGCCGGACTGGGTCGTGCAGGCGAGCTGCGAGGAGCTGTTCCAGCGCTCGATCGACTTCGTTCTCAGCGAGTGGTTGGTCGCCACCGAATCAGGCGATGCGCCCGAAGCCGAGTCGCTCCGCCAAGAGGTCCTGAGGGCCGGTGGTGAGGCCCGCAGACGGTGCGATGACGAGACCCTCGACGTTCTGGGGGCGGAAATGGCCAAGGATCCGTCGTCGAAAGTAGCCGGTTGGAAGGACTTGTTGGCGGGCAAGCAGCGCTACGAGGGCTGGTTCGAGCAGAGTCGCGCGAGGGAGCACTTCAGCGAGATGCTCGAGGCCGGTCCCGCCGGCGTCCTAGGTGAGTGGGCCGAGTTTTGGTTGATCGGGCTGGATGTGCAGCAGGAGCGCTATCAGGGGATCGATCGTCGGATCGAGCTGCAACTGCTGCGGATCGGCTCTCGGCAGCCACTACTCCGAGGTCGGCTGTTCTGGGGGTTGGGACTGGCGCACACGCGGCTCAAGAGGCACGGTCCCAGCCATACCGCGTACGCGGCGGGCGTTTCGGTTCTCGAGGATGCCGGGTACACAGAGACCGCGGCTGCCGTTCGCGCGCTACTGGCGGAGAATCTCGCCGCGATGGGCTTCGAGGCGCAGGCCTGGGATGAGCGCGTGAGGGCCATTCGTGATCTCAGCCGGGCGCCGTGGACGTTCTCCCTGCACAACGCCTGGATCACCGGCTCCCTGGAAGCCGCCGAAGCGGGGAAGGCCGCTCTCGCGGAGGCGCTGACCGACGAGGCCATGGCGCGAGCGATCGAGCATGGTGATCGAGCCGATAAGGCAGAGGTGTTCATCTGGATGGCGCGATCGCAGACATTGCTCGGTCACAGTGGTCAAGCCATCGAGCTCCTGCGCGAGGCCACGAGAGTGGCTTCCCGACTGCCGGAGCACGATCAAGACAGGCTGTTTCTACTGTGTGACTCGGAATTGACCAGCCTCGAGGCCGAGCCTGCCAAGGCCCATGCGGCCCAGCGTTTGGCTCGAATCCAAGAGATCTGCCCCCAGGCGCGGAGGGAGACCTTCGCGGCACGACGTTGGCGACTGGAGGCGAGAACCCACCAGACTGCCGGCGATCTCGACGCCGCGCAGACGGCACTCGATCGGGCTCTTCGGATCGTTCGCCTGGCGCTCGAGGATGACGACATCGCTCGACGGGACAGAGCCTGGGAAGAGAGCCAACGAGTCTTCGAGCTCGGTATCGCGATCGCTCTCGAGAGAGGAGACCAGAGACGAGCGCTTTTTCTTCTCGAGGAGGCGCGCTCTCCGGTAGCGTTCTCGAGCACGAGCCTCGAGCGAGAGCTGGCGTCGTGGCGGTCGATGGCGGCTGAAGAATCAGAAGAGACGCCAGTCGAGGCCGTCCTGGTTCTGGCTGCGCTCGAGGACGACGTTCTCTGGTGGCTCCTCGAGCCGAACGGCGACGACGCCTGGGGCCGCAAGGTAGGCGCCCGAGCCGCGCTCAGCGGCGCCGCGGGCAGGGACTACTGGTCGTCTGACGTCGCGCGGCGGGCGGCCTTCGAGGCCCTGCTCACGCCCGCGGTGGAGAGACTGTCGGCCGGCGAGAGGCTCATCATCGTGCCGGATCGCGAGCTCTTCGTGATCCCCTACGCGGCGCTCGTCGATCCCAGGACCGACACACCGCTCATCGAGTCGAGAGACTCGAGCCTTCGCATGAGCTTGCGCCACGCGATCGCTATGAGACCGAATGCCGAACCGGCCCCCGAACGGCTGCTGTTCGTGGCCAATCCCACAGGCGACCCGAGGTTCCTCGCTCCGCTGGATGGGGCGGAGCTCGAGATCGCCGAGGCGGCGGTCGTATGGGGCGATCGCGGCACATCCCTCGTCGGGAGAGACGCGACGCTCGCCAACGCGAGACCGTGGCTCGACAAGTCGTCGATCGTCCACCTCGCCATGCACGCCGTGCGCGGCCCCAACCCTGGCGACGTCTCGCTCGCGTTCGCCGCTGATCGAGGGACCGGCGATGGCGGAGCGGCGGAACTCGTTCCCCTCGCCGACGTCGTCACCGACACGACGCGCCTGCTCGTGCTCTCCGCGTGCTCGACCGGTCGACTGGGGTTCGAGAGAACGGCTGTGGCCTGGCCGTTGCAATCACGCGTGGCGAATCGCGCGATCTCTGTGGTGGCCACGCTTTGGCCGATCGACGATCGAAGGTCGGCGTCCTTCGTGGCCTTCTTCCACAAGCGCCTGGCAACGGGCGTGCGGGTCAGCGTCGCGCTGGCGGAGGCGCAGCGCGAGTGGATCCGCCACCATCCCGAGGACATCGATTGGGCGGCCTTCCAGGCTTTTGGCGACACGCGTTTCGAGTCACCCGACCGCAATAAGGCCTCGCCCCCTTCCGGTAGCCCAGAGCTCTAGCCTGCCATTGGCTGCCAGACGATCTACTCGAAAGGATCCTGGAACGCGAGAGGTGGATCCTGCGTGCCCATGCAGTGTCGCGTCTCGCCGCCGGTATCCGGAGCGAGAGGGAATGGGAGCTCGGCGGCAACCTGAATGACCGACTGGGACTGAAAAGCCCAGTTCAGGGTGAACTCCGGATCCAGGGCCGGCCCAATCTCTGCCGGGGGCGGGCTCAACGGCTTGTCCAGCCTGCAGAAGTGCCGCATCCAGACCTCCACCTCGCCCGGCCCATCGCTATCGCTCGGGGGCGCGGTGAACTCGAGGACCTGGTCCTCCTGGGTACCGAACTGGCGCATTCGCAAGGACAGACCGGTGACGAGGCCGAGCTCGACGCGATGGACGTTGCTGTACTGGCCGGTGATCGGCGGATCACCCGCACTGAACGTGTACTCCTCCAGGTACTCGCCGTCGGGCTCGACCCGGCCCTGGTCCAGGACCAAAGCCGCTCGGGCGCGCTGCGTGCTCCCGTCCCACGGCGAAAAAGTCTTCCCGACGCTCTTGAGCACTGCCTCGAGGGGGGCCAAGCCGGGAAGGTTGCCCGCAACGAGCGGGTCGGCACCCTGGGCGTCAAACTTGAGCCAGTTCCCGGTGACGTCGAATCCTATCCACGCGTCGATGGGAAGGCCCAGATTCCGAGCGTCACTCTGGACGACCGCGTAGTGATGGCAGAGTGGTTCGCCGTGGAGAGCCGTCGTGAGTTTGAGCTCGTTTGTGGCAACCTCGCTGTCGGGGAACATCACCAGGACCTTGGATCCATCGGTATGAGGAATCCAGTTTGCTGCTCCTTGGACGTAGATCGTGGCGTAGAAAGGGAGGGTCTGCGAGGTCTCCGCAACGAGCGGGCCAAAACCGCCGAGGGCCAAAAGTCCGACACCCGTCGCCAAGCCGACGGTGCGAAGAAAACCGAGCCGAGTTTGCCGACGTGAGGTCATGGAATCTCCTCCCCTGCATTGGGGCTGTTCGGCGAAGCGCGACTGCGGCGAGCCGTTCGAACTCTGCCAATGAATGTGATTACAAAGTCTTGCGTAGAATCATACCAATGAATTGACCCACGCGTCAATTGGTGGATTGCTCTGCCTCACGCTCCTTGACGACGTGGTCGCCGGCGCCGACGTCGAAAGCGGCGGCTGCCTGGACGGCGGCGCCGAGGTCGAGTCGGCCGAAGCCGCACAGTTCACTGAAGCCGTCCGCTGTCCACCCTCCGTCGTCCGGATCGATGCGGACCGCCGTATCGCGCAGGATGTCGCGCAGATCGATCCAGGTGAGCTCGGGTTGCGCGGACAGCATCAGGGCCGCCGCCGCCGCGACTCTGGGTGCGGCAGCGGAGGTGGCGTTGGAGCCGAAGGACCTAGTGCCGCCGCCGGCATTGAGTGAGATAACGCCGGCGCCCCGCGCGCAGAGGTCGATCTGGGGCCCGAAGTTGGACGTCGCATTGCGCCGTTCGATACCCTCCGCGTCCGGCGGATCGGAGTTGGAGATCGCCATGGTGAGCGGGTGGGCCGGAAACGGATAGTTGTTCGCGATCGAGATCGACTCGTTGCCGGCGGCGTAGATCAGCAGCGTTCCGCGGCCGTCGCGACCGTAGGTCGTCAAGTAACGGAACGTATCGTCCATGAGCCCCGGAGGCTCCCGGAGATAGATTCTGTGGGACAGGCTGATGATGTCGGCGCCGGGGCTGCTCGGTCGCGCGGGCCAGCCGGCAGGCGGACCGTCAATCTGGAAACCGGCAGCCCAAAGAAGCGCATCCAGATATTCGGCGTCGTAATAATCCTGCCGCTTCATCGCGATGTGGTGGACGTTGGGTGCGATCCCGTCAATACCGATCCCGTTGTTCGCTCGGGCGGAGATGATCCCGTAGACCTGCATCCCGTGGTCGTTGTCCGGCTTGTAGGCCGCGTGGGTGCAGGAGATCAGGCGCCTGAAGTCGAAGCACTGTGCGATTTGGGGTGTGCCGTCGGTGAGGTCGCCTCCGAGGTCCGGGTGGTCCCTCTGAATGCCACGATCCAAGGTGGCCACCTGGACGTGCGGGCGGCCCAGCCCGAACTCATCGTCGATGTTCCCGAACTCCGGCCCGGCGCTATCGATGCTCTGCAGCTCGAGATCGAGCCGACCCTCGGAGTCGATCGCGGGATCGTCGGGAGACGCGAGATCGACGATCTGGACTTTCAGATCGGGCTCGCCGTAGACGAGGAGCCCACGCTGGTGCCACGCCTCGACGATCCGCAGGTGCTCTTTGTAGTCACCCCGCGAGAACTCCACCTGGTAGGCGTTGGGGGCCTGAATGAAGGGTCGCAGAATGCGACCGCCGGCTGCTGCGACTATCGCCTCGACCTCGCGCGGAGGAAGATCCTCGCGGAAGCGGACGTTGAAATGGTTGTCCAGGACCGTGACCCGCCCCGGGTCAGCGTTGACGACGGTGCCGACCCGTACGTCTCGACCCAGCAGCCGAGTCATCGACTCACGCAGCCGCTGCATCCCAGTCGGCCCAGTCGGCTCGGTCGGCTCAGTCGGCCGAGTGATCCTGAAGAGCCGGATGGATTCCCCGGCGGCAGGAGAGGCAAGAGGCTCGAGGGGCAACTCCTCCGAGAACTCCGCGATCAGATCAGCGAGTGATCGCGAATCGGGCGGCCCTCTCGTGAACACGACGGCGAGGAGGTTCTCCCGCGGCCTGAAGGTGATGGAACTCCCGCTCAGTCGATAGAACGGCCAGTTGGCCTCTTCTTCCGTCGAAGCGGAAGCGGTCCGGGGCCAACGAAGACTCAATCCGGCCGAGAGGATCAACGGATCGAGTGCGATCGCCAGCGGAGCGCCGTCAAAGCTCGTTCTCAGCGCGGCGTCGAGATAGCGAACTGCGAGGGAGACGCCCCACCGGCTCTCGCCGAGTGGTGCGCCGGCGGCAGCCCGGACTCCCCAAACGAAGTCGTCGTTGACCGGCAGGGTCATGATGTCTCCGCCGTCGATACGGAATCTCAGATCGTCGTAGAAGGCGTAGCCGGCGAGCGGCGTCAGGGTCAGATCTATCCGACCTTCGGGCCTAAGATGAATGTCGAGGCCGGCGGTGATCGGACGAACGCTCGCGTCCCCGAACAGCGTGGCAGAGCCGATAGTCCTATTGACCGGGACACTGCTCTGGAGAATGCCGAGCTCGATGCCAAGCCGCGGGGTGAGGCGGCGTTCCAGCTCGATCCCATAGGCGAACTCGTTCGCCGGCACCTCGGCCGGCCCCGAGACAAGGCTCCAGCCGGCGAAGGCCCGTGCCGACCAGCCTCGGTCGGGCGCCTCTTCGGCGGCGCAAGGAGTCGGAGGCAGCAGAAAGGAGAGGATCAGCGAAAGCCGCGATACAAGAAGACAACGAGAAGAAACGCTTCTGCCAAGGACTCTCCAAGAGAGCGCGCTGCCGGCAGGGGCCGCCGACTCTGGATGGGTCATTGAATGGTAGAATACAGGTTATTCGCAACCTCGCTTCTTCGGTCTGGTGTTCTCCCCTAGCACCCTCGTTCTGGGCGGTCGCGGCATGACATCGAACGAAGCCAAGCGGCTCTTCGAAGAGCATGCGGAGTTCATCCGGCGGGCCGTCGGGTTCGAGACGCGCAAGAGCAGATTCTCGATCGAGGACGCGGAAGACTTCGGCCAGTGGGTAAACCTGAAGTTGATCGACGACGGCTACGCGCGAATCAGAGCGTTCCGAGGCGCGTGTGGAATCAGGACCTTCCTCAACCTGGTGATCCGAAGCTTTGGGCGCGACTTCAGGATTCACCTGTGGGGTCCGAGTCGAGACTCGAAAGACGCACAGCGGCTCGGACTTACGGCGATGCTGCTAGAGCGTCTGCTGAATCGGGACGGTTATGGTCTCGAAGAGGCGATCAAGATCCTGCGCGAGAACCACGGCGTTGCCGAGAGCGAGGACGAGCTGCGCGACATGGCTGTCTTGCTCAGGCCGGCCAGGCCCCGAGATGTCTCCGCAGAGGTTCTCCAGTACCTGCCGGCGAACGACGACGCCGAAGTGCGGGTCCGCGACCGCGAGCGCCAGGAGCGCAAGCGGGAAGTGCGCCGGGTCCTCAGGCTCGCACTCGCCGAGGTCGATCCCGAGGATGCGCTTCTGTTGAAGCTATGGCTCAAAGAGGGCCATTCTCTCAGCATCATCGCCCGAACCTGGCGCCGAGACTCTGCGCCGCTCTATCGAAGCCGCGCTCGGGCCCTGAAGCGAAAGCTCCGGCCGATGTTCGAGCGCGAGGCGATGGCGTGGGAGGACGTGAGCTCGGTCCTGGGTTGGGATCCGCCCGGAGAGACTCTCGACGCCGGGGATCGAGAGCTTTGGGACGAAGACGCGCATGGAGACAAAAGCGAGTGAATTTCGGCAGCGAGTCCCTCAGTTAGAGTGAGGAGAAGCGGGACTTCAGGAGACAGGCCTTGACGGGACCACGACAACCACCGACCGCCGAAGGGCGCGAAGCCTTCGAAGTGAGGGAGCTCGAGGAGCTGGGCGCTTATATCGAGGGCGGCCTCGATGCGGACAGGCGCCAGCGGATCGCCAAGCGCCTGCTCGAAGACGAAGAGTTCTTCGGCGTCTACGCCGAGGCGCTCGAGTTCCGTGTCTGGGAAGAGTCGGCTGTCGCGTCGAAGCGCGAGCCGGAGCCGTCCATTCAACCAGTCGATGCGGTTGTGCCCTTCCCGCGCCCGCCGAGGTCCCGTCTCTGGCTTCAGGCAGCGGCGCTGGCCGCGCTGCTAGCCGGTGGGTCGTGGTGGTTGATCGCCCTGCGCGCGCCGTCGCGCCCGGTGATGGTCCTTGCCGGGCAGCTCGGTGGAGATGTGGCGAGCGAGCGGATGGAACCGGCTTGGACCCGGCTTGACTGGTTCGAACCGCGAACCGGGGACCCCCAGGCCGGCCTCAGCGGCGAAGCGATCGTGGCCCGGCTCGGAGTCCGGCTCGTCCAGGTCCAGGTGGCTCACCAGCAATCGGATCTCGGCGAGCTGCGCTCCCTGGTGGCGGAGGTGGAGAGACTCTGCAACGCCGCGGACCTGGAGGCGGGGGTGCCTCGCTACTCGGCGGCCTTTCATCTCGGGTTCTCTGAGCAGGTCGAGGGGAAGCGCTTCACCCAGCAGGTCGAGGAGACGCAGGCCGGCCTCCAAGAGGCGGCTCGGGCCGACGACCTCTCGGCCGTGTTCGCGGTCGCGCAATGGGCCGAACTCGGCCGGCTCGCTAGCCGGTTCGGAGACCAGGACCTGCTCGAGAGCTCGACGTTCAGCCGACTCCGGCAGGGCTGGCGCGATCATGCGTTCGAGCCTGCTGTGCAGAGCGCTCTGGACAGGGCACTCCAAGCTCTCGAGCTTGAAGAGACCGACACGCTCGAGATCAGGTTCTCGGATCTGATCTTGGCCCTCGCCGGCTGACCTACCAACCCGCGATCACGCGGCTGGCTGCGCGGAACCCTGCGTGAAGGGCGGCCAGCCGATCATCAGCTCATCGAGAGGGTGAACTTGGGCGAGAGCGCTCTCGGCCGCTCGCGCCAGGACCCTCGAACTCCCGTCCGGCCGCTTCCTCGAGACGGCAGCAAACGGCGCTCTTGAGGAAGAACACAAACCTCCAGAAGGTGACGAGGCGAACACTCCGATGACCGAGGCAGGTCTCTGCTCTCGGTATCGGACGCATGTTGACAACGCCGTACGATGACATGCGAACACCCTCTCAGTACGGGGCGAGGAACAGCAGATTGCCAAAATGCCTAGCCATCCCCTCTAGGGGGAGTGACGCGATCAAGCGGACACACTCAGAGGAGGACATCATGTCCAGAGACGAGAAGCCGAGGGCTACGACCGGGCGCTGCACCCAACTTCGTCAGGCCAGCCTTGTCCATGCATCACTGCATTCATCCAGTCCTCCGGCGACGCTAACACCTGTACCCGGTGTCAGAGGTGGCGTCCGTCGGCGAACCCCTAAGACAAACGGGCCTCGCCGCGCCGCACAACAACCACGAAGGGAGGATTCTGATGAAGAGATTCATGATCAGCGCAGTCTGAGCCCTGTTCGCCCTCGGGCCCTTGAGCGGCTCAGCGTTGCGCCGACTACAGATGCCGTCGTTCGATTCTAGACCCGAGGTCGTCTGACACTAACTCCCATTTCTTTTGACAACGAAGGAGAATCCCATGAACGCACCTAGCAAATCTACCTCATCGACTGATTCATTGCCGGTCGCCTCGACCAACCTGATTCGCTATCCTCAGTATGCTCGAAAGCTGTACCTGGTCCTCTTGCTGGCGCTACAGATTGGCGTCATCGTCCCAGCCGTGGCGCAGGAGTCGGAAATCCGGGCGAAAGCTCAACAGTCCCAACGCTCAGTCGAATCTGTCCAGGGCACGCAACCGGACGACATCGCCAAACTGGATGTCATTAAGAAGGATCAGAGCGAAAGCGATGAATTGCTCAGATCGTCGCGAGCAGATCGTGTGAAACGTCGCTGTGAGCGTCGTGGCGGCGAAGTTAAGGGGCCTCGCAATGATGGTAGCTTCGCCTGCACATACTACTCGGTCGCTGTTGATGACGGAGCCCCTAGCTCTGCCGTATCGCGCGGAGAACCTAGCGTATTTGTATCTGACTCGAGTTCCAGGAGAAGGCGAAGGCGCCGTTGCGTGAGACACGGTGGCACGTACACGCAGAATTACTCCGCAAACGGAGATAAACTTGAGGGTCATTGCTCACTGGATAGTGCAATTGGTAGTGCAACGCCGACTGGAACGGGTACGGATGGTGGTGCACCTTCCAGCACCGCTGGGGATCGGTTCTCGATGGCGGACGCCCCGGATCGCGTCGCCATAAACCTGACGGATAATGTGGACATCCATTCAGGCCACGGCAAGGCTTGGTTGGTGCGCGCCCTCGCAGGCTGGAACAGCCTCTCTGGGCCGACCGAGGTACTGGTCGAGGGACACGACCGCGTCACCGTCGGTGCCACGGACGAAATCGCCTTTGGAATAGAGATCGAACGCCGCCTGACCCCGCGGCTTGGTGTCGAGCTCGGCATCCTCAACAGCCGTCCCCGGTTCGAAGCGAACATCGACTTGGCTCCGAGGGAAGATGAAACCGGCTTCTACGAAGGCCAGCACGCGCTGTTGGTGAGTGAGGCGGCCTTTCGTCCGATCACGGCGGGCCTGAACATTCATCTCACGCCCGAACGTCGCGTCGATCTGACCCTCACGCCGCTCGCCGGCTACGCCTTCTACGACGATCTGAGCTTCAGTTTCGCAGGCGAACGGACGACCCTCGCGGTCGACGACGATTTCGTTTGGGGACTACGGCTCGGCGCAGACATTCCGCTCGGCGAGGGACGGTGGGGCGTATCTCTCGGAGCCCGCTATCTCGATGCTTCGATGGACGCAACAGATGCCGAGGGTGATTCGTTTGCAATCGGACTCGATCCGGTAATCTTCACGGCCGGAGTGAGTCTTCGTTGGCCCCGGTCCGGCGAGCACGCGGGCGAGGGTGAGGGCGATGGCGAAGGTGAGATCATGGCGCGTCTTACGCGTCGGGAGAGAAGGAGGGCGCGGCGCAGGACGAGGTGTCCGAAGTGGTGATCTCCGGGCGGCGGCTACAACATGGCCGTCATCCGCTACCGTCACCGCTTTTCTCGTAGAGCGTGAACAGGGGCGTGAGCGCTTTCGAGCGCTCACGCCGTTCTTGACCCTGAACTCTTGCCCGGTGCCCGTCACCGATTCTCTAGAATCCGCAGGTGGCGCCTAGATGGAGGTATAGGCGATGACTGGCTACTCATCTGGCAAGATGCCGGGATTCGTTTCCCTCTCTAGACGAAGGCTCGGTTCGCTCGCATCGTCGTCCCAAGTGTGCTTCATCACGTGACGCAGCGCGGCGCTCGGCGAATGCGGGTCTTCTTGCTCGGAGGACGACTATCGCTCGTACCTCCTGATCTCGGCGCGATTGGCCCACCGACACGCACTGGACACCTGGGCCTACTGCCTCATGCCGATTCACGCCCACCTCGTCGTAGTGCCTTCAACCAAGCACGGGCTGGCCCGAACGCTAGGTGAGGCGCATCGCCGATACGCTCTTGAGACCAACCGACGGCACCAGTCGACCGGCCATCTGTGGCAGGAGCGCTTCGCTTCGTTCCTGATGGACGAGCCCTCTTGCACAGGTGGGTGGCGCCGGTGGCGTCTTATTCACGCCTGCTCCAATGAGAGCGAGGCGAGGTCGATGACCATGGTCATGACTATGGAAGTATCGCTGACATGAGGACGATCAAGGCCTCAGAGTTCAAGGCGAAGTGCTTGCGGCTGATGGACGAAGTAGCCGCCGACGGCATACCCATCGTGATCACGAAGCATGGCCGCCCGGTGACTCGACTCGTGCCGTAGCGCGACAAGCCTCCCTGTCTCTGGGGCCTCCACGGCTGCCAGGTCGAGCTCACCGACGATCTCGTCGCACCCGTCGACGAGCCGTGGGAGGCGGATTCCTGATTCTCCTCGACACCCACGTGCTCGTCTGGCTCGACGCAGGAGACACGCGGCTCGGAAAGTCGGCCCGGCAGATCCTCGACAACGCGTTCCGGCAAGACGAGCTGGCGGTCTCCGCCATCTCCTACTGGGAAGTGGCGATGCTCGAGCGGAAAGGTCGCCTTCGACTTCGCCAGGAGCCCGAGAGCTGGCGCGGAGATCTGCTCGAGAACGGCCTCCTCGAGGTTCCCGTCGATGGGGAGATCGGAGTTCGCGCAGCCCGTCTGCAAGACTTTCATGGTGACCCTGCCGACAGGATCATCGCCGCCACGGCGTTCTCCGGCCACCGCGTGGTGACAGCCGACGAATGACTCCTCGACTGGAGTGGCAACCTTCGCAGTCACGACGCGCGACATTAGTTCACATTCGATGACCGACCCTGGGCCCGGGCTCTAGAGATCTGGCCGCCTGCTGCGAGCGCTGTGCAGCGACAGCAAAACACTCTCAGCACGAGGCAACGAACGGCAGAGTGCGAAAACGCCAGCGCTATCCCCTCTAGGGAGGAGTGACGCAATCAAGCGTCCCCGCTCACAGGAGGACATCATGCGCAGAAACAAGAACCCTGAGGCCAACCACGACAAGGCGATGTGCCTGGAGATCGGCGAGGAAAAGTCGGCTTGCGCCGCGGTCGGCGCGAGGGAGGGCAGATTCCGATTCCGTGACCTCGGCCGGCTGAGTCGGATACCGATGATCGCGTGCCTGGCCCTGCTCTTCCTGGGCACCGCGGCACATGCCGGGTTCAAGCTAGTGGACGCCGATGGCAACGAGAAGATCGATCTCGGGTTCCGTCTGCAGGTTCTCGCGATCTCGAGCGAGCACGACACCGACGGCGACGGCAACTATGAGGCCTACGACGACTTCTGGCTGCGGCGAGCCCGCTTTCGTCTGAAGGGCACGCTGAACGAGCACTTCAGCATTTTCTTGCAGACCGACCTCGCCGACCGGGGTGTGGACGTCATCGACGCCTACGTCCATCTGCAGAAGAGCCCGCAGCTCCAAGTCTTCTTCGGCCGGCATCTCCCGCCGTCGAGCCGCCAGACGACGACGTCCGACGACACGCTCCTGGCGATGGACCGTCCGGGCGCGAGCTACAAGCCGCTCACCTGGGGCGGCAAGGGGGTGCGGACTTTCGGCACCGAGACCTATAACGAGAGCGTCAGCGGCGTCGGCGGCAGGGGAGTCCAGGAGGGGCCGCTCCGAGACGACGGGGTCACCGCCTTCGGTGTCCGGGACTTCGGCGACTCCGTGCACCTCAAGTACTACCTTGGCGTCTACGACGGCTGGCCGGACAGGCTCCACGACGAGGAGCGCTACGCCGGGCGCCTGCAGCTCAACCTCGGCGACGCCGAGCCGGGCTACTACAGCTCCGCGAACCATCTCGGGGAGAAGAGGACCTTCGCAATCGGCGCGTCCTACGACACGCAGTCGGACGTCGACTTCTTCAACAAGCCCTCGGCCGACTACCGGTACTGGAGCGTCGACCTCTTCGCCGAGCAGCCGCTTGCCGGCGGCTCGCTGACGTTCGAGGCCGCCTATCACGACATGGACCTCGGAGGCGCCATAGCAGAGTCGGAAGGCGAAGGCTTCTACTTCCAGACAGGTTATCTGATCCAGAAGAAGAAGTGGCAACCGTGGTTCCTCTACGAGGAATGGGCCGCCGATGCGGCGAGCGGCCACGGCAGCTTTGACCTGTGGCGGGCCGGCATCAGCTACTTTATGGAAGGCCACAATGCGAACTTCAAGGTCGGGTACGAGAGGTTCCAGGCCGGCGCGAATATCCAGATGTCCAACGAGGACACGGTCGGCAGCCTGGTGTTCGGCTTGTACGCGACCTACTAGGACTAGGCGTCTGTCGGCACCGTGCCAGGAGAGGCAAGATGAAGGGCGATACGCTCGGAGCATCTGTCGGCCCTCGAAGCCGCGAGAATCACGGTTAACAGGAGGTAGTGTCCGGGCTCGTGGTGTATGAGTCTGTCTAAGCCGTCGTCGTAGTTGGCTGTGGGAACGGTGGGAGGTGTGGGAGACTCGAAGGGGTTTCCAGGGCGGTGCCGGGGGGCGGGCACCTTCCACGGTTCCCACAGCCTGCGCTGCGCACGGGTCGGCGGCTTGAAAAGCAGAGGGCCACTGCCCGGTCCTTGGTTAGCCAATTTCCAAGTCAACCGACCAAGGAGGAACACGCAGTGGCCGCGAAGAGAATGCAGGTTTCCGACTGGATACGCAAGGGTCTCGAAGAGCACGGTGGCGATCTGTTGCGAGAGATGGTCGCGGTCTTCGCCCAAGTGCTGATGAGTACCGATGTCGATGCCGTCTGCGGCGCTACCTACGCCAGCCGCTCGTCGGTTGCAAAGCTGCGCGGATGCGGCCGGGCTACCGTCAACTTGAGTGACCGATGACGTCCGTTGTGTCGCCCTTATCGGCCTTCTGACGCCGCGCAGTGTCTGAGTTTCGGATGGAAAGCGACACCCTAAGAAGGGGATGAACCGCTGGAGGCGGAAGGGGCGACTGCCACGAGACACGGGTCGCCGCGGGAAAGTCAATGATCTTCGCGGCAGTTGGGTTTTGGGAGGCACAGGGCTCGAAACGGTCTCTTGATGTCCCCTCGGGTACCGACTCTGCGTTTCTGGGATGAGGCTCCGTGATAACCATCCAGCCAAAGGAGAACGACATGCGCACAGATCCCGATCGAATTAATCGCGAAAGGACGCGGGCTGGGACGCGAAGGCCGGCACCCTGCACCCGACTACTCTGGCTCCTCGTCCTCTTCCTCGCTCTCGGCCACACCGCCTGCGCCTGCCTGCCGGTAGCGGCGCCGGACGAAACGAGCGACCACGAGATCGACATCCGCTTCCTCAACGGCGACGGTGAGGAGCCGTTGATTCAGCCGCGCAGCGGCTGGCCGCTGACCCTGTCCCTGACCGCCAACGAGGAGAAACTACTGGGCGTCGGTATTTGCCGCAGCAAGAACTATCCGGGGGCTGGAGGGGCCGGCCACCTTCTCTTCGAGAACCCTGATGGACAGCTCTCATGGCTCCCACCAGCCCTTTCTCCGTCACGAGGACGAGATTCAGGTCAAGTTCAGTCCGGGCCTTCATCTTCCCGGCTTGGGCCGGTGCGATCCGCAGCCGAGCAGCGAGAATCTCGATACCCCGGGACTCAAGACCTTCAGCTCGAGATCCGAGACCAACGACGGGATGACCTTGATCGGTCCATGTGTCGGGGCGACCGAATCCAACGTCGCAACGGTGCCCGGGTCGGGGCCGGGAGAGCCACTGGTCGAGATCTACAAGTACGGCCCGAACCCCCGCCTACCCGGCCTCGTCGTGCTGGCCGACGCCGGCCCCGGCGTCGTCACCGACGATCGTTTCAACCTTGTATCGCCTCGCGAGGGACGGAACCTCGCCGGCTTCTTCCAGAGTGTTGCCTACGAGCTCAAGGACTCGCGAGATCGAACCAGCCTGCTCGTCCACATGAACGTACCCAAGAACCAGCGCGGGTCGGAGGGGCTCTTCTCGCCCGTAGTACTGGCCGACGAGACGGTCGGCGACCGCTGCGGCGAGAGAGCGGACGGCACGCCGCCTCCGTCCTTGGCTCGAGTCGACGGCGGACCGAAGGAGTGTCTGAGCGAACTCAGTCGTCCGGTGGTGACGATCCGGGCCTTTGTCGTCAATGGCGAGGCGCCCGGCCGACTCGCGGACGTGAACGGCGATGATGTGGTCGATATCGCGGACGCTGAGCAAGGGGCCTGGAGGATCCTGTCCGGAGAAGCGATCCTCAGGATCAGACAGGCGGAGGAGCTGATTCCTACTCTCTTCTATGACTTCAACGGAGATGGTGAAGCTTCCATTCCGAAGGAGATGCCGTCAGATCCCTTGTCGCTTGAGGACCCGCCACGGTAGTCCCCCGCTCGTCTGGCGCCGCCTGGCCATCGTGAGCGGCGGCCAGGCGGCGCGCCTCGTCCAGCTCGGGTAGCCCCTGATGGCCCTGCGCCCAGCGGCTGAGGAGTTCCCGCGCACTGGCGGCGGCCTCCGCCGGTTGGCCCAGTGCCGCCTGGACCCGCGCCAGCACAAGTAGAGCGCGGACCCGGTCGAGACCGAGGTCGAGGCGCGGCTCCGCGGGATCCACATCCTGTACTGCCAGCCGGGCCGCCGCCAGCGCCTCGCGTAGCCTCTTGGCCGCCAGGTAGGCGCGGGCGAGCCCGAGCCGATAGACGGCGTATTCGTAGCCCTCGAGGGCCACCGCTCGTGTCAACTCGGCGGTGGCCTCATCGATCTCACCGGCCGCCAGCCGAGCCAGGCCCCGCAGGTAGGCCGCGGCCTTTTCTTCCGTCCGGTCAGGGTCGCCCTCCGGTCGGGCACCCTGCAGGATCGACGACACGGTCTCCTCCAGGGCCGCAGACCGGCCCTCGCGCAGCTCGAGCAGCCCTCGAGTAAAGAGGTAGCGGGTGGGAACGCCCGGGGAACGCTCCACGGCAAGGTCGAGCAGGCGGCGGGCTGCTCTGATTTCGCCCAACTCCATCCGTGAAGCCCCCCGCACCGCGAGCGCCATGGCTTCGCGGACCTGTTCTTCGGCTATGACCTGCTCGAGCCCCGCGAGGACCGCGGTCGCCTCCCGAAACCGGCCTTGCGCGCGATAGAGAGACACCAGCTCGAAGGCGGCACTGATGCGGTTGCGCGGGTTCACATCGAGGTTCGACACCAGAGACGCGAGCCGGTCTTCCGCCTCCTTCGGCCGCTCTCGGAGCACATCCGTGATCGCCAGGGCAATCGCGGAGACGTGAAATGAGGGATCCACCTCGAGAGCGACAAAGTACTCGGTCGCCGCCAGTTCGAGCTCGCCCTGCGCGCGGTAGACATCTCCGAGCAAATGGCGCGCGTTGGCGCTCCGAGGTTCGAGCTTGGCGTAACGCTCGAGGTCGAGCGTTGCCCGATGGTAATCGCCAAGCGCCAGGTGCGCCGAGCCCGATTGGCTCCAGGTGATGTGATTGTCGGGCTCGAGCCGCGCGAGGAGATCGGTGATCTCGAGCACCTCCTCATAGCGCTTGCGCGCGTGCAGAATGCGCGCCAGGGAATGCGCCGCTTCGGTTTCGTAGGGATACAGCTCGAGAATCCGCCGATAGGCGACGGCAGCCTCATCGTAGCGGCGGGAAATGTAGTGCTCCAGCGCCCGCACATAGCGCGCCTCTCGGTCGGGGAGGCGGTTCGCCTCGGCCACAGCCCGGCCGATGGTCTCCAGAGCCTCCGCGGTGCGACTCGTCACGGCCTCGACGTGGGCCAGGCGGTACCGGGCCATGGTGAATCCCGGCGCCTCTTCGAGCGCTTCGACGAAGGCCTGTTCGGCCTCGTCATAGCGATATCCCGCAATCGCCCTGAGGCCGCGAAGGTAGAGTTCGTAGGCCGCCGGGTTGTCGCTCGCGAAATCGGCGGCCAACACGTCGACCGCTTCGGTCGGTGGCACGCCAAGCCCCTTGCGGGTTTCGCGCGCGATCTCGTCGGCGGCCGCGAGCAGCTCCGGCGGCTCGAGGCCGGTGACTCGGCGACCGGCGAGCTGCCGCCCATCACCCGTCGCTGACAGCCGCGCGGCTAGACTCAGGCCTTGCCCGGTCCGCAGGATCTCGCCTGTCACGAGGAACTCGATGCCGTCCTCGGCCGCGGCCTCGGCTAGTTCGGCCGACGTCTGCGCTCCGAGAAGCGGCTCGATCCGCTGGGCGGAGACCACCAACAGGTGGCGCGACGGAGCCAGCGCGTCGGCGACCAGCCGGGCGACGCCCTCGCCATACCAGTCGAGCTCTGCCTCTCCCGTTCGGTTGCCGAAGGGCACGACGCCGATCACCGGCACTGCGGCTTCGGCAGTCGGCGCCCGCCGGGAAGCCGTTGCCTTTGATCTGGGCGGCTCGGACGGGACCGGCGACTGGTGAGAGCTCCACCAGAGACCGAAGAGGACGAGGCCGGTGGCGAGAGCTGCCGCCTGGCGCCACCAGCGCCAGCGCCCGCCGACTGGACGCCGCTCTAGATCGGCGAGCAGGTGGCCGATCCTCTGATAGCGCGCCGCCGGCTCCCTGGCCAACGCACGCTCGACGACCCGGGCGAGATCGGCCGGCACCTCCAGGGCCAACGGCTCGGGGTCGCGCTCGAGAATGGCGTGGACCAAAGCCTGCGGGTGGTCGCCGTGAAAGGGCCGGCGGCCGGCCAGCATCTCGTAGAGGATCACACCCAGCGACCAGATGTCGGTGCGCTCGTCGATTGGATCGCCCGAGGCCTGTTCGGGCGACATGTAGGCCGGTGTGCCGGGCGAGCCGCCGGCGCGGGTGAGCCCGGCTTCGCCGGCGACGCGGGCGATGCCGAAGTCGAGGATCTTGGCCCGGTCTGCGGTGACCGGTTCGGTCGGGACGATGTCGGACCTGGTCTCAGTCACCATGACGTTCGAGGGCTTGACGTCGCGGTGGATTACGCCGGCGGCGTGCGCCCGCTCGAGCCCCCGGGCTATCTGGATCGCGAGGTCGCGGGCTTCTGCCGGCGGTATCGGGCCGCGCGCGATCCTGCGCTCAAGGGTGTCGCCCTGGTAGTAGGCCATCACGATAAACAGTTGTCCGTCGTCGCTTTCGCCGACGTCGTGCACGGTGCAGATGTTGGGATGATCCAGAGCTGCAGCGGCCCGGGCCTCGCGCACGAAGCGCTCTTTCGCGCCTGCGCTGCGGCCCCACTCGGGCGGCAGAAGCTTGAGCGCCACGCGGCGATCGAGGCGCGTGTCCCAGCCCTCATAGACGACGCCCATGCCACCGCTGCCGATCTCGCGGACCACGCGGTAGGGGCCCAGCTGCCGCCCGAGAGGTACCGAATCGGAGCCGGCCGACTCGCTCGGCTCGGCAAGGAGGGCGGCCGCATAGTCGTCGACCGATTCTTCGAGAAGGCCGCCAGCCTGCTCGTCGGCCGCCAGCAGCGCCTCGACTTCGGAGCGCAGTTCCGCCGAGTCGCCGCAAGCTTCGTCGAGGACCGCGGACCGCTCCGCCGGGGGCATCTCCAGGACGCGGTCGAGAATGTCGGCAATCCGACGCCAGCTGTCGCGGTCCGCCGGCAGCCTCACGGCTCGCCGCCTCCATAGAGCGCTCGGTAGAGGAAGGCGCGGGCCTTGCGCCAGTCGCGCTTGACCGTGCGCCCGCAGACACCTCGCATCTCGGCAACCTCCTCGATCATCCAACCGCCAAAGAAACGCAGTTCGACGAGCTGGCTCAACGCGGGGTCGAAGTCGGCGAGGGCAGTGAGTGCCGTGTCCAGATCGAGAAGGTCGACTGCCCGCCCGTCGGTTCCGACCAGGGTGTCCCTCAGCGGCACCCGGCGTGCCTTGCCGCCTCGCTTGCCGGCCGCCCGGCGGCGGGCCGCATCCACCAGGATGTGGCGCATCGCCACTGCCGAAGCTGACAGGAAGTGGGTGCGGTCTCTCCAGTCGGCCCGTGATCGGTCGACGAGCTTGAGGTAGGTCTCGTGAACCAGGTCGGTGGTATTGAGCGTCTGACCGTGGCGCCGGCCGGCAAGTTGGCGATGGGCCGCGTTGCGGAGCTGATCGTAGACCAGCGGTACCAATCGGTTCACGGCCCCGGCCTCGCCCCGCCGCATCGCCGACAGGAGCTCCGTGACCTCGCCCCGGGCATCGGGCGGTGGTGCGTCTGGCCGCGGACCCGGCATGACTCAGATTGTAGGCCGATCCCAGTGTCACCCGTCCCGGGTTTCTTGCGTTTCCCGGATGAACCGAGAGCGAGGAGCGATCCGGCCCCTCGTTCAACGAAAAAGGGAGAGGCAAATGAGAACAAGAAACCACGCAGAACCGCTCATCGCCGCCGGGCAAGCAACGGCTACTCTGGCCGGGCTCCTGGTGGTCCTCATGGCCACCACCGGCTGGGCCAACGCGGAGCAGCCCGGGCGCCCCGGGCCTGACGTGCGGGCGGCCGCCTCGGTCAGCGAGTACTGCGAACAGGTCGTGGCCGCGCCAGTGAAGGCCACCTTCGGGCTGACCGTACGGAGCGCCGTCGATGACTTTGAGATCAAAGCCGAGAGAGGCGTTCAGGGCCTCGACATCGCCTTTCACGACAATGTCGCTTCCCGGATGGTTTGCGCGGAGAAGTGCGCGGCGCATCCAGGGCACGTTCCCTGTCGGTCGTTCGAGTACGAAGAAGCGAAGCGCAGCTGCAAGCTTCGACATGCGAACAAGTTCAAGGAGAAAACGCGCCGCGGCGTGACCGGTGGCGTCTCGCTGCCGAGACGTGACCTGGTGGAGATTCGCGGCAAGACCGTGACTGGCAGGCTCTTGGCGGTCCACCGTGTCTCTTCCAGCGCGGGCTGCGCTGATCTGTGCGGCGCCCGCGACGACTGTGAGGCCTTTGTCTATAAGGACCGTTCGTGCACCTTGAAGAAGGAAGCGAAGGTCGAGACGGGTTGGTCGCCTGGCTATGTCAGTGGCATCAAGAAGAGCTCGGCGGTCAGGAGTCGGAAGGTCCGCGCGCTCTACGTTCTGCCGCCCGGGGAGCAGGCGAAACCGAACGCCGAGAAGGCGATCGTGGCCATTCTCGGGGAACTCCAGCGGCACTATCTGGAGCAACTCGGCGTCACCTTCGAGCTGGCCCAGAACGACCTCGTTACCCATGTTCGCTCCACGGACCCGACCCAGACCTTTGCCGACATCGAGTCGATGAGGAGACTCATCCTCTCCGTGATCCCGGAGGAGTTCCTGGCTGGCGAGGACATCGTGCTCGCCGTCTTTCAAGGCGGCGACAGCTGGGCTGGCGGCTCGGGTGGCATTGCCAAGATGACGGGCGGCTTCTGGAACACTTCGTACCGAAACTACGAAAACGGCAAGCTCCGCAACTCGCCTGATCTGCAGGCGTGGTCGCACGAGTTCGGGCACGCACTCGGCCTGCGCCACCATCGAACGACCCGAGAGTGCGTCGAGGGGGTGTTCGACGTCGATTCCCTGAAGACACCGCCCGCTCTGGAGATGACCTGCTTGATGCAGAAGCGCCTCAGACCCGACACTCTCTACGGGTGTCCCTTGACGCGAGAAGAAAAGAGCGTGCTGCTGGACCCGGGCCATGGCGACCCCAACGGGCACCTCGCGCTGTTAGGAAGCCCCGATGGCAGACGGCCACACCCGAGCGTCTATCTAGGTCTCGAAGAGGTGTCCATGCGAACGCGCAAAGGTGCCGAGGACCGGTGCGTCAGGCTGCCGGAGAGCATCGGAGACGGCACGGACACGCTTCTCGGTTCGTGCGGTAGCGGCGCTCCGCGATGGACGATCCACCCTGACGGCCATATCAGCAGCACGAGAGACCGCGGCCAGTGCCTGGATGCCGAAGGTCCGTCCTACGCTCCCGGAACGCCGGTCCAGGTGTGGTCCTGCAAGCAGGGCCAGCCCAACCAGCTGTGGAGAGTCGATCGGGAGTCCGGCACGATCAGGCCGCAGGGCGCTCCCGGCGTCTGTGTCAAAGCACGCAGCGACGGGGCCGTCAGGCTCGAAGAGTGCGACGGCTCGCTCGATCAAGCCTGGTCGATCCAGAGGCCGATCGTCTTCAGGAGCTCCCTGGACTCGAGGACGCGATGCATCGGGGCGACCCCTGGTGGTCGTGCCCTTCTACAGACCTGCGTCGACACCTGGCTGCAGCGGTGGGTCTTGGCGCCCGACGGTCTTCTCCACAACGCCGGCGACTACGATCAGTGTCTTTGGGCCGAGGGCTCGTCCTACGACAAGAACACTCGTCTACGAAGCTCGGCCTGCTCCGCCGGCAACGAGTACCTGCAGTGGTCCGTCGACGCCCACCTGGGTCTCATTCGACCCAAGAACCACGATGGGCGGTGTGTCGCCGTCAGCGGCGGAAAAGACGTCACGGGACGCCACATTCTCCTGAAGAACTGCGACTACGAGTCTGCGCAGCGTTGGTTCCTGTACTGAGGGCCAAACCGAGGCAAACGACGATCCCGGCTGGATTGCCAGGATCGGGACGTCGCGCCCAGCGAGCCCCGCGGAGTGCAGCCCGCTCCCGCGGGGCTCGCGCTGCGTCCAAGGCTAGTTGGTGACGGGATGACCCACGGTGCACGACTCGCTGCCCGCCGCGGACAGGGCCAAGGCTCGCGTCTTCGGCCAGAACTATGGCGAGGCCGCGGCGATCGACTTCTTCGCTGCCGAGCTCGGGCTTCCGGCGGCGATGTCGGGCCACAACAACTACTTCCTCTGGGGACCCGGTGACTGGACCGGGGAGGTCCTGATCGTGCTCGGCGACGAGCGCGAGGTTTTGCTCGAGCTGTTCCAGGAGGTCGAGCTCGGTGGGCGCAGCCACTGCACGGACTGCATGCCCTACGAGGACGACCTGCCGATCTGGGTCTGCCGCGGCCTGCGCATGCCGGTCGCCGAGTTGTGGCCCCGGATCAAGCGCTACATCTAGCCCGACCTTCTCACCAGCTCTCGACTACGCCGCCGCATGTACCTGAATCTGCGAGACTTCCCTCGGTCGGTCATCCTCGACGTACTTCGAGTACGCCTGCGGTGCCCTCGGTCGGAAAGTCCCACATCTTCAGGCACCTACGCCGGCTCGCTGCGAGAGCCGGGGAGAAGGTCGGGCTAGTCCGCATTATTCACCTTCACCACTGCAACGGCGGGGTGCGCTTCCCCAGACACTTCTTGACCTTCATCAGCATCGGATGGTCGGGATCCTGGACCGGCTCGTCGCCAACGGCGAACTGCAGGTCGAGGTTCGGCTCGAACGCGAGCACGATCGATGAACCTCCGTAACCGAAGTGACCCATGTATTGGCCCTTCTCAACGGTGTCGCCCTCACCGATCGCGTTGACGATGCTGCCGACACCCCAGAAGCCGATGGCGACCATGGCGACGAGCCCGAGCGACTCGGTCTTGATGATCCACACATAGCGCTTGTGCTTGCCGAGTTGCTGGTACCACCCGACGCGGTCGCTGTCGGGGGGCTGGCCTGGCGCATACGGGTCGTCGGGATCGAAGTTGTCGAAGTCGTAGTTGTAGGAGCCCTCGTATTGACCGTGGTGAATAACCTTTCCCGACACCGGGGCATGGAAGTGGTGGTAGTCGGTGAACCAGAGCAGGATGTCGAGCAGCGGACCGCCGAGAAAGCTCGAGCCGAAACCGGGCAGGGCGTCCATCAGCTGGAACGTGTCTCTCGACTTGCCCGGCAGCTGATACGCGTTGCCGATGAGCTCGCCCCGGGTGAGGTAGAACACACCACCGTCGCACGGCGCCACGACGACATTCGGATCATCGGCCTGCACGCACAGCGGCCGCCGGTCCGGTTTTATGTTCCGCAGGAAGAACTGGTTGAAGGACTGGAAGCCGCCGGCGGGAACCTCGTAGTCGTCGATGTCGAACGGATGCTCGTGCGTGCCCTCGTACGCCATCCAGACGGGCACCGTCGTCGCCGAGGACGTGCTGTTGAGCCACCGGCCCCGGAGATCGAGGAAACGAATGAACCACTTCTTGAAGTCTTCGTCGCCGTTGGTCAGCGCCGGCCCTGACTCGGTATTAGCCAGATGGTCCCAGTACTCGATGTAGAGGCCGGGACTCGACGGGGCCGGGTTGTACTCCAGCCAATCAGCGAAGAAGCCCGACAGGGCCTTCTCGCCATACAGGTACGGTCGCCAGAACTCTCCGCGCGAGGCGTTGGGTGTCAGGAGCGGATTGCACACCTCCCCGAGCGCATCCTGCACGAGGGCCCCGGTGCCGGATATCGATCCGTCCGGCCCCACGAGCATGCGGTCCAGTTCGGCAAGAAGCTCGTTCCTGTCTTCTTGATCCGAAGGATCCCAGTCCTTGGCCTCGGGAAGTTTGAATTTCGTCGTGTCCACGTCGATGACCTCCGTTCAGTAAAGCCACGGGAAGAACTGAAGGTCTGCGCAACCCAGGAGCGCAGAAAGGGCGTCAAAAGCACCGTCCGAGCTTCCCCAGCTAGACGACGAATTCAGGCTAACACGAAGGGTGAAGACCACCTGACGCTGGTGCCCGGCGGCCCGACGTCAGCCGCTGGCCGGGGCGGCCAGTAGCGCCCGGACGCGCGCGATCTGCTCGCCGTAGTCGGCGCCGGGAGCCGAAGCGGCGAAGAGCGCGAGCAGCGGCCGGGCCTCTGCCGTCCGGCCGTTGTTCCACAGGCCGGTGGCTACGGCGAGCAGCTTGGGGTGCTCCCGGGGGTCGGCCGCGACCGCGGCGCGCCAGTGCGCCAGCGCCTCGTCCGTCCGGCCCTCCTCGCCCGCCATGATGGCCAGCGAGCTGTGCGCCCGTGCCGCTCGCGGGTTGACGGCGAGCGCCTGCTCGAATGCGGCGCTCGCTTCGGCGCGCTGGCCGCCCATCAGCAGGACGGTTCCCAGGTAGACCGGGACCTTGGGGTTGGCGGGATCGATCTCGCGTGCCCGCTGGAGGCTCGCCAGCGCCTCCCGCGGCCGGCGCAGCCGGGCGAGTGCGAGGCCGCGGGTGAGCAGCACTTCGACGTCCGGCTCGGCCGACCGCGCGTGCGGCTCGGTCAGCTCGACCGCATCGCCCGCGCGGCCCGCCTGGGTCAGGTAGCCGGCCAGCAGCGCCAGCGCCGCCGGGTCCTCGGGGTTGAGGGCGAAGGCCCGCTCGAGCGCCTCGATCGCCGCGTCGAGGTGGCCGCTTTCGCGCTCGAGCTGGGCCAGATCGAACAGCGCCATGCGCATCCCCGGGCGGCGGCGCACGAGCTGGCGGCAGAGCCGCAGGGCGCCCTCGAGATCGCCGTCGGCGTAGAGGCCCGCCACCTGGCGCTGGATCGCGTCGAGCTCGATGAGCCGCTTGGGGTCGTCCTCTTCGGTGTAGCGGTCGCGGGCCGCGGACGTGCCGCCGCTCAGGTAGCCGAGACTCCGCAGGCGCTCGCGGATCTCGGCGCTCTCCGGGCTGGCGACGGCGCCGGGGTCGAGGTCTCGCAACGGCTGCAGCGCCTGGCGCATCGCGGCCAGGCGCTCGGGGTCGGCCGCGGCCAGGTTGCGCCCCTCGCCCGGGTCCGCCGCCAGGTCGTAGAGCTCCGGGATCGGCAGGTCGATGTACTTCCAGCCGGCCTGGATGAGGCCGTAGAGCGGCGCCCAGCCCCGGTTGAGTTGGCCGGAGAGGGCCTCGAAGTAGGTGGTCGCCGCCGCCTCGTCGAGCGCACCGGCCGCGGCCGGCAGCAGGCTGCGGCCGCGGAGGCCTCCCGGCGCGGGCAGGGAGAGCGCGTCGAGGATGGTCGGCAGGAGGTCGACATGGCGCACCGGCGTCCCGACCACGCGGGGCCCGAACAGGCGCGGCTGATAGAGGATCAGCGGCACCGCCAGCACACCTTCGTAGGCGAAGATCCCGTGCGTCGCCTCGCCGTGCTCGCCGAGCGCCTCGCCGTGGTCGGAGGTCAGCACGACCAGGGTATCGCCCCGCTCCCCGGCGTCGAGGATCGGCCGCAGCAGGGGGGCGAGCGCGGCGTCGGCGGCCGCCACATCGCCGGCGTAGGGGTCGGCGCGGAACCGGGTCGCCAGCGGCTCGGGCGGGGCGTAGGGGAAGTGCGGCTCGTAGAGGTGGACCCAGGCGAAGGACGGCCTCCCGTCCGCGGCCGCCAGCCACTCCACGGCCAGCGCGACGGTCTCGGCGCCGGCGCGCTCCTGCTCCAGGAAGGCCGGCCGGCTGGTGGCGTCGACAAAGCTGTCCTCGTAGGTTTCGAAGCCGCGGTCGAGCCCGAAGCGTGAGTCGAGCGGGAAGGCGCTGACGAACGCCCCGGTCCGGTAGCCCTTGGCACTCAGCAAGGTCGCCAGGGTGGGCGGTCCGGCGGCGAGGCGGAACCCCGAGTTGTCGCGCACGCCGTGCTCCTGCGGGTAGAGGCCCGACAGGATGTTGGCGTGGGACGGCAGCGTCAGCACGTTGTGGGCGTGCGCGTCGGTGAAGCGCACGCCGGCGGCCGCCAGCCGATCCATCCACGGTGTCGCGGCCCGCGCGTTGCCGTAGGAGCCGAGAGCGTCGGCGCGCAGGGTGTCGACGGTGATCAGCAGCACGTCGAGACCGGGCTCGCGCCGCACCGCAGCGCCCTGTCGGGGAGCCTCCTCGGGTCCGCATCCCGCCAGCGCCATGGCCGCCAGCAAGGCGGTCGCCGCCACCCTCGTGAGGATCGAATGGCTCGGCCGGCGCGTCACGCTCGGACACTATCCTGCCTGGCTCATCGATCGGCTACCAGCCAGCGGATAGAGGGACGCTGGACTGGGTAGCGTACTTCCCGGACGGGACGCTGGTGGAGCACCGGAGCGCCGTGAACAGCGCGATGGACTCTTTCGCCGCGGCCCGCTTCAGCTTCCGGGACCCACCTGCACGGTGGTCGAGACGAAGGAGGCTTCGCCGGTGTTGGCGTCCTGGACCCCGATCGCGGTCACGTGGGTGCCGCCGCCGAGCTCGAGGGCGATCGCCAGATCGGCGAAACCGGTCGCGTCGGGCGCGCCCTTGACGCGAAAGACCTTGTCCTGGGTGACCAACTCGTTGCCGTCGAGCGCTCGCGTGAGGACCTGCACCGTGACCTGGGCGAAGAACGATCCCTGCTCGGGCAGGAAGGCCAGCCGTTCCACCGGCACCATGACGTGCAGCGGCAGGCGGTAGGTGCCGGGCGCCGGCTCCTCGACCGCGCCGGCCCCCAGGCGCACCGCCAGCGGGTTGCTGGTGATGCCCAGGTTGAGCGCCCCCTCGATCCTCTGGCGTAGCTGCTGATCCGGGCTCATCTCGAGATAGCCGCGCCGGTAGCGCGGGGTGAGGCCGCCGTCTCGCACCTTGACCTCGATCTGGTGATCGCGGCGCCCGTCGCCGGCGCTGCCGGCCGGCGGCTCGTAGGCCAGAGAGTAGTAGTGCTGGATCTCGTTGCCGATCCTGCTCAGCTCCGGGCCCAACTCGTTCTGGTTGAACACCGCCCGGCCGCCGGTCTCGGCGGCGATCAGGCCGAGGCCCTCGCGGTCGCCCGCCCGCTTGCTGGCCTCGAAGCTGCCCCGTGCCCGCCGGCTGTTGCCGCCGCGGGCGGTGCGGCCGCCGGAAGCGTCGCCGGTCTCCAGCGCCCGTAGACCCGAGGTCTGCAACGAGTAGAAGGTGACCCGGTTGGTGTTGGCGTGGCTCGTCAGGTCGCGAAAGCCCGAGGTCATCTCGGCCGACAGGGCGTCGGTCATCAGCTCGCTGCCGGCGCCGGGGCACAGGCTGCTGGCATAGGTCGCCAGGTCGGCCCCCGGCCGGGTCTCGAGGCCGTCGCTCAGATAGATCAGCGCCTTGACCCCAGGCAGGCCGGCCAGGAAGCCGGCCGCGCTGGAGAGGTTGGTCAGCGTCACCGCGACCCTCTGGCTGTTGGAGTTCGTCCACGCGGCGAGGATCGATTGGATCTGGTTGACGAACATGCCGCAGGCGTCCGGGCCGGCCCCCCCTCCGACACCGCCCACGACGCCGCGCGGTCCGCCGGCGCCGGTGCCGCCGCCGCCGGATCCTGGCGGCTGGCCGGTCCCGGCGCTGCCGGGCACCGCGGCGAGGCCGCTGAGCCCCGAACCGGCCGTGTCCTGGCTCTGCTCCCAGCTCTCGCGAATCGCCTCGAGGGCCAGCCGGGTGTCGGTCTCGAGATCCAGGCCGTTCGGGGTGCCCTGGGCCAGGCGGTCGAGGGCTTGCCCGAGCTCTTCGCGGGACGAGCCGAAGGGCGCCTCGACGGCCAGACCGCGATCCTGGCGCAGGATGAGCACCCGCTCGCTGTCGATCGCCGGATCGTCGAGAAACGTCTCGAGGCTCTGGATCAGGGCCGGGTAGGTGCGCGGGTGGAGGCGGGAGCGGTCGAAATAGACCACCACGTGGCTGGGGAAGGCGTCGGTGGGCGAAGTAGCTACAGCGGTCTCGGCCGCGGCGGCGGCCGGCGTGGGCGCGGCGGCGCTGCCGGACCGAACCTCGGTGAAATGGGTGATCGGCACGGGTCGGCCGTCGTGCAGGATCTCGAAGCTGTCGGCCGTGAGCCCGGTGACGGGGTCGCCCGCGTCGTCGGTCACCCAGATGTCGACATTGACGATGCCGACCTCGATGCGCTCGCTGAAGCCGGACTCGGCCGGCTGGGCCGGAGGGGCCTGGCCGCTGGCGTGGACCGCTACGCCGCACAGCAGCAGGGCGAGCGCCGGTCTGAGAAGTAGGGGCCTGGGCAGTTTCATCGTGTCGTCCTCGGTGTACAGTCGGCGTCCGCAGCATACCGTGGCCCCCCGGGCCGCGGTGGCTGCCACGAGTCTGAACAAACACGATCCCTGATGCACCGGACACCCCTGGTCGGCACGATTCTGGTCGCGGCGCTCCTGCCGGCGCCGGCCGGCGTCGTCGTCGCCCAGCAGCCCGAGCCCTATCGCTTTGGCGAGGTGGTCGACGTGCAGCTGGTCAACGTCGAGGCGTGGGTGACCGACGGCGAGGGAAGCCCGGTCAAGGGCCTCGCCGCGGCCGACTTCGAGATTCTCGAAGACGGCAGGCCGGTCGAGATCACCCATTTCGCCGAGCTCGACGGAGACCGGCAGGTGTTCGCCGGCATCGAGCGGGTGCTCGCCGAGGCGGCCCCCGAGGGGGCGCCGCCGGCGCCGCCGGCCGTCGATCCCAACCACCTGGTGATCTACTTCGACCAGCTGCATCTGAAGCCGGCCGGCCGCAACCGGCTGATCCAGGACCTGCGGGACTTTCTCGCCGCCGAGCGGGTGCCGGCGGAGCGGGTGCTGATCCTCAACCAGGACCAGGGTCTGACCACCGAGGTGACCTTCGGCTCCAGCTGGCGGGAGATCGACGCCGCCCTCGAGCGGATCGCCAGGACGGTCCCCGCGGGGCAGCGGGTCGAGCTGGAGAAGCGACTGACGCTGCAGCGTCTGCAGGACATCTGGACCCTGGGCAAGGAGCGCATACGGTCGCCCACCGACGTCACCTACCAGCTCTGCGAGTACTTCCTGCCGCTGGCCGAGCGCGAGGTCCAGCTCTTCGCCCGCGAGAGCCGCGAGCGGATCTCAGTCACCATGGACCACCTGGCGAGCGCCGCCAGCTCCCTGACCGGCCTGCCCGGGGTCAAGACCCTGCTCTACCTGAGCGACTCGCTGGAGAGGTCCCCGGGCTCGGACCTGTTGCGTTTCATCAACGGGCTCTGCCCGGCCCAGGACCAGGCGCCGCTGTTCATCGTCTCCGACGAGCTCGGCCTGGCCTTCCGTCAGCTCACCCGGCACGCCAACGCCAACCGGGTGACGATCTACGCGCTGCAGGCCGGCGGTCTCGAGGGCAGCTTCATCGGCGCGGCTTCGCAGCGAGCGCTCGAGCCGCAGGCCGTCAGGGAGCTCGACACGGCGGTGCGCCTCAACGAGCGCGACGGCTTGACCAACCTGGCGGCGGAGACCGGCGGCCGCGCCATCTTCAACCGCAACGACTTCGAGGCCGAGTTGACCGCGATCGCGCGCGAGATGGGCAGCTACTACTCGCTCGCCTACGAGCCGCCGCACGGCGGCGACGAGCTCGAGCACCAGATCGAGGTGCGCGTCAAGAACCGCAAGCTGCGGGTGCGGCACCGCCGCGGCTACCGCGACAAGAACCCCGACGTGCGCATGACCGAGCGCCTCCAGGGGGCCGTCTATCTCGGCCTGGTGGACAACCCGATGGGCGTCCGGCTGGGAGCCGGGGAGATCCGCGCGGCGGGCAAGGGCCGCCTCCTGGTGCCGCTGCACGTCCTGCTGCCGGCGGAGAAGGTCGTTTTCCTGCCCGAGGAGGGGTGGGTGGTGGCCCACCTGAGCGTTCAGATCGCGACCCGCGACACGAAGACCGACAAGGGCACCTTCGAGCAGTCGGCGTTTCGCGTCCGGCGGTCGGCCGCGACCGACCGGGAGCTGGTGAGCGTCAAGATGGAGCTCGAGCTGCCCGAGGGCGTGCACCTGGTCGCCGTGGGTCTGCGCGACGACGCCACCCGGGAAAGCTCCTTCGTCACCACCACGCTGCAACTGCAGGCGGCGGTGGGCGAAGAGAGCGGGTAGGCCCCAGGCCGGGCCGCTGACAGACCCCAAACGCCGGACCGGTGCCCGCGAGCCGGGTTGACCACCAGAAAACGCCAGATTGGAGCTTCGATGAAACGCAGCCAAGAAGTTTGGATTCTCACGGCCACGGTGCTCGGACTGACGCTGGCCGGCGGCCTTGCCGCCCAAAGCCCCGAGCCGTACCGCTTTGGCGAGGTCGTCGAGGTGCAGCTGGTCAACGTCGAGGCGTGGGTGACCGACGGCAAGGGTAATCCCGTCAAGGGGCTCACCGCGGCGGATTTCGAGGTCCTCGAGGACGGCAAGCCGGTCGAGATCACCTACTTCGCCGAGATCGACGGCGACCGACAGGTGCTCGCCAGCGCCGAGCGGGTGCTGGCCGCGGCGACTCCCGAGGAGGCGCCGATCGAGCCGCCGGCCGTCGACCCCAGCCATCTGATCATCTACTTCGACCAGCTAAATCTGAAGCCGGCCGGCCGCAACCGGCTGATCCAGGACCTGCGCGACTTCCTCGCCGCCGAGCGGGTGCCGGCGGCTCGGGTGCTGATCCTCAACCAGGACCAGGGCCTGCAGACCGAGGTCACCTTCGACTCCACCTGGCAGGAGATCGACGCCGCCCTCGAGCGGATCGCCAAGACGGCTCCCGCCGGGGGGCGGGTGGAGATGGAGAAGCGCCTGGCGCTGCAGCGCCTGCAGGACACCTGGAAGCTGTGCCGGGACATCGGCGGCAGCAGCGGGCGGACGGGCAACTCCGATCCGTGCGACTGTTTCCTGCCACAGGCGGCGAGGGAGGTCGAGCTGTTCGCCAGCGAGAGCCGGGACCGCATCTCGGTCACCATGGACCACCTGGCCAGCGTCGCCAGCTTCCTGACCGGTGTGCCCGGCGTGAAGACGCTGCTCTACGTGAGCGACTCGCTGGAAACGTCACCGGGCGCCGACATGGTTGCCTTCGTCAACGGCCTCTGCCCGGTGCGGGACCAGGCGCCGGGGTTCATCATCTCGGAGCAGCTCGGCCTGGCCTTCCGTCAGCTCACCCGGCACGCCAACGCCAACCGGGTGACGATCTACACGATGCAGGCCTCGGGGCTCGAGGGCAGCTTCGTCGGCACGGCTGCGCAGGGGGCGCTCGAGCAGCAGGGCACGCGGGGGCTCGACACCGCGATGCGCATCAACGAGCGGGACGGCTTGGTCAACCTGGCCGCGGAGACCGGCGGCCGCGCCATCTTCAACCGCAACGACTTCGACGTCGAGCTGACCAACATCGCGCTCGAGATGGGCAGCTACTACTCGCTCGCCTATGAGCCGCTGCACGGCGGCGACGAGCTCGAGCACCAGATCAAGTTACGGGTCAAGGACCGCAAGCTAAAGGTGCGGCACCGCCAGGGCTACCGCGACAAGAACCCCGACGCGCGCATGACCGAACGGCTGCAGGGCGCGGTCTATCTGGGCCTGGTGGAGAACCCGATGGGGGTGCGGCTGGGCGCCGGCGACGTCCGGGCGGCGGCCAAGGGACGGGTCACGGTGCCGCTTCACATCATGGTGCCGGCGGCGAGCGTCGCCTTTCTGCCCGACGAGACCTCGACCATGGCGCACCTCAGTGTCCAGGTCGCGACCCGCAACACGAAGAACGACAAAGGCCTGTTCGAGCACTCGGCGTTCCGTGTCCGGCGATCCGCGGGGGAGGGCAGTGAGCTGGTAAGCGTGGTGATGGAACTGACGCTGCCCGCGGGCGTGCACGTGGTGGCCGTCGGCCTGCGCGACGACGCCACCCGCGAGAGCTCGTTCGTCACCACGACGCTCGAGCTGCGGGCGTCGGCGGACGCGGCGACGGGTTAGCCTTCGGAGCCGGACGGCTGGCCCGAGGGCGTAGCCGCCGCGCCCTTTGACGACCGTGACGTAGCGGCCCACCACCGACCGCTCTTCGCTGATCTCGTCGCGCACGGCGACGACCAGGGTGTGGTCGCCCGGGCGCATGGTGGCGTTGATCACCCGAGTCACCTCGTCGGCGAGGGCCGTCTCCAGCGACTCGTCGGGGATCCGCAGCTCGAGCGGCAGCTCCTGGCGCGGCGCCTGGCGGCCCTTCGCGTCGGCGACCGTCAGGTAGACGCTGAGGCGGCCCTCGTGCCGGCCGGGCCGCGGCAGCAGGACGACCTTGGCCAGGGGGATGCGCACCCGGATCGCCACGGCGACCATGCCGTCGTCGTCCGGGATCTGCTGTCCGACGTCGATCGACACCCCGAGCGGGTTGCTCTCGTAGCCGTGCACCAGGAACGAGCCCATGGCGTCGCTGATCTTGGTGTCGGGCGACTTGTCCCGATACCCCTCACGGTGACGCAGGCTCCAGCCCTTCCGCTTCTCCCTCAGCCGCACGTCGATCTTGTGGTAGCGGCCGAGAATCTCGCTGGCGGCGCGGTAGCCGAGGGAGTAGTAGTTGCCGAAGTCGCGGGCGAAGCGCTCGAGCCCCTCGCCGACGTCGTTGGTGTTGTAGACCGCCTGCCCGCCGGTGCGGTTGGCCATCAGGATCAGCGTGTCTCGCAGGTTCTTGGAGTGCACCGAATCGACCGCGGTGCTGACGACGAGGGCGGTGTTGGCGGCGCGGTGCTCGGCGCCGAAGCCGGAGCGCGTGCGCAGGCCGCCGGCGTCGATGGTGTAGAAGCTGATGCGATTCGAGTTGGCCCGGGCGATCAAGCGCATGAAGTTGCGCGACTCGTCGCGGCTGATCGCCTCGCCGAGCGACGAGATGTCGGCGAATTTCTGCTGCACCGCCTGGTAGAGGGACTGCCCGGGGACCATCGGCAGGCCGTCGCTGACGTGCAGCAGCATCTTGCGGCCCGGCAGCCCGGCCAGTGAGTCGACCATCTCGGTGAGGCCGTCGAGGGTCTCCTGGAGCTCGAAGTGGGCGTTGTTGGAGTACTCGGAGGCGTGCCGCAGCGCCTCGTTCAGCGATTGCGACTCGTAGATCTCGCGTACCGCCTCGCTGCGCTCGGCCTCGCGTTGCGTCGCGTAGCCGGTCAGGTTCTCGAGCTCGAACAGCTGCGTGTTGACCCGCGACGGGTCGGCGGTGAACGGCTGGCGGATGTGCAGCGAGCGGTCGTACGAGGCGAGCATCACCTGGTCGCCCTGCTTGACGTTGTCTTGCAGGAAGGACCGCAGGCGGCTGAAGACCCGGTTGCGGTTCAGCGGGTGGATGTTGAAGTTGTCGACGTAGACCACGAGGTGCAGGCGCTGGCTCTCGGGCACCTCCTGCTCGACGGCGATCATCTCGACCGCCGGGGGCGCGGCCGTCTCGCTCTCGGGGGTCTGGGTCTCGGGGGTCTGGGGCGACGCCGCTTTCGCGGCCGGGGCCGCCACCTCGGCCTGCCCGCCCCGGACGCGATAGAAGTTGACGATCTCGACCGGGCGCTTGTCCTCCAGGACCTCGAAGTCCGCGGCGGTCAGATCGGTGACCGGGTTGCCCTCCTCGTCCGTGACATAGACATCGACGTTGACGATGTTGACGGCGACGCGCTCGAAGAAGGTCTCGTCGGGCGGTGGCGACGGGGTCTCTTCCTGGGCCAGGCCGGGTGCGGCCGGCAGGAGAAGGGCCATGGCAAGCGCCGATAGCGCTGCCGAGAATCGTGCGGGAAGTCTTGTGGTCATGGCTGGCGGTGCGGGCGGGCTGCCCACAGCGGACGGGGGCTGGATCGTAACACCGGCCGCGCGTCGGGACCCGGCATCACTCGGCGTCCTGCCGCACCACGAGCATCTGGTTGGCCGCGACACCGGTCTTCACGGTGCTGGTGCCGTCCGGCCAGAGCACCTCGACCGAGTCCGCCTTCGCGGCCGAGCCCAGCCCGAAGTGCTGGCGCATGTCCTCCTGCGACAGATAGCTGGTGCCGCTACGAACCAGGCGCATCATCGTCTGGTCGCCGACCTTGACCTTGATGGTGGCGCCGATGCCGTCGGTCAGCTTGCCCGCTCCCTCGAGCTTCACCAGCAGCCAGTTGCCCGGCGAGGGCACCTGGTTGTGCAGGATCTGGGGGCTGCCGTCGAGGGAGTTGAGCACCAGATCGAGCCGGCCGTCGTTGTCCAGGTCGCCGAGGACCAGGCCGCGGCTGACGCGATGCTCGGTGAACACCGGGCCGAGCTGCTCGCCGATCTCCTCGAAGGTGCCGTCGCGCCGGTTGCGGTAGAAGAGCTTGCGCTGCTTGTAGCCGGCCGAGCCGCCGCGCTTGACGTTCGCCATCTGCGGGTAGACGTGGCCGTTGACCACGACGAGATCCAGCCAACCGTCGTTGTCGTAGTCGAAGAAGGTCGTGCCCCAGCCGACGAAGGGCATGCTGGCCGAGGCGCTGGCCGAGCGGAACGACTCGTCGGTGAAGTAGTCGCCGCCGTTCTTGTAGAGGACGTTGTACTCCTCGGAGAAGTTGGAGACGAAGATGCTGAAGCGCCCTTCGTTCTTGTAGTCGCCGACCGCCACCCCCATGCAGCCCTGCTCGCTGCCGTCCTCGCTGACCGCCACGCCGGCCGGGAAGGCGTCCTCCTCGAAGGTGCCGTCGCGCTTGTTGCGATAGAGGAAGTTGGGGCCGGCGTCGTTGGCGACGAACAGATCCAGCCAGCCGTCGGAGTTGCTGTCGATCCAGGAGACGCCGAGGCCGAAGTACTTCTCGGGGTCCGACACGCCGGCCTGCTGGCCGACCTCCTCGAAACGGCCCTGCCCGTCGTTGCGGAAGAAGAGGTCGCCGGTGCCGGGCAGGCCGCGCGGGCCGCACTGCACCTCGACCCCGCGAAAGACGCAGAACTTGCCCTTGCCGAACTCGGGCAGGTTGTCGAGGTCCACCCGGACATAGCGGCTGACAAACAGATCCAGGTCGCCGTCCCGGTCGTAGTCGGCGAAGCCGCAGCCGGTCGACCAGCCGCCGGTCACGATGCCGGCCCGCTCGGTGATGTCCTCGAAGGTGCCGTCGCCCCGGTTGCGGTAGAGCTTGTCGTCGCCGACGGTGGTGACGAACAGGTCCTGCCAGTTGTCGCCGTCGACGTCCGCGACGCAGGCTCCCATGCCCCAGCCGGGGTAGGCGACTCCGGCCTCTTCCGAGACATCCTCGAACCGCATGCCGCCCAGGTTCTTGTACAGCGCGCTGCGCGCGCCCTTGGGGTCGGCGGCGCCCTCCACCGTGAGGGAATCCACGAAGTAGATGTCCAACAGGTCGTCGTTGTTGTAGTCGATCAGGGCCAGCCCGCCGGGCATCGACTCCAGGATGTACTTCTTCTCCGGCGCGGAGCTCTGCCGGAAGGTGATGCCGGCCTCCGCCGCGACGTCGCTGAAGGGGTACGCCGGCGCTGGCGCCGGCTCCTGATCCTGCGGCAGCGCGGTCGCGGCTGACAGGAGACCGGCGGCGATCGTGGCGAAGGCGACGCGTAGCGGTCTCATGGCCGTCCCATCCCGGAGCTTGCGAGCCCGGCCCGAGTGCGCACCTCGACCAGACGATCGTCGTCTTCCTGACGGATTCGGCGGTACGCGTCGAGGTGCTTCTTCGAGCTCTCGCGATCCCCCAGCCGGGCGAAGGCCAGGCTCAGCTGGTAGTGGGTCTGCGCCGAGCCGGGCATGCCGGCCAGCGCGCGCTGAAAGACGTCCCGGGCCTCCTCGTACCTCTCTTGCGTCATGCGGATGCGGCCGATGGCCGCCAGCGCCCTGCCGTGCTCCGGCTGCCGCGCCAGGGCCTGGGCGGCATGCTCCTCGGCCGCGCCGATCTCACCGAGACCCTCCTCGGCCTCGGCCAGCGCGGCCAGCGCCTCGGCGCTTTCGGGGTCGCGGCGGACGGCCCGGCGCGCCACTTCGCGGGCTTCCTCGAAGCGCTTCTGGGCGTTGAGCGTGGTGCTCAGGGCGATCAGGGTCAGCGGGCGCCCGGGCTCGAGCTCGAGGGAGAGCTCCAGCGCCTCGATCGCTCCGGCCCTCTCGCCGATCTGCAGCTGCGCCACCCCGAGAAGGTAGTGATACTCGGAAACCGTGGGGTGGATCCGGGTCAGGGACTCGAGCGCGCGGATGGCGAGGACCGGGGTCTCGAGGGCGAGCGAGACCCTGGCGCGGGCGGCCAACAGCTCCTCGGAGTTGGGGGCGAGGGCCAGCGCCCGGTCCAGGGTCTCGGCGGCGACCGCGTGCCGACCGCCGCGGCCTTGCAGCCGCGCCAGCTCCAGCAGGGCCCGCGCGGACTGGAATCGCTCGGCCACCGAGCGCAGCTGCGCCTCCGCCAGGGCGTCGTTGCCCAGGGAGATGTCGACGTCGGCCAGCCAGAGTGCCAGATCGCGATCGAGCGGCCCGAGCCGCGCCGCCGCGCGCAGGGCGTTCAGCGCATTGTCGGTGCGTCCCTGTTGCAGATAGAGGCGCGCCAGGTGCTGCCTCGGCGGCAGCAGGTCGGGGGCCAACAGGCTCGCCCGGGAGAACTCTCGCTCGGCCTCCTCGGGACGACCCAGCCTGCCGAGCGTGATGCCCAGCAGGTCCCGCGCCGTGGCGTCGTCGGATCGCTCCAGGATGCGCCGCAGCTCGCGTTCCGCCTGATCCAGCCGACCCTCCCGCATGAGGGCCACCACCTCGCCGGGCTCGAGTAGCGGCGCCTCCTGACCGGCCGCCGCAACCGGCAGCGCCACCAGCAAGCCGATCGCCAGCCACCGGCTCACGATCCGGCTCCGTCCCGGCTCTCCTGCTTGAGCCGGCGATACTCGTCGAACTCGCGCCGCGCCTGCTCTTGCCTGCCCAGCCGCTGGTAGGCCTGGGCCAGCTGGTAGCGGACGTTGGCGTCCTCGGGGGCCAGCTCGGCCGCCGCCTCGAGCTGGGCGCGGGCTTCCTCGGCGGCGCCTTGCGCCAGCAGGATCTTGCCCAGCAGGTATCGGCCGTTGGCCAGGCCGGGCTGTTTCTTCAGCAGCGGCCGCAGCAGTTCGAGGGCCTCCTCGGGCTTGCGGTTGAGATCGAGCACGACGGCGAGCGTATACGCGGCCCGCACGTCCGCCGGATGGGAGAGCAGCTCGGCCCGCAGCGCCTCCTCGGCCTCGGCCAGCTTGCCCTGGCGCAGATAGATGTCCCCCAGCGTGCTCTGGGCGTCCGCGACCTCCGGTTTCAACTCGAGCGCTCGCCGCAGGTAGCGGATCGCCTCGTCGAAGTCCTGCTGCTGGGCATGCGCCTGGCCGAGCAGCACGTTGAGCTCCGGCCAGTCGGCGTTCTCGGCCAGCAACGCGTCGAAGACCGGCCCCGCCTCTTCGGCACGGCCGCTGCGGACCAGGGAGACGGCGTAGGTGTACTGCAGCGAGGCGTTGGCGGCGCGCCCCGGGTCGTCGCGCAGCAGCGCCGCGGCCTGCTCGTAGCCCTCCGAGTTGAACCACGCGAGCGCCAGCATGCGGCGCAGGGTCTCGTCGTCCGGCTGTTGGTCACGCGCGCGGGCGAGCGGCGCGGTCGCCCGCGCATACTGGCCGCTGTTGAAAAGCGCCGCCCCGAGCGAGAACTGCAGGCGCGGGAAGTCGGGGTCGAGCTCTACCGCTCTCGTATACAGCGCCGCGGCCCGGTCGAAGTGACCGGCCTTGGTCTGCTGGACCCCGAGATTGAAGTACACCTGCACCAGGCCGCTCTTCACGGCGAGCTCGATCCCCGCCCGCTCCTGCGGGCCGAATCCGGACACCGTCGAGAGCTCCAGCGGCCAGGTCGAGGCGGCCAGGCTGTCGTCGCTGCTCTCGTCGCTGAGATAGCTCTCGAGGAGCTCGCGGGCTCCCTCGGTGGAGCTGGCCGAGCTCCGCTTGGCGGCGGCGAAGTGTATCGCCGCGCCCTGCTCGTCGCCGGCGCGCCGGAGTGCTTGCGCCAGGTGGAAGTGGAGATTCGCCAGCTGGCTTTGCTGCTTGTCCTTGGTGTCCATCACCCCGGTCCGCTCCGGCCCGGCCTCGCCGATCTCGAGGCCGCGTCGCAGGGCGGCCACGGCCTCGTCGACCCGCCCGACAGCGAGGTAGCTGCGGCCCAGGAACTCGTAGGCGGCGGGCCGCCCCTCGAGCAGCCGGGTCGCCAGCTCGAGGCGGGGCACCGCCTCCTCGTAGCGACGCTGCTCCACCAGGGCGGCTCCCAGGTAGAGGTTGGACAGCGGATCGTCCGGGGTGACGCGGAGCTCGGTCTCGAGATGCCCCATCGCCTCGTCGAGCCGGTCGAGGCCTTCGGCAAACAGATCCACGGTACCCAGGTAGTAGTTGGCGCGAGGCAGCTGCGGGTCGAGCTCGAGCGCGGCCAGCAGTGCTTCGTGAGCGGGCTCCCAGTGGCCGAAGTCCCGGTAGGTCCTGCCGATGAGGACATGGGTTGCCGCGATCGGCCGGCGCTCCGCGAGCTCGGCGAACAGAGGCGCCGCCGCTTCCGGGCGCTTCTGCCCCAGATAGGTCCTGGCCAGGGCGTAGGTGTTCTCCAGGTCCGCCGGATTGAGGATGTGCAGCTCCTCCATCTCCTGGAGCGCCTCTTCCACCTGGTCCGCGGCCATCAGCGCCCGCGGGATCAACCGGCGGACCACCGCGTCGGACAGGTCGTCCTTCTTGAGCCCGCGCAGCAGGGAGACGGCGGTCTGGGGGTTGCCGAGCTGTAGCTCGGTCAAGGCCAGCGCCATTCGCGGCCGCCGGGTCTCCACCGCCGAGACCGCCGCGAGCTCGAAGGCGGCCTTGGCCGCATCGAGATCGCCCGCCTCGACGGCCAGGGCTCCGATCAGCAGCCAACCCTCCAGCAGCACCGCGCGGTACGAGCTTTCGGCGATCTGGACCTCGTTCTGCTCGAGCGCCCGCTGCGCCGTCGCCATCGATCGCGTCAGCTTCGCTACGGGTGTCGGCGGGGACTCCTCCGCGACGCCGGGAGGCGCGCCGATAGAGACAAGCAGCAGGCCGATCAGCGGCAGCGGAGAGGGCCGAAGGGATCGGCTCAACATGCCGGGGTGATTCTAGCCTGAGCCCGGTCTGCTCCCGTTTCTCGCCGGCCCGGTGGATGCGCGGACCACGAGGCTCGGATCTACGGTGACGATCTCGGTCGAGGGCTCGGCCCCCGACAGGCGCTCGAGCAGGATGTTGCTGGCGGTCTGGCCCATCTCGTGCAGCGGCTGGCGGACCGTGGTCAGGCTGGGATTCTGGAAGGCGGCGCCCTGGATGTCGTCGAAGCCCACTACCGAGACGTCCTCCGGCACCCGCAGCCCGGCGTCCATGAAGGCCCGCATGGCGCCGATGGAGGAGGTGTCGTTGAAGCCGAACAGGGCGGTGAACCTCGGTGCCGCCTCGAGCAGCTTGCGCCCGAAGGCGTATCCCTCCTGGTAGGCCTCCTTCGGCACGAACACCTCGTCGACGGCATCGCTGCCCAGCTGCAAGGTGAGCTCCGGAGCCACCGCCAGACCGATGGTCCGGGCCGCCGCCAGGATGGCGCGCCAGCGCATTTCGGTGTCGGCGCTGTTGGTGTGTCCCTTGAAGAAGGCGATCCGCTCGTGGCCGAGCTCGGCGAGGTGGGAGAGGGCGAGGCAACGCCGCCTCGTGGTTGTCGATCACGACGTTGGTCACCCGCTCGAGTGGCGCGGGGCCCGCGATAGCCACGGAGGGGAGGTCGGGGGGCTCGATCAACGGGGTGTTGACCAGGATGTAGCCCTCCACCAGCCGATCGCTGAGCAGCTGCATGTACTCGTCGAGCAGCTCGCCCCGGGAGCGATGGCTGGCGACGAGGTAGAAGTAGCCCTCCTCGAGCAGCTGGCTCTCGACGCCGCTCAGGACGTCGGTCGCGTACCCCTCGCTGATCTCCGGCACCAGGACGCCGACCGAGAAGCTGCGACGGCTGCGCAGGGAGCGGGCGAGGAAGTCGGGCCGGTAGCCGAGCCGCTCGGCCGCCGCGAAGACCCGCTGGTGCGTCTCCGGCGGGATCGAGGCGGCGGCGGGAGAGCGGTTCAGCACCAGCGAGACCGTGGTCGGCGACAGGTCGAGGCTTGCCGCTACCTGTTTGAGGGTGACGCGCTTGCCGCGGCGTCCGACGGCCGCCGGGGCTGCCCGTTCCTTACCGTCCGGAGGCGTCATGGGCCGCCAACCGCGGCGCTGGCGGTCCTGTGAGCGTGGGAAGGCGGGAAGGCCATATTCACCCTTGACAATGCCGGGCGCGGTGTGTTTCACTCCGCCCAACTCGGTAAACCGGTTTACTAAGGGCAACTTAGTAACACAACCTCCTTGGGAGGAGCAAGTCAATGCGCAGATTTCCATCACTCATTCTCGTCCTCGTGGCCGTCCTCGTGGCGGTGACCGCGATGCCGGCCCTGGCCCAGCGGACCAGCGCCAGTGTTCGTGGCGAAGTTACCGACCCTGACGGGGCGTCGGCCAAGGGCATCAAGGTGGTCATCCTCAACGTCGAGACCGGCTTCAGCCGGGAGGCGGAGACCAACGCCAGCGGCGGCTACTCGTTTCCCGAGATGCCCGTTGGCACCTATCTGCTCACCGCCGAGGGCGCAGGCTACCGCGAGGTTCTGATCCAGAACATCGTGCTCAACGTGGCCGACACTCGCGAGCAGAACATCCAGATGGAGATCGGCGAGTTCACCGACCAGGTCACGGTGACCTCTTCCTCGATCGTCGTCGAGACGATCGGCGGCGAGGTGGCCGGCCTGATCACCGGCGAGCAGGTGCGCGAGCTGCCGCTCAACGGGCGCAACTTCCTGCAGTTGACCCAGCTGATGCCGGGCGTCGCCACCCTGGACAACTTCAACACCAAGAACAAGGGCCTCCTGACCGGCTCCGACATCTCGGTCTCCGGCGGTTCGGTCACCGGCAACATGTGGTCGGTGGACGGCGCCAACAACAACGACGTCGGCTCCAACCGGACCGTCCTGGTCTACCCGTCGCTCGAGGCGGTCGAGGAGTTCAAGATTCACCGCAACTCCTACGGCGCCGAGTTCGGCGGCGCCGGCGGCGCCCAGGTCAACCTGGTCACCCGCGGCGGCACCAACAGCCTGAAGGGCAGCGTCTACTACTTCATGCGCGACGACTCCTTCAACAGCGCCAACTTCATCCTGCGGCAGGCCAAGCAGGAGAAGGAGCCGCTGAATCGCGACGACTACGGCTTCACCCTTGGCGGCGCCGTCAAGAAGGACAAGCTGCACTACTTCGTCTCCACCGAGGTCAACGACGAGATCCGCGGTGTGGCGGTCAGCGCCTTCGTGCCGACGGCCGCCGAGCTGGCGGGCGACTTCAGCCAGTCGGACCCGGCCTGCTCGCCGACCCCGATCGATCCCCTGACCGGCGAGCCCTTCCCCGGCAACATGATTCCCGCGGACCGCATCGGCGCGGCGGGCTCGCTCTACCTGCAGCTCTATCCGCAGCCCAACGCCTCGCTCCCCGGCACCTGCAACAACTGGGTCGAGGCGCTCTCCGTGCCGATCAACTGGGACCAGATCAACGCCCGCGCCGACTGGAGCATGACCCCCAACACGCGGCTCATGGTCCGCTACACCAAGGACGGTTGGGACAACCTGGGCCCGACCGCCGGCGGCGCCAACGGCCTCTGGGGAGATGACCCGTTTCCCGCCGTCGACTCGGCGTGGGAGCAGCCGTCGGACTCGCTGGTGGCGCAGCTCAACCAGGTGATCGGCTCGACGGCCATCAACACCGTGACCTACTCGCTGTCGGGCAACGAGATCATCATCAGCCCGACCGGCGATCAGGCCCTGCTGTCCGCCATCAACGCGGAGACGCCGCCGGTCTTCAGCCCCAAGACGGCCGACCCGCGCGGCCATCCGCTGTTCTGGGGCGGCGGCGGCCTGCAGGCTCTGTGGAACGCCGGCCCGTGGAACAACTTCCAGGACCTGAAGATCTTCAAGGACGACTTCGAGAAGGTGTTCGGCGATCACGTCGTCAAGGCCGGCGTGCTCTACGGTGACAACCAGAAGCTCGAGATCCTCGACGTGGCCGGCGCCGAAACCACGGCCTACTGGGGCTCGACCGGCGTCGCCTCCAATCCCTGGGGCGGTAACAGCGGCAACATCATCGCCGACTTCCTGCTCGACGACATGCTCTTCGGCTTCTCCGAGAAGTCGGCCTCCGGCACCGCGGACCAGAAGTGGGAGGACCTCGAGGTCTACGTCGCCGACAGCTGGAAGGTCGCGCCGAACGTGACCCTCGACGTCGGCGTCCGCTGGTCGAAGTTCGACGGCTCCGAAGACCAGGGCCTGCAGTCGCTCAACTTCGATCCCGCCTCGTTCGACCCCGCTCTCGGCGGCGACCCGTGCAACGGCCTGCTGTACGCCCCCGGCACGCCGAATCCCTGCACCGAGGCCGGCTTCCTGGGCGGTACTCCCGGGCCGAACTCCTCGCTGGTGAACGAGGACAACAACAACTTCGCCCCGCGGCTCGGCATGGCCTGGGACGTCTTCGGCACCGGCAAGAGCGTCATGCGGGTCGGCTTCGGCACGTTCTTCCAGCGCGAGCGGCTGAGCCCCAACCTCGGCCTGGTCAACAACCCACCGTTCATCCGCCGGACCGGCGGCATCCGCACCCTGGATGGCACGGAGCAGTACCTCGACTTCGTCAGCTTCGGCCGGCCGTCGAACGGCATCGACGTCAACGCCGAGACGCCGTACACCAACCAGTTCAACGTCACCTGGGAGCAGCAGATCGGCAACAGCTCCACCATCGAGATCAGCTATGTCGGCAGCCGCGGCAAGCACCTGCTGCGCTCGAACGACATCAATGCGGTCAGGTCGGGCGACATCGACACCAACGGGGTCGACGACCGGCTCGACTACATCCGTTGTGCCGGACCGGACAACGGTTGTCGCGCCGTGTACCGTCCGTTCGCGGCCTTCGGGGACGGAGACATCACCTACTGGACGACCAACGGCGCCTCGGACTACGACTCGCTGCAGACCCAGTACACCCTGCGCTTCGGCCGTGGCTCGCAGTTCCAGGCCTCCTACACGTTGGCCGACTTCAACGCCGACACCGGCATGAACGACTCCTCCGCCGGCCTGAACGCCGACGCGACCACGATGGACCCCTACAGCAACGGCGTGAACTACGGGCCGTCGATCCTCGACCGCACCCACGTCTTCAACTCCAGCTTGATCTACAACCTGCCGAGCTTCGAAGGCGTCGGCGGGTTCAAGGAGTGGGTCCTCGGCAACTGGTCCCTGGGAGCGATCGTCATCTACTCGACCGGCTCGCCGATCACCATCCTGGGTGACAACCCGGGTGGGGACCTGGAAGGCCGGCACCCGGGCGGCATCGGCTACGACGGCAACGCCACGCCGCTGCTCACCGGTGAGCCGTGCCGAGGCGGCCCGAGCTCGCTGCAGGTGCTCAACCCGGCCGCCTTCACCTTCACCGGCTACCAACTCGGCGACGTCGCCCAGCAGTCGGGCCGCGGCCAGTGCGAAGGCCCGGACTTCTTCCAGGTCGACCTGTCGGCTTACAAGCAGTTCTCCTTCGGCGACCGCTTCAACCTGCAGTTGCGCTTCGAGGTCTTCAACGTCTTCAACAAGACCAACGTCGTCGCCCAGTCGGTCGACCGGAGCTTTGCCCCGGGCGTGATGCTCAACGCGCCGCGCGGGTCGGCGACGTCGGTCATCGACACCGGCGCGCCGCAGGCCACCTTCGGACAGGCCAGCGCCGTGCGGGATCCCCGCCAGGTGCAGCTGGGGGTGAAGCTGAGCTTCTGAGGCAGCTTGCCCGATCAGTTCTGATAGTCCTTTCGGGCTGCGATCCTCCGGGTCGCAGCCCGTTTTTTGTTGCCTTGCGGTCCAGGTCCCTCGAGATCGCCAGCACGTTGGATCAAGGGACTCGGCGAGTACCCCAGGAGTTGTCCGGCGGCGAGCCGGCTACCGGCTAGAGGAGATCCAAGATCATGGGCATCGGCACTCTCGACTGGATCGTCGTCGCCGCCTACTTCGCGGTGGTGATCGCCATTGCCGTCTGGGCGATCCGCAAGGAGCGCAGCGGCGAGGAGACCTCGGCCGACTACTTCCTGGCCGGGCGCAACATCGGCTGGTTCGTGGTCGGGGCGTCGCTGTTCGCCTCGAATATCGGCTCCGAGCACCTGGTGGGCCTCGCCGGCACCGGCGCGGCCTCGGGGCTGGTCTTTGGCCAGCTCGAGCTGCAGGCGTCGCTGATCCTGCTGCTGCTGGGCTGGGTCTTCGTGCCGTTCTACATCAAGAGCGGTGTCTTCACCATGCCCGAGTTTCTCGAGCGGCGCTACTCGCCGGCCGCCCGCTGGTACCTGTCGGTGGTGGCGGTGATCGGCTACGTGCTGACCAAGATCTCGGTGACCATCTACGCCGGCGGCGTGGTCTTCGAGTCGCTGATGGGGATCAGCTTCTGGACCGGGGCGATCGTGGTGGTGGTGATCACCGGGATCTACACGATCCTCGGCGGGCTCAGGGCGGTGGTCTACACCGACCTGATGCAGGCGGGCGTGCTGATCGTCGGCGCGGTGATGGTGACGGTGATCGGCTTGTCGCGGCTGGGCGGCTGGGACGCCATGGTCGCGGCGGCGGAGCCCGGCTTCTTCAACATCTGGAAGTCGATGTCGCACCCCGAGTTCCCCTGGACCGGCATGGTCTTCGGCGCGCCGATCATCGCCATCTGGTACTGGTGCACCGACCAGTTCATCGTCCAGCGCGCGCTGTCGGCGCGCGGCATCGACGACGCCCGCCGCGGCACGATCTTCGCCGCCTATCTCAAGCAGCTGCCGCTGTTCATCTTCGTCGTGCCCGGGGTGATCGCCTACTGCCTGGCGCAGTCCGGCCAGCTTCAGCTCGACTCGCCGGATCAGGCGCTGCCGGCACTGGTGGTGGCGCTGTTGCCGATCGGTCTCAAGGGGCTGGTGGTGGCGAGCCTGCTCGCCGCGCTGATGAGCAGCCTGTCGTCGGTCTTCAACTCCTGCTCGACGCTGATCACCCTGGACATCTACAAGAAGCTGCGGCCGCGGGCCTCGGAGCGGCGGCTGGTGGTGGTCGGCCAGCTGTCGACCGTGGTGCTGGTGCTCCTCGGCCTGGCCTGGATCCCCTTGATGTCGAACATCTCCGGCGTGCTCTACAAGTACCTGCAGAGCGTCCAGGCGTACATCGCGCCGCCGATCGCCGCGGTCTTCCTGCTCGGGCTGTTCTGGAAGCGGCTCAATGCCGCCGGCGCCATGGCCTCGCTGCTGTCGGGCTTCGTGCTCGGCATGGGCCGGCTGGTGTTGGAGCTCAACCGCGACTCGCTGTCGGGCCTGCTGCACGCCTACGCGACGATCAACTTCCTCAACTTCGCCGCCATCCTGTTCGTGGTCTGTGCCGCGATCCTGGTGGTGGTGAGCCTGATGACGAAGCCGCCGCCGGCGGAGAAGGTCAGCGGCCTCACCTTCGCCACCGCCAACCAGGGCGTGGCGGGAATCGAGCCGATCGAGAACGTCGGCCAGCGCGGCCATTCCGACCCGGCCTGGCGGCGCCTGGACGCCCGGCTGTCGATCGTCGTCGTGGTCCTGGTCGCCGTCGTGATGGTCTACTTCTCCAAGCTCTTCTTCTAGTCATGCATGCAGCCGTGTCGTGGTGAACTACTCAGGCTAAGGAGGTCGCCGAATGCCCCTGCAGGATCTTCGAGACCAGGCGGTCAAGCGGTCGCCGGATGAGCTGGTCCGGCACCTCGAGAGCTTCGAGTTGAAGCTCGAGTTCTCCGCCGGCATCTGGTTCTTCTCGCCCTTCGACAGCCGGTTCCACGCCAAGTACAAGCCCGATCTCGACCTCGAGCGGCGGCTCGAGATCGCCGCCGGTCTCGGCGAGTACGGCCTCGTCGGGCTCGAGGCGCACTACCCCAACGAGATCAACGAGGAGAACTTCGACGTCTGGCAGAAGTTCTCCCGCGACACCGGCATCCGGCTGATCACCGTCATCCCGCTGCTCTTCTACGATCCGGAGTTCGAGTTCGGCTCGCTGTCGAACCCGCTGCCCGGGCCGCGGCGGATGGCCGTCGAGCGGGCGAGCCGCGCCTTCGCGCTGGCACGCGACATCGACGCCGACTTCTCGGTCGTCTGGGCCGGCATCGACGGTTACGAGAACCCGTTCGGGATCGACTTCCCGGCCATGCGGCAGCGCTTCGTCGAGGGGCTGGCCGAGGCGATGGACGCCGCTCCCGGCGGCCGGGTCGCTTTCGAGCCCAAGCCCTACGAGCCGCGCGGCCGGATCCTCTACGGCCTGACCCCCGAGGGCGTCCTGCTGGGCCACCAGGTCGAGTCGCTGCTCCAGGTGGAGGAGAACCGGGTGCTGCTGGACGCCGGCCACAAGCTGTTCTGCATGAACCCGGAGATCGGCCACGTGCTGATGGGCTACGAGGACCTGCCCTACGCCCTGAGCTGGCCGCTCAGCGAAGGCCGGCTGGCCCACACCCACTGGAACAGCCAGCCGCTCGGCAACTACGACCAGGACCTCAACGTCGGCGCGGTCTCGCCCGAGCAGATGGAGGCGGGCCTCTACGTCCTCAAGATGCACGGCTACACCGGCCACTTCGGCATCGACATCAACCCCGAGCGGATGCCGGTGGAAGTGGCGATGCGCAACTCGATGGACGCGCTCAGGGCGGCCAATGATCGGATCAACGGCCTCGACCACGCGCGCGTCGTCGAGGCCGCGACCCGGCCGGACGCCCGGCGCGGCTGGCTCGAGGCCTACCTCATCCGGCAACGGGCCACCCACCCCGACCGCCTGCCGCCGCTCGAAGAGGCGATCCGGCCGGTGGGGGAATGATGGGAGTGCCGGCGCCGATCGCCCGGAAGAGGACCGGGGGCGTAGCGGCGAACCGGGGTTCGCGGCGCGCTGCTGGTGCCGCGAGGAGTGCCGCTCCGAGATCGGTGCCCCGTGCTCGGCCCGCGATGGGTGCCCGCGATGGTGATGGGTGCCAGCCGTTTCGAGCGTTGGGCTGAGAGAGGAGAGAGTTTGATGAGAGCCACCCGAATCGGCAGGTCCCTGCTGGCGGCCCTGGTCCTGGCGGCGATTCCCGTCACGGCCCAGTCGCCAGCCCAGTCGGCGGCCCAGTCGCCGCCGCCCTACAAGATCCCCGCCACGCCGGTCGAGGAGCGGGTGGCCGACCTCATCGGCCGCATGACGCTCGAGGAGAAGGTCGCCCAGCTGGTCTGCATCTGGTCGGACAAGAACGATCTGCTGGACGAGGACGGCCGCTTCGTGCCGGAGAAGGCGGCCGAGGAGATCCCGCTCGGCGTCGGCTGCGTCGCCCGCCCGTCCGACAACTTCGGCCGCGGCGAGGCCGGCGTCACTGCCGGCCGCGCGCCGCGCGAGGCGGTCGAGCTGGTCAACGCCCTGCAGCGCTACCTGGTGGAGGAGACCCGCCTCGGCATCCCGGCGATGATGCACGAGGAGGGGCTGCACGGCTTCCAGGCGCGCGGCGCCACCGTCTTCCCCCAGGCGATCGCCCTGGCGGCGACCTGGGACCCGGCGCTGGTGGAGGAGGTCTACACCGTGGTGGCGCGCGAGATGCGCGCCTGGGGCGCCCGGCAGGCGCTGACGCCGGTGGTCGACGTGGCCCGCGACCCGCGCTGGGGCCGGATCGAAGAGACCTACGGCGAGGACCCCCACCTGGTCGGCGAGATGGGTCTGGCGTCGGTGCGCGGCTTCCAGGGCCGCGAGCTGCCGCTGGCCCCCGACCGGGTGTTCGCCACTCTCAAGCACATGACCGGCCACGGCGAGCCCGAGAGCGGCACCAACATCGGCCCGGCGAACATCTCGGAACGGGTGTTGCGCGAGGCCTTCTTCCCGCCCTTCGAGCGCGCCGTCCTCGAGGGCGGCGCGATCAGCGTCATGCCCTCCTACAACGAGATCGACGGCGTGCCGTCGCACGCCAATGGCTGGCTGCTCAACGACGTCCTGCGCGGCGAGTGGGGCTTCGACGGTTACGTGGTGTCGGACTACTTCGCCATCCGCGAGCTCATGGGCCGCCACGCCGTGGCCGAGTCGTTGGCCGACGCGGCCGGGCAGGCCCTGGCGGCGGGCGTCGACGTCGAGCTGCCCAACCCCGAGGCGTTTCCGGAGCTCGTCGAGCTGGTTCGCTCCGGCGCCGTGCCCGAGGAGGTGGTGGACCGGGCGCTGGCGCGCGGGCTGCGGCTGCGGTTCCTGGCCGGCCTGTTCGAGGACCCGTACGCCGACGCCGACCACGCCGAGGCGGTCACCGGCAACGCCGGGGCGCGGGCGCTGGCTCTCGCCGCGGCCGAGAAGGCGATGATCCTGCTCAAGAACGAGGGCGGCCTGCTGCCGCTGGAGCTCGCTGGGCTGGACCGAATCGCCGTCATCGGCCCCAACGCCGACGAGACGATCCTCGGCGGCTACACCGACGTGCCCGGGCGGACCGTCAGCATCCTCGACGGGGTGCGCGAGCACGTGGGAGACGCCGCCGAGGTGGTCTTCGCCAAGGGCACCCGCATCACCAAGGAGCGCAATTGGTGGGCCGACGAGGTCGAGCTGGCCGACCCGGAGGAGAACCGCCGCCTCATCGCCGCCGCCGCCGAGCTGGCCGCCACCGCCGAGGTGGCGATCGTCGCCGTCGGCGACAACGAGCAGACCAGCCGCGAGGCCTGGGCCGAGAACCACCTGGGCGACCGCACCAGCCTGGCGCTGGTGGGCGAGCAGGAGGAGCTGGTGCGGGCTGTGGCCGCCACCGGCGTGCCGACGGTGGTGGTGCTGATCCACGGCCGGCCGCTGGCGGTGACCTGGATCGCCGAAAACGTGCCGGCGATCCTCGACGGCTGGTACCTGGGCCAGGAGACCGGCACCGCGGTGGCCCGGGCGCTGTTTGGCGAGATCAACCCGGGCGGCAAGCTGCCGGTGACCATCCCGCGCTCGGTGGGCCAGCTGCCGGTGTTCTACAACCACAAGCCGACCGGCCGGCGCGGCTACCTGTTCGAGGCCATCGAGCCGCTCTGGCCGTTCGGCTTCGGGCTCTCCTACACCAGCTTCGCGCTTGAGAATCCGCGGCTGGACCGCGCCGCGATCGGACCGGCTGAGACCGCCGTCCTTTCGGTCGACGTGGTCAACACCGGCGAGCGCCCCGGCGACGAAGTGGTCCAGCTCTACGTGCGCGACCTGCACAGCTCGGTGACCCGGCCGGTCAAGGAGCTGAAGGCGTTCGAGCGGCTGACCCTGGCGCCGGGCGAGCGGCGGACCGTCAGCTTCACCGTTGGCCCCGAGCAACTGCGCTTCTGGAACCGGGAGATGGAACGAGTGGTCGAGCCGGGTGGGTTCGAGCTCATGGTGGGGACCGACTCGGTCGATTACGACACGGTGGAGCTGACGGTGGCGGTGCCATGAGCGGGTCCAAGCGCGCCTCGACTGCCGCCGTGAATGCCCCCTTGTGTTGGCAACGCTGCCGGATGACGGGCCCGACGACGGATGCCCGCCACCCCTTCCCGGCGGGCCCCGGCGAGTGACGGGCTCCGGCCCCGCGCTGCTGCTCGGCCTCGACGTCTCGACGACGGCGACCAAGGCGCTGCTGGTCGACGAGCGTGGCGCCGTCGTCGGCGTCGCCTCCTCGGCGTACGAGCTGTCGACGCCTCGGCCGCTGTGGGCGGAGCAGGACCCCCAGCTGTGGTGGGCGGCGGCCCGCGAGGCTGTTGCCGAGGTGCTCGCCTCGACGGGCGTCGATCCGGCGGCCGTCAAGGCCGTCGGCCTCACCGGCCAGATGCACGGGCTGGTGCTGCTCGACGAGCGCGGCGAGGCGCTGCGGCCGGCGATCCTCTGGAACGACCAGCGCGCCGCCGCCCAGTGCGACGAGATACGCCGGCGCGTCGGCCTCGAGGAGCTGGTGCGGATCACCGGCAACGACGCCTTCCCCGGCTTCACCGCGCCCAAGCTGCTCTGGGTGCGCGGCACGAGCCCGAGCTCTACCAGCGGGTGCGGCAGGTGCTGCTGCCCAAGGACTACGTCCGGTTCCGGCTGACCGGCGGGTACGCCACCGACCGGGCCGGCGCCGGCGGCACGCTGCTGCTCGACCTGGCGACGCGCGACTGGTCGGGTGAGCTTCTCCAGGCGCTCGAGATACCCGGGGAGTGGCTGCCGCCGACGCACGAGGGCACCGCGGTCACCGGCGCAGTGAGCGCTCGGGCCGCGGAGCTCACCGGCCTCGCGCCCGGGACCCCGGTGGTGGCTGGTGGCGGCGACCAGGCGGCCCAGGCGGTGGGGGTGGGCGCGGTGACGCCGGGAGTCGTGGCGCTGACCCTGGGCACCTCAGGGGTCGTCTTCGCCGCCAGCGAACGCCCGCTCACCGAGCCGGCCGGCCGGCTGCACGCCTTCCCCCATGCCCTGCCCGACACCTGGCACGTGATGGGCGTCATGCTGTCGGCGGCGGGCAGCCTGCGCTGGTATCGGGACACGCTGGCCGCGGATGTCGAGTACGACGCGCTCCTCGCAAAGGCGGGCCGGGTCGAGCCGGGGTGCGAGGGCCTGTTCTTCTTGCCCTACCTATCCGGCGAGCGCACCCCGCACGCCGACCCGTTCGCCCGCGCCGCCTTCGTCGGTCTGACCTTGAAGCACGGCCGAGCCCACCTGACCCGGGCGGTGCTCGAGGGCGTCGCCTTCGGCCTACGTGACAACCTCGCTCTGATGGCCGATGTTGGTCTCGGCACGGTAGGCCAGGTCAGGATCTCGGGTGGCGGTGCTCGGAGCCCGGTCTGGCGGCAGATCCTGGCTGATGTGCTTGGCGCCGACCTGGTTTCCGTGGAAACCGGAGAGGGTGCCGCCCTGGGTGCTGCCCTGCTGGCCGGGGTGGGCGCCGGCGTCTGGCCGACGGTGGAGACGGCCTGTAACGAGGGGGTACGGCTTGGCACGACGACTCGCACCGATCCGGTTTCCGGCGCCGCATATGATTCGATCTACCAACGCTTCAGGGACCACTATCCCGCGATGCGACCGCTGTTTCGCGCCGGTTGAAGAAAGGACTCCATGGGACTTCTCGCACCGTTCGACTGGGTACTGATCGTTCTCTACTTTGCCGTCGTCTTCGGCGTCGCCTTCTGGGCGACCCGGCGCGAGTCGACCCGCGCCACCTCGTCCGGCTACTTCCTGGCCGGTCGCAACGTCGGCTGGTTCGTCATCGGCGCCTCGCTGTTCGCTTCCAACATCGGCTCCGAGCACCTGGTGGGGCTCGCCGGCTCGGGCGCCGCCGGCGGCGTGGCGGTGGGCCAGTTCGAGATCCTGGCTTCGCTGATCCTGCTGGTGCTGGGCTGGCTGTTCGTGCCGTTCTATCTGAAGAGCGGCGTGTTCACCATGCCCGAGTTTCTCGAGCGCCGCTACTCGGCCGGCGCCCGCTGGTATCTGGCGATCATCTCGATCGTCGGCTACGTGGTGACCAAGATCTCGGTGACCATCGCCGCCGGCGGCATCGTCTTCGAGTCGCTGATGGGCATCAACTTCTGGACCGGGGCGCTGATCGTGGTGGTGGCCACCGGCATCTACACCGTTTTCGGCGGCCTGCGGGCGGTGCTCTACACCGACATGGTGCAGATGTTCGTGCTGGTCGGCGGCGCCGTGCTGGTGACCCTGATCGGCCTCAACGAACTAGGCGGCTGGGGAGCGCTGCGCGCCGCGGTGGAGCCGAGCTATTTCGACATGTGGCTGCCGTCGAACCACCCCAACTTCCCCTGGACCGGGATCCTCTTCGGCGCCCCGATCCTCGGCGTCTGGTACTGGTGCACCGACCAGTTCATCGTCCAGCGGGTGCTGTCGGCGCCGAGCGAGGACCAGGCGCGGCGCGGCACCATCTTCGGCGGTCTGCTCAAGGTGCTGCCGCTGTTCATCTTCGTCATCCCCGGAGTGATCGCCTACGCCCTGTCACAGAAGGGCGCCATCGAGCTGGCGACTCCGGACCAGGCGCTGCCCACCTTGATCGGCGTGCTGCTGCCGGTCGGCGTCCGCGGCCTGGTGGTCGCCGGGCTGCTGGCGGCGCTGATGAGCTCGCTGTCGTCGGTCTTCAACTCCTGCTCGACGCTGATCACCTGGGACATCTACCGCAAGCTCCACCCCTCGGCCTCCGAGAAGCAGCTCGTCCGGGTGGGCCAGGTCGCGACCCTCGTCCTGGTCGCCTGCGGCCTGCTCTGGATCCCGCTGATGAAGTACATCTCGGACCAGCTCTACGTCTACCTGCAGAGCGTCCAGGCCTACATCTCGCCGCCGATCGCGGCGGTCTTCCTGATCGGCATCGCCTGGAAGCGGGTCAACGCCCGCGGCGCCATGGCGTCGCTCATCGCCGGCTTCGTCATCGGCATGAGCCGGCTGGCCGCCGAGCTGCAGAAGGAGTCGCTCTCGGGCTGGCTGTATGAGTTCGCCGACATCAACTTCCTCCACTTCGCGATCCTGCTTTTCGCCATCTGCACCGTGGTGCTGGTGGTGGTCAGCCTGCTGACCCCGGAGCCGTCGCGCGAACAGCTGCGCGGGCTGACCTTCGCCACCGCCAGGGAGACCACCGAGGCGACGCCGGACCTGGCGCCCTCCGAGCCGGCCTGGAAGCGGCGTGACCTCTGGTGGTCGATCCTGGTGGTCGCCTGTGTGGCTTCGGTCTGGATCTACTTCACGGGTTAGCCCTGTCGGTACTCGGGTGAGACTTCTCCCGGGCGTTTCTCCGGTCGGTCTCCGCTCGGTCTCCGCTCGTGTGCGACCCCTCGCGAATCGCGAGATGATGGGCACCCAGCCGGTGCCGACTGGCAGGATCGAAGCGATGATACGAGCGCGGATCTGGACAGCGGTCTTCCTCTTCGGGTTCTCTCTCCTCGGGGTCTCCTCGGGGTGGGCGCAGCCGGCGCTGGCTCCGGAACGGACGGTGGAGATGGTCTTTGCCGACACCGAGCATGCGGCGAAGGTGGTTGGGCGCGCCATGCGGACGGGGTTCCTCATCGATCAGCTGCTGATCCCGGACACGACCTACTTCGGCCGGGTTCCCTGGTCCGAGCTCAACCCCGGCCTGAAGGGCGCACTCGAGAGCGCCAGTCCGGGCGAGATCCACCTGCTCACCGGCTCGACCGGCAAGCTGCTGGTGGCCAGGGTCATGCCCGAGGAGCCGCCGGCGCTGCTCGGCGAGACGCGCTACGGCCAGGAGTCGCAGGAGATCTGGGCGGTGCTCTCGGTGGGGCCGACGGACTCGCGGCTGCTCAGCATGGAGGTCGACGTCGAGACCGAGGACCTGGCCGCAATCTGCGAGTCCAAGAAGGAGATGATCGAAGGCAAGCTGAAAGACACCCGCGCGGCAGTCGCCGCCCTGCCGCCGGGCGCCGCCCCCCAATCCTTGATCGGGCCCTACGGGGACCTCATCAGCCTGCTCTCCTTCCAGGGCGAGATGGCCGCCGCGATCGAGGCCGTGGGTGCCCTGGTCGGCCGCCTGCCGCCCCAGGCGCCCACGGATCAGCTCGGCTACCAGGACACCATGCATCTGGTGCTCGGCATGCTCGAGCTGCGGCGCGGCGAGGTCGACAACTGCCTGCTGCATCACAACCGCGAGATGTGCCTGTTCCCGCTCAGCGAGGCGGCCCGGCACAAGCTCGACGACGGGGCGCGCAAGGCCTTCGGCCACTTCAAGAGCTATCTCGACCGCAACCCGGACAACCTCGAGGTGCGCTGGCTGCTCAACATCGCCGCCATGACCCTGGGCCGCTACCCCGAGGGGGTGCCCGAACGCTTCCGCATCGGCCCCGACTCCTTCGCCTCGCCGGTCGACCCGGGCCGCTTCTGGGACGTCGCCGCCCCGGCCGGGCTCGCCTATTCGGACAACGCCGGCGGCAGCGTCACCGACGACTTCGACGGCGACGGCCTGCTCGACATCGTCGTCTCGAGCCGCGACCCCTGCGAGCCCCTGCGGCTCTACCGGAGCCGCGGCGACGGCACCTTCGAGGAGCTCGTCGACGAGGCGGGCCTCGGCGGCCAGCTCGGCGGCCTCAACCTCACCCAGGCCGACTACGACGGCGACGGCCGGCTCGACCTGTTCGTCATGCGCGGCGGCTGGGAGACCGCGATCCGCAACTCCCTGCTGCGCAACCGCGAGGGGCCCGGCGGCGGTGTGGTCTTCGAGGACGTCACCGACCGCGCCGGCCTCGGCGGCCCGGCCCACCGCACCCAGAGCGCCGCCTGGGCCGACTACGACGGCGACGGCCACCTGGACGTCTTCGTGGCCAACGAGTTCTCCTTCAGCCAGCTCTTCCGCAACCGCGGCGACGGCACCTTCGAGGACGTGACGCAGAAGGCCGGGATGCGCTACCGCTCCTTCAGCAAGGGCGCCACCTGGGGCGACGTCGACAACGACGGCCGGCCCGATCTCTACGTCTCCAACTTCGGCGAGCGCAACCTGCTGTTCGTCAACCGCGGCGACGGCCGCTTCGACGAGGTCGGCCGCGAGCGCGGCGTCGCCGAGCCGATCTACAGCTTCACCACCTGGTTCTGGGACTACGACAACGACGGCTGGCAGGACCTGCTGGCGGTCACCCTGCTCCAGACCGTCGACGAGGTCGCCCGCGAGTACCTCGGCCAGCCGCAGAAGGACGAGACCCTGCGGGTCTACCGCAACCGGGGAGACGGCACCTTCGAGGACACCACCGCCGCCCTTGGCCTGGCGCGCAACATCCCGACCATGGGGGCGAACTTCGGCGACCTCGACAACGATGGCTATCTGGACGTCTACCTGGGAACCGGGGCGCCGTCGTACGGCATGCTGATCCCCAACCGCATGTTCCTCAACCAGGGCGGGCGCGGATTCGTCGACGTCACCACCGCGACCGGCACCGGGCATCTGCAGAAGGGGCACGGCGTCGCCTTCGCCGACCTTGACAACGACGGGGACGAGGACGTGTTCGCGAACATCGGGGGTGCATTTCCGGGGGACAAGTATCCGAACGCGCTGTTCGAGAACCCGGGGCACGGGAATGACTGGATTGCGGTGCAGCTGGTGGGGAAGGACAGCAACCGCTGGGGGATCGGGGCGCGGATCCGGGTGGTCCTGGAGCGGGACGGGAAGCTGGAGGAGCGGTTTCGTTGGGTGACCAGCGGGGGGAGCTTCGGGGCTTCGCCGTTGATGCAGCACATCGGGCTGGGGGCGGATGCCCGAGATCGAGCGAATCGAGATCGACTGGCCCGCCGGGGCGGGGGAGGCCGAGCGGGAACGGCAGGTGGTGGGGGATGTGCCGGTGAACAGCTTCATCGTTGTCACGGAGGGTGCGCCCTCCTTACAGCCGGCGCCGCGGCCGCAGTTCGAGCTCGGTTCGGGGGGCTCCGCGAGCGAGTCGCATGCAGGGCATGGCGGAACATAGCCGAAGTCGATCTGATTCGTAATCAGCAGGTCAGCGCTCGTCAGCACACGGCGTCGGCCGGAAGGAGTTGAGTATCAAATGCCTTCTATGACTTTCATGGCAGACCGGCAATTCGCACTCTGCGTGAAGAGCGATGGCTACGAGGCCTCGCTCGAGCCACGGAAGATCTACCGCGTCCTGCGTGACGAAGCGGCGGCGGCGGAATCGCTCGTTCGGGTTGTTGACGAGTCGGGCGAGGACTACCTATACCCTTCGGATTTCTTCGTTCCAATCGCGGTGCCCGAGCCGGCGATCAAGGTATTCGTATAGCACCGAAGCACCTCGGGCTCTCTCTGGGAGACCGTGCCTGTCTGGCTCTCGCCAACCGCTATCCCCGCCCGACCAGGACGCGGCCGGGCGCGGGCAAGGGAAAGCTCGCCCAGCCCTCCTCCGACGCGCTGCGCGCTACGCAGTCGTCCGCCACCGCCTGAAGGACGGTCACTTTGTACCCCCGCGCTGATCGGCAGCTCCAGGAATCGGGAGCCGGCCGGCAACTTGTCGGGCTCGTTGGCGAAGGCGAACAGGAAGACCGGGGCGCCGCGGCGATATGTCACGGACTCGATAGGAGTGACCCACGGATGCCCGATGATCAGGTTGACCCGACGCTCGAGCAGGTAGTCGAGAGGCGCCATTCGGGTGTGGCCGACACGATCACCGAGGCGCCGTCCGTGACGCGCCACGTAGCGGTCGTTGAGGCCCAACATGTCGACGGTCTCGAGCCGCGAGTAGTACGGGATGGCGCCGGCAGCGGTGGTGGCGATGACCACGTTGCAGCCGGGGCGATCGAACAGCTCGCCCAGCCGGCGGCCTACACCGTCCCAGTCCTGGGCTGGGCTCTCGAGAGCCTGCGCCAGCGTCGAGATTTCATCGATACCGTCGCTACGGCTGAAGTAGAGGGCGTGCCTCAAAGACCCCACCGCAAGCAGCAGCAGTAGCGCCACTCGGATCGCCGGTGACTGGGTCACCGCGAAGACGACGAAGACCAGCAGGGTCAGCAGAAAGGGCACGACCGGCACGAAGAAGCGGAACTCCATGAAGTCGCCGCCGACCCAGACAAGGTAGGCGAGCCAGGCGACCACCAGCAGCGCCAGCGTCGCCAGCCGACGGTCCCAGGCACGCAGCACGCGGCGAGCGAAGGCGACGGCCAGCGGCGCGAAAAGCACGTAGCCGTAGGAGAAGAAGAAATGGCGAACAAAGCGGAGGCCCTGCGCCAAAGAGTCACCGGTGTCAGTCTTGACGTAGAAGGTGTTGGGCAAGATTGCCCCGTAGGTGCGGAGCTTCCAGAGTAGCCAGCCACCCACCACGAGGAGCGCCGGCACGGTCAGCGCCGCGGCCGTCCGCGCCTTGGCGCGCGCCGACAGCGGTGCCCGCGACAGCCCCACCAGAGTCGCCCCACCAACGACCGCCACCATCACTCCAGAGTCCAGCCGGGTCAGCAGCGCGGCGCTGAAGAGCAAGGACAGAACTGCCGCGCGAGCCGGCCGCCAGTCACCATCCTCCGCTACGGCCAGAGCCACCCAGGCGGCGGTGACGAAGAGCACGGCCTGCAGCTGCGTCTCGAGGCCCCCCGTCGCGTAGGCGCTGAACGTGTAATGGGTGCCGACGAGGAGCACCACTGCCCAGGCGGCGAACTCGTCGAGAAGCCGGTGCACCAACAGGAAGGAGACCGCCAGGCCGAACGCAAACAGGGTCAGGCTCGTGGTCCAGGCGAAGACGACCGGGTCGATGCCGAGCCGGTGCGGCACCGCCATCACGACCGTCCACAGGAAGTTGGTGTAACCCTCCACCGCCTCGCCCGGGTTCCAGACCAGCCCCAGGCCCCTCGCCAAGTGGTCGGCGTAGCGGAAGGAGATGAAGGCGTCGTCGAGTACGAAGCGACGGAGCCAGGCAAGCCAGGTCAGCACCCCGATCGCACCGACGAGCAAGAAGGGGCGCCAGCCCGCAGACGAAGAGGTAGGTGGCCTCACGCTTTCGATGGCCTGCATCCTGAACGAGCCGGATCCCGCTTGAGTGTCTCATGTTCCAGTCCCGGTTTTCATGGCGGGAGATAGCCGAGATCCGTAGAATCGGAAATGGTGTTGCTCCTGCCTCTCGCCCTCCTGCTGCACATCGCCGAGGAAGGGTCCGGCCAATGTCCGCCAACGCCCGCTTCGCGATCATGATCGCCGCCTCGGTGGTCGTCTTCCTGGGCGTGCTACGGCTGACGATCGGCGGGCGGCTCCGGCCGACCCACTGGCTCACGTTCGGCTGGCCCCGGAAGGAAGTGCCCCCGTAAGGAAGTGCCGGAAGGAAGTGCCACCCAAATGGTGCTCGCCGGAAGGAAGTGCCACCCAAATGGTGCAAGATCGCATCCCCGAAATCGGCCGGAAGGAAGTGCCACCCAAATGGTGCAAGATCGCATCCCCGAAATCCGTCTATCTCAGACATGGGCCGCCCCGTGCGCTTCCTGCCACCCGAATGCCCCTTGGTCGAGGTGACCTGCCGCACCCTCCAGGGCCGGCTCTTGCTGCGTCCCTCTCCCAAGCTCAACGCGATCGTCCGCGGCGTCCTGGCCCGGGCCGCTCGCTTCTACGGCATGCCGGTCTGTTTCTTTGTCTTCCCCAGCAACCACTACCACCTGCTACTGCGCCCCCGCGACGCAACTCAGCTCGCCGCCTTCATGAACTACCTCAACGGCAACCTGGCCAAGGAGGCCGGACGCCTTCACCGCTGGCGCCAGAAGTTCTGGGGCCGTCGCTACCGGCCTATTCCCGTGAGCTTCGAGCCCGAGGCCCAGATCGGCCGTCTGAAGTACCTGCTCGAGCAAGGCTGTAAGGAGAATCTCGTCGCCAGGCCCCAGGACTGGCCTGGCGCGAGCTCGCTCGCCGCCCTGTGCACCGGCGAGCCAATACGCGGTGTCTGGTACGACCGCACCGCGGAGTATCGGGCCCGTCGTCGCGGGCAGCGAGTCGACCCGGAGCAGTTCGCCACCGAGGAGACCTTGGAGTTGACCCCGCTACCGTGCTGGGAAGACCTCGCAGCAGAGGAGGTGCGGCTCAGGGTCGAGGATACCCTGCGGCAGATCATCGAGGAGACCGCCGAGCGCCACCGGGCCGCTGGGACCCGACCGCTGGGCCGGCGGCAGATCCTCAGGCAGCGCCCCCATGGTTGGCCGCGCAGGGTGCGACGTTTGCCAGCGCCGCGGTTTCACACCGCGAGCTTCGAGATCCGCAGGATGCTCGAAGCAATGTACCGGGCTTTCCTCGATCTCCGCGCCGACGCACTCGAGGCGATGCGCGAAGGTCGTTCGCCGATTCGCTTTCCCGCACATGGGATCCCGCCGCCTTGGGCTCCGGCTCTCGGCACCGCCTGATCCCAAGCCCCCGACTGGTCCGATCCCAGGCTTCCCGAGTCCGTACCGGATCGGTCTGCGCAACTGGGCCTCCGAACCCTTCACCTCCCGAACCGCTGCGCTTTTGAGCCCGCCGGGAAGTCGTCGGCGGCGGAGAGACAGCCGCTGGCGCGCTTCCGCGAGGACTCGCGGCGTGTCTACGCGCCTTCAGACCGTCGCGCGCCACGAAACGCGCCTCTCGTTCCTCCAAAGGGCCGGCACCCCTCAGCCCGGGCACCCCTCAGCCTGGGCTGCATCGCGCACCTACGTCTATCGCCCAGTCCCCGGGCGAGCGGCTTGACTAGCAGGGTCGTGGTCTGTAAGCTGTCTAGCAACATTAGAAACCAAACAACTAGTGGCTCTCGTAGCCGCAAGGGCGGAGGGGACTGGCCATGCTCAGGGCCTCCCGTCTCAGGCGAAGCCTGTTAGAAGAATGAAGCGCAAGATCTCCAAAGAAAGGAGCCATCATGGCAATTCCCCCTGGCGCAAACCTGTTCTTGACCGGCCAGTACTTGACGACGGGCACTTACCGAGTAGCGGAGAACGAGGACTACTTCGTGACCATGCAAAGCGATGGAAATCTCTGTGTCTATCGCGGTAGTGGACCCCAAGACAATCGGGGCTTCGTCTGGGGCTCGCTGTCGCGCAGCAAGCCAGATGGCGACTACTACACCATCATGCAGGACGACGGCAATCTATGCACCTACAAGGGGACGGGCCCTTCCGACAATCAGGGCTTCATCTGGAATTCGGGGGTAACCGCGAGTGGCGGGCACTTCATCGCGTATATGCGGGATGACGGGAGTCTCTGCGTCTACAAGGGCACGCCACAATGCCCCGAGGGCTATGTTTGGGGAACCGGGGCGAGCAACACTCTCGATCATTCGAAGATGGTCCCCATGGGCAACAACTTCAACGTCGAGTTGGGTGGCACCGCCCTGAACGGTACCCGTTCGATCCTGATGGACACGGGGAGCTGGCAGGTCTGCATTCCCAAGGCCTGGGTATCGGGGCAAGCCGAAGTCGTCAGATCCAACGTCACCGACTGTTGGGGACAGCCGAGCGACCTGATGAAGGGACAGCTGACGCTGACCGGCAAGGACGGGACCGTTTATAGCATCGACGATTTCGAGTTCTATGCGCACGACTCGGGTGGCCGAGTGCTCTTGGGAGGCTTCCCAAGCCAGGATAGCCTGCCCTATGCGCTCGCAGCAAAGTACTCGGAGTCGGAGAGGGTGGGCATGGGAATTGTCTCGGCAGCGCAGGGGAGCATCGCCAGCGGGTGGGACACGCTCCAGTGCTATCTGCAACTCGGGTCGCCCCTCGAGGTGACCGGGGACCTGATCTGGCGAACGGATATACCGAGCAATCTCTTCGGCAAGAACTTTCGCCCCGACATGGTGCCCGGCTTCGGCGTGACGTTCAAGTTTCCCGGAGGCATCGCACCCATAACCGTCACGGACCTCAGAGCGACGGTCGACACTGGCGCGCCCTACCTCACCATGAGAGTCTCGCCGGAGAATCCGCAGTACAGTGACACGTATAAAGCGCATTTCGTGGATGAACGTCCGTCGTGGTACGGGGACGACGTGGTGACCCTCGGCGCCGGAAACTCGGTTGACGTCACGTTCACCGGAAGCGATGGCCGCTCAGGGACCTACACTTTCCCTGCGACGACTGAGTTGTCCAGCAACCCTCCCACCCAGGCTTTCTGCGCGAAATGGGATTCGGGGGTTCCCTGGCCCGTGAGTACTGCCACCCCAAGTTCGCGCATCAACCTGGGCAACACGATCTACTTCTACTGCCCCGTGTATTTCTGGGATATCAGTAACAGGCGGGTCGGGGTCTACTTCAACCCGTCGTCTTAGAAGGCCGCCAGCCCTGGTGCTGGCCCCGATTCCCGTCGCGGGCTCAGGCCTGGGCCCACAGCAGACTGAAGCTCTCGCTGGGACTTTGCTGCGCCTCGGCCTCTCGATCGAGTTGGTTCGGCCGGGCGACTGAGATCGGCAGTAGAGCCAGTGTCTCCCAACGCCCGCTTCACGATCATGATCGCTCCGGGAGTGAGGTCCCACGCTTCTCGGGCGTGGCTGCGACGAGCGCCGAATCAGGCCCGTGCCTGCCGCTACCGCGAACGCTGCGAGGTGCGCAGCGCCTCATCTAGGGCGTGGAGGAAGCGGGACCGGTCCTTCTTCGAGAACGGGCCGGGGCCGCCCTGGATCGCGCCCATCTCGCGCAGGTCGGCCAGTAGTTCGCGCGAGGCCAGAGCGTCACCGATGTTCTCCGCGCTGAAGGGCCGGCCGTCGGGCCGCAGCACCCGGGCGCCCTGTTCGAGGCAGCGCGCCGCCAGGAGAATGTCGCTGGTCACGACCACGTCGTCCGGAGCCGCCAGCTCGACGATCCGATCGTCGGCCTCGTCGAGCTGCCCTGAGGAGACCACGATGAGCTCGACCGCTGGCGGCGGCGGCACGTGGAGCCACGAGTTCGAAACCACGAGCACCGGGACGTCGACACGCTGGGCGACGCGAAAGACCTCTTCCTTGACCGGGCAGGCGTCGGCGTCCACGAGAATGCGCACTATCGGCCGAGCCTATCGCGCACGGCGGTCGACCTCTATCGCTCGGCGCGCCGCGCCGGGCTGACCATCCGCTCCGGCACCGACTGCCTGATCGCCGCGTGCGCCCTGCGGAACTCGCAGGCGGTGCTCCATCGCGACCGGGACTACAATGCCCTGGCTCGCGTCGCGCCCCTCGAAGTCCGCCAGACCCTGACGACCCGGGGGCCGCGACCTCAACCGACGCAATCTCGCCGAGCTGGTGCGAGTCGCCAAGTCGAGTCTCTTCCAACCGGAGGACTGAAGCCATGGCCAACTTCTACACCGACAACGAGGATCTGCGCTGGTATCTGGAGAAGGGGATCGACTGGCAGCCGATCGTCGACGCCTGCGAGCTCGGCTTCCGGGCCCCGGGTGGGTTCGAGAGCCTCGAGGAGGCGCGCCAGTTCTATCTCGACATCGTGACCATGTTCGGCGAGTTCGCGGCCGAGGAGGTCGCTCCCCACGTCGCCGAGCTCGATCGCGAAGGCGTGCTCTTCGAGGGCGGTGAGGCCCGCTTCCCGCCGCGGCTCGAGGGGATCTTCCAGCAGATGCGCGAGCTCGACGTCCACGGCATGTGCCTGCCGCGCGAGCTCGGTGGCGTCAACGCCCCGGTGCTGCTCTACAACGTGCACAACGAGATCCTGGGGCGGGTCGATCAGGCCGTGATGACGCACTACTCGTTCCACGCCGGCATGGCCCTGGCGATGATGGCGCTGTCGATCGAAGAGGGGACGACCGAGTTCGACCGCGACAAGCTCGAGATCGCCCGCACGCGGTTCGCCGAGGGCATCGCCGAGATTGCCAGCGGCGAGGCCTGGGGCTGCATGGACATCACCGAGCCCGACGCCGGCAGCGACATGGCGGCGCTGCGCGCGGTGGGCGAGCGGGACGCCGACGGCAACTGGACGCTGACCGGGCAGAAGATCTTCATCACCTCCGGGCACGGCAAGTACCACTTCGTCATCGCCCGCACCGAGCAGGCCACCGGCTCCGACGACCCGTTCGCCGGTCTCTCCGGGCTGTCCATGTTCCTGGCCAAGACCTACGACGACGAGCCCGACGGCCGGCGCATTTGGCACGCCAAGGTCGACCGGCTGGAGGAGAAGCTCGGGCACCACGCCTCGGTGACCGCCTCGATCAGCTTCGACCGCACGCCCGCCTGGCTGATCGGCGAGCGAGGCGAGGGCTTCAAGCACATGCTGACGCTGATGAACGGCGCCCGGATCACCGTCGGCTTCGAGTCGATCGGGCTGTGCGAGGCCGCCTACCGGGCGGCGCGGGAATACGCCGCCGAGCGCCGGTCCATGGGCAAGCCGCTCGATCGGCACGAGATGATCGCCGACTCCCTGGACGAGATGCGAACCGACATCCAGGGCCTGCGCGCCCTGGCCATGTACGCCGCGGTGCACGAGGAGCTGGCCGAGAAGGAAGCGCTGCGCCTGCGCCTGGCGCCGCCGCCGGACGAGCTCGAGCGCAAGCGCCTCGAGCGGCGCGTCAAGCACCACCGGCGCCGGCTGCGCCGGGCGACGCCGCTGCTCAAGTACCTGGCGGCGGAACGCGCCGTCGGGATGGCCCGCGCCTGCCTCCAGATCCACGGCGGCAACGGCTACACCCCGGACTACCCGGCGGAGAAGCTGGTGCGGGACTCGCTGGTCCTGCCGATCTACGAGGGCACCAGCCAGATCCAGGCCCTGATGGCCACCCGCGACACCCTGAACGGGATCCTCAAGAACCCCCAGGGCTTCGTGCGCCGCCGCGCCCAGGCCCAGTGGCGCGCGGTGTCGGACCGCGACTCGCTCGAGCGCCGCACCGCCCGCGTCCAGGGGATCTCCTACGGCGCCCAGCAGCACCTGATCCGGCGCCTGCTGGGCAGGAAGCTCACCTCGCTCCAGGGAACGCCGCTGGGCACCCGGCCGCGCGCGCTGTTCAACGACTGGGACCCGAAGCGCGATTTCGCCCTCGCCCAGCTGCACGCGGAACGGCTCGCGGCGCTCATGGCCGAGGCCGCCATCTGCCGCATCCTGCTCGATCAGGCGCGCCGGCACCCGGAGCGTCGAGAGGTCCTCGAGCGCTACCTCGAGCGCGCCGAGCCCCGCTGCCGGTACCTGGCGGATCAGATCGAATCGACCGGCGGGCGGCTGCTGGAGGAGCTGGCCGAGGCGGGGACGGCGGCGGCGCGCAAGGCCGGCTAGGCCCGCGACCGCGATCGGGGCGATGACGTCCCGTTAGGTATGCTATTATGCAGCGATGAAGCGCACCACCGTGTCCCTGCCCGATGACCTGGCCGCCCTGGTGGACCGGGAGGCCACACGGCGAGGTACGAGCGTCTCCGAGATCGTGCGGATCTCGTTGTCGGAGCAGTTGCGAGGTGACAAGCGGCGCAAGGTCCCATGGGCTGGTCTGGTCGATGATCGGGATGTCGCGCCGGCGGCGGAGCTCGAAAAGTCCCTCTCTGAAAGCTGGGCGGATGACATCGCTGGCGATCGTTGACACCGGCCCGCTTCTGGCCACGGTCAATCGAGCCGACCCCGATCACCTCGCGTGTCTGGCCGTCCTCGAATCGAGCACGCTCGACTTCCTGATTCCCGCTCTCTGCGTCGCCGAAGCGACCTACCTTGTCGGCCGGCGGCATGGCCCCTCGGTCGAGGCAAGTTTCTTGCGCGGTCTCGAGGGATTCGACGTGCAGGCGCCGAGACCGGAGGACTGGCTGCGGATCGCCGAGCTTGTCGAGACCTACGCGGACCTGCCTCTGGGAGGAACCGATGCCTCAGTCGTGGCCTTGGCCGAGCGTCACGAAGCCGACGCAATCCTGACGCTCGACCGTCGGCACTTCACCGTGGTGCGCCCGCGGCATGGCGACATCAGATTGCTGCCCGAGCCCCGCTAGCCGCCAGAGGTGCCTGTCCCCTCTCTCGGAAGGTGGGAGCCTGACGTGGTAGAAAAAGGGCTTCGACACCGACGGATCCTGCCCTATCTCTTCTGCGGAGGAAGAACGATGAAGACACTCCAGCTGGCAACCCTGGCCGTGCTGGCCGCCTGCGTGGCGCTGCCCGCCGCCGCCGCCGACTTCGTGGTCGTCGCGGTGACCGCGGCTGTCGAGCCGGAGGGCCTCGCGCCGGGCCAGCAGCTGAGCGCGGGCACGCGCATCGGGCTCGAGCCCTGGGGCCGGGCGCTGATCCGCGAGACGACGAAGTGTGGCCTGACCCACGTGGTGGCCGGTGCCGGCGAGTACGTGCTCACCCTGTCGGAGGACTGCTCGGCCGTCGCCGAGCCGATGGAGGTGGCCGGCCGCGTCCAGCAGGGCGACGTGTTCGCCGCGCGCATGAAGGAGACGGGGTCCGGTCCGGCGGACGAGCTGGTCAGCGCCCTCGCCAACGAGCCGTGCGTCTTCATGGCGCGCCTCTCGGAGGAGCCCGACAACCGGCGCATGTGCCCGTCGGGCCATGCGCTGCGCGGCGTCAGGTGCACGGGCTCCTACTGCGACAACAAGGACATGCTGTGCTGCCCCTATCTCGGGGGCGCGCCCGACCCGGGCGCCAAGGAGGTCCAGTCGCGGCAGATCTCCGAGGAGTTCCCCAACGTCATGCAGTCGAAGACGTTCCTCAACGGCCTGACCTGCTGGGGGCCCTACTGCGACAACGTTCTGCCGCACACGTTCAAGTCGTCGCGCCTGGCCAACACCAAGACGTGCGATTGGACGGTGTGGGCTACCGAGCGGCCCGGTCTGTGGCTCGACTGCCAGCTCGGCCGGTTCGCGGCCGGGATGCGCTGTCGCGACGATTACTGTGGCGACGTGGGCTTGCGCTGCTGCACCGCGCAGGTGGATTGAGGGCGCGCATCCCGGGAATCGGCCCGGACAATCCCGCGAAGGTCGGGGCGCTCCCTCTAGCGGACTGCCCGCACCCCTTCGACGGCGGATCGAGGGCGATGGTCTGCGGCAGGTGCGACCCGTCGAGCCAGACGATCCTCTGGCGGTCCAGCGCCCGGCTCAGCTCCTTGTAGGCGTTGTCGAGCAGGGAGTCCGTCGAGATGTTGCGCGCGGCGCCCCAGCGGCCGGCGTCCTTGGCGCCCCTCTGCGGATTCCACACGACGAACGGCACGCCGATGCTCGCGAGGTAGGGCAGCACCTGGTCGGGGCGCGAGCTGGCTGGCGTCGATGGAGTCGGCGGTGGCGATCAGCACGACCGCTCGGCGGCGCGCGGTCTGATTGGCGAACAGCCCGGCCACCGCGACCGCGTCGGCCACCCTTCTGTCTTCCGGCGGGCCCTCGGGAAGGCTCACCGACCTCAGGGTCCGGCCGAGGCCGTCGACCCGAGCCCCGACATTCGCCGCGCGAGGAAACACGACAAAGGAGCCCTGAGCTCGCTCCACGAGCTGGGGGCTGACCCCGAAAAAGCTCAGCTGATGGTCCCGCCGCAGGATCGGCTGGGTCGGCCTGGTGTCGCGCCGTACCCCGGGGTTGAAGCGCCGCATGGCCGATGGAGACCGGACGACGAAGATCTCGGCCAGGCCCTTCTCCGCCGAGTGAACCCGCACCGGCCGGCCGCCGGCGCGGAACCAGCCCTGCATCTCAGCGACCGCGGGCAACTCTCGCAGGCCGTCGAGGGAAACGGGAAAGGCGGTCAGGGCGGAGCTGACGCTCTCTCCGAAGTGGCCGCCGAAGGTGATCTCGGTCGCCGCCCGCACCAGGCCGGAAAACTCGAGCGCGACCCGCAGGTGGTGCAGGGTGTCGGGGTCGTGGGGAGGCAGCGGGATGATCTTCGGATCGAGAACCTCGAGGGGCTCGCCGTCGAAGACGGCGACCGCGCCGATCGGCTCGTTGTCCTGCGACAGGCTCTGCCAGCTGAGCCGTGCCTCGAGCCGGTGGGTCGTCCGGTTTCGGTCCAGGTTGACGGTGAGATCGGTCTGCTTGGGGGCCAGGTTGACCCACTGGCTGGCGCGCCCGACCTCGCGTCCGTCGCCCGCGTAGGCGACGGCCTCCAGCAGATGCGGCAGCAGCTGGTCTCCGAAGTCCACCTCCAGGGCCCATGGGGCTTTCCGGAGGGTGGCCACGGCCCGCGCATCCAGTCGCAGCTCCAGCGCCGCGACGTCCTCGTGGACCTGCAGCTCGACCTGGTTCGGCCCGGTGATCAGGGCGCCGAGAAACAGGGTGATGAACTCGACCAAGGGATCGGTCTCCGGTTGCCGGCGGCCCTTCACGCCGCTCTTGCCGCATTATCCCGCGGCAGTGCTTCGATGTCGGCCGGCTCCGGTGATGGCAACCCTCGGGCCGGGTACGGGGAAGTCGGCGACCCGTTGCGGGGGGCCGTTCGCGACCCGCGCGCAGGGGTGGTGTGGTCAGTGGCGGTGGCGAATAGGCTCGATGAGCCCTTCGTAGGCTACTGTTGGCGGGACCCGGCCAGAATCGCTTCTCGCCGTACCTTTTTCGACGGCTTTTCGTATCGAAAGGGAGAGTAGCTACCGATACCCTGCCAGAGGAGAAACTCATGTCTCGTGCTTTCGCTTCCAGACCCCTTCAGATCCTGACGCTCGCGCTCGCCGTCGCGCTTCTGGGCTTCGCTCCGCCGCCGGCCGCCGGCCAGGAGCAGGTGATGAACCCGGCCAAGGCCGCCAAGGCGCCCGAGACCATCCAGCTCAAGGAGCTCTGGCGCGTCGGCGGCTACGACGACGAGGACGTGCTCTTCGGCGTGATCACCGACGTCATCGCCGACCGCGAGGGCAACTTCTACCTGCTGGACTCGCAGCTCAGCGAGGTCCAGGTCTACTCGCCGAAGGGAGAGTACCTGCGCACGATCGGCCGTGAGGGGGAGGGTCCCGGGGAGTTTCGCGGGGCCACCAACCTGCTGCTGCTGCCGAACGGCAACATCGGCGTGCTGCAGGCGTTCCCCAGCAAGATCATCGGCCTGACGCCCGACGGCAAGCCCGCCGACGACTTCCTGCTGCCGGAACGAGAGGACGACGTCGGCTTCCGCTTCATCCTCGCGGCGCGCAACGCCGGCGATCAGCTGGCCGTGGTCTACGGCTTCAACCAGCCGTCCGAGGGCGGCTTCACCCAGAAGAACGTCATGTCTCTCTTCGGCCCGGACGGCGGCAACGAGCGGCGGCTGTTCACCCAGGACTCGAAGATGAACGCCGCCGAGCCGATGATCGCCGAGTCCGAGTGGGATTCGTTCCGCAACCGGTGGACCTCGGGGCCCGACGGCAAGGTCTACTCCGCGGTCGACTTCGGCGAGTACACGGTCAACGTCTGGGGCGTGGACGGCAAGCTCGGCCGGGTGATCAGCCGCGAGTACCCGACCCACAAGCGCACCGGCGAGCAGTCGGATCGCATCCTCGAGATCTACAAGGGCTTCACCCGGCAGATCCCGATTCCCAACATGAAGTACGAGATCGAGCCTGACTGGAACCCGATCCAGGCGATCAGCGCCCGCGACGACGGCACGCTGTGGGTCCAGACCAGCCGCGGTGCCTGGGGGATCCCCGAGGGCGAGCTCGGCCACTACGACGTCTTCGACAAGAACGGCAAGCTGGCGCGCCAGGTCGTGCTCAAGGGCCAGGGCGACCCGCAGCAGGACGGCTACTTCTTCGTCGGCGACAAGCTGTTCGTGGTCACTGACTTCCTCGACGCGCTGATGGCGCTCCAGGGCGGCGCCGGCGCCACCGAGGAGGCCGACGAAGAGGCGGCGCCGATGGAGATCATCTGCTACCAGCTGCCCTGACCCGGGGCGGCGGTAGAGTCGCTGCTTGGGAGCCGCGTTGATGTCGTGCCTGGCCAGATCCGCACGAAACCTCTGGGTCCTGCCGTTGCTCGTCGCCGTCCTGGCGGCTGGTTGCGGTTCGGGCGAGCCCAAGGCCGGGGAACCCGGCGCTGGGGGGGCGGGGCCCGAGGAGTCCGGGGCGGAGGCGGCGACGCCGGAAGGCGCGGCGGCCGTCGGGGCGGAGGCGGCGCCCAAGGAGAGCGACGGGGAAGGCGACGAGGAGGGCGATGAGCCCCCGGCAGCCCGGCGGGAACGGGCGACCACGGTGACGACCGCGCTCGTCATGCGGCGCGACCTGGTGCTGCCGGTCAAGGCCGAGGGCCGGGTGCGAGCGCGGCACGCGAGTGAGATCAAGTTCGAGCGCGCCGGCCGGATCGACCGGATCTACGTGCGGGAGGGCCAGCGGGTCTCCCGGGGGCAGGTCCTGGTGCGTCTCGACGACCGCGAGCTGCGGCTCTCGCTCGAGGAGGCGACCTCGCGCTATCTCCAGGGCCTGGGCCGGCTGGCGGTGGAGGAGGACGCCGAGCGCGAGGGCAACGGCGCCGAGCGCACGCTGGAGCGGCAGCGGGCCGAGCTGGAACGGCGCGAGCGCTCTGGGGAGATCAGCCGCGATGAGCGCCTCGACCTCGAGCTCGAGCTCGGCATGACGGCGGTGCGCGACGGCGCCTACCGGCGCGAGCTGCTCGAGGTCCGCAGCGGCGTCGCCGCCGCTCGCGCCGACGCCGCGCGGTTGCGGATCGAGCTCGAGCGCACCGAGGTGCGGGCGCCGTTTGCCGGCGTTGTCAGCGGGCTCGAGCTGAGCCCGGGCGAGAACGCGCAGGTGGGGCAGGCGGTCTGCCGGCTGGTCGACGACGTCAATGTGGAGGCCGCGATCGGTGTGCTCGAGAGCGATCTGGCTCTGGTGGCGGTCGGCAAGCCGGCCCTGCTCGAGGTGCCGGCCCTCGGACGGTCGATTGCGCTCCAGATCGACGTGGTCGACCCCGAGGTGGCGGTCGACAGCCGCACCTGTCGAGTGCTGTTGCGACTGCGCGGCGACGAGCAGGGGGTCAAGCCGGGGATGTTCGTGCGCGCCTCGATCGCCGGCGAGGTGCTCGCCGATCGGCTGCTGGTGCCGCGCGAGGCCATCGTCACCCGCGACGGCCGGCCGGTGCTCTTCAAGGTCGAGGACGACCGCGCCAAGTGGGTCTACGTCCAGCTCGGCCGGCAGAACGACCAGCTGGTCGAGATCGAGCGGATCGACCAGGGCGGGCCGCTCGAGCCGGGCACCCAGGTCGTCGTGAGCAACCACCTGACCATGACCCACGACGCCAAGATCAAGGTCAAGGAGACGATCGAGGTGGCCGATCCCTGGGGCGCCGGCGCCGCGAGCCCGGAGGCCGAGTAGGCCCGCGGCGAGAGCCGGCCGGAATCAGCCCAGATGCTGCGTGCCGCCCTCGAGCGCCCGATCGCGGTCAGCATGCTGTTCGCGGCGCTGCTGCTGGTCGGCGGCCTGAGCTACTCGCGGCTGGCGGTCGATCTGCTGCCGTCGATCGTCTACCCGCGGCTCACCGTCCTCACGGTCTACGAGGACATCCCCGCCGAGGACCTGGAACGCCTCGTCACCCAGCGCCTCGAGGAGGCGATCACCGCCCAGACCGGGGTCCGCAACGTGCTGTCGCGGACCCGCGAGGGCGTCTCGATCATCACCGTCGAGTACGAGTGGGGCACCCAGATGGACTTCGCCAACCTCCATCTGCGCGAGGCGGTCGACCGGGTGGCCTTCCGCGACGACTTTCCCGAGGCCGCGGACCGGCCGGTGATCCTGCGCTGGGACCCGAGCTCGCGGCCGATCAGCATCCTGGTGCTCGAGGGAACCGGCCGTCTCGAGGCCCTGACCGAGTTCGCCCGCGAGGTGGTGAAGCCGGCCCTCGAGCAGGTGGACGGCATCAGCCGGGCCGAGGTGGTGGGCGGCGCCGACCGCGAGATCCTGGTCGAGCCCGACGGCCGCAAGATGGCGATCTACGGCATCGACGTCGAGGACATCCGCCGGGCGCTGGTGCGCAGCAACATCTCTTTCCCCGGCGGCAGGGTGCGCCAGGGGCCGCTGCAGCTGAGCCTGCGGATCGACGGCGAGTTCGAGCAGCTGGACGACATCGAGGCGACCGACGTCGGCCTGGCCGGTGGGTCGCCGGTGCGCATCGCCGACGTCGCCCGGGTGGTCGACACGGTCAAGGAGCCGGAGGGCGCCACCCTGCTCGGCGGCGCCACGGTGGTCTCGATGCTGCTCTACAAGGAGCCCGAGGCGAACACCCTGATCGTCTCGGCGGCGCTCGACGAGGCGCTGTCGGTGGTCTCGAACGACTACGACGACTTCCGCTACGACTTCGTCTACCGCGATGCGGCGCACGTGCGGGCGTCGTTCGAGGGGCTGGTGCAGGCGCTGATGCTGGGCGGGGCGCTGGCCGTCCTGGTGCTGTTCGTCTTTCTCGGCGACTGGCGCAGCCCGTTGGTGGTCGGCCTCGCCATCCCGGTGTCGATCGTCATCACCTTCGGTCTGCTCTTCTTCGGCGACGTCAAGCTCAACCTGATGAGCCTTGGCGGGCTCTCGCTGGCCGCCGGCATGCTGGTCGACAACTCGATCGTGGTGCTCGAGAACATCAACCGCCACCTCTCGCGAATGCGCCGGGAACCGCCGCCCGAGGAGGCCGCGGGCTCGCCGCTGCGCCCCGCGGCGGGGCGGCGGCAGGTGGCCCTGGCCGCCTACGAGGGCACCCGCGAGGTGGCGCGCCCGGTGATGGCGGCCACGCTCACCACGATGGCGGTCTTCTTCCCGGTGGTCTACGTGCCCGGGCATCGCCGGGGCCTTCTTCCGCGACCAGGCGCTGACCGTGACCTTCTCCCTGCTGGTGTCGATCGCGGCGGCGCTGCTGCTGCAACCGGTGCTCTCGGCCCGCATCCTGCGCGCGCGGCAGCGGCCGCCGCGCGGGCTCTTCCGGCTGTTTGCCCGCGGCCTCGAGGGGATCCACGATCTCTACCACCCGCTGCTGGTGCGGGCGCTGCGGCGGCCGCTGCCGCTGCTGGCGGCGACGCTGCTGGGCCTGGTGGGCGCGGGCGTCTGGGCGATCAGCCTGGAGCGCAGCTTCCTGCCGCAGCGCAGCCTGGGCGACGTGCGGCTCGATCTCGAGCTGCCGGCCGGCACCCCGCTCGAGCAGACCACGGCCGAGGTCGCGACGCTGGCCGAGTTCATCGAGCGCCAGCAGGGCGTGCGGGTGGTCTTCAGCCAGGTGGGCCAGACCGAGCGCACGCTGGCCGCGGTGCAGGACTACAGCGCGCCCAACACCGCCCGGGTGCGGGTGATCCTGGAGCCGGGCCGGGGCGCCTACGAGCGCGGCGAGGCGCTGCGGCAGACGATCGCCGAGCGGCTGGCCGGAAGCGCGGAGATCGACTACAGCTTTCGCGAGGAGGGCATCGGCCTGGGCGAGATCCTCGGCACCGGCGGCGCCGAGTTCGGGCTGGGGGTGATCGCCGAGCGGCCCGGCGACGCCCTGGTGGCGGCGCAGGAGCTGCTCGGCGAGCTGCGCCGGGTGCGCGGCCTGGTGGATCTGCAGATGGACCGGGTGCTGGGGACCACCAACGTCGTGGTGCGGCTCGATCGCGAGGAGATCCTGCGCCGCGGCCTCGATCCCGATCGCATCGCGCGCGAGCTGCGGGCCCGGATCGCCGGAGTCGAGGCGACCTTCTTCAACGAGGTCGACCAGCGGATCGACATCGCCATCCGGCTGCCGCTCGACGAGCGCCGCAGCCTGCCGGCGGCGCTGGCCACCTCGATCCGCCTCGACGGCGGCCAGACGGTGCCCCTGTCCACCTTCCTGGTCCTCGAGGAGCAGCAGCCGGTGCGCGAGCTCATGCGCCGCAACCAGCAGCGCTGGGTGACGATCTCGGGCAACCTGGAGGGCCGGTCGATCGAGGACGTGTGGGAGGAAACGGAGGCGATTGCCGCCCGCATGCTGCCCGGCGGCGTCCAGATCGTCGAGGAGGGCGAGCGCCAGGAGATGCGGCGCAGCTTCCGCGACCTGGGGTTGGCGATGGTGCTCGCCATGCTGCTGGTCTACATGATCCTCGCCGCCCAGTTCGAGTCCTTTCTCGATCCGCTGCTGATCGCCGCGGTCATCCCGATCGGGATCGCCGGCGCCGTCGTCGCCATCGGCGTGAGCGGCGGCAGCGTCAACGTGCTGTCCCTGATCGGCGTCCTGGCGCTGCTCGGCATCGCGGTCAACGACGCCATCGTCAAGGTGGACACGATCCGCCGCCTGCGCTCGCGGGGCGTGGCCGGCAGCGAGGCGATCCTCGAGGCCAGCCGCCTGCGCCTGCGGCCGATCCTGATGACCAGCGCCACCACGGTGCTGGCGATGGTGCCGATGGCGATCGGGCTGGGCAGCGGCGAGCAGCTGCAGCGGCCGCTGGCGATCACCATCATCGGCGGCCTGACGCTGACCACCCTGCTGACCCTGTTCGTGACGCCGATCCTCTACCGGCTGGCGCACCGCATCGAGCGCCCGCCGCCGGGGCGCTGACGAGCCGAGCCCGGGACCGATGACCCGCTTCTTCGTCAACCATCCGGTCACCACCTGGATGATCTTCCTCGCCTTCGCGGTGCTGGCGCTCTACGCCATCCCGCGGATCGAGATCGAGGCGATGCCCGAGGTCGACCTGCCGTCGCTCACCGTGATGACCCGCTGGCAGGGCGCCTCGCCCAAGGCGATGCAGCGGTCCATGACCCGGCCGATCGAAGAGGCGGTGCGCAACGTGCACGGGATCGAGTCGGTCAAGTCGACCAGCCGGGCGGGCGAGTCGGTGGTCGAGGTGGAGTTCCGCCGCGAGATCGACATCGACTTCGCCCGGCTGCATCTCAACGAGCAGCTGGGTGCCGTCCGCGGCGACCTGCCGGCCAACGCCGCCCCGCCCGCCATCCAGCCGTTCGTGCCCGAGGAGTTCGAGACCGAGCAGTTCTTCACCTTCAGCGTCGAGTCGCCGCTGTCGCCCAACGAGCTGCGCGAGATGGCCGAGAAGTGGATCGTGCCCCAGGTGCTGGCGGTCGACGGCGTCGCCGACGCCCAGGTGCGGGGCGGCGCGCGGCCGCTGCTCGAGATCGTGCTCGATCGCCGTCTGCTGGACCTCTACCGGATCACCGCCGACGAGGTCTTCGCCGCCGTCGACCGGCTCGACGAGCTGGCCGGCGCCGGGGCGGTCCGGGACCGGGGCCTCGAGAAGCTGGTGGCGCTGCGCGAGCCGGTCGACGTCGCCCTGATGGAGCGGGCGGTCGTCGGCTACCGTGGCGGCCGCGCCTTCACCCTGGCCGAGCTGGGCGAGGTGCGGCCCGCCTTTGAGGACCCGGCCTATTTCGTGCGCGCCAACGGCCGCAACGTGATCCAGGTCCAGGTCGAGAAGCGCAGCGGCGGCAACTCGGTCGGCGTCAGCCGGGCGCTGCGGCAGGCGCTGCCGCGGATCGAGGCGCGCACTCCCTCCGAGGTGGTGCTCGAGGTCGACGAGGACGAGGGCGAGGAGCTCGAGGACAAGCTGCGTGAGCTGGTCGGCCGTTCGATCGCCATCCTGATCCTGCTCTTCCTGCTCCTGGTCCTGAGCCTGCAGACAGGTGCGGCTGACCGGCATCGTGGTCGCGTCGATCCTCTTCTCGCTCGTGATCTGCCTGAGCCTCTTCTACTTCCTCGGGCTGTCGGTCAACTTCATCACCATCAGCGGGCTGACCATCTGCTTCGGCATGCTGCTGGACAACAGCATCCTGGTGCTCGACGCGATCCACCGGCGGCTGGCCGGGCTGGAGCGGGCGGCGAGCGCCGGACTCAACCGCGCCGCCCGCGCGCGGGTGGCGGCGGAGACGATCATCGCCGGGACCCGCGAGGTGCTCTTCCCGATCCTCGCCACCACGGTGACGACGATGGTGGCCTTTCTGTCGTTCATCTTCCTGTCGGGCCGGCTGGCGCTCTACTACGTGCCGCTGGCGATCTCGATCGCCACCGCCATGTTCGCCTCGGTGTTCGTGGCCTTCGGCTGGATCCCGGTGGTGCTCAACCAGATCTGGGTGCCGCGGGTGCTACGTCGTCAGCGCGCCGGCGAGCGCGATCTCGACGGCCGCGAGATCGACGACTTCCTGGACGAGGCGCCGGACCTCGCCGTCGAGCCGCGTGGGCTCGAGCGGTGGATCGGCTGGAACCTGCGGCTCTGGCCGCTCCTCGTCCCGGCCCTGGTGGCGCTTTTCGTCTGGGGCGCCTTTGTCTATCAGGACGACGTCATCAAGGGCGGCTTCTTCCGCATGCCCGACCAGGAGAAGCTGATCTTCTTCATGCGCATGGCCGAGGGCACCGACGTCGAGGTGACCTCGGAGACGGCGCTCAGGTTCGAGGAGGCGCTGCTGCCGATTCGCGAGGGCGCCGAGATGCGCACCATCGTCTTCGCCAACCAGGCCTACATGGAGGTCGAGTTCGACGACACCCTGCTGAGGACCGGCATCCCGCTGCTCTACCGCTCGCTGCTGGTCGAGCTGGCGGACGCCACCGGCGGCACCGGGATCTACATCGGCGGCTTCGACGAGTCGCCCTACTTCAAGGGCAACCTGAGCGGCTCGGCGCTCAACTCGCTGGTCAAGGTCACCGGCTACAACTCCAAGCGCCTGACCGAGATCGCCGAGCGGACGTTGCAGAGGGTGGACCGCAACCGGCGGGTGCGCAACGCGCGCATCACCGGCTCGGAGCGCTTCGGGCGGACCAGCAACGAGGAGACCCTGATCTCGCTGCGCCGCGACGTCCTGGCCGATCACGGCCTGACGGTGCTCGAGGTGGTGGGCACGGTGCGCCGCCTGCTGGGGGTGGACATGCCCTGGTCGATGCTGATCGAAGGCGAGCAGGAGCGGGTGCAGCTGGAGTTCCTGGGCGCCGACTCGTTCGACGTGTCGTCGCTTTTCGACGAGGTGATCAAGGACCGCCACGGCGGCTCGGTGCGGCTGGGCGACCTCGTCACCATCGAGACGGTGCCCCTGTCCGATTCGATCGTGCGCGAGAACCAGCGCTACTCGATGCTGGTCAACTGGGAGTACGTCGGCACCGACCGCATGCGCCGCTCCTACATCGCCAGCATCATCGAGACGATGGATCTGCCCTACGGCTACGCGGCGGAGGAGTCGCGGCAGGAGTTCCTCACCGAGGAGGAGGAGAGCGACCTGGTGCTGACCACGGTGCTGGCGGCGGTCTTCATCCTGATGGTGCTGATGGCCCTGTTCGAGAGCGTCTCGCTGCCCTTCCTGGTGCTCTCCTCGCTGCCGATGGCCCTGGTGGGGGTCTTCGTCATCTTCTGGCAGACCGGCGCCGAGTTCGACTCCTCGGCCCAGATCGGCCTGGTCCTGCTGTTCGGCGTCGTGGTCAACAACGCCATCCTGCTGGTCAGCCGCTTTCGCACCGAGATCGCGCTGGTCCTCAAGGCCCGCCTGGGGGGCGATCCCGAGAGCGACGGCGCCCTGTTCCCCGGCTCGCGCCGTCCGCTCGGCGGCGGCCACCTGTTCTTTCTGCCCGCCGCGGAGCGGCTGCTCCTGCTGCGCCGGGCGGTGGTCCACGGCACCCACGTGCGGCTGCGCTCGATCCTGCTGACCAGCGGCACGACGATCGTCGGTCTGCTGCCGCTGCTGGTGCAGATCGAGCGCGTCGCCTGGACCGTCCCCTGGATCGGGCTCGAGCTGCCGGTGCGGCTGGAGTGGCTCGACACCGCGAATCAGGACATCTGGCAGAACCTGGCGCTGACCTCGATCGGCGGGCTGTTGTCGAGCACCGTGCTCATCATCCTGGCGCTGCCGGCGGTCTACTACGCCAGCGTCCGGGCCGGTTGGGGACTGCGGGCGCTGTGGCTCCGCCTGGTCGCTCTGGTACCCGCCGGGGCACGCCGGGCCGATACCGCCTGATCGGGATCTCGAGCGGGCCGGGGAAGCAGACCCGTCCGCCCTGAAGGATGCGGCCGACGAGCCTCCGGTCCGTCAGGCCGGCGCCGCCTCGCCTCGCCGCTCCTCCAGCTCGCGCTGCATCGTGGCGCAGGTGGCCTCGTCGAGCGGGTAGAAGATCAGGAAGACCGAGCAGAGCATGTAGAGCAGGCCCGGGAACACCGAGATCAGGAGCTTGATCCCGGTGAGCGCGAGAGCGGTCTGCTCGGCGGCCTGCCCGACGTAGCCGTAGGCGGCCAGCAGCCAGCCCGCCAGGGCGCCGCCGATGCCCCAGCCGCCTTTCTGGGCGAAGGTGGCGGCGGAGAAAAAGAGGCCCGTGGCCCGCCGCCCCGATGTCCATTCGGCGTAGTCGGCGGCGTCCGCGAGCATGGTCCACAACAGGGGCACCGCCGGGGCGTAGGCCATCTTGCCCAGGATGTTCAGCGCGTAGACCCAGCCGATGCTGTCGGCCCCCGGCAGGTAGAGCAGGCAGAAGAACGCCCCGGACAGGAGCGAGCTGCCGATGAACACGTTCTTCTTGCCGAAGCGCTTGGCGAGCGGTTTGGCGAGGGGCAGGGCGACGATCAGGGCGACGGCACCCACCACGTTGAACCGCTCGACGCTCAGCTCCTTGCCGATGTAGTACTTGAAGTAGTAGGCCAGGGAGAGGTTCTGCAGGGCGAACATCACGAAAGAGATGATCCCGACGGTGGCCAGGATGACCCACGGCCGGTTGCGCAGCAGGACACGGAAGTCCTTCTTGATCGAGGCCTGCTGCGTCGGCGGCGGCTGGATGCGCTCGCGGGTGGAGAAGAAGGTGATCATGAAGAGCACGAAGGCGATCACCGCGAACAGCGTGACGGTGAGCCGATACCCCTTGGCGTCGTCGCCCTGGCCGAAGTACTTGGCGAGGGTCAGGGCCAGGCCGGTGACGATCAGCTGGCCGACAAAGGCGCAGATGAAGCGGTAGGTGTTGAGGCTGGTGCGCTCGCTGGAGTCCGACGTCATCACCGCGCCCAGCGACGAATAGGGCAGGTTGATCGCGGTGTAGGCGGTCATCAGCAGCAGGTAGGTGACCGCCGCGTAGATCACCTTGCCGGTCTGGCCGAGATCGGGGGTCGTGAAGGCGAGGACCGCGAGCAGGCTGTAGGGCAGGGCGGCCCACAGGATGTAGGGGCGAAACTTCCCCCACCGGGTCCGGGTGCGATCGGAGATCACCCCCATCAGCGGGTCGCTGAGCATGTCCCAGAACCGAGCGATGAACATGATGGTGCCCGCCGCGGCGGCCGAGATCCCGAAGGTGTCGGTGTAGAAGATCAGGATCCAGAAGCCGACCATGTCCCACACGAAGTGTGAGGCGGTGTCTCCCAGGCCGTAGCCGAACTTCTCCTTGGCCGAGAGACGGGTGCGCTCTGTCGTCATCGTGTTCCCCTCGAGGTTTGCCAGGGCGCAGCCGAGTCGCGAACGGCCCCGTTGTTCTGGAGCCTCGCTCTTGGAACCGCTGCCGGAGTGAGCGCAATCTATCAGAGGGCCGGAGGGAGGCCCTGAAGCGCTTCCCCGGAGGCTGGTGCAGGGCGCTAGCCAGCTAGCCCATTCGGCAAGGCAAGTCGGAGACACCACACTAGAAGTGGGGTTGGCGCGGGAAACCGGATACGATTCGCCACGGCCGGGATGAGCCAGCGGGGACTCATGACAGCATGATGGCTGCACCCGGCGCCGCTGCGCCTTCCCGGTTTGAAGCCCCCCTCGTCCCGTGAGCCTTTCTTGGAGGAGTTCCCATGCGACCGACTGTCTTGCTCGTTCTGGCCACACTGTTGGCGTCCTGCGCCCCGACCGAAGTAGCGACCGATTCAGGCAGCGGGGCCGAGCAACGGCCGACCGGCCAGGCCCTCTATGTGTCGTTCGACGACCGGGTCGACGAGCTACTGGCCCGGATGACGCTCGACGAGAAGGTCGGCCAGATGACCCAGCCGGACCAGGAGTTCCTGCTGGATCTCGATCACGTGCGCGAGTACATGGTGGGCTCGCTGCTGAGCGGCGGCGGCTCGGATCCGGCGACGAACAGCTTCGAGGACTGGCGGGCGCTGTACGAGAAGTACCAGGCGAAGGCGCTCGAGACGCGGCTCCGGATTCCGCTGCTCTACGGCGTCGACGCCGTGCACGGGCACTCGAACGTGCTCGGCGCCGTGGTCTTCCCCCACAACATCGGGCTCGGGGCGACACGCAATGCCAAGCTGGTGGAGGAGATCTCGCGCATCACGGCCAAGGAGGTCAAGGCCACCGGGATGAACTGGGACTTCTCCCCGTGCGTCACGGTGCCCAGGGACGACCGCTGGGGCCGCACCTACGAGGGTTTCGCCGAAGAGCCGATGCTGGTCGCCGAGCTGGGGGCCGCGGCCGTGCGCGGTCTGCAGGGCGACGATCTCAGCGACAAGAGCAGAGTCGTCGCCTGCGCCAAGCACCTGGCAGGTGACGGTGGAACGGTGAAAGACACGGGTGTGACGACTCCCGATGGGGTGACGTATCCGTTCGACCGCGGCGACGCGCCGCTGACCGAAGAAGAGCTGCGGCGGGTCCACATGGAGGGCTATGTCACGGCGGTCGCGGCGGGCGTCGCCACGATCATGCCGTCCTACAGCAGCTGGAACGGAGAGAAGTGCTCGGGCAGCCGGCGGCTGCTGACCGAGATCGTCAAGCAGGAGCTCGGCTTCGAGGGCTTCCTGATCTCGGACTTCAAGGCGATCGACGAGCTGCCCGGCGACTACAAGAGCGACGTCGAGATGTCGATCAACGCCGGCATGGACATGGTGATGGTGCCCGACCGGTATGTGCTGTTCTTCGACACGCTCAAAGAGCTGGTCGAGGAGGGCGCGGTCCCGATGGAGCGGATCGACGACGCGGTGCGGCGGATCCTGCGGGTGAAGTTCGCCGCCGGCCTGTTCGACGACGACTGGTCGCCGACCGCGGATCGCTCGCTCGAGGCGAGCTTCGGCTCGGCCGAGCACCGGGCGGTGGCGCGGCAGGCGGTGCGCGAGTCGATCGTCCTGCTGAAGAACGAGGGCGGCGTGCTGCCGCTGGCCCGGGACGCGGGGCGGATCCACGTGGTCGGGCCGGGCGCGGACGACATCGGCATGCAGAGCGGCGGCTGGACGGTCGACTGGCAGGGCAAGATGGGCGCGATCATGGCGGGGACGTCGATTCTCGAGGCGATCCAGAAGGCGGTCGCGGACGGGGTCGAGGTCACGCATTCGGCGGACGGTACGGGCGCCGCGGGCGCCGACGTGGTGGTCGTGGTCGTCGGCGAGCGGCCCTACGCCGAGATGAACGGCGACGACCTGGATCTGGAGCTGAGCGACGGGGACCGGGCCGTGGTCGCGAACGCCGCCGCCGCCGAGGTGCCGGTCGTGACGTTGCTGATCTCCGGACGGCCGCTGATCGTCGGCGAGGCCCTAGCGGCGAGCGACGCCTTCGCGGCCGTCTGGCTGCCAGGCACCGAGGGAGACGGGATCGCCGATTTCCTGTTCGGCGACCATGCCCCGACGGGCAAGCTCTCCTTCACCTGGCCGCGCTCGGCGGACCAGCACCCGATCAACGTCGGCGACGAGGACTACGATCCGCTGTTCGCGTTCGGCTACGGGTTGAGCTGGTGAAGGCCGCGCGGGAGCTCAGCGCATTACCGCCTTGGGCGTCCGGTCGACGTTGAACAGGCCCCAGTGCTTCTCGGCCCCGAGCGGGTTGTCGGGGTTGCCCTTCCACGGCTCGTCGAAGGCCTCGAAGAAGAAGACGGTGGTTTGGGTCGCGGTTGCCCATTCCAGCACCTCGTTGTAGTAGCGCGCCTGGTTGGCCTCGCTGGCCCGGTCGCCGAACTCGCTCGCGACGGTGGCCCAGCCGGCCTCGAGGATGGCGATGGGCTTGCCGGGGAGAGCCTCGCGAACGCCTTCGACGTTCTCGACGTGGAAGGCCATGGCCTCGTCGATCGTCTTGCCTTCCCAGGCCGGGTAGGTGTGGACGCCCAGGAAGTCGAGCTCCGCGGCCAGCGGCGCTCCCTCGTTGATCCACCACTCGTAGTTGTCGGCCACCGTCACCGGCTGCTCGATGGCGGCCTTGACCTGCCGCACATAGGCGATGACCCGCTCGAGCGGCACCATGTGGTCGTTCCAGTCGACCAGCGCCTCGTTGCCGACGTTGACGGCGACCACGATGTCGTCGAACTCCCGCGCCAGCGCGATGCCGCGCTCGATCTCGGCCGCGTTCTTGACCGCGTTGGCCGCCAGCGTCTCGGCGGGGATCGGCTGCTCCAGCCAGGGGCACCCCTCGTGGTTGCTGAGCTCGGCATCCAGCCAGATCCCCACCAGGACCCGGATCGGCAGGTCGTGCTGCCGGATGATCCGCAGCGTCTCTCGCGTGTTCTCGCCGGAGTCGTACATGCGGATCAGCTTGAAGCCGTGGGCGGCCAGAATCTCGAGGTCCTCGAGGATCTCCTCGGCGCTCGGGTTCACCGCCCCGTCGCCGCGGTCGGGATGCTGTCCTTCGCGGAATCCGGAGTAGGCGACTGCCATGACCTCGCCGGCCAGCAGGTCCGTCGCGGCCTCCAGCTCCTCGGGAGCCGGTTTCGGCTCTTCCGGATCGGACGTGCCGCCGGAACATCCGGCCAGGACCAAAGCGATGACGGCGGCTGATCTCAGTCTTCTCATTCCCTGTCTCCCTGACCCGTCCCGGGCTCTCGAGGGGGTGCCCGCCTTGCCTGCGCGAGCCCCGTGCGGCGCGGCAAGGCCGGCTTGTGTTCACCTCGATGGTCGGGGATTCTACTTGCCCGGTGGTCGACGGGGCGCCGCGCCGGTGCCCGCAGTGCCGAGCCCGCAAGGCTCGCCGGCCGGTCCCGAAAGCGCGTCCTCGGAGTCCGGTACAATCCGGGCTCTTGTTGCGGATCGACGGCACGGCATCACGGCGCTGGTATCTGGGTGTTGGCATCTTGGTAGCGGAATCCCGCACCGGAAGCCCGGTACCGATCCGGGGCGGTACGACGGCACGCGGCAGCGGGCCCTTCAACGAATGACCCAGGAGTCCCCATGAACAAGTACCGGTACGTGATGCGCGTCGCGCTCACCGTCGCCATGGGCGGCTTCCTGATGGGCTTCGACGCCTCGGTGATCTCTGGCGTCGTCAAGTTCATCGAGCGGCAGTTCGACCTGAGCAAGATCGAGCTGGGGTGGGCGGTCAGCTCGCTCACCCTCACCGCCACCCTGGCGATGATGCTCGCCGGGCCGCTCAGCGACCGGATCGGCCGCCGCAAGGTGCTGTTCCTGGCCGCGATCCTCTACGCCGTCTCGGCCGTCTCATCGGCGCTCGCCCCGACCTTCGTCATCCTGGTGATCGCCCGGATGATCGGCGGCCTGGGCGTCGGCGCTTCGCTGATCATCGCGCCGATGTACATCGCGGAGATCGCGCCGCCGGCGGTGCGCGGGCGGATGGTGTCGTTCAACCAGCTCAACATTGTCGTCGGCATCTCGGCGGCCTTCTTCACCAACTACCTGATCCTGAAGCTGGGCCAGTCGGGCGCCGGCTGGGCGCTGACGTTCGACGAGCACAACTGGCGGTGGATGCTGGGCCTGGAGACGCTGCCCGCCGTCCTCTACTTCGCCGGCCTTTTCTTCGTGCCGGAGAGCCCCCGCTGGCTGCTGCTCAAGGGGCGGGAGAAAGCCGCGCGGGAGATCCTCACCCGTGCCGTCGGCGGAGCCGAGGCCGCGCGGGAGATCGACGACATCCACGCCAGCCTGGCCAAGGACACCGGCAAGGAGAAGGTCTCGGTGCTGGAGCTCTTCGCCCCGGCGCTCAAGCTGGTGCTCTCGATCGGCATCGTCGTGGCGATCATCCAGCAGATCACCGGCATCAACTCGGTGTTCTTCTACGCGCCGATGATCTTCGAGCAGTCGGGCATCGGCACCGACGCCTCCTTCGCGCAGGCGGTGCTGGTGGGGCTGATCAACGTGGTGTTCACGGTCGTGGCGATGGCCTTCATCGACCGGATCGGCCGCAAGCCGCTGCTCAACTTCGGGCTGGCCGGTATCGCGCTGGCGATGTTCGTGCTCGCCTACGGGTTCTCCTCGGCCACCTACACGATCACCGGTGATGCCCTGGCCAAGCTGCCGGCGGAGGTCAACGTCCAGGCCGTGGCGGATCTCGAGGGCGCCACTTTCGGCGGCGACGTGGAGTTCAAGGAGGCCCTCCGAGCCGCTCTGGGCGACGATCTGGCGACGCAGTACGAGTCCGAGCTCATCAACGCCGCGATCTCGATGAACCCCTGGCTGGTGCTCTTCGGCGTGCTGGGCTTCGTCGCGGCGTTCGCGGTGTCCATCGGCCCGGTCATGTGGGTGCTCTTCTCGGAGCTCTTCCCCAACCGGATCCGGGGGATCGCCATCTCCTTCGTCGGCCTGATCAACTCCGGCGTCAGCTTTGGCGTGCAGCTCGTCTTCCCCTGGGAGCTGGCCAACTTCGGCAGCGCCACCACCTTCCTGATCTACGGGCTCTTTGCCGCCGTCGGACTGGTGTTCGTGGTCCTGGTGCTGCCCGAGACCAAGGGCCGCTCGCTCGAGGAGCTCGAGGCCATCCTCGTGAAGACCCCGGGCTGATCAGCCATCCCGCAAGAGCGCAGGTCCGTGCAATCCAAACCAGCCGACCGTTGCCCGAGGAGAGAATCCATGACGTTCAAGAAACCGGCAATCACGCTGCTCACCCTGCTGCTCGCGGTGGCGGCGATTCCCTCGCCCGGCGCAGTCCAGGAGGAGCCGGACGCCACCTCCTATGTCCAGGTCGAATGCATGAAGAAGACATCGCCCGACTATGTCGACATCGAGACCGAGATCTGGCAGCCGATTCACCAGGAGGCCGTGAAGCAGGGCAAGCTGGCCGGCTGGGCCTTCTATGGGGTGCTGCACGGCGACCTCTCGCAGTGCGACTACTACGCCGTGACCACCTTTCGGGGACTGGAGCAGCTGAACGCCGCCAGGCCGTTCGGTGACTACTTCGCGATCGCGCATCCCGGCAAGAGCTGGGATGACGCCATGAAGCGCACGGCGGCGTCACGCGCTCATGTCCGTACCCAACTCTGGATACTGCTCGAGGCGGTTGGGCCAGCCGACCATCGGTTCGTGTCGGTGAACCAGATGTACGCCGAGGACGGCGCCGACTACCTGGAGAACGAGCGCGAGATCTGGAAGCCGATCCATCAGGCCATGGTCGACGACGGGCACAGCGCGGGGTGGGCCGTCTACGGGCTGGACTCTCCTCACGGAGGTTCCATTCCGTTCAACTACGTCACCATCGACTTCCTGAAGCAGCTGGGGCCGCGTCCGGTTGCGGAGACCTTGAAGTCCGTACACCCGGAAATGGAGGTCGCGGCCGTCGTATCAGGATTCCCGCGACGTTCGCGACCATCTGCTCAGTGAGACCTGGGTGCTGCTGGCGAGCACGGAGTAGAGGGTGCGTACCTTCAGGACAGCGTGGGGGTTGCCTGTGCTCGGTCTGGCGCTGGCCGCGGTGGGCTGTGCCGAGCGGCAAACGCCCGATGCGGATCGAGCGCCCACCACGGCCACGGTGATCCAGACGTCGAGGGCCGGCGACAAGCTCGCCGAGATCGCGAAGCTGGAGCTCGCGGAGCCGAGCGGCGACGACCGCCCCGTCATCGCGCTCGATCCGACGATCGAGTACCAGACGATCCTGGGCTTCGGCGGCTCCTTCACCGAGTCCACGGCCTACGTGCTCGGCCAGCTCTCCGAGGAGAACCGGCAAGAGGTCATCCGGGCGTACTTCGGCCCGTCCGGGGCGGACTACACGCTGACCCGCACCCACATCAACAGCTCCGACTTCTCGCTGGGCAACTACGCCTACGCGGAGGTGCCGGGCGACATCGAGCTCGAGCACTTCACCATCGAGGAAGACCTCGACGACGTCGTTCCCCTGATCCAGGACGCGATGGCGGCCTCCGAGTCCGGCTTTCGGATCATCGCCTCGCCGTGGACCGCCCCGCCGTGGATGAAGGACAACAACGCCTGGAACGACGGCTCCCTCGAGCCGGAGCTCTATCCCACCTGGGCGCTGTACTTCTCGAAGTACATCCGCGCCTACCAGGAGCAGGGCATCGAGATCTGGGGCGTGACCATCGAGAACGAGCCGCTGGGCAACGGCGGCCAGTGGGAGAGCATGATCTTCACGCCGGCCTCGATGGCGGAGTTCCTCAAGAACCACCTCGGGCCCCGCTTCGAGCAGGACGGCATCGACGCCAAGATCCTCATCTACGACCAGAACCGGGATCACCTCGAGGAGTGGGCGGACGCCATCCTCGGCGATCCGGACGCCGCGAAGTACGCCTGGGGCACCGCGGTGCACTGGTACTCGAGCACCGTCGACTGGTATCCCGAGACGCTGAACGCAGTGCACGAGCGCTATCCCGACAAGGCGATCCTGCACACCGAGGGCACCATCGACGCCGACGTGCCGGTCTGGCGGGACGACGACTGGTACTGGCGGCGCGAGGCCACCGATTGGGGCTACGACTGGGCGCCCGAAGAGGACAAGCCACTGCACCCTCAGTACGCCCCCGCCTTTCGCTACGCCCGCGACATCATCGGCGGCCTCAACAGCTGGCTGGTCGGCTGGATCGACTGGAACATGGTCCTGGACACCCGGGGCGGGCCCAACCACGCCAACAACTGGTGCATCGCTCCGGTGATCGCCAAGCCCGAGACCGACGAGGTCTACTACACGCCGCTCTACTACGTCCTGGCCCAGTTCAGCAGGTACATCCGTCCGGGTGCGGTGCGGATCGGCATTACCGAGAGCCCCGAGAATCTGATGGTGACGGCGTTCAGGAATGTCGACGGCGGAATCGTCGTCGCGCTCCTGAACCAGTCCGACTCCGAGGTCGAGTACGCTGTCACCCTTGACGGGCGCCAGATCGAAACCGCGATCGCTCCGAGCGCCGTCCAAACGCTGATCCTGGAGTGAGCGCCGGCCGGTGTGCGCGGTTCGTTCTATGTTCGGGTGCAGGCGACGAAAGGTGGTCGATATGAAGAAGGGCATGCTTGTGATCGGGTCGGGAATCCCACCGCGGTTGGCGCCGCGCGCCGGCGTCTTCCTGCTGGGCGCGGCGCTGATTGCCGGCTGTGCGACCCCGCCTCCAGTCGCGCCTCCCGACACGTCCTCCGAGACGGATCCCGTCTGGGCCGTCAACGTCGGCGGCCCGGCCTACGAAGGCATCGACGGCACGGAGTATGGCGCCGAGGCGTCGGTATCCGGCGGCGAGACCGGCCGGATGGAGACCGTCAAGGGGTCCCAGGACTCGACTCTCTACACGACCTATCGGGTGGGTGACGTCCGGGTCGATCATCCGATCGCCAACGGCACCTACGACATCACGTTCCATTTCGCCGAGCCCGAGCAGATCGGGTCGGGCGGCCGCCTCTTCGACGCCTTCGCCGAGGGCCGGCTGGTCATCGACGACCTGGACGTCATGTCGTTTCGCGACGGCAAGGTCGAGTCCGGGTTGACGGTCACGGCGCCCGACGTCGAGGTGGCCGACGGCGAGCTGAACATCGCCTTTGAAGCGTCGGCGGGCGAGCCGGTCTTGAGCGCGCTGGTCGTTCGCGGCAAGAGCCGGCCGCGGCCGCCGTGGGAGCTCGTATGGCGCGACGAGTTCGACGGCGACGAGCTCGATGACGCGAAGTGGACCGCCCGGGACTGGCCGCCGCGCAAGGTGAACGACGAGGACCAGGCGTACACGTCCCGGCCCGAGAACCTGCGGCTCGAGGACGGCATGCTGGTCATCGAGGCACACCGCGAGGACTACGAGGGCGGCAAGTACACGTCGGGGCGAATAACCTCCGACGGCAAGGGCGACTTCCTTTACGGCCGGTTCGAAGCGCGGGCCAAGCTGCCGCGCGGGCAGGGCACCTGGCCGGCGATCTGGATGCTGCCGAGCGACCCGTTCGCCTACGCCACCACGTGCGACGAGGGGGAATGGCAGGGGAACGCCGACTGCGACGCCTGGCCGAACTCCGGCGAGATCGACATCATGGAGCACGTCGGCTACCAGATGAACCACGTGCACGGCACCGTGCACACGAAGGCGTTCTACTGGCTGGTCTGGGAGCAGCGCAAGGGCCGCGTCCTGCTCGACGACGCGGCCGATGCGTTCCACGTCTACGCGATGGAGTGGACGCCGGAACGGATCGACATCTTCGTCGACGACACGCTGTACTTCACCTATGTGAACGAGCACCAGGGCTGGCGGGAGTGGCCGTTCGACCGGGCCTTCCACCTGATCCTGAACATCGCGGTCGGCGGTGCCTGGGGCCGGGCCGGAGGCCCGATCGACGACACGGTGTTCCCGCAGCGGCTGCTGGTCGACTACGTGCGGGTCTATCAGCTCGCCGGCTGAGACGGGTCCAGGGCCGGTGGCAGGCTACTCATGGTCCCGGCGCGCACTCGCCGCGCCGCGCCAGTGAGCAGCCTGTCACCGTTCCCGGGTCGAGTTCAGGCCAGGTCGAAGCGATCGAGGTTCATGACCTTGTCCCACGCCGCCACGAAGTCGCGCACGAACTTCTCCTCGGCGTCGTCGCTGCCGTAGACCTCGGCGATCGCCCGCAGCTCGGAGTTCGAGCCGAAGACGAGGTCGACGCGGGTGCCGGTCCACTTGAGCTCGCCGGTCGCGCGGTCGCGACCCTCGAACACGTCCTCGCTGTCCGACGGTCGGCTTCCACTCCGTCGCGCATGTCGAGCAGGTTGACGAAGAAGTCGTTGGTCAGCGTCTCGGGCCGGTCGGTGAAGACCCCGTGCTTGGACTGGCCGGCGTTGGCGTTCGAGGACGCGCATGCCGCCGACGAGCGCCGTCATCTCGGGAGCGGACAGCGTCAGCATGAACGCCTTGTCCAGCAGCAGGTGCTCCGCCGCCAGCTCGTGGCCCTGCCGCAGGTAGTTGCGGAAGCCGTCGGCGGTCGGCTCGAGCACGGCGAACGACTCGACGTCGGTCTGCTCCTGCGTGGCGTCGGTGCGCCCCGGCGTGAAGGGCACCTGCACGTCGTGCCCGGCCTTCTTCGCCGCCTGCCTCGACGGCGGCGCAGCCGCCCAGCACGATCAGGTCGGCGAGCGAGACCTTCTTGCCGCCGGTCTGCGAGCCGTTGAACTCCTGCTGGATCCCCTCCAGGGTCTCCAGCACCTGCGCCACGCCGGACGGTCACGTTGACGTCCCACTCCGCCTGCGGCGCGAGGCGGATGCGCGCCCCGTTGGCGCCGCCGCGCTTGTCGGTGTCGCGGTAGGTCGAGGCCGACGCCCAGGCGGTCGAGACCAGCTGGGAGATGGACAGGCCGGAGGCGAGGATCTTGCCCTTGAGCGCCGCGATGTCCGCGTCGTCGATCAGCTCGTGGTCGACCGCGGGGACCGGGTCCTGCCAGATCAGCGTCTCGTCGGGAACCCACGGGCCGAGGTACCGCGAGACGGGGCCCATGTCGCGGTGCAGCAGCTTGTACCACGCCCGGGCGAAGGCGTCGGCGAACTGGTCCGGGTTCTCGTAGAAGCGCTTCGAGATCTCCCCGTAGGCCGGGTCGACGATCATCGCCATGTCCGTCGTCGTCATCATCGGCGCGTGCCGCTTCGACGGGTCGTGCGCGTCGGGCACGGTGCCCTGCGCCTCGGCGTTCTTCGGCGTCCACTGGTGCGCACCGGCCGGGCTCTTGGTCAGCTCCCACTCGTAGCCGAACAGGTTCTCGAAGTAGCCGTTGTCCCACTTGATCGGGTCGGTGGTCCAGGCGCCCTCGAGGCCGCTGGTGATGGTGTCGTCGCCCTTGCCGCTGCCGAAGCTGTTCTTCCAGCCGAGGCCCTGCTCCTCGATGCCGGCGCCCTCGGGCTCGGGACCGACGTGCTCGGCGCCGGCCGCGCCGTGGGTCTTGCCGAAGGTGTGGCCGCCGGCGATGAGCGCCACCGTCTCCTCGTCGTTCATCGCCATGCGGGCGAAGGTCTCGCGGATGTCGCGGGCCGACGGCCAGCGGGTCCGGGTTGCCGTTCGGGCCCTCCGGGTTGACGTAGATCAGGCCCATCTGGACGGCGCCGAGCGGATTCGCCAGCTCCCGGTCGCCGCTGTAGCGCTCGTCGCCGAGCCACTCCGCTCCGGGCCCCAGTAGACGTCCTCCTCGGGCGCCCAGATGTCCTCGCGGCCGCCGCCGAAGCCGAAGGTCTTGAAGCCCATCGTCTCGAGGGCGCGGTTGCCGGCGAAGATCAGCAGGTCGGCCCACGAGATCTTGCGGCCGTACTTCTGCTTGATCGGCCAGAGCAGTCGGCGCGCCTTGTCGAGGTTGGCGTTGTCGGGCCAGCTGTTGAGGGGGGCGAAGCGCTGGGCGCCGGAGCCGCCGCCGCCGCGGCCGTCGGCGATGCGGTAGGTGCCCGCGGCGTGCCACGTCATGCGGATGAAGAACGGCCCGTAGTGGCCGTAGTCGGCCGGCCACCAGTCCTGCGACTGGGTCATCAGCGCGTCGACGTCCTTGGCCAGGGCGTCGAAGTCGAGGCTCTTGAACTCCTCGGCGTAGTCGAACGTCCTCGCCCATGGGGTCGGCCTGGGGGTTGTTCTGGTGGAGGATCCGCAGGTTCAACTGGTTCGGCCACCAGTGCTGGTTCGCGGTGGCCCCGACGGCCTGGTGGGTGGCGCCCATCACGGGGCACTTGCTTGCGCTGTTGTCTGACATGGAGGTCCTCCTGGTATTGGATTCTGGCGGTTCGTGGCAGGTCACTCTCCGGCCGAAGCCCGAACTGCCGCGAGACAGTCGGGACAGCGGCCCCGGGAAACCAACTCGGCCTGGTCGATCTCGTAACCCGAGTCTGTGGTGGTTGGGCAAGGGCTGGCACCGACCACCCAGTAGACATCGACCGTACGTCTGCTTCCGGACCGTGTCAAGAACCGCGCTCTCGACTTCGTTCCGGCCTGGCAGCGGGTCCGGGCACCGCCGCGGCGCGCCTACCCGAATGCGCTCTTGCCTCGGCGCTCTTCCAGCGCCGCGCGAATCTCGTTCGCCCTGGTCTCGGTCACGTCGTAGTCGCGCATGATCCAGATGGCCAGAAGCGCGCCCGCGATGGGCACGAGGCTGTAGGCGATCCGCATCCCGGTCACCGCCCCCTCCGCCTGTACCGCCGCATCCGGGGCGAAGCCGACCACCGCCATGATCAGCCCGCTCAACAAGCCGGCGAAGGCAAATCCGAACTTGACCATCCACCAGTAGATGGCGCCGAAGGTGCCTTCCCGCCGCAGGCCGGTGTCGAGCTCGTCCAGGTCGCAGACGTCGGCGGTCATCGACATCATGAGGGTGAAGAGCCCGCCGATGCCGAAGGCGAACAGGGGCAGCGGCGCGAGCATCAACAGCGGAGTGTCGGGTTGAAAGGCCCACCAGAACAGGACGTAGCCGACGATCGACACCGCCTGGGCGAGCAGAAACGTGTTCTTCTTGCCCAATCTCCGGGAGATCCAGGTGATGATGGGGATCACCAGGAAGGTGGTGCAGAGAGCGCCGGCGGATGCGAACCAGCCCGGCCAGGTGCCCGCCGCGCCCGCGTCGCCGTCGAAGAGGTAGTAGACGACGATGAAGAAGCCGAAGGCGGCAATCGTCTGGAAGGAACCGAAGACCAGAAAGGTCGCCACGCACAGCTTCCGGAACGGCACACACCTGAAGGCGGCCCGGAACCCGTCCAAGAGGAGGCGGAGGTTGGCTTTCAGGTTCTTTCGACTGAGCTCCTGGAGGTTGTCCGCGTTCTTCGTCGACGGGCTGCGCACGAAGATCGCGGGAACCAGGCACAAGGCCATGCAACCCAGCCCGACCCAGATCGAGAGGCTCCGGACCCCGACCGCCGCCGACGAAAAGAGATCCGGGTCGTAGAGCAGCGGCCAGAACCAGGGCACGATCACCCAGGCCCACTGCCCGAGGAACTGCGCCACCGCCATGAGCTGGGTGCGCTCGTGGAAGTCCCGGCTCATCTCGTAGCCCATCGCCACGTAAGGCGTGGCGAAGATGGTCAGGCCGACGTAGAAGACCAGCGACAGGCCCAGGAAGTAGGTGAAATTGAACGCCAGGCTGTTGTGCTCGTAGAGCTGCCACATGGCGATGTAGCAGAGGCCGGTCGACGATCGCCCCGAGGAAGATGTAGGGCCGCCGGCGACCCCACCGGGACCTGGTGTTGTCGGTGATGAAGCCCATGATCGGGGTCGGTGACCGCGTCCAGAAAGCGCGGCAGGAAGAAGATCAGCCCCCAGAGGAGAGGCGGGAATCCCAGGCCCTTCACCAGGACGACCATGAAGATGCCGAGGGCGGCGGGGAACATCTGGTTGCCCAGCATGCCGACGCCGTAGGCGACCTTCTGCCCGAACGGGACGCGGTCTGCGGCCGCGGTAGCTCGCCTCGACTGTTGGTTCATGGCACCATCCCCTTGAACGTATGAACAGCCTTAGCGAGCCTGGCCGACCGAGGAGAGTTGCACTAGCTTTCCAGCCCGGGAGTCAGTGAGGCATCGACGCGGACGATCTTGCCGGATCGCTGGAAGATCTCGCGACTCGAAGCCTGGTCCAGGGCCAGCCCGTCGAGGCTCCGGGTCGTGCCGTCGCCAAGGTGGAGCGTCAGACCGGGCTGCGCGGAGATCCGGTAGACGATCGGCACCTGGCAGTAGGTGAAGACCAGCGTCTGCTCGTCGAGCGCGAGAGTCTGCGGCGCCCCGGCGGCGTCGTAGTACTCGAAAGACCTCGGGCCGCTCAGGAACTCGCTGCGCCGCAGCAGGACGGGGCTGAAGCTCACCCGCCCGTCCCGTACGGACAGGCCGAGCTCGCCGAGCCGGGCGAGGATCTCCTCCTTGACCTGGCCGGTCATGCCGGGCTGTCTGGCGCCGGCGAAACCGGGGGTGTGGGAATAGGGATCGGTCGGGAAGGCGCCGTAGACGTCCGGCGCCTTGTTGAAGCCCAGGCCCGCCCGCACGTCGTAGTAGCACTCCACGAGCTCGCCGAAGGCCTCGTCATCCCGCGCGCGGGCCGCGAGACAGCACTCCTGGACCGCGAGCAGCAGCTTGCTGACCATGTGCCAGTAGATGCAGCCGAGCCCCTCGTAGCCGTAGAAGGTGCCGGAGCGGCCGGTGAAGCTCTTGTGCTCGAAAACGGACTCGAAGATCTCGCCGACGAGCTCGGACTCCTGGTCGACCAGGTCGCCGTAGCCCAGGTCCCTGAGCCGTTCGAGCGCCGCCTGGACGTCGCGGACGTTGCGAAACAGGCCGTGGAAGTGGAGATGGCCCTCGACGTCCCGTTCGATCAGGTCGGTGTTGGCGTCGGCGACCAGCCGGGTCAACAGCCGCGAGCGTTTCGCCTCGGCCGAGGGGATCGTGTTCCGGTCCAGAAACCGCGGCAGCACCCGGTCGGGATAGAGCAGATACGAATGCTGGTCGGCGCGGTACAGCTCGCTGCGCCGCAGCGCCCGCAAGACCGACAGGGCCTCCCGCGCGCTCAAGGCGCCCGAGCTCAGGGCCGCCACCTGGCCCTCGAGCATCGCGTTCAACCTCTGCACGGAAACACCCCGGGGCGAGATCCCCAGGACGTTGTAGGCATGATAGAGGCCGTCGTCTCGCTTGTTGAGCTGGATGGTCTGATCGAAGAACTCCAGCGTCAACCGCAGAAAGGCCAGCAGATCGTCGACCGCCAGGGCCCTGCTCTGGCCGCGCAGCCCGTCGGCGTAGACGCGCGAGCGGTACTCCTCGGCGGCCGGGCCGAGAGCGTCGAGAAGCGTCTTGCGGTCCGCGTCGTCGACTTCGCCCTTGCGCAGCAGCTGGCGGTTGTCGGTCAGGGCGCCGCGCGCCTTCTCGAGCCAGTGCGCGACCTCTTCGTTGAGCTGCACCTCCTCCAGCCCGGCGCCGCCGAAAAGCTCGAGGCAGAACGAGACATAGCGTCGCGCGTAGTAGAGGGTCACCATCGAGGCGCCGAATCCGGCCAGGGCGTTGTTGGCGTCGTTCCACTCCGGGCGCTGGGTGTTCATCCAGAATCCGGCACCGGGAACGAAGTTGCACAGCTTGGCCAGGAAGGGGACCAGCAGCTTCTCGGCCAGGTTGGCGCGACAGGTCTCGCCGGAGCGGTCGGTGAGGTACCTGCCGTCGAAGCCGACGGCCTCCACTCTGGCCGCGATCCGTTCTTCGCGGTCGGTGTTGTAGGCGATCGAATTCCGCGGGTCGGCGAGAAGGTCTTCGTACGGCTTGATGTCGTACGGCACGTCGGCGTACACGAACCGCGGATCGCGCAGCATGTCCTCGAGGCCGCCGGGGTGGTGCTCGCGGGACAGCTCGAGGAACTTGAGCAGATAGATGAGCTGATGGTCCCCCCAGTAGCCGAAATGCGCCCAGGGATCATCGGGCTCGGGGACCTCCCAGTCGTATCCCTGCTTGGTGACGCGGTAGGGGTTGTAGCCGTCAGCCGTGGTGGTGTTCACGAACCGGCTGATCACGCTTTGCAGATAGCCGGGGAAGGAGAGGCACAGCGCCTCCCAGTTCTGGAAGATGTCGCGCCAGTTTCCCTGGTAGTCGAGCACCTTCGACCCGTCCCGGTTCTTGACGTTGATCGAGAACTGGTTCCAGGGCCGGCTGGGGTCGCCGTGCCGCCGGCTGAACGAGATCGGCAGGTACTCGAACAGGAGGCGAAGAAAGTCGGGGTCGCCGAGCGAACGGGCCTCCGCGAGCAGCCGATCGAGCTCGACCTGCTCACCCAGTGCGTTCAGGAACCCCTCTTGCCGCGCCCACGTCTTCCGGTTGAAGGCACGGATGAACCGCTTCAGGTCCGCCACGGGAATGGAGTAGGCGGACTCGAAGACACCGCCCCGCATCACGTTGAAGAGGACGTTGGCGACGTGGTGTGCGGAGCCCATTCGGTCACCGGTCTTCTGCAGCCCGTCGGCCCGGGCGACGATCGCCGCCAGGCGCCGAGTGCCCTCTTCGACGTCGTCGCCGACCCGGCTCTTCGAGTCCTCGGCTCCGGCGAGCTGCCGCAGCGAGGCGACCTCGCAGAGCCCGTATGCCAGGTCGGCGACGATCAGCCAGTCGTGGCCCTCGCCCGGGGCCAGCTCCCGGCTCTGCTGGATGAAGTAGGCGCCTCGCCGCCCGCACACCCGCTCCTCCGTGCGCACGGCGCCGCCGCGGCGGAAGGTATCGAGCTGCAGCGAGGAGAGCAGCCGGGTTGCCGCCGGCGGGGTGCTCGACCAGCAGACCGTCGCTCGCAGGGCCTCGGCCGGCTGGGCGCTGTCGCCCGGGATCGAGCTCAGGGCGTAGGTCGCGAGGCCGGTCTCGGCCTCCAGCTCGTTGACCTTGTAGGCGTCGCCCAGGCAGCTGTACCTGTTCTGGAAGGCCTGCATCAAGCCCCACGGGAGGATGTTCTCGATGCCGTCGAGCGCCTCGACCGAGACCGGCTTGCTGCCCGCGTTCGCGAGCTCCGAGTGCTTGACGAAGCCGAACCTGTCCGACGACGTCCAGGTGTAGCGAAAGACCAGCTCGAGGTCGTGGTTGACCTCCTCGAACATCAGCTTGTTGCCGAGGACGTTCTTGTAGAGGTTCCGGGAAAGGTCGTACAGGGCGCCGGAGTCGTGGCCGAAGGGCTCCCACAGGAAACGGTCTCCCTGGCGGATGACGCGGAGGATGGTTCTCGAGCCGGTGTGATCCGAGTTGTCGTGGATCTTGTCTTCGGTGTAATACGGGAAGAGCGCGTTGTTCGAGTCCTGCCGCCCCGCGGTCAAGCCGCCCTTGCTCGAGATGAACAGCCAGTGGTTCGAGGCGCTCACGACGCTCATGAAGAACGGGTTCATCCGGTCGTAGTTGGCGATGCGGTAGAACCTCTCCGACCCGAGCCGGACGTAGTCGCCGGTGACGGTTCGGGCGGATGTCTTGAGGTGGGCGGAGCCGATCTGAAGGGGGGTGTCGTTCATGGGCGCATGTCGGGCCGGGGTTGGACGATGAGCCGCCTCACCCTGATCAGGACCACCACGGCGATCAGCTTCGGGATGGCCGACTCTAACCGGAAACCCGCGGCGGGACCAAGCCGTTCGCGGCGCCGAAGGCTCGGCTGTCCAACCTCGCCGGCCAGCAGCCGGGTGCGGCTGCGGCGGGCCCACCGCGCGTGACCAACGGGCTGCTAGCGGGTGAGGCTGCGGAGGGTCCGCTGCAGCACGCCGAGCCGCTCGGTGAGCAGGCGCGCCATGAAGTGGTGCAGGGCGATGGCCAGGGCCGGCTGGTCGCTCTCCATGCGGTGCAGGGCGCCGGCCGACAGGCGGTAGATGACGCTCGGCGCCTCGGCGACCACCGTGGCGGTGCGCGAGGTGCCCAGGTAGAGCTCCTCCTGGCCCACCACGGCGCCGGCGCCCATGGTCAGCAGGCGGACCGTCTTGCCGTCGCCCAGCTCCATCTGCGCCGTGACCCGGCCGGACTCGACCAGGTAGACGTCGTCGGCCGGGTCGTCCTGTCGCATCAGCACACGCCCCTCCGCGACCTCCATCCGCTCCAGGTAGGGCATCAGCCCGGAGGTGTCGACCGAGACCAGGATCCTGGCCAGCCGCTCGTCCAGCGGCAGATGAGGCTCTTCGAGGGCGAAGGACCGAGCCAGCAGGATCTGGTCCTCACACCACTCGACGGCCCGGTCGAGCTCGGGGAACCAGCGGACCACGACACCCTCGCCGTCGCGGATCCCGTTGCTCTCGAGCTGGCGCCGGATCTCGGCCGGGGCATGGACGAAGATCAGCCCCGTGGCCTGGCTCTCGGCGAGCTTGCGCATCTTGACGAAGCCCAGCAGGGCCGAGGAGTCGATGCCGCTGACCAGCCGGAAATCGAGCAGCAGATAACGCACCGCCGGCAGGCCGGGCTCGGCCATGCGCCGCCGCAGCCGCTCGACCAACTGGTTGGCGGTGCCGAAGAACAGAAAGCCCTGGAGCTGGAGGATGAACAGCTCGTGGCCGTGCACCCGCAGCGCCCGGCCGTGCTTCAGCGGCCGCTGCACCTTGCTGGTGTAGGTGGCGCCGGAGAGCGCGTTCTTGACCACGTCGATGCGGCTGTAGTTGACCAGGAAGAGGACGACGGCGATGGCGACGCCCAGCCCGACGCCCTCGAGGAAGCCGACCGTGGCGATCGTCAGCAGGATGGCGACCACCACCAGGTAGTCGAACCTGGGCAGCTTCGACCAGGCGTCCCAGACCCACTCCACCAGGAAGGCGAGCCCGAGGAACAGCAGCAGGCCGCCCAGCACCGGCTTGGGGAACAGGCTGAGCAGCGTCGAGCCGAAGAACAGGCAGACCGCGCACATACCGGCCGAGATCAGCCCGACCAGCCGGCGATCGGGAGCGATCCGGTGGCCGAGATCGGACAGGGCCAGGGTCTGGAAGCCGACCAGGCCGCCGCCCAGGCCGGCGAGGATGTTGGCGGCGCCGGCGGCGCGCAGCTCGCGATCCAGGTCGATGTCGCGCTCGACCACCAGCTCGAGGCCGGTGGCGTTGAGCAGCAGGGCCACCATGCCGGCGAGCATGATCGCCAGCATGCTGGGAGCCTGGGCGAGGATGGCGTCCCAGCTGACCTGGCCGAGCAGCTCCGGGCCGAGCGGCCGCCAGACGTCGCCGGCCGGCAGCGGCTCGAGCAGCCAGCCGCGGGCCGTCGCCTCGGCGACCGTGGTGCCGGTCACCGCCAGTAGCGCGAAGAAGGCCGCGATGGCGCTCACCAGCAGCACCGGCAGCGCCAGGAAGTGGCGGGTGCGGCGCAGGATCACCAGCAGCAGCAGGCCGAACGCGACCCCGGGCAGCCAGCGCAAGACCGTCCCGGTCTCGATCAGCGCAGGCAGATTGGCGGGGGTCAGCGGCAGATCCGTCAGCACGCTCACCGAGCCTTTGAGGATCAGCCAGCCGGTGCCGGCCAGGAATCCGCCGATCACCGGGTAGGGGATGAACCGGCTGAGGCCGCCGAGCTTGAAGAAGCCCAGCAGCAGGAAGAACAGCCCCGTGGAAACCGTCGTCAGGGCGATCGCCGCGACCACGGTGGCGAACATCCCGTCCATTGTGGTGCCCGGCGGCAGGGCGGCGACGACCGCGGCCGCGATCAGGGCGGTGATCGCCGCCGGCACGTCCTGCGGTGTGGCGACCATGCCGCGGAACGAGCTGGTCAGCGCGATCAGCCCGGCCATCACCACTGCGGTGAAGAGCCCGAGGCTGATCCCTCGGGGCGCCACCGGCGCCAGCTCGCCGGAGAAGATCAGGACGGCGAACGAGATGGCGACGATCACCACCACGACGCCGACGACCAGTCCGGCGAGCAGGCCGGTCAGCCAGGAGGTGGTCCGCAATGGCATCCTGTCGGCCCCGATCGAGGAAGGTCTCGCGGATTCCGGGGCATGGGTCGGCGGGGTCGAGAGCGGGCTTTATGGCGGGTAGGTGTCGGCGATCTGGCGCTCGGTCTCCGCCAGGCTCTTGAAGATCGCGATGTCGGTGCCGGTGCAGCGCTGGGCGCCCATGGCGCTGGCGTAGCGGGCGGCCCGCAGGAAGTCGCCGGTCTCGAGATAGCCGAAGGCCAGGCCGCCGGCGAAGGCCTCTGCGGCGCCGGTGGTGTCGACCACGCGGTCCACCGGCACGGCCTTGACGAAGTTCTCTCGCACCACGCCCGCCTCGTTCTTGAAGTAGACCGCGCTGCCGGCCTCGCTGAGCGTGACGTACACCGCCTTGACCCCCCGGTCGAGGCAGTGGCGCGCCAGCTTGATCATCTCGTCGAGCGGCAGCTGGCTGTCGTACTCCATCGCCTGCAGCTGCTGCGGCGTGTACTCCTTGCCGTACCAGCAGCAGCGGGCCTGCTCGAGGTTCATCTGCAGGATGTCGATGTAGGGCAGCCACAGGTCGCGGTCGATCCAGAACTTGGGCTGGCGCTCGCCCTGCCGGGTGCAGGTCTGGGTCTGGCCGTGGGCCGAGAAGACGACCAGGCCGCGGTCGTGGGCCTTGATGTGCGCCAGGGTCTCGCGGGCGATCTCGAAGTCGGTCACCGGGACGCAGACGAAGGCGTCGGCGCCCAGCAGGCCCTCGAGGTCCTCGGGCACGATCGGGTTCATGAAGGCGGTCTGCCGTTCCTCGCGCCGCTCTTCGTCCAGGTGCTTGAGCGTGATCACGTCGCCCATGTCCTGGTCGCAGGTGACGTGGCTCGGATCGGCGTTGGGCAAGCGCGCCAGGATCTCGAGGACGGGGCCGTGGTCGACCCGCCGGACGTGGGTGACCAGCGCGATCTCGCCGCGGCCGTCCATCAGCGCCGACAGCGCCGCCACCGAGTTCAGCCCGCAGCCGTAGCGGTCCACCACCGCGCCCTCGTGGGTGGTGATGTGGTCCCGGGGCACCGGGCCCAGAACCGCGACTTTGTAGGTCTCCGCCATGCCTCTCCAACAGTCTGGTCGCATTATTCCGCACCCGAGGCTCGATGGTGATCTTCCAGGACCGCGAAGTCGGCCTCGAGAAGCTGTTCGAAAGCGTATGGAACCGGCACTTGGTAGCGCTGTAGCATGCCGGTATTCGCGCCGGGTGGGTGCTGCTCGAGGGTGGCAGCGGCTCGCCTTCCTGCTGCCTGCCGCGGCGCGCCGGGTCGATTTTCGTCTGAAAGAGCACCGTGCGAGCCATTCGCTCTTGTCTGTCGAGCTTGCTGATCTGCTGCGCGGCGGTCGCCGTCGCGAGCGCTGAGGCCCCACCGGGCTCGCGGTTCACCGACAACGGTGACGGCACGGTCACCGACAACCGGACGGGGCTGACCTGGCTGCGGGACGCGAGCTGCGAGGAGCTGCCGAAGAGCGACGACTCCGGCAGGGCGTACGGAACCACCGCGGTGGAGGCGTCCGCCGAGCTGGCCGACCCCGGCTGCGGCCTCTCCGACGGCTCGCGGGTCGGCGACTGGCGCCTGCCGAGCCGGGCCGAGCTCGAGAGCCTCCTGGCGCTGGAGTTCCACGACCCGGCGCTGTCGAACGCGGCGGGCACCGCGAAGTGGGCCGAGGGAGACCCGTTCTCCGGCGTCGAGCCGACCTACTACTGGTCGTCGGACGAGCTGGCCAGCGACCCGGTGTTCGTCTGGTGCGTCGATCTGTCCGACGGCGTCGTCTTCTACGCCTACGAAGTCAACTACTACTACGTCTGGCCGGTTCGTGGCGGCCGGTAGGCGGCGGCTCCCCCGCGCCTCGCATTCCAGCCGCAAGCCCTGGTCGCGCCGCCATCCAGGCCTCCGCCACGGCCTGCTAGGGTCTGAGGATGGAGCTCCGTTCCGGCGAGGCGCGCGCGGTTGTCGATCCGGTCCGCGGCGGCCGCCTCGCCAGCCTCGAGGTCGCCGGGCTCAGCCTGCTGCTGCCCGAGAGCGACGACCCGATGCGCTGGGGCTCGTACCCGATGGCGCCCTGGGCCGGGAGGGTGCGGCGCGGGCGCTTCCGCTTTGCCGGGCGGGACTACCGGTTGCCCCGCAACATGCCGCCACACGCCATCCACGGGACCACGTTCACCCGTGCCTGGAACGACGACGGGCACCACGAGAGCGGCGGCCGGCTCTCCATTTCGCTCGGCCCCGACTGGCCGTGGCCGGGCCGCGCGGTCCAGCGGTTCGCGCTCTCCGCCACCGCGCTGGAGATGACGCTCGAGATCCACGCCGACGATCGTCCCTTCCCCGCCAGCGCCGGGTGGCATCCGTGGTTCCGGCGGCGGCTGGAGCGCGGGGAGACGGCCCTGGTGAAGCTCGACGCTGCGGCCATGTACCGCTGCGACGATGACGGCATCCCGACCGGCGAGCTGGTCGCGCCGCCGCCGGGACCCTGGGACGACTGCTTCACCCGGATCTCGGGGGCGCCCGGTGTCCGCTGGCCGGGCGCCATCGAGATCCGCCTGCGGACCTCCCTCGAGCACTTCGTGGTCTACGACCGGCCCGAGCACGCGCTCTGCGTCGAGCCGCTGACCGGGCCCCCGAACGCGCTCAACCTGGCGCCGCGCATCGT